>NZ_CP154826.1:2797408-4196112 GCF_039613825.1 Diaminobutyricibacter sp. McL0608 | reverse complement strand
CGCAACTACACCGGGCTGGTCAGCGAGCAGTCGATCTACAACCTGCTGACCCGCGACGTGGAGCTCGAGGTGCTTCCGGCAGCCCAGGCGAACGGCGTCGGCGTGATCGCGTGGTCCCCGCTCCACGGCGGGCTGCTCGGCGGGGTGGTCCGCAAGGAACGCGAAGGCAAGCGACGTCTCGAAGGACGCGCATCCGATACCCTGGCCACCCACCGCGAGGCGGTGGAGGCCTACGAGGATTTCGCGGATGAACTTGGCCACGAGCCCGGCGACCTCGCCCTCGCGTGGCTCCTGCACCAGCCCGCGGTGACCGCGCCGATCATCGGGCCGCGCACGCGCGACCAGCTCGATGGCGCCATCCGGGCCGTCGACCTGAAGCTCGACCAGGCGGCCCTGGACCGGCTCGACGAGATCTTCCCCGGACGCCGGACCGCGCCCGAACACTACGCCTGGTAGACCGACCGAACCACACTTGGAGAACACAATGACGAACACCGGAACCCAGCTGAAGACCCGCACGATCGGTGACGTGGCGGTGAGCGCGATCGGTCTCGGCGGAATGCCGATGTCGATCGAGGGACGCCCCGACGATGCCCGCTCCGTCGCGACCATCCACGCCGCGCTCGACGCCGGAGTCACCTTCTTCGATACGGCCGACGCGTACCATCTGCACGCCGACGAGGTCGGCCACAACGAAGAGCTCTTCGCGCGCGCGATCGCGAGCTGGGGCGGCGACACCTCCGGCGTTCTCGTCGCCACGAAGGGCGGCCACCTGCGCCCCGGCGACGGCAGCTGGTACGTGGATGGGCGGCCCGAATACCTGAAGGAGGCCGCGAAAGCTTCACTTGCCCGCCTCGGCGGGGACGCGATCGGGCTGTACCAGTTCCACCGGCCCGACCCGACGGTCCCCTACGCCGAGTCGGTCGGCGCCATCCGGGACCTGCTCGATGAGGGCCTCATCCGCATGGCCGGGATCTCGAACGCCGACCCGGAGCAGATCCACGAGGCGCAGGACATCCTCGGCGGACGCCTCGTCTCAGTGCAGAACCAGTTCTCGCCGGCCTTCCGGTCGAGTGAGCCGGAACTCGAGCTGTGCGACCGGCTGGGCATCGCCTTCCTCCCGTGGAGCCCGCTCGGTGGAATCCGGTCGGCGGGTCAGCTGGGCGAACGTTTCGCGGCGTTCAACCAGGTGGCGGATGCGCGGGGCGTCAGCCCGCAGGTCGTCGCGCTGGCCTGGGAGCTGGCGAAGTCGCCGCAGGTGATTCCGATCCCGGGGGCGTCGCGCCCGGAGAGCATCCGCGACTCGGTCACGGCCCTCGACCTGGAGCTCACCGCCGAGGAGTTCGCCGCGCTCGACGCGTGAGCGTGGCCTCCCTGGTGTCGCGGCGCTGACTCTGTGTCGCCGCACTATTTGCGTCTCGCCGCACTACGTACACCTAGTGCGGCGGGGCACAGCTAGTGCGATGAGGCCCAGGCGGCCGCGAGCGGCGTTCAGGCGGGGTCGAGCTGCTCGAGGAACGCCTTCGCAGCGGGGCTCGGCTCTTCCGCGACGGCGACCGCGACCGTCCACGCCGGCACATCGCCGCGCAACGGGACCGCACGCAACGTCTCCGGCCTCTTCTTCGCGAAACTCGCGGGCACGATCGCGACCCCCAGGTTGTAGCCGACGAGGTCGAGCAGCGGATGCACGTCGTTGACCTCGAGGGCCGCGCGATAGTCGAACCCGGCGGTGGCGAACGCACGGCGGGCGAGCACCTGGGCACCCCATCCGTACTGGAAACCGACAAGCGACTCGGTGCGCAGCTCGTCGAGGTCCACCGCATCCAGCGCCGCGAAGCGGTGATCCGGATGGCAGAGCACCAGCATCGTCTGGGTGCTGAGGGGGCGCAGCTGCACCCCGGGCGGAGTGTGGCCGGTGTCGACGACGAGGGCGACATCCACCCGGCCCCCGGCGACCGACTCGACGAGGTCGACGGAGCCCGCGTAGCGCAGTCGTACCTCCACGCCCGGGTTGGCTGTGCGGAAGGAGGCCAGTTCAGCGGGGATATCGACCGATCCGAGGCACGGCTCGGCGCCGATGGTGAGGCGACCGCGCACGAGTCCGCGCACGGCGGCGACCGCATTGCGCGCCGCGGCAGCGCTCGCGAGGGTGCGGACCGAGTCGGCGAGGAGCGCCTGCCCGGCTGTCGTCAGTTCGACCCGGCGAGTGCTGCGGATGAACAAGGATGTCCCGAGCTCCTGCTCGAGCGAGCGGATGGACGCGGACAGTCCCGACTGCGAGATCTGGAGGAGTTCGGCGGCACGGGTGAAGTGCCGCTCCTCTGCGACGGTGACGAAATGTTCCAGCTGACGAAGCTCCATTGTGCGATTCTACAACTCAATGGCGCTCGATTCATCGGCTCAGCTTCGACATCGATTCATGCATCTCGGGAGCGAGCGCGACCGCTCCGGCTCGCTCCGCTTCGTGGAGTGCAGCCGCCTGGTGCGCATCCGCCGCCGTGAACCATGACGCGACCGTCACCCCGTGCCCGGGCTGCGACACGACCTCGATGGAATCGCCTGCGGCGATCGTCCCGCTGTGGACCACCCGAAGGTACGCACCCGGCATACCCGCCTCGGTGAACCGGCGCACCCACTGGGGTTCGCCCATCCGCCGCTGGAATACCGCGCATGGCGTCCGCGGGCAGGTGACCTCGACGACGAGCGCGTCGCCGAGCCGCCAGCGCTCACCGATCTCGGCGCCCGACACGTCGAGCCCGGAGGTGCGGAGGTTCTCGCCGAAGAGGCCGGGCGGGATGTCGCGACCCAGCGCATCCGACCACACCCGCGCATCCTCTTCCGCGTACGCATACAGGGCCTTCGTCGCGCCGCCGTGATGTTTGCGGTCGGCCTGAACGTCGCCATAGACCCCGAGCGGGCGCACCCGAAGCGGCGTGTCGACGGGACGCTTGTCGATCGCGGTCACGCCGACCGTTCCGGTATCCGGTAGGAGACGGTCGACCCTGCACAGTGCGAGAAGTTCAGCCACGCGTCCATTCTCCCCGATGGGCTCGCGCTGCGCCGCCTTGCGCCCGCGTCGCGCCCCGGCGCTCTCGCGGGTGCGTCGATACGGCAGTAGATGTCGTCTCCCACCCGACCCGGGCGACAACAAGTGCCAACTCGTGGATCGGCTGGTCGTGACGTGTCCCACAGTGTCGGGCGCGTTCGAGTGCGCGGGATGCGCGCGTTCGGGCGCGACGGGCGCGCTACGGGAGGGGGACCTCGCGCCAAGGGGTGGATGCGCGACCGCGCGCATCGGGCTGCGCGACGAAGAGGCAGCCGGCGTGCGGCCAGCGCACGCGTTCGTCCGGCGACAGGTCGCGGCTCGCGCTCGTGATCACGAGGTGGTCGAGGTCCGGACCGACGAAGGCCGCACTCGAGACGTGGGGCGCATCCACCGACACAGTCGCCCCGTCGATGCGAGCACCGGATGCGTCATAGCAGCTCATTTCGTGGCCGCCCCAGATCGCGATCCACACGTTGCCGTCGGCGTCGACGGTCATGCCGTCGGGGTATGCGTCCACGAGCTCGATGAACACTTCGCGCTGCCCGACGGCGCCGGTCGCGACATCGTAGTCGCGGCGGAACACCGTGCGACGCGGAGTGTCGATCGAGTAGAAAGTGGTGCCGTCGGGCGACCAGCCGAGGCCGTTCGAGAGGCCGAGGTCGTCATCCAGTGTCGTGACTGTGCCGTCGTGTTCGAGCCGCAGCAGCAGGTGATCCCAGCCCTCTTCGTTGAGCGCAAGGGTGCCGACGACAAGGCGCCCGGCCGGGTCGATCTTGCCGTCGTTGAAGCGTGTCCCCTCCGGGGTGAGCGCAGATCCGCGCCGGACCGTCCCGTCCGCTTCCACGATCGCGAGCTCGCGGGTGAGGGCCGCGAGGTACCGTCCGCCGCCGATCGGGAACGCGCATCCGACCTGCTCGCCGACCGAGACGGAGGCGACCTCGCCGAGTCGCCCATCCACCCACGGAGCGCTGAGGATGCGACCCGCCTCCAGGTCCACCCAGACGACGCGGCCGGTCGCCGCATCCCACAGCGGCCCTTCCGACAGGATGAACGCTTCGGTCTCGAGTGCTGTCGCCTGAATCACCCGCCCATGCTCCCACATCCGCCGACGAGCACAGGGAAAAGCGGGCTATGCCACGATCTTTCGAAGACTTTTCCTGTGTTCGGCGGACGCGCGCGACGCGAGCGCGCGGCTCAGCGGACGCCGCGCATGAGCCGCAGCACCCACGGCGACATGATCGCGAGCAGCACCCCGATGACGATGGCGATCGCGCCGATCAGCCCGAAGTACAGTCCTTCCGTCGCCGGGTTGTACAGTTTCGCGAGCTGGCCCGAAATCGCCGTGCCGAGCGCGACCGACAGGAAGAACAACGCCACCATCTGCGTGTGGAACGCGTGCGGCGCAAGTTTGGTCGACACCGACAGCCCCACCGGTGAGATGAGCAGTTCGGCGACCGTGAACACGAGCAGGATGCCCACCATCGCGAGCAGCGGCGTGCTGTTGGGCCCGCCGCCCGCCCAGAACAGGAACAGGAAGAAGGCCAGCCCCATCACGATCGTTCCGGCCGCGAATTTGACCGGCGTCGACGGCTGCCGGTCACCCCATTTGGTCCAGATCGCGGCGAACACCCCGGACAGGATGATGATGAAGATCGGGTTGATCGACTGCACCCACGAAACCGGGAACTCCCAGCCGAAGATGTCCCGGTCGAGCCGCTTGTCCGAGTAGATCGTGACGACCGTGAACTGCTGCTGGTACAGCGACCAGAAGGCTGCGCTGGTGATGAAGAGCGGGATGAACGCGACCACGCGCGAGCGTTCGTCCGAGCTCAGCTGCTTGCTGGAGAGGATCACGATGAAGTAGGTGACGGCGGCGACGACGGTCAGCCCGATGACGATCAGGGCCAGGCGGTCGGCGGTGATCACGCCGAACAGGACGAGCAGCACGACGATCACGACTGCGGCCACGGCGATGCCGATGACCAGCGGACGCCGGGAGGCGGGCAGCGGATGCGTGACCTCGTGCGACGAGGCGGGCAGGCGTTTGCGTCCGAACGCGTACTGGGTGAGCCCGATGGCCATTCCGACTGCGGCGAGCGCGAACCCCCAGTGGAAGCCGAGCGTGGTCTGCAGGAGGCCGGTGAGGAGCGGGCCGAAGAAGGCGCCGAGGTTGATGCCGAGGTAGAAGATCGAGAAACCGGCGTCGCGTCGCGGATCCTTCTCCGTGTAGAGCGTGCCGACCACGCTCGTGGCGTTCGCTTTGAGCCCGCCGCTGCCGAACGCGACGAGCAGGAGCCCAACGATCACGCCGGGGGCGCCGGGCAGGAGTGCGAGCGAGATGTGCCCGGCCATGATGACGACCGCACTCCAGAACAGCACCCGCTCCGAGCCGAACACCCGGTCGGCCAGCCACGCGCCCAGGATCGTCGACAGGTACACCGCCCCGCCGTAGGCGCCGACCACCCCTGCGGCCGTCGCCTGCGGGATCCCGAGCCCCTGGTCCTGCACCGAGTAGTAGAGGTAGATGAGCAGGATGCCCTGCATCCCGTAGAACGAGAACCGTTCCCACATCTCCACGCCGAAGACGGTCGCGAGGGACCGCGGCTGGCCGAAAAAGGTCTTCTGGTCCCCCCCGGATGCGGATGCCTGGTCTTTTTCGTCCACGACGTCGCTCATGCCACCCCATGGTGCCACTCAGGCCGCGCACCCGCCACCCGCCACCTCCCGAGCACAGGAAAAAGCGCCCTGAACCGCGGCTTGAGGACGCTTTTTCCTGTGCTCGGCAGAGCGGGGGTCGGCTGTCAGCGGCTGAGCTCGTAGACGATCGAGCGGTGGCCGCGGTATTCGGCGGTCACGGTGTAGCCGAGGGCCCGCAGCTGCGGCATCCCCCATGTGTCCGCCGGCGCGCCCGGTAGCCGGTATTCGACGGCCCAGACCCGGTCGATGTCCCGGAACTTTCCGGCGACTGTGCCGACCTGATGCACCTGATCCCACCACCAGGTGTTGTCCTGGAACGGCACGGCCAGGGTCGGGTCGCCCAGCCCGGCGAACGCCGCCGGGTAGGTGTGAAGCGCGAGCCGCGGTCGGCGCGACGGCTTGAAGGTCTGGTCGAAGACCACCGCATCCCCCTTTGTCGCGTGGGTCTTGATCGTGTCGGCGATCTGGGCCCAGTCGCTCTCGTTCTTGGCGAAGGGTGTGCGCTGGTAGAGGTAGGTCGGCACGGATGCGGCGAGCACGGTGACGAGACCGACCACCGAGATCCAGCGGCGGGCGGGCAGCGCGAGCACGAGCCCGATGAGGAGTGCGACGGCGGGAGCCGCGAACGACAGGTACCGGACCGTGTACATCGCGCTCGCGAGATCACCGGCCAGAAGGAGCAGCATCGGGATGAACGCCCACGCCGCAGCGACGACGAACAGGCTCGGCATCCCGGCCTCGCGGGGCGTGAGGATGCCGGCCGCCCGGAAGGCCGTCGCCCGCCCGCGCGGCGTGAGGATGGCATCCGCGATCTGCCCGCGCCTGCGGCCTCGCGCCCGCAGCAGGGCGCGCACGCCTACGACCGCGCCGACGGCGATGAGACCCCAGGCGAGGATGGCGACCGCGATGTTCCCGAACCACTGGTCGACTCCGAGGGTCTGGGTGTTCACCGCATCGGCGCTCTGCAGGTAGGAGATCTGCTTGCGCTCGCGGAGCGCCCAGTAGATCAGCGGGCTCGCTGCGATCACCGCGGCCAGCACTGCCGCTCCCCACGCGCGCACAACGCGCCAGGATCGCGTGACGGTGAGAATGATCGCCAGGTGGGCGACGACGATGAGCATCGTGAACAGGAAGACGTAGGCGGATGCGGCGAGCAGCAGAGCGTACGGCCACCATCGCATCACCCGGCTCTCGTGTCGGCCCAGGGCTCGCACGAGGAGCACCGTCAGCCACACCGCGCAGGCTGCGCTCAGCGCATAGCTGCGTGCCTCTTCGCCCATGTAGGTCACGCGTGGCAGCAGCACGCACACGCAGCCGGCCAGCACGGCGACGCGGTAGCTCGCCAGCCGTTCCGCCAGCAGCACCACCCCGAAGACGGCGGCGCCGACCGCGAGTGCGCTCGGCATCCGCACCGACAGCGGCGACGCCCCGAACACGCCGATCCAGAAATGGAGGAAAAGGTAGTAGGTGCCGTGGACCGCATCCACGTTTCCGAGCTCGACGAACAGCGACGGCAGCGGCCGCTCGGCCGACATGATGCTCGCGGCCTCGTCACCCCAGAACGACGGGATCCACGATCCGAGCGTCGACAGAGCGAACGCGAGGCCGGCGAGGATGGCGGCCGTGCGGATGGTCCGCGGATCGCGGCGAAGACGTTCTGCCGGACGCGGCGACGAGACGACCGGCGTGGGGACAGTCTCGAGCACGGTCTGCACGCCCTCCCGCCGGTGTAGCCGGATGAAGGAATCGGTCGATCCCCTCCTCCATTAGAGGCGGTTGCCCATGGGAAGACCCCGGAGATTCCCGGGTTTCACTGAGAGTACTCGAAGCCTTCGCTTCGGGTTCACCGGCCCGTCAGCGCAGCGAGAGCTCGAGCAGAACGGCTTCCAGCTGGTCGACGGCCCAGTCGAGATCGGCCGGGTCCACGACGATCGGCGGGGCCAGACGGATGGTTGAACCGTGCGTGTCCTTCGCGAGCAGGCCCCGCTCCATGAGCAGCTCGCAGACGTCGCGCCCGGTACCGAGCGCGGGGTCGATGTCGATTCCCGCCCAGAGTCCTGCGCCGCGGACGGCGACGACGCCGCGCCCGAGCAGACGTTCGAGGCCGGCGTGGAGGCGCATCCCGAGCAGGCGGGCGCGCTCCTGCGGTTCGCCGGTGGCGAGCATCCCGACCACCGTGCGGCCCACGGCCGCGGCCAGCGGGTTGCCGCCGAAGGTCGAGCCGTGCTCCCCCGGTCTGAGGACGCCGAGGATGTCCGCGTCACCGACGACCGCCGAGACGGGGACGATGCCGCCACCGAGCGCCTTGCCGAGCAGGTACAGGTCGGGTACGACCCCGACCAGGTCGCAGGCGAAGGTCGCGCCGGTGCGGCCGAGGCCCGACTGGATCTCATCGGCGATGAACAGCACGTTCCGTTCTGTGCAGATCGCCCGGACGGCCGGAAGGTAGTCGGCCGGCGGCACGAGGATGCCGGCCTCGCCCTGGATGGGTTCGATCAGCACGGCCACGGTGTCGTCGTCGATCGCGTCGGCGAGCGCCGCGGCGTCCCCGTAGGGCACGGTGCGGAAACCCGGCGTGAACGGGCCGAAATCGTTGCGAGCGTCCGGGTCGTCCGAGAAGCTCACGATGGTGGTGGTGCGGCCGTGGAAGTTGCCGGCGGCGACGATGATGTTCGCACGCCCGTCCGGCACGCCCTTCACGCGGTACCCCCAGGCGCGTGCGACTTTGATGCCCGACTCGACGGCCTCGGCGCCGGTGTTCATCGGAAGCACCATGTCCTTGCCGGCGAGCGCGGCGAGGGCCTCGACGAAGGGGCCGAGCTGGTCGTTGTGGAAGGCGCGGCTCGTGAGGGTGAGGCGGTCGAGCTGCGCGCGGGCCGCATCCAGCAGCTCCGGATTCGAATGACCGAAGTTCACCGCGGAGTACGCCGCGAGGCAGTCGAGGTAGCGCCGGCCGTCGAGGTCGGTCACCCACGCGCCCTCACCGGATGCGATCACGACCGGCAGCGGATGGTAGTTGTGCGCGGTGTGCGCCTCCTCGCGCGCGATCGCCTCGGCCTGGTGCGCGGTCGGCGCGGGCGGCTCGATGTGCTCGTGCTCCTGGGTCTGGTTCGAAGTCATGGACGGGATTCCTCTCCGCTCGACGCGTACGGTTCGTGCGCGCTCAACGCCGCAGCTCCAGGGTGCAGCACTTGACGCCGCCTCCACCGAGCAGGAGCTCGGAGAGGTCGACGCCGATCGGGTTGTAGCCGTGAGCGCGAAGCTGCCGGTCGAAGTCGGCGGCACGCGACGCGATCACGACGTTGTAGCCGTCCGAGAACGAGTTGAGACCCAGCACCGACGCGTCGTCTTCGGTGACGATGATCGCGTTCGGGTAGCGATCATTCAGGGCCTTCACACTCGGTTCGTCGAACGCACTCGGCAGGTAGGCGATGTGCTCCTGGCCGGGAGTTCCGTCGAGCACCGCGACCGCGGTGTCCAGGTGGTAGAAGCTCGGGTTCACGAGGTTGAGGGTGGTGACCTCGCGTCCGTAGATGCGACCGAGCTCCTCGTGGCTGGCTGTGCCGCTGCGGAACCCTGTGCCGGCGAGGATCGTGTCGCCGACGAGCAGGAAGTCGCCTTCGCCTTCATTGATGCTCTCGGGCTCGGCGACGTCGAACCCGTGGTCGCGGAACCACCCCATGTAGGCGGGACCCTCGGGCTGGCGCTCGGGGTAGGTGAAGCTGGCGCCGTAGGCGACATTGTCGATCACGAAGCCGCCGTTCGCCGCGTAGACCATGTCGGGGAGGCCGTCGATCGGGTCGATCAGCTGCACATCGAAGCCGAGGTCGAGGTAGGTGCGGTAGAGCTGCTCCCACTGCCGGACCGCCAGGCCGGTGTCGGTCGGCAGGTGCGGGTCCATCCACGGGTTGATGCGGTAGACGACGGTGAAGAACTCCGGCCGGCACATGAGGACGGAACGGCTGACCGGAGTGCGCACCGGCAGCGCCGTGGCGGCCGTCGCGGTGCTGGCCTGCTCGTCCTCGGATGTGATCGACATGGGTCTAGTGTCACACGATGGACCGGGCGGATTTCTGCGGATTCACGCACGAAATCGCCGATTCGGCGCGGCCGACGTGCGATTCATTGCGTGGTCGGGTAACGGTGTGCACGATCGACGCGAAGTCGTTGGACCGGTCAAGCCCCACGCAACAATTCGGCGCAAATGGCGGTACTCGCGCAACGATCGACCATAGGATTTGCCCGTGGACAACCTTGATCGCAGCATCCTCGACCTGCTCCGCCAGAACGCGCGCGCCGGGTACGGTGACATCGGATCGGTCGTGGGGCTCTCGGCCTCGGCCGTCAAGCGTCGCGTCGACCGGCTCGTCGCCGACGGGGTGATCCGCGGGTTCACGATCCAGGTCGATCCGACGATCGACGGGATGAGCACAGAAGCGTACGTCGAGCTGTTCTGTCGCGGCACGGTCGCGCCAGACGAGCTGCTGCGCATCCTCTCGGCAGTGCCGGAAGTGGTGGATGCGGGAACCGTGACCGGCAGCGCCGACGCGATCGTCCACATCCGCTCCCGGGACATCCCGAGCCTCGAAGCAGCCCTCGAGAAGGTGCGGCTGGCGCCCAACGTCGACCACACGCGCAGCGCGATCGTGCTCTCGAGGCTGATCCACCGGTCGCACGACTGAGGGCCTTTCCGGCCGACTGACGCCTTTCTTCAATCGCCCGACCCTGAACAGGGGGACTATGGGGATGGACGAAAGGAGCGACCATGTCGGTCACAGCAGAAGCGAGCGTGCACGTCGACGCCGATCGCGCGGCGGTCTGGCGGGCCCTCACGGACCCCGAGCTCATCAGCCAGTACCTGTTCGGCACCCAGGTCGAGACGGACTGGAAGGTCGGCAGCCGGATCACCTACCGCGGCGAATGGCAGGGCAAGCCGTATGAGGACAAAGGCACGATCCTCGAGGTCGACGAGCCGAACCGGATCGTGTCGACCTTCTTCAGCGCGTTGCGCGGCAAGCCGGATGTGCCCGAGAACTACCAGAACGTGACCTATCGGATCGACGACGCGGCCGGCGGTGGCGTGACCGTGACGGTCATCCAGGACGGCAACGCGGACGAGGCCGAGGCCGCCCACTCGACCGCCAACTGGACCCAGGTCCTCGAGGGTCTGCGCACCGTAGTCGAGCGCTGACGCGCATCCCTTCGCGCTCCGCGCATCCGCGAGCACAGGAAAAAGCGGCTTCAGACCGAGCATTTCGCGGACTTTTCCTGTGCTCGCGGATGTGCGAGGGGGGATGCGCGGGGATGCGCAGCGTCAGCGCAGCGTCAGGATGAGGAACGAGCCGATGCCGGCGATCAGGCAGTAGATCGCGAACGGCGTCAGCGTGCGCGTGCGGAAGTAGCGGTCCAGGAAGCCGACCGACAGCAACGCCGCGACGAAGCTCGCCGCACTGCCCGCGAGCACCTGGCCGGTGATGCCGGCGCCGAGCGGGCCGAACAGGTCGGGGAGCTTCAGCACACCCGCGGCGAGGATGACCGGTGTCGCAAGCAGGAACGAGAACCGCGCGGCCTCGCGGTGGCTGAGTCCGGAGGCCATGCCGCTCACCATCGCGACACCCGAGCGGCTGATGCCGGCGGCGAGCGCGAGGATCTGCGACGAACCGATGCCGATGCCGCGGCCGAAGCTCATCCGTGACACGCGCGCATCCGCCACCGTGTCCGACGCGTCGAAGTCCGCGTTGGCTTCCGCGCTCTCCGCCGCCGCGACCACGATGCCTTCGCGCCTCACCTGGCGGCGCCGCAACCATTCGCCGAAGAACAGGATGAGCCCGTTGATCGCCAGGAAGATCGCGGCCGGCTCCGGCTGCCCGAGCGTCGTGCGGAACAGGTGTTCGAGCAGGAGCCCCGCGATCCCGACAGGGATGGTCGCAAGGATGATCAGCCAGGCGAGCCGCTCAGGCCCTGTCTGCACGCGACGGTACCTGATCGAGGTGAAGAAGCCGCCGATGATGCGCATCCAGTCGCGCCAGAAGAAGACGAAGAGCGCGAGTGCGGTCGCCACGTGCAGGCCGACAATGAACGCAAGGTACGGGGACTCGGGGGCGGACACGTTGAGGTCTTTGGCCCAGGTTCCGCCGATGAGTGCCGGGATGATCACCGAGTGCCCGAGACTCGAGATCGGGAACAGCTCGGTGATGCCCTGGATTGCGCCCATGACGATGGCTTCGGGGTACGAGAGTGTGCTCACACGCCGAACCTATCGAGCGGGGTCCTAAGAAGCCGCCAAGAATCCGCCGCCCCTACTTCAGGGCGGCCGGCCGGACCTTCACCGGGGCGAGCCACGAGATCAGGAGCACTGCCGTGATCGTGCCGGCCGAGATCAGCGAGGCGAGCACGACGATCTGGAACCGGCCGGCCTCGAGCGGCGACACCCCACCGAAGATCGCGCCGACGAACGCGCCGGGCAGCGTGACCAGCCCGGTCGTCTTCGTCTGATCCGTCGAAGGGATGAGCGCCGAATAGACCGCGCCCCGCGTCAGCTCGTGCGTCGACTGCCTCGGTGTCGCACCGAGCGCGAGCCAGCCTTCGACCTCATCCCAATGCTCGTTCACGCTCTCGCTGAACCGTCGCCCGGCGAGCGTCGCTATGGTCATCGAGTTGCCGATGACGATGCCGCCGATCGCCAGCGCGTACCGCGACGACAGCTGGATGGCCCCGGTCGAGAAGACGATCGCCAGCGTGACCACGATTCCGGCGGCCATCGACGCGGTCACCATCCCGACGTGTTCGAACGTCGGCCCCACCCTCCGAGACACGGTGAACACGGCGACAGAGAACATGACCAGGAGAGCGACGGCGACCCAGACCGGATCCCTGATCACACCGGTGAGCAGCACGCTGATGATCGCGAGCTGGACGGCCCCGCGCAGCACAGCGAGCGCCGGAGAGAACGGATGCGGTGCCCGATAGAAGAAGAGGATGACCGTCGCGAGCGCGATGAGCACACCGACCCCCAGAAGGCTGGGAAAAAGGTCGGAGGGCCACGTCATGGTTCGAGGGTACAGACCATGGCAGGCAACCCGTGGGAGCATGAACCCATGAAGCTCCTCGTGGTGGAAGACGATCCGGAGATGGGCAAGCTCGTCGAGCGCGGGCTGGCCGCCGAAGGCTATGACGTCACGCTCGTCACCAACGGCATCGACGCACTCATCGCCATCGGCAAATCGACGTTCGCCGCGGCCGCGATCGATGTGATGCTGCCGGGGATGAGCGGATTCGAGTTGTGCCGTCACATCCGCGAAGCCGAGAACCCGGTCCCGATCCTGCTGCTCACCGCTCGTGATGCGATCGAGGACCGCGTGCACGGGCTCGACTCCGGTGCCGACGACTACCTGACCAAGCCGTTCGCGTTCGCGGAGCTGGCTGCGCGCATCCGGGCTCTCCTCCGGCGCGAGCCGACCGGTTCCCGTCCCCACATCACCGTCGGACGCCTCACCATCGACTCGCACGAACACCGTGCGCTCGTGTCCGGACACGAGATGCCGCTCAGCCGCCGCGAGTTCACCCTGCTGCGCCTGTTCGCGACCAACCCCGACAAGCTGCTGTCGCGCACCGAGATCCTCGAAACCGTGTGGGGCGGCACCGAGAACATCGGGCAGAACGTCATCGACCAGTACGTGTCCTACCTGCGCAAGAAACTCGACCTCGCCGGGGCCGGTCTCTCGATCATCACCGAACGGGGCCGCGGCTACCGTCTCGACGCCAAGCACGCTGTGAGTTCCGAGACCTCCCGGCCGTGAACGGGCTGCGCCGCCTGTCGATCACCGCCCGAATCACCATCGGGAGCCTCATCATCGCGACGCTCGTCGGGCTGGTGGCTGTGACCGTGGTGCGCATCGGAGTGGCGACCATCCTGCACAACGCGACGGTCACGCTCCTGATGAACGACATCGCGCCCTACGTGACCGAGCTCGAGAACAACCCCACCGGCAAACTCGACGAGCCGGTCGGCGGCCAGGAGATCGCGGTCGTCGCGCCCGACGGCCAGGTGGTCCAGTCGACACTGCCGCGCAAACTGGAGGCGCGCATCCAGCGCCTGGAGACGTTCGGGACCGAAGCCGCGACCGTCAGCGCGGGGGGCCAGCAGTACGTCGTGCTCAAACGCGACGTGGCGACGGCGGCGGGGACCTACCAGGTGATCGCCTCCCGCAATACGGAGACGACGGACCTCATCCTCGATCGTCTCACCGTCGCACTTCTGGTGGGGACGGCGATCGCGGTCATTGTGTTCGGCGCGGCGTCGTGGCTGCTCGCGCGCGCGGCGCTGCGGCCGGTCAGCCGGATGCGCGAAGATGCGGAATCGATCGCTGACGTCTCATCGACCGGCCTCCTCCCTGTCGGACCGGCCAATGACGAACTCGCAGCGCTCGCCACCACGCTCAACGACCTGCTCGGCCGCTTGCGCGCATCCGCCGACCGTGAGAAACAGATGGTGTCGGATGCGAGCCACGAGCTGCGCACCCCCCTCGCGGTGCTGCGCGGTCAACTCGAGCTCGCAGAGCTCGACGCGGGAGACGCGGATGCTCTCCTCGCGGACATCCGCGACTCCCACTCGACCGCAGTGCGGCTCAGCCAGCTCGCCGCCAACCTGCTCGAACTGTCGCGGATCGACGCCGGCGCGTCACACGGACGCTCCGACTGGCGCGAGCTCACCTCGGAACTGGCGGAGGCGATCGACCGGGCGCGTGCGATCAGCAGCGACGAGACGGAGCTGTCCATCGACTTCGACTACCGGCCGCGTGACCGCAGTGGCGGCGGGGTGACGGTCGCGTTGTCGCGCACCGAATTCGGACGCATCGTCGACAACCTCCTCAGCAACGCGATCACCGCGCTGGAGGGCTCAGGCGTCATCGGCGTCGAACTCATCGCGGTGCACGGACGGGTGACCCTGACGGTTCGCGACTCGGGTCCGGGGATGCCGGAGGAGTTCATCCCGGTCGCGCTGTCGCGGTTCACGCGGGCCGAGGGTCCGCGGTCGGCGCTCGCCGGGGGCGGACTCGGGCTTGCGATCGTGGCCGCGCTCGCGGCTTCCGCCGGCGGCAGCATTGTGCTCGCCAACGTCGCCGAGGGAGGATTGCTGGCGACGGTGACGCTGCCGGCCGACACGAACGAGGGAGTCCGTGCATGACGTTCCGGATCGATGAGGAGTCGGATGTTCCGCCGTTCGAGCAGGTGAAACACCAGGTCATAGAGGGGGTGCGGTCGGGGCACCTGCCTGCCGGCGCGAAGCTGCCCACGGTGCGGCACCTGGCGGATGAGCTCGGGCTTGCCGCCAACACGGTCGCCCGGGCGTACCGGGAGCTCGAGCACGCCGAGATCATCGAGACGCGCGGCCGCAACGGGTCGTATGTCGCGGCGTCCGGGGACGCGAGTACGCGGCAGGTGCAGCTGGCGGCAGCGGCTTTCGCGGAGCTGGTGCGGGAGCTCGGCGCAGACCCTGCGCTGGCGCTCGATCTGGTGGCGGCAGCGTTGCGCGGAGCGCAGGAGTAAGGCGGGCGGCTTCGCCGCAGCGCCTGAGTAGGGGGCGGCCTCGCCTGCTGTGTCCGGCCGCAGGCCTCGCCGCACTAGCTGTGTCTCAGCGCACTACGTACACCTAGTGCGCCGAGACAGAAGTAGTGCGGCGGGCACATCTCGAGTGGATCGCGTGGACGGTCGCACTCGCGGGCGGCCGTCGCTGGGGCGTCTGTCGCACGTGGCGCGCCTCTCGCACTTGTTGCGTCCCGCCGCACGTCGTTGTACTAGTGCGCTGAGACACAAGTAGTGCGGCGGGCGTCTGCGGCTGGCCAGCTAGTGCCCTCCGTGGTCGGAGTCGACTCCGGCGTCGGGGCCGTGCGACAGGGTGGCGATCGCGGTCAGGTCGTCGGCGTCGAGTGCGAAGTCGAAGATGTCGATGTTCTCGGCCATGCGGGAGGGCGTGCGCGACTTGGGGATGACGACGAGACCGAGTTCGATGTGCCAGCGCAGCACGATCTGGCCGGGGGTCTTCTCGTGTTTCTCGGCGATGAGCGCCAGCTCGGGGGTGCCGAGAAGGCCGGTCCCGGGCCCGAGTGGGCTCCACGATTCCGTGACGATGCCGTGATCCGCGTCGTAGGCGCGCTGAGCGGGCCGGGTCACTGTGGGGTTGAGCTGGATCTGGTTGACGGCGGGCACGACGTCTGTCTCGGCGAGCAGCCGGTCGAGGTGTGCCGGCTTGAAGTTGGACACGCCGATGGCGCGCGCCTTTCCGGCGGCGAGCAGTTTCTCGTAGGTCTTCCACGTGGAGACGTACTGGTCTCGACCGGGCAGTGGCCAGTGGATGAGCAGGAGGTCGACGTAGTCGAGGCCGAGCCGCGCGAGAGAGCCGTCGAGGCCTTCGATGGCACGGTCGTCTCCCTGGTAGGTTCCGTCGAGTTTGGTGGTGACGAAGAGTTCTTCGCGGGGGATTCCGCTCGCACGTACCCCGTCGCCGACGCCCGCCTCGTTGCCGTATTTGGCTGCCGTGTCGATGTGCCGGTAGCCGAGAGCGGTGGCTTCGACGATGGCCCGCGCGACCTCGACGTCGTCGAGCGGCCAGGTGCCTAGACCGACCTGCGGGATGGTGGTTCCGTTGTTGAGTTCGATTTCGGGAATGGTCACCCGTTCAGGCTAGCGCCGCCGTTGGCTCAGATGACCCCTTCGGACAGGTGCGACGGGTTGCCGAACCGATGCGCTGTGATCGAGATCGCCTGTTCGTGGAGAAACGGGAGAAGCTCCACCCGCCCGGACGGCGTGACCGGGTGCGAATAGATCGCCGTGTCGGGCGTGCCCTTGAGAGCCGCGGCGAGTGCTGTTGCGTCTCCTCCGATGAGGCGGATGCGGTGAGCGGTGACCTGACCTGCACTCACTCGGGCGAGCCACCGCTCGTCGCTCTCGACCACCACGTGGATGTCGCGCTCGCGGATCACATTCTGCAACGGGCGCGGCAGCGCGACGGCCGTGCTGACCGTGAAGGTCGAGCGCGCGACGGTCGCTGCGGCCATGATCCTGAGCAGCGGTGCGAGGTCTTCGCCCTCGGAGAGGCGGATCGTGACGGGCACGGGCCGGTAGCGGAAGAGGTTGCGTTCAACACCGAGCGCCGACACGTCTTTGGTCTGAAGATATTCGGTGCCCGCTGCGATCGCGTCGCTGAGGGCCGACCGGCGGACCAGGTCGAAAGCGTTGTAGTCCATGGCCGACTGGCCGGATTCGATCAGCTGCGAGACCCTGCGGTCGAGCCCCCGAAGGTGGAGGCTGGCGCTCGACGTTCCCGAATCGGGCTCCCAGGACCCGAGTCCGATGAGATAGTTCGGGCCGCCGGCTTTCGTGCCGGCGCCGACGGACGAGCGCTTCCACCCGCCGAACGGCTGGCGCTGCACGATCGCCCCGGTGATGCCGCGGTTCACGTAGAGGTTGCCTGCCTCGACGGTATCGAGCCAGTGTGCGAGCTCGCCGGCATCGAGCGAGTGGAGCCCTGCCGTCAGACCGTATTCGATGGCGTTCTGGAAGCGGATCGCTTCGTCGAGGTTGCGCGCGGTCATGATGCCGAGAACGGGCCCGAAGAATTCGGTGAGGTGGAAGTACGAGCCGGGCTCGACTCCGGTGCGGATCCCGGGCGACCAGAGCCGGCCCGTGTCATCGAGCTGACGCGGCTGCACGAGCCACTCTTCGGACCCCCCGAGGGTGGTGAGCGCGTGAAGCAGCTTGCCCTGTGCGGGCTCGATCAGCGGACCCATCTGGCTGGTGGGGTCTTGCGGGTAGCCGACCCGCAGGCTCGCGGCCGCGTCGACCAGTTGGTGACGGAACCGCTCCGATTTGGCGACCGAGCCGACGAGGATGACGAGGCTGGCGGCCGAGCATTTCTGGCCGGCATGCCCGAATGCGCTCTTCACGATGTCGGAGACGGCGAGGTCGTAGTCCGCGTTCGGGGTGACGATGATCGCGTTCTTGCCACTGGTCTCGGCGAGCAGCGGCAGGTCGGGCCGCCACGAGCGGAACAGCTTCGCTGTCTCGTATGCTCCGGTGAGGATCACGCGGTCCACCCGCGGGTCGGACACCAGGCGCTGACCGAGGTCGTTCTCGGCGACGTCGACGAGTGCGAGCAGCTCGCGCGGGATGCCGGCCTCCCACAGCGCCTCGACCATGACCGCGCCCGAGCGCTTGGCCTGTGGCGCGGGCTTGATGATCACACCGCTGCCCGCGGCGAGCGCCGACAGCACTGATCCCGCGGAGATCGCGACCGGGAAGTTCCACGGAGGGGTGACGACGGTCAGCTTCGACGGCACGAAGCGAGCGCCCTGGATCGTGTCGAGCTCGCGGGCACGCGCCGCGTAGTAGTGGGCGAAGTCGACGGCTTCGCTGACCTCCGTGTCGGCTTCGGCGATCGTCTTTCCGGTCTCGGCCGCCATGACTTCGATCAGGCGGTCCCGGTTGGCCGAGAGCGCGAGCCCTGCCCGGTCGAGCACGGCGGCGCGGTCGAAGCCGCTTCGCCGGCCCCAGGCGGCCCCGGTCTCCTGGACGCGTGCCAGGACGACCTCGAGCGTCGCCGCATCGTTCACGGCGGCAGCGGCGATCGTGTCCGCACCGAGCACGGACCCCTCGACCCGCGCGAGGATCTTCCTGCCCCAGACCCGGTTCGCGGCGAGCGACGGGTCGGTGTCTGCGGCGTTGTGGAAGTCGTGATGCTGGTCGGCGACCGGAGCCGCTGCGGGAGCCGCGGCCATTGCGAACTCGTCCTGCGGCTCGAGGAGACCGCCGTCTGACCCCCGGCTGAGCCCGAGCACGGCACTCGTCAGCCCTGCGTCGGCGGGAGCGGGCGAGGACTGGACAGCCCTCGGCCGGGTGAAGGCTTCGGCCTCGGCGTCTTCCCACTCACGAGTGCGGTCTTGCTTGCGGTTGGGCAGCGGAGCATAGCCGCGAGGGTTGGGGTCGGCGGCAAGCTCGGCGACGGAGGCGAGGAAGCGCTGCTTCTCGCGCTCGAATAGCGCCGCGTTCGAGTCGAGCTCGAACACCGCGGACATGAAGTTCTCCGTGCTCGCATTCTCTTCGAGGCGGCGGATGAGATAGGAGATGGCGACGTCGAACTCGGCCGGGTTGACGACCGGCGTGTAGAGGAGCAGCTGGCCCACCGTGCGCTTGACCGCCTCGGCCTGTGCCGTCGCCATGCCGAGCAGCATCTCGAAGTCGATGCGGCTCTCGACGCCGCGCTGCTTGGCGAGCAGCCAGGCGTGGGCGACATCGAACAGGTTGTGGCCGGCGACGCCGATCTTCACGGCGTGCGTGTGCTCCGGCGTCAGCGCCCAGTCGAGCACCCGCTTGTAGTTGGTGTCGGTCGCCTGCTTCGTCGCGTACGTGGCGAGGGGCCAGCCGTGGATCGACGCATCCACCCGCTCCATTGCCAGGTTCGCCCCCTTGACCACCCGGACCTTGATGTTCGCTCCGCCGCCGGCACGGCGGTGCATCGCCCACTCGGTGAGGCCCTGCAGCGCGTCGAGCGCATCGGGCAGGTAGGTCTGCAGGACGATGCCGGCTTCGAGGCCGGCGAGCCCGGGCTGGTTGAGGATGCCCGTGAAGACCGCGATCGTCAGGTCGAGGTCGCGGTACTCCTCCATGTCGAGGTTGATGAACTTCGGCTTCGGCGACGACGCCGCGAGCTGGTAGAGCGGTGTGAGACGCGCGATCACCCGCTCGACGGTCTCGTCGAACGACCACATGGACAGCTGCGAGGCGATGGACGACACCTTGATCGAGACGTAGTCGACATCGTCGCGCGCAAGAAGGGCGCGCGTGCCCTCGAGTCGGCGGGCGGCCTCCTGCTCGCCGAGCACCGCCTCACCCAGAAGGTTCAGGTTGAGACGCGCGCCGTGGCCCTGCGGGTCGCTGGGCGCGCGGAGGTGCGCGATGGCGGGGCCGAGCTTCTCGGGCGTAGCGTCGACCACGAGGTGGCCGACCATCGAACGGAGCACCCGCCGGGCGATCGGGATCACGATCCAGGGCAGCACGGGACCGAAGACTCCACCGAGCCAGATCGCAGCGCGCATGTACCAGGGAAGGAACGCCGGGATCTTCTTCGAGACGCGCTGCAGGTTGTAGCCCGCGACGAACAGGTCTTGCGGCCGTGCGACCCCGTCGACGAATCCGACCGCGAAATCGAGACCGTTGGGATCTTTCAGGACGCCGGCGAGCCGCTCCGCTGCCGGGTCCTGCGCAGGCTTCCTGCCGGCCGCATCCACTGCCGGCGCGCTTTCGGCCAGCCACTTCTGCACGAGCGCCACCGCGTCTTGCGCGAGGTCTGCCGGGCGCGTTCCTGCGTCGTCCGTCTGATTCGCCATGCTCACGACTGTATTCCTCGCTGTTGAGTGGAAGCCGCCGTGCGACAGAACTGTCAGAAACTACGGCTGTGGATAACAGTGTGCGAGTAATCTTCCATTAGAAAAAGCGAATGCTTTTGAACAATATTGTTCAGTTTCATTGAACTATCGATGACATCGGCGAAAGGACCCGCGATGCTCGATGTCCGCAAGCTGCGCCTCCTGCGGGAGCTCGCCATCCGCGGCACGATCGCCGGGGTCGCCGAAGCGCTCTCCTTCACCCCGTCGAATGTCTCGCAGCAGCTCGCCGCGCTCGAGCGCGAGTCCGGGGTGACCCTGTTCCGCAGGATCGGGCGTCGCCTCCAGCTCACCCCGCAGGCCGAGCTCCTCGCCGCCCGCACCGCCGACCTCCTCGATCTTCTCGAACGCGCCGAATCCGAACTGGACGCCTCACTCGACACCGTCACCGGCGTCGTGCGGATCGCCGTGTTCCAGTCCGCGGCCCACGCGATCATCCCCGGCGCGCTGAGCATCCTCTCCGAGGAGTTCCCCGACCTCCGCGTCGAGGTGACCGAGCGTGCCCCGGAGCGTGGGCTCTTCGAAGTCTCGGCCCGCGATTTCGACCTCGTCATCGCCGAACAGTACCCGGGAAGCACGCGGGCGCTCCGTGCCGACCTCGACCGGATCGACCTCGTGACCGACGCCATCCACCTCGCGACGCCGCCCCCCTCGCTCCGCGACATCCGCGACCTCCGCGACGCGGCTGCACTCCCCTGGGTCATGGAGCCGGAGGGCACCGCAGCCCGCACCTGGGCGGTGCAGCTGTGCCGCTCCGCGGGCTTCGAACCGGATGTGCGTTTCGAGACGACGGATCTGATCGCCCACATCCGCCTGATCCGTTCGGGGAACGCGGTCGGTCTCCTCCCCGACCTCGTCTGGGCGGGGGATGCGCCGTCCGTCGCGCTCACGGAGCTTCCGGGGGCACCGCGCCGCACCATCTTCACGTCGTCGCGCCGCTCATCGGCCGCCCGCCCGGGAGTCGTCGCCTGCCGCGAGGCGCTCGCCCGCGCAGCACGACGCCATCCGGATCCGGCTTAGGCTCGGATCATGACCGAAGCCTCATCGACGAGCGCGACGCCCGCATCCGGGTCGTCGGCTGACCCCACCCACGACGTCGTCATCGTCGGCGGCGGCCACAACGGCCTCACCGCCGCCGCCTATCTGGCGCAGGCGGGGCTGAGCGTCATCGTGCTCGAGCGGCTCGAGTCGGTCGGCGGGGCGGCCGTGAGCGCGCAGGCGTTCGAGGGCGTCGACGCCTGGCTCTCGCGCTACTCCTACCTGGTCAGCCTTCTCCCCCAGCGGATCATCGACGAACTCGGCCTCCGCATCGATCTCGCGCGCAGGCGCTACTCCTCCTATACGCCGGTCCCCGGCGATCCGGATGGTATCGGCCTCCTCGTCGACAACACCGACGCCTCCGCGACGGCCGCATCGTTCGAGCGCATCGGCGCGGCCGGCGACGCGGATGCGTTCACCCGTTTCTACGAGGACACGTCCCGCGTCGCCCGGTCGCTGTGGCCGACGGTCACCGAGCCGCTGCTGACACGCAGCGAGGCCCGCGCCCTCGTCGGCGACGACGAGTTGTGGGATGCACTGATCGAGCGCCCGATCGGCGATCTGATCACGTCACGGCTGGAGAACGACGTCGTGCGCGGAGTCGCGGTGACGGATGGGCTGATCGGCACGTTCGCCAGCGCCGACGATCCCGGGCTCGCGCAGAACCGCTGCTTCCTGTACCACGTCATCGGCGGCGGGACAGGCGACTGGGATGTTCCGGTCGGCGGCATGGGTTCGGTCACCACGGAGCTCGCGCGGGTCGCCCGCGAGGCCGGCGCGCGCATCGTGACCCGCGCCGAAGTCACCTCTGTCGATCCGGACGGAACGGTGCAGTACCGGCGCAAGAAGCACGAGCGCCGCGTGGTCGGACGCTTCGTGCTGGCGAACGTCGCACCCGAAGTGCTCGACGGACTGCTGGGCGAGCCGCAGGGTCCGGATGCGCATCCCGAGGGCGCCCAGGTGAAGGTCAACCTGCTGCTGAAGCGGCTTCCGAGACTGCGGGACGCATCCGTCGACCCTGCGGCCGCCTTCGGCGGCACCTTCCACATCAACGAGACCTACACGCAGCTCGAGTCCGCGTATGCGGGCGCCGTGCGCGGGGTGATGCCGGAGCTGATCCCCTGTGAGATCTACTGCCATTCGCTGACCGATCCGAGCATCCTCGACGGCGACCTCGCTGCCACCGGCGCCCAGACTCTCACCGTGTTCGGCCTGCACACCCCCGACCGCTGGCTCAGCGAGGATAACAACGACGCGACCCGCGAACGCCTGCAGAAAGCAGTGCTCGCGTCCCTCAACTCGGTGCTCGCCGAACCCGTCGAAGACCTGCTGCTCACGGACGGCGAAGGGCGCCCCTGCATCGAGACGAAGACGACGCTCGACCTTCAGCGCGCCCTGAACATGCCGGGCGGGAACATCTTCCACGGGCCGCTCTCGTGGCCGTTCGCCGAAGACGACGATCCGCTGGCGACCCCGGCGCAACGGTGGGGCGTCTCGACGCGCCACGAGCGTGTGCTGCTGTGCGGGGCCGGCGCCCGGCGCGGCGGGGCGGTCAGCGGCCTCGGCGGCCACAACGCGGCGATGGCCGTGCTCGAGAGCTGACCCGCACGCCGCCCGGTGCTCGACGGTCAGAACGCGAAGAGCTGCCCGAGGACGATCACGAGAATGAGGAAGATCGCGACGATACCGGTCAGGATTCCGAGCGTGCGCCCTGACAACTTGGCGATGCCGAACCCGACGATGAACGGCAACGCGATGCACATGATCGCGATCACCCACCAGAACGCCTGGAAGCCGCCCTGCGACGCCGAGGCGAGACGCCCTCCGAAGAGGGTCTGGGTGGCGGGATGCGTGGCGAAGGCGATCGACGCCGAAAGCGGGTAGGCGATCAGGACGGCAACGATGAGGCCGGCGAAGAACCCCCACAGTCCGCGGTGCCCTTCCGCGATGTCGAGGCCGTGCTCCTGCGGCTTGGGTCCCTGCTTGCTCTTGCTGCTCATGGGCACAGCCTAGCGACGCACCCCACAGCGCCCGCTAGTGGCATTTTCCCGGCCGACACGGAGGTTTGGCCGTGCCCGCTGCGATTCTTCGCAGGTTCCTCCGTTTCGCCCTGCCCTTTCAGCACCGACGTGGCTACTCTGAAAGCTAAGTGGAGGTGCACATGATGCCACAGCCGACTGGTCGACTTGTTCGCAAGGATGACGGTGTCTACGTAGTCCTCGACCGGATCTTCAAAGCCCCGATCGAGGATGTCTGGTCCTGGTTCAGCCGCTCGCCGCGGCTCGCCGAGTGGGTGGGCGAATACAAAGGACTCCCCTCGACGGGCGCCCTCAAGTTCCGGATGAACGCTGAGGGCGACGGCGCCGAATGGGGCAACGTCAGCATCCTCGAATGCAGCGCACCCCATCGGTTCGCGGCCGATGTCGGTCCCGCCGGGAGCTCGTTCCGTGTCTTCTGGCACCTGAAGGAGGCGAGCTCGCACACGACGCTGACCTTCGGGCAACGGCTGCGGTCGCTGAAGGACGACGCGAACATGGGCGTCGGATGGGACTACTACCTCGACCGTCTGCTGGCTGCCCGCGCGGGCAAGCCGATGCCCGACTGGGACGACTACTACCCCGACATGCTCGACCACTACGAGAGCCTGTGCAGGGAGCTCGAGCAGGACATCCACGCCGAGCAGGTGGCCCTGCACGCGGTGAACGCGCGGGCAGCCGGCGACTGAGGTCGCACCTGTCGCGGGCGAGCGCGTCACCCCCGGACGAGAGGGACGCGCGGAACGGACGCCCTCGTCCGGAACAGGCGCACGCGACGCAGGTCAGTGGCCGCGGTGGTCCTGGATGGTCATCCGCGGTCCGTGACGCTCGTCGCGATGCCCGCTGGCCAGGATCAGGCGGATGACCCGCTGACGCTGGCCCGTCCACGGCTCGAGGAGTTCGAGCATCCCGTCGTCGTCGACCCTGCGCCCGATGAGCGCCGAGCCGACGTAGTGCGCGAGATGGTAGTCGCCGACGCTCACCGCATCCGGATCGCCGTGCGAACGCTGCAATGTCTCGGCCGCCGTCCAGACGCCGACTCCGGGCACCGTGCGCAAAAGCGCGGCCGCCTCGGCGAGTGTGGCGGCGGATGCTGTGGCCCGCTCCAGCGAGGATGCCACGGTCGCGGCCTGCACCAGCGCACGCGAGCGCCGCGGGTCGACTCCCGCGCGGTGCCACTCCCAGGAGGGGATGCGGCGCCAGGTCTCCGGCGACGGCGACACGCGCATCCCGTCGGGGACGGGCCCCGGCGCGACGTCGCCGTAGCTGCGCACGAGCCTCGCCCACGCGCGGTACGCCTCGACGCTGGTGACCTTCTGCTCGATGATCGCGGGTGCGAGCGCTTCGAACACCCGTCGCGTGCGCGTCAGGCGGATGCCCGGGTTGCGCCGCCTGCTCTCGTGCAGGAGCGGCGAGGCGCTCACGTCGAGCGCCGACCAGTCGTCGTCGCAGCCGAGCAGCTGCGGCACTCCGGCGATCGCCCACTCGGCACCCGCTCCCCACGCCCTGGCGCGGATGCCGTCGGATGCCGTGTCGAGGCGCAGTGCGACCGGGCCGTCGGGGGTGCGGAAGGTGCGCCACAGTCCGCGCGCATCCCAGACGGTCGTCGGGTCGTAGGAGCCGCGACCGAGGGTGCCGAGGGTGTGGCGGAGGTCGACCGGGGAGGCGGGACGGTAGACGGTCGAAACCGGGTGCTGGGCCGTTGCCGCGGGCGCGTGAGGTGCCGCTGCCGGGGTCGCCGGGGTCGCCGGGGCGACGGGAGGAGCCTCGGCGAGTGGGACCATGCTGGAATCGTACGTCAGCGGGTTCCGCCTCAACCGAATGCACACTCCGTGCCTGCACGGTTGCCCGGTGTCGGTGGCCGACAATAGCCTCCCAGCATGACGATTCAGATCGACACTGATTCCCTCGCGCGCCTGCGCGCGTCCGTCACCGGCACGGTCTTCGTGCGCGGCGACGCCGGCCTCGCTGCAGAAGTCGCCGGCTTCAACCCCACGCTCGTCCACGACCCGGATGTCGTGGTCGCCGTCACCAGTGAAGAGGATGTTGCAGCGGCCGTCCGGTTCGCGGCCGAGAACGGCCTGCGCGTACGCGTGCAGGCGACCGGCCACGGAGGCGGCCTTCCCATCACCGACGGCGTGCTCATCTCCACCCGGGCACTGGACGAGATCACCATCGACCCGGAGGCCGGGCTCGCCACCATCGGCGCTGGATGCCGGTGGGCTCCCGTCATCGAGGCCGGCTCCGAATACGGCCTGGCCCCGATCACCGGGTCGTCGCCGCACGTCGGCGCGGTCGGCTACACGCTGGGCGGCGGCCTCGGGCCGCTGTCACGCAGCCACGGTTTCACAGCCGACTGGGTGCGGGCCTTCCGTGTCGTGACCGCCGACGGCGAGATCGTGACGGCGGACGACACGAGCCACCGCGAACTGTTCTGGGCGCTCCGCGGCGGAAAGGGCGGCCTGGGGGTCGTCACGAGCATGACGATCGAGCTCGTTCCGCTGAAGACCCTCTACGCCGGCAGCCTCATCTTCGAGGGCGACAGCATCGAGCCGGCGCTGCGGACCTGGGTCGAGTGGGCGCAGAGCGCACCCGACCTCGTCACGTCATCGTTCGCGTTCATCGATGTACCCGATGTCGAGTTCGCTCCCCCGCCGCTGCGCGGCAAGTTCGTGCTCAGCATCCGGTTCGCCTTTCCCGGCGACCCCGCAGAAGGCGCGCGCCTCGCCTCCCCTCTGCGCGAGTCCGCGCCCGTGTCACTCGACCTGCTCGGCGAGATCCCCACGACCGCCGTCGGCACCATCCACAACGATCCCGAGGCGGGCGGCCCGGACTGGATCCGCGGGCTCATGCTCGACTCGATCGACCAGGACCTGGCCGACGAGCTGCTCCGGCTCGCCGGGCCGGGAAGCGGCACGCCGTTCGCGGCGGTCGAGGTGCGCCAGCTCGGGGGCGCGACCCGACGCGACCCGGCGGACGGAACCTCCGTCGGCGGCCGCGACGCCCAGTTCACGATGGGTCTGATCGCACTCGATCCGTCGACGTTCGCCGAGCGCGCACCCGAACGCGCCCAGGCGATCTTCGACGCGGTGGGCGGCCGCCGCTCGGCGATCACGAATGTGAACTGGTCGCGCGGGCTGATCGATCCTGCGGAGTTCACGACCACGTGGCCGCCGGCCGTCTTCGACCGGCTGGCCGCTGCGCGCACCACGTACGACCCGAGCGGCGTGTTCGCGTTCGGACCCGCGGCCGAGTAGCCGCGCAGTTGGCACCGGGCACCGTGCCCGGGTCTGCGCAGAGCTCAGTCTGCCCAGACGCTGGGTGCTTCGGCGCGCGTCGACGGGAGGGCAGCATCCGCACCCCACTCGACCAGCCACTGCGGAACGCTCGCGTCGTGCGGAACCGGTCCGACGGCCTCGAGCAGTTCGTCGATCGGGACGACGCCGCCGCTCTTCCGGAGGAACCGTGCGCGGATGAACGCCTGGGTGTAGATCTCGCCATCAACCGTGAACCGCTGTTCCATGTACGCAGCCTTGTCGTCGAGACCGAGCAGACGGGATTCGACGACGAAGCGCTGCCACGGGTTCAGCGATTTGCGGAATGAGATCGTCTCCGACGCCACTACCGGATACCAGTTCTTCTTCTTGAAGATCGCCCAGACGCCGTTGCGCGTGAAGAGATCGAACCGGCCGACATCCGCGATCGACAGGTACACGCCGTTGTTCATGTGGTTGAGGATGTCCAGGTCGGTGGGCATCACCCGGAACTTCGTGTAAGCCACGTCATAGTGGCCGAGCCGCGGGCCGAAGCGGGACAGGATGGCGTGGAGCATCGTCCGGAAGATCATGTGCACGGCGTCATGCTACCCATCACCCAACGGATGCTCACGTTCGCTGTCGAAACCCTCCAACCCTTGCTGCGCGTCGTGACCGCGCGCTTGTGGGCGGGGTTGTGTGGTGAAGTCGGCCGGTGATCGCAGCCTATTCGGGTGCCGATCCCGCCTGGACCCAGTACCGGCAGAGCGACGACTCGATCACACCGCCGTCGGGTGTCGAATCGTTCTGGTCGGGCGTCGGGCAGTAGTTCGAGTCGAACAACGCGATGGGTGTGTCGTCGCGGAGTCCGGTGCTCCCAGCCTGCGGGTGGTCGTCGCCGTCTGCGAAAGGTCGATCGTACAACCCGATACCGACGGTGACCCGCTGCCCGAGATCGTGTGCCGGCTTTCTGATCGCGTCGACGAATGCAGCAAGGGCCGGCCACGCCACCGTCGACTCGGGCGACGACGGCGTTCCCGACGTGAACGCCTCGGACGGGTCGACCCCGAAGATGCGGGCATTGACTTCGTTGAAGCCTCCGCCGGCTGTCTCAGGAGCATTCCGATAGAGGTAGACGAACTCGTCATTGGATGACGCGGCCGGCCAGGCGCCGTTCAGCTTCTGACCCAGTTCCACGAGACCCGCATCGGGGAAGCCGAAGTTCGTTTCGAGCGTGACGCCGCCGGCAGGACCGGCGCCTTCGCGGACATACGGGGTGTCCCCTCGGGCCGGAATGGTGACCTTCCACGCCATGGATCGAAGCCGCGGCGACAAGGTCGACCGGAGCGACCGCAGCTGTTCGGAGGTGCTGTTGACGACGATCCGCTCAGGCTGATTGGTCCACAGATCGCTCGAGACCAGTTCGAGCTGGGCGCCGTCGTCGACTTCGCTCCGAGCGGTCATCCAGTCGCTCACCGTCTCCGCGAACTCCGACGCCGTCGGCAGACCGTACACCGGTTCCATCGTCAGCTGCGCGCCGGTCGTTCTGGTCGTCGAATAGACGTCGGTGCCGGGCTTCTGGTTCGGCGCGTGCGGCATCACCAGGTAGTCGACCTTGACGTCGGCATCGTCCCTGACCTTGATCGTGTTCTGGAAGATGTACGCGTACGTCTCGTTGATGTCGCCTTCGGTGCATCCGGGCTTCAGACCGACCTGGATGATCGCGCTCTTGCGCACGTCGACACCGCCCCCGTCGGAGAACGAGCGCGCCCAGGCCACGCAGTGCATGGATCGCACATGCGAGGCGGCCCCGCCGACATCGGGAGGCTGGAACGAGGTTCCGAACACCCAGACGAAGAAGGCGACGCCGGCCACGACAGGAGCAGTGGCGAGCGATGCGACGACGATCAGGATGATCGCCCAGATGGGCATCCGCGGCTTCGAACCAGTCATCGGTCCTGTTTCTATCAGACCCGGCGCCTGCTTCCGGTCAGGCTGGCCCCACCTCACGGGCGAGAGTCGCCGATCGCGCCGAGGCGACCCGGTCTACCGGCGACAGTCGGCTCCACCGGCGATTCTCGGTGAAACGCGAGCTACTCGAGGTGGCGCTCCGGCTCGCCGGTGTACTGGGACAGCGGGCGGATGAGCGAATTGCCCGCATACTGCTCCATGATGTGGGAGGTCCAGCCGGCGATGCGCGCCGCGGCGAACAGCGGTGTGAACGTCTCGGTGTCGAAACCCATCAGGTTGTAGGCCGGACCCGACGGGTAGTCGAGGTTCGGCTTGATGCCTTTGCGCTCATCCATCGCCGACTCGAGCGCCGAGTACAGGTCGAGCAGCTCCTGCCGGTTGTAATGCTCGACCAGCGAGTCGAGGGCGGCCTTCATCGTCGGCACTCGCGAGTCCCCGTGCTTGTAGACCCGGTGACCGAAACCCATGATCTTGCGCTTGGCCGCGAGCGATTCGTCAAGCCAGGCGGCGGCGCGGTCTGCCGTGCCGATCTCGTCGAACGTGTGCATCACAGCTTCGTTCGCGCCGCCGTGGAGCGGCCCCTTCAGGGCTCCGATCGCGCCGGTGACCGCCGAGTACATGTCGCTCAGCGTCGACGCGATCACTCTGGCGGTGAACGTTGACGCGTTGAAGGAGTGCTCGGCGTACAGCACCAGCGAGACGCGGAAAGCGTCGACGACGACCGCATCCGGAATCTCTCCGAACGTCATGTAGAGGAAGTTCTGCGAATAGTCGAGGTCGTCCCTCGGCTCGATCAGGTCGAGCCCGCGGCGGCGACGCTGCTCGTACGCGACGATCGTCGGCAGCTGCGCCAGCAGGTAGACGGCGCGGCTGTCGTTGAGTTCGGGATTCAGGATTCCTCCGGGCTGGAGGAGGGTGGGGTCGAACGCGCCGAGCTGGCTGACCGCGGTGCGGACGGCATCCATCGGATGCGCGGTCACCGGCAGGTCGTCGATCACGCGTCTGGTGCGCGGATCAAGGGGCCGCAGCGAACGCTCGAGCGCCTCGAAGGCGACGAGCTGATCCGACGAGGGAAGGTCGCCGTGCAGCAGCAGGTACGCCACCTCTTCGTATGAACACCGTGCGGCGAGCTCCTGCACCGGGTAGCCGCGGTAGAGCAGGGAATTCGTCTCCGGGTTGACGCTCGAGATGGTGGTCGTGTCGACGACGACGCCGGCGAGACCTTTGTGGATCTCCTGATCAGCCATGATCTGCTCCCTGCCCGAGCGCCTGGTGGGCGCGCGATGTCGAAGTTGTACGAGAAACCTACCGCGTGCGGCCGGGTGGCAACGGAGCAGCGGATGCGAGGAGGGCGCCGGCAGCGCCGAGTGCGAGGATCCCGGTGTCGGTGTCGACGGCGACCCAGTCGAAGCCGTGCTCCCGCAGGTGCACCGCACGCTCGGGCGCTCCCGCGTACGCGCCCGCGATGATGCCCGCGTCACGGCAGGCCCCGACGATGCGCCGGAGGGGCGACGAGTCGCTCGTGTCGGCGATCAACTCGTTGACCTCCATGCCGAGCGCGAGACTGAGGTCGAAGGGGCCCACGAAGATCATGTCGACGCCGGGGGTCGCAGCGATCGCGGCGACCCGATCGAGCGCATCCGCCGTCTCGACCATGACCGCGCAGAGCGGCGGGCGCGACGGGTCGATCTCGTAACCGGCGAGCGGTCCCCAGCTGCGGATGCCCTTCGGCGGGTGATGCGCTGCGGCGACCGCAGCGGCAGCCTCATCGGGGGTGCTGACCAATGGGACGATCACGCCGTCAGCACCCGCATCGAGCGCGCGGCCGATCAGGGTCAGGTCGTTCGCCGCGACCCGGACGAGGATCGTCGCTTTGGGCTCACGCCGCAGACTCAGGATGTCGCGGATGCTCCGGTCGTCGTGGTGTCCGTGCTGCGCGTCGATACCCACCCAGTCGAAGCCGAGACCTTCGAGAGCGGCTGTCATCCGGACGTCGCCGAGCGTCGCCCACACTCCCGCACGCATCTCAGCGGTACTCCGGGTTCGCCTCGAACCCGAAACGTTCGCCGTTGTCCCACTGCGACCGCAGGTTGCCGAAAGCGGGGAATCCGCCCGTATCCTTGAGCATCCGGGCCATGTGCATCAGGTTCCACGCCATGAACGTGGTGTTGCGATTCGTGAAGTCGTTCTCCGGGCCGCCCGAGTCTTCGTCGAGATAGCTCGGTCCAGGTCCGATCTCGCCGATCCAGCCTGAGTCGGCCTGCGGAGGGATGACGTAGCCGATGTGCTGCAGGCTGTAGAGCAGGCTCATCGCCGAATGCTTCACGCCGTCCTCGTTGCCGGTGATGACGACACCGGCCGTCTTGCCGTAGTAGACGTACTGGCCTTTCTCATTGAACATGCCGCTCATGGCATACAAGCGCTCGATGACCTGCCGGGTGACGGATGAGTTGTCGCCCAGCCAGATCGGGCCGCCCAGCACCAGGATGTCCGCCGCCTCCACCTTCGGCCACAGCTCCGGCCAGCCGTCGTGATCCCAGCCGTGGGCCGTCATGTCCGGATAGACACCGGTCGCCAGGTCGTGGTCGATCGCACGGACCGCGGTGACTTCGACGCCCTGCGCTCTCATAAGGGCGATCGACCGGTCGAGGAGGCCTTGCGTGTTGCTCACCTCCGGGCTGCGTTTCAGCGTGCAGTTGATGAAGATCGCGGTGAGATCGCTGTAGTCCGTCACAGTTCGGATCGTACGCCGCTGTTCACCGCCGGGTCTACGATGACGGGATGGTTCCTGGGCCCTCGCTCCTCGCGTTCGCGCTCACCTCCCTGGCGCTCATCGTGATCCCGGGGCCGAGCGTGCTCTTCGTGATCGGACGCTCGATCTCGCTGGGCCGCCTGGGCGGGCTCCTCAGCGTGCTCGGCAACGCGCTCGGGATGCTCCCCCTCATCGTGGCGGTCGCGGTGGGCGTCGGGGCCGTGGTCGCGCAATCGCTCGTCCTGTTCACGATCATCAAGTTCGGGGGGGCTGCGTATCTCGTGTATCTGGGGATCCAGGCGATACGACATCGCCGCCACACGGCCGTCACTCACGAAGCGACGCCCGACCCTCAGTCGCGGTACCGGATCCTCGCCGAAGGCTTCTTCGTCGGGCTGACCAACCCCAAGACGCTCGTCTTCTTCGTCGCGGTTCTGCCGCAGTTCGTGGACTACAGCGCAGGGTTCATCCCCCTCCAGATGTTCGAGCTCGGACTCGTCTTCTTCGTGCTCGCGCTGCTGTGCGACAGCACGTGGGCGATGGTGGCGGGGACCGCCCGCCAGTGGTTCGCCCGCTCGCCGCGGCGGGTGGAACACCTGGGCACAGCCGGCGGTGTGATGATGATCGGCCTCGGTGGAGTGCTGGCGCTCACCGGCAACAAGCACTAGCCCCGGCAGCGCTGTTCGTGCCCCACCTTTCTGAACGCGTGCACACGTTGCAACACGGGCACCCGTTCAGAACCTGTGCGTAACGGAAGCATTCTGGACGGAGCGGAGCCCCGCGCGTAGCGTTGCGACCATGACCGTTGAAGACCCGTTCGCACGCTTCGGCGTGGTGCCCCTGTTCACCCTGACGAGCGATGACGTCGCCGACGACACGCCTCTCGACCGCGCCCAGTGGGGCGCCGGAGGGGGCGGAGGCGACGTGTCGCCACAACTCTCCTGGAGCGGGTTCCCGCCCGAGACGAAGAGTTTCGCCGTCACCATCCACGACCCGGATGCGCCGACCGGCTCCGGTTTCTGGCATTGGGCCGTCTACAACATCCCGGCGTCGGTGACCTCGCTCGCCGCGGGCGCGGGAGCTGCAGGCGGGGCCGCGCTCCCGGCCGGCGCCGCGATGCTTTCGAACGAGATGGGCGGCAAGAGCTTCACGGGTGCAGGGCCTCCGCCCGGGACGGGCACGCACCACTACAACACCGTCGTGCACGCGCTCGATGTCGACCGTCTCGACCTCGACCCGTCTTCGACCCCGGCGATCCTGGGCTTCAACGCGCATTTCCACTCGCTGGCGCGCGCCGTTCTCGTGCCGATCGCCACCTCCGGCGACATCTGATCCCGCGCCCGAGGACGCTCGCCGCACTAGCTTCGTCCCGGCGCACTACGTCTACTTAGTGCGCCGGGACAGAACTAGTGCGCGCGCCCACAGACGCGCGCGAGCCGGCAGCGTGCGCGAGCGCACAACGCGGACGCGAGCCGCTACAGCCCGACGGTCGTCTCGACGGGGTCTGCCGGTTCGGGACGTCGCCGGAACCGGCGCGGAAGTCCGGTGATCCCCCACCCGGTGACACGGACCATCGCCTCGACGACGATGCCTGTCGTCATCTTCGAGGCGCCGTGCTCCCGCTCGACGAACGTGATCGGAACCTCGACGATGCGCAGGCCCGCGTCGAATGCCCGTCGGAGCATATCGATCTGGAAGCAGTAGCCCTGGCTTTCGACGTCCTCGAAGTGGATGCGCTCGAGCGCCGCCGCCGTGAACGCCCGGTAGCCGCCGGTCACGTCCCTGACCGGAACACCCAGCAGGATGCGCGAGTACATGCTGCCCCCGCGCGAAAGGAACTGCCGGCTCGCCGGCCAGTTCTCCACACCGCCTCCGGGGACCCAGCGCGAGCCGAGCACCACATCCGCCGATTCGCTCGCCTCGAGCAGACGGTGCAGCTCTTCCGGGCGGTGCGAGCCGTCCGCATCCATTTCGACGATGCGGTCGTAGCCCGCGTCGAGACCCCAGCGCATGCCTTCGCGGTAGGCCGCGCCAAGCCCTTCTTTGCCGGCTCGGTGCAGGACCAGAACGTGGTCGTCCGCTGCCGCCAGCGCATCCGCGATGTCGCCTGTGCCATCCGGTGAGGAGTCGTCGACGACGAGTACGAAAACGTCGGGGGTGGAGGTCCTGACCCGCCCGACGATCGACGCCACGTTCTCGCGCTCGTTGTAGGTAGGGATGATGACGAGCGTGCTCATGGCATCCCTCTCCTTACATTTCCAGCGGTGCGATGAAAACATTCTTCCAGCATCCGGCGACGTCTGCCTCCATCACATCGTGGCATCCTGTGCGTTCGCTCTCCACCGTGAGAATGGGCGCTGAGAGTCTTCTCAGTCGCCTGCGCCTACCATGGTGCGGTGTCCGTTCCGAAGATCCTGCTCTACTACGTCTTCACGCCGATCGCCGACCCTGACGCGATCCGGCTGTGGCAGCGCGACCTGTGCGAGTCGCTGGGTCTGCGCGGGCGCATCCTGATCTCCGCTGACGGAATGAACGGCACTCTCGGCGGCGATCTCGCGGCGGTCAAGCGCTACCTGCGCAAGACGAAGGACTACCCCGCGTTCAAGAACCTCGACGTCAAGTGGAGCGAAGGCACCGGGCTCGACGACGAAGGCCGGAGCGTCGACTTCCCGAAGCTCGTCGTGAAGGTGCGCGATGAGATCGTGAGCTTCGGAGCGCCTGGTGAACTGGTCGTCGACGAGCACGGTGTGGTCGGCGGTGCGACGAAACTGCAGCCGCGCGAGATCGAAGCGCTCGTCGCCGACCGCGACGACGTCGTCTTCTTCGACGGCCGCAACCGTTTCGAGGCGCAGATCGGGCGGTTCAGGGATGCGGTGGTTCCGGACGTCTCGACGACCCGCGAATTCGTGGCCGAGCTCGACAGCGGCAAATACGACCACCTCAAAGACAAGACGGTGGTCACCTACTGCACTGGCGGCATCCGCTGCGAGGTGCTGTCCGGGCTGATGAAGTCCCGCGGATTCGGTGAGGTGTACCAGCTCGACGGCGGCATCGTCCGGTACGGCGAGACGTTCGGCGATGACGGCCTGTGGGAGGGCTCGCTCTACGTCTTCGACAAGCGCGGCTCGGTCGACTTCAGCGACCACACGGCTGTGCTCGGCCACTGCGTCGTGTGCGGCGAGGCGACGAAGCGGATGCAGAACTGTGCCGACCTGTCGTGTCGCGAACAGCTCGTGGTGTGCGAAACGCATGCCGGCACGGCCCGCTGCACCGCGCATCCGGTGACCGCCTGACCTGATCGCACCCGCACCCGCCTGATCGCTGTGGGCGGAATGCCGGGCGCTTTCCGGCGGAAGCAATGGCGCGCGGCGCGCGTTGCGGCCATCATGGGCAGCATGGATCCGGTCGCAACCATCGTCTGGATCGTGTCGTTCGTGCTGGTGACCGTGACGGTCACCGGGGTTTCGCGACGGGTGGGATGGTCTGCGCCCGTCGTACTGGTCGCGGTCGGCGCGGTCGTCTCCTTCATTCCCGGCGTGCCGCAGGTTCAGATCCAGCCGGAGCTCATCCTCTACGGGTTGCTCCCTCCGCTGCTCTTCGCGGCAGCCATCCAGACGTCGTTCGTGGATGTCCGGGCCCGCCGCGACGGCATCCTCCTGCTTTCGGTCGGCCTCGTCGTGTTCACGGTCGTCGTCGTCGGGTTCGCCACCTGGCTGGTCGTCCCGACTCTGACCGTCGCGGCAGCGTTCGCCTTCGGGGCGGTGGTCGCGCCCACGGACACGGTCGCCGTGACCGCGATCGCCGGCCGCCTGCACCTGCCCCGACGTCTCGTCACCGTGCTCGAAGGCGAGAGCCTGCTGAACGACGCCACCGCCCTGGTGGCGCTCAACGCGACCATCGCCGCCATCGTCAGCGTCGTGAATCCGCTCGCGATCGCAACGGACTTCGTCCTGGCCGTCGTCGTGGGCGTGGCTGTCGGTCTGCTCGTCGGCTACGTGCTGGCGAACATCCGCAAGCAGCTGCGAGCGCCGGTCCTGGACACGTCACTCGGACTGATCACGCCGTACCTCGCCTTCATTCCGGCGCAGTTCCTGCACGGTTCGGGGATCCTCGCGGTCGTCGTCGCCGGACTCTACCTCGGCTTTCGGTCGCCGACGATCCAGACCGCGGAGGCGCGGATCGCCGAGACGATCAACTGGCGCACGATCTCCTTCCTTCTCGAGAACGCCGTCTTCCTCTTCATCGGACTGGAGCTCGCCGGTATCGCCACCGGCGCCTTCAATTCCGGAATCACCGTGGGGCGGACGATCGCCGCGAGTGTCGTGGTGCTGTTCGCCCTCTTCCTCGCCCGCCTCATCTGGATGGTGCTGACGACCACGCTGTACAAGTACGGCCCACAGCGGTTGCGGGAACGGGGGTGGAACTGGGCGACGAGTATCGCGGTGTCGTTCGCGGGCATCCGCGGCGTGGTGACCCTTGCCGCTGTGTTCCTGCTTCCGCCGCAGACACCCGACCGCGAGTTCCTGCAGTTCCTCGCCTTCATCGTGGTCGTCGGCACTCTTCTCGAAGGGCTGGCGCTCCCCTGGGTCATCCGACGTCTGAAGCTGCCGCCGCCCGACTTCCGGCAGGAGTCCGGAGAGATGCAGCGCCTGCTCGCCGAGGCGCAGACCGCAGGGCTCGCGAAGCTCGAGCAGGAGGTGACCGGCGACGAGGATGAGCGCGTGGTCGAACGCCTGCGCATCAACGCGGTGTTCCTCGCGGATGCTCTCGAGAACCCGACCCCGGTCGAGGGCGGCGAGGACGCGCAGTACGCCTACATGCGGCTGCGGCGTTCGATGATCAAGGCCGAGCGCTCGGCGGTGCTCGACGCCCGCTCGGAAGGCCGCTACCAGGAGCTGGCCGTGCGGTCGGTGCTCGCTTTCCTCGACGCCGAGGAGTCCGCGCTCAAGTCGTCGGGGCCGAAGAAACCGTTGAACTGACGGGCTCGCGAGCCGGCTTGCTGCGCACCCGGCGCGCCCACATCCGCGCGCGCTGACTCGACAGTGCGAGCACGACCAGGATGTCGAGCGGCAACCCGAGGATGTTGTTCTGCAGGGTGAACTGCGCGCCACCGTTGAAGAAGTCGATGGCGGAGAGGATGATCGCGAGACTGCTGAGACTCATCGCGATGATGCGCGCGCGATCGCTACCCCGGTAGACGAGGATCGCCATCCACAGGTAGAGCAGTAGCCATATCCCGACCGCCGCGAGGAAGATCGCGACGATCCAGGTCGCCGTGGCCTGGTCCTCGGGCGTGAGCGACGGGGTCTGTGAGAAGACTTCGGCCTGCAGGAAGCCGCGGAAGTCGACGACGGTGAGGCCGATGAACACGAGCCCTGCGACGACCCGGAGCAGCATCAGCAGGAAGCCGAGGGTGGTCGGGATGGGTCGCGCCTGCACACGTGCCAGCCGCGCCGCCGCGACCTCCCGTGCGACATCGATCGATTCCTTGCCGGCGATGACGTGTCGCACGTCGATCACGGGCAGGTCGCCGTCGGTCTCGATGGTGTCGCCGCCGCCGTTGCGTGCGTGGTAGCCCGTCGAGAAATCGCGCAGGAGCTCGACCTCGACGGGCGCATCCCGAGCCGTGAGCGACGAGACGATGTGGTCGCGCTCGACGTCGGTGTTGGCGTCGATCTTGTGCGTGATCTGCAACGTGAAGAGCGAGAAGCCGACCGCGCGGTCGAACGTGCCCGCCGCCAGCCACTCAACGCTGCGCCCTCCCGGCAGCAACCAGCCGTCGGGTGTGCGCCAGAACCGCACATGGTGACGTTTCGCCGGGTTGCCCTCCACCTCCTGCTGGTACGCGAGGTCCTGCTGGTGACCGAACAGGAAGAGCGGGCTCACCGGCGCCTCGTCATAGCTGCGACGGAGCAGGGTCGACGCGATGATGCGGCGGCTGCTCGCGAGGGTGACATCGTCGGCGCGGATCCAGTTCGCCCGGCGCATCGCAGCATCCACCTGCGCGTCCGACCCGATCAGCGCGAGGTTGATCGGGTCGCCCAGCAGGCCATCGCTGGTGCGCGTGCGCCCGATGAAGTAGTCGGGCACGTAGATCGAGGTCAGGATGCGGTGAAGCCGCGGCAGCACCAGGTAGGCGAGCATCACCCAGAACAGCAGGAAGAAGAGGATGAGGAACCAGCCCCATCGGAAACTCTCGGTCAGGACGATGACGGCGAGCCAGACCGCCGAGACACCACCGAAGATGAAGAAGAGATTATCGGCGACGACGTGCGGCGACCGGGAGCGAATGATTCGCGTCCTGGTCTTGCCTACCGACGTCTGCGGCATGCGCTCATCGTATGCCTCCGCCTAGGCTCGATCCATGAACATCCAGGAGAAGGGCGCCGAGCTGCGCCGCCTGCACGACGACGCCGCGCTGCTGCAGCTGGTCAACGTCTGGGATGTCGCCTCCGCACGCGTGATCGCCGGGCTTCCCGGGACGCGTGCGCTCGCGACCGCCAGCCACTCCATCGCCGCGATGTACGGCTATGAGGACGGCGAGCACATCCCGCTCGACCTCATGCTCGAAGCGGTTTCGCGCATCGTCGCCGACACGGAGCTTCCCGTCACTGCTGATCTCGAAGCCGGCTACGGCGATGCCGGCGAGACCGCGCGGCGCGCGATCGGGGTCGGCGTCGTCGGAATGAACCTCGAAGATCAGCTGAAGCCCCTCGACGAGTCCGTCGCCGCGGTGGCGGCGGTCGTGCGCGCATCCGACGCCGAGGGCGTACCTTTCGCACTGAATGCGCGAACGGACGCGTTCCTGCGCGGCACCGCGCGCAGCGTCGACGAGAACGTCGCAGACGCGATCGAACGCGGCCGAGCCTTCCTCGACCAGGGCGCGACGTGCGTCTTCGTCCCCGGGCGGCTCGATGCCGAGACCGTCGCGCGCCTGGTCGCCGGAATCGGCGAGCGCAAGGTCAGCGTGATCGGGCATCCGGGGTCCCTTCCGCCCGCCGAACTCGAACGGCTCGGTGTCGCCCGAATCTCGTACGGACCATGGTCGCAGCGCGTCGCACTCACCGCGCTGGCCGATGCCGCGGAATCGCTGTACTCAGGCGGTACGCTGGCGGCGAGCACCCGCATCCTGAACTGAGCGGGCGCGCCCGAACCGAGAGGGGTTCACGTTGCCGACCGGCGTACCGATCGAGATTTCCGGCCTGACCAAACACTTCGGCCCCATCGCGGCCGTCAACGACTTGAGTTTCACGGTGGAGCCCGGTCGGGTCACCGGGTTCCTCGGACCGAACGGCGCGGGCAAGACGACGACGCTGCGCATGCTGCTCGGCCTGATCACCCCGACGACAGGCACAGCGACGTTCGGCGGCGTGCCGTATGCGCACCTCGAATCACCCTTGACGTCCGTCGGAGCGGCACTCGAGGCAGCGAGCTTCCACCCGGGACGGACCGCACGCAATCACCTGCGTGTGTACGCCCAGGCGGCCCGCCTCGACCCGGCGACGGTCGGCACCGCGCTGCAGAAAGTGGGGCTGAGCGACTACGCCGACCGGCGCGTCGGCGGATACTCGCTCGGCATGCGGCAGCGGCTCGGCCTCGCGTTCGCGCTCATGGGCGACCCGGGGGTGCTGGTGCTCGACGAGCCGGTCAACGGCCTCGACCCTGAGGGCATCAAATGGATCAGGCTCTTCCTGCGCGAGCTCGCCAACGAAGGCCGAACGATCCTGATCAGCTCGCACCTGCTCTCCGAGGTGCAGCAGAGCGTCGACGAAGTCATCATCATCGCCAAGGGCGAGCTCGTGCATCGCGGGACGCTCGCCAGCCTCGACCCGGCGGGCGGTCCGCAGACGATCGTCGAGTCCCCCGACCGGCCGGCACTCATCGGCGCGCTCCGCGCATCCGGTTTCACCGTCTCGGAGCTGCGCAGCGGCGTGCTCGTCGAGGATGCGGAACCCGCCCAGGTGGGACACGTGGCGTTCGTCGCCGGCATCGAGCTGAGCTCCCTGCATCGGCATCGATCGGGACTCGAAGAATCGTTCCTCTCACTCGTCGGCGAAGGAGGCTCGCTGTGAACGCCTTCATCGCCGGTGTGCGCTCGGAATTCACGAAGATCGGCACGACCCGCATGTGGTGGCTGCTCGCGATCGTGCTGTTCCTCTACATCGGGCTGATCTCGGGAGGCCTGGCCACGCTGTTCGGGCTGATCTCGACAGGCAAGATCACCCGGGGCAACGGCGGCAACGAAGGCGCGGCGGCTGCGATCTTCCACAACCTGGCCCCCGTCGTCTACAGTTTCGCGACCTCGGTCGGCTACGTGTTCCCCGTGCTGCTCGGCGCACTGGCGACGACAGGCGAATACCGTCACCAGACGCTGACGCCGACCTTCCTCGCCAACCCCCGGCGCGGGCAGGTCCTCGGGGCGAAGGTCACCTCCACCTTCATCGTCGGTGCGGTCTACGGAGTCGTCGCGCTGGTCGCTGCGGTCGGCATCGGCGCGCTCGCGCTCTCCATCGTGGGGGTCGACACCGCTCTCGGCGACTCCGCGATCTGGGCGCAGATCGGGCGTTCCATTCTCGCGATGGCCCTCTGGGCCCTCATCGGGGTCGGGCTCGGCACGCTGGTGCCCAACCAGGTCGCGACCATTGTGATCGTGCTGGCCTTCACCCAATTCGTCGAGCCGCTTCTGCGCCTGGCGACATCGTTCTCGGAGGTCACGGCGAACATCGGCAAATTCCTGCCCGGTGCCGCCAGCGATGCGCTCGTCGGCGCCAGTGTGTTCACGATCTCGTCGCCGGCCGCAGCGACCGCGGCGGCACTCGAGTGGTGGCAGGGCGGGCTCGTGCTCGCCGCCTACGCCGCGATCTTCGTGATCGCGGGGTACTTCGTGAGCTGGCGCCGCGATATCAGTTGAGAATTGCGCGCTGGGGTCATCCTCGGCAGCGCAGCTGCCTCGGCGCTGGCGTCGCGGGATCGCAGTGCGATCCTCTCAGCTCCAGCGCGCGTATCGTAAAACCCATGACCGAGTTCCGCGCGATCGTCATCGAACAGGACACCGAGGCGGGGCGCATTCTCGCCCACACTGCTGAGGTTCGACGTCTGACCGACGCTCTGCTCATGCCGGGTGCGGTGACCATCGCTGTCGAGTATTCGGGACTGAATTTCAAGGACGGACTCGCGATCGCCGGGAAGCCGGGCGTCGCCCGCATCTCGCCGCTCATCCCCGGTATCGACCTGGTCGGTACAGTCGAAGCGTCGGATGATCCCCGCTGGTCGCCCGGAGACCGCATCGTCCTCAACGGCTCGGGCATCGGCGAGCGCCATCACGGGGGCCTCGCCGAGCGGGCGCGCGTGGACGGTGGCGCGCTGGTGCGGGTTCCGGATGCGCTCACGAGCGAGCAGGCGGCAGCGATCGGCACGGCAGGGTTCACGTCGATGCTCGCCGTGCTGGCGCTCGAACGGAACGGCGTCACACCCGAGTCGACACGGGATGCTGGGTTGAGCATCCTCGTCACCGGCGCGGCAGGCGGGGTCGGGTCGGTCGCCGTAGCAATCCTCGCGAAACTGGGTTACCCGGTTACAGCTTCGACGGGGCGTGTGGCGGAGGAATCCGCGTATCTCGAGCGACTGGGCGCCACGTCGATCATCGACCGCGCCGAACTCAGCGACCCCGGCAAACCGCTGCAGAGCCAGCGCTGGAGCGGCGTCGTCGACGCGGTCGGCAGCCACACCCTCGCGAACGCACTCGCCCAGACGGTCTACGGCGGAACCGTCGCCGCGTGCGGACTGGCGCAGGGTGGCGACCTGCCTGCGACGGTGATGCCGTTCATCCTGCGCGCCGTCACCCTCGTCGGCATCAACTCGGTGGATGCGCCGCTCGCCCAGCGCGAGACGGCCTGGGCACGGCTGGCGACCGACCTCGACCCGGAGCTGCTCGCCGGGATGACCACGTCGATCCCCCTCGCCGACGCCGTGCCCATGTCGGCCGAGATCCTCGCCGGGCGTGTCCGCGGACGCACCGTCGTCGACGTGCGGGCCTGACCTGCGCGTCCGCGCAGCGCCCATCCGCACGCCCCCATCCGCGCACCCGCCCCCGCCCGCCCGCATCCGCGAGCACAGGAAAAGGCCGCTCATCATGCGACTTCAAGCCGCCTTTTCCTGTGCTCGCCGGCAATAGCATGAGCGCATGATCATCCTTGCGACCGTGTTCGTGACCCTCGCCGCCGCGCTCCACGTCGGCATCTTCATCATGGAGAGCATCAGCTGGACGCGACCGACGATCTGGAAGCGCTTCGGGGTGGCGAGCCAGGAGGCCGCGAACACCACCCGGCCGCTCGCCTACAACCAGGGCTTCTACAACCTGTTCCTCGCGATCGGAGCCGTCCTCGGCCTGATCTTCTATGGGATCGGGATGCACGCCTCGGGCCTCGCGCTCATCCTGTTCACCACCGGCAGCATGGTCGCCGCCGCCATCGTCCTGGTCACCACCGGCCGCGGCTACCTGCGCCCCGCCCTCGTTCAGGGTGTCCTCCCACTCCTTGGGTTCGTCCTCATCCTGCTCTCGTAGCCGCCGAGCACAGGAAAAAGCACGCTATCAGGGCGGCAAGGCCTGCTTTTTCCTGTGCTCGCCGGGCATGCCGCTCCGCGACGCGAATCAGCGGAGGGACGGGTCGAGGTGCTCCGGGCGGAAGCCGCGCCCGATCATCCGCGCGGTGAACAGCTGCACGAGCGGCATCGCCAGGCGCAGCAACCAGCGCAAAGGCGCCGGCATCGGGTTCGGGAGGATGGCGCGACCGCCCGACTGCGCGACCACCCGGTGCACGCGCAACTGGATGCTCTGCATCCGCCTCACCGGGGGCAGCCGGCGATCCTGCACCGCGGCGAGCGCCGCATCCGGAACCGCCCCCGCGCGCAGCCCGGCCGCCAGGAGGTTCGCCGTGGCCACCGCATCCTGGATCGCGTAGTTCACTCCCACGCCGAAGACCGGCGACATCGCGTGGGCCGCGTCGCCGATGCAGAGAAGGCCCGGCCGGTGCCACGTCTCCAGACGGTTGACCTGCACCGAGAGCAGCTTCACCTGGTCCCATGACGTGATCGAGCCGACGACCGGCGCGAGGAACGGCGCAGGGTGGGCGACCGCCTTGCCGAACGCCTCGAGTCCGGCCGCCTGAAGCTCGGCGAAGTCGCCTTTCCGGATCACCATCCCGCTCTGGTAGTAGTCGCCGCGGTCGATCGTGAGCACCATTCCGGTCTCGTCCAGGTAGGCGAGCGTGGTCGGCGGGACTGCATCCGGTTTCGGCAGACGGAACCAGAGCACGTCGATCGGGACACCGAATTCTGTCGGCCGCAACCCGGCGGCCGCCCGCACGGCCGAATCGCGGCCGTCCGCGGCGACCGTCAGCGTGCCCCGGATCTCCAGTTCGTCGTCTGCATCGGATGCGATGATCCCGCGGACCGCGCCGCCCTCGACGATCACATCCGTCGCCCCCGTGTTCATCAGCAGGTGGAAGCGCTCATAGCGCTCCCCCTCCTTCGCGAGGAAGTTCAGGAAATCCCACTGCGGCGCCAGCACGAGAAAGTCGTCGGGCGGCCGGAGACGCCCGAAATCGATGGGATGCAGTCGGTTGCCGTCGATGACGGCGTCCAGGGTGCGGATGCGATTGTGCGGCAACTGCAGGAAACCGTCGCGGAGGCCGAGCTCGCCCAGCAGGCCGATCGTTGACGGGTGGATGGTGTCGCCGCGGAAGTCGCGGAAGAAGTCACCGTGCTTCTCGAGCACGACGACATCGATGCCGTTGCGTGCGAGGATCAGCCCGAGCATCACACCGGCCGGGCCGCCGCCGGCGATGACGCAGTCGGTTTCGATCAGTTTCATCGTGACCTCCGCCTCATCGGGGAAGCCTAACCGCCGAGCGTATGCTCACACCATGGCCATCATCGGATCGATCCTGATCGCGGCCGCAGCGGTCGTCCACCTCGGGATCTTCGGGATGGAGAGCGTGACCTGGTCGTCGCCGAAGGTGTGGCGCAGGTTCGGCGTCGCGTCGCAGCGCGATGCGGATGTGGTCCGTCCGATGGCGTACAACCAGGGCTTCTACAACCTGTTCCTCGCCGGGGGCGCCGCGGTCGGCCTCGTCCTCTACTGGACGACGCTGCGCGACGTCGGCTTCGGACTCGTGTTCTTCAGCGCGACCTGCATGGTGCTCGCCGCCGTCGTGCTACTGACCACCGGACGCACCTACGTGCGCGCCGCGCTCATCCAGGGCGTGCTGCCGCTCGCAGGGCTTGTGTTCTTGATGCTGGCGTGAGGGTCGCGTAGCGCTATTCGATGCGTTCGCCGCCGGGCTGGCGGCTCGCGTCGTCGACGACCCGGAGCGCTTCGATCAGTTTCGCGGCGTGCGGCGTGGACACGATGACACGCGCGTACTCCTCGCCCTCGAGATCGAGCACGACGGCGGCGCGCTGCTTGCCCTTCAGCAGCAGGAAATCCTTGCCCCCGTGGAACTTCCACGTCCCGACTGCGAGCGTCAGCGGCACGGCAGCACCCGGAGAACGCACGCCTCTGATCCAGATCCACGGGTCGTCGGTGATCGCCACGGACCGGATGCTGTCCCGCGGGATCACGAGGTCGACCCGCCGGAATGCAAGCGCTTTCTCAGCGGTGGTGAGGCGGATCTCCAGTCGGTCAGGGTGAACATGCAAATCGGCCATGGTCCTAGTCTGCCCGGTCACGAACATCAGCCCGACAGGGTTACCGAACCGTTACGCGCAAGTATGTTGCCAATGTCACCAATTTGGCCCAAACTTTAGAAGCCATCGCTCACAGCCGAGCGTGGCCATCGAGGAGTGTCCTCCTTCAGAGAAGAAGAAGAAAGGGAACGACGTGAAGAAATCTTCATGGATCCCCATCACGGTGGCCGCTGCCGCAACAGCACTGCTGTTGAGCGGTTGCACCGGCAACGGAAGCGGATCAGGCTCCACCTCGACCACAGCAAGCCGAGCTTGTGTCATCCTCCCCGACTCGGCGTCCTCGCCCCGTTGGGAGAACGGTGACCGCCCCGCCCTCGACAAGGCGTTCACCGACGCCGGCTTCACCGCCGACATCCAGAACGCCCAGGGCGACCCGAACAAGTACGCGACCATCGCGGACCAGCAGCTCACCAAGGGCTGCGGTGTCATGATCCTCGTCGACTACAACGGCGCAGCCGTCGCAGTGACCCAGAAGGCCCAGAAGCAGGGCATTCCGGTCATCGCGTACGACCGCCCGATCACCACCGGCACCGCAAGCGCTCCGTCGATGCTGGCCGACTACTACGTCTCGTTCGACAACACGAAGGTCGGAGCCCTCGAGGGCCAGGCCATCGTCGATGGCCTCAAGGCCGAGAACAAGGACCCTGCAACGGCGAAGGTCGTCTACATGGGCGGAGACCCGACTGACGGCAACGCCAAGCTGTTCCACGATGGCGCTGTCGCTGTCATGAGCGCCGCAGGGATCAAGCCGGCTGCAGAGCCGACCGGTGTCTGGGACGGCCAGAAGTCGGCGACCAACTTCGAACAGGCTCTCACCAGCCTGGGCGGCAAGGTCGACGCAGTCTGGGTCGCCAACGACACCAACGCTGCCGGCGTCATCACGATTCTGGACAAGAACGGCCTGAAGGTTCCCGTCTCCGGACAGGACGCTTCGACCGCCGGTCTCCAGAACGTGCTGCTCGGAAAGCAGGCCGCGACGGTGTACAAGCCGTTCAAGCTCGAGGCCGACGCGGCTTCCAAGCTCGCCATCCAGCTCCTCAAGGGCAACAAGCCGGCTACGTCGCAGCAGCTGTACGGCAAGCCGTTCATCGCTGTCACGCCGATCAACATCACCCCTGACAAGGTGGAGCAGGTCGTCACCGCGGGCGACGCGAAGGCATCGGACATCTGCACCGCAGAGGTCGCAGCAGCCTGCACGAAGTACGGCGTCAAATAGCAATAAGGAAATGAGAGCCCGCTAGCGGACTGTCGATCCCACTGAAGGCTCCGCGTCAGGTTCAGAATGAACCCGGCGCGGAGCTTTCTTCCTTCGGCAGCGGTGGCAGACTCTTCGTTGAGCAGGCAATTGGGACACAGTCGCCCCGAACAAAGGAACGCAAATGGACTCGCCAATCATCGAAATGACTGACGTCAAGAAAAGCTTTGGCCCGGTGAGCGTCCTCAAAGGCGTGTCGCTGAAGGTCTACCCGGGCAAGATCACCGCACTCGTCGGGGACAATGGCGCCGGCAAGTCGACCCTGATCAAGGGCCTGGCCGGCGTGCAACCCTATGACGAAGGAGTAGTGAAGTTCGAAGGCGAGGTCGTCGCCCTCCACAACCCGCGCGAGGCGTCGCACCTCGGCATCGAGGTCGTCTACCAGGACCTCGCGCTCTGCGACAACCTCGACATCGTGCAGAACATGTTCCTCGGCCGCGAGGAGACCGAACTCGGCACGTTCGACGAGGGCAAGATGGAGCGCGAAGCGGCGGAAACCCTCCGGTCGCTGTCCGTCCGAACAGTGAAATCGGTGCGCCAGAAAGTCGCCTCCCTCTCCGGCGGGCAACGCCAGACCGTCGCGATCGCCCGCTCGGTGCTGAAGTCGGCCAAGGTCGTCATTCTCGACGAGCCGACCGCGGCGCTCGGCGTCGCCCAGACCGAACAGGTGCTCTCCCTGGTGAAGCGGCTCGCGGAACGCGGCGTAGGGGTGCTCATGATCAGCCACAACCTCGTCGACGTCTTCCAGGTCGCCGACTTCATCAGCGTGCTCTACCTCGGCCAGATGGTCGCCGAGGTGGAGACCTCCCAGACGAACAGCGACGATGTCGTCGGCTACATCACTGGAAGCAAGACCTACACAGGAGCGACAGCATGAGCGTCACCGAGAAATCCGAGATCCCCGCACCCGAGACGGTCACCCCGGACCTCATCGGCAGCGGGCAGGACGGAACCGTCCGCGACCAGGCGGTGGCGTATCTCCAGCGCGTGCGCAATGGCGACATGGGGGCGCTGCCGGCGATCGCCGGATTCGTGGTGCTCAGCATCCTGTTCGCCGCCCTCAGCCCCTACTTCCTCACGGAGCGCAACTTCGCGAACCTGCTCACCCAGGCAGCCACCCTCGTCATGCTGGCGATGGCCCTCGTGTTCGTCATCCTCCTCGGCGAGATCGACCTGTCGGCGGGTGTGACCTCCGGCGTCGCGATGTCGCTCTTCGTGGTCCTGTCCGATCCGGGCGGACTGAACATGAACTGGATCCTCGCACTCATCGTGGCGCTGCTCTCCGGTGTCGTGATCGGTCTGTTCATCGGATTCTTCGTCGCGAAAGTCGGGGTTCCATCGTTCGTGGTCACCTTGGGTCTGTTCCTCGGACTCCAGGGTCTCCAGCTGATCATCATCGGCGACGGCGGACTGTACCGCATCCAGCAGCCGGAGATCCTGGCGATCCAGAACAGCAACATGCCGCCGTGGGCCGGCTGGGTCATGCTCGTGGTCATCCTGATCATCACGGCGGCGCAAGCTTTCATCGACCGTCGCCGGCGCGCACGTGCAGGCGTCCCGAGCCGCACGATCGCCCTGCTCTGGATCCGGCTGGGCGTCATCGCCGTCATCGGCGGATTGGTCATCGCGCTGCTCAACCAGAACCGCGGAACCGGCTTCCTTGCGGTGTCCGGCGTGCCGATCGTGGTGCCGATCGTGCTCGCGATCCTCTGGATCGGAACGTTCATCCTCGACCGCACGCGGTTCGGCCGGTACCTGTACGCGGTCGGCGGCAACCCTGAGGCCGCACGCCGTGCCGGTATCAAGGTCGTCGGCATCAAGTGGGCGGCGTTCGTCGTGTGTTCGACGCTCGCCGTCGTCTCCGGCCTGTTCAGTGCGAGCAAGGTCGGGTCGGTGGATGCGGCCTTCGGACGCGACATCGTCCTGAGCGGCGTCGCTGCTGCGGTCGTCGGTGGCGTCAGCCTCTTCGGTGGACGCGGCCGCCTCATCCACGCCGCCATCGGTGCCCTCGTGATCGCGGTCATCACCAACGGCCTCGGTCTGCTGAACCTCCCCGGCGGCGTGAACTTCCTCGTTACCGGTGGCGTGCTGATCCTCGCCGCCACGGTGGACGCGCTGTCGCGCCGACGCGCGGGCGGAGCGATCATACGATAGCGAGCGGACTCGCGCTGCTCGCGCACACCTGAGGCCGGGCGTACACGGACTGTTCCTGTACGCCCGGCCTTTCTGCGTGGGTGCGGGCCTCACCGGCAGGCACGACAGAATGGGATGGACGAAAGGACACCTGTGGCACGGCACATCACGTTCTCGGCGCGGCTGCTCCGGCGCGACGCCACGCCTCAGACCGTGGTCGTGCGCGGAACGAGCGACACTCCCCCGCGCACACTCCGCCGGGCTGCCGGCGGGGGCGGACAACTCGCCTTCGACGTGTACGCCCTGGTGGATGCTGACGGCTGGCCGCACGAGGCCACGTACACGTTCGTCGAGACTGTCGAGCGCGCATCCGCCGACCCCGACCTGTAGTTCTCCGCGACCGCTTAGTCGTTTTCGCCGCTACTCGGGGCGTGCGGCGGCGGCTGCTGCGGCGGCTGCGGGCAACGCGGAGAGGATGCGCGCGATGGCGGCATCGTCGTGCGCGGCCGTGACGAACCAGGCCTCGAACACGCTCGGGGGCAGTGAGACCCCCGCGTCGAGCATCGCGTGGAAGAAGGGGCGGTACCGCCACGCCTCCTGCTGCTGGACCTCGGCGTAGGTCCGGGGTGCTGTCTCGAACGAGCCGAACACGAAGCTGAACAGGTTTCCCGCCCGCTGCACGCGATGGGCCACGCCGGCGCTGGTCAGAGCATCCGATACCGCATTCGAGATGATCGCGGCCGTCGCGTCGAGCCGTGCATACACGGTGTCGTCGGCGGCAGCGAGCGTTGCGAGGCCTGCCGCGACTGCGACCGGATTGCCCGACAGTGTTCCCGCCTGGTAGACCGGGCCGTTGGGCGCGAGGTAGTCCATGATCTCGGCGCGTCCACCGAGTGCTGCCAGCGGCATCCCGCCACCGATGACCTTGCCGAAGGTGAGGAGGTCGGGCGTGTACGAGCGGTCGAGTCCCCAGAAGCCTGCCGGCCCCACGCGGAAGCCTGTGAGCACCTCATCGAGGATGACCAGTGCGCCGAACTCATGGGCGAGGTCGACGAGGGCGGCGTTGAAGCCCGGATCGGGTGGAACGACGCCCATGTTCGCTGCGGCCGCCTCGGTGATCACCGCGGCGATGTCGGGTCCGTGCTGTTCGAAAGCTGCCCGTACCGCGGGCAGATCGTTGTACGGGAGCACGAGGGTCTGCGCTGCCGTCGCCTCAGTGACGCCGGCCGAACCGGGCATGGCGAGCGTTGCGAGGCCCGAACCTGCTTCTGCGAGCAGCCCGTCGGAGTGCCCGTGGTAATGCCCGGCGAACTTGATCAGCAGTGGGCGCCCGGTGAATCCGCGGGCGAGACGGATCGCCGTCATCGTCGCCTCGGTGCCGGTCGACACGAGCCGCAGCTTGTCCACGATCGGGACGCGCAACCGCACAGCCTCGGCGAGCGCGGTCTCGGCCGGCGTGGATGCGCCGAACGACAGCCCGCGCGCTGCGGCCTCCTGAACAGCCGAGACGACCGATGGATGGGCGTGCCCGAGAATCGCAGGACCCCACGACGCGACGAGGTCCACATATTCGCGGCCGTCCACATCGGTGATGTACGGGCCACTCGCCGACACCATGAACCGCGGCGTGCCACCGACGGAACGGAAGGCACGCACCGGAGAGTTCACGCCCCCGGGGATGACCTTCCGCGCCCGCTCGAACTCGACGAGGTTCACGTCGCCGAGCGCCGCCCCGTCGGCCAGTGCTTCACCGTCGGCCGCCGTGCCCGCGCCGCCCGCCGCCGCATCCGGAATGCCCGCGCTCATCGCAGCCACCGTGACGCCTCCGTCGCCCAGTAGGTGAGCACCGCATCCGCTCCCGCTCGCCGGATGCCGGTGATCGACTCCTCGATCGCGCGTCGCCGGTCGATCCAGCCGTTCGCGGCGGCCGCCTCGATCATCGAATACTCGCCGGAGACCTGATAGGCCCAGACCGGCACATCGCTGAAGGCCGCGACATCGGAGAGCACGTCGAGATAGCTCATCGCAGGCTTCACCATCAGGATGTCGGCGCCCTCTTCGAGGTCGAGTCGGGCTTCGCGCAGACCCTCACGGCGGTTCGCCGGGTCTTGCTGGTAGCTGCGTCGGTCGCCCTTCAGCTGGGAGTCCACGGCCTCGCGGAACGGACCGTAGAAGCTCGAAGCGTATTTCGCCGCGTAAGCGAGGATGGCGGTGTCGATGTGGCCGGCTTGGTCGAGCGCATCCCGTACGGCGGCCACCTGGCCGTCCATCATTCCGCTGAGACCGAGCACGACAGAGCCGGCTTCAGCCTGCACGACCGCCATGTCGCGATACCGCTCGAGTGTCGCGTCGTTGTCGACGGCGCCCCGAGAGTCGAGGACGCCACAATGCCCGTGATCGGTGAACTCGTCGAGGCAGAGATCGGTCTGGACGACCAGTGCGTCGCCGACTTCGGCGACCACGGCACGGGTTGCGACGTTCAGGATGCCGTCGGGATCAGTCGCCGCCGACCCGATCGCGTCACGCGTCACCGGTACGCCGAACAGCATCACGCCGCCGACGCCGGCCCCTGCTGCCTCGGCCGCCGCGCGCCGGAGCGAGTCGAGGCTGTGCTGCATCACACCGGGCATCGACTGCAGCGGCAGCGGCTCCGGAGTGCCTTCGCGCACGAAGAGCGGGAGGATCAGCTCAGAGGGGTGGATGCGGGTCTCAGCAGTCAGGCGGCGCATGGCCGGGGACTGCCGCAGGCGGCGCGGACGGACGACAGGATGCGTGAATTCGCTCACCGGTCAAGCCTACGCGGGCGGCGGCACCGCATCCTGCGCGCGCTCCCAGCCTGTACCCGCGCGCTCACTTGGCCCACAATGCTCTCCCGGCGCCCTCAAACCAGCAGTCCGGGCCAACTGACCTGCGCTGCAAGCCGCGCCGAGCCCCGAGGAACGACGACTTGGCAGTAGATGTCGTCCCGGCTCAGGCACGCACGACATCTACTGTCATGTCGGCGACGGAGCCGGCGGGATGAGGCGACGGCGGGATGCGCGGGAACGTCGGCGACGGCGGGATGCGCGGGAGGCGACATGTTCGGGGTAAGGAGGCGCGCGTCAAGCGCGCACCGGCGTCAAGCGCGGGCGCGCGCGACGCCGGCGACGGCGTCGATCAGGGATGCGGCGGTCCGCTCCTCGGCGATCAGGTCGACGCGGAGGCCGAAGTCGCGGGCATCCCGCGCCGTCTGGGGTCCGATCGCGGCGACGAGCGTCTGCTCCGGGATGGGCCCGAGCTGCAGCTGAACCTGTTCCGCCACCGAACCGCTCGTGACGAGGATGGCCTGCACCGCTCCGGCGGCCACATCTGCGACCACGTTCTCAGGCACCGGCACGCCGATCGTCCGATAGGCGACGACCGACTGCACGGAGTGGCCGATCCGGCGCAGCCCTTCGGTGAGGAGGGGCTTCGCGATCTCCGATCGCAGGGTCAGGATGCGCAGCGGCACCACCCCTTGTGTCGCGGCCTCCCATTCGGCGAGGAGCCCGCGGGCGGAGTTGTCCTCCGACGGCACGAGGTCGACGCGATACCCTGCGGCGGTCAGTGCGGCAGCCGTGGTCTCACCGACGGCTGCGACTTTGGTGGTCAGCGGCACGACGGCTCTCTGCGCGCTCAGCACATCCACTGTGGTCGCGCTGGTGACCGTCATCCAGTCGAACTCGCCGGCCGCGAGCGCGGTGAGCGCCGCATCCAGGGTGGGGGCGTCGGCGGTCGGTGCGAAGTTGATCATCGCCGCGACGATGGGCGACGCACCCTTGGAGCGCAGGTCGGCCGCGACAGCGTCACCCCAGGGTCCGCCGCGCGGGACGAGTACACGCCAGCCGGCGAGCGGCTTGGCGGAAGCGGACGCGGAACCGGATGCGGATCCGGATCGGGATCCGGACGATGCGTTCATCGCGCACCCCCGACGGGCGCGAGGTCCGCGGCACCGAGGTCGAGGAGCTCGGCGACGACCCGCGCGGCGACGTCCTGCGCCGCGACATCGAGGTCGCGTGCGTTCATACCGTCGGGCGTCGCCGCGTGCGAGCTGCTGAGCTGTTCCGTCCCGTCGGGCCGGTAGACGGTCGCCGTGAGGAAGAACAGGCCGTCGTCCACCTGGGCGTGCGCACCGATCGGGGCCGCGCATCCGGCTTCGAGACCGGCGAGCACGGCACGTTCGGCGGTGACGCTTGCGTGTGTGGTCACGTGGTTGACGACTGCGAGAGCTTTGGCGAGGGCTCCCGAGCCACGTTCGTCCCCGCTGCGCACCTCGATGGCGAGAGCTCCCTGGCCGGGCGCGGTAGGCGCATCCGACAGCGAGAAGTATTCGGTGATCGCGTCACCGCGGCCGAGGCGTTCGAGTCCCGCCGCCGCCAGCACGACCGCGTCGAGGTCGCCGTCGACGACCCGACCGAGGCGTGTGTCGACGTTCCCTCGCAGGTCGACGACCTGCAGGTCAGGCCGGCGCGAGAGCAGCTGGGCCACTCGCCGGGGCGAGCCGGTGCCGACCCGTGCGCCCACGGGGAGCGTCTCCAGGGTCAGCCCGTCGCGCGCGCACAGCGCGTCGCGTGCGTCCGCCCGCCTGGGCGTCGCCCCGATGACCAGACCCGGATGCGCTCCCGTCGGCAGGTCTTTCAGCGAGTGCACGATCAGGTCGCATTCGGATGCGAGCAGGGCGTCCCGTAGGGCGCTCGCGAACACGCCCGTGCCCCCGAGTGACGCCAGCGACTCGCGGGATGTGTCGCCGTGGGTGGTCACCGTGACGAGTTCGACATCCTGTCCGGTCGCCTTCGCGATCGCGTTCGCGACGACGGTCGTCTGGGCGACGGCCAGCGCACTCCCCCGCGTTCCGACGCGGAGGATGCGGGGAGCGGATGCGGCACTCACGGCGCAACCCCCGCAGCGGCCGGCTTGAAACCGAGTCTCGCGTTCTCGCAGCAGCCGGGGCGGCAGACGTCGTACCACGGGCCGAGCGAGGTCATCGCCGGCCGGTCCTCGACAGGGACGCCGTCACGGCGCTCGAGAACGAGGTCGACGAGTCCGGCGACGTAGGCGTGATGGGTTCCGGGGGTGGGCACGCGCACGGCGACCAGCCCGTTGCGCTCGGAGGTCTCCATGGCCTCGTTGTCGAGATCCCAGAGCACCTCCATGTGGTCGCTCACGAATCCGATCGGAACGATGATCACCGCGCGGATGCCTGCGGCCGGCAGTTCGTCGATGGCGTCGTTGATGTCCGGCGCCAGCCACGGCATGCTCGGGGGGCCGCTGCGCGACTGGTAGACGAGACGCCACGGGACCTGACCGGCGCCGGCCTCGTGCGCGACCACCTCGGCGACCGCCAGGTGCTGCGCAGCGTAGGCACCGCCTTCGCCGAAGTCGCGGTCGGACGGACCCGACTTCGCGGCGTCGACAGAGGGGATGCTGTGGGTCGTGAAGAGGAGTTCGACCTCGGTCGCCGGATCGACACCGGGCAGGCGTTCCTGCACTTCGTCGAGAGCACGGCGCACGCCTTCGATGAACGGCGTGACGAAACCGGGGTGGTCGAAGAACTGGCGCACCTTGTCGATCTGAACGGTGCCTTCGAGGCCCGTCTCCTCCAGCGCGAGCGCGAAGTCCTCACGGTACTGGCGGCAACTCGAATACGAGGAGTACGCGCTCGTGGCTATCGCGATCACCTTGGTGTAGCCACGCTCGTTCGCCTCGGTGAGCGCGTCGCGCAGGTACGGGTCCCAGTTGCGGTTGCCCCAGAGCACGGGAAGGTCGATGCCGCGGGATGCGAGCTCGGCTTCGAGGGCCGCCTTGAGCTCACGATTCTGGTCGTTGATCGGGCTCACCCCGCCGAAATGGCGGTAGTGGTGGGCAACCTCTTCGAGTCGTTCCTCGGGGATGCCGCGACCCCGGGTGACGTTGCGCAGGAACGGGATCACGTCGTCCTGGCCCTCGGGCCCGCCGAAACCGGCGAGGAGGATCGCGTCGTACGCGACCGGTTCGGTGACGTGCGCAGGTCCGGCGGCCGCCGCATCCGTCGCACCGAGAACGCGCGTCAGCGCTTCCGTCACTGCAGGACCTCCACGAGTTCGGCCGCGGTGATCCGTCGCCCGGTGAAGAAGGGCACCTCTTCGCGCACATGGCGACGGGCGTCGGTCTGGCGCAGGTCGCGCATGAGGTCGACGAGGTCGACGAGCTGGTCGGACTCGAGCGGAAGGATCCACTCGTAGTCGCCGAGCGCGAACGATGCGACGGTGTTGGCGATGACAGTGCGGAACGCGGCGCCCTTGCGGCCGTGCTCCGAGAGCATCCGGCTGCGTTCCTCCTCGGGGAGCAGATACCAGTCGTAGCTGCGCACGAACGGGTAGACGGTCAGCCATTCCTTCGGCTCGACGCCACGGAGGAAGCCGGGGACGTGGGCTCTGTTGAACTCGGCGTCACGGTGCACGCCCATCGCGTTCCAGGTAGGGAGGAGTGCCTTCAGGAGCCGGGTGCGCCGCAGTTGGCGGAGGGCCCACTGCAGCCCCTGCGCGTCGGGTCCGTGGAGCCAGATCATGACGTCGGCGTCGGCACGGAGGCCGGAGACGTCGTACAGCCCGCGTGTGATGACGCCCTCGAGTTCGATGTCGGCGATGACGCCGTCGAGCTCCTGCACGGCACGCGGGACATCGGTGCCGTCGAGGTCGTCGGGCCGGACGGGGTCGCGACGCAGCACTGCCCAGAGGGTGAATCCGCTCGGGCTGTCGACAGAGGTGTTGTCTCCTGCCTCGGAGGCAGCCAGTTCAGTCATACCCCACAGTCTCTCTCGCAATCCTGTAAGCGCCAAAAGCGAGGTAGACGCCTCGCTCTACTTTCGGAGGGCCCTGACGATGAGCCAGACGGCACCTCCGACGAGGGCGGCCGCACCGGCGACCGCGGCGCCGAACGCGACCGGGTTCTCCGTGCGCAGCCCGTTCAGCCGACGGCCCGCCCGTTCGGTGGCGAGCCTCGCCTGCATGGGAACGTTGAGCTTGTCCTCGATGGCGCCGATCGTCGCTGTGAGGTCGGCCCGAGCTTTCTCGACGTCGCTGAGGGGCTCAGTTGTCATAGCGGCCCATCCCCTTGATCGCTTCGACATCCTCCTGGATGCTCGCGACCGTCTTTTCGGGAACCGCCCCGCCCATCCGCTTGAAGGTCTGGACGCCGATGAGGGCGAGCACGACGGCGATGAGCACGAGGGCGCCGAAGACGATCAGGGCCGCCGCCCAGGCGGGAAGGACGAGAGCCAACCCCAGGATCGCCGCCGCGATCAGGCAGCCGAGGGCGAAGAAGATCAGTCCGGCAGCGAAAGCGAAGAGCCCTATGCCGACACCGGCATACTTCGCCTTCTCGGTGAGCTCCGCCTTGAGTTTCGCGAGCTCCGCCTTGGCCAGGGCGACCAGCAACCGCGGCAGGTCGCCGATCAGCTGGAACAGCGAACGCGAGACCTTCGCGCTTTCGTCGTCAGTCATTGCTCGTCACCGTCTTTCCGGAAAGCACGCTCACGCTCCGGCGTCGTCGGCCTCGTCGATCTCGGGTGAGGATGCGCCCGACTTGCGTTTGGCGCTCGTTGCGGACGATGCGGCGGATTTGCCCGACGCCGCCTTCGAAGAGGACTTGGTCGCAGATTTCGGCGCTGTCGTCGGCGCAGTCGCCGTCTCCTCGTCCGGCGGAGCTGCGATCGTCACACTGGACGTGTTCGTCGCTGCAGGCGCCCGCGAAGGCGGGGGTGCGGCCGGTGTCGGGCGGCTGTAGCCCGAGCCCCGCTGCTGGGCGGTCTGGGCCCGGTTCACGACCGTGGCCACGACCTTCTTCGTGCCCTCGAACAGTACGCCCGGGATCTCACCGAATTTCGCCGCAGCATAGTCCTCGACCGCGTTCACCTGCTTCTGGATGCCGGGCGACTCCCACACTTTGGCCGCCGCCGATTTGATCTGCTCGTACCGCTTGCGACCGGCACGTGCACCGAGCACATAGCCCACGGCTGCACCGGCAACGAAGAGAAGCTTTCCCCGCATTGAACGCCCCGTTCGTCAGAGATTCTCGGTCAGTTCTTTCCAGCGTAGACCCCGAACCCGGTGGGCCGCCTCCTTTGCATCCGGAATGACGGATGCAAGGCCGGTGCCCGCCAGCCATGAGCCGGTCACTTCGAGACCCGCGACGGATTCCACCGCCGAGCGAACCGTGTCGATCCGCTCCCGCTCACCCAGTGCCGCGTGAGGAAGCGCGTTCGTCCAGCCCACCCGGGCGAACCCGGTCACGTCGGATTCCGAAAGAGGAATATTCAGGAGGGCGGATGCGTCCTGGACCGCCAGCGAGCGCACCTCCGCGTCGCTGAGGCCGATCGTCTCGCTCGGACGCCCTGCCTTCCCATACGACAGGCGCACCACATGACGCCCACCCGTCTCGTCGGCGAGCCACGACCACTTGGCGGTCGAATGCGTCAGCGCCTTCGCCGTGACGCCCGACCCCGGAAGGTCGGCGACCAGCACACCCGTTCCGCGCGGCGCGACGTCGAGGGCCGGTTTGTCGAGAACGAGAGTGACGAGTTCGACGCTCGACGCATCCGGCCACTCCAGCGAAGCGAGCTCCGCGAGCTCGTCCGAGGCGACGGAGAGGAGGGCAATGGATGCTGCGGCCGGCGCTGCGAGTACAACGACATCTGCGGGGAGCGTGCTGCCGTCGGCGAGGCCCACCGTCCAGCGCGGGTCGGGGGCGTCCGTCCCCGGGCTGACGTCTGTCTCCTGGGCGGCATCCGCCTCGAATCGCTCGACCGACCTCACTGAGACCCCTGCGAGTACGCGTCCGCCACGTTCGGCGACCGAGTCTTCGAGCGCCTGGACGAGCATCCACATGCCCCCGCGCAGACCGTTCGCCGCGCTCCCCGCCTTGACATTGGCGCGAAGCTCGCTGACGGCGCCCGAAAGCGAACCCTGACGGGTGAGGGCGGCATTGAGCCCCGGTGCGACGACGGCGATGTCGAGATCGTCGGGCTGGGCTGCGTAGATTCCCGTCGTGACGGGAGCGACGAGTCGGTCGAGCACGCGGGATCCCATCCGCTTGCGCACAAGCGCCCCGAGGCTGCGCTCCTGCCCGATGGTCAGCACCGGGCGAAGGCGATCGAGGTAGGCGCGCAAGGCGCCGGTCCACCCGATCGCGCGCACCACGTCGGATGCGAGCGGGGAACTCGGAATACCGAGCAGCCCGGCCTTGGGCAGCGGAACAGTTCCCGACGGCAGGCGCACCCACGCACCCTCCGGGTTGGGCTGGACGATCCGGTCGCCGAGCCCGAGTTCAGCGATGAGTTCGGCGACATGGCCGCCACGCGTTGCGAAGCTCTCGGCGCCCTCGTCGACCGTGATCCCGTCGACGACGGTCCGAGCGACGGTCCCGCCGAGGCGGTCGGATGCTTCCACCACCGTCACCTCGAAGCCCGGTCGCGCGCACTCGCGCGCGACGACGAGACCGGCGACGCCGCCGCCGACGATCACGACCCGCGTCGCAGCCGCGTCGATCGCATGCCTCAGGTCGTCGCGCCGAGCCTCGCCGTCCGGCGCCGCCGCATCCGGCGAGCCCTCAGAGGCCATGGACGAACTCCACCAGCCGGGTCAGTACGGCGGGATCGGTCTCGGGCGGCACACCGTGCCCGAGATTCAGCACGTGCGAGGGAGCGCTCGCTCCCCGCGCGAGCACGTCGCGGACATGCGCCTCCAGCACCGGCCACGGCGCATCCAGCATGGCCGGATCGACGTTGCCCTGCACCGGGACGACATGGCCGAGCCGACGACTCGCCTCGTCAAGGGGAACCCGGTAGTCGACGCCCACGACATCGGCACCGATCTCGTGCATCGCTTTGAGCAGTTCGCCGGTCCCGACGCCGAAATGGACGATCGGCACGTTGCGCGCAGTAGGCACGAGGGCTTCGCCCTCCTCGACGACGTCAGGCGACGGTGACTCGAAGGTGAGGTCGCGCACGTGCGACAAGGCGCGGGCGGATGCGGGAGCCACATGGGTCACATAGTCATCGAGCGACAGCGCACCGGCCCACGAGTCGAACAGCTGAGCCGCGCTCGCGCCCGCCAGCACCTGGGTGCGCAGGAAGGCTCCGGTGACGTCGGCGGTCCACGCCATCAGGCGCGCCCATGCTTCCGGATCGGCGTGCATCATCGTGCGGGCCCGGATGTGGTCCTTCGAAGGGCCGCCCTCGACGAGGTACGCGGCCAGGGTGAACGGAGCGCCGGCGAAACCGATCACAGGGGTGTCGCCTGTGCCGAGTGTCGCGAGCTCCGCCGTGGTGCGCCGCACAGCCTCGATGATCGGTGCGAAGACGGTGGTGTCCAGGGAGGCCGGGTCGACCGCGGTCAGCCGGTCGACATCCGCCGCGGTCCGGACCGGGGCACTCAGAACGGGGCCCTTGCCGGGGACGATGTCGACATCCACCCCCGCCAGACGCAGCGGGATCACGATGTCGCTGAAGAAGATGGCGGCGTCGACGCCGTGACGGCGCACCGGCTGCAAGGTGATCTCGCTCGCGAGCTCCGGATCGAGGCAGGCGTCGAGCATCCGGGTGCCCACGCGCAGGTCCCGGTATTCGGGGAGCGAGCGGCCCGCCTGCCGCATGAACCACACCGGCGTGACCGGTTGCCGGAACCCCTGGTACGCGCCGACCAGCCGCGACGAAGCGGTCGTTCCGGAGCTGAGCGGATGGGTCGGGGCAAGCGTATTCACCCGACGATTCTGTCAAACCAATCTGAACACGCTGTACGGGTGACGTTTCGAGGCCTCTCGATTCGAGGAAGCCGGCGGGCAAGCGTAGGCTTCCCTCGTGCTACTCTGCTTCACCTCGAGCCACCGCACCGCCGGTTTCGACCTCCTCGACCGGCTGGAGCGGCATGCGGCAGCAGTCACCGCAGCTCTCGCAGAGAACACCGAACTCTTCAACGGATCCGTCGTGCTCGCGACCTGCAACCGTTTCGAGGCCTACCTCGACGTGGACACCGATGCTGCAGGCGCCGCCGGTGCCGCGGTGTCGGCCGAGACCGTGATCAGCGCCGTCAGCGCCGCATCCGGTGTGGATGCTGACGAGCTGCGCGCATCCAGTGCCGTCATCAGCGACCAGGGTGTCGCCGAGCACCTCTTCTCCGTCTCCAGCGGGCTCGAATCCGTTGTCGTCGGCGAAGGCGAGATCGCCGGCCAGGTGCGGCGAGCGCTCGACGCGGCACGCGCATCCGGAACCGTCAGCAGCGAACTCGAACGGCTCTTCCAGGTCGCATCGCGCACCTCGCGCGGCGTCAAGAACCGCACGGGCATCACGAGCGCAGGACGGTCGATCGTGCGCCTCGCACTCGACCTCGCAGAGAGCCGCATCACCGACTGGGCTGCGACTCGAGTGCTCCTCGTCGGAACCGGCGCATACGCCGGCGCGAGCCTCGCAGCCCTCCGCGAGCGCGGCGTGACCGACGTGCACGTGTACTCGCCGTCGGGCCGGGCGCAGAAATTCGCCGTCGCCCACGCCGCCGGTGCGGTGCCCGCGGGCGGTCTCGTGGACGCGATCGCGGCATCCGACCTCGTCGTCACCTGCAGCGTCGCGCCCGACATCATCCTCGGGGTGCCCGAACTGCAAGCGGTCATCGCGGCGCCCGGCGCCTTGCCCCGCCGCCTCGTCATCGACCTCGGGCTTCCCCGCAACGTCGACCCGGCCGTCGCCCACATCGACGGCGTCGAGCTGCTCGACCTCGAGACCATCAGCAAGCACGCACCGCTCGAAGAACTGAACGCCACCGACGAGGCGCGCGCGATCGTCGGCGATGCGGCCGCCGAGTTCGCTGCGCAGGCCGCCGAGCACGCGGTCACACCGGCGCTCGTGGCTCTCCGCGCACATGTCTTCGACGTACTGGATGCAGAGATCGCCCGGGCGCGCAGCCGCGGCGACTCGAGCGAACAGACCGAGGCCGCGCTCCGCCACCTCGCCGGGGTGCTGCTGCACACTCCGTCGGTGCGGGCGCGCGAACTCGCACGGCATGGTGACGCGTCTGCTTTCACTGCGGCAGCCAACACGCTGTTCGGCCTCGACGTCGAGGTGCCCGGTGTGCCTGGGCTGGCTGGGTCGTCTGGGCTGGCTGGTGTGCCTGGCCTGCCGGGTCTGCCGCCCCGCGATCTGCGAACAGGTGATTCGACCCCGATTTCCGACCAGGGCGAGTCAGCCGTATCCTGACCGAACCCCTTCCCGAACCGGAACCTGGAGGACAAGTGAGCAACGGAGCACACTCGACCGATACCGAAACCGACCTCGCTGAGGCGATCGAAGCGGGAAACGCCGAGGAGGCGCACGGTCTCACCGGCCTGCCCTACAACGCCGTCGACATCCGAACCGAGCGCCTGCTGCTGCGCCCGCTCACCAAGAACGACCTCGACGATGTGCACGCGTATCAGAAGCGCAAAGACGTCGTGCGGTACCTGATGTGGGAAGTGCACGACCACGAAGAGTCGGCCAAGCACCTCGAGAAGCGCATCGCGATGACAGACCTCGCCGACGACGGCGACGGGCTGATCTACGCGGTCGAGCTGCCCGACCCCGAAGGCGGGCACGGGCGCGTCATCGGAGACATGAGTATCTTCCTGAAGAGCGCGGCGCACGCCCAGCTCGAAGTCGGGTGGGTGTTCCACCCGGCGGTCCACGGGCGCGGGTACGCCACTGAGGCGGCGGAGGCCGTGCTGGCGGTGTGCTTCGGGACGATGGGCGCCCACCGTGTCTTCGCGCAGCTCGATCCGCGCAACGAAGCGTCGGCGCGTCTGTGCGAGCGGCTCGGGATGCGCAAGGAAGCGCACCTCCGCCAGAACGAGATCTTCAAGGGCGAGTGGGGCGACACGGTGATCTTCGGGATGCTCGACACCGAGTACGCGGAGTCCCACCCCGCCTGACCCGCGCACGCCGGCTCGCCGGCCGAGCGTCTTTCACGCGCGCGTCGCGTCACAACGTGGCCACTGCGGTGAGCATCCGTCATGTGGCACTCGTTGTTGCCCGCAAAACGCGCCAAGCGACAACTAGTGCCATGTCGACCCCGATGACGGCGCGCGGCGGCGCGTGTCTCTCGGTCGCTGTGAGCATCGGTCACGTGGTGCAAAGTGTCGCTATGGGGGCGCGATACCGACCTTTGGGCCACGTGAGCACCCGCCGGGCGGCGTGAGCCGACCGCGACAGGAACGCGCGGCCGCACCGCGCACCCCTTACGAGCCGAGCAGCCGCTCGGCCAGGTACCCGCGGAGCTCGGCGAGAGGGATGCGGTCCTGGGCCATCGTGTCGCGGTCGCGCACGGTGACAGCGTGGTCCTCGAGCGAGTCGAAGTCGACTGTCACACAGAACGGCGTGCCGATCTCATCCTGGCGACGGTACCGGCGACCGATGGCGCCGGCGTCGTCGAAGTCGACGTTCCAGTACTTGCGGAGGTCCGCCGCGAGCTCGCGTGCGACCGGCGAGAGGGCCTCGTTGCGGCTGAGCGGCAGGATCGCCACCTTCACGGGCGCCAGGCGCGGGTCGAGGCGCAGAACAGTGCGCTTGTCGACGCCGCCCTTCGCGTTCGGGACCTCTTCTTCGTGGTACGCGTCGACAAGGAATGCCATCAGTGACCGGGTGAGGCCGGCTGCGGGCTCGATGACGTAGGGGGTCCACCGCTCGTTCTTGGTCTGGTCGAAGAATGTGAGGTCTTTGCCGGACGCCTTGGAGTGGGTCGTGAGGTCGAAGTCGGTGCGGTTTGCGACGCCCTCGAGCTCACCGAACTCGCTGCCGGTGAAACCGAACTTGTACTCGATGTCGACCGTGCGCTTCGAGTAGTGGGACAACTTGTCTTTGGGGTGCTCGTAGAGGCGCAGGTTCTCGGGGTCGATGCCGAGGTCGACATACCAGTTCCAGCGCTGGTCGATCCAGTACTGGTGCCACTCTTCGTCCGTGCCGGGCTCGACGAAGAACTCCATCTCCATCTGCTCGAACTCGCGGGTGCGGAAGATGAAGTTTCCGGGCGTGATCTCGTTGCGGAAACTCTTGCCGATCTGGCCGATGCCGAACGGTGGCTTCTGGCGGCTCGCCTGGAGGACGTTCGCGAAGTTCACGAAGATGCCCTGGGCGGTCTCGGGGCGCAGGTAGTGCAGCCCCGACTCGTCGTCGACCGGGCCGAGGAACGTCTTCAGCAGGCCGCTGAACGCACGCGGCTCCGTCCAGGTGTGGCGGTTGCCGCAGTTCGGGCAGGCGATGTCGTCGAGACCGTTCTCGGGCGCGCGGCCCTTCTTCTCTTCGAACTCCTCGACCAGGTGGTCGGCGCGGAAACGCTTGTGGCAGTGCTGGCATTCGACGAGCGGGTCGGTGAACACCTCGACGTGACCGGACGCCTCCCACACCTGCTTCGGCAGGATCACGCTCGAGTCGAGGCCCACCACGTCGTCGCGACCCTGCACCATGTAACGCCACCACTGGCGTTTGATGTTCTCTTTGAGCTCGACGCCGAGGGGCCCGTAGTCCCAGGCCGACCGTGATCCGCCGTAGATCTCACCGGCCTGGAAGACGAACCCGCGGTGACGCGCGAGAGCGATGACGGAATCGAGACGGGTGGGTGCTGCCACGGTGGCTCCAATGGTGCGTGAGGGTTGGTGCGTGATGTCCGGCAGCGGGGACCGCCGAAACGCTCCAGCCAGTTTACGGGGTCGCCGCACCCAGCCGATTTCCCCGGTGCGCGCAGGAGCGTACCGTGGGGGCATGGAGGCGACGACCACCCGCACGGCCATGATCATCGGGGGAACGGGCCAGCTCGGTGCCGCCGCCGCACGCAGACTGGCGGTCGACGGCTGGTCGGTTCTCGTCGCGCACCGGGGCAACCATGCCGGTGACACGTCGCTCGCCGATCTGGATGTGACGACCATCCGGCTCGACCGCGACGACACGGTGAGCCTCCTCGCACGTGCACGCGGGCACGACCTGGTGGTCGACACGGTCGCCTACGACACCCACCATGCCGATCAGCTCGCACAGCTCGCCGGCCATGTCGGTTCGCTGGTCGTCATCTCGACCGGCTCTGTGTACGTCGGTGCGAACGGCAGCTACCTCGATGTCGTGACCGGGCCGGAGGATTTCCCCGACTTCCCGATGCCGCTCCGGGAGACCGACCCGATCGTCGACAACACCGAACGCACATACTCCCCGCTCAAGGCGGCTATGGAGCGCCGGCTGCTCGAGACGGACGACCTGCCGGTCAGCATCCTGCGACCGGGTGCAATCCACGGGCCGTTCAGCCCCGCTCTCCGCGAGTGGTATTTCGTGAAGCGGGCGCTCGACCAGCGGCGCCGGGTTGTGCTCTCCGACGACGGCCACAACCGGTTCAGCACCTCATCGACCGTGAATGTCGCCGAGCTCATCGCGCTCTGCGCCGACACCCCGGCGCGGCGTGTCCTGAATGCGGTCGACCGCGACAATCTGACCGTCGCCGAGATCGCGCACGTCATCTTCCAGACCATGGGCCGCGAGGTCGAGATCGTCACGTATCCGGGACCGGCCGTCGGGAACCTCGGCTCCACGCCCTGGTCGGTCACGCATCCGCTGGTCATGAGCATGGATGCTGCGCTCGTCGAGCTCGGATATCGGCAGCCCGTCAGCTATGCGGATGCGGTGGCCGAGGACATCGACTGGGTCACGCGCGAGGTGGCCGCCGCCGAGCGGCGCGAGGAGAGCTGGCAGGATGTGTTCCCCAGCATGGTCACGCGGTCCAGGGCCGACGGCTGGTTCGACTACGCCGCCGAGGACGAGTACTTCGCCGGGCGTGCGCCCGCGCACCGCTGACGCGTCACGATGTGACCCGCTTCGCACTAGTTGCGTCCTGCCGCACTACGTAGACCTAGTGCGACGAGACACAGCTCGTGCGGCGAGCACACGTGGTTGCGGATGCGCGGCGCGGCGGATGCGGGATGGGCGGCGCGGCTCAGTGCACGTATTCGAGCAGGTCGAGGCCGACCGTCCGCATCCCTTCGAGCACTGCGAGGCGGGAGGCCAGCGTCGCGTCGTCGAAGTACATCGACACCGCGTAGGTGATGCCCGCCCGAGGCCCGCGAAGCACGCCGACCTCGCTGCGCACGCCCACATCCGTGCCTGTCTTGTTCACGAGCAGCGTGCGGTGTTCGACGGTGCGGTGCGACAGCGGATCGAGTCCGAACGCACTCGCCACCATCGAAAGGTCCGCGTTCAGCGACAGCCACGAGATGACCCGCTGGCTGGTCACGGAGTTGACGATCTCCCCACGCGCGAGGGCGGAGAAGAGCCAGGTCAGTTCGTTCGCGCTGCCGACGGAGAGCTGTGGCGCGTCGTCCGGTCCGCGGTGGTCGCGCACCAGGTCGAGGAGTGCCGTACGGGTGAGTCCGAGCGCCTCCGTGCGAGCGCTCACGGCCTCGAGCCCGATGTGGCGCAGCAGCACGTTGGTGGCCAGGTTGTCGCTGGTCGCACCGATGATGGCTGCGAGGTCGGCCACCGGAAGCGATGGCGCCTGGAGGTGCTGCCAGATCCCGGAGTCGCCGACCGCGTCCTCGAGCGAGCGGTCGAGGATCGCGAGCGGGTCGAGGTGACCGCTCTGGATGCGCGCCGCGACTTCGACGAGCAGCAGCACTTTGCCGATGCTCGCCGTCGGCATGACGATGTGGTCGTCCACCGAGAAGAGCACGGCGCCGGTGGCGAGATCCGTCGCCCGCGCCGACACTTGCACACCGTTCAGCGCCAACTGACCGAGGGCCGCGAAACCGCGACTGAAACTCTGCGACGCTTCCGCGCCGCGATGCCGACCGCGCCTGATCGCGCTGTGCCGGCTGCGGCGTTCGGAATCCTGGGTGGGGATCGTCACGGCGGGGGGCATTCCTTCTCAATCCTTGTCCGGATGGTCCCCCCGGGCCACCAGTGTTCCATTACATCACCAGATGGAGACGCGCTCCGACGGGTCCAGCCAGAGTGCGTCGCTCTCCGTGACGGAGTACGTGTCATAGAACTCGGTGATGTTCCTGACGATCTGGTTGCAGCGGAATTCGTTCGGCGAATGCGGGTCGATCGCGAGCAGGCGGATGACCTCTTCGTCTCGGCCCTTCTCCTGCCAGGCCTGCGCCCAGGAGAGGAAGAACCGTTCTGCGCCGGTGAGCCCGTCGATGACCGGGGGCTCCTGGCCGTCGAGTGAGATCAGGTAGGCCTTCCAGGCGATCGCGAGGCCGCCCAGGTCGCCGATGTTCTCGCCGATGGTGAGCGCTCCGTTGACATGGTTGCCGGGAACCTGGGCGGGTGCGAGCGCGTTGTACTGCTCGATGAGCGACGCGGTGCGCTGCTCGAACGCGGCGCGGTCGGCGCTCGTCCACCAGTCGGTGAGGCGGCCGTCGCCGTCGTACTTCGAGCCCTGGTCGTCAAAGCCGTGGCCGATCTCATGGCCGATGACCGCACCGATCGCTCCGTAGTTGGCCGCGTCGTCGCGCGCCGCATCGAAGAACGGGTACTGAAGGATGGCCGCGGGGAACACGATCTCGTTGAAACCCGGGTTGTAGTACGCGTTGATCGTCTGCGGCGTCATGAACCACTCGTCGCGGTCGAGCGGCTTGCCGATCTTGCCCAGTTCGCGGTTGAACTCGAACAGGCTGGTCGCGCGCACATTGCCGTAGAGGTCCGTTGGGTCGATGACCAGGCTGGAGTAGTCGCGCCATTTGACGGGGAAACCGATCTTCGGCGTGAACTTCTCGAGCTTGTCGAGGGCGCGCTCGCGGGTGTCCTCGCCCATCCATTCGAGGGTGCGGATGCTCTGCCGGTACGCCTCGATCAGGTTGGCGACCAGCACATCCATGCTCTCCTTCGCCACCGGCGGGAAGTGCTTCTCAACGTAGATGCGGCCGACGGCCTCGCCCATCGCGCCTTCGACGAGCGAGACGCCGCGCTTCCAGCGGTCGCGCATCTGCGGGGTTCCGGTGAGGGTGCGGCCGTAGAAGTCGAAATTCTCCTCGACGAAAGCCCCGCTCAGGTAGGGCGCGGCACCGTGGATGACCTGCCAGGCCAGCCAGTCCTTCCAGCTCTCGAGGCGGTCGGCAGTGAGAAGCGAGGAGAGGCCGCTCGTGAAGCTGGGCTGGCGCAGCACGAGCTCGGCAAGCGCGCCGTCGGGGGCGCCGAGGGCCGTTTCCCAGTCGTCCAGCGGAGCTCCGGCGGCGACGCCGCTGCCGATGTCGCCACCGGAAAAAAGCGCCGCAGCATCCGACCAGGCGAACAGGTTGTACGTCTTCTCGCTGTCGCGCGAGGCGACGTTGTCCCAGTGGTGCGAGGCGATCGCGGTCTCGAGGTCGAAGACGCGCTGCGCACGCTCGGGTGCGCCGTCGAGTCCGGCCAGTTCGAACATCCGCTGCAGGTGTGCGAGGTACGCCTCGCGGATCGACGCGAACTTCTCGTCGCGGTAGTAGCTCTCGTCGGGCAGCGAGATTCCGGCCTGCTCGACGAAGACGAGATAGCGCTCCGGGTTGCCGGGGTCGTTGTCGACGAACAGCTGGTAGAAACCACTGAGGCCGTGGCGTTCGAGCCGCCCGATCGTGGACAGGAGTTCCGGGATGCTGCTCACATCGCTCGCGAGCGCAAGCTGCGATTCGACCGGGGTGACGCCCAGTTTCTCGATGCGGTCCTCATCCATGAAGCTCGCGTAGACGTCGCCGAACTTACGCTCCTCGGTGCCCTCCTGCGCATCCGTCGCCCCGTCGATGATCTCGCGCACGGCCGCTTCGGCTTCTTCGCGCAGGATCAGGAACGAGCCGTAGCGCGCCTTGTCGGCCGGGATCTCGGTGCTGGCGAGCCACTTGCCGTTGACGTGTCGGAACAGATCGTCCTGGGGGCGGATGCCGGGATCGATTTCGTCGAGTTTGATACCGGATGCAGGCGCCGCGTCAGTCATTCGACCAGCCTATGGTGTCGCGGCGACATTCGTGAGGGGGGTCGGAAATGATGGCATTTCGGTCGTTCCGGCGGTTGACTATGTTCGACAGATCGTTCACCGATCCACAAGGAGCATCGCATGTCTTCGCAGCAGCCTCCGTACCAGCCGCCCGATCAGCCGCCGGCGCAGCCGCCTGCCGGTCCTCCCTCTGCTCCGCCGCCTCCGCCGCCTCCGCCGCCGCAGCAGGGCCAGCCCTACCAGCAGCCGGGCGCGCCCGTCCCTGACTGGGCCCCGTACTACGGCGCCCCGTTCGGTGTCGCGTTCCAGCGCTTCTGGCGCAAGTACGCCGACTTCACGGGCCGCGCCAGCCGCAGCGAGCTGTGGTGGTGGGTGCTGGCGTGGGTGGTGATCGAAGCTGTGATCAACATCATCGGCAACGCGACCGGCCAGATGGGCGTGGCCATGTACCGGAACGGTGGGTTCCACCCGACGCCCGGCTTCTGGTTCTTCGGCGCGCTCGCCGGTCTGTGGTGGCTCGCGACGATCGTGCCGTGGCTGGCGATCACGTGGCGACGCCTGCACGACGCGAACCTCGCCGGGCCGTTCTTCTTCCTGTCGTTCATCCCGTTCGTGGGCACCATCATCCTGCTGGTGCTGCTCCTGCTCCCCACGAACGCGCAGGGCGTGCGGTTCGACCGGCCACAGCCGGCCGCCGCGGGCTACCCGCCCGTGCCGCCGACGTATCCGCCTGCGACCTGATCGCGCGAGTGTGACCGTTCCGGTCGAGCGTGCCCGCTCTGCGAGGCGCTCTCGGCCGGAACCGTCACGCTCGGGGTGCCTGCGCCCGCTCGGCAGGGCGGCGCTCCGCCTCCCATTCCTCGAGCAGCTGCGGCATCCGCACCTCGAGGAAGCGGTAGAAGCGCGCCATCTCCGCCAGCCGATCCGTGGCGGTCGATGACGGATCGTCGATGGCCGCGACACCGGCATCCGCCTGCGACGCCAGCACGCCGTAGAGCGGACTCTCCGTCGTGAGCGCCGTGTACCAGGCGTTCTCCGGGAGCTCGTAGCGGTCACGGCGGCTTCCCGACTGTGAGAGGCGACGGATGATGCCCAGCGTCTGCAGGTAGCGCACCGCCCCCGAGATCGCCGCCGCGCTGGCGCCCAGCTGCGCCGACAGCTCCTGCGCCGTGAGCCCACCGTTCTCGGAGACTGTCAGCGACATGAGAACCCGGGCGGGCATTTTGGGAAAACCTGCCGCGGTCAGGATGGCAGCCGTGTGTTCGACGACATCGTGCAACGCCTGCTCATCCTTGGCCATGGCTCAGTCTCCCATCCGTCTCACCGCAGTCCTGTTCACTATGCGATCGTTCCCTACGCGATCGCGAAATCGCGTCTCCGGATGAGCGCCGCGGCGACCAACGTGGCCGCGATCGCGATCACGATCATCCAGATCCCGCCCGACCAGTCGGGCGAGGGACCGGTCACGACGGGCGTGTGCGCGAACGGCGACAGCTTCTGGATCGAGTCGGTCAGTCCGATGAACCCGCCGAAGATGCCGAGGAACGCCCCGAGCCCGAGGGCCGCCCAGGCGATCACGATCGACCAGTTCGGCAGCACGACGAACACCAGCGACAACACGCCCAGGTAGATCAGGGAGACCGGGAGCTGCGCGGCCGCGGCTGCGAAGGAACTGTTGATGATCGACGCGTCCTCACCGGTCGCCATGGCGCTCAGCCCTGCGGCGAGACCCGCCGCGGCGAGCACGACCACGACGGCGATCACACCGACCAGCATGAACTCGAGGAGCCAGCGGATGCGCGACAGCGGAGTCGCAAGCAGCACCTCCGCGGTGCCACCCGCCTCCTCCTGCCTCAGCCGCACGACCACCTGGGTGGCGCAGGCCGCCGACAGCACGCCCACGATCGAGAAGATCGCCGAGATGAAGATCTGGGTCATCGACCCGCCTCCGCCGGAGCCGATGGAGGCCAGGGCTTTGCGCATCGACGACAGCGTCGGGTCGTTGGCGATCGACGAGCTGACGACACTTCCGAGCGAGCCGGCGAGGATGCCCGTCGCAACTCCACCGGCGGCCCAGCCGACCACGATCGGCCATTGCAGCCGCCACGCCAGGCCGAGCGGTCCGTTCAGGCTGGGGCGAGCATCCGCCCGCCCTGCCCGCTCGGCCAGGAGGCTCGCTCCGGTGTCGCGCTGCGACTGGAGGATGAACACCACGGCGATCACGGCCGCAGCGAACGCGAGGTCGAGCAGCAAGGGCCACCAGACGTTGCCGCCCCAGGCGTCCATCTGCTCGCCCCAGCCGATCGGCGAGAGCCAGGTCGGCCATCCGCTGACCATGTGCACACCGTCCGGCTTGACCGTGCCGATCGAGTCGCCGATCCCTCGAAGGAAGTAGGCGAGCACGACGATGGCGGCCGCAAGACCGTTCGCGCCCCGCGAGGTGGACATCAACTGGGAGGTGAACAGCCCGACCGCCAGGAATGCGATTCCGGCGCCGCCCACCGCGGCACCCGCCACGAACGAACCGGCGACCGGAAGGCCGTTGGACATGAAGCCGAGCCCGACGGCGACCGCGACGAGGATGTTCGCGATCACCCCGTGGGCGATCGTCGCCGCGGTCGGAGTGATACGTGCCGCCTCGGTCGCCGCGACGAGCTCGGCGCGACCCGACTCCTCCTCAGCGCGGGTGTGCCGCACGGCGAGGAACGTGCTCATGAGGCCGGCGAGCAGCGCGAGGAAGGTGTAGATCTCGAAGAAGGTGACCGACGCGAGTCCGGTTCCCTGCGGGAGGCCGCGGAGGACGAGGATGGCCGGGTTGGCGATCGCGAGATGCATCAGTTCGACGCGGCCCGCGCCGCTCCCGTACGTCGTGCTGAGTGAGGCCGCCGAGAACGCACCGAGCAGCCCGATGGACAGCACCCAGATGATCAGTTGCCAGCGATCACGGCGCAGGCGCTGGCGCAGCAGCGCACCGAAGGTCTTCATCGCCGCGTCGCCTCCGTGCCTGTGGTGGTGCTGTCGGTTGTGTCGGGGGCACCTGTCGTGCCCGTGGGGCCGGATGCGGTGGTCGGCGCATCCGCACCGGCACCGCCCGCAGGAGTGCCGGCCGCTCCTTGGGACGCGAGCTGGTCGCCGTAATGGCGGAGGAAGAGTTCCTCGAGCGACGGAGGAGCGACGGTCAGGCTCTTCACGTCGAGGGCGGCGAGCGCATTGAGGACGCTGGGCAGCGTGTCGCTGTCGGCGGTGAACCGCACACGGCCGTTGTTGGTGGCGACATCATGGGCTTCGGGGATGCGCGAAAGATCCGCATCCGTCATGCCGTCGGCCGCGAACGAGATCTCGGTGCGGGTCAGGTGGCGCATCTCCGCCAGCGTGCCCGACTCGACGGTCCTGCCCGCGCGGATGATGCTGACCCGGTCGCACAGTTGCTCGACCTCGGACAGGATGTGGCTCGACAGCAGCACTGTCGCGCCCTCGCCGGAGACCCTGGCGATCTCGGCGTTGAATGTCGCCTCCATCAGGGGGTCGAGCCCGCTCGTCGGCTCGTCGAGGATGTACAGGTCGGCCGGCGTGGCGAAAGCGGCGACCAGGGCCACCTTCTGCCGGTTGCCCTTCGAATACGCGCGCCCCTTCTTGCTCGGGTCGAACTGGAAGACGTCGATCAGGCGCTTCTTGCGCTCGGCGTATTGCGCCTTGTCAGTGGTTCCTCCGCGCAGGCGCGCGAGCAGGTCGATCGCCTCGCCGCCGGTCAGGTTCGGCCAGATGCTGACATCGCCGGGAACATAGGCGATCTGCCGGTGCAGATCGACCGCATCCTTCCACGGGTCGCGGCCGAAGACGGTCGCAGAACCGCCGCTGGCTTTTGCGAGACCGAGGAGAACGCGGATGGTGGTGGACTTCCCGGCGCCGTTCGGCCCGAGGAAGCCGTGCACTTCGCCCGCCGTCACCGACAGGTCGAGCCCGTCGAGGGCACGCACGCGACCGAAGCGCTTCTCGAGCCCCGAGGTCTCAATCACAGTGTTCATGATCGTGACGATACGCCGGTTTCACAAATTTGTGAATATTCCTAACGGAATCTTTACGGGCGTGGCGTCATGCTGCGATTGGTTGCCAAAACTTCGAGTGCGAAGTTGATTGCTCGCCAATATTTTGGCGAGCAAACGACTTTTGGCGAGCAATAGCGCGCGTGGCGATCAACTCTGGAACGTGCGGGGCGGAACAGCCTCCGCCCCGCACGCCGGCCTAGACTCCGGGGTCGCGGCGAACACCGTCCGGGCCGACGACTCCGCGAGTCGCCTCCGTCTCGGGGGCAGCAGTGGCCGGTGCGGTGGTCGGCACGGCCGTGGTCGGCGCAGCGGCCGGTGCCACCGTCGGCTCAGCAGCGTGTGCACCGGCGGGCGCTGCAGCGGGCGCCGCCTTCACATCCGGGTCGATCTCGTCCGCGCGGCGTGCCTGCTCGGCGGCCCGTGCCTGCGCATCCTGCGCCTCGTTCTGGCGGTCGGCGGCTTCACGCCGCAGACGTTCGGCGTCCACTTCGGCTTGTTTCGCATCCGCTTCCGCGCGCGCAGCCTTGGCTTCGTGCTCGCGCGCACCGAGCGCATCCGCTTCGGCCTTCTGACGAATCTCGACCGCCTTGGCGCGATCGGCTTCGCGGCGCCTGCGCCCCGACATCGTGATGATGAGGACGATCACGATGATGGCGACGACCGCGATGATGATGGCGATCCATCCGGCGGCGCTCATGCTGCACACCCCGTCTCGTGTAGGGCGGGCGCGTGCCCGCACAGGACCTGGCTCTGGGTTCTCTGACTGTGAGTCATGCGGGGCAACGTACGCCGATCGGGTAGGGGCGACAAGGGCCTTGACACGGGCCGTCCGCCGTGACTCCGGGCGCGATAGTGTCATGACATGCGTCTCGGAGTGCTCGATGTGGGTTCGAACACGGTGCATCTTCTGGTGGTGGATGCGCACCCCGGCGCGCGCCCCATCCCCGCCGCCGGACACAAGTCCGTGCTGCGGCTCATGCGCTACATCACGCCCGACGGCGCGATCAGCGACGAGGGTGTCACGGCGATCCTCGACTCGATCGCTTCGGCGGTGAAATCGGCCGCGGAGGAGGGGATCGACGAGCTCCTGCCCTTCGCGACCTCGGCGATCCGCGAGGCGACGAACGGGCCAGAAGTGCTTGCTCTGATCGCCGAACGTACCGGCGTCGAGTTGCAGGTGCTGTCGGGGGCGGACGAGGCGCGGCTCACCTTCCTCGCCGTGCGGCGGTGGTCGGGCTGGTCGGCGGGCAGCATCCTTCTGCTCGACATCGGAGGCGGCTCGCTCGAGATCGCGTCGGGCGTGGACGAGATCCCGGATGTGGCGGTGTCGGTCCCGCTCGGCGCCGGTCGGAGCACGATCGGTTTTCTTCACGACGACCCGCCGCTGGAGTCGCAGGTCGATGCGTTGCGCCGGCACGCACGCTCCCTGCTCGCGGATGCGGTGGGCGCGTTCGCGGACCGGCCCGGCGATGAACACGTGATCGGCACCTCCAAGACCATCCGCTCGCTTGCGCGGCTGGCGGGGACGATCGCCCCCGGGCCCGGCGGCACCGAACGCAGCCTCCTCAAGCGGAGCGAGCTCCGCGACTGGGTCCCGCGCCTCGCGCAGATTCCGCCCGAGGCGCGCATCGCGCTCCCCGGCATCACCGCCGACCGCACGTTCCAGATCGTCGCCGGTGCGATCGTGCTGCGGGAGGCCATGCGCGCATTCCGCGTCGACGAGCTCGAGGTCTCGCCGTGGGCGCTGCGCGAGGGGATCATCCTGCGCTACCTCGATCACCTGGCGTGACGGAGCGGGACGCGCGACCCGCGTCGGATGCCGACGTCGGCACCGGACCGCACGTCGCCGGCGAACCCGAGGCCGCGTCCGGCCGCACGCGCGATCGGGTCTTCACGCGTCGTCCCGTCGACCGCGAGATCCTCCGCCTGGCAGTCCCCGCCCTCGGCGCGCTCATCGCCGAGCCCCTGTTCCTCCTCGCCGATTCGGCGATGGTCGGGCATCTGGGCGTCACGCCGCTGGCAGGGCTCGGCATCGCCAGCGCCATCCTGCAGACGATCATCGGCCTCATGGTGTTCCTCGCGTACAGCACGACGCCAGCGGTGGCGCGGCGGCTCGGAGCGGGCGACGAACGCGGCGCTGTCGCGGCCGGCGTCGACGGATCGTGGCTCGCCCTCGGGATCGGCGTGGTGCTGGCGGTGTGCGGATGGTTCGCCGCCCCACTTCTCGTCGCCGCGTTCGGTGCTCCGCCGGAGGTCGCCGCCCAGGCGACCACCTATCTCACGATCTCGATGCTCGGCCTCCCTGCGATGCTCCTCGTCTTCGCCGCGACCGGCCTGCTCCGCGGACTCCAGGACACCCGCACGCCGCTCATCGTGGCGGTCGCGGGCTTCGGCGCCAACGTTGTGCTCAACTTCATTTTCATCTACGGGCTGGGGCTCGGCATCGCGGGCTCCGCGCTCGGCACGGTCGTGGCCCAGTGGGCGATGGTGCTCGTGTACCTCGTGGTCGTCGCGAAGCACGCCCGCCGGGTCGGTGCGCCGCTGCTCCCGCACCACGCGGGCATCCGCTCGTCTGCTTTGTCGGGCGGGTGGCTGTTCGTGCGGACCGCGAGCCTCCGAGCGGCGATGCTGCTCGCCGTGTTCACGGCGACGCGGCTCGGTCCGGATGAGCTGGCCGCCTTCCAGGTGACGATGACCGTCTTCGCGACGGTCGCCTTCGCCCTGGACGCGCTCGCGATCGCGGCGCAGGCGCTCGTCGGCAAGGGGCTCGGCGGAGGCGACGTGGAGGGCGTGCGCGCGGTCCTGAGGCGCTGCATCCAGTGGGGTGTGCTCAGCGGGGTGGTGTTCGGGGCGGTTGTCGTCGTGACCGCTCCGTTCGCCGCCGCGCTGTTCACGAACGACCCGGCGGTCGCCGCACTGCTTCCGATCGCACTGGTGATCATCGGCGTCGGCGCGCCGCTCGGCGGGTACGTTTTCGTGCTCGACGGCGTCCTCATCGGAGCGGGCGATGCGCGCTACCTGGCGTGGACCGGCCTCGTGAACGTCGCAGCGTTCATCCCGCTCGCCCTTGCGGTCGGCGCCTGGGCGTCATCCGATGCTGCGGGTCTCGCCTGGCTGACCGCCGCGTTCGCGTTCGGGTACGTCGGAGCGCGGGCAGTGACGCTCGGTCTGCGGGCGCGCGGGACGAAGTGGATGCGGCCCGGGGTGTGAGTGGCTCGGCGAGGGCGTCAGCTCCGGTCGAGCGCGACCGTTATGCCGGGCGCACTCGGGCGGGCGCCGGCCTCAGCCGAGCCACTCCCGGGCCGCGACGACGAGTGCCTGCACGCCGACGTCGATCGTCGGCTGCGGCAGTGGCGCGAAGAACGGCGAGTGGTTCGACGGGATGTCCGTGTCCAGCGTGCCCGCCGCTTCCGCTGCCGCGTAGACGTCCGGGTCCGCGCCGCCCAGGAACCAGTACACGAGCGGGACACCCGCGGCCGTCGCGAGGTTGCCGACGTCTTCGCTGCCGGCGATGAGGCCCGGATCGAACACGCGGTCGTCACCGAACGCGGCACGGAACGCGTTGTTCGTGCGCTCCGTGGCATCCGGATCGTTGACCGTGACCGGGTACCGCTCCGTGACCGCGAACTCGGGTTCGCGCGTTGCGCCCGAGGCCTGGGCCTCGGCTCGCACGATCCGCTCGACCGCGCCGACGACGCGTTCGCGCACTGTCTCGTCGAAGCTGCGGATGCTGATGCCGATACCCGCCTCTGCGGGGATGATGTTGCTCTTGGTGCCCGCGTTGAGGAATCCGACGGTCACGACAGCGGGGTCGAACGCGGCGACTTCGCGCGAGACGACACCCTGCAGGCGCATGACGGTCGCTGCCGCCATCAGGACCGGGTCGATCGTCGTCTCCGGACGGGAGCCGTGGCCGCCACGTCCGAACATCGTCACGTCGAGGGCGTCGACGGCCGCCATGGCCGGTCCGGCGTGCGCCCCGACGATCCCCGCCGGATACGGGGCCACATGCTGACCCAGCACCACATCCGGCGTCGGAACCTTCTCGTACAGGCCGTCGTCGACCATCACCTGGGCGCCGCCGCCGTGCTCCTCGGCCGGCTGGAACAAGGCCACGACCGTGCCGCTCCACTCGCCCCGGGTCTCGAGCAGGCGCTCCACCGCGCCGATCAGGCAGGTGATGTGGATGTCGTGCCCGCAGGCGTGCATCAGCCCGACCTCGTGTCCGTACTCATCTACCACGGTCTGGGTGCTCGCGTACGGCAGGCCGGTCTCCTCGGCGACCGGTAGGCCGTCCATGTCTGCGCGGAGCAGCACGGTCGGGCCGTCGCCGTTGGCCAGGACGCCGACGACGCCGGTGCGGCCGATTCCTGTGGTCACAGCGAGTCCGAGAGCGGTGAGCCGGTCGGCGACGATGCCTGCGGTGCGGTGCTCTGCGAACGAGAGTTCGGGGTGGGCGTGGAGGTCGTAGTACAACTCTTCGAGGGCGGTCATGGATTCACACTATGTGACCGGGGAGGGCCGGTGCATGCCGGCAACGCGCATCCACCGGCTGTTCATGGAACAGGACTTCGCGTGACGGATGCGGCCGGGCCGCACACGCTCAGTGCGACGGCGGGGCCGTCGTGTTCCCGGTGTGGAACTCGCTCGTGAAACTGATGGGCTCCGGCATCTCGCCGTCGAGCATCTCGACGATCGCCGCGCCGGCAGCGCGGCCCTTCTCGACTGCGGGCTGCACGAGCGTCGTCAGGTCGTACGGCCAGAGCCCGTCGACCCGCACCCCGTCGAAGCCGACCACGCTGAGGTCGGCCGGCACGGCGATCCCGAGCTCCTCGGCCGCGCGGATCACCCCCGCTGCGAGCAGATCACTCTGGGCGATGATCGCAGTCGGCCGATTCTCGGGATCGGCGAGGAGGGCGTGCGCTGCGAGGGTTCCCTCTTCGACGAAACTGCCGCGGGCCGTGAAGGCGGCGGCGTCCGGGAAGACATCGCGGGCGCCGGCGAGGCGCTCCATCGTCGTGTTCGAGCTGCCGAGGGCCTCACGGTCGGAGGTCAACGATCCGCGGATGCGGTCCCTGTCGAGCGGGAGGGTCACCAACGCGACGTCCCGGTGACCGAGATCCCACAGGTGCTGCGCGGCAAGGCGGGTCGCCTCGCGATTGTCCTGGCCGATCGTCATCACATCGCCTGACGGGTCGCCCTCGATGGCGACGAGGGGGATGCCGCGCTGGCGGAGGGCTGCGACCGACTCGTCGAGGCGAGGGCTGCATCCGATCAGCACCACGGCATCCATCGACGCATCCTGGATGCGCCCGGCGGCCTCGCCGGTGTCGGTGAGGATGAGGAGGCCCGCATCGATGGCGGCGAGTTCCTGCGAGATGCCGTCGAGGAGGGCGATCTTGATCGGATCGCGGAACGCGTCGCGCACGTGCTCTTCGATGACGACGCCGACGATTCCGGAGCGGCCGCGTCGCAGAGAGCGGGCGCGCGGGTCCGGCCCCGCATAGTTGAGCTCGCGGGCCGCCGCGAGGACGCGTTCGCGCGTCGCGTCTGACACCGGCCCGGTTCCGCTGAACGCAAGGGATGCGGTCGAATTGGAGACGCCCGCGAGCAGCGCCACCGCCGCTAGAGTGGGACGCACGCCGGGGGGTGCTTTCGGCTCGTCGCTCACGGATATTTCCTTCCACGCCGGTTGAAGTCGGTCGCTTTCTCCGATAGCTTAGTCGAATCGATTCGATCGAATCGATTCGAGGGTGTCCCCAGCAGGGACATCCGGCCACATACGAACCATCAGGAACATCATGTCGCAGACGACACCCACCGCAACTACGCGCAGCCGACGCGAACTCTCGGCCTGGCGCAACGCGGTGTTCGTCATCTTCATCCTCAGCGGCCTCAGCCTTGCGACCTGGGTGGCGCGCATCCCCGGCGTCCGTGACGGCCTCGGACTGGACACAGCCCAGGTCGGACTGCTGATCCTCGGGATGTCCATCGGCGCGATCCTCGGGCTCGTCGCATCCGCTCCCCTGCTCGCGAAAGTCGGACCGCACCGCGGGATGGTCATCTCCCTCGTCATCGTCGCGTCCGGCATGGTCCTGATCGGTGGCGGTGTGTCGTTCTTCCACTTCGTCCCGCTCGTCGGCCTCGGGCTTGCGATGCTCGGCTTCGGCAACGGGATGGTCGACGTGATGATGAACGTCGAAGGCGCGGCCGTCGAACGCGAGATCGGCAAGACGCTGATGCCGCTCATGCACGCCTGCTTCAGCCTCGGCACCGTCATCGGTGCGGGGCTGGGAGCCGCGGCGGCCGCACTGCGCATCGACGTGTCCTGGCATTTGATGGCGATCGCCGTGCTCGTCGTGGCAACCGCGGTACTCGCCGTGCGATTCATCCCCAACGAAGTCGAGCTCGGCGATCCGGAAGCCGGCGAACCCGAGAAGCGGCCGTGGGGCGAGCGCCTGCGCGAGAACCTGTCCGTGTGGGCCGACTGGCGCCTCATCCTGATCGGCGTCGTCATGCTCGGCATGGCCTTCGCGGAAGGCTCGGCCAACGACTGGCTCGCACTCGGGGTGGTCGACGGACACCACCAGACCAACGCGACAGGTGCGCTCTTCTTCGGATGCTTCGTCGCAGCGATGACCATCGGCCGGGTCCTCGGCGGCCCGCTCGTCGACCGGATCGGGCGGACCAACTCCATCCGTGTCACTGCCGGTCTCGGCGTCGTGGGGCTGCTGCTGTTCATCCTCGGCGGCCCGCTCTGGATGGTCGTGATCGGCACGGTCCTGTGGGGCTTCGGGGTGTCGCTCGGCTTCCCGCTCGGGATGTCCGCTGCCGCAGACGGGACCGACAAGCCGGCCGCTCGGGTCAGCGCCGTCGCGATGATCGGGTACTGCGCGTTTCTCGTCGGCCCCCCGCTGATCGGGTTCCTGGGCCAGGCGTTCGGGATCCTGAACGCGCTGTTCGTGCTGCTCGTGCTCATGGTGGCGTCGGCGCTGGCCGCGCCTGCGGTGCGCGAGGCGTCGCGCGCGCGTGGGCCGCGCGTGCGGGTGGACGCGTAGGGCGCGTTCCGGTAACTGCGGCGACGTGCGTCGGCGTCGTGGGTTAACCTCTATGGGTGCGTCTTGTCATTGCCCAGTGCTCCGTCGACTACGCCGGGCGCTTGAGCGCGCACCTTCCGCTCGCGACCCGGCTCCTCATGCTCAAGTCCGACGGGAGCCTGCTCGTCCACTCCGACGGCGGCTCATACAAGCCGCTGAACTGGATGAGCCCGCCGTGCACCCTCACGGTGATCGAGCCCGACGAGATCCAGTCCGAAGCGGGAGTCACCGAAGTGTGGCGGGTCAGCCAGGCGAAGACCGCCGACATGCTGGTCGTATCCATCCACGAGGTGCTGCACGATTCCGCGCACGAGCTCGGTATCGACCCCGGCCTCCAGAAGGACGGCGTGGAAGCCCACCTGCAGAAGCTGCTGGCCGAGCAGATCGGACTCCTCGGCGACGGGCACACGCTGGTGCGCCGCGAATACATGACGGCCATCGGCCCGGTCGACATCCTGGCGAGGGATGCGAACGGCGCGTCCGTCGCTATCGAGCTGAAACGCCGCGGCGACATCGACGGCGTCGAGCAGCTCACCCGCTACCTCGAACTCATGAACCGGGACCCGCACCTCGCACCGGTGACCGGTGTGTTCGCGGCGCAGGAGATCAAACCGCAGGCGCGCACCCTCGCCGAGGACCGCGGCATCCGCTGCCTCGTCCTCGACTACGACGCGATGCGCGGCCTCGACGACAGCGAGAGCAGGCTGTTCTGATGAACGCCGCCGGCCGCTTCCCCCAGAGTTACGAGAACGTTGCGGTGCGCAAGGCTTTGGATGCGATCAACGCGGAGCCGACGCTCGAAGCACTGGATGCTCTGCTCGAGGCCGCGCTCGCGGGCGGGCTGGTCGTCGACGTGACGGGGTCGACAGAGGCGACCGGGACGCGCCTCCGCACCATCGCATCCACTGCCGGCGAACCGGTACTCCCCCTGTTCACGTCGATGAAAGCGTTGCGCGACGCGGTTGGTGCAACCGTGAAGAAGGGCGTGAAGGTGCAGGCGATCATCATCCCCTCGCGGGAGGCGCTCGCACTCATCGAAACTGCGGATTTCGTTGCAGTCCAGTTCAATCCGGGCACGAATACGATGGTGGTCGCACGCTCACACATCGAATCTGCTCTCAGCGGACGTTGAGCGAACCCCGAAGTTCAGAACCTACTATTGGACGGTTATGACAAACCCGACCCTTACCGTCACCCGTACCTGGACCTGCGTCCTGTTCGATCTCGACGGCACCATCACAGACTCCGCGCCCGGCATCACCAAGTCGATCGCCGCAACGCTGCAGACCCTCGGCCTGCCCATCCCCTCGCCCGCCGAGCTCGTCGAATACGTGGGCCCGCCGCTGCTCGACTCCTTCCGCGACTTCGCGCACATGACCGAGCCCGAAGCCCGCGATGCCCTTGCCATCTACCGCACCAGTTACCACGCGGACGGCGCCTTCGACTCGGCCGTCTTCCCTGGCGTGCGCGGCGTTCTGAAGCGGCTGAAAGATGCGGGCATCCCGCTCGCCGTCGCCACCAGCAAGCCTGAGCTCCAGGCGCGACGTATCCTCGACCACTTCGGGCTCACCGAATACTTCGACGTGATCTGCGGTGCATCCGAAGACGAGTCGCGCAGTGCGAAGGGGGATGTCGTGGCCGAGGCGCTGCGCCGCCTCACCGAGCAGGGCGTCGACCTCTCGCAGACCGTCATGGTCGGCGACCGGTCCCACGACGTCGAAGGTGCCAGCGAGCACGGACTGCCGACGATCCTCGTCGAGTGGGGCTACGGCTCGCCCGCGGAGGCCGCCGGCGCGATCGCTGTCGTTCACTCGACGGACCAGCTGAGCGCTCTGCTGCTCGGCTGAGCCGGGCCGCACGGGCCTCGCCGCACTAATTCGGCGCCGCCGCACTACTTCAGTCTCGCCGCACTACGTTGTACTAGTGCGCCGGGATCGAGCTAGTGCGGTGGCGGCGACGAGCCACCGCGCACCGGGCTGGGGTACTCTCAGCACGTGTTCGGATCGATCTCCGCGGCTGAAATCGACACTGGCGCGCTGGTCGCGCACCTCGCAGCGCACTACGGCGTCGACGCCGTCGACCTGCATCGACTCGATTCCGGTGTGATGCGCGTCGAGCGCAACGACGGGCCCGACTGGGTTGCACGAGTCTTCCCACCCGACCAGTCGATCGAGGCGGTCGCTGGCGATGCGGCGACGCTGGCCTGGCTGGCAGAGCACGACTATCCGGCCGAGCGGGCCGCCACCGACGATCCTGTCTCGATGCTGGGCTCCTCGCCTGTGCTCGTGACCGAGTTCGTGCATCCGGTCCCGCGCGAGCTGCGCCGCCCCACCGTCAAGGAGGCCGGCGGCCTCCGTGAACTGGGCAGCATGCTCGGCAGGCTGCACGCCCTCCCTCTCGACGCGGGTGCGCCCGCGCAGTCCGGCGGCGCCTGGCATCACGCCGCACGGGGACTCCCCACCGCAGAACTGGATGCCGCCCGCGAGTGGGTCAGCGCGGCGCTGGCGTCGCCCTCCGCCGCTGACCGCGCATCCCTCGCCGTCGTGCTCGGGGAACTCGACCAGGCCGACGGCGGCGACGGGCTCCCACTGGCGTTCACGCATCCGGATTTCGTGCTCGCGAACGTCGTCGCGACCGCAGCGCCGGGAATGGTCGTGGTCGACTGGGCCGGCGCCGGGCGAGGCCCGAGACTCTGGTCGCTCGCATTCCTCCTCTGGGTGGAGGGCGGCAAAGACCTGCGCCGCATCGACCTGCTCGCAGCCGGCTATCGGCAACGTCTTGAGCTGGAGCCGGATGAGGTCGACCGGATCGCGGGGATGGTGCGCGCCAGGCACCTGGTCTTCGTCGCGTGGAATCTCGCCGCGGGCCGCATCGGCCCGGTCGAAGCGGCCGAGCTCGTCCGGGAGAGCCGCGAACGGGGCGAGGCCATCGCTGAACGGTCGCGCTGGGCGTTCACCGCCGCTCGACCCTAACCGCCGCCAGCCGCAGTTCCGGCCGCGCTCGACCGGAACTGTCACGTTCGGGGCATCGCAAATGTCGGGGGCGGGTGTAACCATTAGTGGGGTAGAGCGTCACCTCGCACAGCACCATCCGCCGGCCTGAGACAGGTACCCCGAAGCCGACCGAACGGGCCCACTCGGTTCGCCGACAGAGACAGCCGAGAGTAAACTTTTGTGTTTGCAACACCCGTATTTCACATGCGAAACCAGTAGAAGTCATCAATCACCAGTAGGAATCACAAATGCACCTTTCACGCAAGAAATTGTTCGTCCCTGCCGTCATGGCAATCACGATCGCAGTGGGAGGTGGGCTCGCCGGTTGTTCGACCGGGACCTCCTCCGGCGGTTCGACCAGCTCGAGCACCAGCGCGAGCTCCAGCACAGCAGCCCTCCCGTCGAGCTTCCCGAAGAGCGACGTCCCCGTCGTCGACGGCAAGATCCTCGTCGCGCAGGGCGACGCCGACACCGGATGGAGCGTCACCGTCATCCCCACGTCGAAGACGGGATTCGCCGACGCGAAGGCCGCCCTCGAGAAGGCCGGCTTCAAGGCCGAGCCGAACGCGAAGGCGACCGACACCAGCACGACGATCTTCGACGGTCCGAAGTACACCGTGATCCTCAGCACCCCTGGTACTGCGGTCACGTACGCCGTCAGCCCCGTATGAGCTGACCCAGCCGATTGAGCTGACTCAGTCGATTGAGCTAACCCAGTCGATTGAGCTAAAAACGGGGGCCGGCCGGGTCGTACCGCTTCCTCGGAAGTGTGGACGACCTGGCCGGTTCGTTAACGAGAAGATCAGTAGCCGATAGGGCGGCCCGGCGAGAGCGGTTCTTCACCGCCGGTGAACTCTTCGCCGTAATTGTGGTCCCGCTCCCTGCGCTCGACTTCTGCGAGCAGCGCCTTGCTGAGCATGTCGGACCAGCTCGCATCCTGCTCGGCGAACGAGGTGAGGCGGTAGGCGGCGCGCGCCCGATTGCGCAACAACTCGGAGAGGTAGAACGTGATGGTGGTACGCCGACGTCCCTCACCCGCCCATTCGGCGGAATTCTCGTCGATCTCTACCTGACTCATCGGTGCTCGTCCTTCTGGCGCGCATTCAAATAACAGCCGTCCTATCGCGTCCTTATACAAGGAATACCGGTTGATCCTGTGAAGGGTACGAAAATCGCCGGTTAATATTTCTTATAAAAGCATTCAAAGTATTGTGAGTCTCAAATACCGGATGCCGGAAGTCCGGTATCAGCGCGCCAGACGGTCGACGATGCGCCCGAAGAGCGCCGGGCTGGCCACAGCGGCAGGCACGATCCGCCCGCGCAACGGCGAACGCGCCGCAGCGACGAGGGCGCTGGTGAGAATCCGGAAGTCCCGCGTGTCCCTCGACCAGGCCCGTTCGTAGCGCGAAGGGTCCTCATCCGCGATGCTCCGCACCGCCGACCTGGCCTGCGCGAACCCGACCCGCAGGCCCTCGCCGGTGAGCGCGTCGACGTAACCCGATGCATCCCCTGCCAGCAGCACACGCCCGGCGACCCGGCGAGTGGTGCGCTGCCGCAACGGGCCGGCGCCGCGCGTAGAACTCAGCGCGGCGGCGCCGTCGAGGTGCTCGACGAGTTCCGGGATGCGGGCGAGCACGTCGTCGAAATCGACATGCGGCGGACCCAGGAGCGCGACACCGACGGTCCCCGCATCCACCGGGGTGACGTAGGCTTCGACCTCCGGAGTCCAGTGCACCTCGACGAGCTCGCTCCACGGGGCGACCTCGAAATGCCGGCGGATGCCGAACCTGCGTTTCGCTGCAGCCACCGGCGGTCGTTCGCAGCCGACCAGGCGCCGCACGGTCGAATGGAGTCCGTCGGCGGCGATCATCCAGTTCGCGCGCGCCGCGCCGCCATCCCATTCGACGCGCACACGCGCCTGCTCCTGCGTCACACCGGTGACGCGTCCGCGCAGGACAGGGATGCCCAGCTCGGCCACCCGCTCCGCCATCGCTGCGTGCAACACGGTTCGCCGCACACCACGGCCGACCTCGCCGTCGAACCGGTGCTCCACACGTTGGGTCGCACTGACGTATGCGATCCCGTGGAAATCGCGCCCCACCGGGTCGACGCCCAGCCGGCGCAGCGCCGCGAGCGCGCCGGGCATGAGTCCCTCGCCGCAGGCCTTGTCGATCGGCCCGTCACGCTGTTCGACGACGAGCACGCTGAACCCCGCAGCCTGCGCCTCGATCGCGGCGGCGAGTCCGACCGGCCCGCCTCCGACGACGATCACCTCGGCGTCGAGGCCGCTGCCGGGCGTATCGCTCACCGGACCGCCGTCGACCGACCGGCACTCGCCGGCGGCAGCGAGGCGAGCGCCGTGTTCTCGCACGGCAGCCGGAATCGCAACAGCAGCACAGCGTTCAGCACGGTGAAGGTGAGCGCGGTGATCCACCCCGTGTACACCAGCGGAAGCGCGATCCCCTCGACGACGACCGCCACATAGTTGGGATGCTTGAACCAGCGGTAGGGCCCGCTGTCGACGAGCGGCAGCCCTGGGACGACGATCACCCGGGTGTTCCAGCGCGGGCCGAGCACCGCGATGCACCACCAGCGCAGTCCCTGGCTGGCGAAGACGAGCACGAGCATGGGCCAGCCGAGCCACGGGATGAACGGACGCCCGCCGATCCACACCTCGGCGAGGCAGGCGAGCAGCAGTCCGACATGCAGTGCGACCATCGGCCCGAAGTGGCGCCGGCCGTGCTCGACGCCGCCGCGGGCGAACGACCATTTCGCGTTACGGGTCGAGACGATCAGTTCGGCGATGCGCTCGAGCCCGGTCGCGAGAATCAGGACCGTGTACCAGATCATGAGCCAGTCCCGATCATGAGTCAGTCCCGATCATGAGTCCCTCGCGATCACGCGTCCACCCAGCGCAGGAGCACCAGCTCGGCGGTTACCCCCGGACCGAGTGCGAACAGGAGGCCGTTGGTTCCGTGCGCAGGATGCGCATCCATCCGCTCCGCGAGCACGTGAAGGACTGCCGCCGACGAGAGGTTGCCGACGCGCGCCAGCGACCGCCAGCTGGCATCGAGGGCGCCCTCCGGAAGGTCGAGGGCCCGCGAGAACGCTTCGAGCACCTTCGGACCGCCCGGATGCGCGGCCCAGACGCCGACATCCGCGATCGTCAGCCCGTGGCGCTCCAGGAGTCCCGCAGCATCAACCGCGAAATTCCGGTCGATCACTTCGGGGACGCCCGCGCTGAGCACGATGCGGAACCCGGTGCCGCCGATGTCCCAGCCGATGACATCCTCGGTGTCCGGGTAGATGCGACTCTGCGTATCCACGACCTCCGGGCCGCCGATGCCGAGCTGCTTGGCGCGATTGTCCCCCACCATCACGACGGCCGCGGCGCCGTCGCCGAAGAGCCCGCTCGCGACGATGTTCGCCATCGAATCGTCGCTCGCCTGCACGGTCAGGGAGCACAGCTCGACCGACAGCAGCACTGCGACCTCGTTCGGATGCCCGACGAGGTAGTCGTGTACGCGCGCGATCCCTGCGGCGCCGGCCACGCATCCGAGCCCGAACGATGGCAGACGCTTGACGTCGGGCCGTAGCCCCAGGCGCGACACGAGCTGAGCGTCGATCGACGGAGCGGCGATGCCGGTCACAGAGGTGAACAGCAGGAAGTCGATATCTGATGCCGCGATTCCCGCGATGGCCAGCGCATCCGTCAGCGCACGCTCGGCAAGCGTGGTCCCTTCGGCGATGAAGAAGTCATTCGACTCACGGAAAGACGCGAGCGTGCTGTATTGCTCGAGCGGCATGACCAGGTTGCGGGTCTCGACACCGCTGGCGGCGTGGATGCGCTTCATGACGGCCTGCCGACCCGGATCGGTGGTGATCATCGCGAGCAAGGCCGCAGTGATTTCAGCCTGTGTGTATGTACGGGCCGGGAGGGCGGGAGCGACCGCCACTATTCGGGTCACATCCGCAAGGTACCACGCGCGGCATCACCTGCACTCAGGAACGCTTGCGTCTTATGTCGCAGCGCACGTCTTCTGTCTCGGCGCACGCGTATGTACGGGTGCGCCCGGCTCGAATTAGTGCGGTCGGGGAGGATTCGTGGATGCGGATGCGCCTCGCCGAGTGCGAACCGACCAGCGGCCGTCGGTGCGCGTCAGCTCGAGCGGATAGTCGAGCGTCGCGCTGATCAGGCCGCTGGTGAGCACGTCGTCGGCCGCGCCCTGCGCGACGATCGCACCCTCGCGCAGCAGCAGCGCGTGGGTAGTGCTGGCCGGCAGCTCCTCGAGGTGGTGGGTTACGAGCACGCTGGCGAGATCCGGGTGCCGCGCGCGCAGGCCGTCGATGCGATCCAGCAGGTGCTCGCGGGCCGCGATGTCGAGTCCGGTGCTCGGTTCGTCGAGCAGCAGGAGGTGCGGGTCGGGCTGCAGAGCCCGCGCGATGAGCGTGCGGCCCCGCTCGCCCTGCGAGAGGTTCGGCCACGTCGCGTCGGCGAGGTCGGACATCCCGAGCAGTTCGATGAGTTCGTCGGCGCGGATCCGTTGTGCGTGCGTCGGCTCCCAGCGCAGCATGAGCTCGGTGGTTCCGGTCGCGCCGGTGAGCACGACGTCGCGGACGGTGAGCGGCGAGCGCACCTGGTGACGTGGGTTCACGTGGCCGATCATCCCGCGCAGTTCACGCAGGTCGACGCGGCCGAGGCGCCGGCCGAGGACATCGACCGTTCCCCGCGTCGGATGCACGAGGGCGCCGAGCATGCTCAGGATGGTGCTCTTGCCTGCACCGTTCGCCCCGATCAGCGCCCAGTGCTCGCCCGCGTTGACGTCGAAGGTGATGTCGTCGAGGATCACGCGCCCGTTGCGCACGAAGTCGACGTGGCGGGCGCTGAGGATCGGCGCTGTCACCGCTACTGCGGTTTGCCGTTGACCGTGTTGTTGGTGCCGCGCACGCGCACGCTCGGGCCGCCGCTGAAGGAGACGTCGTTGCGCGAACCCTCGATGCGCACCGTGCTGCTCACCCCGCCCGCCTTCACGGTGTTGCTCGAGCCGTACACTTCGAGCCATTCCGCGTCGCCGGAGGTGACGGTGTTGTTCGACCCGGTCAGGATGAGGTCGCCGACGTTGCCGGAGACGGTCACGGTCAGGTTGTCGCCCTGGAGGATCAGCTCGCCCCCCGACGCCTGCACCTTCACGGTGACGTCGTTGCGGGAGACATGGAGCACCTGGCCGTCACGCACGAACCCCGTGACGGGGCCTTCGCTCGTGGTCGGCGAAACGACGGTCTGGTCTTTCGAGTCTGTCGACGAACACGCGGAGATCCCCGTGACGACGAAAAAAACGGCCACTGCCGCTGCTACGGCCCTCGACGATCTACGCATACCTGCAACCCCTCTGTGCGCACCTGCACCAACGCTAGCGTCAACACGGCGAAACACGAATTAGTGCGGGCAATGTGTGGACGCAATACTTGTGTTCTGCAGATGTGGAGGAGCGGTGATGGCGAGCGAGGACAGCGCGTTCCTGATCCTGCACGGCTGGGAGAATTTCCGTCCCGAGGGTCACTGGCAGTACGAACTCGCGCGCGACCTGCGGGCGCTGGGCCGTAGGGTCGAATACCCGCAACTGCCCGACGCGAGTCGTCCGACCGTCGCGGGGTGGGCATCCGCTGTCGGGCGCGCGCTCGGTGAGCTTGCAGCCGAGGGCCGTACCGTGGCGGTTGTGTGCCACAGTCTGTCAGCGCTTCTCTGGCTGGGCGCGAACCCGGACACGACGGCCGTCGACCGCGTCCTGCTCGTCGCGCCCCCATCCCCCGGGTTCGTCTCCGGCATCGACGCCATCGCCGCGTTCGGTGCGTTGCCGTTGCGCGCACTCGCAGCCGGGGCGCCGTCCACGTTGATCGTCGCATCCGATGACGACCCGTACTGCCCGGAAGGGGCTGAGGCCGCGTTCGGCGGGCCGCTCGGGATCCCGGTGATCGTGATCCCTGGCGGCGGGCACCTGGAGCTCACGGCCGGGTACGGGCACTGGCCCGCGCTCACAGCCTGGTGCCTCGATTCGGAAGGCGAGATCGTCGGGCGGGACGCGGCGGCCGAGCCGGTCGCCCACCGCACGCGTTCGGTCCGGCAGCACTAGCTCGCGGCGAGCGCACTCGTACAAGGACGTGCGCTCGCGCTTAAGTAGTGCGGCGAGCGGCTGCGCGGAGGAATGAGCGGGCGGGCCGCGCACACGCACCAGGCGCGGCCCGCCCGCTCAGCTCACTCGAACGGCCAGACCGCGCGCACCTCGATGCGGCCGAACCGCGCCATCGGGTGGCGCGACGCGATCTCGACGGCCTGCTCCATGCTCTCGCAGTCGAGGATGTCGTAGCCGGCGATCCATTCCTTGGTCTCGGTGTACGGGCCGTCCGTCACCTCGAGCCGCCCCCGGCGGATACGGACGATCTTCGCGTCCTCCGGCGGGCGAAGTCGGTCGCCGTGTCCCCGGATGCCGCTCTTGTCGAGATCCTCGACCCAGTCCTGGATGTTGTCGAGCTTCGGGTCGTACGGCTCAGCCTCGGGGTCGTTCGTGATAAACAGCATGTACTCCATGTCGTCCTCCTTGTCGTAGACGTTACGTGTGAACGTCGAACGGCCGCACGACCAAATCGACTAACGGCCCGAAGAACTTTCCACAGGTTTTCGCAGCGGATGTTCGCAGCCGGTCCAAAGGGCGTATAACGGTCGCATGGGCGACGCGATTACGACGTGGGTCGAGGGGTACCGGCGGGCATGGGAGTCGAACGATCCGGACGACATCCGGGCGCTCTTCACCGAGGACGCGTCGTACCGCACCGAGCCGTTCGCCGACCCGTGGGTGGGTCATCTCGAGATCGTCGAGGGCTGGCTGGACGCGCAGGACGAACCCGGTGCCGCCGATTTCGAGTGGCGTGCCCTCAGCCGAGACGGCTCACTCGTGTTCGTGGAGGGCGTCACGGAGTATCACGCCGGCCCGACGTACAGCAACCTGTGGGTCATCCGCCTGGCGCCGGACGGTCGGGCGAGCGAGTTCACGGAATGGTGGATGGACCAGACGGAGGCGGCCGACGCTGAGGAGGAGTAGGGCCCGCGCAATGGCGCTCCTTGTCATTCGAACCGGGTGATGCCCGGCCCGAAAACGGTCGGTTACGCTTCCTGCACAGTCGCTCGCCGAAAGCACGCGCGGTTCTGGTTCGTGTGGTGGGCGCGACATGAAGGGTGTTGAAGATGTGTCGTTGGCTGGCCTATTCCGGGGAGCCGTTGCGCCCCGCCGAAGTGATTCTGAACACGGAGCATTCCCTCGTTGCGCAATCGCTGAACTCGCCCCTGGGCAAAGAGACGGTGAACGGTGACGGGTTCGGTTTCGGCTGGTACCCGACCGGTGAGTCGACCTCGCAGCCGGCCCTGTTCCACAGCACCGAGCCCGCATGGAACGACGAGAACCTGCGTGAGCTGACGAGCACGATCGAGAGCCCGCTCTTCTTCAGCCACGTCCGCGCGGCGGCCGGGCCGCCCATCCAGCAGACGAACTGCCACCCGTTCCGCTACGAGAACTGGCTGTTCATGCACAACGGCTACCTGAAGGACTTCCACAAGACGAAGCGCGATCTCACCTTCGCCGTGGACCCCTCGCTGTACCCGCGCATCCTCGGGACCACCGACTCGGAGGCGCTCTTCCATCTCGCCCTCACCTTCGGGCTGCAGGACGACCCGGTGGATGCGATGGGCAAGGCGATCCGCATGGTGGAGAAGGTCGGCCACGAGCATGGGATCGACTTCCCGATGCAGGGGACCCTGGCGGTCACCGACGGCGCGACGATCTGGACGTTCCGGTATTCGTCGCAGGGTCGCAGCCGCTCGCTCTTCCACTCCGCCGACATCGGGACGCTGCAGGAGATGTACCCGGACATCGAGCGACTGAAGGCCTTCGGCAAGACGGCCCGGGTGGTGGTGTCCGAGCCCTTGAACGACCTGCCCGGCGCGTTCATCGAGGTGCCCGAGTCGAGCGCATCCGTCCTCAACACCACCGGCTACTCGACCGAGCCGTTCCTGCAGTCGTAGACCATGGCCCGCTCGCTGACCAGGACCGGCCGTGCCCGAGTCCCCTCGCGCCGATGAGGACTCTCGGCGTCGAGGAGGAGCTGCTCCTGGTCGACGAGCGCACGGGCATCCCGATGGCCGTGGCTCCCCGCGCGCTCGCCGCTGCCGGTGATTCCGGCGGTGCAGGCGATCCCCACCTCGGCCCGAGCGTCGAGGAGGAGTTCAAACAGGAGATGCTCGAGGCCCAGACGCGGCCGCACTCGTCGACCGCCGACCTGTTCGACGAGATCGTCGCGGGCCGCGCGCTGGCCGACCGGCTCGTCGCCCCGTACGGTGCGCGCGCAGTCGCCCTCGCGATGTCCCCGCTCGCGTTCGTCCCGCATCCGACCCGCGAGCCGCGCTACGGAACCATGATGGAGCGCTACGGAGCGACGGCGCGGAACGTTCTCGTGTGCGGATGCCACGTGCACGTCGGGATCGAGTCGCGCGAGGAGGGAGTCGCGATCCTGGACCGCATTCGCAACTGGCTGCCCGTCATCCTCGCGCTCAGTGCGAACTCGCCCTTCTCCAACGGGGACGACACCGGCTACGCGAGTTATCGTTTCGCCGCCTGGCACCAGTGGCAGAGCGCCGGCCCCACCGAGGTCTTCGGGTCGGCCGCCGCCTACGAGGAGTTCGAGCGGACACTCGTCGACACCGAGGTCATCCTCGACCACCGCATGATCTACCTCGACGCCCGGCTGCCCCATCAGCAGCCGACCGTGGAGGTGCGTATCGCCGACGTCTGCCTTGATCCGCGGGACACGATCGTGCTCGCCGCCATCATCCGGGCCCTGGTCGACACCGCTGTCGACGAGTGGCAGGCCGGGATCGCCCCCGTCTCCGTGCCGGCCGCCGCGCTGCGACTGGCCGAATGGCAGGCGGCTCTCACCGGGGCGACCGGCAGGCTGCCGCATCCGGTCCACGGACGCGGGGCGACAGGCGCGGATGCGGTGGATGCGCTGGTCACCCACGTCGAGCGGGCGCTCACGGCGAACGGCGACGACGAACCGGTGCGGGAGGGGCTCAGGCGAATGCTCGAGACCGGCGGTGGTGCTGGGATCCAGCGCCAATCGTTCGGCAGGCGCGGAAGCCTTCTGGATGTGGTGACGGATGCGATCGGCGTGACGCACGCGCAGCAGGCGGTTGTGTTGCGTCCGCCGGCGGACATCGGCGGCGACGTCGGCGACGCGGAAGGTGAGACCGCGAGCCGCGAAGCCACGGCGTAGCGGCTCAGAACAACGATCCCAGCCACAGCCCGAGGCCGGCCGCCAGCAGCGCGAGGATGAGCATCCCGAAGCCGTTGACGAGAGCCGCGCGGTATCGGCGCTGCTGCGCGAGTCTGACCGTCTCGTAGCTGGCGGTGCTGAAGGTGGTGTAGCCGCCGAGGAAACCGGTGCCGAGTATCACGCGCCACTCCGTGGGCAGCCCGTGCGCGAGAGCGAGGGCGGTGACGAGGCCCAGCAGGAACGAGCCGGTCACGTTGATGACCGTGGTTCCGAGCGGGAACGCGATCGCGATGCGGCTGCGCAGGAAGCCGTCGAAGACGAGCCGGGTCACGGCGCCGAGGCCACCGGCGACTGCTACGGCGAGCGCGAGGAGCGGGGTCACTCGTCTCCGCCGACCGCAGAGGAGCGCCCGGGACCCGTTGGTCCGTGGCGCCAGGCCGCGAGCGCGATGCCGGCGAGCGACGCCAGCGCACCGATCACGATGGTCGCGACCGCGTAGATGATGCTTCCCGTCAGGTTGTTCGACGTCAGCAGGCCGTCGGTGTCGACCGCGAACGCGCTGTAGGTGGTGAAGCCGCCGAGGATGCCCGTTCCGATGAACAGTCGCAGGTTGCGGCGGATGCCCTCATCCGGCCCGCGAAGCGCGAGGGCTTCGAGCAGCACGCCGAGCACGAAAGCGCCGACGACGTTGATCAGGAAGGTGCCGAGCGGCAGCCCGAGCCACGGTGGGATGGCCGACGAGATCAGGTAGCGGGCGGTCGTTCCGAGTGCGCCTCCGAGGAAGACCAGTCCGATGTACCGCCAGTGGAGGTGGATGGGCACGCCGCTGTCACTCCCACGGCAGCTTCTCGCCGCTCGTCAACGGCGCGAGGGGCACGACGATGACGGGGCGATGCTGTCGGTGGGCGAGGTGCACGGCGACCGAGCCGTTGAAGAACTCTCGGAGGCTCCCCCGGAAGCCGGCCTCACGGGTGCCGACGACGATGTAGCGGGCGTCGACTTCGTCTGCGAGGCGGGTCAGCGCCCAGGCGGGGTCGCCGGCGAGTTGTTCGAGCCGGTAGCGGATGCCCTTCGGTTCGAGCAGGGCACGGATGTTGGCAGCGAGCTCAGGATCGAAGGTCGCCTTCTCGACTTCGGGCAGGTCGGGGTCGTAGGGCAGCGCGACGACGCTGCCGTCGACGTAGCTGGAGACGAGGTAGCGGTTGACGTCGACGTTGGCGCAGACGAGTGGGATGTCGAGGTCGTCGGCGAGTGTCGCCGCGTGCTCGAGCACGGTGGTCGGCTGGCCGGCGACCACCGCGACGATGATCGCGCCGCGCTGCTCGTTGCTGTTTGCGCTCATGAGGGCCTCTCCCTGGTTCCTCCGGCTTGCGCCGCTGGGTCCAGTGTGTCAAAGGCGGAGCCGCACGCAAAGGAGGCGGGGGCCGGGGTGTTGACATGTGTGCGTCGCAGTCGTATCGTTTAGTCAACACATCGGTTGATAAACCATTGTGTTGATTATTGGAAGAGTTGATGAAGGCGGAATGACCGATGACTGCGGATGCGGCTGCTGACGACCACCTCGACCGCGCCTTCCTGGCGCTGGCCGACCCGGTTCGACGTTCGATTATCGCCCGCCTCTCCCGGGGTGAAGCGACGGTCAACGAACTCGCCGAGCCCTTCGCGATCACCAAGCAGGCGATCTCGCGGCACATCCAGGTGCTCGAGACCGCCGGGCTGATCACCCGCACACGCGACGGGCAACGCCGTCCGTGCCACCTCGATCCGGCAGCGCTCGAAGCGCTCACCGCCTGGATCGACACCTACCGGCTCGTCGCCGAACGCCGCTTCCGCGCGCTCGACGCCGTGCTCGACGGCCTGAAAGAAAAGGAGACAGAGAAATGAGCACCACCCAGAACGCCACCACGATCACCGCCCAGCCCGGGACGCCCTTCGTCGACCTCGTCCGCGAATTCGACGCGACGCCCGAACAGGTCTTCCGTGCTTCGACCGACCCCGCCCTCGTCGCGCGGTGGCTCGGCCCGCGCGAGCTGGAGATGATCATCGACGAATACGATGTGCGCAACGGCGGACGGTACCGCTACATCCATCGCGACGCCGAGGGCCACGAGTTCGGCTTCCGCGGCGTCTTCCACTCGGTCGAACCGGGTGTGCGCGTCATCCAGACCTTCGAATGGGAAGGCGCACCGGGCCAGGTATCGCTCGAGACCGCGACCTACGAAGACCTCGGCGGCCGCACCCGGCTCCACACCCACTCCGTGTTCCCCTCGATCGAGACGCGCGACGCCATGATCGAACACGGAATGGAACATGGCGTGCGGGACTCGATGGACCGGCTCGCCGAAGTGATCGAAGCCCAGGGGTAGGCCGCCGGACACAGGGGGTAGTCGAAACCGGCCGAGGGGCGTAGGTTCGCGGCAGGACGACGAAACGGAGACCGGATGAGCGACAAGCCCCCGCTGCCCCGCGAGCGCCGCCGCACCACCAAAGGCCTCCGCCCGCTCCCGGTGCTCACCCGGGACCTGGTCGAACAGCTCCGGCGCCTCATCGCGGCCGAGTTCGCCCTGTTCAAAGCGGAGATGAGCGCGAAGGCGAAGAACGCCGGCGTCGGAGTCGGCCTCTTCGTCGGCGCGCTCGTCTTCGTCTTCTTCGCCCTCGCAGCCCTGGTGACGACGGCCGTCCTCGCGTTTGCACTCATCGTCCCGCCGTGGGCCGCCGCTCTCATCGTCGCCGGCATCCTGCTCGTGCTCGCCGGCATCGCGATTCTCATCGGGGTCGTCAGCCTCAAGAAGGTTCCCCCGATCATCCCAGAAGAGACCGTCACCAGCCTCGGCGACGACCTCCGGGCGCTCAAGGGGGAACGCGCGTGAGCCAGGACAGCGCGACCGGAACCGGCGCGACCAACGCGGCAGCCGGAGCGGGCGCAGCCGGACCGGGGGCATCGGGACCGAGCACCTCGCGGCCGCCGCTCCCGCCGGATGCGGGCGTCCACAGTCTGCAACTCGACATCGACCAGACCCGCGACGAGCTCGCCGCAACCCTCGACGACATCTTCGCGACCTTCAACCCCGCAATTCAGATCCGCTCGCATCCGGTGCTGTTCACGGCCCTGTTCCTCGGCGCGGTCGCCGCGGCGACCGGCGCCTTCCTGAGCCTGCGCCGCGGACGGGCCCGTGGGCAGCGCTGACGTCACGACGGGTGCCCGCGACCCGCAAGTCGGGGACGCGCATCCGACGCCCTGGGCCCGGCTGCCGTGGGGCTTCATCCTGCGCCGCACCCTGCGGAGTTTCGGCCGGCACCAGTGCACCGACCTGGCGGCGGGCCTCACCTACTTCGCCGTGCTCTCGCTCTTTCCGGCGCTGCTCGCCCTGGTGTCCGTCCTCGGGGTCGTCGGGCAGAGCCAGCGAGGGATCGACGCTCTCTTCGCGATCGTCCAGCAGGTCGCGCCGGGTGCGGCCCTCGACACGGTGAAAGGGCCGATCGAGCAGCTCGCGTCCAACCCGGCCACCGGTCTCGCCCTGGCGATCGGGATCGTCGGCGCCATCTGGTCGGCGTCCGGCTACGTCGGTGCGTTCGGGCGCGCCGTCAACCGCATCTACGGGGTGCAGGAAGGCCGAAAGGTCTGGACGCTGCGCCCGGTGCAGCTGGGGGTGACGATCGCGACGCTCGTGCTCGTGTCGCTGATGGCCCTGCTGCTCGTGGTGTCCGGTCCGGTCGCGACGGCGATCGGCGACGCGCTCGGCATCGGCGACACCGTCCAGGTGGTGTGGTCGGTGATCAAATGGCCGGTGCTGATCATCGCGCTGGTGTTGCTCACTGCACTGCTCTACTACGCGACGCCGAATGTGCGGATGCCACGATTCCGGGTGCTCACCACGGGTTCCATCGCCGCCATCGTGGTGCTCGGCGTCGCATCCGCCCTCTTCGGTCTGTACGTCGCCAACTTCGGCAACTACAACCGCACCTACGGGTCGCTCGCCGGGATCATCATCTTCCTGCTCTGGATCTGGATCGCGAACGTCGCCCTGCTGCTCGGCGCGGAACTGGATGTGGAAGTCGAGCGCGCCCGCGAACTCACCGCGGGCATCGAAGCGGATGAGGCGGTGCGGTTGCCGCTCAAATCGACGGCTGCGATCGTGAAAGCGCAGGATGCGGTCGCCGCCGACCTGCTCGCCTCGCGCGCGGTGCGCCGCCGGTATGCCCGCGCCCGCGCGGACGCAGGTTCGGGCGCACAGGGCGGAAGGGCGACACCTACACGGTGAGGGTCCGAGACGTGGCGAGCACGGCGCCCGCCGAATCGAGGGCCTGCACGGCGACGACCTTCGCACGCGGGACGAGGTGCGCGGTCTCGAAGCCCGAGCGCGGCACAGTCGCGGCGGCCTGTAGGGTGGCTGCGTCATCCCCCGCCAGGATGCGCCAGCGAGCGACCTCGGTCGCCCCGTTCCAGCTCGCGAAGACGCGGACCCCGCCGCTCTCGGCACGTGCCGCGATGTCCGGCGCGGTCGACGGATGCGCGACCCAGGGATGCCGCGACGCCCGATACGAAATGCTCCCGAGGGTCGCTTCGTAGATCGCCGCCCCGGCATAGGTGAACTCCGTGACGGCCGGGTCCGTCCCCCAGCCGACGAGGACGTTGCCGTTCGCGAGCACCTGCACGCTTCCCATCGCAGTCCCGAGATGCCCGTCGTACGCGAATGTCTGCTCGAGTGTCGCGATGTCCGACGTCTCGTCGAGGCTGAAGCGGAGTCCGCCGGATTGACCGTCCGTTCCTGAATAGAGGTGGTTGTCGAACAGGGTGATCGTGCCGTCGGGGTGGCGTCGCACGTCATGCTGCCACGCGAAGACCGCATCCGTCGGCAGCGCGATGTCGGACTGTTTGCCGCCGAACCGCCACCGGACCTTCCCGGTGGTGCGATCGATCGAGTAGACGGTGTGCGTGTGCCGGGCCGAGACGAGGAGGGCGTCGCCATCCTCTTCGACCGCGTTCAGATGGTAGGCGTCGAAAGCGCGACCGGCCGCCGTGCCGTCGTGGCCGGGATCCTGGGTGAGGGTGAGGTGGGTGTCACCGATCGGGATGTGGTCGAGCGCGCTCCAGTCGAGCAGGACTTTGCCGGTGCGCACATCCACCTCCTGCACATGGCAGTCGTACACGTAGCCGTTCGTGACACCACCGACGGCGCTCAGGTCGGTCTTCACGACGGTGTAGATGGTGATGAGCGCGGTGCCGCGATCCGTGAGATTGAACTCGTGGAGGTCGGCATCCAGACCGTTTCCCGCCCGGACCGTCGCCACCTTCGCATACGTGTCGTCGAGGATGGTGCCGGAACCGCTCCCATGCCCGCCAGTACTTGTGCCCGTCCAGTAGGTGAGCACCGGGCGGCCATCGAACTGCTGCACTTTCAGGTCGGTGAGGTTCGCCGTGGTCGGCTCGATCCAGACCGGCTCGCCGCTCTCCTCCATGATGCTGCCGTTGAAGCCGGCGACCTGCTGGGTGACGAAGACGAGGCCGGGCGCGGTCGTCCCAGTGCGCCAGCTGGTGACGACCGGGGTGGTGAGGCCGGTGCTCGCAAAGGTGCGCATGGGCGGCTTGTTCGTCGTCGGGGTGGGGCTGGCCTTCGCCCCTGCGATTTGCTGGCCGAGGAGCGTGCCGCCCACCACCAGGCCGGCGCCGATGAGGCTGCCGCCCGTGATCAGCGCCCGCCGCGTCAGGTTCGGGCTGCCGGTCGGGGTCTGCTCCCGGGTCGGATCCGTGGTGTTGTCATCGTCTGCCATCACTTCCACTATCCGCGTGGAACTGTGTCTGATCTAGGGCTGCCCTATGAACAGGCTGAGTCTCGCGCATCGGATGGGCCGGGCGTCGGCGCCAGGGCGGAGGCGCGTCAGGGGCGCTCGAAGCGGAGGGTGAGCAGCTGGAAGGGGCGGAGGGCGAGCTCGACGCGGTCGGGCGTGGAGGCGGTCACGGCGACGGCCGGGATCGGCAGCTCGTGCAGGTCGGTCTCGACGACGACGGAGAACCCGAAGTGGACGCGGAGGCCGGCGGATGCGCGCGCCCCACGCGACTCGTAGAGCCGCACCACCACATCCCCCGACCGGTCCTCGGCCAGCTTGACCGTCTCGACGACGACCGCCGGGTCGTCGCTGGAGACCAGCGGCAGGAGTGCGGCGGATGCGGATGCCGACCCCGCGACCGCGCGCGGCGGCAGGTTCAGCCGGTACCCTTCCGCGATCGCGTCCCCGATGTGGCCGACCACGATCGACGATCGCAGGGTGTGCATCCCCTGGTCGGCTTCGGGATCCGGAAACAGCGGCGCCCGCAGCAGGGTCTGCCGCAGGAGAGAGTATGTGCCCCCGCCCGGCCGCTCGTGGCGGCTGATGTCGTGCCCGTAGGTGGAGTCGTTGGCGACCGCGACGCCGAACCGGGCATCCGCCACATGCACCCAGCGGTGCGCCGAGGTCTCGAAGCGGGCGGCATCCCAGCTGGTGTTGGTGTGCGTCGGCCGCACGATGTGCCCGAACTGGATCTCCGAGGCGGCCGACGCGGTGTGGACGTCGATCGGGAAAGCGAGTTTCAGCATCCGCTGCCGCTCGTGCCAGTCCACCGCGGTAGTGAGCTCGACGGCGTTCGACCGCGCCGCGAGCGCGACCGTCTGGACGACGGTGGATGCGCCGAAGCTGCGGGTGACGCTCACGGCGACCCGCTCATCCGATTCCTCGACCTCGACCGCGTCGACCGTCGTGACCGACTCGCCGAGCCTGCGGTATTCGGGGTCGATGTCCCAGGCGTCCCACTGCCGCGGGGTGTCTCGGAACACCTGCAGCAGGTTGGCGCGCTCGCCCGGGGGAAGCACCTCGCGACCTGTCGCGCGATCGAGGAGTGAGTCGATGAGACCTTCGGCGTCGATGCGGATGGCGAGATGGTCGTTCTGGAGAAGGATGCCCGCAGCGGCCCGCTCGATGCGCACGGCGCCCCCGGCCGCGCGCGGGCCGGCGGCGTTCGCGGGCACACCGTCGACGTCGACCGGCGCCGCGTTGAACAGGATCTCGGCATCGACGTCGGCGTCGGCGTCGCCCGCGGCGAGCGCCGCCAGCGCATCCCCGGTCAAGCCTTCGAGCTTCTCGCCGACGATCCGGTAGTTCTCCACGGCCTGGTCGTGCACCCACCCGATCGACGAGCCGGGCAGGATGTCGTGGAACTGCTGAAGAAGCACGGTCTGCCACGCCTCGCGCAGCTCGTCGTAGGGGTAGGTGTGCCCCAGCCGGACGGCGGCCGTCGCACACCACAGTTCGGTTTCGTGGAGCAGCGCCTCGCTCCGCCGGTTGCCGCGCTTGGTTCGCGCCTGCGACGTGTAGGTCCCGCGGTGGAGTTCGAGGTACAACTCGCCGGTCCACACGGCCGGCTCCGGGAATTCCGCGCGCGCCGCGTCGAAGAATTCGGCCGGCGCCGCCATCCGCACCGTCGGCGAACCGTCGAGGGACCGGGTGCGGCGTGCGGCCGCGACCATCTCGCGGGTCGGGCCGCCGCCTCCGTCGCCGAAGCCGAACGGTACGAGCGAGGTGTTCGCCCGGCCCTTGTCGGCGAAGTTCTGCTCCGCCCGGGCGAGGTCCGCGCCCGAGAGCATCGCGTTGTAGGTGTCGACCGGCGGGAAGTGGGCGAAGATGCGCGAGCCGTCGATGCCCTCCCAGAGGAAGGTGTGGTGCGGAAAGCGGTTGGTCTCGTTCCAGGAGATCTTCTGCGAGAGGAAGAACTCGGTGCCTGCGGCTCGCGCGATCTGCGGGACGGCGGCCGTGAAGCCGAAGGTGTCGGGCAGCCACACCTCGCGCGGGTGCACCCCGAACTCGTCGCGGAAGAATCGCGTCCCCTCGACGAACTGCCGCACCAGCGCCTCTCCGCCGACCAGGTTCGTGTCGGACTCGACCCACATCCCGCCGACCGGCACGAACCGACCCTCCGCGACGCGGACCCGGATGCGCTCGAAGAGCTCAGGATAGAAGCGCTTCATCCACGCATACTGCTGCGCCGACGACGCCGCAAAAACGAATTCGGGATCCTGGTCCATCAGGTCGAGTACGTTCGAGAACGTGCGGGCGACCTTGCGGATCGTCTCGCGCACGGGCCACAGCCACGCCGAATCGATGTGAGCGTGACCGACGGCGAAGATGCGGTGGGCGCTCGCTGCCGCGGGCGCGTCGAGGGCCGGGCGGAGGGCGGCGCGGCCCTGCGCGGCTGTGCCGGCGACGTCGGACGGGTCGACAGCATCCGCCATCGCTTCGAGCGCCGCGAACACGTGGGCGCGCCGCGGCGAGGTCGGTGCGAGCTGGAGCGCGAGGCCCTCGAGCGTCCAGATGTCCTGCACGAGCCCCCACACCTCGCGGTCGCGATGCACGACGTCGATCCGGCGCAGCGCGTACAGCGGTTCGGTCGGCGCGGTCGACCGGCGGCCGAGCACGGTCGGCCGGAACTCGACGAAGCCGCTCCCGATGTCGGGGTTCGCGGCCGCTTCGATGAAGACCTCGAATTCCTCGCCGGGAGCCGCGTCGAGGCGCACGTACCCGTTCAGCGGTTCGATCGCTTTGAGGATGCTTCCATCCGACGCGTAGACGAGCGCCTCCGCCTGGAACCCGGCCTGCGCACCCGTGAACCCGAGATCGACGACGAGCTCGACGTCGTCTGCGTCGGCCCGCCAGTCCGGCACCGTCCCGGAGACCCGGAACCAGACGGTGCCCCATGGCCTCCCCCACGCCTGCCCGATCGCGAACGGTGCGAAGTCATTCGTCACGGCCTGCGCGAACGGCACCGGCTCATCCGGCACCTCCCACGCCTCGACGGCGACGGATGCGCGCGCCCGCTCGACCGCCGGCACCAGTCGTTCCCTGACCAATCGGTCGATGCGCTGCCGGACGAGCTCTGAATGGTCGTGCATGGGGCCGCCTCTCCGCGTCCATCGTGGCACTTCCCCTGCCGCCTGGCCGGAGAGCGCGCCACAATGGGAGCATGACCGACTCGAGCGTCATCGACCTTGCTGTTCCACCGAGTGGAACCGGCTGCGTCGAATGCAACGAGACCGGCGGGTGGTGGTTCCACCTGCGCCGGTGCGCGACCTGCGGACACATCGGATGCTGTGACAGCTCACCCTCGCAGCACGCGCGAGCGCACGCGGCGATCACCGGGCATCCGCTCATCCGGTCGTACGAACCGGGTGAGCACTGGTATTACGACTACCTGACCGACGTTCTGCTGCAGGGACCGAAGCTGGCGCCGCCCCTGCACCACCCCGAGGACCAGCCGGCGCCCGGGCCCGAGGGCCGGGCGCCCGCCGACTGGCGCGACCACCTGCACTGAGCTTCGAGCGGCCCCGGCGTCAGAAGTCGACGGGGTCGCGGATGATCGGGCAGGTCATGCAGTGTCCGCCGCCTCGGCCGCGCCCGAGTTCCGCACCGACGATGGTGATGACGTCGACGCCCGCCTTGCTGAGCAGGTCGTTGGTCGCCGTGTTGCGGTCGTAGGTGTAGACGACGCCCGGGCGGAGGGCGACCGCGTTGTTGCCGCTGTCCCATTGCTGGCGCTCGGATGCGTACACATCCCCGGCGGTCTCGATGACCCGGAGCTTGTCCAGGCCCAGCGAGCGGGCCACGACGTCGACGAAGGGGGTGCTCCCTTCATCCGTCACCGTCACCCCTGGCGAGGCGGCGCCCGGTCGCAGAGTGAAGGTGTGGACCGCATCCATGATCGTCGGGTACAGCGTGACGATGTCCCGGTCGGCGAAGGTGAACACGGTGTCAAGGTGCATGGCAGCACGCAGCTTCGGCATTCCGGCGACGACGACCTGCTCGGCTGCTCCCTGCTCGAACAGTGCAGCAGCGACCTGGGTGATCGCCTGCCGCGAGGTGCGCTCGCTCATCCCCATCAACACGACCCCGTTTCCGACCGGCATGATGTCGCCGCCCTCGAACGTCGACTGGCCCCACTCCTGCTCGGGGTCCCCCCACCAGACGGTCGACTGGTTGAAGTCCGGGTGGAACTGGTAGATCGCCTTCATCAGCAGCGTCTCGTCGTGACGCGCCGGCCAGTAGAGCGGGTTCAGAGTCACGCCGCCGTACAGCCAGCACGTGGTGTCGCGGGTGTAGATCGTGTTGGGCAGGGGCGGCATCAGGTACTCGCGCACGCCGGTCGATTCGCGGGCGAGCGAGACGTAGCCGGTGCGGTACTGGTCGGGGAGGTCGGAGGTCGCCAGCCCGCCGATCAGGTATTCGGCCAGCTGGCGCGGCTCGAGGGACTCCAGGTATTCGCGCGTGCCGTCGATGAGGCCGAGGCCGACCTCGTTGGCGGTGATCTTGCGATCGAGCAGCCAGGTCTTCGCCCGCGGAAATGCCATCGTCTGTGCGAGCAGGTCATGCAGTTCGACGACGTCCACGCCGTTCGAGCGCAGGCTGGCGACGAAATCCGCGTGGTCCCGCTGAGCGTTCTCCACCCACATCACGTCGTCGAACAGGAGGTCGTCGGCGTTCGTCGGGGTGAGACGCCGATGGGCGAGACCCGGGGCGCAGACGAGAACCTTGCGCAGCTCGCCGACTTCGGAATGAACACCGTAGGTGTTTTCGGTCATGATCTTCCTTCCTCGAAGACTTCGCTTGCCCTAGATGGTGACGAATCCGGTGATGAGTCCGATGACTCCGGCGACCGCGCCGGCGAGGACCACGATGAAGACCACCCAGCCCGGCCGGGTGAAGAGCTTCGCGCCCTGCTCCCGCCGGGCGAATCCGTACAGGAGCGTGGCCGGCGCGAGCAGCACACAGGCCAGGAGCAGGAATTGCGTTCCCGCGGCGAAGATGAGGAACAGGGTGTAGACGACCGCGATCGCGGCGACCACGAGATCCCTCGTTCGTATTCGGCTCGGCTCGCCCGCGTAGCCGTCACGGGTGATGGTGATCTTCAACGCGTACCCGGCGACGAGCGCGAACGGCATCAGCGACAGCGCGGCCGTGAGGTCGAGCATGAAGTCGAGGGCGCCCTCGGAGAAGTAGACGATGACCAGCAGGAGCTGGATGAAGAGGGTGGTGAGGATGAGTGCGTTTCCGGGCACCTCCTTCTTGGTCAGGTTTCCCAGGAAGGCGGGGAGGTCCTTATCTCTGGCGGCAGCGAAGAGGACCTCGGCTGCCATCAGGCTCCATGCGAGGTAGGCGCCGAGCACGGAGATGATCAGTCCGGCGCTGATGAACCAGGCTCCCCAGGGACCGACGGCGGCCTCCAGCACGCTGCCGACGGAGGGCTGGCGGAGGTGGGCGAGCTCTGACTGCGGGAGGATCCCGTACGAGATGATCGACACCGTCGCGAAGAGGGCGAGCACGGAGAGGAATCCGAGAACGGTGGCGCGGCCGACATCCTCCCGCTTCTTGGCGTACCGCGAGTACACGCTCGCCCCCTCGATCCCGAGGAACACGAAGACCGTGACCAGCATCGTCCCCTGCACCTGCCCGAACAGGCTGGGACCACCGGCGTTGTAGCCGCCGGTGAAGTTGGCGACGAACACATCCGGCTTGAACGCGAAGATCGCTACGACCACGAAGAGGAGGAGCGGGATGATCTTCGCCGCGGTCACGATCGCGTTGATCCCGGCGGCCTCCTTGACACCCCGCATGATCAGGAAATAGAAGCCCCAGACGCACACCGAGGAGACGAGGATCGCCCAGATCGTGTCGCCGTCGCCGAAGGCCGGGATCAGTGGTTTCAGGGTCGAGGTGATCAGGATCCAGTAGAACGTGTTGCCGGCGCATGCGCTCGCCCAGAAGCCGATGGCGGACAGGAAGCCGGGATACTTGCCGAAGCCCGCCCGCGCGTACACGTACACGCCGTTGTCGAGTTTGGGCTTGCGCACCGCGAGGCTCTGGAAGACGAAGGCGAGCATGAGCATGCCGGCGCCGGCGATCACCCACGCGATGACGGCCCCGAGCACGCCGGTGTGGGCCGCGAACCGCTGCGGGAGCGTGAAGACGCCGGCGCCGACCATCGAGCCGACCACCATCGCCGTCAGTGCCGGCACGCTCAGCTTGCTGGTGCTGCTCGTACTGGCGATATCCGCTTCCTGTGTCGTCATGATCACTCCTTGCTCGCGAGCGCCTGCTCTGGATCAGTTGGTCGGGACGTCGGTCGGCTCGGGGGTGAGCTTCTCGATCTTGAAACCCGTGATCCCATAGAGCACGCTCAGAATCGGACTCACGTAGTTGAAGATCGCGTACGGCAGGTACACGAGGGTCGGCACGCCGAGCACAGCGCCCATGAACGCGCCGCAGGAGTTCCAGGGAACCAGCGGCGACGTGACCGTCGCGCTGTCGGCGGCGAGACGCGAAAGGTTCGTCGGAGCGAGTCCGCGCGACTCGAACTCCACCCGGAAGAGTCGCGCGGGCAACACAAGCGCGATGTACTGGTCGCCGGCCACGAGGTTCAGCCCGAGCGCGCATCCGAAGACGGTCACATACAGTCGGCCTGTGCTTCTGGCCGAATGGATGAGCGGGTTGATCAGCCGCGAGATGAGGCCGAACTCCTCCAGCAGCGCCCCGAAGGTCACAGCGGCGATGATCAGCCAGAGCGTGATCAGCATGCTGTCCATGCCTCCGCGCGACAGCAGCCGGTCGATCTCGGCGTACCCGGAGTCGATGGAGAAGCCGTTGGCCATCGCGCTCCAGACGCCCTTGATCGACCCGAGCACGGGGCCGAGGTCGCCGCCGACGAAGTTCTGCATCACCGTCGGTTGGAGGAACGCGCCGAGGATGCCCGCGAAGATCGCCGAGAACGCCAGCGCGAGCGACGCAGGCACCTTGCGGATCGACAGCACGACGAGGAGCACGAGGGGCAGCAGGTTCCACGGCGTGATGTTGTAGATGCCGTTCAGGCTGTGCAGTTCGGTCGCGGTCGACAGCGGTGGATGCGCATCCGGCCCGCTGACGATTCCGATCACCAGGAACACCACGAACGCGACGACGAACGCGGGCACCGACGTCCACACCTGCCGCTTGATGTGCGCGTAGATGTCCACCTTGACCATCTGCGCGCTCAGGATGGAGGTCTCGGACAGCGGCGAGAGCTTGTCGCCGAGGTAGGCGCCGGAGATGACGGCGCCGGCGGTGATCGCCGGGGAGACGCCGATCATCGCGGCGATTCCGATGAGGCCGACGCCGATCGTCCCCGCGGTGGTCCAGGAGCTTCCGATGCTCAGCGCTATGACGCCGCAGATCAGCGCCGTCGCTGCGTAGTACCACGTCGGCGACAGCACCTGGATCCCGTAGTAGACCAGGGTGGGGATCGTGCCGGAGAGGTTCCAGACGCCGATCAACGCTCCGACGGCGAGCAGGATGAACATCGCGCTCGTGACCGACGAGAGCGCACCCTGGCCGGCTCTTTGGACGTCGGACCAGGTGTGGCCGTTCTTGAGCGCGATGAGGGCGGCGACCATCGCGCAGAGGACGAGGGCGACCTGAATCGGCCCGCTCAGGGCATCGAGGCCGAACAGGAGGATCGAGCCTGCGACGAGGACGGCGAGCGTGACGAGGGGAATGATCGCGTCAGTCAGAGACGGTTCGCGAACCGCTCGTCTCGCCTTTTGCATGTTCGCCACGGCCCCTACCCGCTCGTAACTGCCCGGTGTTCCTGAAGTTACAACCCGTCGGAGACGCGCGTCAATGCATGCATTCTTTCGTTCATCGCCCGTTCCGTGGGCCTGTGGACAAAAGGGCCGCGCGGGAACGCCGCCGATAGACTGGGACGACGGGTGCGAAGGCAGGAGCGAAATGGCAACGCGGTGGGCGAGGGTCGTGCGCGGCCTCGTCGCGGCGACGCTCGCGACCTTCGTCGCGGCACTCTTCCACGTTGCCGGCGGTGGTGCGGCGCCGAGCGGTCTCGCTCTCACGCTCAGTCTGACGTTCTCCACGCTGGCCGCGCTCGCGCTGACCGGCCGCCGTGCATCCACCTGGCGGCTCGCAGCATCGGTGGCCATCAGCCAGACGGTGTTCCACGCCCTGTTCAGCCTCGGGGCCGGCGGAACGCGGTTCGTGTCGGCGGACGGGTCGTCGCACGTGCATGCCGGATCGCACCTCATCGCGATGGCCGGCCAGCACATGAGCGAGAGCAGTGTCATCCCAGACAGCCCGCTGATGTGGGTGAGTCACGCCTCCGCCGCGCTGGTCACGATCATCGCGCTGCGTTTCGGCGGGCGGGCGTTCTGGGGTCTGTTCGAGACGGCGCGACTGCGACTCGATCGCGTGGTGCGGCCGCCTGATATCCAGGTCGTCCCGCTTTTCGCGCCGGTCGCGGTGCACGGTGGTGGCGACACTCCCGTGCTGCGCGACCTCGGCATCCTCATCGGCCGGATGCGCCATCGCGGCCCGCCGTCGGTGTCACTGCGCGCACAGTTCGCCTGACGCGCGCATCCGCAGCTTCCGCGATCCGAAACCGTGCCCGCTCCGAATCATGGGCAGGCACACGATCGCGTCGACACCAATGCAACCCGGCTGTTCTCGCGGCCGAGATGAGGACCATCACCACTGTGAAAAAACGCATCAATGCACGCACGTTCGCCCGAGCCGCCTCGGCGGCTGCGGCGACCGCCGTACTCGTCGTCGCAGCCCCGCTCGCGGCGAGCGCACACGTGCACATCGACCCGAACCAGGCCGCCGCCGGTTCTTACACCACGCTCTCCTTCACCGTCCCGACCGAGTCCGCGACTGCCGGAACAGTCAAGCTCGAAGTCGACCTGCCGACGAAGACGCCATTCAGCTCCGTGAGTTACCAGCCCATGCCGGGATGGAAGACGACCGTCGTGACCGAGAAGCTGGCCACTCCGGTGAAAACGGATGACGGCACGGTCACCGAGGCGCCCATCCGCATCACCTGGACTGCCGACCCCGGCGTCCAGGTTGGCCCCGGCGCTTTCGAGGACTTCGTCGTGCAGGCGGGGCCGGTCCCCGACACAGGGAGCGTCGTGCTTCCGGTGACGCAGACCTACTCCGACGGCACGGTCGTGAACTGGAACCAGCCGACGCCCGCCTCAGGTGAGGAGCCCGAGCATCCGGCGCCCACGCTCTACGTCAACACGGCGCCGCCCGCCGACCCGGAAACAGTGCACACGCTCGTGACGAGCACGCCCGCCCCCGCCGCCTCGTCGTCGACGAGCAGTTCCGACACGGTCGCCATCGCCCTCGGGATCGCCGGGCTCGCGCTCGGCGCGATCGCACTCGTGGTCGCGGTGTACGCGGTGACACGTCGGCGGCCGGCCTGGGTGGGAGCGGGAGCAGGTTCGAGCCCGGGTTCCGGGGCCGTCCCGAAAGCCGGGTCGGGGCCGGGCACAGGCTCGGACGAAGGCGTCTGACATGGCCAGGTCTGCACTGAGTCGCGGAGTGGTGGCGGGCGGTCTGCTATCGCTGCTGGTCGCGAGCGTGCTCGCGCTGGCCCCAGCGACCGGCGCGAGCGCCCACGACTATCTCGTCGACAGCTCGCCGAAGGCAGGCTCGGTGCAGACCCAGCCGCTGAGCACGGTGTCGCTGACCTTCAACGACATCATCCTCGACCTGAAAGGCGACGGGAGCGGCTCGCTCATGCAGGTCACGGGTCCCGACAAGCGGCACTACGAGACCGGATGCCCATCGGTGCTCGACCGCGTGCTGTCGGTTCCGGTGTCGCTGGGAGCGGGCGGCACGTACGTGGTCACGTGGCAGATCGCCTCCGCTGACGGGCACACCGTCTCCAGTTCGATCGAGTTCACGTACCGGCCGCCCTCCGGAACGGTCGCATCCGCGGGCAACGCGGTGGGGCCGCCCTGCGGGCAGTTGGAGACGGCAGCGCCCGGTGCGAGCACCGGGTCCGGTTCGAACGGCGGAACGGCAGGCGGCTCGACCGCGCAGACGAGCGACCTCGGGATCGTGCTCGGGATCGCGATCGGCATCATCGTGCTCGCCCTCGCCGGCGTTCTGATCGTGGTGCTGACAGCGCGCCGCCGTCCCCCGTCCGGTCCGTCCGACCCGTCCGACCCGACCGGTCCGTCCTAGCCGCGAGAATCGCCCCCAGCGGCGAGAATCGCCCTCCGACCGGCGATTCTCGCCGCTGACGGGTCACCTCGGCGGCGGTGCAGGCAGAACAGCCGGTCAGAACCCGACGACGGGATGCGGCACGTAGGGCGATTCGAGCTCGGCCCGCTCGTCGTCGGTGAGCACGATGTCGAGCGAGGCCACGGCATCCTCGAGGTGCATGGGCGTGCGCGCCCCGACGACCGGCGCGGTCACGACCGGATTCGACGACACCCACGCCAGCGCGACCTGCGCGCGCGGGATGCCGCGGGCCTCTGCGACGCGGGCCACCGCATCCGCCACCGCCCGGTCCGACTGCTCGTGGTACAGCGTCTTGCCGAACTCGTCGGTCTGTGAGCGTTCCGTGGTCGAATCCCAGTCCCGAGTGAGCTTGCCGCGGGCGAGCGGACTCCACGGCAACGTGCCGACCCCGCGATCCGCGCACAGCGGCAGCATTTCGCGCTCCTCCTCACGGTTGAGCAGGTTGTAGTGGTCCTGCATGGTGACGAAACGCGTCCAGCCGTTCAGCTGCTGCAGGTAGAGGGCTTTGCTGAACTGCCACGCGTACATCGACGAGGCACCGATGTACCGCGCCTTGCCGGACTTGACCACGTCGTGGAGCGCCTCGAGCGTCTCCTCGATCGGGGTGTGCGGATCCCAGCGGTGGATCTGGTACAGGTCGACATAGTCCGTGCCGAGGCGACGCAGGCTGTGATCGATCTCGGTCAGGATCGCCTTGCGTGAAAGGCCGCGACCGTTCGGGCCCGGACGCATCACCCCGTGGACCTTCGTCGCGATCACGACCGCGTCACGGTCGGCGAAGTCCCGCAGGGCACGCCCGACGATCTCCTCACTGGAGCCGTCGGAGTACAGGTTCGCGGTGTCGAAGAAGGTGATGCCCGCTTCGAGCGCCTGCTTGATGATGGGCCGGCTCTCACCCTCAGGCAGTGACCACGGATGGTTGCCCCGGTCGGGCTCCCCGAAGGTCATGCAGCCCAGGGCGAGCGCGGAGACGTCGAGTCCTGTGGTGCCGAGTTTCGTATAGCGCATGGTCTCAGTATCCGCCCGGGTGTGCCCGCCTGCGTAGACTGCCGCGGCCCCCGCACCCCCTGCGGCGGCCGCGACAGTCAGCTGATGCGCGGAGCCCCGTACGGTCGGCATGACCGGCCGTGGCCCTGCAGATTCCCCCCGGACGTGGCGACTCTATCGAGGGTCTTCGAGAGGGCGGAATGGGCCATTCGTCACATTCCCGCCGGGCCACGCGCGGCAGGTCAGTCCTCGTCGTGGCTGAAGATGCCGAGCAGCACCGCTTTGCGCACGGCCTCCATGCGCGACCGGGCGCCCAGCTTCGCGTAGATGCTGCTCGTGTGCCGTTTGACTGTTCCCTCGGCGATGCTCATGGCTTCGGCGATGCTCCGGTTGGTGCGCGCCTGCGCGAGCAGGTGCAGCACCTCCTCCTCGCGTGCGGACAGGATCGAGGCGCGACGACGGGCGGTCGATGCAGCCCGTTCGGGCGCAGGCGCCAGACCCTGGGCGACCGCGCCCGCGTGCAGCACGGACTGCACCAGTTCCGCGCTCGGCGTCGTCTTCGTGAGGTAGACGAACGCTCCGGCTGCGAGCAGTTCCTCCTTCAGAACACTGTCGCGGTGCATGGTCAGCATCACGATCCGCGTGCGCGGGGACGACCGATGGATGCGCGCCACCGTCGCCCGCGCGGGTCCCCCCGGCAGTTCCACATCGAGCAGCAGCACGTCCGGGTCGAGGGATGCGGTGAGCGAGACCGCGTCCTGCGAACTGCTCCCCTCCCCCACGACGGCGATCCGCGGGTCGTGCCGCAGGATCGCGGCGACACCCTCACGGAAGAGGTCGTGGTCGTCGACGATCAGGATCGTGACGGGTCCTGTGCGGCGGGAGGCGCGCGCGGCGCCGGACGCGCCGGGCGTGCCCGACGCACCCACGGCATCCACCTCGCCCGACCTCACGAGCGCACCTCGGCGAGCGGCAGCCGCACCACGATACTGGTGCCGCCGCTGCCCGTCACACAGTCGAGCGTCGCCTCGATCGTCTCCGCCCGCTCCCGCATGCTCACGAGGCCGAGCCCGGCATCCGCCGCGGCAACCGGGTCGAACCCCGGACCGTTGTCGGCGACGGTGACCACCAGCTCGTCGGCCCACTCCAGCCGCACAGTGATCGCGGTGGCTCCGACGGCATGGTCGCGCGCATTGCGGATCGCTTCGCGGACGATCGTGAACACCTCGTCTGCAATACCGGACGGCAGGATGCGCGCCCGCCCCACCCTCTCGACGACCACCCGGTCGGACACGGCCTCCGAATCCACCAGGTAGTCGGCGATCGCATCGTCGAGCACCCGGTCGCCCACGAGCTGCCTCAGCTCGACCGCCATGTCCTGGACGTCGGCGAGAGCCTGCCGCAGCAGGGCGAGAGCGTCGCGCAGGTGCGCCCGGCGTGCCTCCGCGCCTGCGGTTGGGTTCGCGCTGTCGGCATCACCGCCCCGCGCATCCGCATCATCGCGCGGTGCATCCGTGGCGGCCACATCCACGCCATCGCGCGGCGCATCCGCAGCATCGCCCGGTGCACCCGTGGCGGCCGCATCCACCGCGCACCCCTCGTCGTAGGCGGCGAGCTCGACCCGCTGCAGTCCGGCCAGGATGCCGTGGGCGACACGGTCGTGGAGCTCGCGCGACACGCGACGCCGGCTGTCCTGGTGCGCGCTCGACAGACGCTCGCGGATGATCTCGACATAGGCGATCGCGCCGGGCGGGAAGCGCCGCCAGATCGCGTGATGGAGGAGACGGGCGACGAGCACAGCATCCGCCTCGCCGTCCGACGCGTCGCGCAGACGCTCGACGACGAGCGGCAGGGCCACCCCGAACAGTACCTCGGCGGCCATCAGGCTCTCGGCGGGCGGCTGGTTCTGGAACGCGCGGAGGGAGCCGGTCGCCGCCAGGTCCGCGGGCTTCGCATAGTCGACGGACACGAGTTCGAGCTGCTGGCCGGCGCGGGCGGCGTGGGCTCCCGCAAGCGTTTCGCCGAGGATCGACCGCGAATTGGCCTCCAGCACCGGGTCGAGCCTGCCGTCGACGACGAGCCTGCTTCCCCGCTCCGCGAGCGCATCCCGCAAAGCCCCGATGACGGCCTCCGCCGTCGGGTCGTCGTTCACCATGGTCCCCCTGCTCCACTGCACTCTAGACCAGACGGTCTACCGGATGCCAAACCGCGCCCGGAGTCCCCGCAGCTCATCGGTCACCGACCCGCGCGCCCGCAGCGTCTGCCCAGAATCGTGCGACAGGGTGATCACGTGGAAATCGTGGTGGATGCCGTACTCATCGTGCTCGCGGTGGTCGCGTTCGCCGTCGGCTGGTCCAACGGCGCGATCCGCCAGGCCGGTTCCCTCGTCGGCCTGATCGTGGGGCTGTGGGCCGGACTCGCCCTTGCTCCGATCGTCGTCGGCTGGTTCGCTGCGATCGGCTGGACCGGGCTGTCCCAGCGCACGATCGTGGCCGCCATCGTGATCCTGGTGTGCGCATCCATCGCCTACGGTCTTGCGACAGCGCTGGCCGGGATGCTCGGAAAACTGGTCAGGCACGGCCCGATCCGCTGGCTGGACTCGCTGGCCGGCTCGATCCTGGGGCTGCTGACCTGGGCGGTCCTCGTGTGGCTGTTCGCAGGGTTCGCGCAGGCCACCAACCTCGCGGCCGTCATGCAGGCGGCGTCGACGTCCCGGGTGGTCGCGACACTCGACGCGATCGCGCCGCTGCCGTCGTCCACGGTGCTGGGCGCGGTCGACGACGCGCTCTCGCAGGCGGGGCTGCCGCAGGTGTTCGAGGGCGGGGAATCGATCCACGCCATCGCCGCTCCCGACGCCACCGTGCCGGCCCCCGTCAACGCTTCTGCGGACTCGGTCGTGAAGGTGCTCGCGGCGAAACCCGGATGCGGCGTGGATTCCGAAGGCAGCGGATGGGTCGAAGCGCCCGGCCGTGTCGTCACCAACGCGCATGTGGTCGCGGGGTCCGACGCGATCTTCGTGAAAGACGTGAACAGCAGCCGCTCACTGCGGGCGACACTCGTCGCGTTCGACCCTGAACGCGACCTCGCAGTGCTTCAGGTGAGCGGGCTGAGCGAGAAGCCGCTCGCGCTCGGGAAAGATCTCGCGACGGGCGAGTCGGCGTTCGCCGCAGGGTATCCGGGCGACGGGGCGTACACGGTGAGCCCGGAACGCGTCCGGGAGAAGCTCGTCGCCCGAGGAGGCGACATCTACCAGCATTCGACGGTCGACCGCGAGATCTATGCGCTGCGCGGGTCTGTGCGGCCCGGCAACTCGGGAGGACCGCTGTTCGACGCGTCAGGCAAGGTCGCGGGCGTCGTGTTCGCCCGCTCGACGACCGACCCGGAGACGGGGTATGCGCTGACGCTGGCCGAACTGCGGCCGGTGCTGGCGACCGTCGGGACGGCGCCGGTCGACTCGGGGGGATGCGCGACCGAGTGAGTCGCGTCAGGCGGGGTCGCGCGAGCCAGAGGCGTCGTCGCACTAGGTACGTCTCGCCGCACTAGGTCTACGTAGTGCGGCCGGACACAGCTGGTGCGGGTGCGCCTCGGGTGTTGTCCGGCCGCTCCAGATGCGTGGGCGTCGCAGCCAGGTTCGTCTCGTCGCACTAGGTACGTCTCGCCGCACTAGGTCTACGTAGTGCGGCCGGACACAGCTGGTGCGGGTGCGCGTCAGGCGTCGTCCGGCCGCGCCAGCTGTGCGGGCGGCGGCATTGTTCCGGCCGGCCGGAACGTGATTGGCTGAGACCATGAAGGCCGTCAGCTACCGCACCACCGGTCCGTCGTCCGTGCTCGAACTCGGCGAACGCGCCGAACCGCATCCGGGTCCGGGCGAGGTGAGAGTGCGCATCCACGTCTCCGGCGTCAACCCGACCGACTGGAAGTCGCGCTCCGGCGGCGGCCGGGTCACCGAGCTCGGCGCACCGCAGGTGCCGAACCAGGACGGCGCCGGCGTCGTCGACGAGGTGGGGCCCGGAGTCGGCGGGTTCGCCGTCGGCGACCGTGTGTGGGTGTGGGATGCCGCCTACCAGCGACCGGACGGCACGGCGCAGGAGCTCGTAGTTCTTCCGGCCCGGCAGGTCGTGCCGTTGCCCGACGACGCGAGCTTCGACGTCGGCGCCTCGCTCGGCATCCCCGCACTGACCGCGCACATCGCGCTCGCCGCGTCCGAACGGTCACCGCGCGAGCTCGCGCCGGGAGCCCTCGCTGACTGGACCGTGCTCGTCGCGGGAGGCGCGGGTGCGGTCGGGCATGCGGCGATTCAGCTCGCCGTGTGGGCGGGTGCCACCGTTATCACGACGGTGAGCAGCCAGGAGAAGGCTGCGCTCGCCCGTGCCGCGGGGGCTCAGCACGTGGTGGACTATCGCGCATCAGATGCCGTTGCCGCGATCCGCGCTCTGGCGCCACGCGGGATCGACCTCGTCGTCGAGGTCAACCCTGCCGCGAATCTCGGACTCGACCTCGAAGTCGCCGCGCCCGATGCGACCGTCGCGGTCTACGCGGACAACGGGGAGCCGGTGGTGGTCCCGGTGCGTCCTAGCATGGCGAAGAACGTGCGGTATCGGTACCTGCTCACGTATACGACGGCTGTGGATGCGAAGGACGCGGCAGTCCGCGCGGTCGCTGCAGCAGTGGCGGATGGGGCGCTTCCGGTCGGAGCAGATGCCGGCCTGCCGATCACGCGCTTTGCGCTGGCGGAGACGGCGGCCGCGCACGATGCCGTCGAGGCGGGGACCGTCGGGAAGGTGCTGATCGACGTGTCCGGCGGCTCGGCGCAGTAACCGTGCGTGCACAGGTTCTGAACACCGGCACGCGTTGCACCGTGTGCAGGCGTTCAGAACCTGCGCACGAGCATCCGGCCCGGCGGCGGGACCCCTACTCCGCCGGCGCGACCGCGCGGAGGGCGCCGGTAGTCCGGCGGGCGGCGCGAACGACGTGTGCTCGCCGCAGCTGCACCGCGAGGCCGACCGCAGTGGCGACCGCGGCGGCGCTTCCGTAGCCGATCACCGTATCCAGCAGCCCGACGACACCGATCAGCTCGCCGACGATGAGCGCGGGGACGCCGTATGCGAGGTAGCTGACCAGGTAGACGCCGGCGAAGAGTTCGGCCCGCTGGTGGGCGGGAGCCAGCGGCGCGAGGATGCGCAGCGAACCCGAGAACGCTGCGCCGAACCCGGCTCCGCCGAGAACTGCGCCGACGAACAGCAGCGGCAGCACACCGAAAGCGATGGCCGACACCGAGACGATGATGCCCACCACGACTGACGCCGACCCCCAGATCGTCGCGGTCCTGGCGTGCACCCGCCCGAGGAGGAAGCCTGCGACCGCTCCCGCGGCCGGCTGGAGTGCCACGATCGCTCCGTTCACGAGTCCGCTGTCGATGTGGAAAACGCCGCGGATGATCGAGGGGGCGAGTCCGAGGAACAGCCCGGCGAGCATCCAGGTGCCGATGAGCACGGGAACGATCGCGCCGAACTCGGCTCGGGCGCCACGCGGGATGGACAACCTCGGGATGAGCGACCGCACCGCACCCGCGCGCCGTGAGACGGTCTCGGCCGACAGGGCGATCACGATGATCCCGAGAGTGAAGACGATCGCGAGGAAGCTGAAAACGATCACGGTCGGCACCGCGGTGAACTGGACCGCGGCCCCCGTGATCAGGGCCCCGAGCGCGAGGCCGCCCACCGGCGCCGTGCCGCCGATGACGGCGCCGAGCTTCTTGTGCTTCTCCGGAGCGAGTTCGACGATCGCTGCAGTGAACGTGCCGGTGGCCGCTCCGGTCGCGACGCCCTGGATCGCGCGGGCCACGATGATCCAGCCGATGTCCTGCGCGAACAGGAAGATCAGCATCGAGACGACCTCGAGTGCCAGCGCACCGATCAGCACGGGACGGCGACCGATGTGATCGGATAGCGAACCGGCGATGAGCAGGGTCACGAGCAGCGTGATCGCGTAGATGGCGAAGGCGATGGTGAGAACCCAGGCCGGGAAGCCCCACTCCTGCTGGTAGAGAACGAAGAGGGGGCTGGGTGCGCCTGCGGCGAACGTGACCCCCACGAAGGCGAGCGCTGCGCCGACGAAGGCGGCGACCGGTGACAGCGTGCGGCGAGTCACCGCGGCCTTCGCACGGGCCAGCGCCTCCTGGCACGCGGCGCCGATGACGGGGGTGGCGCCTGTCTCTTGCAGTGCGGACATCTCGACTCCTTAACGCGCATCCTTAACGCAAATTCGATTGCTTTACGGACGTTATACCGATCCGCTGACAAAAGCAACCAGATTTGCGTTAAGCTATTCCCATGGATCCCAAGACCACGCCGTCGAAGAGGACGGGCGGCCGCAGCGCCGCGGTCATGCACTCCGTGCGCACCGCCGTCGAAGAGCTCGTCAAGGAGCGCGGTCGGGAGCGCGTCACCGTGCCGATGATCGCGGAACGCGCCGGCGTGAACCCGACGAGCATCTACCGCCGCTGGGGCGACCTGCCCACCCTCATCAACGACATCGCGACCTACCGTCTCGACCCGGAGCGTCCGCTCCCGGAGAGCGGGGACCTGCGCCGTGACCTCACCGAGTGGGCACGCGAGATCGTCGAGCATTACCGCAAGCCGGTGAACGCCGCGCTCCTCAGAGGTGGGGCTGCGAACGCCGGCGCCACCGAATCCGACTGCCTGCGCAATCGTCGCGCAGAAGCGACCATGTTCCTCGAGCGCTACCCCGGCTCGGCGGTCGGCCCGGGCGGGATCAGCTCCGACGAGATCATCGACGTCGTCGTGGCGCCGATCATCTACCGGGTGATCTTCCAGCCGTGGACGCTCGACGACCACACTGCGGACACCGTGGTGGCTCGCCTGTTCGACTGAGCGCATCCCGGCCGGCCTGGCGGGCCGACCGCACTACTTCGCATCGAGCGCACGCGTACAACGACGTGCGGCGGGACGAAGCAAGTGCGGCGAGGTCAATCCGACCGGGCGAGGCCAAGCCGCCCGCTGAGCGACTGCGGCCGCCCCGCGGGCGGACTATTCTGGCCAGTTATGAGCCGAACGCCAGCCCAGTCGGCCGCCATGCGGTCCGGCATCGCGGTCGGCGTTGCGACAGCAGCGTACGGGATCTCCTTCGGCGCGCTCGCCACTGCATCCGGTCTGGACGTCTGGCAGGCATGCGTGCTCAGCCTCGTGATGTTCAGTGGCGGCTCCCAGTTCGCCCTGATCGGCGTGCTCGCGTCCGGGGGCACTGCGGCCGCTGGATCCGCCATCGCCGGCGCCGCACTGCTCGGGTCGCGCAACACGTTCTACGCCCTGAGACTCTCACGCATCATCGGGCCCGGCTTCTTCAAGCGCGCTGCGGCCGCCCCGCTCACCATCGACGAGTCCACAGCCGTCGCCACCGCGCAGACCGAACCCGCGGCACAGCGCCTGGGCTTCTGGGTCACCGGAATCACCGTCTATGTCGGCTGGAACCTGATGACCCTCGCCGGCGCGCTCCTCGGCAATCTGATCGGCGACGTGCGCGCGTACGGGCTGGATGCTGCTGCCGCGGCCGCCTTCCTCGGCCTGCTCTGGCCGCGGCTCAAAGCCCGCCAGACCCAGGCGGTCGCCGTCGCCGCCGGTTTCGTCGCCACCCTGCTGACCCCGTTCCTCACGCCCGGCCTCCCGGTGCTGGCCGCAGCCGCTGTCGCGATCGTCGTCGGCGTCCTCAACCTGTTCGGCACGCGCGGTGGGCCGCCCAGTCCCGAAGCCATCCCGATGGAACGGGAGGTGGAACCGTGACGACGTGGAACATCATCCTGCTCGCGTCGATCGCTGTGCTCGGCCTCAAGGTGCTCGGCTGGCTGGTGCCGCCGAAAGCGCTCGATCATCCGACGGTCGCGCGCGTCAGCGACCTGCTCACGGCGGCGCTGCTGGCCGCACTGATCTGCGTGCAGACGTTCGGGGCCGGGCAGGGGCTGCAACTCGACGCGCGGCTCCCGGCAGTGGCGATCGCGGCAGGACTGTACGCGCTGCGCGTGCCGTTCATCGTGGTGGTGCCGGCTGCAGCGGTCGTCGCTGCGCTCATCCGCCTCGTCACCTGAACGGCTCCGCGCCAGGCCGGATGGCCGCGAAAGTCGCCAAAAGTGGCCCAAACCGCGCGCGATAGCCACTTCTGGCACCTTTCGCCACGCATCCGTGCCGTCCGCCACCGGCGACGTGCGCGAAAGCCACTTGTGGCGACTCTCGCGGAGGGGCGGCCTTGACGACTGGCAAGCATGCGCATCCGAGGCGATGTCGTCCGCCGCTCCTACACTCAGGAGCGCAGCGGGCCGGGCTGCCGACGTGAGGAGGGAGCGCAGTGTCCGCATGGCACCCGGTCGCGAACGCGCACGCGTCGGAGTGGACGCTGCGGCAGGGCGAGCTGGGCCAGCCGTACGCGGTGGTGCGGCGCTTCGCGTTCGGCGACCCGAATCATCCGGAGGTCTGGTTCCGCGCCGTCACCTGGGCGCCGACCTCCGAGGGGCGCGAGCTGATCGGATGGTGCCGCACCCTCGAAGCGGCGGCCGCAGCCGGATGGGACCATCGCTGTGCCTACGAATCGTGGCGTCATCACATGGCGTCGAAGCGAACGGATGCGGCGACCATGTCGCGCCTTCGCCCCCCGGCGGCCGAGCTGGTGCGGTTCTACCGCACCTCACTCAGACGCGGAAGCGCTGCGCCCGCCCGAACATCCGCGCCGCGCAGCTGACCCGCATCCAGAGGTGCGTAAAGCGACTTTCGCGGGGCTAGCTGCCATCGGCAGCGGCCGCAGCCGGCGCAGGCGCCGCGGCGGCAGGCGCGTCTGCCGCGACCAGGCGCACCGCCATGTACTGGCGCGCCGGCAGCGGCACCCGGAACGTCCCCTCGAACACCCCGTCGAGGCGCGAGACCGTCATCGCCCACGTGTCGATCACGTCGACCGTGTACCGACGTCCGCGCGGCGCGGTCACCATGCGGAACGTCGGCCGGTTGAACCCGAAATACGCGATGAGGTACTCCCCCGCGACGCCGCCCCACGGCAGATCCCATTCGCCGGGCAGCGGATCGAGCACCCCGCTCGGCGACTCCGCGACCAGCTCGGCCAGGAACCGGATGCGCTGCGGCGACGACCCGACGAGCTCCCCGCCTTTCGACCACCACAGTTCTTCGCGGTCGTTGAGGTAGGTCTCGCCGTGGCCGACGTAGCCGCCGCGCACCGCGCCTTCCCAGAACCGGCGCGTCAGCTCTTCGCCGGTGATGTTTCCCCAGCCCTGGTCGATGTCGCCTTCGTAGGCGCATTCGTCGATGACGACCGGCTTCCCCCACTGCTCGCGCCACGCATCCGTGTTCTCCGACGTGCGGTAGACGTCGATGCGCTGCACGCTCGCGTGGGTGATCCATGGCCTGCTGTAGTCGTAGAAGCCGAGACAGTTGTGGATGGACAGCAGGTGTCGGGCCGGGTCCTCGGCGACGACCAGGTCGGCGAGTCGCTCCCAGTCGTCGACGGTCTTCGACCACAGCAGGTCGTATTCGTTGGCGAGCGACCACCACACCGAGCGGTATGCGCCGAGCCGGCGCACGAGGTAGCGCACGTACCGGTCGTCGGCGGCGTGGCCGAGTTCGGAGAACCCCCAACGGTCGTAGGCGTGGAAGAGGATGAGGTCGGCCTCGATCCCGAGTTCCGCGAGTTGCAGGATGCGCTGCTCGAGCAGGGCGAAATAGGCCGGGTCGAAACGGGTCGTGTCGAACGACCCGTCTTCGCGACGCACGAACGGATACACCTCGGGGTCGTTCGTGTTGTAGAGGTACGACTTGGGGAAGACGCACATCCGCAGCTTGGTGAACGGCGACGTGGCAAGGGTGTCGAGCGTCGCCTGCTGGAGCGATTCCGGTTGGTGGGTCCAGGCGTACGCGGTCGTTCCGATGGGGAGGTAACGCGTTCCGTCGGCATAGGCGAAGTGGAAGGTGTCGGCGACGCGCACCGGCCCCGCATTGCCCGCATCCGGTGGCGTGACGGCGAAGCTGCCGCTGAGGCCGTCGAGCGAACGGGCGGTCGAGGTCGTCGTGTACGTCCAGTCGCCGACGCTCTCGGGCAGGAAGCGCACCCGGTAGAGCCCGTCTCCGTCGTAGAAGCCGCCGACCCGCACGAGGTCGGCGGTGTCGCCCGGCTCCCCGCCGTCGCTCGCGGCCCGCGCGAACGTCGCCGTCAGCTCCACGTCCACGAACGGATTCCCGTGGGACGGCCCGTCGATCAGCAGTTCGAACACGCCCCAGCGTGCGACCAGCTCGGGATGCGTGCTCCGCGCCGACCCCCGCGCAACCGCATCCGTCTCGTAGTCCGTGCGCGGTTCGATGGCCGGCTCTTCGACCCGCACCGTCACCGCATCCGCATCGATCGCTGCCAGCTCCTGCCACAGTCTGTCGATCTCGGACGGCTCGACGCGCTCGAGCCCGAACGTCGTGATCTGCCCGATCGTGAGGTAACGCAGCTGGGTCAGCATCGGCGAGTTGAGCACGCCGGGAAGTGCCCGCTGGACGGCTCCGCGCGCTCGCGGGTTGTCCAGCAGGTCGATGAGCAGTGATTCTTCGGTGAAGCCTGCCATGAGACTCTCCTGTCAGTCTTCGGAGCCGCGGTAGCGGAGACCCGCGAACGCGACGCGTCCGGTGGTCGCGTAGAGGCCGACGACGCGGCCCGTGAAGGATGCTGCGGTCTCGGCCGACAGGTACCTGCCGTCGACGTCGGCGAGGGTGACCGCCTGGTCGCCGACGCGCGCCCGGAGGAGCACCCGGTCGCTGGTCATCATCGCGGGGCCGAAGCCGTCTCCCTTCGGGGGAACCGCGTCGATGATCAGCTCGACGGGGCCGCCGGGGAGCATGACCGACCATTCCTGGACGAGGCTCGCCAGCCGGGCGCGGGCGACGACGACCGTCGCCTCCGGCCCGCCGGTCGCTTCGATCTCGTAATGGTGGTCTTCGTCGTAGCGCACAGCGAGGCCGCCGGTGCCCTGGGTCACATCGACCGTGGTCGCGAACCGCGCCGTCTGGTGGAGCTGGCGGCGGCCGACGAACTGCGGCCTAGGGTCGTCGAGGGTCGAGCCGTCGCCAGTGATAACGAGGCGCCCGTCGACGTCGAACTTCGCGACGTGGCCCGGCTCTTGGCGGATGGCCAGCCACCCGTCGTCGAGGGTGTGGCCGCCTTCGAGGTCGTGGAACGTGATGTCGTATTCGATGGCACCGGGGCGCGGCCGCAGGTCGATGGGCTGGGCGACCGGCCAGTCGTCGACCCAGTCGATGCGGCTGACGAAGGTTTCGCGCCCGAGAGCCGAGAAGGCCTGGGTCATGCCGCGGGGACGCATCCCGAGCAGCACGATGGAGGTGCCGCCGTCCGGGGTCTCGACCAAGTCGCCGTGGCCGGTGTTCTGGATCGGGCGCGAGGTGCTGCGTGCGCTGAGGATCGGGTTAGCCTCGAAGCCTTCGAACGGTCCGTACGGCGACGTCCCTCGGGCGATGCTCACGCCGTGCCCGCGCTCGGTGCCGCCCTCGGCGATCATCAGGTACCAGTAGTCGCCGCGGTGGTAGAGGTGCGGCGCCTCGGGGAACTTGAGCCCGGTACCCGACCAGAGCGAGCGCGGCCCTTCGAGCGCGCGGCCGGCCTCGAGGTCGACCCGCACCTGCTGCACGCCGTGGTGCGCACCCAGGTCGGCGCCTGTCGTCATCAGCCCGGAGAACGTGACGATCGCCGTGCCGTCGTCGTCCCAGGCGAGGTCGGGGTCGATGCCGCCGACGCCGTCGATGACGGTCCCGTCGCTCCATGGCCCCGCGGGGTCGGTCGCGGTGAACACGATGCAGCCGCGGCCCATGGCGATCGTGACGATCACATAGAACACGCCGTCGCGGTGGCGGATCGTCGGCGCCCAGACGCCGCCACCCGTCGTCACGTCTTCGACCCCGAGCTGGTCCATGCGGGTGGCCACGTTGCCGATCTGCGTCCATTCGACGAAATCGGTGCTGTGGTACACAGGGATGCCCGGCAGGTATTCGAAAGTCGAGGTGACGATGTAGAAGTCGTCACCGACGCGCACGACGCTCGGGTCGGGATTGAAACCCGGGATGAGCGGATTCGGGTAGTCGACGCGGGTTGTGGAAGTGGCACTCGTCATGGTCAGGCCTCCAGTCGCACGGTGGTGTCGAGCGGCAGGTCGACGACGGACGTGCCGATCCGCAATGTAAACGCTCCCGGCTCGTACTTCCAGCCCTCGTCCCAATGTGCGAAGGCGCGCACCGGGATGTCGATGGCGACAGCGGCGGTCGTGCCAGCATCCACCCGGACCGGCGCGAAGCCGACCAGCCAGCGCACCGGGCGCTCGATCGCGGTGTCCGCGCGTTCAGCGTAGACCTGCACGACCTGTTTTCCGGCCCGTGCACCGCGGTTGGCGACGTCGACGGTGACCGTGAACGATCCGTCCGCCGGCGCGACGGCGACCGGGGCCGAGCTCGTCGTCAGCTCGATGCGCGTGTAGCCGAGCCCGTGCCCGAACGGGTAGGCCGGTGTGCGGTCCGATCGCAGCCACGCGCGATAGCCGATGTGGATGCCCTCCTCGTAGATGAGCACCCCGTCGGTGGGCGTGGTCTCGATCACCGGAACGTCGGCCTGTTCGGCCGGCCACGTGGTGGGGAGGCGCCCGCCGGGTTCGACGACGCCGAGCAGGATGTCGGCGATCGCGTTGCCGAATTCCTGGCCGCCGAAATAGCCGACCAGCACCGCCGCGACCTGGTCGCGCCACGGCAGCAGCACGGGCGACCCGGCGTTGACGACGACGACCGTACAAGGGTTGGCGGCGGCGACGGCGCGAACGAGGTCGTCCTGCCGGCCGGGCAGCGCCAGCGAGTCTCGGTCGTAGCCTTCCGATTCCACGCGCGAGTTGGTGCCGACGACGACGAGGGCGACATCGGATGCGCGCGCGGCCTCGACCGCTTCGTCGATCAGGATCTGCGGGTCGGTGTCGTCGGGTTCGAGGCCGAACGTGAACGACAGCGCGTTCGCGAGCGGCCCGATGCGGTCGAGCAGGTCGTATTCGACGCGGATGCGCACGCCGACGCCTGCGACGACCGCGACGGGAGCCGAGACGGACGGCGGCGAGAGTAGGGCCGCGCCGAGGTCGGTTCCTTCGGGGACGACCGTCGCGTCGACCGTGAGCCGGTCGTCGATGTAGACACGCGCGGTGCCGGAGGCGGCGAAGCCGATCCGCACCACATCGGTCACGTCGGGCGTGTAGAGCGTTTCGAGGTGGAGGGTGGCGGACTCGCCGATCGGCGCATCCCCGCCGAACCAGACCAGCGACGTCGCGCGCCGGTCCTCGGAGAACAGGGCGGCGCCGCCTGCGTCGCGGAAGCTGATGCGGATGCCCGGCTCACCCGTCACAGGATTCGTGAGCTGAGCGAGGGGGAACGGCGCGATCCCCTCCTGGACGACCGCGCCGATCGCGTACGAGACCGAGGCTTCGGGCAGCGCGTTGCGGATGCCTTCGAGCGGCGAGACGACGTGCTCGGGGAGCACCGTGGCGCTTCCGCCGCCCTGGCTGCGGGCGAGGTCGGCGTTGTGGCCGATGACCGCGACGGATCCGAGCGCGGTCGTGCTCCACGGCAGCTCGCCGCGGTTCGTCAGCAGCACGGTTCCTGCGGCGGCGGCTTCGCGCACGAAGGCGATGCCGTCCTCGACCTCGGTCGGCTCTGCTGCGACCGGCTCGAACCCGTCGAGCGCCCCGACCCTGGCGGCGAGCTGCAGGATGCGCAGCACCTTGCGATCGACGTCGGATTCGGGGACGGTTCCGGCCTTCACCGCGGCCACCAGGGCGTCACCCCAGGGCCCGTCCGGGCCGGGCATGACGAGATCCTGGGAGGCCCTGGCACTGTCGAGGCTGCGCACCGCTGTCCAGTCGCTGATCACGACGCCGTCGAAGCCCCACTCGCTGTTCAGCGGTGTCTCGAGCAGGTCGTTCTCGGTCGCGGTCACGCCGTTGATCGAGTTGTAGGCGCTCATCACCAGCCAGGCGTGGGAGTCGACGATGGCCTTCTCGAAGGCGAGCAGATACAGCTCGCGGAGCGGCCGGTCGGCCACCCGCACATCGACGGTGAAGCGGTCGGTCTCGGAGTCGTTGGCGATGTAGTGCTTCGGCGTGGCGCCGACGCCGTTCACCTGCACGCCGTCGACATAGGCGGCCGCGAGGTCGGCGGTGAGCACGGGGTCTTCGCTGAAGGCCTCGAAGTGACGGCCGCCGAGCGGGGAACGGTGCAGGTTGATGGTCGGGCCGAGCACGACATCCACCCCTTTGCGCCGCGCCTCGACGGCTGCGGCCGCGCCGTAGCGGCGGGCGAGCGCCGGGTCCCAGGCCGAACCGAGGGCGGTCGCCGACGGGAGGTTCAGCGACGGGCTGCGCTCATCCCACACTTCACCGCGTACGCCGGACGGACCGTCGGAGACGAGGATGCGCCGCAGCCCGATCCTCTCGATCGGCCAGGTGTTCCAGAAGTCGCGCCCGGTGAGCAGCTGCACCTTCTCTTCGAGCGTGAGCTCGTCGAGCAGGGCGCGCAGGCGCTCCTCGACGGCGGCCGCAGTGGCGGCGATGGTGGTGGCGTAGCTCATGATTGCTCCTCAGTTCGAGCGGGTGCGGATGCGGATGCGGATGCGGGGCCGGCGACGATGCGCACGTCCCACGGTCCGAGGTGGATGGTCTCGCCGGCGTCGTAGGAACGCTCGTCGAGCAGGTCGGTGACGGCGCACGGCGCCTGGGCCGTCGCGTCGTCCCACGACCAGTTGTGCAGGTAGTGGATGCGGTCGCCATCGGGCGAGGTCGACGTCGTGACCGTCACCGTGTCCGGAAGGTCCTGCCAGCCGGCGAGCGGTTCGGGCACCAGCCAGGCGGCGAGCGCCCGGGCGAGCGACTGCCCGGGAACAGTGCCGACCGTCGTGACGCGGCCCGAGCCGTAGACGTTCGTCGTCACAGCGGGCCAGCGGCCGAAGTGTCGGTGCCGGTAGTGGGCGACGGCGGTCGCGCCGTCGAGCGTCAGGCCGTCGACCCAGTCGGTGGCCACCGCATCCGCCCCCGTCACGAAGCCGTCGGTGCGGTCGGTGCCGAAGACCGCAACGGGCGTCTCGAGGTTCGCGAACTCGTCGTAGCTCAGACCTGCCGCGCGGGTGAGCCTCGACGGCTTCACATCGACCCGGGCCCGGCCTTCGCGGTCCGCATACGCGGTACGCGGGCCGAGCACGAGATGGCCGCCGGCCGCGGCATAGGCGTCGAGCCAGTCGAGGTCGTCGTCGCCGGCCGTGAAGAAGGCGGGGACGATGAGTACCGGATGCGCGGCTGCGAACTCGGCAGGACTCGCGGAACCGCCACGCGACGCGAACAGCTGCTGGGGTCGCACCAGCCGGGCCTGGAGGCCGGCGTCGAACGCGCCGCGGTAGAACGCAGCGACGATGCGCCGGTAGGAGTCGGGGTCGAAGTACTCCCCCGGGGCGCCGAAGGGCGCCTGCGAGGAGAGCGCGAACTTGCTGTCCGAGTCGTACAGGACCACCACATCCGCATCCGGAACCGAGAGGGCGACGCGCTCACCGGCGCGCGCGAACTCGGCTCCCAGCCGGGCGAGCTCCGCGTAGGTTCGACCGGGGATCTGGCTGTGCGGCAGCACGCCTCCCCAGTGCGTCTCGACCCCGAAGTGCAGGGTGTGCCAGTGCCAGTACTCGACCATGCGGGCGCCGCGGGCGACCAGCGCCCAGGCGGCCTGCCGCCACTGGCCGTCGTACGGCGAGAAGTTCAGCGAGGAATGCCCGATCGACGACGCATTCGTCTCAGTGATGAAGAATGGCGCCTGCTTCGACGAGAACATCAGGTCGGCGAGCTGGTAGAGCGCCCAGGTGCCTTTCACGATCCAGCCGGCCGAGCGCTCGTCCGCACTCGGGTGGGCGAGCGAATCCTGCATCTCGTAGTAGGCGTTGCCCGAGGCGATGTCGAGCTCGGCGGAGAGATCCACGTCTTCTACGCCGACCTGGTCGTACGAGATGCAGGTCGTCACGAACTGGCCGGGCTGCGCGAACTCGCGCACGATGCCGGCCTGCCAGCCGATGAACTCGGTCACCAGCTTCGCCTGGAAGCGGCGCCAGGCGAGGTCGTACTGCGGCTGGAAGTTGCCGTCGGGCCGCCACAGGTCCGCCCACGTCGACAGCCGGTGCGACCAGTAGACGAGGCCCCATTCGCGGTTGAGCGTCTCGACGTCGCCGTAGGTGTGCCGCAGCTCGTCGACGAAACGCTGGAAGATGCCCTCGTTGAACAGCAGGCGGAGCCCCGGCTCGTTGTCGACCTGGTAGCCGATGATCGCCGGATGCTCGCGGTAGCGCCCGACGACGGCGCGGATGATGCGCTCGGCATAGAAGAGGTACGCCGGATGGGTGAAGTCCATCTCCTGCCGGCTCCCCCACGGGATCGGGACGCCGGTCGCACTGTCGCCGGCGACCTCGGGATGGAGGCGCTTCATCCACATCGGGATCGCATACGTCGGCGTACCGAGGATGACGCCGATGCCGCGCGCGTGCGCCGCATCCAGCACGGGCTCCAGCCAGTCCAGGTCGAACACGCCCGGCTCCGGCTCCCAGGTGGACCACACCGATTCGCCGACGCGGATCACGGTGAACCCGGCCGCGGCCATCAGGTCGAAGTCCTCCTCCAGACGGGGACTCGGCTGGTACTCGTGGTAGTAGGCGGCCCCGAAGCGGATGCCGGGGCCGGCTTCGTCGCCGCTCACCTAGACGCCCGCGCCCGCCTGCAGGTCCTGCTCGGCGTGCGTCGTCAGCAGCCGCTGCCGGTCGGCACGTCGCTGTTCCTGGCGGTCCGGGTCGGGCACCGGAGCCGCCAGGAACAGCCGTTGGGTGTACGGATGCTCGGGGCGGCCAGTGACCTGGTCGCCACTTCCCCACTCCACGATCTCTCCGTGGTACATGACCGCGACCCGGTGGCTGAGGTGGCGCACCACGGCGAGGTCGTGCGAGACGAACAGGTAGGCGACACCGGTGCGGTCCTGGATGTCCTTGAACAGGTCGAGCACGCGCGCCTGGGTCGACAGGTCGAGCGCCGACACCGGCTCGTCGCAGACGATCAGCCGGGGCTGGAGCGCGAGTGCGCGGGCGATGGCGATGCGCTGACGCTGGCCGCCCGAGAACTCGCGGGGCAGTCGGCCCGCCGCGCTCGCCGGCAGCCCGACCTGGTCGAGCAGGTCGCGCACGCGCTTCGAGGCCTCCTTCGCCGGAACCTTTCGCACGGTGAGCGGCTCGACGAGGATCTGCTCGATCGTCAGCGACGGGTTCAGGGAGGTGTACGGGTCCTGGAACACCACCTGGATCTCGCTGGAGAGCGCGCGACGATCCTTGCGACCCAGCCGGCTGATGTCCTTGCCCTTGTAGCGGATGGCGCCGCCGGTCACCGGGGCGAGCCCCAGCACCGCGCGACCCAGCGTCGTCTTGCCCGAACCGGACTCTCCGACGAGGCCCACGGTCTCGCCGGGCCTGATGTCGAGCGAGACACTCTTCAGGGCCTTGAACGGCTCCTTGCGGAAACCCTTCACCGGGTATTCGACGACGACCTCGTCGGCGTCGAGCAGCAGCTCGCTCATGACCGTTCTCCTTCGATGGTCGCGCTGGTCGTGACGAGTTCCCCGCGGGCTGCGCCCTCTTCGAGGATGTCGTCGAACAGTGCCTTCGTGTAGACGTGCTCAGGGTTGGCGAAGATCGCACGCACCGGCCCCGACTCGACGATGCGCCCGTTGCGCATGACCGAGACGCGGTCGCACAGGTCGGCGACGACGCCGAAGTTGTGCGTGACGAGAACGACGCCCATGTTCAGTTCGTCCTGCAGGTTGCGCAGCAGGTCGAGGATGTCGGCCTGCACGGTCACGTCCAGGGCCGTCGTCGGCTCGTCGGCGATCAGCAGGTCGGGGTTGCAGGAGATCGCGCCGGCGATCAGCACGCGCTGCGCCATGCCGCCGGAGACCTCGTGGGGGTAGGCCGCGAAGGTGCGCTGCGGGTTCGGGATGCCGACCTTCGCCAGCAGCTCGAGCGCGCGTTCCTTCGCCTCCTTCTTGGAGAGGCTCAGGCACACCCGCATCGGTTCGACCAGCTGGCTGCCGATCGTGAACGACGCATCCAGGTTCGACATGGGCTCCTGCGGGATGTAGGCGATGGTGCGACCGCGGAGGCGCGTCATCTCCTTCTCGCTGGCGTTCGCCAGGTCCTTGCCCTCGAACGTGATGGAACCGCCCGTGACCCGGCCGCCTTCGGGCAGCAGCCGGAGCACCGACCACGCGGTCTGCGTCTTGCCCGAGCCGGACTCGCCGATCAGACCGTGCACCTCACCGCGGCGCACCTCGAGCGACACGTCGTTGACGACGTGCTTGATCGAGCCGTCGGGCTGGTCGTAGCCGACCGACAGGTGCTCGATCGAGAGGAGCACCTCACCGACGCCTTCGAGGGTGCGGGAGTCGTCGGGGTGGCGCACGACCGCTTCGTGCACGATGCCCGTGTCGGTCTTCACCTTCGATTTGCGCGTCTTCTTCGCCGCGGTCCGCTCGAGCTCGTCGCGCATCGCGTTGGCGAGCAGCGTGAGCGCGATACAGGTCAGCGCGATCGCGAGGCTCGGCCACAGCATGAGCAGCGGATCCTTGTAGATGTTCGCGAAGCCGTCGTTCAGCATGGAACCCCAGGTCGGGATGTTCATGTCGCCGAGCCCCAGGAAGTCCAGCCCGGCCTGCACGGCGATCGCGATGCCGGTGACCATCGCGGCCTGGATGATGACGGGTGCCCGTACCACGGTCAGGATGTGGCGGCCGATGATGCTGGCGTCGCCGAGCCCCGAGACGCGCGCTGCGTCGACGTAGAGCTCGTTGCGCACCGCGGTGACCGAGGCGTACACCAGCCGGAAGAACGCGGGAGAGAGGATGACACCGAAGATGACCATCGACGCCCACAGCGACGGGCCGATGACGGCGCGTGCCGCCAGCAGCACGACGATGCCCGGAAGCGCCATCAGGAGACTGGTCAGCCACGACGACACCGAATCGAACCACTTGCCGTAGTAGCCGGCGAAGAGTCCGCCGGTCACGCCGATGACGGCGGCGACGATCAGGGCGACGAGAGCGCCGGCGAGACTGAAGCGGGTCGCATAGAGGAGCCGGCTCAGCACATCCCGGCCCGCACTGTCCGCGCCGAGCGGATGCTTGGCGCTGATCGGGTCGAGAACGTCATTCAGGGATGCGGCGTTCGGGTCGTGCGGCGCGAGCCACGGAGCGAAGATGGCGCTGAGCACCAGCAGCGCGAGGAAGAGCATCGCGATGAGGCCGACCGGGTTCTTCAGCAGCCGGCGGAAGAGGGATACGCGAGCACCGGACTCCTCGACCGCGACGGTCAGGGACGGGTCCGGCATCGGGGCAGTCTGAGTCATGAGAGACGCACCTTCGGGTTGAGCCAGCCTTGCAGCAGGTCGATGAGGAGGTTGACGACCACGACGATGATCGCGGTGACGACGACGAGGCCCATCACGAGGGGGATGTCGCCTTGCGTGGTGGCGGTGACGGAGACCTGGCCGAGGCCGGGGATCGCGAAGATCTGCTCCACGATCACCGCCCCGCCGAGGAGGCCGACGAACTGCACGGCGAGGACGGCGAGGGCGGGGCCGCCGGCGTTCCTGAGCACGTGCTTGTAGATGACGCGACTCGACGAGAGCCCGCGACTGCGGAGGGTGCGCACGTAGTCCTGGCGGAGGGCGTCGATGACCGACCCGCGGATCTGCTGGGTGACACCGGCGATGCTGCCGATCGCCAGAGCGATGATCGGGAGGGTCACCGTCGACAGCCAGCCCGACGGCGAATCCGTGAACGGGATGTAGCCGGTCGGCTTGAACCAGTGCAGATTGATCGCGAAGATGATCACGAGTGCGAGGGCGATGAGGAAGCCCGGGATGGCGAAGCCGAGGACCGAGAGCACCTGGACGCTCCGGTCGACGCCACCGCGGCGGACCGCGGCCCAGACGCCGAGCACGACGGCGACGATCGCGCTGAGCACGGTCGCGCCGATGACGATGGACAGGGTGACCGCGGTGCGGGAGCTGATCGCATCCGCGACCGGCTGGCCGGTGAACCAGGAGGCGCCGAAGTCGCCGTGGAGGGCGTTGCCGAGCCAGTCGATGTACTGGACGATGAGCGGGCGGTCGAGGCCGAGGCTTGCGGCCTTCGCCTGGACGTTCGCCTGGGTGGCCGACGTTCCGAGGATGCGACGGGCGATGTCGCCGCCGCCGAGGTAGAGCAGCACGTAGGCGATCGTCGTGATGACGAACAGCAGCACGATGCCGGAGAACAGGCGTCGGAGGATGAATCTCAACATTGAAGTTCCTCTGTTGGCATTAGGAGTGTGGGGACCGGGTCGCGCCGGCGCGTGGCGCGACCCGGTCGGTCACCTCAGGAGGTGGGAACGATGTTCCAGAGGTAGGGATAGGCGTTGCCGGTCTGCACAGTGACCTTCGTCTTCGCGTCGCTGACGAAGCTCGACTGCATCCGGTACCAGGGGGCGAACCAGGCCTGCTCGACCACGTACTTGTTCAGCGCCTTGACCGCCGCATCCGACTCGGACTTCGAGCCGTTGTGGACCGTGGCGATGAGCGAGTCGACCTTCGGGTCCGAATAGTGGAACGGGTTGAACGTCGCGTCCTTCGAGATCTGGAAGTTGATCAGGGCCCAGTCGGGGTCCTGCTGCAGGATCATGTAGGTCGCCGGGTACTTCGGGGCGAGCATGTCGGTGATGAAGTTGTTGCCGGCGTCGGTGAAGTTCACCGTGATCCCGACATCCTTCAGCTGCTGACCGATGAGTGTCCAGACGGTCGACCCGAGAAGGTTGCTCGACGGCATCGAGAGCGTCAGGCCCTTGGCGTAGCCGGCCGCCGCGAGCAGCGACTTCGCCTTCGACGGGTTGTAGGCGTAGTACGAGTCGAGACTCGAGTCATACCCGACGGAGCTCTTCGGGAAGACCTGCGTGGTCGGGGTTCCGTAACCCTGGCCGACCGCCTTCAGCAGCGCCTTGGTGTCGAACGCGTAGTTGATGGCCTGGCGGACCCGGACATCCTTCAGAGCGGGGTTCATCGTTCCGGCGCGGTCCAGCAGGATCAGGCCGTTCCAGTTCAGTTCGAGCGGCCACACGGTGAAGCCGCTCGCCTTGATCTGGTCGAGGTCGTTGTTGTTCGGCGTGTTCGACGCGTTGACCTGACCGCCCTTGATCGCGTTGAGGAGGGAGGTGGGGTCGGCGTAGACGTTCATCACGATCTTGTCGTAGTAGACGCTCGACGGATCCCAGTACTTCGGGTTCTTGTCGAAGACGTAGGAGGTGCCGACGACGGTCTTGCCCGTGTCGAGCGTGTACGGGCCCGATCCGACCGGGTCGGTCTTGATCGTGGAGCTCGTGAACGCCTTCGGGCTCTCCTGGAGGCCGGCGTTCTGGGTCAGGTAGGTGAGCAGAGCGGGGTTGGACTGCTTCAGGGTCAGCTGCACGGTGGTCGGGTCGACCGCCTTGGCGCTGGCGAGGTCCACGAGGTTCGTCTTGTTGGGCGAGTTGCCGTCGCGGAAGCGGGTGAGGTTCTGTGCGGCGACGTCGGCGGTGAAGGCCGTGCCGTCCGAGAACTTCACGCCGTCGCGGAGGGTGAGGGTCAGAACAGTGTTGTCGGCGTTGTACGCCCATTTGGTTGCGAGGCCCGGCTTGATGTCGCCTTTCGGGTCCGCTTTGAGCAGGGTGTCGTAGACCGCCTGCATATAGGGCGATTCGTTCGCCCAGTTGGAGTCCTGCGCCGAGAACGTGGTCGCGGGAACGAGCAGACCGAGTGTGAGGGTCTGCGATGAGCCGCTCGAGGAGCCGTTGGATGAACATCCAGTAAGCCCGAGAGCGACGACGGCCGCCAGGGCCGCCAGCGTCTTCCATCGGAACATCTTTGTCTCTTTCGTTGGGGGTAGTCCGCCGTCGGACCATCTGTTGGGAAATGAAAGTAACACGAAAACCGAATAACTACTAGGTTTTTGTTTCAATCGTTTCAATACGCTGCTAACCTCGCCTCATGAGCACGACAGGAAAGGTGCGCGGTTCCTACGCGAAGACGCCCGCGCGCCGTCGTGAGATCCTCGAAGCGGGAATCGAGGTGTTCTCGACCTCCGGGTTCCGCAGCGGGTCGATCCGCGAGATCGCCGAACGCGTCGGCATGAGCCAGGCCGGCCTGCTGCACCACTTCGCGAACAAGAGCGAACTGCTTGCCGCAGTGCTCGAACTTCGCGACGACCAGTCGGCCGAAGTCGTGCCGATCGACGACGAGCACGTAGGCATCGAGACGATCCGCGGATTCGTCAGGCTCATCGAATACAACGCGACCGTCCCCGGCCTCGTCGAGCTGCACTGCACGCTCTCGGCGGAGGCGACCGCGGTCGAGCATCCGGCGCACCAGTACTTCATCAACCGGTACGCATTCGTCGTGGGCCAGATGACCCTGGCGTTCGAGCGGATGCGCGACGCGGGCCAGCTCGTCGCGGGCGTCACCACTGTCGGCGCGGCGCGTGCGATGGTCGCCCTGTCGGACGGCCTTCAGGTGCAATGGCTGCTCGACCGGACGAGCGTCGACATGGCCGAGGAGATGCGCCGCTACCTGCGCGGCATCCTCACCGTCGAGCTGTAACCGGGCGCGCGCATCGCATCAGGGGCGGGCTCGGCCTCGTCCGGCGTCCAGTGCTGTTGACAGCATCCGCCTCGTCATGCAAAGCTGTTGCAACTCTCGTCACCACTGAATAGGTATGCACATATGTTGACCACCGACCCACGACAGGTCGAAGACTGGCGCGAACTGCGGTTGCGACTGACCGCATCCGCCCCCGCAGAACGCTCGCTCCTGCTCGCCGACACGGCCCGCCGCACCCGCCGAAGCATCGTCGAGATGATCTCGACCGCAGGCCAGGGGCACATCGGCGGCGACCTCTCGGTCACCGACATCCTCACAACCCTCTTCGCCTACACCCTGCGTATCGACCCCGCCCGGCCGGACCTCGCCGGCCGCGACCGCTTCATCCTCAGCAAAGGCCACTGCGCCGCCGCGCTCTACTCGACCCTCGCCTTCACCGGGTACTTCTCCCCCGCATCCCTCGACACCTTCATGGCCCCGCTCTCCGAACTCAACGGACACCCCAACCGCAACAAGATCCCCGGAGTCGAGACCAACACCGGCCCGCTCGGCCACGGACTCCCCGTCGCCGTCGGGCAGGCGGTCGCCGCGAAGCTCAGCGGCTCCGGCGCGCGGGTGTTCGTCGTGATGGGCGACGGCGAGATGCAGGAAGGCAGCAACTGGGAGGCCCTGATGGCCGCCTCCCATTTCGGCCTCGACAACCTCGTCGCGATCGTCGACCGCAACCGGCTCCAGCAGGGTGCGCGCACCGAAGACACGAACGCGCTCGACCCCCTCGACGACCGCCTCGCCGCATTCGGCTGCGAGGTGCGTGAGATCGACGGTCACGACTACGACGCGCTCATCGACGCCTTCCGGCCGTCCACCACGGGCAGGCCGGTCGCCGTCGTCGCCAACACCACCAAGGGCAAAGGCGTCTCATTCATCGAAGACCGCGTCGAATGGCATCACAAGGTGCCGTCGCCCGATCAGGTCGAACTCGCCCTGGAGGAACTCGCATGACCATCGTGACACCGACCACCTCGCTCGCTGACGCACCCGTCTACGACAATCGCGCCGCCTTCGCCGACGAGCTCATCCAGCTCGCGCGACAGGATGAGCGCATCGTCGCCGTCTGCAACGACTCGGTGGGCTCGAGCAACCTGACCGCGTTCCGCGACGAATTCCCCGACCGGCTCATCAATGTGGGCATCGCCGAACAGGACATGGTCGGGGTCGGAGCGGGACTCGCCAGCTCGGGGCTCATCCCCTTCGTCTGTGCGGCCGCACCCTTCCTCACCGGCCGGTCGCTCGAGCAGGTGAAAGCCGATATCGCGTACAGCCAGCATCCGGTGATCCTCTGCGGCATGAGCCCGGGCATGGCCTACGGCGAGCTCGGCCCGACGCACCACTCGGTGGAAGACCTCTCCTGGCTGCGCGCGCTTCCGGGGCTCGACATCGTCGTTCCGGCCGACCGCAGGCAGACGCGGGATGCGGTGCGCCAGGCTGTCGAGCATCCGCGCCCCACCTTCATCCGCGTCGGCCGGCACAAGGTGCCCGACGTCACCATCGAAGGTGACCGGCTCGTCCGTGGCCGGTTCACGACGGCGCGCGGAGGCTCCGATGTCACCCTCATCGCCACCGGAACACTCGTCTCCCGGGCACTCATCGCGGCCGAACGACTGCAGGCTGCCGGGCTGGATGCGCGCGTGCTCAACGCCTCGTACATCGCTCCGCTCGACGTCGAAGCGATCACGGATGCTGCCCGCACCACGGGCGCGATCGTCACGGCCGAAGAGGCCAACATCGCGGGCGGCCTGGGCGCGGCGGTCGCCTCCGTCGTCGGCCAGCTGGAGTCCGCCGCGCGGGTGCCGCTGCGTATCCTTGGGCTGACGGAGTTCGCTCCGACCGGCAGCACCGAATTCCTGCTCGGTCACTTCGGGCTCACCGCCGACCACATCGCCGACGCTGCCAGGGAGGCCCTCGCGCATGGATGAGCCTGCCGGCTCGGCCGTCATCGTCGCGGTCGACCAGGGCACCAGTTCCACGAAAGCCCTCGCGGTCGACGTGGCAGGGAACGTCGTGGGCTGGGGATCCGTCGCGGTCGGCCAGCAGCATCCGCAGCCCGGATGGGTCGAACAGGATGCCGTGGAGATCGCCGACAGCGCGGTCGAGGCTGTGCGCCTCGCCGTCGAAGGCATAGCTGACCGGGTCGTCGGGGTCGCGCTCAGCACGCAGCGGGAATCGGCCGTGATCTGGGATCGCGCGACCGGCGAGCCGCTCGGGCCGGTGCTCGGCTGGCAGGATCGGCGCACCGTCGCGGACGCGCACGAGCTTGCTGCGGGAGGCGCCGGGCGTGCCGAACGCGTCCGGGCCATCACCGGACTCCCCCTCGACCCGATGTTCTCGGCCCTGAAGTTCGCGTGGCTGCTCGACCGGGTCGACCCCGGACGCGAACGATCGAACCGCGGCGAGCTCGCCCTGGGCACCGTCGACTCGTGGCTCGTCCACCGGCTGACCGGCCAGTTCCGCATCGAAGCCGGTAACGCCAGCCGCACCGCGCTGCTCGACCTGGCGACCGTGGACTGGAGCGACGAACTCCTCGAACTCTTCCGCATCCCGCGCGCGACGCTGCCCCCGGTGTTCGCGTCGGATGCGCCGACCGCACCCGTGACCGGCCTGCCGATCCTGCCGGCCGGGACGCGCATCCACGCCGTCCTCGGCGACTCGCACGCCGCCCTCTTCGGCCACGGCGCCCGCACGCCCGGTTCCGTGAAGGTCACCCTCGGCACCGGATCGTCCATCATGGGACTGCTCGAGTCGCGGGGCGCCACTCCGGACGGCCTCGTCACCACCATCGCCTGGAGCGCCCCGGCACCGAGCTATGCGTTCGAAGGCAACATCCTGTCGACCGGCGCGACCCTCGTCTGGCTCGCGGACGTGCTCGAGACCACGCCCGCCGACCTCGCTGCGCTCGCGGCTGAGACCGACAGGGATGCGGACCCCGGCCGCGGCGTGGACCTCGTTCCTGCGTTCTCCGGACTCGGCGCCCCCTGGTGGGACGACGACGCCCGCGCGATCATCTCGGGCTTCGACCTCAGCACCACCCGGGCCGAACTCGCACGCGCGGCCGTCGAGTCCATCCCGCTGCAGATCGACGACGTGCTGTGCGCAGCCGAGAGTTCGATCGGCCGCCGCTTCGACACCATCCTCATCGACGGCGGCCCGGCCGCCAACGACTGGCTCGCCCAACTTCTCGCCGACCTCAGCCAGCGCCGGGTGCAGCGACCGGACGTCGCCGGGCTCTCCGCCCTCGGTGCCGCCCACCTGGCCGGAATCGGCGCAGGCATCTGGACCGCCGAGGACGTGCTGGCGCTCGACCGCAACGGCACGACGTTCGAGCCCGTCATGAGCCCGGAGCGCGCGCGGGCCCGGCGGGAACGATGGCGGGCGGCGATCGGCCTGGCGAGAACGCCTGCCGGCGGCTCGCCCTCAACCCCCTGAACGCATCCCTATATATAAGGAGTACACGATGAGCACCATCCAGCGATTCGGCGCCGGTATCTGGCACTTCGCCACCTACGTCGACCGTTACGCCACCGACGGCTACGGCGACCCGCGCAGTGTCGTCGATGCCATCGATCTGGCCGGGGAGGTGCGCGACCTGTCCGTCGTCGACCTCAACTATCCGTTCTTCGGGGGCGAGTTCACGAACGACCAGGTCACAGAGGCGCTCGACAGGGCCGGGCTGGGCGTGATCGGCATCACCCCCGAGATCTACACCCGCGAATTCGCGAAAGGCGCCTTCACGAACCCCGACCCCGGTGTGCGGCGGCGAGCGCACGAGCTCATCACCGAAGCCGCCGACGTCGTGCGGTACTTCGGCGCGGACTACGTGAAGCTCTGGCCCGGGCAGGACGGCTGGGACTACCCGTTCCAGGTCGACCACGGCGCACTCTGGAAGAACTCGCTCGACGGCGTCGGGCTGCTGGCGTCGGAGAACCCCGACCTGAAATTCGTCATCGAATACAAGCCGCGCGAACCGCGCGTCCACATGTCGTTCGACTCCGTGTCCCGCACCCTGCTCGGCATCGAGCGCATCGGACTGCCCAACGTCGGCATCCTTCTCGACTTCGGCCACGCCCTGTTCGGCGGGGAGTCGCCGGCGGACTCCGCCCAGCTGGCCATCGACTACGGCCGGCTCTTCGGCATGGATGTGAACGACAACCTGCGCCAGTGGGACGACGACATGGTCGCAGGCACCGTGCATCCCATCGAGCTGTTCGAGTTCTTCTACACGTTGCGCAAGAACAACTGGGAAGGCGTGTGGCAGCTGGACCAGTTCCCGTTCCGGGAGGACAGCGTGGAGGCGGCGAACCACGCGATCGACTTTTTGAAGGCGGCGGACCGCGGGCTCGAGAAACTCGACTTCGCGGCGATGCAGGCGGCGCAGGACAAGCACGACGCAATCGGGGCGCTGGCGCTGGCGCAGAAGGCGCTGTTCACGAGCTACGAGTGAGGGGTCGCTGTTCATAAAACAGGAGTTCGTGTGACGGGTGTGGCCAGAGTGGGCGGACAGGGGCCGCTGGGGCCACATCCGTCACTCCCGTCACACGAACTCCTGTTTTGTGAACGGTGGATGCGCGGGTCCGGCGGATGCGCGGGGGCGGGTGGATGCGCGGGTCGGGCGGATGCGCGGCGCTCAGTCGACGAGGCGTCGGGCCGTCTCGACGTCGGTGATGAGCACGTCGATCCAGCCGCCGAGCGCTGCGGCGCGGATAGCATCCACTTTTCGTGCGCCACCGGCGATTCCGATGGTGCGCGGGATCGCGCGCAGCTGCTTGCTGGAGATGCCGATCACGCGGTCTTCGAGCTCGCTGTCCACGAGTGCGCCACCGGCGTCGAAGAAGTGCAGGCAGACGTCGCCGACCGCACCCAGTTCACGCAGCGAATCCTGGTCCTTCTCGGAGATCGCGTTACCCGACGACTGGAGGAGCGGCGACGGCCGCAGGCTTCCGATGCCGACGAGTGCGACCGAGAGGCCGTCCCACGCGGACGCGACCTCGCTCACATACGGGTCCTCGAGCAGAGCATCCCGCACCGATTTGCGCGCGACGATTCCAGGCGCCGGAAAGTAGCGGGCCTCCGCTCCGGTGACTCGGGCGAGCCGGTCGGTGAGGTGCGTCGCCTTGACCTGCACGCTCGGATCGCCGACACCGCCGAGGAGTTGCACCGCGCTCCGGGCGAGGCGCGTGCGCTGCGGGGTCATCGCATCCACCACCGCGAGCAGCGTGGACGACCATGACGAGACGCCGATGTCGTCCTTCTCGGACAGTGTCGTCTCCAGGTAGGCGGCGCCCGCGCTGCCGAGCGTCGCGAGGAGTGCGTTGTCGTCGTCGGTCAGGCCGCTGTCATCTCCCCCGACGACGACGTCGGCGAGGCCGTAACGGTCGCGGATGGCATCCTCGAGTTGCGAGTGGACGCCCGGCGGCGAGACCACGATCGTCCGTACGACGCCGAGGTTCACCGCCTCCTTCAGCAGTCGAGACACCCGCGATTGGGAGATGTGCAGGCGTTGCGCGATCTCGGGCTGGCGGATGTGCTGCTCGTGGTACATCCGGGCGACTTTCGTCAGCAGGGACATGCGGTCTGCGGGAAGCCTGCTCCACTCCGCGTTCCCGATCGACATGGCGAGAGTCTATTGCATAGCTATTCACGAGCGGATGCTGTGGCAGGGGCGCGGCCGGGCGCGAAGGGGGTCAGGTCTGCGAGGGGGGCGTCGCCGAGGATCGCCGCGGCGAGCGCCTCTCCGACGAACGGTCCCATGGTGAGCCCGGCTGCGCCGAACCCGGTTGCGACGAAAAGGCCGGGCACGTCGCCCGCCGCCCCGAGGTACGGCAGCCCGTCCAGGGACAGTGGCCGCAATCCGACGCGCGTCTCGATGACCGTCGCATCGGCGAGCCCGGGCGCGATCGAGAGGGCATCGGCGAGCACGTGCCGAAGGCCGCCCGCCGTCACCCTGGTGTCGAACCCGCTGCCCGTCTCGCGGGTAGCGCCGACCGCCACGCGCGCGTCGTCGAACGCGACGATGTAGTGGTGCGAGAGCGGATGCACGGACGGCCATTGTTCTGTCCTCGCGCCCGCAACCCGCAGGTGGGCGATCTGCCCGCGCTGCGGTTCGAGTGCCAGCGCGAGGCCGACGGGACGGAGGAGCTCGACAGTCCAGGCGCCCGCGGCGACGACCACCGCATCCGATTCGAGACGCTCGCCGTCGACCCGTGCGACAGCGCGGCCGCTGTCGCGTTCCAACTCGACCCGGGCGCGGAGCACTGTCGCGCCGTGGTGCCCGGCACCCATGAGGAGCGCGTCGCGCATGGTGCGGCCGTCGACGCGAGCTCCGCCGGAGACGAACAATCCGGAAAGCTCCGGCGCGGCAGGCGGGAACAGGGCGCGCACCTCGGATGCGTCGATGCGGTCGATGGCGCCCACGACATCCGGATGCTCGGATGCGCGCCCGCGCACCGTCCGTTCCGCCGCATCAAGAGCGCCGGGGTCCGCATTCACGAAGAGCGCGCCCGACCGGCGGTAGTCGGTGCGGGTGACGCCTGCGTCGGCGAGCCGCTCGAGAACCACCGGATAGTGCGCCGCGCCCTGGGCATAAAGGTCGTAGAACGGGCCGTCCGCTGCCGAAGCCCACGGGGCGATGATCCCGGCGCTGGCCGCTGTCGCCTGACCGTCGGCCGCCGCATCGACGACAGTGACCTCCGCCCCTCGGCGGGCGAGCGCGAAAGCTGTGCCGGCGCCGGCGATTCCGCCGCCGATGACGATGACACGAAAAGCAGTCATCGCCCGACGCTAGCACCGGGCTGCGGCGTGCGGCACCCCTCGTAGCTCACCGCCACCGAGGGCGTCCGTTGGGTCGAGCGCGTACGGCGCGCGAGGCACGCTCGACCGGAACTGCCGCACTCGGTCAGCATCCGCGCGAGGCAGCGAGCGCCCGGGGGTGGGGGCAGTCACGGTGCAGATCTCCGTGGCAGCCCCGATGCGACGGGAGGACGCCCGACCGTAACGTTGGATACAGGTTTTCGGTCGGGGGGCCGAGGGCCGGGGGGCAGTGGGTCGGGGTGGATTCGTTCATCCCGACCCACTTTGCGTTCTCTGTTCGGCCACTATGGATGGTATGAGAACCGTCGCGAGCTGGTCCGTCCGCTTCTGGCCTGTGGTGGTCCCAATCATCGGCATAGTGCTCCTCATCGCAGTGTGGGCGGTGCCACTCGGGCCGGTGCTCGTCGCGCTTGTCGCCATCGTCCTCGCGAGCACTGTGCTGGCGGCCGTGCAGCATGCCGAAGTCGTCGCACACAAGGTCGGTGAGCCCTTCGGGTCGCTGGTGCTCGCGGTCGCCGTGACCGTCATCGAGGTCGCGCTGATCGTCACCCTGATGACCAGCGGCAAGGACACGCCGACTCTCGCGCGCGACACCGTCTTCTCCGCCGTGATGATCACCATGAACGGAATCGTCGGGCTCTCGCTGCTGCTCGGAGCATCCCGTCGCACCACGACCAGCTTCAACGCCGAGGGCACCGGCGCCATGCTCGCGACCGTCACCGCGCTCGCCACCCTGACGCTGGTGCTGCCGACCTTCACCGCGGCGCCCGGCCCGCAGTTCTCGCCGGCCCAACTCCTGTTCGCGGCCATCGCATCCGTCGCCCTTTACGCGATGTTCGTATTCACGCAGACGGTGGCGCACCGGGACTTCTTCCTGCCGGTGAAAGCGAACGGCACACCGGTCGACGACGACGACTCGCACGCCGACGCACCCAGCAGCCGCAAGACGATCGCGAGTCTCGTCCTTCTGGTGGTCGCCCTGATCGCCGTCGTCGGGCTTGCGAAACTCGAGTCGCCGTCGATCGAGGCCGGGGTCGCGGCGATCGGGTTCCCGAAGTCGTTCGTCGGCGTCGTAATCGCCCTGCTGGTGTTGCTGCCGGAAGGGATCGCCGCCGCCAAGGCGGCCTCCCGGAACCGGATGCAGACCAGCCTGAACCTGGCGCTCGGCTCGTCGATGGCGAGCATCGGCCTCACGATCCCGGCCATCGCGCTCGCCTCGATCTGGCTGACCGGGCCGCTGCTGCTCGGTCTCGGCGGAAGCCAGATCGTGCTGTTCGTACTCACGGTGATCGTCAGCGTGCTCACGATCGTGCCCGGGCGCGCGACCCGACTTCAGGGCGGTGTGCACCTCGTGCTGTTCGCGGCGTTCATCTTTCTCGCGATCGTGCCCTGACTGTGATGTCGCGCATCCGAGGCGCGGGGTTCGCTGCGTCGACTCGAGCAGCAGCCGACCCCCAATTCGGGTGAAGCCGACCCCCCGTTCGGGTGAACAAGGCATCGACCTACCCTGCAAAACTCGCCACAATACCCGCAAACGCGAGACGGAACGGTCAGACTACCCAGCCGAATATGCGATCATTAAGCGCGTTTCGCTGGGAGTACGTTCGTCGAAGCTAGGATGCCGACAGGTGCTCGCGCGGCCTAGACCTCTGTGCGAAGGATAGAACGCACGGTGGCAGTCGGTCGCCGATCATCATTGGTTTGCTTGTCGGGAGGCAACGTTGGAGCTGCGTGACTACCTGAGGATCCTGCATAAGAACTGGATCCTCATCGCCGTCTGCGCTCTCCTCGGCGTCGCCGTCGCAGCGGGCTATTCGCTGGTCGTGACCCCGAAGTACCAGGCCACCACCGAACTCTACGTCTCAGTGCGCGCCGGCGACACCGGCGCGACCACCGATCTCGTACAGGGCACGAGCTTTGCCCGCCAGGCCGTCACGAGCTATGTCAGCGTCGTGAGCAGCGCGAGTGTTCTCGACCGGGTCATCGACGACCTGAAGCTCGACGTGAGCGCCAGCCAGCTCGCAACGAAGGTGTCGGCGGATTCGCCGCTCAACACCGTGCTGATCGACATCACCGTCACGGACGAGGATCCCGCACGCGCCGCCGCGATCGCCAACTCCATCGGCGAGAACACCTCGTACATCGTCACGAACAAGCTGGAGAAGCCTGCGGGCGGAACGAGCCTCGTCAACGTGCAGACGATCCAGCCTGCGGTCGCCCCGGCCAAGCCGTCCAGCCCGAACGTGCTCCTGAATGTCATCCTGGGTCTCCTGATCGGTCTCGCGGTCGGGATCGGCGCGGCGCTGCTGCGCAGCATCCTGGACACGCGCATCCACAGCTCCCATGACATCGAGCAGGTCACCGACCGGCCGATCCTCGGCGCCATCAGCTTCGATCCTTCTGCCAAGAAGCGTCCGCTGATCGTGCACGCCGACCCCCGCAACCCGCGCGCCGAATCGTTCCGCAGCCTGCGCACGAACCTGCAGTTCGTCAACATCGGCAACGGGCCGCGAAGCTACGTCATCACCAGCTCGGTACCGGGTGAGGGCAAGAGCACCACGGCGGCGAACCTCGCCATCAGCCTGGCCGAGACCGGCGCCCGCGTTGCGCTCGTGGACGGCGATCTGCGTCTGCCGAAGGTGGCCGACAACATGGGCATCGAAGGGGCTGTCGGCCTGACCGATGTCCTCATCGGCCGCGCACAGCTCGGCGATGTGCTGCAGAAGTGGGGCCGCACCGAGCTCTACGTTCTTCCGGCCGGGCGCATCCCGCCGAATCCGAGCGAGCTGCTCGGCTCGAACTCCATGTCGAAGCTGCTCAACGCACTCACCTCCGAGTTCGACTATGTGCTGGTCGACGCACCTCCTCTTCTCCTCGTCACGGACGCCGCTCTCGTCAGCAAGCTCACTGGTGGTGCGATCCTCGCGGCAGCGTCGGGCATGACCAAGAAGAACGAACTCGCCGCCGCCGTGCGGGCGCTCGACCACATCGGAAGCCGCCTCGTGGGCATCGTCGTCACGATGCTTCCCGTCAAGGGGCCGGACTCCTACGGGTACGGCGTCTACGGCTACGGAGTCACGAACGAGTTCCCCGATGAGGAAGCCGTCGAAAAGCGAATCCGCCGGGCGGCACAGGTGTGAGCGCGTTTCGCATCCTGACGGTCTGCACGGGGAACATCTGTCGTTCACCCCTAGCCGAACAGTTGTTGCGGACCGGCCTCGACGGCCTCGACATCGCGGTGTCGAGCGCAGGAACGGGCGCCCTCGCGGGCGACCCCATGGATGACCGCGCCGCCGCATACTCGCGCCAGTACGGCGGGTATCCCGATCGCCATGTCGCGCGCCAGCTGACGATCGAGCAGCTGCGGGACACCGACCTCGTGCTCGCCCTCAGCCGCGAACACCGGCGCGCGGTCGTCGAGCTGCTTCCCCGCGCGTCCCATTTCACGTTCACGCTCCGCGAATTCGCGCGACTCCTCGACACCCTGAACGTCGATGACCGCGCAGAAATCGCCGCCCAGCTCGGCGTCTACGCCCGTATCGGCACGCTCGTCGAGATCGCGGCAGCCAATCGGGGCGTCGCCGAACGTCCCGACGACCCCGCCGACGAGGATGTCGTCGACCCCTTCCGCCGGGACGACGCCGTCTACGCGGAATCCGTGCGACAGCTCGTGCCCGCCGTCCAATCGATCGTCCAGAGCGTGCTGCGCTCAGCCGACGGATTCCAGTAGGCGACGTGGCAGCGCAGATCAAGAAGGCCACCACACCGGAGGTGAGGCTCAGTCGACGCAACCTGGCGATCGCAGGTGTCATCGCGTTCGTGGTCTTCGACCTGATCCTCATCGTCTGGGCGGTCGTCGCAGTGCGCACTCCCCCACACGATCCGCTGCCTGCGGTGACGAGTTCGCCGGCAGTCAGCCCGACTCCGTCTGCGACCCCTGCCCCATCGGCGACCCCGAAACCCACGAGCACTCCCGCCGCCGACGCCGTGGCCCCGACCCGCGTGCTGGCCGCTCTCGACGGCTCGACGGCGTGGCGCGCCTCCACCGGTCCGTGCCCGGCGACCCCGGCGTCGCCTCAGATCACGACGGATGGCGGCGCCAACTGGAAACCGACGGATGCTGCGGGCCCGACAGGCGCGTCATCCATTCTCGGCATCTCCGTGCAGTCGGCCAGTCAGGCCAGCGCTATCACGCTCGCCTCGCAGGGCTGCACCCCGGAGTTCATCCGCACCTATGTCGCCGGAGACAACTGGGCGACCTACCCCGACCAGCTCGCCGGCTCCTGGTATGTCGACGCGGCGAAGCGCAGCGTCGTCCACACCCCGACCGGTGACGTCCAGGCTCCGTGTGCCACAGTGATCGGCGTCGCCGTGCGCGACGCTGCGAACGCCGCGGTGCTTTGTGCGAATCATGCTGTCCACGCCACGGGCAACGGCGGCGCGGCCTGGGGACCGGCCGTTCCCGTGCCGGGCTCTGTCGCGATCAGCACGGCCGTCAACGGCTACCTCATTGCCGTCACCGACCGGCAGGGATGCGCGGGAACGGCGACGGACAGCTTCGACGGCGGCAGTGCGTTGGCGGGCGGAGGCTGCGCCACATCCGCCAAACCGCCCGCGGGCAGCGTCGCCGTCGCGAACGGCGGGAGTACCTTGTGGATGTGGTCGGGTGACTCCGTAGTCAAGTCGACCGATGGTGGTGTGACATGGCGGTGATGGGCAGGCTGTTCAGCGCGCGGGTGCGCGCGGAGACGCGGAGGCGGGGCGAGACACTGTTCCGCCGTTTCGGCACCCAGTTCGTCATCGACGGAGTTTCCTGGCTCCTTGCCATCTACTGTGCAGCCCTGCTGCGGTACGACTTCGATGTCGAATTCATCGCCTACGTGACGCTGGGGCTCGTCGCCGCCGGAGCGATCGCCTGTCAGCTCCTGATCGGACTGGCGCTCTCGCTCTACCGGGGCCGTTTCACCTACGGGAGTTTCGAAGAGATTCGGGCCCTGCTGTTCTCAGTCTGCCTCGTCGCCCTCGCGATGGGCCTTCCCATCGCCATCATCGGCAACGCGCTGTGGCTTCCACGCAGCATCGTCTTCATCGCCCTTCCCCTCGCCTTCGTGCTGATGGGCGGCGCCCGCTATCTGAAGCGCCTCTACGTCGAGCACCGGATGAAGCCCGGTGACAGCGCCGAGCCGACCCTGGTCTTCGGAGCCGGCTACATGGGCAGCCAGCTGGTGCAGCGGATGCTCACCGACCGGCACTCGCCTTTCCGCCCTGTCGCGCTCCTTGACGACAATCCGGACAACGCCAAGCGCCAGATCCGCGGCATCCACGTGATGGGCCACCTCGCGGATCTCCCCGAGGTCGCGCAGCGCACGGGCGCGAAGGTCGTCATCGTCGCGATCTCGCGAGTGGATGCTGCTCTTCTCCGCGAGATCACCGCAATCGCGGACACGGTCGCCGTTCAGGTGAAAGTGCTGCCCACCCTCGAGGACGTGCTCGACGGACAGTCGAAGCTGTCGGATGTGCGCGACATCGCCATCGAGGACCTCATCGGTCGTCAGCCGGTCGATACGGATGTCGCAGCGATCGCCAGCTACCTCACCGGCAGGCGCGTGCTGGTCACCGGCGCGGGCGGCTCGATCGGCTCGGAACTGTGCCGCCAGATCTCGAAGTACAGCCCGGCCGAACTCATCATGCTCGACCGTGACGAGACGGGCCTGCAGAACGCCCAGATCGCCATCTCCGGCCATGGCCTGCTCGACACGAGCGATGTCGTTCTGGCGGACATCCGCGATTCCCAGGCGCTGCGTGAGATCTTCCGGCGTCGGCGCCCTGAGGTCGTGTTCCACGCCGCCGCGCTGAAGCACCTGCCGATGCTGGAGCAGTATCCGGATGAAGCGTGGAAGACGAACGTGCTCGGCACATTGAATGTGCTGGATGCGGCGAGCGATGTGAACGTATCCACTTTCGTGAACATCTCGACCGACAAGGCCGCGAACCCCACCAGCGTTCTCGGGCATTCGAAGCGGATGGCTGAGAAGCTGACCGCCGGGACTGCCGTGAATTCGCCCGGGCGGTACCTCTCAGTGAGGTTCGGCAACGTGATCGGCAGCCGCGGATCGATGCTCCCCACCTTCCAGTCCCTGATCGACGCCGGTGGGCCCGTGACCGTCACACACCCGGATGTGACCCGTTACTTCATGACAATCCCCGAAGCGTGCCAGCTCGTCGTACAGGCCGGCGGAATCGGCGAGCCCGGCGAGGTGCTCATCCTCGACATGGGCGAACCGGTGCGCATCCTCGACATCGCCAAGCGGATGATCGCCTTCAGCGGCAAAGACATCGAGATCCGGTTCACCGGCCTGCGCCAGGGCGAGAAGCTGCACGAGGATCTGATCGGGGCGACCGAGTCCGACGCGCGGCCGAAGCATCCGAAGATCTCGCACACGCGCATCGATCCGCTCCTGGTCGACGACCTCGATCGGGACCTGTGGATCCGTCGCGTTCGTGCCAGTTCATCCGACACCGTCGCCCTCAGCCTGGGTTCGCTCGAGTCGCAGGAGCAGCGCCGGTGAACGATCGCATCCTCATGTCGTCGCCGGATGTCGGCGAACTCGAGGAAACCTACCTTCTCAACGCCTTCCGCTCCGGTTGGATCGCACCCCTCGGCCCCGATGTCGACGCTTTCGAGCGCGAAGTCGCCGACCGGGTCGGCGTCGCCCACGCCGCCGCCCTGTCGTCGGGCACCGCGGCCCTGCACCTCGGCCTGCTCTGCCTCGGCGTCAAGCCCGGCGACGTGGTGATCACGTCGACGATGACATTCGCGGCGACGGCCAACGCCATCACCTACACGGGCGCGCGCCCCTACTTCGTCGACTCCGAGCTGGAGTCCGGCAACCTGGACCCGGCTCTGCTGGAGCACGCCCTGGGCGAGCTCCGCGCGGCCGGCGAGACGGTCTCGGCGATCGTGCCGGTCGACCTGCTCGGCAAGGCGGCCGACTACACGCGTATCCTGCCGATCGCGGAAGCTTTCGGAGTCCCGGTGCTGGCCGATGCTGCGGAGGCGCTCGGCGCATCCCACGCCGGAAAACAGGCGGGCGCTTTCGGCGCAGCGTCCGCGATCTCGTTCAACGGCAACAAGATCATGACGACGTCCGGCGGCGGGATGCTGCTGACCGACGATGCAGAGCTGGTCGCGCGAGTGCGGTACCTCGCGACCCAGGCGCGTCAGCCGGCCGTGCACTACGAGCACACCGAGATCGGTTACAACTACCGGCTCTCGAACCTCCTGGCCGCGGTCGGGCGGGCGCAATTGACGCGGCTCGACGGCATGATGGCACGGCGTCGTGCGATCCGCGATCGCTACCGTTCGCTGTTGGCGTCGGTCGACGGGGTCGAGATCTTCGGGGGCGCGGACGACCGTGACGACAACTGCTGGCTGACCTCGGTCGTGGTCGACCCTGCGGTGACCGGATGGACGGCTGCGGATCTCAGCGCGGCCCTGGGCGCCGCAAACATCGAGAGCCGACCGCTCTGGAAGCCGATGCACCTGCAGCCGGTGTTCGCCGGTGCGCAGTCGATGCTGAACGGGAACGCGCAGCGGCTGTTCGAGACGGGTGTGACGCTGCCGAGTGGATCGGCGCTGAGCGATGCGGATGTCGATCGGACGATCGACTGCGCGGCACGGTTCGTCGAGGAGCGCCGGTGATGGCTTCGAAGCCGTACGACCTGGCCAAGCGGATGCTCGACCTGGTGAGCGCATCCGTTCTGCTCGTCCTCACCTCGCCCATCCAGCTCGCCGTCGGCGTCGCTGTCGCAGCGAAGCTCGGGCGTCCCGTGTTGTTTCGCCAGGTGCGGCCCGGGCTTCACGGGCGCTCTTTCACCCTGATCAAGTTCCGGTCGATGAAAGATGTCGACGTCACGAGCGGTCTGGTGACGGATGCGGAACGGCTCACGCGATTCGGTCGCGCACTCCGCGCTACCAGTCTGGATGAACTTCCGACGCTGGTGAACGTCGTCAGAGGCGACATGAGCATGGTCGGCCCGCGACCGCTTCTCATCGCATACCTCACGCGGTATACGCCGGAGCAGGCGCGTCGCCATGAGGTCCGTCCCGGAATCACCGGGCTCGCGCAGGTCAGCGGCCGCAACGACATCGACTGGGACGACAAGCTGCGGCTCGACGTCGAGTACGTGGACACCCGCGGCCTCAGGCTTGATGCGTCCATCATCTGGCGCACTCTGTCGTCAGTCGTGCGTCGCGAAGGGATCTCGGCCGAAGGCCATGCGACGACGCACGAGTTCATCGGCTCCGACAGGGGTGACCGCGCGTGACGCGGCCGATCGTCGTCATCGGTGCGGGTGGGTTCGGGCGCGAGACTCTGGACGTCATCGAAGCGATCAACGAGGCACGCTCGCCTTCGCCGTTCGCCGTCGTCGGGGTGGTCGACGATGCGCCTTCCGAATTGAATCTGTCACGACTCGCGGCGCGCGGGGTGCCCTGGATCGGCACGATCGCGGAGTGGCTTGCGAGCGATACCGATTCCTCGTATGTCATCGGGATCGGCAGCCCGTCGGCGCGGATGCAGATCGCCGAACGACTCGATTCGGCCGGACGGGTCGCGGAAACTCTCGTCCACCCTGGTGCCACGATCGGCTCCCAGTCCACGATCGGACATGGCGTTGTGATCTGCTCGGGCGTCGAAGTGTCGACCAACGTCACGATCGGCGAACATGCGAACCTCAATCCGTCCGTGACGGTCGGCCATGACACATCCATCGCCGCATTCGTCTCGGTCAACCCGGCCGCCGTGATCTCCGGCGATGTGCGGGTGGAGAGCCAGACCCTGATCGGAGCCGGCGCCGTCGTCCTGCAGGGGCTGACCGTCGGGGAGGGCGCAACCGTCGGTGCCGCGGCGTGCGTGACGCGAGATGTTGCGACCGGTGTAACCGTAATGGGAGTGCCGGCCCGGTGAAGATCGCAATCGTCTCCCAGTACTACAAGCCGGAGGCTGTGCCCATCCCAGCCGAGCTCGCCGCTGGCCTGAGCGCGCGCGGCCACTCCGTGCGCGTCCTCACTGGCTTTCCTAATTACCCGGCCGGACGGTTGTTCCCCGGATATCGGCAAAGACTCTCGCACGTCGAGAATGACGGCAAAGCGACAGTGCGCCGGGTCCCGCTCTTCCTCAGCCATTCGACCAATGTCATCGGGCGGGTTCTCAACTACCTCAGTTTCGGGCTGAGCGCACTCATGGGCGGCCGGCATGTGCGCGGAGCAGACGTCGTGTACGTCTACGCAACGCCAATGACCGCCGCAATCGCGCCCTCCATCTGGCGTTGGACGCGTCGCACACCCTTCGTACTGCACGTGCAGGACGTGTGGCCCGAGTCGATCACAGGCTCGAATCTCGTCAAGCAGGGCACCGCGAATTCGCTCATCAGCACAGTGCTCACACCCTGGCTGCGTTACCTCTACCGTTCCTCCGCGGCAACGATCGCGATTGCGCCCACCATGGCGAAGACGCTGATCGATCGCGGCCTACCGCCGTCGCATAGCCACACCGTCTTCAACTGGGGAAACGAGCCCTCGACGCCCGTCCACGCGACAACGCCGAAACGCTCGGATGCGTGCACTGTCATGTACGCGGGGAACATCGGAGAGCTCCAGGACCTTGAGACAGTCGTGCGGGCAGCCCACGCAGTGAACGACCTCACCGGGTTCCGCTTGGTATTCCGGGGCTCGGGAGTGGCCCTTCCGCGCTTGCGTGAGCTCACCGAGCAGCTCGGGGCGACCAACATTCGGTTCGAAGATCCTGTCGGAACCGACCGGCTCGGAGAACTCTATTCCGAGTCCGACTATCAGCTCGTTCCCCTGCGCGACCTTCCGATCTTCGAAGGCACCGTCCCGTCAAAGTTCCAGGCAAGCCTTGCGTTCGGCGTCCCGGTCATCACCGCAGTCCGGGGCGATGTCGAAGGCATCGTGCGCGATAACCAGCTCGGATTCACGGCGGAACCTGAGAACGCTGCCTCGCTCGAGTCGGCGTTCCGCAACGCCTACGCACTCTCCTCGGCTGAACATGCGTCGATGGCGCAGCGTGCGAACAATTTCTACTACAGCACGATGTCGAAGGAGACCGGCGTCTCCGAGATCGAACGAATACTCGACAAGGCACGACAGAGCCACGACAAGAAAGCCTCAGCATGACATCGCACTACGAAGGCAAGCGCATCCTGATCACCGGAGGTACCGGCTCGTTCGGTCATACCGTTGCGCGCAAGCTCCTGAAGCGCGATGTGTCCGAGGTGCGCATCCTCAGCAGGGATGAAGCGAAGCAAGACCTGATGCGTCACGAGCTGGGCGACTCGCGCGCTCGCTTCTATGTCGGCGACGTTCGCGACTACGAAAGCGTCGCGCGGGCATCGAAGGATGTCGACTACGTCTTCCACGCGGCAGCCCTGAAGCAGGTGCCCTCGTGCGAGTTCTTCCCGATGGAGGCCGTCAAGACGAACGTCGTCGGCAGCGAGAACGTCGTTCGCGCGGCCGAAGCGTCAGGAGTGAAATCGCTCGTGTGCCTCAGCACGGACAAGGCCGTGTACCCGGTAAATGCCATGGGGATGACGAAAGCGATGATGGAGAAGGTCGCCCAGTCCCACGGCCTCAACAACCCCAACGCAGACACGATCGTCTCGTGTGTCCGCTACGGCAATGTCATGTACTCTCGTGGTTCGGTCATTCCCCTGTTCATCCGGCAGCTCCGGGCGGGTGGTCCCTTGACTATCACCAACCCGGCAATGACGCGCTTCATGATGTCGTTGGAGGATTCCGTCGATCTCGTTGAATTCGCCTTTCTGAACGCCGAGCAGGGAGACCTCTTCATCCGCAAAGCGCCGTCGTGCACGATCGGCGATCTCGCCCAGGCCGTGTCCAACCTCTTCGGGGTGAAGTCGGACGTCAATGTGATCGGCACCCGTCACGCAGAGAAGGTGTCAGAAGTCCTCGCGAGTCGCGAGGAGCTGGCTCGCGCGACAGACATGGGCGAGTACTTCCGTATCTCCGCCGACAAACGCGACCTCAACTACAGCGTCTACGTCGAAGAGGGAGACACCATGCAGGCCGAATTCAGCGACTACGACTCGCACACCACCGTGCGACTCTCGATCGGCGAGGTCGAGGACATGTTGCTCGGCCTGCCCGAGGTGCGCGAAGAGCTCACGGCGGCCGGCATCACCCCGGAACGATCGGGCGCAGCGTGACCCGCATTTCCCTGACCGGTGCGAACGGATTCCTCGGGTGGCATACCCGGGGCGCCGCCCATGCTCAGGGAATTTCGTTCGCGCCCATCGCCGTCGGCGACGATTTTGACCTGGCCGCGGCGACCGATGCGATCTCCGGAACCGACCGACTTATCCACATCGCGGGAGTAAACCGCGCCTCGGATCCCGAGGTCCTTGAAGGGAACATCAGGTTCGCGCAACAGCTGGCGAGCGCACTTGACCGCGCCACACCCGCTCCATCTGTTGTCGTTTTCGCGAACTCGACCCAGGCGGGCAACGGAACGACGTATGGAGCAGCGAAGCAGGAAGCAGCCGACATCCTCCGTGGTGCCGCTGGACGTGCGGGCGCCGAGTTCGTGGACCTGCACTTGCCGAATCTCTTCGGCGAGCACGGTCGCCCTTTCTACAACTCCGTTGTGGCGACCTTCAGTCACCTGCTCGCAAGCGGCGGCAACCCCGAGATCGACCAGGATCGAGAGTTGACCCTCCTCCACGCGCAGAACGCCGCGGATGCGCTGCTCGGCTCCGTCGATGACGATGCGCTCGCAGCGCTGGACGCACGCGAGACGGTCACAGGCCTTCTCACCAGGCTCCGCGAAATCTCGAGCGTCTACTCGCGCGGCGGCGAAATCCCGGATATCGCGCATCCGTTCGACCGCGATCTCTTCAACACGTACCGAGCAGCCGCGTTCCCGAACGGGACGCCTATTCGCTTGCGGCGGCACGCGGACAACCGTGGGTCGTTCTTCGAGATCGTCCGGTCACACGGCGGAGCGGGTCAAAGTTCGTTCTCGACAACCGTGAGCGGGGTCACGCGTGGCGATCACTATCACCGCCGTAAGGTCGAGCGGTTCACTGTGATCTCGGGCGAGGCGACCATCAAGCTTCGCAAGTTATTCTCGACAGAGGTCTTCGAGTTCCGGCTGGATGGCACGTCCCCCGCCAGCATCGACATGCCGACGATGTGGGCACACAACATCACGAACGTCGGTGAAACCGACCTTTACACATCTTTCTGGTCGAACGAATTGTTCGACTCCGAGCGCCCAGACACGATTGCGGAGCCAGTATGACCAACAACCGTTTAAAGGTGCTCACCGTCGTCGGTACACGACCGGAGATCATTCGCCTGGCTGCGACGATCAAGCTTCTGGACCGCTTCACCGATCATGTGCTCGTCCACACGGGTCAGAACTACGACTACGAACTCAATGAGGTCTTCTTCGAAGATCTCGGGCTTCGGCGTCCCGACCATTTTCTCAACGCGGACACCAGCTCCCTCGGTGCCGTGCTCGGTTCGGTGCTCACCAAGGTCGAGGCTGTCCTCGCCGAGGAGCGCCCGGACGCGATGCTCGTGCTCGGAGACACCAACAGCTGCATTTCGGCTCTGATGGCGCGGCGGATGAAGATTCCCGTCTACCACATGGAGGCCGGCAACCGCTGCTTCGATGAGAACGTGCCGGAGGAGGTCAATCGCCGCATGGTCGACCACGTGGCCGACTACAACCTCGTCTACACGGAGCACGCGCGTCGGAACCTTCTCGCTGAGGGCATCCACCCCTCGCGCATCCTGCTCACCGGTTCGCCCATGCGGGAGGTCTTGGAGGCCAACGCCACGGCCATCGCAGCGAGCGACGTCGTCGCGCGGCAGGGGCTCACCGAGGGCGAATTCTTCCTCGTGAGCCTGCACCGCGAGGAGAACGTGGACAACCCGGAACGCCTCGGTTCGGTCCTCGACGCACTCGGGCAGCTCGCTGACGAGTACGGTCTGCCCGTCCTCGTGTCGACGCACCCGCGTACCCGCAAGCGCCTCGAAGCTCAGCCCGACGAGCTGAAATCGAAGCTGCGGTTCCACCCGCCATTCGGCTTCAACGACTACGTCAAGCTCCAGCAGTCGGCGAAACTCGTGCTGTCAGACAGCGGAACGATCAGCGAAGAGTCGAGCATCCTCGGGTTCCCGGCTGTCACGTTGCGCGATTCCATCGAGCGACCCGAAGCATTGGATACTGGGTCGATAGTGACAGCTGGGGTTCGGCCGTCGGATATCACTGAGAGCGTACGGCTTGTGCTTACGCGACGAGAGCTTGCCGCAGCGGCCGAAGCTCCTGCGGAATACCGAATCGACGATACTTCTTGGCGAACGGTCTCGTTCATTGTTTCGACGGCGACCCGACACCACGAACGGATCGGGATTCGAGGATGAATCTTTCCAGCACAACTGAGCCGGCCCAGGCTGGCGACGTAGTGATTGTCGGCGCAGGAGGTTTCGCGCGCGAGACACTCGATGTCATCCGTGCGCACAATCTTGTGAACCCGGCATCGGCGATCACAGTCATCGGGGTAGTCGACCGCGCCCCAGACGATGCTTCCCTGGCACTTCTTGAGAAGCGCCGCGTTCCGTACTTGGGAACGGATGACGAGTGGCTTCGGAAGGGTGAAACGGGGGTACCGTACCTCATTGCGGTAGGAGACCCAGACCTTCGCAGAAGCATCGATCGTCGGTACGCCGACGCAGGACTTCGAATCCATCCGGCAATTGTGCATCCTTCCGCGGGTCTGGGAACTGACACCGACCTTGCACCGGGAACGATCGTGTGCGCGGGCGCACAGCTGTCGACCAACGTCCGGACAGGACGACACACACACATCAACCCGAACGCGACGATCGGTCACGACGCACAACTGGGAGACTTTGTCTCAGTCAACCCTGGAGCGGTTATCTCCGGCCACGTCACGTTAGGGGCAGGTAGCTTCGTAGGCGCTGGTGCCGTGATCCTCGAACGCCGACGGGTCGGCGAATGGAGCACAGTCGGGGCGGCGGCATGTGTAGTAGGGGACGTCGAGCCCCATTCAACTGTCAAGGGGGTGCCCGCGCGATGACTTTCACCACAGGTTCACGCGCGTTAGCCATCTCGAAATATGGGATAGCCGCAGCGAAGGGCAGTGTCCCCACTGCGCCTTCTGATACTTCGACCACGCCTGCCCCTCGCTGGCGCGGACGCATACTGCAGCTGTTTCCTGCGACGACGTTCCTCCTCGCCCCGTACCTTGGGCTGATTCTCCCCATTGCGTTGATTCAGGGAAATCGCCAGCTGCCTTTCATTCTGGGGCTCCTCGGTCTAGCGCTCCTCGGATGCCTGGTAGCGGAAGGTCTGACGGCGCCTGTCCGCGCCCGCATCGATCTCACAAGGACTGCTGGCCCGACAACAAAGGCCCTTCGTGCGATCACGATAGGCGTCACTATGATCGCCGCAGCTACTCGCATCGCATTCGTTCTGGCCGGGGGCGGATCGCTACTCGCACAGCTGACAGGGTCGCAGCAGTCTCCGATCGCCAGCGCCGCCTCATTGTTCTCCTCGTGGAACCTGTTCGGCGTAGGGCTCATCTTCGCGTGCTACATGCGAAAAGCATGCAGTAAGCGCACGCTGTGGCTTGGGATTTCAGCAATCATCCTGATCGAGGGTTGGGCTGCACTGCAGACGTCGGTGACCGCACCACTCCTTCAGGTTGTCACGTCGGTAATGCTCATGGCTCTGGTCCTGGGGCTCGTCAGGCTTCGCGTGTTGGTGGTCGCCCTGATCGTTGTTCTGCTGGCGTGGCCGACATTCTTTTCACTGAGGAACTCGGTCCGAGTGGAGTTGGGTTCGTCTGTCGACCAATCGGTGACTGCGTTTGATCGTCTGCGGTTCGACGACCAGCTCACGGCGGTTGCCCAGTTCAAGGTCCCGGTGAGTGTCAATCAACCGGGCCCGCTTCAGGTGCTGCGCTACGGGCTCGTCCCACGCGTATTGGACCCCAACCGACCCAACATCTCGTCAGCCGGACTGATCAACCGCGTCCTCGGCGGATCAAGCACGTCGTCCTACAACTTCCTGTCCATTGGCACCATCTACTTCTTCTATGGTCCCGCAGGATTGATCTTCTACTACTTCGCGGCGGCCCTCTTGTTCTCGTACATTGTCAGCCGAGCAATCAGGGCGGGACCAATCGCTCTGTGTATGGCGGTCTTAGCCGCCTCATCGTTGATGGGATGGGCATCCACATTTCCCGATGTCGTGATCGGATACCTTCAGGCACTCATCTCGTTCGTGCCGATCCTGGTCGTCCTGCTCATCTTCAAGCAGCGCGATCGATCGCATCCTGGGGCTGCTGGGTCAGCTGCCAGTAGCTCAACCACCAGATAACGCAATTCAGCGCTGACAACGCGGCCATCGCCCAGGCCGCTCCAGCTGCACCCCATACTCCTGCGGCGGCAATCACGATGAATGGTCTGGGTATCCCGACAGAGAGTCGGAGCACAAGCGAACGAACTCCTGCGAGGCGGGAACGATGACCCGCCGACGCAATGTTCCCGATCAGGGCAAGGACGGACTCGATCGCAAGCGCGGGCAGTAGCGGCGATGCCGCGGGCCAGGTCTGGCCGAGCAAGGCGTGCCCTGCAGCATACGGCAAGAAGCATAGAAGCACGGCAGGTATCGCGAGCACTGCGCCGACGACGAGAGCCACTGCCGCTGCGCGAGCAAATTCGACTCGAGCCCCGGACTTTCTGGCGCGGGTCAGGTAGGGAATGATCAGCGATCGAATGGTGGTCGAAAGCAGACTGATCGGGCCGATGATCGTTCCCGCACCGCGAAGCGCACCCACCGTTCGCGCCGAACTCGTGACTCCCAGTAGCGCGGTGCTGAGCGCGGAGCCTCCCGACCCGGCGACATAGTCGAGCGAGAAGAGAACAGCTGCGCGCGTCTCCGTTTCATGTCTTCCCCACGACGGCAAGAGCGAGTAGCGCGCGACCACGGCCGACACGTATCCGATGAGCGATCCGCTCACGGCCCATACGACGAAGGTGGTCAGCGGCGCTATGGGCATCACGAACGATACAACGCTGATGACCGCAGTCGCGATCGACCAGAGTCCCCCCTGAACCAATGACGTCCTGGCGCGATAGAGGGCGGCCTCGACGGTTCTGAGGTAGTCGAGGCAGATGAGGCCGTTGAAAGCCAGGCCGAGGATGATCAGGTAGTCGTTGTGGGCGAGAAGCCCGGTGCCGAGCATGGCCGCGCCGAACACGAGCGAGACCAGTGCGGCCCGGCGGAAGCCGCGGACGTTCACCTCGGCTGTGGGTTCCACCGCAAGGGTCGTTTCCGTGATAGCGGCACGAACCAGTCCCATTGCGAACAGGTAGACCGCCATCGCAATCGAGAACTGGCCGAAGGCCCAAGGGTCGGAGACTCGAGCGATCGCCACAGCGAGAAGAAGACTCGTGATGCTCACGAGTCCGTTCGCGATGACCGCATAGAACAAGCGCGTGCGCCCAGACGCACGACCCATGAGGGCCCGCACCTGGCGTCCGAGTTGCGTCACGAGTGGGGCCTACCACATGGATGCGGGCTCAATCGAGGCCCCGCACGGCGGCAAGGAGCCGTTCACAGATGTGATCGACCTGCTCCTTCGTCAGACCAGGGAATGTAGGAAGACTGATGCCCTCACGACCGATCTTCGCGCTGATGGGCGTACTGATCCTCTCGGGGGTCTTCACATATGGCATGTCCTGCATGGGGACGAAAGACGGCCGGGTCTCGACTCCTTCTTCGGCCAAGAGCGAGATCGCCTGGTCCCGCTGCGCCCCCGACCAGTCGTCCACACAGACCGTCATCAGCCACGGCGACCGAACGACATCGGCCGCGACTGACTGCAGGCGAACGCCAGCTACGCCTTTCAGCCGCGACTCATACCAATCGAGTACTTCGCGTCGATGCGTCGTGAGTTCCTCTAGCCTCTCCAGCTGCGCACAGAGAATTGCGGCAGCCAGATTCGTCATTCGGTAGTTGAAGCCCAGAACGTCGTGGAAGTAGCGTCGCTCAACAGAGTTGCCCTGGTTGCGGAGCTGTCGGATCCGCGCGTCGATTTCCGGGTCGTCTGTGGTGACCGCGCCGCCTTCGCCCGAGGTCACGATCTTGTTCCCGAAGAACGAGAAGATCGAGATATCGGCAAGCGCGCCGGTCGGAACGCCGTTCATCGCTCCGCCGATTGATTCAGCTGCGTCTGCGATGAGGACGATACCTCGACTGGCAGTGACGTTCCGCAGCGCGGCATAGTCTGCTGGATTGCCATAGAGATCGACAGCAATCACGGCCCTGGTTCGGTCTGTGATGGCTGCTGCGACAGCGTGAGGGTCTACGCACCACGTGTCCGGGTCGACGTCGACCAGGACGGGTCGCGCACCGATGTAGAGCGCAGCATTCATTGTGGCCACATAACTCAAGCTGGGCATCACAACCTCGTCGCCTGCTTCGACGCCGGCGGCGAGCAGGGCGAGGTGTAGTGCGACGGTGCCATTACTCACGACAGCTGCGTAACGAGCGGACGTTGCATTTCGGAGGAGAGCCTCGGCCCGTTCGACGAATTCGCCGCGCGACGAGATCCACCCACTGTCGAAGGCTTCGAGCAGATACTGTCGCTCTCGATCCGTGAGACTTGGCTCGGAGATGGGGATCATCGCGTCTTTCCTTGGAGGTCGGCCGGAAGCTCGCCGGTTCCATTCGCCCAATTGAACACGCGCTCGTAGTCCGACGCGGTGGTCTCCCACGTCCTGGATCCGACCTGCTGGGCGGGGGCCTTCAATTCGTCAACGCGACTCTGATGCGAAGAAACAGCTCGCTCGATGGCACCGGCGAGCGCCGTTGAATCGCGGGGCGGGAACAGCCAGTCGTCCGCATGCAGACCGAGTTGCGCAACCTGTGCCCGAAGTGGAGGGATGTCACTGGCGACGAAGGGCAATTGGCGAACGACCGCCTCGAGAACCGGGCCGCTTGCAGCCTCCCAGAGCGACGGCATCACGAGGACATCTGCCTCCTCGTACGCATTCTCGAGTTCTGTCTCGTCTACGTATCCGCGCCATTCGATCCGATCGGCTACCCCGAGGTCATCAGCCAGATCGCGGACAGTCCTGGCGTACGGGGTTTCCGCCCCGGTGCAGATCAGGCGGACATCGGGGAGCAATGCCAAAGCACGGATCAGCGTTTCGTGGTCTTTGTGCTCAGTTACATACCCTGGGTAGATAAGAGTCACAGGCTGCGCTTCGGTCCGGCGAGTGGCGCGCGGACGACCGGGATTGAGCACCGGTAGCGGAATCTGGAAGGACTTCTTCTCGGCCTCCGGAAACCGCTCGATCAGAGAGTCGAACGGGTGTGGCCAACTACAGACGAGCGCGCGGGCATTTCTCACGTTCTCTTCGATGATGCGCTGATCCATGACCGAAGCGAAATCCCTCTCGAACACTCTGAGATCATGAACCGTCACGACGCTGGCCACGGCCGTCGCCAGGCTCCGATGGAACGGATACCAGACAACGTCAGTTCCTGCTGCCGTTTTGACAGCCCCACTTCGAACCCGTCGCACGGCACCGACAAGCCTGCTCGTCTTGAGTGATGCGGGCATCTTCGACCGGAGTGAATTCTGCCACCCACTTGTCGCGGCCATCTTCACCGCGACCTCACTCAGATCGGCACCCGGCAGCAGGTCACGCCAGGCGGCCGCAGTCCCCGGCGCAACCAGGCATCGAGTGGATACTCCGATCGAGGCCAATCCGTCGACCACTCCTGTTGCAACACGGCCGACGCCGCCTCCCGATGTCGCCGAGACGGAAGTCAGATCCACCACGACCGAGGCAGCTAATCCATCGGATCCAGTGCCGAACTGCTCACCGCTCATAGCTCGACTCTGACCAGCCGCCCTGCCAGCTCGTGCTCGAGAAGAGTGGTGTCGTCCTCTATCATCCGCTTCACCAACTCAGCAAAATGCACCTTTGGTTCCCAGCCCAGCTTTTCTTTCGCCTTTGTTGCGTCACCGATGAGCGCATCGACCTCGCTCGGGCGCATGTAGCGGGGGTCCTCTACGACGTAGTCCTGCCAGTTGAGGCCGACCTGTGCGAACGCGACCTCCGCGAATTCGCGGACCGTGTGGGCTTCGCCAGTCGCAATGACGTAGTCATCCGGCTCGTCCTGCTGCAGCATCAACCACATCGCCTCAACGTATTCGGGAGCGTAGCCCCAGTCGCGGACGGCATCGAGGTTTCCCAGGCGAAGCTCGCTCTGAAGGCCCGCGGCGATCCGGGCGACCGCACGCGTGATCTTCCGAGTGACGAACGTCTCACCTCGGCGACCGCTTTCGTGGTTGAAGAGGATGCCATTCGAGGCATGGATGTCATATGCCTCGCGATAGTTCACTGTCGACCAGTAACCGAAGACCTTTGCACAGCCATACGGACTGCGGGGATGGAATGGCGTGGCCTCGTTCTGGGGTGGCGGCGTAGAGCCGAACATCTCGGACGAGGAAGCCTGGTAGAAGCGGCTCGGCACTCCGGAAGCGCGAATGGCTTCCAGGAGTCGGATGGTGCCGAGTCCGGTGATATCGGCGGTGTATTCGGGGATTTCGAAAGAGACGGCGACGTGACTTTGAGCGCCGAGGTGGTAGACCTCATCGGGTTCGATGTCGCGCACGAGGTTGGTGACGGAGGCTGCGTCTGCGAGGTCGGCGTAGTGCATCGAGAATCGGTCGGGACGATGTCCCTCCGAGCGGACGGCCTCCTCGATCCTTCCCGTGTTGAAAGAGGACGAACGACGTTTGAGTCCGTGCACCTCATATCCCTTGGCGAGCAGCAGCTCGACAAGGTAGCTTCCGTCTTGTCCGGTGGTACCGGTGACAAGCGCACGTTTCAATTGACTCTCCTTATTACTTCCTATATGCGAAGCTTACTGAAGGGTTTGGCGCCTCGTTGGCGCGGACCGTTCGGTGTACCCACCCTTCTGCTACCCGATTTGGGGAGGACCAGGGCGGTGCTTTCCCTTCAAGGAGTTCGGTGTTGTCGCGAGTAGTCGCCGTCTTTGCGCCGCTCTTTCCGCCCGCCAAACTCGGCGGCGGTCCAATTCGGACACTCGATGCGCTCGTCGAAGTTGCTCCGAGCAGCATCCCGCTGAATGTGTTGACGTCGGACCACGACCTCGGAGCTCGTGATCGTCTGCCTGTCGCGAGCAACCGCTGGCTCGATCATCACCACGCCAAAGTCTTTTATGCGTCCGCCAGGTCGATCGGCGGGCTGTTCGAAGGGTACCGAGCGCTGAAATCGAAACAGCCTGCCATCCTCTACTTCAACGGCTTCTTCGACCTGAAGTTTTCGATCCTGCCGCAACTCCTCTGGCGGTTCGGATATTGGGGGTCAGCGGTAAGACTTCTGGCACCCCGAGGCGAATTCGGCGCCGGGGCGCTGGGGCGTCGGTCCGTGAAGAAGCAAGCCTTCTTTCTTGTGTACCGAGCCCTCGGACTGCATCGACACCTCTACTGGCACGCTTCGTCAGAATTCGAGGCGTCGGATATTCGTCGCGTGTGGGGAGATCGGACCGCGATCCTCATTCGCGAAAACGAAACGCTTCTTCCCGCGACGGCAACGGAGCCGAGCCCACGGCATCCCGACGATGACCCGGGCCTACGAGCTGTGTTCCTCGGTCGACTTGTCGAACACAAGGGGCTTCACATCGCCCTGGAAGCGATCGCTAAGGTTAGCGCTCCGATAGAGCTGGACGTCTACGGCCCGATGGAAGATCCAAAATACGTCGAGCTCTGTCGTGGCCTGATCACAGCGCTACCGGCAACAGCCACAGTTCGCATGCTCGGAATGGTCGACCCCGACCAGACGCGCACCACGCTCTCGGGCTACGACGTACTTCTGATGCCGACAGCAGGGGAGAACTTCGGGCACGTCGTTGCCGAATCGCTTTCTGTATCCTGCCCAGTCATGTGCAGTCCACACACCCCATGGAACGACGTGCTTGAGGACGGCGGGGGCTGGGTCCTCGATCGAACCCCTGAGGCCTGGACATCCGCGATCGAGGCGTACGCACTCCTCTCTCCCGAAGAACGCCAGGTAGCCCGAGAACGTGCTGCCGCCGCATATGCGCGTTGGCGCGCACGGCCCAGCGACCCGCATGTGCTTGAACTGCTCGAGTCACACCTCGCGGCGTCCGCCTGATCAGAGTCAGAGTCGTACGACGTTCGAGCCGCGCAGCCGGTTCTTCGTATCCAGGACTGGAAGCCGCGCTCCCTCGACGCTGAGCAAGTCCAGGTCATCGTGATCGGTGACGAGAATTGCAGCGTCCGCCCCGTCGATGGCCGTTGCGACGTCGGGTGCCCTGTCGACGCGGTCTGGCCAGCGGTGATCCTCGACATGCCCATCCACAGCCGTCAAGACGGCACCGTACTCGTCCAGCAATTCGATCAATCGCAGGGCTGGGGATTCCCGGATGTCGCCGGAGTTCTTCTTGTATGAGAGACCGATCAATGCGATTCGTGAGCCGTTGAGGGCGCGCTTCTCACCGTTCAGGATCGCCATGAGCCGTTGCACGACATAGTCGGGCATATGGTCGTTGACATCGTTCGCCAGCTCTACGAACCTAAAATTCTGGCCGAGTTTGCGGCGAACCTGCCAGGAGAGATAGCTCGGATCAACCGGAAGGCAGTGTCCTCCGACACCCGGTCCAGGCGTGAACTTCATGAACCCGAAGGGTTTGGTCGAGGCGGCCTCGATCGATTCCCAGACGTTGACGCCGAGCTGGTTGGCGAAGATGGCCAGCTCGTTGACGAGTGCGATATTCACATGGCGGAAGGTGTTCTCAAGGAGCTTGGTGAGCTCTGCCTCCTTGGGCGAGCTGACAGGAACTGTGCGGTCTACGAGGTTGTCGTAGAAGCCCTGGACCTTTGCCAACGACAGCTCATCGATTCCCGACACGACCTTCGGGGTGGTCACGAAGTTCCAGGTCGGGTTGCCCGGGTCGATGCGCTCGGGACTGTAGCCGACGAAGAAGTCGACACCTGCTGTGAGGCCAGACCCCTCTTCGAGGATCGGAACCATCAGTTCCTCGGTCGTACCGGGGTAGGTCGTCGATTCGAGCACGACGGTAGCGCCTTGCTTCAGAGACTTCGCAAGGGAACGCGAGGACTCTTCGATGAATGTCAGGTCAGGGAGGCTCTCCCGAAGTGGCGTCGGCACGGTGATCACCGCAATGTCGAAGTCGACGATGTGGTCGTAATCCGTCGTGGGGAGGTACCGCCCGCTTGCGAGTGCATCCCGGAGTACTTCAGCCGAGATGTCGTCGACGTACGAGACGCCTTTCTGCAAGCTGGCGATGCGACTCGAATCCAAGTCCACGCCGACGACGTCGTATCCGACCTCGACAGCCCGCATTGCGACGGGAAGCCCCACGTATCCCTGACCGACGATGACCGCTTTGGGCGCGATGTTCTGCATTCTTCCTGACCTTTGGACCGGCGTATACGCGCTCGTCTGGCTCGCTGCCGTTCGAACCTTACCAAAATCGAACTTTGGCCATTTGGGGGGACAGCCCGTCAACAGGCCCGGCTCAGGTTCTCTCTGATTGAATGGTCCGATGCTCACCGAACCTGATTCGCGCCGCGCGCGACGTTCTACCGCCGCGCGCCGCGGACCCATCCGGCGCAGGCGGTTCTACTCGCGCTGGTGGTTCTGGCTGATCATCGTCGCGGTCATCGCGATCGCGTGCGCGGCCTGGGTCGGTGTTCGCGCACTTCAGGCGAAGCAGGAGTTGCAGAGCTCCATGCCCCTGATCAGCACGCTCAAGACGCAAGTGCTCACCCAGGACAGCGCAGGTGCAAAAGGGACTTTTGCGACGCTCGAACCCAAGGTGGCGAACGCACGCGACCTGACGAGTGACCCTGTCTGGCGCATTGCCGAGGCGGTGCCGATCCTCGGCCGAAACCTCACCGCCGTGCGCATCATGGCTAACGAGACGGACGCATTGGTCACGGGAGCGGTCAAACCACTCGTCACCGTCAGCAGCTCTCTTTCGCTGGAGTCTCTGAAACCTCACAACGGACGCATCGACGTGGCGGCGATCGAGAAGACGATCCCTGCCGTCACCAGTGCATCGGCATCCGTCGACAAGGCACTGGCGGCTCTCAAGTCGGTAGACACACGCGGCACGATCGGCCAGGTGGTCGCTGCCAAGGCCAAGCTCCAGACGATGCTCGGCTCGACCTCCGGTGCGCTGCACTCGGCCAAGTCCGTTCTCGCGATTCTGCCCGGGGCGTTGGGCGCCAGCGGGCCGCGCAACTACCTGTTGATCTTCCAGAACAACGGCGAACTGATGCCCGCGGGCGGCACGACGGGATCCATGGCCGTTCTGCACGTCGACAACGGCGACATCCAGCTGATTGCGCAGTCCTCGGCCGACCCGGCCGTCTTCCCCATGTTCGATGCGCCCGTGATCAACGTGCCCGCCGACTCCGCCGTGCTCTACCCGAAGAGCCTCGGCCGCTTCGTCCAGAACCTCACCGAGACGCCTCGCTTCTCGCTGACCTTCGACATCGCGAAAGCGATGTGGGCGAAGGCGAAGGGCATCCAGATCGACGGAATGGTCGCGGTTGACACCGTAGCGCTCAGCCAGTTCCTCAAGGTGACCGGCCCGGTGCCGCTCATCGACGGAACGCAGCTCACCAGCGCAAACGCGGTGGAGACGCTCCTCTTCGGCCTGTATGAGAAGCACGATGCTCACACCGTCGACCTGATCAACGAGGCGGTCGCCGGATCTGTGCTCGGCAAACTCTTCGACGGCGGCATCGACCCCAAAGCACTCGCGAGCTTCGTTACCACCGCTTCGAAGCAGCACCGCATCCTGCTCTGGAGCACGAACAAAGCAGAGCAGTCCGTCATCGAGAAGTCCGACTTCTACGGAGCCCCGCCAACGAGCACCGCAAAGACGGATGCGTTCGGCGTCTACTTCCGTGACATGACGCCATCGAAGATGGCCTACTTCCTCAAGCAGAGCGTCGACCTCTCGCAGGCCACGTGCAAGGCCGGCGGCCCGACGGATGTCCGCATCACGGTCAAGCTGACGAATGTCGCGCCGGCCAACGCGGGCACCACGTTGCCGAGTTATGTCACCCAGCTCGATGGTCACATCCGGCTCGGTGTCACCGCCTATGCTCCTCACGGCTACAAGGTCGCCGCCATCAAGGTCAGCAACGGCGGAGAAGCACCCCTCGCCGCGAAAGACGGCGAATACACCACCGCCCAGGACCGCATCACGATCATGCCGGGCCAGACTCAGACGATCACGTTCGACCTGATTGCAGACCATGCCGACAAGCGGGCCCTGACCGCGCAGGTGACGCCGGCCGTCAGCGCGACGACGATCACCCAGGGATCGCTCAACTGCGCCACGTTCCCGTCGAAATAGGCGCCCGTCCGCGCAGAAGGGTCAGCTTCCGCGGGTGCGCGCCAGTCGCACTGGCGGAAGTTGACCCTTCCGCGCACCCGCCACGTCACCGAGCGACTCCCGCATCCCACGCGATCCGGTAGTCGGTCTGCCACGACTGCCTCTCGGGGCGCATCATCCGCATCGCGACCGGCATGACGAGGTCGCGGACGACGCGACCAACAGGCCCTGCCGCCTTGCTGCTGTTGGTCTTCTCCGCGGCGGCGATGATGCGTTCGACCCGCGGGCGGCGCGCTGTCTCGTAGGCAGCGAGCGCCTCATCCCGCGGAAGATCCCGCAGGTGCCGCGCCAGCTCGATCGCGCTCTCGATCGCAAGGGACGCGCCCTGGCCGGAACTCGGGGACGCCGCGTGCGCCGCATCCCCGATGACGACGACGCCATCCCTGCTCCAATGCGGCAGGCGCGGCATGATCTCCAGTGGGCCGACCGTCACGAGCGAGGCGGGATCCGAGCCGGCGATCAGGTCGGCAGCGCGCGTGCGGTCATCGGCGAACGCAGCGCGCAGGATGTCGAGGGTCGCCTCGGCGCTCCGGGCCCGCAACTGTTCCGACGTCGGCGGCACCGCGCTCGGCAGGTTCGCGAACCACTCGGCTGTCCCGTCGTCGTTCACGCGATAACCGAAGAAGGCGCGCTTGCCGAAACTCATGCGCATCGTGCCGTGAGAAGGCGCCAGCCCCGAACCCGCCCGCGCTCCGCCGTAACCAACGAGCCCTGTATAGCTCGGATCGGGAGCGGCGGGATCGATGACTGATCGCACCCGGGAGTGGATGCCGTCAGCACCGATCAGGACCTCCGCGCGTGCGGTGGTGCCGTCTGCGAAACGCGCCTCGACGGCATCCGCGTCGCTGACCGCATCCACGAACCGCGCCCCGGAGAGGATACGGATGCCGCGAGCGGCGGCTTCCGCCCGGAGCGCAGCGCTGAAGCGGCCCCGCCACAGAAAGAGCGCCGCCTGGTCTTCGCCGCCCGACGTGAATGCGCCGAGCTGCTTGCCGTTCCAGCTCTCGAGGACGATGCCGGTCATCGGGTCGCCGAGCTCACGGACGAGGTCGCCGCAGCCGATGACGTCCAGCGCGGCGACACCGTTGGGCGCGAGGGTCAGGCCGCCGCCGACGGCCTCATCCGACCCGATGTGCGCTTCGTAGATCGTGGCCGTGATGCCGGCGCGCTGCAGGGCCATGGCGCAGACGGCGCCGGCGATTCCGCCACCGATGACGGTGGCTGTCGTAGTGCGATTCATGGTGGGACCTCGTTTCTGAAGAGCAGTCAGCGCTGGACGCGCGTCGGGTCGTCGATGGTCGGGTAGTTGCCGGTGCGAGCGGTCTCGCGGAGCTGCCGGATATACGCGCCCGAGAGCATCGCCGTCAACTGGGCGACTCCCCCGCGGTATACACGCAGCTGGCTGTCGTGGACAGCGCCGGTCACACGGATGCTCGACCCGGCGGCAGCGATCCCCGCGTCGTGCACACGGCCGCGCCCGGTCCAGCGCACGTCATCGGCGTCGACGGCGGAATCCGACGCAACGAGGAGCGTGATGACGGAGTGGTCGGCATCCACCGCCACCTCGACGGCAGCGCTGCTCGCAGCGCCGGACTCGAGGGTGTCGGGGTCGAGGCGCGGAGGTCGAGGACGACCGAGCTCCGGCGGGCGCGAACGGCGAACGAGGTGGCTTCGGTCCAGCGGCCCAGCTTCTTCAGCACTGCGTGGTCGGCGACCAGGGTCTCGGTGTGGGTTGCGGTTTGCATCATGTCTTCCTTTCGTAAGAGACGAATTGATAGTAACTCACGCACTAGTTTCATTGCAACTAGTTTGAGATGGATTAGTATGAATGACATGGCTTCCGCATTCCGCCCGACCCCGCTGGCCCTGACGGTGCTCGCGCTCCTGCACTACGAGCCGCTGCATCCATACGGCCTGCAACGCCTCATCCGGCAGTGGGGAAAGGACGCTGTCATCAATGTCGAGCAACGCGCCAGCCTCTACCGCACGATCGAACGCCTCGAAACGGCCGGCCTGATCCGGGTTCGCGAGACCGGGCGCGACCAGCAGTATCCGGAGCGGACGGTCTACGAGCTGACGGATGCGGGCCGCACGACCGCGCGCACGTGGCTCGGCGACATGCTTGCGACCCCGAAGAACGAGTACCCCGAGTTCCCGGCGGCCCTCTCACACCTGCTGCTGTTCTCGGCGGAGGACATCGCGCAGTCCCTCGAGGCCCGCGCGGGCGTGCTGGCGGAGAAGCTCGCCGCGCTCGAAAAAGGTATCGCCGCCCAGGCGGCGGCCGGACTCCCCCGCATCGCGGGGCTCGAGGACGAGTATCTCCGTGCGGTGCTTCGGGCCGAGCTGGACTGGGTGCGGGCAACGGCAGCGGAGATGAGGGATGGGCGGCTCAGCTGGGATGCGGACGAGCTGCGCGCTTTCGCGACGCGGCAGGGCTGACGCGCGGGGCCGCGTCGCTTCGCGTTGACACGGGCAGCCTCGTGGTGGCCGTGCCGCTTCGCGCTGACACGGCCAGCGCTCTCACCAGACGTGCGGGATCAACCGGGAACGGGTTGCGCAGAATTGCCGGTAGGGCTCGCCGATGCCGTCGAGCAGGGCACGCTCTTCGACGCGGATGCGGTACAGGATGGCGAGCGTCGTCGGCACGATCGCGAACAACACGGCCAGCCAGTTGCCGAGCGCAAGGCCGATGCCGAGGCAGGTGCACAGCAGTCCTGTGTAGGACGGATGCCGGAGGAGCCGGTAGGGGCCCCGGTCGACGACACGCTGGTGCTCGCGCACGCGGACGTCGACCGTGAACCAGCGTCCGAGCACGACCACGGACCACGCCCGGAACGCGATGCCGAAAACCATGGCCGCGCATCCGATCACGAAGAGCGCTGTGCGGCCGAACGGGATGGCGGCCGCGGTGACCTGCCCGGCGATCAGGACGGCGCCGATGATGCCGATCACGAAGCCGAATGCGACGACGACCAGGCTCGTCAGCTCTCGGCTGCCGCTGCCAGCGCTGCCGCTGCCGTCGCGGCTGTCACGCCCGCGGTTGCGCACCGAGAACGCCCGGATGGCGACTTCGGATGCGGCGAAGACGAAAATGAGCACGTTGAACAGGATCTTCGCCGGGAGAACATCCAATGGCAGGGGGCGCACGGGTGCGACTCTACGCGCACACACGTGCGATACGCCCGACGATCGGGTCGGAAAACCTCAGGGTCGATTGGGGGGATTCCCGGATGTTCACCGCCACCGGATGCAGGCACGCTGGAACCATGAACACTCTCTATCGACCCATCAACGGACGCATCATCGGCGGCGTGTGCGCAGGCCTCGCCCAGCGCTTCGGCTGGAATCCCCTGACCGTGCGTGTGCTGTTCCTGTTGTCCTGCCTGCTTCCGGGCCCGCAGTTCATCGCGTACATCGCGCTCTGGATCATCATGCCGTCGGAGTCGCCCGCGCGCGCGTAAGCCCTGCGTACGCCACAACAGGTCGGGGGATGTCACACCCGACCGCGCCACCTCGTCTCACCTCGTAGAAGCAGAATTCGAACGAGGAGGACGACGGGAATGCGCGTATTCGTGGCAGGCGGTACCGGGGTCATCGGCCAGCGGTTGGTGCCGCAACTGGTAACCCGTGGCCATCAGGTGACGGCGACCACCACATCCGAGCGCAACCTCCCGACCCTGCGCGGGCTGGGGGCGGATGCGGTGGTGATGGATGGGCTGGATGCGGCATCCGTCGGCCAGGCGGTCGCGTCGGCGCAGCCCGACGTGATCGTCAACCAGATGACCGCGATCGCGCCGGGCCACGCCGGCAAGCCCGACATCAAGCACATGGACCGCTGGTTCGCCCCGACCATCCGGCTGCGCACCGAAGGAACGGACCACCTGCTCGCCGCGGCCGAGGCGACCGGAGTGCACCACGTCGTCGCGCAGAGCTACGGCAGCTGGAACGGAATCCGCGAAGGCGGCTGGGTGAAGACCGAGGACGACCCGCTCGACCCGCTCACCGGGACGGCCGCCGAGAAGGGGATGGCGGCCATCCGATACCTCGAGGATGCGGTGCGAGCGTTCGGCGGCGCCACCCTCCGATTCGGCGCCCTCTACGGTCCGGGGGCGAGCGACGACCAGGCCGAGCTCGTGCGCAAACGGCAGTATCCGCTCGTCGGAGACGGCGCCGGGCACAGCTCCTGGCTGCACCTCGACGACGCGGCAAGCGCTACGGTGTTGGCTGTGGAACAGAACGCGACAGGCGTTTTCAACATTACGGACGACGAGCCGGCGGCAGCCCGTGACTGGCTGCCCTACCTGGCGGAGTGCGCGGGCGCGAAGCCGCCGATGCGGGTGCCGACATGGGTCGCGCGACCGCTCGCGGGGGGTGTCGCGGTGATCATGATGACCGAAGGCCGCGCGTTCTCCAATGCGAAGGCTCGGCGGGAGCTCGGCTGGGAGCTCCGCTACCCGTCGTGGCGTCAGGGGTTCAATGAGGGGCTGGCATGAGCAGGGTTGACGAGTTCGAAGACCTCCGGCCGCTGCTGTTCGCGATCGCGTACCGGATACTCGGAAGCGTCGGCGAGGCAGAGGATGCGGTGCAGGAGACCTGGCTGCGGTACGAATCGTCTGCGACGACGCCCACCTCGACGAAGGCATACCTGTCTGCCATCGTGACCCGGATCTCGATCGACGTGCTGCGATCGGCGCGGGTGCGGCGGGAACAGTACGTCGGGACGTGGTTCCCTGAGCCGCTGGTCTCGGATCCGTATGAGGACCCGGCGCGCGCGGCAGAACTCGCGGACTCGGTGTCGATGGCCGCCCTGCTGCTGCTCGAGCAGCTGACGCCGCTCGAGCGCGCGGTGTTCGTGCTGCGCGAAGTCTTCGCTTTCGACTTTCCGGAGATCGCGGCATCCGTCGGGCGGTCGGAGGCGGCCTGCCGCCAGCTCGCCGTCCGGGCGCGGAGGCACATGGACGAAGGGCGTCCGCGCTTCGAAGCCGACCGCCGCGAGCGGGAAGAGCTGGCCGCGCGATTCTTCGACGCCATCCGGGATGGCGACGTCGACAGTCTTCGCGAACTGCTCGCGGCCGACGTGGAGATGATCGGGGACAGCGGCGGCAAGGCCCCGCAGTGGAGCCGCGGCGTCCACGGCGCCGACAATGTGAGCCGAGTGCTCGGCTCGATGATCCCGCTGTTCCTCGGGATCGGCGGAACGCTCGAGCCGCACGTGGTCAACGGCCAGCCCGGCGCCATCTTCCGTGACCGCGCCGGATTGGTGATGAACACGTGGGCGCTGGATGTGCTCGATGGCCGCATCCAGGCGATCCGCACAGTGCTCAACCCCGACAAGCTCGGGCACGTGGGACCGGTGGCGGATGCCTGGGCGGTGCTCCGCGAGGCGCAGGAGGCGCGGCGTCCGCGGTGAGCCGCGCGGGTTCCGGGGGCAGCCGCACTCGCGCCGGCTGCCGCAGGTGTCACAGAGCTCGCCGCACTAGCCGTGTCTCGGCGCACTAGGTCTACGTAGTGCGCCGGGACGAAACTAGTGCGGTGAGCGCTATCCGGGTGGCGGATGCGCGGCGCCCGCGGCAGCGACGCGGCAGGGCGGTTCAGGGCGCGGCGCCGACGATGCGGAGCGCGAAGTCGGCGTACGTGTCGGCGACGTGCTCGGCGGTCATCGGGCTGCCCGGGCCGAACCAGTTCGACACCCGTAGCCCCATGCCGCCGATCGCTGAGGCGGCCAGCCAGGCGTCCCGTGTGGTGAAACGGCCGGATTCGACGCCGCGATCGATGATGCCGGTGAGCAACCGCTCGCTCTCGGAGCGCACCGCGATCGAATCGGCGACCAACTCCGGCGAGAGAGCGGGGAGTTCGGCGTTCGAGACCGTCGCGAGCATGGCGAACTCGGCGTGGAAGATCACGTGGGCGCGGACGAGCGCGGCGAGCTGGGCAGCGGGGTCCGCACCTGCGGCGGCCACCGCATCCGCCATCGCTCGCCGGTGACCGTCATGCCCGGCCAGGGTGAGCTCGGCAAGGATGTGCTCCTTCGACGGGAAATGCCCGTAGAGGGTGGCGGTCTGGATGCCGACCGCGCCGGCGATGTCGCGAATGGAGGTGCCGGCGAACCCGCGCTCGGCGAAGAGCCCGAGGGATGCTTCGAGGATGCGGCCCCGCGTGTCGGTCGTCGCCAGGGTGGGCGGGAGCACGATCCGGTCTGCCGCCACGCGCCGCACGGGCTGCGAAGTCAGTACCGAACTCATAACGATCCCCCTGATTCCTGCAGCTATCGCCAGGTCCCATCCCCCGTCGGCGTGGCAGCAGCGTAGCACTGTCCGATCGATCGATCGATAGTTATGTACAATCAACCAGCACCTTGGACGGCTCGCACAGCAGCTCCCGTCCACGAACTTGTCACGATGGAGTGTCATGAAGTCGGTTCGACGTCCCGCCGTAGCGGTGTCCACCATGCTCGTCCTGGTCATCATCCAGGCGGCCGCAGACCCCACGGGGCTGCTCGCGCTCGTCGGCTGGTCGGGAGCCCAACCGCAGCTCGCGGCAGGACTCTGGCCGTTCGCCCCCTACCTCGTGTTCCTGCCGGTACTGCTCGGAGTCGTCTGGTGGGTCGCGGTTCGCGCAGGCGACCGGTATTGGACGTTGACCGCCGGCCTCACCCTGGCGGTCCTGCTCGCCCAGGCGGCGGCGTGCCTGGTCATGACGTGGAACATCCCCGTCGCCGCGCAAGCCGCCGGCTATGTGGCCGCGAAAGCGGTTCCGGCTGCATTGATCGTCTCGGCGTTCGCCCGCTGGTTCGGGGGCCCGACGAACCGGCAGTCCTTCGCATCCGGTTCGCTCTGGCCGCTGGTCGGCAAACGGCGGGCGGGCGCATCTGCATCCCTCTGGATTCCCGCGGCGATCTTCGCACTGGTCACTCCGCTGCTGGCCGGGGTGTGGTGGACGGGCGCGGCGTATGCGCCGGGTGTCCCCGCGGCCCGACTCGATCGCGGTCCCCTCTCCGTGACCGTCGCCGTGCTGCTCATCGCTGTGGCCACGGGACTGTGCCTGCGCTGGATGCGCTCCCGCGTGCCCGGTGTGCTCGGCGGCTGGCTCGCGGCCCTCGTCGCCGGCGGGGTCGTCGGCATCGTCCAGGCGGCGATCGCATTCGCAGTCGACGGTGGGCTGAACGGCGACCTGTGGCCCCTGATGGCGGCCTACGTCGCGATCGCCGACGGGCTCGCCTTCGGCTCCTGCGTCGGCTGGATCGTCGGTGTTAGTGCTGTCGTCGCAGACCGGATCCGCGAGGGACGATGGATGCGCGTGCCACGACTCGCCGGCCCGGCCGCTGCAGTGATCGCGCTCATCGCGGTGATCGTCGGGGCCAGCCTGTCGGGCACCGGCGTCGTGCCGGCAGAGGCTGCGGGCTCTGACGCGTCCGTCCCGGCCGGCTTCCTCCGCGCCGACGGCCGCATCATCGCCGACGGCCACGGCAACCAGGTGCTCCTCCGTGGCGTGAACGTGAACCAGCTGGTCGACTTCTACCAGCCGAAGGCGGACGTCGCGGCGACCAGGCCGCTCACCGAGGACGACTTCGCGGGCATCGCGGCCCAGGGATTCAACGTAGTGCGCCTCAACCTGTCCTGGTCGGCGCTGGAGCCGGCCCGCGGCAGCTACGACCAGGCGTACCTGGACAAGATCACCGAGGCGGTCGGCTGGGCGAAGCAGCACGGCGTCTACGTCGTGCTCGACATGCACCAGGACGGCTGGTACAACGGAGCGACCCCCGACGGAACCGCGTGCCGGCCCGGAACCGACCCGATGTGGGGCTACGACGGCGCACCCGCGTGGGCCACGCTCACGGATGGCGCGCCGCGCTGCGAGTTCACCGGTCGCGACATCTCGCCGGCCGGCGACCGCGCGTTCGAGAACTTCTACTTCGACCGGGACGGCGTCCAGAGCGCCCTGGTCGCCACCTGGGCGAAGCTGGCCTCGATGTTCGGCGACGACCCGACAGTCGCCGGGTACGACCTGCTCAACGAGCCGGGCTTCGGCGAGACGGCGCCTGTGACGACGTCGTATCTGCTCGGCACGTTCTACGACCACGCGATCTCGGCCATCCGTGCGGCCGGCGCACCCCAGATCGTGTTCGTCGAGCCGAGTATCCTCTGGTCCGGGCTCGGCTTCGACAGCGGCCCGACGCCCGGCTTCACCAGCGACCACAACATCGTGTTCTCCCCGCACCTGTATGCGGAGTCGATCACGATGGACCGTTCGCTCGGCATCCCCGCCATCGTCAGCCTCGACCGCCAGTTCACGCTCGCACAGCGCGTCGCCGACGAGTACAACGCACCGCTCTGGTCGGGAGAGTACGGCTATTGGGGCGACACCAAGGATGTGGATGCGCGACTCACGCGCTACGCGCACGCCGAGGACGCCAACCTGCTCGGAAGCGCCTATTGGGTGTGGAAGCAGGCGTGCGGCGACCCGCAGAACGGTGTCGGCCCGACCGGGAACGGCATCATGGTCCAGGACTGCACGACCGGCGGAGACGGCCCGGCCCGCACGGACCTGCTGCAGATCCTCAGCCGCGCCTACCCCCGCACCGCGCCCGGCACGCTCACGATGCTCGCGGGACAGGATGCGCACATCCTGCTCGCCGGCACGGCCTCGGAGCAGAGCTGCGGGCTGAACGTGTGGGTGCCTGGCACAGCGAAGCCGGACGTGCGCACTAAGGGCATGACGAACGTCGAGACGGCGATGGTGCCTGGCGGCTGGAGCGTGACAGGATGCGCATCCGGGCACTACACGCTCACCACGCGGTAGGCGGGCCGCGGGGGGGCGCCCTGCTGCCCGTGCGCTTGCTGGTGCCGAGTGCGTCAGTTCCGGTCGAGCGCGACAGGCACGCCGGGCACCTTCGACCGGACGTGACGCGCTCGGCGCGCACCGGCTACTCGACCAGCTTGCCGGCCGTCGACACGTCGCGCATCAGCGCGGCGATCTGGTCAGGGATGGGCGGGATCGTCTCGCGGGTGATCTGCCCCGGCCCCGACCACACGAGGTTGACCTGCAGCGACTCGTCGAGCTGCGGATAGTCGGACCGGTTGTGGGCGCCGCGCGTCTCACGGCGCTCGAGTGCCGCTTCGATCGTCGCGCGCGCGGCCAGCACGGCGGCCTTGAGGTCGAAGGCATGCGCGAGGTCCTGGAAGCCGGCGATGTCGGGGTGGACGCCGATGTCGCGCATCCGCTTCTCGATCTCCGCGAGCTCGGCCAGCCCGGCCAGCAAGCCGGCCTCGTCGCGTACGACCCCCGCGTGCTCGGTCATCGTGTTGCGCACGGCTCGCTGCAGTGCGCGCACGTTCTCCGCTCCATCGTTCGCCAGCAGCCCGTCGACCTCCGCCCGCGCCTGCTCCAGTGCGGCCTCCGAACGCTCCTGCCGCGCCAGTCGGGCGGAGTACTCGGCGGCGGTCTCGCCGACGATACGCCCGTAGACGAGCAGCTCGATCAGGGAGTTGCCGCCGAGCCGGTTGGCGCCGTGGAGGCCGCTCGACGCTTCGCCGATCGCGTAGAGTCCCACAACGTCGGTCCGGTGGTCTTCCGGCCGAACCCAGACCCCGCCCATCGAGTAGTGGGCTGTCGGCGCGATCTCGATCGGTTCCCGGGTGATGTCGAGCATCTGCAGCTCGAGGAGCGTCTGGTAGACGCGCGGCAGCCTCTCCATGATGGTCTGCCGCGGCAGGTGCGACACGTCGAGCCACACGCCGCCGTCCGGTGTGCCGCGCCCTTCCTTGATCTCGGTGTACTCGGCCAGGGCAACGCGGTCTCGGGTGGACAACTCCATCCGCTCCGGGTCGTACCGGGACATGAAGCGCTCGCCGAGCGCGTTCCGAAGGATGCCGCCCTCACCTCGCGCAGCTTCGGACACCAGCGTTCCGGCAGCGTTCTCCGGGGCGATCAGCCCTGATGGATGGAACTGCACCAGTTCGGGATCGCGAATGCGGCCACCGGCATCGACCGCGAGCCGCCAGGAATCGCCCGTGTTCTCGTCGCGCCGGGATGAGGTGCGCCGCCAGATGCGGTTGTGCCCGCCGGCCGCGAGGATCACAGCATCCGCGTGGAAGACGTAGCGGGTACCGTCTTCGAGGTCGAAGCCGTAGGCGCCGAAGACCGTGTTGTCCGTCACGAGAAGACGCGTGATGTAGACCGTGTCGAGGACGGGGATGCTCAGCTGCGCCGCCCGGTTCACCAGCGTCCGCTGGATCTCGAGTCCCGTGTAGTCGCCGGCGAATGCAGTGCGGCGATACGTGTGCGCTCCAAAGAACCGCTGTGAGATGCGCCCGTCGTCTTCGCGGGCGAAGGGCATCCCGTAGCTGACGAGATCTTCGATGCCGCGCTCAGCGCCGCGCGTGACGATCTCGACCGTGTGCGGGTTCGCGAGGAAGTAGCTCTCCTTGAGGGTGTCGGCAGCGTGCTGCTGCCAGGAGTCACCGGGGTCCATTGTCGCCAGCGCCGCATTGATGCCGCCGGCCGCGAGCGAGGTGTGGGCGTCCGACTTCGGCCGCTTTCCGACGACCGTCACGTCGCCGCCACGCTCCGCGACCTCGATCGCCGCGCGCAACCCCGAACCTCCGGAGCCGATCACGAGCACCGACGTCGCGATGCGCTTCTCTGCCGGGATCCTTTTCATGGTCGTCTCCCTCATCGTCTCGGTTCGAGCTCTTCGGCGGCGAGCCAGTCCTCGAAGCGTGTGGCGTAGCGCACCGCGAACTTTCCCGGAATGAGCTCGCTCTCGCTCAGCCGCGCGCCGAAGTAGCGGGCGTCGGGATCGGCGACCACCTCGCGCGGGTCGTTGCGGGCCTCGAGACCCTGGCGCACGAGCTCGTCGAGAGTGAACTGCTCGGGACCTGCGATCTCGCGGATGCCGTTCAGCGGCTCGCCGACCGCGGCCTCCGTGACCGCGGTGGCCACATCATCCGCCGCCATCGGCTCGATCTTGACGGGAGCCAGCCGCACGGTAGAACCGTCGGTGGCGGCGTCGGCGATCGACTTCACGAACTCGAAGAACTGGGTGGCATGGATGATCGAATACGGAAGCCCCGACTCTTCGATCAGCTTCTCCTGGGCGATCTTGGCGCGGAAGTAACCGCTCTGGGACAGGCGCTCGGTGCCGACGACCGACAACGCGACGTGGTGACTGACCCCCGCTGCCTTCTCCGCGCTGAGGAGATTCGTGGTCGACCGGGTGAAGAAGTCCAGAACCGCCTCGTCTCCGAACGACGGAGAGTTGGAGACGTCCACGACGACTGCCACGCCCTCGAACGCTGCGGCGAGCCCCTCACCCGTCAGGGTGTCGACTCCGGAAGACGGCGAGGCCGGGACCGCCTCGTGCCCGTGCGCGGTGAGCTTCGCGACGACCCTGGACCCCACGAGTCCTGTTCCGCCGATGACGACGACCTTCATGATCATCCTTTCCCTTCTTCGACACCGTTGACGCCCGCATTCACCAGGCGCCTGCGCTCGCCATCGTCGAGCGGCTGGTGCACTTCGACGTACTCGCCGCCGGGCAGCCGGACGATTCGCCCCGTCTCGTAACCGTGGAGCAGCGTCTCGCGCTCCCTCTTCTGCAGGCCGAGGCAGATGCGGCGGGTGACTGAGAATGCGACGATCGGGCCGAGCACTACTCCAGCTTGGAACATCCCGACGACGCTCTCCACCCCCAACTGGAAAGTTGTGGATAACACGTCGGCGCTCGCCGCTCCCCACAGCACGGCGTAGAAGACCATCCCGGCGACGCCGATGCCGGTGCGGATCGGCATGTTCCGCGGCCGGTCGAGGATGTGGTGGTCCCTGTGGTCGCCCGTGACCCGCTCTTCGATGAACGGGTACAGCAGCACGACCGCCAGGTAGCCGCCGACGACCACGAGCGGGATGAGGACGGCGAGCGTCCAGGTGTGCCCGAGCCACACGAACTCCCAGCCGGGAGGCACCAGCCGGAGTGCCCCGTCGAGGAAGCCCGTGTACCAGTCCGGCTGGCTGCCGGCCGAGGCGTCACCTCCTGACGATGGACCGTAGAGCCAGGATGGGCTGACCGTGACGGTCGCGGACAGCAGGAACAGCATCCCCGCGACCATTGCGAAGAGGCCGCCCGCGCGAACGGCCGCGTTAGGCAGTACCGGGATGCCGACGACCGTGCTCTCGGTCCGGCCGGGCGCCGGGAACTGCGCCGGCCCCTTCACGTACGAATCGCGGATGCGCGCCACCAGCAGCACGATCAGCAGAACCGGCACCAGGGCCACGTGGATCGGGTACAGGTGCTCGATGATCTGCCCGGGGAACTCACCCCCGAACAGCAGGGTGGAGAGCCAGGTGCCGACCACCGGGATCCCGAGCACGATCCCTTCGACGATGCGGAGGCCGGTTCCCGAGAGCATGTCGTCGGGCAGTGCATAGCCGCTCCATCCGCCCACCAGCGCGACGATGAGCAAGGCGAAGAGAAGCACCCAGCCGAGTCGGCGTGGTCGGCGGAACCCGCCCGTGAAGAAGGTGGTGAGCAGCTGCAGTATCAGCGCGGCGGGCAGGAGGAGCGCCGCCCAGTGGTGCGCCTGACGCATGAGCATCCCGCCCTGCACGTCGAACGAGATGTTCAGCGTCGACTGCATCGCCTTCGACATGGTCGCGCCGTCGAGGGGCGCGTAGCTCCCGTGGTAGACGACCGGCGTGCCGGACGGCGCGTAGAAGAACATGAGGAACACGCCCGTGACGAACAGGACGGCGACGCACGCGAGCGAGACGACGCCGAACAGGTTCGTCCAGTGCAGCGCGATGTGACGGTTCCGAAGCTCAGCGGCGAGCGCCGTGAGCCGGCGGCCCGGAGCTGTGCCGATGACGAGTCGTACTGCCCGGTCGGTGAACGATTGGCTGACCTGGTTCCGGTCTGCGGGATTCCTTCGCACGATGTTCTCCTGTCTCATTAGACCGAGACAGGACAGCGACCGCTTTTGTGACATCACTCCCGCATGAGCATCGCCTGCGCCTCGCGCTCGAGGTTGAGGTATGGCTCGCCGCTCACGTCGACGGCCACGCGATGGAGCGTCCCTCCCGTGAACGCCCACGGCTCCCGGCCGGGGTAGTCGCTCGTCACCGGGGCTCCGCTGTCGCGGCCGACCGTCAGGCCCTCGCCGGCGAGCGAGAACTTGCCGGGCTGGGTCGAGATGCGCATGGATCCGACCGGAGTCTCGTTATGGAAGAGGGTGAGCATCCCCGTCGGCATGTGCTGGTCATCCGTGCCGTCCATTTCGAAGGACGCCGACAGGATCAGGTCATCGCCGGTCGGCAGGTCCTCGGTCCCCCGGATGAGCTGCTCTCGCAATCCGACCACATTGTTGACGTAGTGGAGGCGGTTGTCCTTCACATACAGCGCGTGGCCGCCGAAACGGGATCCCTGGGCGAACAGCACTCCCTCGGCCCCGGGCTCCGGGAGGTCGACAAGCGCACCGATGACGAAAGACCGGCCACGGATGACCACCGACTGCGACTCCGGAACCTCGGCGCTGTTCGGGTAATAGGAGTACCGGTCGCGTGAAGCGGACAGCACAGGCCGCGGAGTCATGACGATCTCCATGGCCGAGCGGTCGTCGAGCGGGAAGGCATTGTTGCGGCCCGCCTCGGCGAACCAGAGATTCACGAGTTCACGGAGCTTCGCCGGTTCGTCGTCCGCGAGGTTGTGAAGCTCGGAACGGTCGACGTCGGTGTGGTACAGCTCCCACTCGTCATCGTTGAAGTGACCCCAGCCGCTCAAGGTCGGATGGTTCGTGACGGCCTTCCATCCGTCGTGCCAGATCGCCCGTGAACCGAGCATCGCGTAGAACTGCGTGTGGTGCGTGGTCGGAGCGGAGGCGTCGTCGACGCTGTAGCGCATGCTCACACCGTCGAGGGCGCTCTGCTCGTGGCCTTTGAGTTCGTCGGGCGCGTCGACGCCGAGCGCGTCGAGGATCGTCGGGACGATGTCGACGGCATGGTGGTACTGCGTGCGCAGCTCCCCCTTGGTCGTCGCGCCGGGCAGCGAGATGATGCACGGATCGCTCGTGCCGCCGTTGAACTCGTACCGCTTCCACATCTTGAAGGGCGTGTTGAAAGCCATCGCCCATCCGTTCGGATAGTGGTTGTAGGTCAACGGTCCGCCGAGGTCGTCGAGATAGCGGAGGTTCTCTTCGATGTCGTCCGGGACCCCGTTGACGAACTTCATCTCGTTGACAGACCCGTGCGGGCCGCCCTCGCCGCTCGCGCCGTTGTCGGAGACCACGACGACGATCGTGTTGTCGAGCTCTCCCAGGACGTCGAGGTAGTCGAGGAGTCGCCCGATCTGCGAGTCGGCGTGCGAGAGGAATCCTGCGTACACCTCCGCCATCCGGCTGAAGAGGCGCTTCTCGGCGTCGGCGAGCGAATCCCACGGCCGGGTCTCATCCATCGCAGGGAACGGCAAGCCGTCGGGCCCTGTGCGCGTCTCGGTCGTGCCGATCGGATTGAGCGGCGGAAGCTCCGTGTCGGGCGGCACGATGCCGAGCTCCTTCTGGCGGGCGAGCGTCGTCTCACGGATCGCCTCGTAACCCATGTCGAAGCGGCCCTTGTACCGGTCGGCCCATTCCTTCGGAGCGTGATGGGGGGCGTGCGCCGCACCCGGAGCGTAGTAGAGGAAGAACGGCTTCTCGGGGGCGATCGATTTCGCGTCCCGGATGAACTCCAGCGCCTTGTCGGTGATGTCGACGGAGAAGTGGTATCCCTCCTCGGGGCCCGTGGGCTGCTCGGTCGGGTGGTTGTCGTAGAACAGCTCCGGGTACCACTGGTTCGTCTCGGCGCCGAGGAAGCCGTAGGAGCGCTCGAACCCTCTCCCGCTCGGCCAGTTGCGCCGGGTCGACGCGACGTTCATCTCATCGTCGGGACACAGGTGCCACTTGCCGACCATGTAGGTGTTCCAGCCGCGTTCGCCGAGGATCTCGGAGAGCATCCCGTTCGCCGGCGGAATGGTCCCGCTCGCGTTCGGGAAGCCGATCGCGGCCTCGGTGATGCACGCCATGCTGTTGCGGGTGTGGTTGCGTCCCGTCAGCAGGCACGATCGGGTCGGCGAGCAGAGCGCCGTCGTGTGCCACTGCGTGTACCGGGCTCCCCGGTCTGCCACGCGATCGATGTTCGGTGTCTCGATCGGGCCGCCGTACGCGGACATCGCCGAGAAGCCGACATCGTCGAGGACGATGTAGAGCACGTTCGGAGCGCCGTTCGGCGCCTTTGCGGGCTCGAACGGCGCCCAGTCGGGCTCCGAGTCACGGATGTCGAGGTTGATCCTGCCAGAGAATTGCGTGGTCATGTCGCCGCCTCCGAGTGTGTGGGGATGCTCGGAACGCTAGTTGCGCATCCACGGCATCGCGTCACCCGGTCGGGGTGATCAACCACCCCTGGTTCGACCGCCCGGCCGAGGTTCAGGCCTCAGACGACTCGTCGTTGGCGACCGTCTCGATCCAGTCGACGGCGGCGTCCGACAGGTGCGGGCCGTCGAGGTCGGCAGCCCCGCCCGCCGCCGTCACCTCGGCGATCAGGTCGGTCGGAATCGCATCGCCGTTGTTGTCGATGAGCCACGCGCGCGTCGTCGGCGTCAGCGCGGGCCACCATTGCTCGATCGTTACCGGCTCGTCCATGGTGCGCTCCTCCGGTGGAAGCGGGATGACGTTCCCACGCGTCAGAGCGTATCGCTGTCAACCGCGGAGTCGATGGGTGGTTATCCACAGGTCGGGAAGCGCCATTTCGAGTCTCGGATGCTGTCCCGATAGCCTCGGTAGTGGCGGGAACCACACGATGCGTATGAAGGAACAATGAGATTCGACCCGCCTCCCATCCCGTCAACCGACTGGCCCGCGACTCCTCCCCCGCCCGCGGCGCCCCCGAAGCCCGCACCTCGCGGCGGTCTCGCAATCGCGAGTCTGGTAGTAGGCATAGTTGCGTTCCCTTTCGGGTTGGTGCCGTTCGCGGGCATTGCACTTGGTGTGGCCGGAGTGGTCATCGGCATCATCGCTGTTGTCAGACCGACCCGTCTTGCCCTCAACATCACCGGCATCGCCCTCTCTACAATCGCGATCGTCACCGGCCTCGGCGTGCTCGCCTGGCTCGTACTCTCCGGCCCGGTCGTTTCCGAGCTGAGCAGGCGCGCGATCAACGACATCAACGCGGCCCCGTCCGTGTCTGGCCAGACCATCTCGACCCCCTGCTACAGGTTCGAAGGACCCCGCGACTTCATCAACAACCAGCCGGATTCCGACATCGAGGACTGCTTCACGAAACTCCAGCTGTGGGGCGAGATCGACCCGCAAGGGAACATCCGGAACACCGGCGTCGGCTCCGTTCTCGGCACAATCTCGGTCGAGCCGGTAAACGAATCGACGCGGCAGGAATTGTCTTCAGAGATCGACCTCGATGCCGTGATAGAAACCCTGAACAACGGCTGGCTCCAAGATCTGGGCACTGTGACTAATCTCAAGGAACCGGTCTCCCTCGACGGTGAACCCGCGAATGTCACGCGGATCAAGAGTCCGACCGGTCGCACGAAGACCAAGGCCGCTGTGGTCGGGTTTGCCCCGGATGCGCGCGACACATCCCGGGGAGAGATTCGACTGTTCGTCGTCACCATCACCACTCCGTACGACAACGGCGAGCAGTTGATCGAGGGTGTCGTCACGAGCTGGAAGTGGCGGTAGCCCGTGAGCGGCGCCGCGCGCGCAGGATCACCTTCAGCAGCTCGCCGAGCAGCAGCAGTATGACACCGGGCACGAGGCAGATCCCCCACTGCGTCGCGGTGAGCGGCACAGTGGCGAAGAGCTCCTGCAGCGCCTTCGTCTGGGTGATCAGGATCGACCCGATCACCGCCCAGGCGAAAGCCCAGAGCAGCTTCGGGTTCGAGAACGTCGACGGCCCGAACGCGCTCTCTTCGGGGTACCGCAGGTTCAGCGCGAGGAAGATGTTCATCATCGCGAGGCCCACCATCGCCATCGACTGGCCAAGCTCGAGCGAACCATACGTGGTCTTGCCGATCTGCACGATGATCAGGGTCGCCGCTGCCATGTAGATGCCCGCGCCGAGCAGGCGGAACATCATCGAACGCACGATGATCGGCTGGTTGAACGGTCGCGGCCTGCGGTCCATGATGCCGGGAGTCGCCAGGTCCAGGCCCATGACCGCACCGATCGGAGCCACGATCGCCATGTGGATCCAGAGCACCTGCGCCGGACTCAGCAGCGCAGTCCCGGCGATCGCGAACGCGGACGAGCCGATGAACGCGAGGATGAACATGAACAGGTTCGCGACCTGGATGCGGATGAACTTCTGCAGGTTGTCGTAGACCAGTCGCCCTTCCTTGACGGCGGCGATGATGGTCGCGAAATTATCGTCGGCGAGGATCATCTTGGCCGCACCCTTGGCGACATCCGTGCCGGTGATGCCCATCGCGATGCCGATGTCGGCCGCCGCGATCGCCGGGGCGTCGTTCACGCCGTCGCCGGTCATCGCGACGACGTTGCCTTTGCGTTTCAGCACTTCGACCAGCCGGACCTTGTGCTCAGGAGCCACGCGTGCGATCACGCCGATGCCGTCGACGGCGATGTCCGCTTCCGCGTCGCTCATCGCCGCGAACTCGGCGCCCGTCACCGCGCGGCCCTCGATGCCGAGTTCAGCGGCGATCGCAGCGGCCGTGACCGCGTGGTCTCCGGTGATCATCCTTACGCGGATGCCCGCACGGTGCGCCTCGGAGATCGCGGCCACCGCCTCGGCCCGGGGAGGGTCGACCTCGCCGACCAGGGCCGTCAGCTGGAGATCCTGCATCAGCCCCATCAGGTCGCCGGACGCGTCGAAGGTCGCCGGATCGAACTCCCGCTGCGCGAGCGCGAGCACGCGACGGCCCTGACCGGCGATGCGCTCGTTCTCGGCCAGCACTTTCGCGCGCGTCTCCTCGGAGAGCGGATCGCTGCGCTCAGCGGACATCCGCACCGTCGACGAAAGGCTCAGGAGCACATCCGGAGCACCTTTCACATACGCCCGGATCACCGGCGCGTCACCGGCCCCGGGCATCCGATGGAAGGTCGCCATGAACTTGTAGTCGGAGTCGAACGGAACGGATGCGACGCGCGGGTACGTCTTTCGGAACTCCCGCACATCCACCCCGCCCTTCTCCGCGAGCACAAAGAGCGCGCCCTCGGTCGGATCGCCGATGACCTGGCCGTCCCTGATGTCGGAGTCGTTGCACAGCGCGCACGAGAACATCACGTAGTCCAGATCGCGTTCGGCGTCTCCGTCGGTGAGTTGCACCTGGCCGTCGAAACTGTAGCCCTCGCCGGTGACCGTGTAGTGGTGCTGCACAGTCGTGACTTCGCGCACGGTCATCTGGTTGAGCGTCAGCGTTCCGGTCTTGTCGGAGTTGATCGCCGACGTCGACCCGAGCGTCTCGACCGCGGGCAGCACCTTCATGATGGCGTTCTTCTTCGCCATGTTGACCGACCCGACCGACAGGATGGTCGTGAGAACGGCCGGGAGCGCATCCGGAATCGAGCCCACGGCGAGCGCCACGCCGATCCCGAACAGCACCTCGAACGACTCGCCCTGCACGAGGCCCATCACGACGATGGCGACGAACGCGAACAGCGCCGCGATGATGATGAAGATCGTGAGGCGGTCGACCTGTTTGGTGAGCGGGGTCTTCTCCACTTTCTGCTCGGCCAGCAGGCCGGCGATGTGGCCGACCTCCGACCCCATCCCCGTGGTCGTGACGAGGATCTCACCGTGACCGCGGGTCACATTCGTATTCATGAACGCCATGTCGAGGCGGTCGCCGATCCCCACGTCCGCGCTGTCGATGGTCACCGCATCCTTCTCGACGGCGACGCTCTCGCCTGTCAGCGCTCCTTCCTCGATCTGCAGGGTCGCGGCAAGGATGATCCGCCCGTCGGCCGGGACCCGGTCGCCCGCGTCGACGACCACGATGTCGCCCGGCACGATCTCATCGGCGACGAGCTCGACGATCTCTCCCCCGCGACGCACCTTCGCCGTCGACTTCATCATCTGGCCCAGAGACGCCGCGGCCGCCTCGGCCTTGCCCTCCTGGTGGTAGCCGAGCCACGCGTTGAACAAGGTCAGCAGGAAGAGGCCGACGGCGGTCTTGTACTCGTGGATGATCAGACTGACGCCGGCCGCGACGACGAGAACGATCTGCATATAGTCGCGGTAGTGCTTGAAGAACCGTCGCCAGGTCGGCTCGGCCTTCGTGGCCGCGAGCGCGTTCGGCCCGTACTGCTGGAGCCGCTTCGCGGCCTCGGTGACGCTCAGACCCAGCGCCGGGTCCACCTGCAACCGGGACGCGACCTCCTCGGGGCTGAGCGCGTACCACGCGGCCGTCGGTGCGGCCTGCTTCGATGATGTCGCGGAACTGTCGCTCATGACTTCCTCCTCATCGCAGCACTGCTCAGAACGGGGTCGGGATGCGCCGAACGGCCAGCTCGGGTTCGCGGTAGTCGCCGCGTTTCTGCCGTTTCGGAAGCTCGATGTCGAGGTCGCGCTGCGGCTCGTACGGGATCGTGTCGAGCAGGTGGCTGATGATGTTGAGCCGCCCGCGCTTCTTCACCTCGTTGTCGGCGACGTACCAGGGCGCGAAGTCGGTGTCGCTCGCCTCGAACATCGCATCCCGCGCGCGGGAGTAGTCGTACCAGCGGCTGTAGGACTCGAGGTCGATCGGTGACAGCTTCCACGTCTTGCGCGGGTCAGTGATGCGGCTCTCGAGCCGTCGGGTCTGCTCCTCTTCGCTGACCTCGAGCCAGTACTTGAGCAGGATGATCCCCGAGTCGACCATGGCTTTCTCGAACGCCGGGACCATACGGAGGAACTGCTCGGTCTGCTTCGGCGTGCAGAACCCGAGCACCCGCTCGACCCCGGCACGGTTGTACCAGCTGCGGTCGAAGATGACGACCTCGCCGGCCGCAGGGAAATGCGGCACATAGCGCTGCATGTACATCTGCGACTTCTCGCGGTCGGTCGGCGTCGGCAAGGCCACCACGCGGAAGACGCGCGGGCTCACCCGCTCGACGATCCGCTTGATCGTGCCGCCCTTGCCGGCCGTGTCACGGCCCTCGAACACGATGCAGATCCTGGCGCCGGTCGCCTTCACCCACTCCTGCAGCGAGACCAGCTCACCCTGCAGCTCGGCCATCCGGGCCTCGTACTCTTTTCGGCCCAGCTTCTCCCTCCCCATGGCTGACCTCCCTGTCGGCGCAGGTGGGGACGTCTGGTCCGCGGTGCGGCCGATAGTGCTTACCCAATACCCACGGCCGGTCGGGAGTCAAGGATGCGGCTCAGGCGCTCGGGTCTCCCGGGTCGGCCAGTCGAGATCCCAGATGAGGCGGCCGAGCGGACGGCGCACCTCGGGCGATGCGCCGGAGACGAGGAACCGGTTCGCCTGAGCCAGCCACCACGGGCCTGTCGGATCGGCATCGAGGATCGCATCCATCCGTTCGCGGTCCTCGACCGTGACGCAGTGCGTGAGAACGTCGCCGCGGAGATAGATCTTCCACCCGAGAACGCCTGCGGCGCGAAGCGACCGATCGATCCGGCCCGGCACCGCCCGATGGAACTCTTCATAGGCGGCGGCCGCACCGGGCAGCAGCTGGGTGCACGATTCGTAGTAGTCCGTCGGCTCGGTCATGCGGTCTCCTTCAGGTCGTCGGTAGTCAGCGGGCCGACTGCTGGTCGCGCCAGGCCTAATACTCGAGGCGGGAGTTGCTCGACAGGGGGTAGTAGTCGGAGAGACGCGCACCCTCCTCCAGGCGCAACCGGCTGCGTTCGCGGCGTTTCTGCGGCGCACCGATCGGACGAGCACATCGTGTTCGCACCCGAGCTGCTGTCGGCAGCGACTACTACGCCCTGCAGTTTGGGGATGCGACGGGGGAACTCGCGGAGGAAGGCGACCGTTGGCAGCAGGCCCTGGTGCTCTGCCGTCTCGCCGAGGAGTCGTTCGCGGAAGCGCGCCGCCGAGTGTCGCCGCTCTCGGCGAGATGACCCGGTAGAGCGGCGACCCTCGATCGCACGGGCGACTCTCGGCGATCCTGAAAATTGTTCGAACATACGTTCGAAAGTGTGGTGCAATAGAGACATCAGCCCGAACCGCCAGGAGGTCCCTATGAGCATCGCGCACGCATCCGACATCGTCTCGGTCTGGACCGAGAACGGGCGGCCGACCCGGGTCGTCTGGCGGGGCAACCGCTACGTCGTCACCGATACGCCGACCCCGCTGACGAACCCCGCGATTCACGACGCCCTGACGCACCCGCTCCTCCAGGTGGTGGGCTGGCGCTTCCAGGGGGCGTCGGTCGCCGACGGCGAAGTGCGGATGTTCGACGTCCGCCAGCTCGGAGACGGGCGCTGGGAACTCATCGCCAGCTACCGGTGACGGCCCGGATCCGAGCCGCAGGTTCAGGTGGCGCGTGATGGGAACGAACAAACGGTACGACGTCTACACGCCGAAACTCGCGGACGAAGCGGAGGCGACCCAGCGCAAGCCGCATCCGGTGAGCCTCCCCGACGGGTTGGTACGCACGACGGGCCGCCGGCGGGATGAGCCCCGACCGGTTCCCGTCCGCGCGCTCGTACCGGTCCGGGTGCTCTACGACGACGTCGTCGAGATCGATGCAGAAGCGATCGCCTGGACGCCGGGCGGTGCGGTTCTCATTCGCTATGTGCCCGAGGGTGAGCGGTTTCCCGAGTATGTCTGGTTGTGGTCGAACGCGGTGCGGCGGATCGGGCATCCGAACCCGCCGTAGGGGCCGCGTTGTCGGTCACAGGCCAAGGGGGCGGGGCTGCCGCTTTCGACGGCAGCCCCACCGGTCAGCAGCAGTCCGGCGGGCAGGACCCGTCCGGGAGCGGCTGGCATTCTGCGGTGTCGCAGCATCCACTCATGTTCAACCTCCTTCATCGATGACTGTCGATGTTGTGAAGCTTCTCGTTAAATATTGACGATTGTCAATATATGAATCAGAATCGCTACATGGCGCTCACCGAACTCCTCCCCCTGCGTGACCTGCAGGCCTGCTGCGCGCCGATCACCCGCGACGTGATCAGCCAAGAGAATGCCGCTTCACTCGCCCGCGGGCTCAAGGCGCTGGCCGACCCGTCCCGGCTGCGTCTCCTGTCGATGATCGCCGCCCACGAAGACGGCGAGGCCTGCGTCTGCGACCTCACCGAGCCACTCGGCCTGTCCCAGCCGACGGTCTCGCATCACCTCAAGGTACTGACCCAGGCCGGTTTCATCACCCGCTCGAAGCGCGGCACCTGGGCCTACTTCCGCATCGCTCCCGGCGCGCTCGACACGGTCACCTCGTTCTTCGCGACCGTCTGACCTGCAGCGGGCCTCGCCGAGCACAGGTCCTGACTCGGCACCGGTCAGCGGATGCGCGGATCCACGTGGATCTTCGGCCCGGCACCCGCACCGCCCGGCCGCTTCCCGCCGAGGACATCCGCAACCTCTTCGAGCCCGACAGTAGCGGCGATGATCGGCCGCGGATCGACGCGGCCCTCTGCGTACTCGACGATCGTGCCGGCGAGGCCCGGTGACGCACTGAGCACGCCGACGGCCGTCACGTCCTTGAGCGCGAGCGTGCGGGTGTCGACCAGGCTCGGGCTTCCGGCGAGGCCGATGTAGACGACGCGGCGGCCCGGCTCGACCAGGTCGAGCGCCTTCGCCGGCAGTGCAGGAGCGTTGGATGCGTCGATCACGGCGTCGAACGGAAGTTCCGGCAGCGTCTCCTGGGTCCAGACCGAGTCGAAGCCGACGGTCCGGGCGAACTCGAGCGACCGCTCCGAGCGCCCCAGGAGGTGGACCTCGGCGCCGGCCGCCCGCGCGAACATCCCGGCCAGCAGTCCGATGGTGCCAGGCCCGAGCACGAGCACGCGATCGCCGGAGCGGACATCCGCTCCCTGAACGGCGCGCAATGCGTTGCCGCCGGGCTCGACGAGAGCGCCAAGGGCCGCATCCAGCTCGCTTGGCAGGCGGTGCAACGACCGTGCCGGCACCGCGAGCTGTTCGGCGAGCGCGCCGGCGCGACCTCCGCGGATGCCGACTTCCTCACGGAACTCGCAGACGTGCTGGTACCCGGCCAGGCACCGCCTGCAGACGCCGCAGCCGAGCATCGTGTCGCCGGTCACCCGTTCGCCGATCCACTCCGGGTCCACCCCGTCTCCGACGGACGCGACCGTGCCCATCCATTCGTGCCCGATCCGCATCGGGAAGCGGGCGTGGCCGTCTTCGAGGTATTGCATGTGACCGGTGAAGAACTCGACATCCGTTCCGCACACCCCGACGCGTTCGATATCGACGACGACTTCGCCGGGCGCTGCCACGGGAGTTTCGACGTCCTGAACCCCGGCCTCGCCGGGCGCGGTGATCACGAAGGCGCGCATGGTCTCATTCTGAACGACTCCGCAGGGCCGCACTCGAACCGGGAGACAACTCTTTCGAGAAGTGGTTGCGGCAGCGGCACGGCCGAGAGCGTGGACTCGGCGACTCAGTCGGCGACGGAGACCGCCTGGCGGATCGTCGTCCGGTCGCCCAGCTGGTCGAGGATCGCCGTGGCCAGGCCGTCGCGCGTCATCCGGAAGCTCCCTCGCACGTTCCCGTCGCGCCGCGATCGGTAGCTGCCGCGCGCATCCTTGTCGGTGAGCATCGGTGGCCGCATGATCGTCCAGTCGGCGTCCGAGGAATTCACGATTCGCTCCATTACGCGCATGTCTGCGAACTGCTCGCGCAGGAACGCCCCGAGGATCGGCTTGACGATGACGCGGACCGGCAGCGCATCCCCGTCCGTGAGGTGACCGCTCGCGCTGACGACGACGAGGCGATGCACTCCGGCGGCGTCCATCGCGGTCAGGGTCGCCGTGATGCCCTCTGCGAGTACCTCCGTGCCGCTGGTCTTGTTGTGCCCCAGCGTCGAGACCACCGCGTCGACACCCTGGAAGGCAGCGGTCAGACCGGTGACATCGACTGCGGTCGCGGCGACCGTGCGCATCCGACCGGTCGCGTCCCCTCCGACTCCCGCCAGCTTGCGGGGGTCGCGCGCGATCGCCACGACCTCGTCGCCACGTTCGAGGGCGCGCTCGACAACCCGGCGTCCCGTGCGGCCCGCGGCGCCTACGACAGCGATCTTCATGATTCCTCCGGTTGATCAATGCAGGTTAGTGAACACTCACTAACCACGTTCTACTATAAGGTTAGTGATCACTAACCTGTCAAGCCCGTCCGGCACGGAGACCACATGAGCACTCGCGAGAAGATCCTCGACGCCGCCGTCGCGGTCATGCGCGAGCGCGGCCTCGCAGGCTCCACGACCAAGGAGATCGCCCGCGCCGCCGGCTACTCCGAAGCCACGTTGTACAAGCACTTCGACGACAAGCAGGAGATCTTCCTCCGCGTGCTCAAAGAGCGGATACCGTCGTTCTCCTCCCCCGCGGAGCTGGTCGGAACTGCCACCGTGCACGAGAACCTCGCAGCGATCATCGAGCAGCTCATGCACTTCTACGTGCTGACATTCCCGATCGCGGCATCCATCTTCGGGTCGCCCGAACTGCTGGCGGTGCAGCGCGAGGGGATGCGCGCCCGGAACGCCGGACCGGAGGGACCTGTGCGCGCCGTTCGCGCCTATCTCGACGGCGAGGTGGATGCGAGCCGCCTGCCAGACGCGCTCGACACGGATGCCGTAGCCAGGCTCGCGGCCGGCGCAGCGATGCAGCAGGCCTTCTTCGCCACCTACAACGCGCTGGACGCGGTACCGGATGCGCACGCGATGGCCCGCTCGCTGGCCGCCGCCGCGCTCCCCTCCGCGCCCGCCACCGGAGAGTCGGACCAGGCACCGAAGGCGCTGTGACCGACCCTCCGGCGCATCGACGCTGGAGGAGGGCGCGTCAGTTCACCCCAGCACTCACGACTGTGCCGAGCACCTCGTTGAACGCTTCCGTCGAACTCGGATGCGTGTAGATCGAGGTCCGGAGCTCGGTGGCGGTGATGTTCTGCCGCATGGCCAGGGCGACGGTGTTGATGAGTTCCTGGGCGTCGATGCTGAGCAGAGCGGCGCCGAGGATCAGGTCGGTGTCGGCATCGATGATGAACTTCATCACGCCGCGCGTCTCTTCAACCGTGTAGGCACGGGGCATCGCGATGATGTCGGCGACGTTCTCGCGGGCGACCGTGATGTTCCGGCCCTGAAGCCGAGCATCCGTCTCGGTGAGTCCGACGGTCGCGAGGGGCGGCGTCATGAACAGCGTGTGCGGAACGGCGACCCGGTCGCTGGTGGTGCGCGTCCCGTCGCCGAGAAGCTCATCGAGCACGATGCGCGCGTCGTCCAGTGCCACATAGGTGAACTGCGGGCCACCGTTGACATCGCCGAGAGCGAAGATGTGTGGCTGGCTGGTGTGCAGGCGTTCGTCGACCTGGATGGCGCCCCGCGCCGTCGTCTTCACGCCCGCCACCTCGAGACCGAGGCCCGAGGTCGCCGGTTTCCGCCCGACCGCGGACAGGATGGCGTCGGCCGCGATGGTGTGACGCTCCCCGTCCTTCACATATACGACCGATGCGGCGCCTTCGTTGTCGATGACCTCGACGACGGATGCGCCGGTGATGAGCTGGATGCCGTCGCCGGCGAGGATCCCGGTCGCAACCTCCGCGACATCCGTGTCCTCCCTGCCGAGCAGCCGTCCTGCCGCCTCCAGCACGGTCACCTGGGTGCCGAAGTGCTGGTAGATGGCGGCGAATTCGAGCCCGAGGTAGCCGCCGCCGATGACGACCAGCTGCCGGGGCAGTCGGTCGTTCTGGATGAGGTCGGTGCTGCTGACCAGGTGGCGGCTGTCCGCGAGGCCCGGGATCGGCGGGAGGACGGGTTCGGATCCCGTGTTGATGAGGATGGTGGGAGCCGTCACGGTGATGCGGTCGTCACCGTCTCCGACTGCGACGGTGTTCGCGTCGATGAAGCGCGCGGTCCCCGTGATGACGGTTGCGGTGTCCTTGCCGTTGAGTCCGTCGAAGTTGCCGGCACGGAAGGCACTCGTCAATCTGCGGACACCGGCGACGGAGTTGGCGAAGAACTCCTGCGCGTCGTCTTCGAGTCGCTTCGCGCCCGAATAGTGCACGAGCATCTTCGTCGGGACGCACCCGACGTTCGGGCAGGTTCCGCCGTACATGTTCTCGGACTGCTCGACGAGGATCACGCGCCGCCCGGCATCGCTGAGCGCGTGCGCCGCAGTCTTGCCGCCTTTGCCGAAACCGATGACGAGGACGTCTGCTGACAGGTTCGTTGTTTCCATGCCTCTAGTCAACGATTCGCGACCGCGCGATGTAGGCTGTTTTATCTCATCTTTCTGCCCGAAAGTCTCATATGGATGCTGTCAGTCACCTGATCCGCCTCGCGCGCGTCGACGCGTCGCTCGACAAGCACTGCCTGCTGAGCAGGTCGACCGCGATGGACGTGTCGTATGAGAGCGAACGCACCGCGCCGTTTCATGTGCTCCTCGAAGGCACCTGCCAGCTGCAGGTCGGGGCGCATCTGCTCGAGCTCCGGCCGGGCGACGTCGTCCTCATTCCGGGAGGGGAACCCCACCGGATCATCACGTCCGGGCCTGGTCACCTTCGCGGCATTGCGGAAAGGCAGGGTAACGCATTCACCACGACATTGACCGACGGCGTCGGAACCCCGGTGATCGACCTGTTCTGCGGCCACTACACGTTCGGCCCAGGCGCGGGGGCGATCCTCTTCAAGAGCCTGCCGGAGCCCGTCCACATCTCGTTCGGCGAGACCCCGGAGACGGATGCTGCACTGCGGATGCTCAGCTCACTCATGCGAACCGAGGCGGCCAGCGAGGGCGAGGGAACCGCAGCGATCCTCTCGTCACTCTCGAGCATCCTGCTCACCATGATCCTGCGCACGGCGCGCGGCACGACGACCGACGCGGCGCTCTGGACGGCGTCGGCGAATACGGCCATCGTCCGCGTCATCGAACGCGTGCTCGACAACCCGGGCGGTGACTGGTCGATCGCGCGAATGAGCCGGCTCACTTCGATGTCGCGGGCGACGTTCATCCGCCAGTTCGAGCGCAGCACCGGGACCACTTTCGGCGCTTTCGTCACGAGAGTCCGGCTCATGGTCGCCGCCGATCTGCTTCAGACGACCAGCTTCACGGTCGCGGGCGTGGCGGCAGAGGTCGGGTTCAAGTCGGAGTCGGCGTTCTCACGCGCTTTCCGTCAGCAGACGGGGTCGACGCCGGCCCGGTTCCGGCGCGCGGCCGGCGCCTGAGGCCCGTCCACCCTCCGACGAGCTCGGGCACATGGTCGATGCCGGGCTCACACCGGTCGAGGTGTTGAACGCCGCGACCTCACTGGCTGCGCGGCAGTTCGGGCTGGATGATCGTGGTCGCATCACTCCCGGCCTGCGTGCGGACCTCGTGCTCCTCGATCGCGACCCGACCGCCGACCTCGCCAACACCCGCGCCATCAATGGTGCGGGGGTTCGTCGGGTCCGAGGCCGCTCCACGGTCGATCCACTGGTCTTCGAGTTCCTCTTCGGTGTAGGGCTTGCGGGCGAGCCTCTGGATGCGTTTCAGTTCGCGCCGCCAGAGTCGCGGATCGAAGCGGTTGACCCAGCGGAACTTCTCGCGAACGGCGAATCCGAAGATGACGAGCCCGACGATCAGGTAGAGCCCGATGGCGAAGGTGGTCGCGCTCTGCCCGCTGGAGTCCAGGATCGGCCGACCCGAGATCACGGGCTCCAATACCTTCGCCGGGGCGGGCTCCTGCGACACGAGGAGTCCGTAGGCGCCGGTGTAGGTCGGGACGTCGAGTCTGCTTGCGGCCTGGGCGAGGTCGACCGAATCGAGTTGGTTTCCGAACGGGCGGCCCTTGTACGCCTCACCCGCAATGAGGCGCGCGGTCACACTGACGACGCCCGCCGGCGGTGCGGGAATCGCGCCGCCCGCGACACAGCCGCGGTCGATGAGGAACATGCTGCCGGCCGCAGTGCGCAGCGGCGTAAATACCTCGGAGCCGTCGATGTTCGCACACGTTCGGTTGCGCACGACGAACTGTTGGGCTGTCGAGTACGTTCCGCTGACGGTGACCGGCAGCCATTGCTGGGCGTCGCGGAAGGAGTGAAGGGTCGGCAGCACGGCCTCGAGCGGGACGGCTGACCTTCCGTAGTTGCCCGCCACCGTCGAGTTGTACGCGTTGATCTGCTGCCACTGTCCGACCTGCCACACCGCGGCGGCCACCAGCCCGTAGGAGCGCAACTGTTCCTGAAGCTCTGCGAGTTCGGCGCGATCGGATGCCGCCCTGGAGAGTTCGTTGCCCGCAGCCACACTCGCGACTGTAGGCGGTCAACCTATGGGCACCCTCCGGCTCAGCTCCTCCACGAGTTCCCGTCCGTCTCGGGCGATCGTCGCGTCGAGGATCTTTGCGGCCGCGGGGAGGCCCTCCACGCTTTCGGCCCAATCCGCGGCCTGGGCGTAGCGCTCCTCGTCGGCGTCAGTCAGTTTGTCGCTGATTTGCCGAGCATCCGATTCGCTTGGGGTCGACGCGTCCATCGATGTCACCTAATCGTCGCCCCGGCCAAGTCGATCGGCCGCCGTCACATACACATCCAGCCCCTGCCGACGCCCAACCGCAACAGCCTCCAGCGCGACCGCCTGCACCTCGTCCGGTGTGTACCGGTAGACAAGACGGAACCGAGGCCTCTGCGACCCGTCCGGGTCGAAGTACAACTTGAAACAATCAGTCAGATCGCCAGTCGCGACCCGTGAGTCAAGGCGCACCCCGCGAGCCTTCCCGTCGCGGACGAGCACCAGCATGTCCAACGCCACCTTGCGGGTTCGATCATCTGGAAGGGCATACATGTCCTCCTGAAACCCTGGCAGCGCGCGCAGGGCCAACGTGCCTGCCACTACGCGTAGTCAGCCGGGTCAAGTCCCAAACCCTCGGCGATGTCCGCCAGCGGCGTCGACGGACCGGCCGCCTGGCGAGCCTGCACCAGCTGTGCGATCTCGAGATCCTCGATCACCGGCAACAGCTGGGAGTAGAGCGCGAATGGGATCACCACCGCTTCCGGACGGCGATGTGACCCGAATAGCATCGGTTGTGCAAGCGCCCCATCTGCCCGGAATCGCTTGAGTGCCTTGGGCAGTTCGGTTCGCGCCTCGTTGCTCGGAAGAACCGGCAGCATTGGCAGGTGAGCTGCAGTTGACATGCCCCAACCGTACCAAATTGAGCACTCTAACGTGTACATGTTTTAAGTGGTGATCGTGCGCCCTCGTTTGGACTCGGCCGACTAACGTATACATAGGCCATCGTGATTGTCGCGAATTGACCGAAACGGGCCTTCAGGCGTACGTTGTGTATACACGAAAGGACCGAATGGCGACCAAAGCAAGCGACCGCGCGTACGCCTCGCTCCGCGACGACATCATGGAATGGCGCCTGGCGCCGGGCACCGTGCTGCAGGAAGTGGAGCAGTCCGAACGCCTCGGCGTCTCCCGCACTCCGGTGCGCGAGGCGCTCGCCCGGCTGGGGGCGGATGGCCTGGTCGCCGCACAGCGCGGCCGCGGCCTGGTCGTCACGACGGTCTCCGTCGAGAGCATCCGCCAGCTCTTCGATCTGCGCCGGGTCCTCGAACAGGAGGCTGCCCGCCTCGCTGCACGCAATCGCGACGAAGACGTGTTCCTCGGGCTGCGCGACGAGTTCCGAGCCTCACCCCAGCTTCTCGCCGACGGCGACCCGGCCCACGAGCGCTACTACGACCTGGTGGCCCGCTTCGATCTGGCCGTTGACGAAGCCACCGGCAACCCGTACCTCGTCTCCACGCTACGAAACCTGCGCCCGCATCTGGTGCGCATCCGCCGGGTCTCCCGCGACGATCTCGATCGGTTGCGCACCGCGGCCGAGGAGCACCTGCTCATCGTCGAAGCGATCATCGAAGGCGATGCCGAGCTCGCCGCATCCGCCACCCAGGTCCATTTGTATCGGAGCCTGCACAGCGTGCTGGCCTCCGCCGAACGACTCACGAACGTGAGAGAGGAAGAGAAGTGAAGCTCCACGAGGTACGAGTACACAAGAGCGAAGAGAATCTCGCCCGCGAAGACCAGCTGGCGTGGAAGATCGCCGAGGTGGCGACCGACCCCGTCGCGGTCAGCCCCGAGGTGACCGAGATGGTCATCAACCGCATCATCGACAACGCTGCCGTCGCCGCGGCCTCCATCACCCGTGGCCCCGCGATCGCCGCCCGCTCGCAGGCCGAAGCCCACCCGGCCGCTCCCGGCTCGACCGTCTTCGGCATCGACGACCACGTCAGCCCCGAGTGGGCAGCGTGGGCGAACGGTGTTGCGGTGCGCGAACTCGACTACCACGACACCTTCCTCGCGGCCGAGTATTCGCACCCGGGCGACAACATCCCGCCGATCCTCGCGGTCGCCCAGCACGCGGGAAAAGACGGCGCCGCGCTCATCCGCGGCATCGCGACCGGCTACGAGATCCAGGTCGACCTCGTGAAAGCGATCAGCCTGCACAAGCACAAGATCGACCATGTCGCCCACCTCGGCCCGTCCGCCGCCGCGGGCATCGGAACGCTGCTCGGCCTCGACACCGAGACGATCTTCCAGGCCGTGGGCCAGGCGCTGCACACCACCACCGCCACCCGGCAGTCGCGCAAGGGCGAGATCTCGACGTGGAAGGCGCACGCGCCCGCGTTCGCAGGGAAGATGGCGGTCGAAGCGATCGACCGGGCGATGCGCGGGCAGACCAGCCCCACCCCGATCTATGAGGGTGAGGATGGCGTCATCGCGTGGATGCTGGATGGTCCATCGGCCAGCTACGTAGTAGCTTTGCCCGAAAAGGGCGAAGCGAAGCGCGGCATCCTCGACACCTACACGAAGGAGCACTCGGCCGAATATCAGGCACAGGCCTGGATCGACCTGGCCCGCAGGCTGCACAACGAGCATCCTGAGCTCACTGACCCGGCGAACGTGACCGCGATCGTCATCCACACCTCGCACCACACCCACTACGTGATCGGCTCGGGCGCGAACGATCCACAGAAGTACGACCCGACCGCGAGCCGCGAGACACTCGACCACTCGATCCCGTACATCTTCACCGTCGCCCTGCAGGACGGCGAGTGGGACCACGAGAAGTCCTACTCCCCCGAGCGCGCCGGCCGGCCCGACACCGTCGAACTCTGGCACAAGGTCACCACGCAGGAGGATGCCGAGTGGACGCGGCGCTACCACTCCAACGACCCGGCCGAGAAGGCGTTCGGCGGTCGCGTCGAGATCGAGCTCGCCGACGGTTCGCGGATCGTCGACGAGATCGCGGTCGCCGACGCGCATCCACTCGGCGCCCGTCCGTTCGCCCGTGTTGACTACATCCGCAAGTTCCGGATGCTCGCCGCCCCGGTTCTCGAACCGGCCGAGATCGAGCGTTTCCTCGACACCGTCCAGCGCCTGACCGAGCTGAAAGCCGGGGAGCTCGACGGCCTCAACTTCATCGCGAAAGCCGGGGTGCTGACTCCCGGCCCGAAGGGACTGTTCTGATGCTGTACTCCTCTATCACCCCCGCCGACAAGCGCGCGAAGCTGCGCGCCGACCTCGCCAGCGGTGAGCTGCTGCGCTTCCCCGGCGCGTTCAACCCGCTCAGCGCCCGCCTCATCCAAAACAAGGGCTTCGAAGGCGTCTACATCTCGGGCGCCGTCATCGCCGCCGACCTGGGGCTTCCCGACATCGGCCTCACGACGCTCTCCGAGGTCGCCGGCCGAGGCCAGCAGATCAGCCGGATGACCGACCTGCCCACTCTGATCGACGCCGACACCGGCTTCGGCGAGCCGATGAACGTCGCGCGGACCGTGCAGACCCTCGAAGACGCAGGGGTCTCCGGCCTCCACATCGAAGACCAGGTCAACCCGAAGCGGTGCGGCCACCTCGATGGCAAAGCAGTCGTCGACCTTGCGACGTCGACCAAGCGCATCCGAGCCGCAGTGGATGCACGGCGCGACCCGAATCTGCTCATCATGGCGCGCACAGATGTGCGGGCGATCGAAGGCCTGCAGGCGGCGATCGACCGCGCGAAGGCACTCGTCGACGCCGGGGCCGACGCGATCTTCCCCGAAGCCATGGCCGACCTCGGCGAGTTCGAGGCGATTCGCGCGGCGGTCGACGTGCCCGTGCTCGCCAACATGACCGAGTTCGGCAAGAGCGAGCTGTTCAGCACGGAGCAGCTCGCGAACGTCGGCATCAACATCGTGATCTACCCGGTCTCGCTGCTGCGCATCGCGATGGGCGCGGCCGAGCGCGGGCTCGAGACGCTCCAGCGCGAAGGGTCGCTGCGGTCCGAGGTGCCCGGAATGCAGACGCGCGCGCGGCTGTATGAGCTGCTCGACTACGAGTCGTACAACACCTTCGACACGTCCGTCTTCAACTTCGAAGTACCCACCGGAAGGTAATCGAACAATGACCGATCCCGACATCAGAAAAGGACTCGCGGGTGTCGTCGTCGACACGACGAGCGTCTCGAAGGTCAACCCGGAGACGAACTCGCTGCTCTACCGCGGTTATCCCGTGCAGGACCTCGCCGCGAACTGCACGTTCGAGGAGGTCGCGTACCTGCTGTGGAACGGCGAGCTTCCGGATGCGGAACAGCTGGTGGTGTTCCAGAACCGCGAGCGCGCCCATCGCCGCCTGGACGAGCGCGTCAAGCGCGTCGTCGACGAGCTGCCGCTGACCGCGCATCCGATGGATGTGGTCCGCACGGCAGTGAGCGTCATCGGCGCGAGCGATCCGGCGGCATCCGACGCCAGCCGGGAGGCCAACCTCGACAAGTCGATTCGGCTCTTCGGCCAGCTGCCGGCGATTGTCTCGTACGACCAGCGCCGCCGCCGTGGGCAGGCCGTCGTGGAGCCGCGCGACGACCTCGGCTACTCGGCCAACTTCCTCTACATGACCTTCGGCGAGGTCCCGAGCCAGGTCGTCGTCGACGCGTTCGACGTCTCGATGATCCTGTATGCGGAGCACTCGTTCAACGCCAGCACGTTCACCGCCCGGGTGATCACCTCGACGCTGTCCGACCTGTACTCGGCCGTCGTCGGTGCGATCGGGGCGCTCAAGGGCCCGTTGCACGGGGGCGCCAATGAAGCGGTCATGCACATCTTCGACGAGATCGGGTCGGCGGAGAACGCGGCGGGCTGGCTCGCCACGGCGCTCACGGAGAAGCGCAAGATCATGGGCTTCGGCCACCGCGTCTACAAGAACGGCGACTCGCGCGTCCCCACCATGAAGACGGCGCTCGACACGCTCATCGTCGAATACGACCGCCCAGACATGGCCGAACTCTATGACGCGCTCGAAGAGGCGATGACCTCGACCAAGGGCATCCTTCCGAACCTCGACTATCCGAGTGGCCCCGCCTACAACCTCATCGGCTTCGACACCGAGATCTTCACGCCGCTCTTCGTCGCGAGCCGTATCACCGGGTGGACCGCCCACATCATGGAGCAGCTGCAGGCCAACGCGCTCATCCGCCCCCTCAGCGCGTATGTCGGGGCGGAGCAGCGGGCGGTGCCGGTGCGCTGAAGACGCGCGGGAGCTTCAGTCACCGCTTTGTGGATCGACTCCATCTTCGCCCCTATGCTCATGAGCGATGAGCAGCCAACCTGACGCCCAAAGCCCCGCACCCGCACTTCCCTACGCGCCGCCCGCACCCGGCATGATGCCGCCGCTCCCATACGGTCAGGTGCCCTCGCGCCCGGGTCGAGTCCTGGGAATTGTCGGCTTTGTCCTGTCGTTCGTCTTCCCGCTCGACATAGCGGGGCTCGTCGTCTGTATCGTCGCGTTGGTGCAGTCGAAGCGCGCTGGCCACAAGAGCGGCTTCGCCCTTGCGGGACTCATCATCTCCCTCGCGGGTATCTTGTTCTGCGCCGCCATACTTGCCGTCATGATCCCGACGATGGTGGACCTTTTCCAGACGTGCGGACGCCTTGGCAACGGCGTGCATCACGTTGGAAACGCAATCTATACGTGCACTCCGACCTCAGCGAACAAAGTCTGGGGCTGACGCGGATCGCGGGTGGCGGATGGCAGCGGCAAGGCAAGTTCCGTCCAATAGCGTTCCGTGGTATGAATCCAACGCGCCCGGACTTAGCGTCGTTCTCGAAAGTCACGTTTCAGATCGGCTGGGTCCAGCGACCATCGAATGTTCAATCGCGTCGTAGCTTGGTCGATTAATCCGCCATCTGTTGATCGGACCGAGCCCACCGCCCCATCATCGATGACATGCATTCCGTCTGCGTCAAAGAGTTGATGTACCGGCGAAACAAACACGTATTCGGCCACCGAGTCGGTCTGCGGATCAACTAGAGGCTCAATCATCACCCACGTGCCCGCTTGGGGCCCGTTACATACCAATCCCGCAAATCCTGCCGGCGGCCATCGAAGCCAGATACTCCGGCCTCGAATGCGGTTCCTAACACCAGAACATCCATACTTGGATGTTTCATTGGACGCCCTGGACCCCGAAAAAGTTCGCCTTAAGTGAGCCGTCCGAATAGGTTCCTGTTCTGAATGTATCAATAGCGGGGATCCAACACACGCGTCATTCGGCTTCTACTCCCGCAGACTTTTCAACGCGCCCTCAAGTTCGCTCCGGAAAGTCGTTGCCGTGTCTGGATCCATCCCCCGCTGGGAAACGAGAAGGTTGCTTGCCCACGTCGCGGTGTCCCCTGCGCCGCGACCTGCCGATTCCAGTGCAACAATTCCAGAGGATCATCCCGTCGTACTCAGCTTTGTTTTCCAGATCTGGGACTCCCAAGCCGACAGGATCCAACTCCCAGATCACCCGCGTTATCTCCGCGGTAACCACGTGCTTCTCGCCTCGCTTATTCATCGAACCTCCCGGCCTGCGCATCCTCGGAACGATTCGGCTCCCAGCTGCGGACCGAAGTCACCGATCCCCTCTCGTCTTGGAGATCGACGGACCCCATTGGCTAGCCGCATGGCGCCCAACCGCTTGGTCGATACTTGCGATAACCTGGGTGAGCGCTCGTCCCCGCTCTCTTCGAAAACCCAGAATTCCTGCTGTCTGAACGCCCCAAGCCAGTAGAACTTCATCGCCGTCGACCTTCACTTTCGCGATGATTGTTGGCAAGTCTCTGCCAAACTCACGCGCCGTCCCAATTTCGAATCCCTCAAGCGCTGTCGTAGGCAAGTGAAACACTGACGACGGTTTCAGGGTCCCTTTCCAGAAGGTCACCCCCTTCTTGTCGACCGTCACAAGAGGATTTGCCAACCCCTTCGGCATCGGCCGTTCGCCACGCGCTCTGACGATTGCGGAGACTCCATCGTTGAACTCAGGCGCTACTCGGCCCACAAAGCAATAGGACTCTTCGGTGAGACGCTGGAGCTTGGACAACCCCGCGAACTTGAGGGCTGCATAGACCCAGGTCGTGCCTTGCACGATCGCGACCGAAACCACCATGACAATGAGAAAGATCCCGAGGTAGTGACCACTGTCGCCCGGCGACTGAATAAGGACCACAAGGAGACGAACTGCCGCGACCACCGTTATGAGGAGCCCCACCGGTCCAAGCCAGGAGGTCCTCCGTGCGTCGTGCGACGCTCGCGATTTCCGCGCGTTCATGAAGGTCTATTCGCTTCCACGGTTCTTTCGATCCAACAGGTACTGCTCTCGCCCGAGCGAACTGATGTTGAATGTCGCCATGTGTGCGGAGCTTCGCCGGCGACTCCCATTAAGAGTTCCGAGTCACTTCGACTCCGATGGAAATTCAAACCTTCGACTGACATCCACGGCGCCCGTCGATCCGAGGGAACGCACTCTCACGGATGACATTGGTGGCCAGAGTTTGCGCATGATCGAGACCCTGTGCCCGGATGGTGTCGCATAGAGCGCATAGATTCTCGTCGGCGGATGAGGGGCATCAGGATCAGCGTCGTACGCGCTCGTGTCCTCGGCAGGGTCCCAATTCAATTCCGAATCGTATCCCCACCAATTGCCGTGATCTGACACCGCGTCAAGTGCATCCTGATACGAGAGGAGGTCGTCTTCGATCGTGTCGCCGTCTACGATTTCGTAAACCTCGATCAGACGGAGTTCAACTAAGTGGCGCGCTGCGGCAGAAAGCTCCGGCACGTATTTCTGCTTTCGATTCCAGTACGGCGCATCTTCGTTAGCGACCCACCCGTTCAATACAGCCCAAAGCGGCTCGCACTCGAACGATTCGTCCAAAACAAGTTGTTCCGCCTCGGTCAGGTCCTCCCAAGGCGGCATCGCGTCTTCATTCACCGCCAGCACCTCCATGGGAGGCCACCTACCTCGTGGAGTGCCCGACGCCCATCCATAACGTACCGCCCTATTTCCAATCGTAGGAATAGCTCCACCGAAGCGCCTTGACAGCATCTTCGCTGATTTCTGGGTGGTGGCTGACGAATGTCGACGTAGCTCGTTCAGTGGCTTCGATAACGGTCTCGTCTGGGAGCGGTTCGACTTCGTAGAACTCATCACTAAGTGCGTCAATCACCTTGTTGAGGTCTGGTCCTAACGCGGGACCGAAGACCTCTAAAACGCGATTACCGCTTGGGATTGGAAACGGCGACAGTCCTTTTCCGACGAACACAATGATTGCGGAACTGATTACTTTCGGGTCCATATCAACGGCTCCAGACTCGGGTCGAGGTCCGTCCGACGGACTGATCGCGGTTCGTGTCGCAATTGAGCGATACGACCTTGCGCCATCGCATATCCCCATAACTAACCGTGACTATCATCCCTGTGCCGACACGATCGCCCGTGATCGCGCAGGCTAACCCGCCCGCTCGAACTCCTGCAGCACCTCGACCGTCCCGCCGAACGCGAGATTGGGGCTCTTCATCGCAACCGCGACGGCGGCATCCATCGATTCGAACTCGACCATCGACGCGCCGCGAACATCGCCGCTGTACTCGGCGACGCCTGCTGCCGCCACAACACTCCCGCCGGCCGTGCGGATCCCGTAGTCCTCGTGGAGCGCCGTGTTCCACGCACCCCACGCCGCTCGGTTCTCCGCGACCCGGTCGGCCGGAACGGGGTCGGGACCTGCTCGATAGATGAAGATGAACGATGGCATGCGGCCATCCTTCCACCGAGCGAGCCGCCCCGTTCAGATACCTCAGACCAGGTGCAGATGGCGCGTGTTGTGCAACTCGCTACGGGCGCCGATGTAGGAGTGCACGCTCTCGCTGAGGTGGTACTGCGTGTGCGCGAACCGGGCAGCGTGCGAATCCAGCACCTTCTGGGCCGCAGCGCGCCGATTCCGCAGCCTGACGAGCGAGACGAGCGTACTGACGAACACGGCGAGCGCGAGCGCTGAGGCCACCCAGAGGACGATTGTCATCCACCTTCCCGGAACCCCGGACCCCACCGCAGCCCAGTAGCCGCCGACGACCAGGAGCAACGCGATGCAGGCGAACTGGGCGGTCTTGCCGGCAAGGCTGATCGGCGGCGTCGCCAGCAGGCGACGAGCGTCTTCGATCTCGCGCTCGTGCTGCCGGCGCCGGTCCTTCGCCCAGCGGAGGTCGCGTTCGAGGCGACGGACGAGCAGGTGCGCGCTGTCATGAGCGCGATTGTGTACCTGGTTCACAGACTTGCCCTTCGGGTTGACGTTGCTGTTCCAGACCTCAGTATGTCGGTAGACGGGCCGGTTGGCTAGACCGTTCTGTCTGTCCACACGAAATGTGCCGAGAATTGGGGGTACGGCCACCTAAGCTCGAGAGCAACTCCAGAAGGGATCACGGTGCCGCAACACATCGAAGGCGAGGGTCTCCGCGTCGTCGGGCCGGGCATCCGCTCACTGCGCATGGCGATGCCGGGCGGCCACCTCCCCTACAGCCTCTGCTACCTGGTCGAGGATGCTCGGCGCGGCGTGCATCTCATCGACCCGGGCTGGCCGTCGGACGACAACTGGGCGTCGCTCGCGCAGGCGCTCGACGCCTCGGGGCACAGCATCGCGGATGTGGCCTCCGTCGTGGTGACCCACCTGCACCCCGACCATCTCGGGCTGGCAGACCGCGTACGCACCGCATCCGGCGCCGTGGTCGTGATGCACGAGAAGGAACAGGCGGCGCTCGAAGCCATGGCCGGCCGCGCGCCCGCCGAATCGCCGTCGCACCGGTTCGACGAGTGGGGGGTGCCGACGGATCGCCTGGCAGAACTCGATGTGAGCGAGCGGCGTCCGGCGATGGATGCGTCGGGTGCCGACGTTCTGGTCACCGACGATGCGCTGCTCGACATCCCGGGTCGCGCGATCGAGGTCGTGCTGACCCCGGGGCACACGCCGGGTCACATGTGCCTGGTGGATACGGAAGACGGCCTGGTCTTCACGGGCGACCATGTGCTGCCGACCATCCATGCCGGGGTGGGGCTCGGCGGCGAGACGGCGACGAACCCGATCGCGGACTACCTCAAGTCCCTCCAGCGGATCGCCGCATTCGACGAGTACGAGGTGTGCCCTGGCCATGAGTACGTGTTCCGCGGGTTGGCGGCCCGCTGCGCGACGACGGCCGAGCATCACCTGCGCCGGTCGCGCGAGGTCGCCGACCGTCTCCGGATCGACGGCGACCCGACCGTCTGGCAGGTCGCATCCGAGCTCACCTGGACAGCCGGCTGGCCGAACCTGAACGGTTTCTACCTTCTGTCAGCCCTCGCGCAGACGGCGATGCACCTCGAATTCGTGCGCTCGGACGCATCCGCCCGCTACCTCGGCTGAGGCCATCGCGGCTGGCTCAGCTGTCGGTCAGCCGCTCCAGCGGATTGTCGCGGAGCTTGCGCGCGACCCCGCCGTCGACCAGGCGCCGAGCGGAAGTGTCCGGTTTCCGCGCGGCCTGATCGGTCACGCACGCAGTGAACTCGGCGGCCAGCTCCCTGCGCGGGTACCGGTTGAGAACCTCACGCCGGAAGTCGAGAGGAAGCTCGTCCGGTCGCGCGCCGGCGATGTCGAGCGCGGTGGCGATCTCGAGCAGGTGCCCCTCGGTGTCGAACGCCGGATCGACCTCCGGCCAGTTGTGCCTGACGATCACTTCGTGCACGCGCACGCGACGCTCGGCGGGCCAGCCGGCCCCGGCGGTGAGTGCGATCGCGACGTGCCCACCCGCATCCTCATAGGCGAGCGTGTGGTTGTCGAACTCCGGGACGATGCCGAGGTCGTGGAGGAGCGCGCCGACGTAGAGCAGCTCGGGGTCGGGCTCGAGCTGGCGGACCTGCGCGAAGCCGACCGCCCACAGCCACGAGCGCTGCACATGGTTCAGGAGGGAAGGCGTGTGGTACGTGGTCGCGATCTGGAGCGCGGCGCGCGCTGCCGCCGTGTCCGGGACGGTGATTTCGCTCAATCTCATGAACTCATCATCGCGCGGCGGCTCCCGAGACTGAAAGATGGAGGCAGCGGGCGCGACGACACGTCCCGCAAGGAGCGTGAGAATGATGCGAGCTATCACGGTGTCGGATCAGTCGGCGGGAGTCGGCGGAATGGAACTGGCCGAGATCGGCTATCCGCATGCCTCGGAGAACGACGTGATCGTTGAAGTGCGGGCGGCCGGGTTCACGCCCGGAGAGCTGAGCTGGCCGGCGACCTGGACGGACCGGGCCGGACGCGATCGGACTCCGACCGTCCCCGGGCACGAGGTCGCCGGAGTCGTGGTCGAGCTCGGCTACGGCACGACCGGACTCACGGTGGGCCAGCGCGTGTTCGGCCTCACCGACTGGACCCGCAACGGATCCCTCGCTGAGTATGTGTCGGTCGAAGCCCGCAATCTCACCCCGCTGCCGGCGAGCGTGGACTTCACCACCGCGGCCGCTCTCCCGATCTCGGGTCTCACCGCGTGGCAGGGCCTCTTCGACCATGGGCACCTCCAGATCGGTCAGACGGTGCTGATCCACGGGGTGGCCGGCGGCGTCGGATCCCTCGCCGCGCAGCTCGCTCGCGACGCGGGTGCTCGCGTGATCGGCACCGGCCGCGCGGCCGACCGCGAAACCGCAGTGCGTCTGGGGGCAGCTCGCTTCGTCGACCTCCAGAACGATTCATTGGATGCTGTCGGTCAGGTCGATCTGATCTTCGACGTGATCGGCGGCGACATCTACTCTCGGTCCGTCCCGCTGGTGCGACCCGGCGGCCGTATCGTCACCATCGCCGCGCCGCCGAGCCGGCAACCTGAGGATGGGCAAGCGATCTTCTTCGTCGTCGAGCCCGATCGCGCCACCCTGGCTGAGCTCGCCAGGCGCGTCGTTGCGGGCCGACTCGCTCCGATCGTCGGCTCGGTGCGTCCGCTCGACGAGGCACCCGCGGCTTTCGCGTCCACGACTCGGCTGGCAGGGAAGATCGTCATCGCGGTGGGCCGGCCCTCCTGACGGGTCGGGCGACGATCACTGCCGGGTGACGGACTCGCGGTCGACGGCATAGGTGAGCCGGGCCAGGCCGTCGCCGACAGCGCTCACTCCGGTGAGTCGAAGCGGCGTCGCGCCCGCAGACTCGTCGAAGAGGCGCTCGCCTGAGCCGAGCACGACCGGGAACACCGTCAGCCGCACCTCGTCGACCAGGTCGTGCTCCAGCAGGGTGCGGATGAGCTGACGGCTCCCGTAGACGATGATCTCGCCGGCCACGGTTCGTTTGAGTTCGGCGATCTGGCCGATGACGTCACCGCGCACGGGTACAAAGCTGGTCTCCGGATGCCCGCCATCGGGATGTGGCTGGCGTCGCGTCGGGCGATCGACCGCGGCCTCGTCGAACGCGGCCCCGAGCGCGCCGACGGGGTGCTCGAAGAGGCGGCCGCGGCGAAGGAAGGGACTCCCGCCATCCGGCTCATGGTGCGCTGGGTTGGATAGCCGTACACTCTGAGTGCGATAGTTGAACGAACAGTTCTATTATCGAACAGCGATTCACAGAGAAGTGAGGCCATTCGTGCAGTTCCATCATCGCGGTTACGTGTCCGGTGATCCGCGCATCCAGCCCCTCGCAGGTGTCGGCGTCGATCGCCCGGAGGAACTCCCCGACTTCGTCGACGTGCTCATCGTCGGCACCGGCCCGGCCGGTATGGTCACGGCGGCTCAGCTGTCCCAGTTTCCCAGCGTCACGACGCGCATCATCGATCGTCGCGACGGGAGGCTCGCGATCGGGCAGGCCGACGGCATCCAGGCCCGCAGCGTCGAGACCTTCCAGGCGTTCGGATTCGCGGAGCGGATCATCGCCGAGGCCTACCGGATCACAGAGATGAACTTCTGGAAGCCCGACCCGCAGAACCCGTCGCACATCATCCGCACGGCGCGAGCCGTCGACGACCCCTCCGGCGTGAGCGAGTTCCCGCACCTGCTCGTGAACCAGGCTCGCGTCCTCGACTACTTCGCCGAGTTCATGGCCCATTCATCGGCGCGGATGACGCCCGACTACGGGCTGGAATTCCAGGATCTCGAGATCGCCGACCAGGGCGAATACCCGGTCACCGTCACCCTCATGGAGACGGCGGGCGACACCATCGGGCGGGAACGCGTCGTACACGCGAAATACGTGGTCGGCGCGGACGGAGCCCGCAGCCGTGTGCGCGACGCGATCGGGTGCACCCTTGACGGCGACCAGGCGAACCATGCCTGGGGCGTCATGGATGTGCTGGCCGTCACCGACTTCCCCGACATTCGCACGAAATGCGCCATCCAGTCCGACGCGGGCGGCAACATCCTGCTCATCCCCCGCGAAGGCGGCTACCTGTTCCGGATGTACGTCGACCTCGGTGAGGTCGCGGAGCACGACCACGGCGCTGTTCGGCACACGACGATCGAGGAGACCGTCGCCAGGGCCAACGAGATCCTTCACCCGTACACGCTCGACGTCAAAGACGTCGCCTGGTACAGCGTCTACGAGGTCGGCCACCGCCTGACCGACCGCTTCGACGACGTCATCCCCGAACAGCTGGGTGTCCGCACCCCGCGCGTTTTCATCGCAGGAGACGCCTGCCACACGCACAGCGCCAAGGCCGGCCAGGGCATGAACGTGTCCATGCAGGACGGCTTCAACCTGGGCTGGAAGCTCGGCTACGTGCTCGACGGACGAAGCCCCGAGTCGCTGCTCAGCACCTACTCGGCCGAGCGGCAGGTGATCGCCAAGAATCTGATCGACTTCGACAAGGTGTGGTCAGCCATGATGGCGGCGAAGCCCGACGAGCTCGCAGACCCGACCGAGCTCGAGGACTTCTACACCCGGACGGCCGAGTTCCCTGCCGGCTTCATGACGGAGTACACGCGGTCGTCGATCGTCGGCGGCACCGAGCACCAGTCGCTGGCGACCGGATTCCCGGTGGGCAAACGGTTCAAGTCGGCGATCGTCCGGCGCGTCTGCGACAGCAACCCGGTGCACCTGGGCCACCTCGCCCAGGCCGACGGCCGGTGGCGTATCTACGTATTCGCCGACGGCGCGAAGGCCGGCGAAAGCTCGCCGACGGCTGACCTCGCGGACTGGCTCACGAGTTCCTCCGACTCCCCGATCCTTGCGTTCACGCCGGAGGGCTCGGACGCTGACAGCTGGTTCGACGTCAAAGTGATCTATCAGCAGGATCACACGGACACGGACCTCATGACCGTGCCTTCCGCGTTCAAGCCCCGGATGAGCCCGTTCGGGCTGGTGAACCTCGAGAACGCTTTCGGCGCGGACCGGGAGCAGGACATCTTCGACCTGCGCGGCATCGACCGCGCGGGCGCCATCGTGGTCGTGCGTCCGGACCAATACGTCGGCGCGGTCCTCCCACTGACCGCCACCGAGGAGCTGTCAGAGTTCTTCCGATCCAGCCTGAACCAGAGAGCAGCCGAATGACCGACGTGCAACAGCCGCACTCGCAGACGCTCTCACGCGGCCTGCGGGTGCTTGAAGTGCTCGCCGACTCGGCCGAACCGATGACGATCGCGGACCTCGCCGCCACTCTCGGCGTGCACAGGTCGATCGCCTACCGCATCCTCCGCACCCTCGAGGATCACGGCATGATCTCGCGGAACGCGGCAGGTGCGTTCGCACTCGCGCCGAAGATGGCCGCTCTCGCCCGCGGTGTCGAGCGTTCCCTCCAGGCCGCCGCCCTTCCCGAACTCACGACACTCGCGAACGAGCTCACGATGACCGCGTTCCTGGTGGTGCTCGACCACACCCAGTGCGTCACGCTGTCGAGCGTCGAACCCCGGGCGGGGACCGCAACGGTCGCCCAGCGACCGGGCACGCGCCACTCGCTTGCGCTCGGGGCGCCGGGGATCGCCATCCAGTCGCTGCTCACCGATCGGGAACTCGCGGAGCGCGGCGTCACCCGCCGACCGCTTGATCATGGCGGTTTCGCCACGAGCCATGACGAGGTGATCCCGGGCCTGCGTTCGGTCGCCGTACCGCTTTCCGCCCACGGCAGTCCCCCTGCAGCCCTTGCGGCGGTCTACGTGTCCAGCGACCGGGACGCCTCCGAGATCGCGACGCTGCTGCTGACCGCGTCGCGGTCGATCGGTGGCCGGTTGGGGTAGTAACTTCCACCCGCACCGCCCGACTATCTGGCCTGCCAGCTACTCAACCGATCGCGGTGGGTGCCATGCCCAACATGTATGTTGGGCGTCAGGTAGAGGTATGGCAAACCTCCGATCGTCAAGGCGCGCGAACCTGAACCAGACGCAGGAGCGCACCGAGTTTCTGATCAATACGCTCGGGAGCGGGGCCGTCCTTGCCGGCCTGTTAGGTGTGAACCGAAGCCAGCCGACGCAGTGGCGCAAGGGGGCAGAATCGCCGAGTCCAGAGGTCGGACGTGGTCTGCTCGATCTTGACTACGTCGTTGCTCGAGCTTCGATGCTGTGGCAGACGGACAGCGTGGTCGCCTGGCTTCAGGGGCAGAACGCGTTCCTGGAAGGCGCCCGGCCGATCGACGTGCTGCGAACTCGAGGATCTCACGACGTGGTCGACGCCCTCGATGCTGAACTGGCGGGCGCGTACGCGTAGCGATGCAACTGTTCCGGGTCTTTGCTCACCACCAGTCCGCCCGCCCAGATAGTCCCGGTCACCCCGGTTACCTCCACCGTCGGCAGGGGTCCGGTCGATGGGATAACGCCCAGACGTACGGCGCCCGGTACCTTTCGCGTTCCGCGATGGGCGCGGTCGGTGAGTCCTTCGGCAATCACGGCAGATGGTTGCCATCAATGTTCGAGACCCCCTACCTGCCCGGCGGGCGGCGGGCCTTGGCCGTGTTCGAGGTCCCGGACGATCTGCCGGTCTTGGATCTCGATGACCCCGCCGAGCTCATACGCCGGCAGGTTCGGCCGTCACAGATCGTGAAGCAGAACACGGGGTTCACTCAGCCGTTCGCGCTTCGCGTCTTCCATGAGCAGGACGGCGACGGAAGCCAACGCTGGGCGGGCCTGTCCTGGTGGTCGTTCCATCGGCCGGACTGGACGAACGTCATGTTGTGGGAAACCGAGGAGATTCGGCCACCGCTGGCCTTACTGAGAATCGAACCGCTGGACTTATCCCACTCGGCAGTGGTCGATAGTGCAAATGAACTCGTGCGCCCGATCGACTACTAGTCGGATTGTATACGATCTGTGATATCGTTCCTGCTAACGAGACGAGGTTGTCATGGGTCAGTCGCTGCCGATCCGCCCCGGAAAGATCATCGGGGTCCACATCAACTACCCTTCGCGGGCGGCCCAGCGCGGTCGCGTTCCCGCGTACCCCGGCTACTTCTTCAAGCCCGCGACCTCCGTCTCGGCCAGTGGGACTCCGATCGAACGGCCCGCCGGGACCGAGCTCCTCGCCTTCGAGGGTGAGATCGCCCTCGTCATCGGCACCGCGGCGCGCCGCGTCGATCCGGCCGACGCGTGGACGTACGTCTCCGGCGTGACGGCATCGAACGACTTCGGTGTCTACGATCTTCGCCTCGCGGACAAGGGATCCAATGTCCGGTCGAAGGGGGGCGACGGCTTCACCCCGCTCGGCCCCGAAGTGATCAGTGCCGCGCTGATCGATCCGACGAATCTGCGCATCCGAACGTGGGTGAACGGTGCGATCGTGCAGGAGGACACCACGGCGCAGCTGCTGTTCCCTTTCGCCCAGCTCGTCGCCGACCTGTCGCAACAGCTGACGCTCGAGCCGGGCGACGTCATCCTCACCGGGACACCCGCCGGGGCATCCGTCGTCCGCCCCGGCGACGTGGTCGAGGTCGAAGTCGATGCCCCCGAAGCCGCCGGCAGGCCGACCACCGGGCGACTGGTCACGCCGGTCGTCGAAGGAACGACGCCCATCCCGTCGTACAGCGCGCCGCCCGCGATCACCGACGAACAGCGGGCGGATGCCTGGGGTTCCGCCGAGGCTGCAGGCCTCGCGCCCGCGTTCACGCTGACCGCTGAGCTCAAGGCGAAGATCAACAGCGTCGGCACCGCGACGCTCAGTGCTCAGCTGCGCAAGCACGGCTACAACGCCGTGACCATCGACGGGCTGACCTCGACCCGGCCCGACGCACGACTCGTCGGCCGCGCCCGCACGCTGCGATACATCGCCTTCCGCGAAGACCTCTTCGCGGCTCACGGCGGCGGATACAACGCGCAGAAGCGCTCATTCGACGCGGTCGGCCCCGACGACGTGATCGTCATCGAAGCCCGCGGCGAGCGCGGAACCGGAACGGTCGGCGATATTCTCGCGCTCCGTGCTCAGGTGCGCGGCGCTGCCGGGATCGTCACGGATGGCGGCGTGCGCGACCTCGCGGCCGTCACTGCCCTGGCCATCCCCACCTACCACGCCGGACCGCACCCGGCAGTGCTCGGACGACGCCACGTGCCGTGGGACACCGACCTCACCATCACCTGCGGCGGCGCCGCCGTGCAGCCGGGCGACGTCATCGTCGGCGACGCCGATGGGGTCCTCGTCATCCCGCCTTTCCTGGTCGAGGAGATCGTCGACGACGCCATCGAGCAGGAACTCGAAGAGACGTTCATCGCCGAACGGGTCGCAGACGGCGAGAAGATCGACGGCCTCTACCCGATGAATGCGCAGTGGAAGGCGAGGTTCGCACAATGGCGAGCGAAACTGTGACGCAGAGCAAAGCGCAACTCGCCTACCGCTGGATCAAGGAGCGCATCTCCGACGGCACGTACACACCGGGCTACCGGCTCGTGCTCGGCCAGATCGCCAAGGCCCTCGATGTGAGCGTGGTGCCGGTGCGGGAGGCGATCCGGATGCTCGAGTCCGAAGGTCTCGTCACGTTCGAGCACAATGTGGGCGCGCAGGTCGCCATGCACGACGAGACCGAGTACCTCTACACGATGCAGACGCTGAGCCTGGTCGAGGGGGCGGCGACCGCCTTGTCGGCGCCGCACATCACCGCAGGCGACATCGCACGAGCCAGGGCGATCAACGCGCAGATGATCGAGTGTCTCGAGCACTTCGACCCGCACCGGTTCACCGAACTCAACCTCGAATTCCACGCGGTGCTGTTCGAGAACTGCCCGAATCCGCACATCCTCGATCTGGTGCACCGCGGCTGGGGCCGGCTGACCGTCCTGCGGGATTCGACCTTCAGCTTCGTGCCGGGTCGCGCCCAGGAGTCGGTGATCGAGCACGAGCAGATCCTGGCCCTGCTCGAGCAGCACGCCGCCTCGCTCGATATCGAACTCGCGGCACGGGCACACCGCACCAGAACACTCGACGCGTTCCTCGCTTATCAGGAAAGAAGACACCAGTGAAATACCGCAGCGACCCGTCCCTGATCCGCGGCTCGATCGTGCCACTGATGACGCCGTTCACCGCTGACGGTGCGGTCGACCACGCCGGGCTGGCCAACCTCGTCGAGTGGCAGCTCGCCCAGGGCACCCATGGCGTGTCCATCGGCGGCTCCACCGGTGAGCCGAGCGCCCAGACGATCCCCGAGCGGATCGCCGCGATCCAGACGGTCGCGAAAGCCATCGACGACCGGGTCCCGTTCATGCCCGGCACGGGCACCGAGAAGCTGGACGAGACGCTCGAACTCACCTCGGCCGCCCGTGACGCCGGCATCGATGCCGCGCTGATCATCACGCCGTACTACGCACGGCCGACGCAGGAGGCGCTGTACGTCTGGTACCGCACGGTCGCCGAGGAGTTCCCCGACCTGCCGATCGTGGCGTACAACGTGCCGAGCCGCACGGCGGTCGACATCGCACCCGAGACGGTCGCCCGCCTCTACCGCGATCTCGACAACTTCGTCGGCGTGAAAGAGACCACGAAGGACTTCGAGCACTTCTCGCGGGTGCTGCAGCTCTGCGGGCCCGACCTGCTGGTGTGGAGCGGCATCGAACTGCTGTGTCTTCCCCTGCTCGCCCTGGGCGGGGTCGGCTTCCTGAGCGCGACGTCCAACATCGCCCCGCGCGCACACGCCGACCTGTTCGAGGCGTGGAACTCCGGCGACATCGAGCGGGCCCGCGAACTGCACTACGGTCTGCACCCGCTCGTCGACCTTCTTTTCGTCGAGACCAACCCCGCCCCGGGCAAGTGGGTGCTCGAACAGCGCGGGCTGATCGAGTCCGGTTTCGTACGGCCGCCGCTGATCACGCCGACCCCCGGCGGTCTCACGAAGATCCGCGAATACCTGAAGGCGGGCGAACGATACCTGTCTCCCGTCGACGGCTTCACGGTGAAAGGACACTGACATGGCGCACTACGTTCCCGAGGGCCTGCCCGAGAAGATCCAGCACTTCATCGGGGGTGAGTTCGTCGACAGCGTCGGCGGGCAGACCTTCGACGTGCTCGACCCCGTGTCCAACGAGGTCTACGTGACGGCGGCGGCCGGGCAGAAAGCCGACATCGACCTCGCGGTCGCGGCAGCCACGAAAGCCTTCAAGGAGGGTCCGTGGCCGCGACTCGCACCGCGTGCCCGTGCGCGCATCCTGAACAGGATCGCGGATGCCGTGGAGGCCCAGGATGCCAGGCTGGCCGAACTCGAGACCTTCGACACGGGTCTTCCGATCACCCAGGCACTCGGGCAGGCGCAACGCGTCGCAGAGAACTTCCGCTTCTTCGCCGACCTGATCGTGGCGCAGGCAGACGACACCTACCGGGTGCCCGGCGTGCAGATGAACTACGTCAACCGCAAGCCGATCGGCGTCGCCGGCCTGATCACGCCCTGGAACACCCCCTTCATGCTGGAGAGCTGGAAGCTCGCTCCCGCCCTCGCCTCGGGCTGCACCGTGGTGCTGAAGCCTGCCGAGTTCACCCCGTTGTCGGCCAGCCTGTGGGCCGGGATCTTCCGCGAGGCCGGGTTGCCCGACGGCGTCTTCAACCTGGTGAACGGGCTCGGCGAGGAGGCGGGCGACGCGCTCGTCAAGCATCCCGGTGTCCCCCTGATCTCCTTCACCGGTGAGACGACGACCGGGCAGACCATCTTCCGCAACTCCGCGGAGAACCTCAAAGGCCTCTCCATGGAGCTCGGCGGAAAGTCCCCCGCCGTCGTCTTCGCCGACGCCGACCTCGACGCGGCCATCGATTCGACACTGTTCGGAGTCTTCTCGCTCAACGGCGAGCGGTGCACCGCCGGCTCGCGCATCCTCGTCGAACGCTCCATCTACGACGAATTCCTCGAACGCTACGCCGCACGCGCCAGGAGGATCGTGGTCGGTGACCCGCACGACCCGGCGACAGAGGTCGGCGCGCTCGTGCATCCAGAGCACTACGCCAAGGTGATGAGCTACGTCGAGCTCGGCAAATCCGAGGGACGGCTTCTCGCCGGTGGCGGCCGACCGGAGGGCCTGCCCGACGGCAACTACGTCGCGCCGACGGTGTTCGCCGACGTAAAACCGGATGCGCGGATCTTCCAGGAGGAGATCTTCGGCCCGGTCGTGGCCATCAGCCCGTTCGACACCGACGAGGAAGCCCTCGCGCTGGCCAACGGCGTGAAATACGGGCTCGCCGCCTACCTGTGGACCTCCGACCTGACCCGGGCGCACACCTTCGCCCACGCGACCGAGGCCGGCATGGTCTGGCTGAACTCGCACAACGTGCGCGATCTGCGCACCCCGTTCGGCGGAGTCAAGGCGTCCGGTCTCGGGCACGAAGGCGGCTACCGTTCGATCGACTTCTACACCGATTCGCAGGCCGTGCACATCACGCTCGGCGACGTCCACACGGCCCGGTTCGGGTCCAAGTAAGAGGAAACACCATGACTTCACTCACCCCGCCCGACGTCATCCGCTGCGCGTACGCGGAGCTCATCGTGACCGACCTCGCGAAGTCCCGCGCGTTCTATGTCGGCGTGCTCGGCCTCGTCGTGACCTACGAGGATGCCGACGCCATCTACCTGCGCGCGTTCGAGGAGTATCTGCATCACTCGCTCGTGCTCCGCCGCGGTCCTGTGGCCGCGCTCGCGGCGCTCGCCTACCGGGTGCGCTCGCAGGCCGAGGTGGAGACGGCGTTCGAGTACTACACCGACCTCGGCGTGCGGGTGGAGCGGCGCGAGGCCGGGGCGACACGTGGCATCGGGGCGGCGGTGCGCATCGAAGACCCGCTCGGCTTCCCGATCGAATTCTTCTACGAAGCCGACCATGTCGAACGGCTGACCCAGCGCTACGACCTGCAGGGCGCCGGGGCCATCGCGAGACTCGACCACTTCAACATCGTCACGCCTGACGTTCCTGCGGCGATGGAGTACTACAGCGGCCTGGGCTTCAAGGTTTCCGAGGACATCGAAGACGACCAGCAGACCGTCTTCGCCGCCTGGATGTACCGCAAGGCGACCGTGCACGACATCGCCCTGACCGGTGGCGACGGCCCGCGGATGCACCACATCGCGTTCTCGACGCACGAGCGCAGCCAGATCCTGCACCTCTGCGATCACCTCGGAGCCCTGCGCGAATCGGACAAGATCGAGCGCGGGCCGGGCAGGCACGGCGTCTCCAACGCGTTCTACCTCTACCTGCTCGATCCCGACGGCCACCGCATCGAGATCTACACGCACGACTACTACACCGGCGACCCCGACAATCCCGTCGTGAAATGGGACGTGCACGACAACCAGCGCCGCGACTGGTGGGGAACCCCCGTCGTTCCGAGCTGGTACGCCAACGCGTCGACCGTGCTCGACCTCGACGGCACGCCGCGCGAGATCCGTGAGCGCACCGAGACCAAGGAAGCCGATGTCACGATCGGCGCCGACGGATTCTCATTCACCCGCAAAGACGAGGGCTTCAAGATCGGGTCCCAGGTCTAGCCGGTCGGTTAGTGTCGATTGAATGGAGTCACAACCGCCGATCCGTCATACCGTCGTCTTCCGTCTGCGCCACGCGGCAGGATCCGCGGAGGAGTCCGACTTCATCCGCACGGCCTCCGTCGTGCTGCCCGGTATTCCCGGGGTTCAGGAGTTCGCGGTCAGCCGGCAGGTGAGTCCGAAGAGCACGGCCGCGTTCCAGTTCGCGATGACGTTCGCAAGCCAGGCCGACTACGACGCGTACAACGCGCATCCGGACCATCGGCAGTTCGTCGCCACGCGGTGGGACTACGAAGTGGATTCGTTCCAGGAATACGACTTCGTCGGCTACTGAGCGGGGCGGGGTCGGCGGCCCGAGAGGCCCTCGACCGCGTCTTCGATCCTGATCGCTTCCGTCTCGACGTCTTCCATGTACAGCGTTCCCTCGACGATCAGGTCGTTCCGAACCCGGAACAGAGCGACGCCGCGCGCTTCGAAGGGCTGACCATCGGTTCGCGTCCCGCGCCAGGCCCATTCGCACCAGATCGTGTCGCCGTCCCGCACCGTGCGGGTGACCTCGTTGTGGAAGTCCGGGATGCCGGCGAACATCGCCTCCCAGTTGGCCCGGACCTGGGCGGCTCCCACGAACGCTCGCGCCGGGTGTGCGGGCTGCACGCTGCGGTAGTCGGCGTCGAAGAGCGCGATCATCGCATCCAGATCATGCGCGTTGGTCGCCTCGAGGAGCTTGTCGAAGACGTCAGTCATGTCATTCCCCCTCCGCATCGGTCCCCGGCCCGGGCGCGAGGCCGCGCTCGATGACATCGAGGACGAGTTCCGGCTTCACTCCCGGGAGACGCCGCATGTGGATGGCGCCGGAGAGCAGTGCATGGAGCGAAGGCACGTCGATGTCGCCGCGGACCGCGCGCACATCCTGCGCCCGGGTGAGAAGTACCTGAAGTTCGGACGAAAGCCGCGCACCCGCCGTCGCCACCGCAGGGCCGGGTCGCTCTCCTGCGAGAGCCTCGGTGAGCGCCAGGTTGCCGCCCGCCGATTCGACGAGTTCAACGAGCAGGACAAAGAACTCGCTGCCCGGGTCTGAAGCGCCGGACGCGACCCTCACCCGGTCGGCCATCTCGGTGAGGCGCGTCTCGATGACAGCCGACACCAGTGCGTCCTTCGTGGGGAAATGGCGGTGAACGGTGCCCGCGCCCACGCCGGCGGCCGCAGCGATCGAGTCGAGTGGAACATCCACCCCTTCGCGTTCGAACGCCGTGCGTGCCTCGTCGAGGATACGCGTTCGGTTGCGGACGGCGTCTGCGCGTGGTGCTCGCTCGCTCATCTGACCTCCCTCTTGACAAACCGGGGCGCTGGCCCCGTATATTAACCGGGGCGACAGACCCGTTTATATCTTAGGAGAACTCATGACGATCGTCATCACTGGAGGAAACGGAGAGTTCGGTCGCGGAGTGATCGACGCACTCCTCGCAAGGGACGACTCCGCGTTCATCGGGACGACGGTTCGCGACGTCGAGAAGGCCGCGGAGTTGCGCAACCGCGGTGTGCAGGTCCGCGCAGGATCCTTCGACGAACCGGAGAAGCTGCCCGCGGCCTTCGACGGCGCAACCACGGTCCTGATCAATGCGACCTTCTTCGGCGCTACCCCACAGCTTCGAGGTCAGCGCGTCGCGGCGGCGATCACTGCGGCGAACGAAGCGGGCGCCGAACGCGTCGTCCTGACGAGCTGGCCCGATCTCGAACACACGAAGCTCGGCCTGATCCAGGACTACGCGACATCCGAGGAGCTGCTGAAGTCGACGGCACCGGACTGGACGATCCTCCGATTCGGCTATGGACTGGCGGATGCGGTGGCGCGCGACGTCACGTGGGCGATCCGGGACGGCGAGCTGGTCGCCCCCGCCGCCGGGGCGCGCTCAGCCCCAGCGTCCGTGGCCGACCTCGCCGAGGCATCCGCTGCCGCCGTCCTTGCCGACTCACTGTCCGGCTCAACGCTCGAGCTCACAGGTCCGCGGTCGCTCGATTGGGAGGATCTCGCCGAGTTGGCTAGCCGGCTGAGCGAACGCACGATCCCCTTCCGCGAGGTCGACGACGACGAATATCGCACCTGGCTCGCGGCTTCAGGCATCCCGTCAGCGTTCAGCGACGGACTGATCGACCTGTACGCCGAATTCCGCAGCGGGTGGGCGGCACGGCCCACGACGACCCTGGGCGAGTTACTGGGTCGAACTCCGACCGACGGCCTCGAAGCCGTTCGCCAGCGGGTTTGAACTGTTGTCGAACCGGCACCAGGGGAGCTCGGCGGCCCTGCTGTCACCTCGCAGCGGCCACGAACGCCTTCGCATAGGCCCACTGGGATGCGGACATACCGGTGCACATGTACGCGGCGATTCCGCCCGTGCACGGCTGATCGCGGGTGGTCTCCCACCAGCCGAGGCTTGCGATCCGGTTCGCCTTCGCCCACGCTGCGACGGTCGTCGCGTTCGCGAGGGTGAAGGTCTCGCCGGCCGTGTCCTGAACGCCGATGAGCGGTGTCACGCCGACGAGGGCGAGACGCTGTGCGGGAGTCAGCGCGGCGTATGCGGGGAGCGTGCCCAGCTGGTTCGCTGTCGCCTGGATGGCCGAGACGGCGGCAGCGCCCATGTCTTTCGTTCCGATGCCGTAGTCCATCGCCATGATGTCGATCGCGGCCAGCTTCACGCCCGCGGCCTGGAACTCGGTGATGGTGCGGAGCGCGCTGGCGAGCAGCCCCGTCGGCATGACGGGGAGGGTGAGGGTCACCTGCAGCGGATGGCCGGCGGCCGCGCGCTGTGCCTGCAAGGTCGCGACGGCGACCGCGCGACGCTTGTTCGACGTCGAGTCGGACACGTCGGCACCCTCGATGTCGAAGTCGATCCGGTCGAGGTTGAAGCGGGTCACGACCTTCGTGTACGCGGCGAGGACCTTGGCCGGATCGGTGCAGACCCGGGCGATCTCGTCGTTGACGGACCCGCCGAACGAGGCGATCATCCGACCGCCTTTCGCCTGGAACACACTGACCGTTCCGACGAAGTCTTGGGAGCCGCCGATGGCGTACGCGGTATAACCGGCCCAGGTCGGGCTGCAGGCACTGGTCCGGTCGGCGACGATGAAGGATGCGGTGAGTGCGTTCGTTCCGGTCTGCGCTGCGACCAAAGCCAGGTCTGCGGTCGGCCAGATGCCCATGTCCACGTAGGGGGCGACGAGGAGCGCGCCGGCGATGGGTGGCGTGATGACGACCGGAGGGTCTGTGGGGGTCTGCGTGGGGGTCGGTGTCGGGGTCGGGGTCGGCGTGGACGTCGTCGGCGTTCCGTTGTTCACCGTGCAGGTGACGGGCGTCGGCGGGTTCACGACCGCACACGCTGTCGGGAAGAGGGGGTTCCCCGCGACCTTGTTCGAGGTGAGGCCGAACGTCGCGGTGCCGCCTGCGGCGAGCGCCTGTGCGTACGACGGGGCCTTCACGCCGAACCCGCCGGCGACGACCGCCGAGGTTCCGTCCCACAGACTGTTGACGACATTGCCGTAGGTGAACCGGATCTCCCACGGGGAGATCGGAGACGTCGACGTGTTCGTCAGCCGCACGGACGATTGGAAGCCTGCGGCCCACTCCGAGGTGTTCGTCCAGGTGACGGCCACGGAACCGCGGCCCGGAAGCGTGACGGGCGCAGTCGGCGTCGGCGTCGGTGTGGGGGTCGGCGTCGCGGTGGAGGTCTTAGGAGGCGTCGGCGTCGCGGTCGGCGCGGGCTGGGTCGGTGACGTCGTGACCGCCGCTGACAGCACGCCGTTGACGGCGCACGCGATCGGCGCGGCCCCCGTCGGCAGGATGACGGTGCACCCGGTCGGGATGAGCGCGGCGCCGGCCAGCTTCGTTCCCACCAGGCCGAAGGCAGCCTTTCCCCCGGCGGCGATGTTCGCCGCGTACGCCGGGGCCTTCGCGATGAAACCGCCGGCGGTCGGCGTCTGCGTCGCGTCCCAGATACTCGACACGGTGTTGGCGTAGGTGAACCGGACCTGCCAGCCGGTGAGCTGCCCGGCCGACTTGTTCTCGATCGTGACCGCCGCTTGCACGCCGGTGGTCCATTCGGAGGTGTTCGTCCAGGTGACATCGACCGTGCCGGTCGCAGCCATCGCCGGGAGGGCGAGCATCGTGCCGATTCCGAAGATCGCGGCTGTGAGCGCGCTGACGGCGACGGCCAACGGTTTCAGCCAGGGGGATGCATCATTTCTCATCGCGAAACCGGTGTCCTTCTGTGTGGGTTACGTGCCGTCTCAAGACCCGCCCCACCTGCGACTCCGATGCGGTCACTCCAAAGCTGTGTGCGGCCATCACCCTGTCTATTGATGTGAGGACAGTGTCGTACAGCGCGAGTCGGGGAAGGTAGACCCCAGTTCGCGCGCCACTCAGGCGGGATTCCCCACCCGTCGGTGAAGCAGGACGAGTCCGATCGATGCGAGGAGGGCGAAAAGAGAAGGGATGAGGAACACGAGTGGGAGCCCGATCGTGCCTGCCCCGATGCCTCCGACGAGACCGCCGAGTGCCGAGCTCAGCGCGGGCGCAGTGATGAAGATGGCCGACGCCGTGGCGACAGCGACCGGCAGCAGCCGCTGGGCCACGATGATGCCCAGCCCGGCGAAGATCCCCCAGACCCCACCCATGAGGAGCTGACCGGCGAAGAGGCCGACCGCTGTCCCGGTCGTCGCGAAGAGAAGGTTCGCCCCCATCCCGAAGAGAGCGCCGACCACCATGAGCGGGATCATGCCCGTCCTGCGCGCGACGACGACCGCCACCGGCATGAGGGCCAGTTCGACGAGTGGCTGAATGCCGATGATGGCGCCGCTGAGCGCGGCGGGAAGATGCAGCTGCTCGTTCATGTAGATCGGCAGGTAGGCGTACTTGATGGGCTCGCCGGCGTAGACGAGGATATACAGCCCGGTGAACGCGAGAAGCGGGACCATCGCCCGCACAGGCACGTGCGCGCGTGCGGCCGGACCCTCATGCTCGGTGGCGGGCGCTGCCCCTGCTCCCTCACGCAGCCTTCCGAGGGGGATGATCTGGGCGAGGGTGCAGACGGCGGTCGCGATCAGCATCACACGGAGGCTGGTCTGTGCAGCGAGGTACGATCCGGCGACCGGGCCGATCACCCACCCGAACGTCAGAGCCATGCGAACGATCGAGACGACACCGTCTCCGGCCGGCGTCGGCGAGGCCGCGAGCTCGTCGTGGATCGCGGCGAAGAGCTGCGACGCCGCGGCGCCGGCGAAGCCCAGGATGACGGCGCTGATGACGAACGGCATCCAGAGCTGACCGGAGAAGGCGATGGCGAACCAGCCGAGAGCACCGGCCGCAGCGCTCAACCGGAAGAGGCCGAGTCTGCGACCGGTGCGGTCGGACCGGCGTCCGATCAGATAGCCGGCGATCGGCGCCGTGAGGTTGGTGAGGTAGTACAGGCCTGCGACCGTGAGCGACGCCCCGAGATCCTTGACCAGGAACTGCGCGATCTGCGGCGCCGCTGCCGAGGTTCCGAGCCCGGAGAGGAACAGCGCGACGGTCGAACCGCGGTAGAGCGGACTCCGGAGCACGGCGCGCACGGCTGACGGCGTGCGCGTGAGCAGGTCGGTCATCGCGAAGCGTCTCCATCGAGCAAAGAAATGCGGAAAACCGTCGAGTGGTCGGTTTCTGCGATGCTATGCCGTCGGTGAGACGGGCGCAAGCCGGATGGGCCCGGCGAGCAGTTCCCTACTTCACTCCGCGGATCGGGATGATCAGCAGCGCTCCGATAGCGGCAGCGATCGCTCCGGTGATGAAGAGCGCGGGGAAGTTCTGCGGGTTCGCGACCGTGGCCCCGATCAGCAGCAGCGCGGGCACGACCGACGAGGGCAGGGAGCTCGCGAGACCGATGATCCCCATGTCGTTGGCCGGGTTACTGGAGTCCGGAAGGGTCTGGCTCACCCGCGCGAGGTCGACTGCGAGTCCCGGCTCGCCCAACGGGCTCAGCGGGCCGGATCCAGGCTGCGACAGCAAGGCGCGACGGATCCGCGTTGCCCGACGCTGTGCGACCCGTGCCCAAACGGTACCTGTTGCCCCACTCGAAATCGAACACCGTCTCCTGCTACTGCTCCAGCTGCTCGTCTATGGGCAGACTATGAATCGTGAAACTGCCTGAGCCGCCACCCGCACACGTGGTCATGTCATCGGACGGGCTCAAACTCGCCACCTACGAGTGGGGCGACCCGGATGCTCCCACCGTGCTCGCCGTTCACGGGTTCGCATCCAGCGCGATCCTCAACTTCATGCGCACCGGGTGGACCCGCGATCTGACCCGAGCGGGCTTCCACGTGATCGGCGTCGACCAGCGAGGTCACGGGGCGAGCGACAAACCGCACGATCCGGCCCTTTACAACCTCGACCGGCTCGTGCAGGACATCCTGAACGTGCTCGACACCTACCTGATCGACGAGGCTCACTATGTCGGCTATTCACTCGGGGCGCGTGTCGGCTGGCAGGTCGCCCTCGACGCGCCCGACCGGATCACGCGGGCCGTGCTGGGCGGAATACCGGACGGTCAGCCGCTCACCCGATTCCGCACCGACCAGGCGCTCGACTTCCTCGACACGGGTGAGCCCGTGACCGACCGGATCACGAACGCCTACCTCACGATGGCGTCGGCGATGCCGAACAACGACCTTCGGGCATTGGTCGCCCTGGTCAACGGGATGCGAGGGGGCCCCGAACCGTCGCCGGCTCACGCGCCGAGCCAACCCATCCTGTTCGCGACCGGAAGCGAGGATGCGATCGTCGAACGTTCACGACGCCTCGCTCACGCCGCGTCCCGAGGTCACTTCTTCACCATCCCGGATCGGCACCATTTCAACGCGCCGACGTCGCGGCACTTCCGCGACGCGGCGATCGAATGGCTCAGTGAGGCCCCGAACGTCGGGTGACGATGACGAATGGCCGGCCCGACGTGTCCCCATTTCAGATTCGATTCCGGCTCCCTATTGTTCTGGAAGCTCGATACCGCAGCGGGTGCAGCGGCGCACGTTGCCTGAGCCGCCCTCGTTCCCGCCAACCCACCATTCCCAGTTGTGGCGACAGAAGCGCAGTACGCGATCCCAGAGCTTCAAAGGTTCACCACGTCCTCGATCCAATTCGACGTGCTTTGGCAGACCAAATTGGCCGACGTCTCATTCGAAAGTTCGCTGAGCACTGTCGAGGCGACATGCGACGATCGCACGACCGGCACGAAATCAGCCCCTCGGCATCTCTGTGTTTCTTCATGAGCAACTCCTAACTGCGCGGCGACCTGGAACCACGCGGCGCACATCCACTAAGAGGGACGCGCATCTGATGTGTTCATTACGTGTCCGCGGGATCCTTTGCCTGAGTTTCAGCGCAGCAGGAAGCTCGACAGTGCGGGATCTATCGCCTGGGTCCCTTCTCATGGCCCACCGTGATGCGAGGCCGCCGCGTAATGAATCGGAGCCCGCCGCGTCTTCTCCTAATGCACGGTGAGCCCGAACCTAGACCAATACCGAGAACGCGAGGCTATCGATGTCCGATAGGACGCTCTTGGAAATCAGCTCTGACACTCTGACGGTCAAACCGCGGGGGCTTGACCGGTTGTGGTGTTGCCGTAGAGCGGTTGTCGTTCCCCTGGAGAGCATTACTGCCGCGCGGGTGGAGCGAAATCCGTTCCGAATTCCAATCGGTTGGCGTGGCCCAGGGCTCGACTTCCTGGGGAAGGTGTGTGGGACCTTCCATCTCAACGGCGAGCGTCATTTCTGGAACTACTCCGGGCGTGGTGAGGCGCTCGGAATCACTGTGCGGGGCGACCAACGCTTCCAAGAGCTGTATCTATCGGTTGGCGATGCGGATGCCGAGTTGCGGCGGCTTGAGAAGGCTGTCCCGTGGCTACCCCGGAAGGACAGCCGACCAGCCCCCGTCGACCATGAGGTTCGCACCGGTGACGTATGAGGCGTCGTCGCTCGCCAGGAAGAGTGCGCACGCCGCGACCTCCTCCGGGCGCCCGATCCGGCGAAGCGGAATCGATGACTCGATTGTCCGCATTGGATGATCGGCAGCGAGCAGGTCGCCCTCGGTCGCCGGGGTGCGGATCATTCCCGGGCTGACGCAGTTGACCCGGATCCCGAAGGGCGCACCCTCAGCCGCGAGCTGTTTCGTCATCGCGACAACTCCCCCCTTGGTCGCGGTGTGCGCGATTCGGGTGTTGGTCATCGACCCGGAGATGCCGGCCGTCGAACCGACGAGCACGACCACTCCCGCCGACTGCTTCAGGTAGGGCCACGCCCGCATCACCGGCAGAAAGACGATGTCCAGTTCGTGCCGCAGAACCCAGGACCACTCGGCGGCGGTCGTCTGATCGACGGGGGCGAACTTCGTCGCGCCCGCGTTCGCATAGAGGATGTCGATCCGGCCGTGCGCGACGCCGATCGCCGAGATCCAGGCCGCGACCGCGTGATCGTCGGTCAGATCCAGCGGATGCGTGCTCTGCATCGAACCGCCGGCCTCTTCGACCATCGCGAGGGTCTCGATGCTCCCGCTGACGTTGAGGTCGCATCCGATGACCGTCGCGCCCTCACGCGCGAACAGCAGTGCGGCCGCGCGCCCCTGGCCGCCGGCGGTCCCCGTGATGACGGCGATCTTGCCTTCCAAGCGGCCCGGGGACATCGCCGTTACGCCACAGCGTCCGTGTCGGCCGCCGACAACGACGAGAACGTCTCTGCGACCCAGTCGGCGATGATCCCCGCGACGTAGGGCATGTTGTCGATCGAGATGTGCTCGGTGCCGCCTTCTGGATCGTCGAAGATCCGTAACTCCCGCCCCGCGCTGTTGACGGCCTGATCGTAGGTCTCGTGAGCGTATTTCACCGGGATCTGCCGGTCGCCGGCCCCGTGAGTGATCAGGAGTGGAACGGTGATCTTGTCGGCGACGCCGTTGAGGTGCATGTGGCTGGTCTTCTCGATGAACTCGTTCATGTTGTCGACACCCCAGACCCAGAACACGTGGTCCCAGTAGTGCGGTACAGGGTTCTCGCCCTCACGATTGCGCCGCGCCTCCTGCACAGCCGCCCAGTCGTGGTTGGCGCCCCATGCGACAGCGAGCTTGAGTCGCTTCTCAAAGGCCGCAGCCCGCGGCGCGTAATAGCCGCCGAGGGACCAGCCCACGATCCCGATCTGATCGGGGTCCGCGTCGAGGTCGGCCGCGTTCTCTTCGATCCAGTCCACGATGGCAGACGCCCAGGCTTCCGTGTCGTAGCGGGCGGTCAAGCCGCGGAGGCGCAGCGCTTCCCCCGAGCCGGGAGTGTCGATCATGAGCGTCGAGATTCCGCGCTCGGCGAGCATGGCCGGGAAGCCGGAGTAGTACATCATCTCCTTGGTCGAGTCGAGGCCGTTCCATTGGATTATCACCGGGTGCGGCCCGTCGCCCGGTGCGCGGTAGAAGTAGCCGGGCAACGACGAGTCCTCATAGGGGATCTCGACGCGGGTCAGTGGGATCCCGCTCAGCTCCACATGCTTGAGGAGCAGGTCGATCGACTTCTGGTAGGCCGCGTTACGCCCCTCCCACCGCGGCGACTGAAGCCGCTCCGACTGCGACGTGTAGAGCGAAGCGCGATAGTACGTCTCACCCGCGCCGATGCGCCGACCGCGGGCTTCGTCATCCTGGGCCTTCGCGACCAGCCGGTCAGCGACGGCCGCCCACGCCGCGTAGAGTTCCGCCGTTCCCGCGTCGTCGCCGTTCTGCGATGCGAGCAGAACCGGTTTGCACGCCCGATCGACCTCGTCGATGTAGCCACCGTTGTTGAGGGTCGCCACGACGGCGAGGCTCCACACGTAGTTGGTAGGGAAGTACATGAACATCGGAGGTTCCTTCTCTTCTATTGCGCAGATCCGCCCGCACGCTCTGCAGCGATGCGATCGGCCATGTATTTGGTGCCCGCCGACGAGGTGAATCCCCCGTCGACAGGGATGTCGGCGCCGGAGATGTAGGCCGCCGCATCCGACAGCAGGAACACCGCGAGACCGGCGACATCCGCTGACTCTCCGAGGCGCTCCAGCGGCGTGAGCTCGAGTTGGGATGCCCGCATCGCGGAGGGCGCGTTCGCGGTCATGTCCGTCTCGATGAAACCGGGATGGATCGTGTTCACTCGGATTCCGCGCGGACCGTATTCGGTTGCGGCGACGCGAGAGAGCCCGCGAAGACCCCACTTGGATGCTGTATAGGCGGCCGTGTAGTGCGCCGTGAGCCCGGCGACGGACCCGATGTTCACGATCGACGAACCCTGAGCCATGAGCGGCGCGAGCGCGCGCATCCCGAGCATCGGCCCAGTCAGGTTGACGGCGATCACGCGGTCCCAGTCGGCCCGCTCGGTCTGATCGATGCCGGCGCGGTGGGTGACTCCCGCGTTGTTGATGAGCCCACGCAGCGGCGCACCCGCGAGCGCCGCCGTGAGTTCCGCAGCCAATACGGCCCACTCCCCTTCGTCGGTGATGTCGAGGTGGCGGAATTCGATGCCGGTGAGCGCACCGGCCGCCGGGTCGCGCACATCGGTCGCGATCACGTGCGCGCCGAGCTCAGCGAGCAGCCGCGCCTCCGCCTCGCCTTGCCCCCGCGCGGCACCGGTGACGACGACCGTCGCTCCTTCGAGCCCTGTGTCACGGGTCATGGCGCGACCCGATCCTCTCGCGTTCGCGCCCGGCTGCGTACGCGCGCCGACGGCAGCTCGGGTGCGGGAACGGATGCACCGACGATGCCGACGAGTTCGCCGATGCCCTCCACGACCATCCGCACCACGTCGCCTTCTGCGAGCGGCGGCGGAGTCAGCTCGCCGCGCCGACCCCACAACTCGGCGAGGCAGCCACCGTTGCCGGTCGTTCCCGACCCGAGCACGTCGCCGGGCACGACGCGGGAGTTCCGTGAGGCGTACGCGACGAGTTCGCCGAACGGCCACCCCATGTTCGACACGAGGTCGTGGCCGATCAGTTCATCGTTGACGAAGACCTCGGCACGGATGGCGAGGAAACTTTCGGCGTCGACACACGGCGCGAATTCATCGGCGGTCACGATCCACGGGCCGAGACTGGTGCCGAAGTCCTTGCCTTTGGCGGGGCCGAGCCGCACCTTCATCTCGCGCGACTGAACGTCCCGCGCGGACCAGTCGTTCATGATCGTGTAGCCGAAGATCACCGATGCCGCGTCGGCGGCCGTCAGATTGGACTCGCCGATTCCGGATGCGCGACCCAGGACGGCGGCCACCTCGAGTTCGAAATCCAGACGTTCCGTCACCGGTGGGTTCACCCGATCGTTCGGGCCGAGCACCGTGTGGGGGTTCGTGAAGTAGAACGTCGGCGCCTGGTACCACTCCGGCACCACCTCGCTCTTCCCGTCGACCGACGCGCTGATGCCTTCGACGTGCTCCTCGAAAGCGACGAAGTCGCGGATCGCCGCGGGCACGAGCGGCGCGAGCAACTGCACGTCGCTGAGCGGGGTTCCGTCGGCGTCCCTAACCTCGTCGAAGAGCTGGTGAGCATCCGCCAACCCGCGCGCGAGCACGTCGGCGACCGTCAGTCCATCCGGGAACGGCACCACTCCGTCACCGACGACGAACCCTTCGGCGAGGATCCCGTCGGCATCCCACCGGGCGATCCTCATGCCGGCTCCGCCATCTGCCGCGCGATCCCGAAGATGAGCCCAGGAGCATCGGCCTCGCGGTCGTGATCGATCTGCCACTGGCCCAGCTGCACCGATGCATCCACGACCGCCTGTGCGCGCGGCAGCCTGCGCGCGTGAAATTCATCCCACACAGCCGAATCGAGGGCATCCGCTCGCGTGAGCAGTTCGGTGAGCACGAGGGCGTCCTCGAGAGCTTGCGCCGCCCCCTGTGCGATGGTCGGAGGGCAGCTGTGAGCGGCGTCGCCGATGATGACGGCGCGACCGCGATTCCACGGCGCCGGCACCAGGTGCTTCGTGAACCAGGTGTAGTTGACGTGGGCGCCGGCTTCGAGGTCGGCGCGGATGCTGTTCCATGGGCCGCCGTACGCGGCCGACTCCTCGAGCATGATCGCCACGGCCTGCTCATCGCTGAGCCCGCTTCGGTCCTGCGCCGGCTCGACCAGGTAGGCGTACATCGTGTCCTCGCCCGTCGGGGTGTACCCCGCGATGTAGACCGGGCCGCCGTAATACAACTCACTGTGCTCGACCTCGGCGGGCCGGGAGACGAACGACCGCCAGATGCCCATGCCGGTCGGCTGGGGTTTCGTCTCGATGCCGATCAGGTCGCGCACGGACGAGTTGAGTCCGTCCGCACCGACCAGCAGGTCGTAGATGCCTTCGGATGCGCCGTCGACCTCCACCTCGATACCCGCCACCGACTCGGTGACCGCAGTGACGGTTGCGCCGAACCGCACGCGCGCTCCCGCGGCCTGCGCGTGTTCGAGCAGGATGCGGGCCAGGTCGGGACGGTACATTCCGCCTGCGGCCGGAAACTCGGGGCCGCCCGTCCTCACTTCGGGGAGTTCGGCGACGGCGGGAGCATCGGGCCCGGGCGCACGAATGGTCAGCCCTTCGAAGAAGTAGCCCTGGGCCTGAACGTCGTCCCAGACGCCGAGCGCGCCGAAAGCCCGCAGCGCGTTGCCCTGCAGGGTGATGCCCGAGCCGAGTGCACTCAACTCAGGCTTCGATTCGAACACGTCGACGTCGACTCCTGCCTTGGCGAGCTGGATGGCGGTCGCCAGGCCCGCGACGCCGCTTCCGGCGATCGCGACCTTCTTCACTGCGGTCATGTCAGAACCTCTCTGTTCTTATTGGCTTACACGTTCGGCGGACTGCCGGCCGCCTAGAGCACCGCGATCGGGTTGATCGGCGAGCCGACCGCATAGGTGATCGGCAGCGGTGGCGCGGAGAGCAGGAACTCGTAGCGGCCAAGCCTCTCGCAGGTCGTCGCGAGCAGCTCGAGGTCCCACATCTCCCCGATCGTAAGACCGATGTTCGGGATGACGACCTGGTGCAGCGGCTGGAACGCGGGAACGTCGAACTCGTTCGGCCGCACCTCGAAGCCCCAGGTGTCGGTCGCAATCGCGGCGATCTCGGTGTCGTGCAGCCATCCGGCGGTGGACAAGGACAATCCGGGTGCCTGGCCGCCCGCGTAATCGCCCCAGCCGTCCCGGCGAGCGCGCGCGTATTGTCCGGTGCGCACGAGCACGATGTCGCCGGTGCCGACCTGGCTCGTGGGGCCCTGCGCCTCGACGCACGAGCGCAGATCCGCCGCCGTGATCGCATAGCCATCGGGGAGTTCCCCGGTGCCGGGAAAGAGGTGTCGGCCGAGGTCGAGCAGCACGCCGCGCGAGACGACGACGCTTGCGGCGTGCTCGATGCCTGTTATCAGGTCGCCGTCACTCGTGACGACCTCGCCCGCACGGCGTCCGTTCCACGCATAGCCGTGGTCGAAGATGTGCCCCAGCCCGTCCCACTGCGTCGAGCACTGGAGCGGCATGGCGATCACATCGTCGGCACCGCCCAGCCCATGCGGGAAGCCCTGGTTTCCGCGCTCCGCGTCGGTGCCGGTGTCGAGCATCGTGTGCACCGGATTGGTGCGGCGCCGCCAGCCCTTCTGTGGGCCGTTCATGTCGAACGGCTGGGCCAGCGACACGGTGATCCCGTCGCTGACGAGTCCTGCCGCCGCTGCACGCTTCGCGTCATCGATGAAGTTCAGGGTGCCCAGGACGTCGTCGTCGCCCCAGCGGCCCCAGTTGCGATAGGCCTCGGCGCGCGCACGGATCTCCCCTTCCGGGTCCTGCCGGTCCAGGTCGCCCGGCAGCTCACTCGGCGTGGTCATCGTCAGCCGCGACCCTGCACCGCGTACGGGTTCAGCAGCGCTTCCTTGATCTCATCCGGAACGCCCTCTTCTGTAGCGCTCGGCCCGTCGGCCGCCGGGAAGGACTCCGTCATCGACATCGGCATCGCGCCGTTGCGGTAGAAGTTGCTCGATCCGAGCGACGGCTTCCACGTGTTCGGCTGCCAGTCGGGAACGTAGTTGCGGTAGCCTCCCGTGTTGAGCTCGATCCGCAGGGTCGACGGCTCACGGTAGTAGAGGAACGTCTGCTCGCCGATTCCGTGGATCGAAGGTCCGTATTCGATCGGGACACCGTTCTCCATGAGGGTGTCCGCCGCGATGAGCAGCTCCTCGTAGGTGTCGACCCAGAACGCGTAGTGGTTGACGCGTCCGGCCCTCGTCGAACCGTCGAGGACCACGCCGAGGTCGTGCGACTTCTCATTGGTGGTCAGCACCGAGAAGATCGAGATCGGTGCCTCGTCGAGGACCGTACGGGCCATGATCCGGAATCCGAGGACATCATTGTACCAGGCCGCGAACGCGTCCACGTCGCTGGTCGCGATCGTCACGTGGTCGAGCTGGCGCGGTGCGCCGGCGACCCTGCTGCGCTTCTCCGGGCGGTCCGGATAGATCGACGCGACGTGCCCGGGCGCCTGGTGGCGTGTCACGTCCCAGTGCAGGGTCATCGAGTGGCCCCACGGACCGGTAAAGCGATAGGCGCGGCCGATCTGGGGGACGTCGTCGAGCCATTCGCCCGCGATGCCCGCCTCCTCGATGCGTTTGGCGGCCTCATCCAGCGCCTCGGCACTGGTGGTACGCCAGGCCATCGTCGCCAGTGACGGCTCGTCGCCGGGAGTCACCACGACCGAGTAGGCGTAGTAGTCACCCCAGCACCGCAGGTACGCCGAGCCGCCGATCCGGTCCACCACCGTGAGCCCGACCTGTTCCTCGTAGAACCTGACGGACGCCTCGACATCCGGTGACGTGATCTCCACATATGACAAGTGGGAGAGAAGCTTGATCATCCTCGATCCTTTCAACATGGGCAGAACGCGGCCCGGTTTCAACTATCGGGGGGTGGTGAATATCAGGGAAGCCGTCTTTGGCTATGCAGAGAATCAACGAAAGTGATTCCCTCGGTCGCAACGGGCGCATCTTTGGTTCCGCAGCCGCGCAAGTGGCCGCAAAGAGCGCCTAAGTTGCTCCTTTTTCGACCGCAAAGGGCCGCCGTTATGTCAGAATCAAGCATGGCCAGGGACTCGGCGCTCCGATTCGGCGCGCAAACAGATGAAGTGATGAGCCTGTTGCGCGTCGTCAATCTCGTGCGCACGGGCGAAGCTGAAACGAGACCTGAGATCGGCCGGCTGACCGGACTCGGTCGTGGTGTCGTGACGCAACGGGTCGAGGCCGCGATCGAGATGGGATTCCTCGAGGACGGCGAGTTCGGTCCGTCTTCCGGTGGACGGGCACCGCGCACCCTTCGCTTTCGTTCAGATCAGGCCACGATCGTGATCTGCGCGCTGGGGGCACTCCACATCCGGGTCGGGCTCTCCACTCTCGACGGCGAGGTGTTCGCGGAGGCGCACCGCGAATGGGACATCGGCCGGGGCCCGGCTGAGACGATCGACATGTCGCTCGGCATGATCGACCAGCTCCTGGCCGAGCATCCGAGCGGACCGGTCTGGGCAGTGTCCGTCGGCGTCCCCGGACCCGTCGATTTCGAGTCCGGCTCCCCCGTCGCCCCGCCCATCATGCCGGGGTGGAACGGCTTCGATGTCCGGCGACGTTTCGAGCAGCGCTTCGATGTCCCGGTCTGGGTCGACAACGACGTGAACCTCCTCGCCCTCACTGAGCGCAGTCATCGACGCGACGACGCCATCGACCTGATCTACTGCAAGGTCGGAAGCGGCATCGGCGCGGGTCTCGTCTCCCACGGTCGTATTCACCGTGGAGCCAACGGCGCAGCAGGGGACATCGGCCACGTCCGTGTTCGCGACTCGGAGACCCCCTGCCGTTGCGGCAAGGTCGGATGCCTCGAGGCCGAGGCGTCGGGCTGGGCGATCGTGAGGGATGCCACGCGCGCGCTCGACGAAGGAGCCGTCGGGATTCTCGCCGGCCTGGTCGCCCGCGGCGAGCTGATCACCCCGGAGGCGGTGTCGATCGCGGCTGTCGACGGTGACGCGCTCGCGATTTCTCTGGTCCAGCGGTCGGCGCGACTGATCGGTGAGTCGATCGCCGCCCTCGTCAACATGTTCAATCCCGCTGTCATCGTGATCGGCGGTGCGGTCTCGGCGGCCGGCGAGATCTTCCTCGCCGAGGTTCGGCAGCGCGTCTATGAGCTCTCGCTGCCGCTGGCCACCCGCGATCTCTCCATCGTCCGCTCGGTCGGCGACGAGCGGGAGCCCCTGCGCGGCGGAGCCGAGCTGGCCATCGAGGAGTTGTTCGAGGTCACGTTCCCGCGCTGGTTCGCGTCGGGTCGCCCGACGATCGAGGGCGTCAAAGCACCAGTCTGAACTTCTTCCGGTTTTCGACGTAAGCGTGTAGCTTACGTCCATAAGCTGACGAAGGAGCGCTGTGACTCTGCCCATCCTGCAGGACGACGCACTGACCTCGACCCGCGAGGGCTTCGCGCTGAAGGTCTGCCTGCCGTGGATCCGCTCCCTGCCCCTCTCGAGCGTCACCGAGTTCCGCCTGGTCATCGATGGCCGCACCTGCGAGTCCCTCCGTGCGAACATCGACGATCGATCCATCGCCATCGACGCGATGGCCACGGAAAGCGCGTGGTGGTTTCTGCAGGACCGCCTCATCCTGCACGGCGAGTGGATGCTCGGGCCGGGCATCCACATCGTCACCGTCTCCTTCGCGCTCGTCGTGCCCTACTTGCAGAGTGGACCGGACGGTCCGCTCACGATCCCGTTCTCCGTCGAACGATCGTTGGACGCTCGAGGAGGGCAGGCGATGGAGCCCACCTCGCGCCCTGTGGCACGCGCAGCCGACGTTCCGGAGGCGACCCCCACGCCGTGGACGCTCTCGGCGAGCGCCTTCAACTGGACGGCGGACGTGATACGAGCCGACCGTCCCGCGACCGACATCGCGGTGGCCATTGCCGCCGACGACGTGGCTTCCGTCATCGAACTCGAGGAAGGCCAGCTCTGGCGCTCATTTCCTGCGCCGTCCACCACCGAGGCGGTCGAGCTCCGCGAACGACTTCGCGCTGCCGGCGGCCGGGTCACCATCGTCGGGGTGAGTATCGACGACTGGCTCTCGCCGAGCCGCCGACGCGACGACGACCAGCGGCTGGCATTCGTGCTCCCCCAGTTGCAGACGGCGTTCGATGTCGGGGCCGAGGGTGTGAGGCTGCCGATCGGCCAGGCCGGCCCCACGCTGCTGCGCCGTCTGCAGCCCACCCTGCACGAGCTCGGCCTCACACTCTACGAAGAACTCCAGGGGCAACAGGCACCGGATGCGCCGCAGATCGCCACCGCGATCGACGACATCGCGGCTCTCGACGACCCGCGCATCCGGCTGCTGGTCGACACGAGCATGCTCATGCCGGCATTGCCGCCGACATTTCTCGAGCAACTGGCCGCCGGCGGCATCCCTCCCGAGCTCCTCGCCCGACTGACGGATGCGTGGCTGGAACCCGCAACGCTGGAGGCTGTCGTGGCGCTGCTGCGCTCGGGAGGCGTGCCGCCCCGGGTGCATACGCTGTACATGAACCTGCTGGTGCGCTTCGGGCGGTCTTCGACGGACGCGTTACGCGGCATCCTGTCCATGGTCGGCGCGTACCACCTCAAGTTCTGGGACCTCGATGACACGGACGATCGCGTATCGCAACCGCTCCGCGATGTCGGATCGTTGCTGCGTCGATCGCGATTCACCGGCACGCTCTGCAGCGAATGGGGCGGCCACGAGTGGCTCGACGCGGACGCCACCGACCTGACGCGTCGGCACCTCGCCCTTGCCCTCGGCGCGCTTGCGACCGGACTCTGAAATCCGTTCGCCAAAGATCGATCGCCCAAAGGAACGGGAAGGTCTAACTGTGGCAAACAGATGTCCGCGCGCTATTTCGTAGAGAAGGCAGCATCGAACGCGGCGGCGGGTGGCGTGATCGCGTTCAGCTTGCGCACGAAAGCGATGGCTTCCGGAGCGCCCTGAAGCCGATCCATCCCGGCGTCCTCCCACTCCACCGAGGTCGGCCCGGTGTAGCCGATGGCGTTGAGCGCCCGGAACAGCGGCTCCCAGGGAACCTGCCCGTGCGCGGTGGACACGAACGTCCAGCCGCGGCGCGGGTTCGCCCACGGAAGGTGCGATCCGAGGACGCCGTTGCGGCCGTCGAGGTTCGTGATCGACTCCTTGACGTGCACGTGGAAGATGTGGTCGGCGAAGTCGAGCACGAACGCCACCGGGTCCAGCTGCTGCCACATGAAGTGCGACGGATCGAAGTTGATACCGAAGCTCTTCCGATGGCCGATCGCCTCGAGTGTCGCCTTCGCGGTCCAGTAGTCGTAGGCGATCTCCGAGGGATGCACTTCCAGGGCGAAACGTACGCCGACCTCTTCGAACACATCCAGGATGGGATGCCACCGGTCGGCAAAATCCTGGTATCCCGCGGCGATCCACTCGTCGGACGCCGGCGGGAACATCGCGACAGCCTTCCAGATCGACGACCCCGTGAAACCGGTCACCGTCTTCACATCGAGCTTCGCCGCCATCCGGGCGGTCATCTTCAGTTCCTCGGCGGCACGCCGACGCACCCCCTCAGGATCGCCGTCGCCCCACACCCGGTCGTTCAGGATGTCGCGATGCCGTTCGTCGATCGGGTCGTCGCATACCGCCTGGCCGGCGAGGTGGTTCGAGATCGTCCACACCTTCAGTCCGTTACGTTCCAGGATGTCGCGCCGCGACTGCACATACTCGTCGTCGTCCCACCGTGAAACATCGATGTGATCGCCCCAGCACGCGATCTCGAGGCCGTCGTAACCCCACTCACCGGCGAGCCGGGCCACCTCCTCGAACGGCAGATCGGCCCACTGGCCGGTGAACAGTGTGATCGGACGGGTCATCAGGAACTCCTTCTCTAGGAAACTACTCACACCTGAGCGTGGACGCCGGTGCGGACCCACGCGGAATCCTTCGCCGCGCTCTCCTCGACGGCAGCAAGCACCCGCTGAACGCTCAGCCCTTCGGCGAACGTCGGATGCGGCTCCGTGCCGTCGACGAGTGTGCCGACGAGGTCGACGACCTGGTGGACGAACCCGTGTTCGTAGCCGAGCATGTGTCCTGCCGGCCACCATGCGCCGACATACGGATGCTGCGCCTCGGTCACGAGGATCTTCCTGAACCCCTGACGATCGGCAGGCTCTCTGCGGTCGTAGAACTGCAGGCTGTTGAGGTCTTCGAGATCGAAAGCGAGTGCTCCCTGGTCTCCCGACACTTCGATCGTCAGCGCGTTCTTGCGTCCGGTCGCGAATCGCGTGGCCTCGAATGAGACCAGTGCTCCTCCGGCGAGCCGGCCTGTGAAGATGGCGGTGTCGTCGACCGTCACCTCTCCATACCCTTCCGCAGCGACGCCCGACAGGCCCGCACCGGATCCGAGCAGTGGACGCTGCTTGACGATCGTCTCGATCGTGCCGGAGACGGCCTCGACCTCCTGGCCGGTCACGAACTGGGTCATGTCGATGATGTGGGCGCCGATGTCACCGAGCGCCCCCGACCCCGCGTGCTCCTTCTGCAGCCGCCAGGCGAGCGGCGCGTTCGGATCGACCAGCCAGTCCTGACGGTAGGCCGCGCGGACCTGCTGCACTCTTCCCACGGCGCCTTGCGCGATCAGATCCCGCAGGAAGGTCACCGCCGGCACGCGCCGATAGGTGAATCCGACCATCGCTCTGACACCGTGCTCTGCAGCTCGATCGGCGGCGGCCGCCATCGCCTCGGCCTCCGCCACCGTGTTGGCGAGCGGCTTCTCGCACAGCACGTGCTTGCCGGCATCCAGTGCTGCGATGGCGATCTCTGCATGCGAGTCCCCAGGCGTCACGATGTCGACGATGTCGATGTCATCCCGCTCGATCACCGACCGCCAGTCCGTCGCCGACTCGGTCCAGCCCCAGTGCGCGGCGGCCTGCGCCACGGCATCCGCGTTGCGCCCGACCAGCACCGCCATCTCGACTCCGAGCGGAAGGTCGAAGACAGCGGGCGCCTGCCGCCATCCGACTGAGTGCGCGGCTCCCATGAACCCGTAGCCGATCATCGCGACCCGCAGAGGGCGACCGTCGACTCGCTCCGTCATGCCAGCACCACCTCGCGCTCGACGGGCACGCGGTTGGTCACATACCGCCCGGGGCCGCCATCGGTGCCCGGCACGATCTGCATATAGAGGAGTCGCATGGTGAGCACGACCTCCACCGTGAGCTTCTCGCCCTCCGCCGGCGCGTGGCCGAGCGGGATGATGATCTCGGGCCGATCCGCGACGAACCAGAGGGTCTCCGATTGCCCGGGGAGTTCTTCGACACGATAGCTGCGTCCGTTGAGCTCGAACCGCAGGTCGTCGCGCGGGACCGCGACGCCGTTGACGGAGGCGTCGACGCCGTCTACCGCCGAAAGCCACAGGCTCCGATACCAGGGCAGTTGGACCGAGACGGCGATTCCGTCGGCGGTGCGACGGACATCCTTCTCAGCGAAGAGCGAGTTGTGCGTTGCCATGATCCATCTCCTACTTGAACGTGTCGACGAAGGTTTCGTGCGGCAGCGGAGGCTCCGGTTCGAGCTTCTGCACTGTCGTCGGGCTGTAGGGGTGGTTCTCGCTCGGCACCGGTTCGTCGGCCTTCGGCATGAAGACGGGTTTGCCGTCGTCGCCGAAGTACATGAGGTCGAGGTCGAACGCGCCCTGGTTCTTCTGGCCGAAGCTGACCCAGTTCTCTTCGAAGGGCGCCCTGGCGAGTTCGTAGCAGCGGAACTTCCAGATCTTCCATTCGCCGTCCTGGCGCAGGAAGTCGATGGCGTATTTGCACCACACCCAGTGCGCCCACACTTTCTTGCCGAGCACCTCGTCCGGCGAGTACATGTCGGGAAACGCCTCGGCGACGGCCGGGTCGGTGAGACCGGACTCGGTGCCCGCCATCAGCCATACTCCCTTTGCGGTCTCGCCGTCCGCTGCGACTTCGACCACCGGGGTGGTCGTCGCGTGGAGGATGAGCTTTCCCTCGGGAGCCGGGCGTCCCTGGTGGTAGCGGATGACGCTGTCGTAGTCGGTGTACTGGCCCGCGTTCGTATAGCGGGCGCGGATCCCGTCCGTCCCGCGCTTCACCCAGAGCGGAATGATGCGCTCGTCCTGGAAGGCGTTGTGCAGGTACATGTAACGGTTGAACAGGTTCTCGATCTCACCGCGGTCGGCGGCGCGACGGGCGAGCCGCTGCGTAGCGGCGACCTCGTCGCGCAGGCGCGCGACCTCGGCGAGGAGGTCCTGGACGGATGTGTCGGTGACGGTCTCTGACATCGATCTGTCTCCTGTGATCAGGCCGGGACGCCGGCGACGGCATCTTCGATGGTGCGCCGGATGAGCGCGTGCTGCTTCTTGACGAGGTCGATCGGGTCCGCTTCGCCGAGATCGGAGAACGCGTGGCCCTCCCACTCGCTGGAGAGATACCCCGTGTAGCCGCCTGTGACGAACTGCCGCACGATTCGAGGGATGTCCATGGCCGGCTCCTCGCCGTCCGCTCCGATGTCGTAGAACTTCGAGTGCACGTGGAAGATCTGCGGCATGATGTCCAGCCATTCCTCCGGTGGAACCAGCCCGTGCATGTTGAATGCGAGTCGCGTGAACGGGCCGAAGCGCGTCGGGTCCACACCCTCGCCCCTGAGATAGTCCTCGAATTTCTGGTTGCGCACGTGCATGGGCGTGGGCTCGTGCCAGATCTCATCCATGACGGGGAAGTGCTTTTCCTCGAGGCCCATCTTCGCCAGCTGCGAGAGCAGTGTCGGAGAGAGGCTGTGCATGGTCGACGAGAAGTCGGCGGTGAAGCCGAGGCGGTCGCTGCCGAGCTCGTCATAGAGCTCTCGGATGCCGAGCACCGTCGGATCGTTCGGCCCCTGGGGTGCGTGGATCTCGTAGCCGAGCCGCTGATCGTATTTCTCGGCGAGCGGCAGGAGACTGCGCAGCAGCTCCCTGCCCGCGGAGCGGATGACCACCCGCTTGAAGCCGAGGGTGTGCGCCGTCTTCAGCTGACGCGCGAGGAAGTCGTGCTCTTCGTCGGGGGTCATATCGCGGTCTTTGCGCCGGCCCATGTCGAGGTTGGTGCCGACGGCGCTCGGCTCGAGCTCGTATTTCTCCATCGAGTCGAACCAGAGCTTCACGAACTCGTCATCGACGTCGGGGTAAGTGCGCAGCAGTTGCGCGATGTTGAACTCGACGCCGGGTCCGATCCCGTTCTCGGCAACCGCCGCGATCAGGGTTTCGGGCGTGTAGAGGCCGGCCGCGAACTCGCTGGTCATCGAATAGAGGGTCGTGCCGAGCTTGATGCCGGTGCCGGCGATGCCGTCGTCGCTCATGCGCTCGCTCCTTCCGTTTTCGGCAGCCACTGAGTGAGCTGCGCCTGTGCCTCTGCGGCGTTGGTGACCATGCGGCTTCCCGCATCCTGGGCGGCCGAGCGCTGCACGGCCTGCTCGTCGCGGATGATCTCGAACGGCGACTGCCAGTGGTTCCAGTGCCAGCCTTCGTATTCGCTGGAGATCGCGCCGTTGTAGCCGTTCCGCACGAGCAGTGCGATCAGGTCGCGTACGGGAACGGACGGTTCCTCGTGGTTCTCGTCGATGCCGAAGAACTTGCCATGCACGTGTTTGATCCACGGCATGATCTCGAGCCAGTCGTCGACCCGTGCGGGGCCGAAGAGACCGGTGCCGTTGATTGCGAAGTCGATCCCGAGGTCGGGGCGACCGTTCTGGGCGGCGAGACCGATGAACCGGCCGAAGCGCTGTCCGTGGTCGGCCTGGTCGGCGGGCGGCCCTGCCTGATAGAACTCGTTCCACAGTTCGACGACTTTGCCGAGCAACTCCTCCGAGGCGCCGCGACGGCGGTAGGCCTCGAGGAGCGACGGCGCGAAGCCGATCGTGGTGGCTCCCCAGTCGGCCGTGAACCCGAGGAAGGGCGATCCCACCTCTTCGTAGCGGTCGCGCAGGGCGAGGATGCGTGGATGCGACGCGTACTGGTCAGCGTGCACCTCGAGTGCGAGGGTCACCCCGTACCGTTCGGCGATCGGAGCCAGTGCGGCCATCGAATCGGGGGTCAGCGAGATCTGCACGCGGGCGATCGGGAACCCGAGCTTCGCCGCCGCCTCGATCTGCCTCCGCATGTATTCGATGAGTTCGTCCTGGTTGAGCATCCGGTCACGATGGATACCGATGTCGGCGTTGATCGCGAGGGAGGTCTGAACGAGCCCGACCTCGGACACGAGGTCGCGGAACCAGCCGGCGAAGGAGTCTTCGATGACCGGGAAGCCGCGGAAGCTGGAGAAGCCGATGACCTCCAGCCCGGGTCCGTAGCCGTCTGCGGCGACCTTGCGAATGAGACCCTCGAGGTCGTACTCGCGGCCGTGGAACGCTCGCGTGAAGCTGTACAGCGTCACGCCCTGGATAGGAGTGCCGAGGCTCATGCCGTCACCGCTTTCATGTTCTTCGAGTCGTGCTCCTCGATGTGGAGCACCTCGTCGTCGCCGATGACGATGTAGGGGATGTAGAGCGTCAGATCGACCGAGACCTCATGCTCGGCGTCGTCCGCAGCGATCGGGACGTCACCCGAGAGCACCGCCGAGTCGAGCGGGAACCACCATTCGTCGGTGTCGTCGCGCATCTCGGCGAAGGTGCGGACCTGTCCGTTCAGCTCCCAGCGCAGTGAGTCCGCTGGTGCGGCGATTCCATCGATCGCGAGCGCGGCGTCCGCGATGCACGACGCCGGGAGTGCCCGGTACCAGGGGATGCGCACTTCGACCGCCGCACGCCGGCCGTCGGTTCTGAGCGTTCCTTGCTCGATGATGCGATCGGGGATCACAGCTCCTCCTTGACTACTTTGTCTTTGTTTCTACACTCTAATGTCGGATTTAGACATAAGCAAGAGCTCATGGCTTCACAAGTCCGTGCGCGATGCGACGCGCGCCCTTCACCGCGAGTCCGACCGAGGTCACGGTCGGGTTGCACGCGGTCGCGGTCGGGATCACTCCATTGCCCGCGACGAAGACGCCGGGCGCAGCCCAGACTTCGCTGTCGGGGTTGCAGACGCTACGACCGTCATCCGTCTCCCCCATCCGGACGCTGCCCTGGTAGTGGAGTGAAGCGCCGAGCGGCATGGTGAACGGCCGGTCGCCGATGGGGTCACCCACTGCCCGGGCCAGCTCGACGATCTCGGACTGCGCTCGCTCGATCACTGCGTGATCCCGCTCGGTGAGCCGATAGTGGATGCGCATGGCCGGCATCCCGTACCAGTCCAGTTCGTCGTCGCTGAACTCGACCCGGTCGTCCCACTGCAGGTCCTTCGCGCAGAACAGCCCGAGGCCCACGATGGAACCAGGCACCGCCGGGTCGTCGTCAGCGAGCGGAATCGGCGAGGCATCCAGCTGCATGACCTGTCCGTGGAAGGGCATGTCGTCGGTGAACGGCACCCAGCTGACGCCGCTCTGCTCACTGATCGGTCCGTCGATCACCTGGTCGGTGCCGAAGTCGCCGCCCGGTGCGGCGGCCCTGACGGGTGCAGCATCCCGGATGCGGGTGGCGAAGACGACCTGCGACTGATCGTTGAGCATGCGCCCGAGGGCGGAGGACGGATTCCGGATGCCCACAGCACCTGCGGGGTCCGCAGCGCGTCCGCGGCCACGACGACGAAACGCGCCCGAACGGTGTGCACTTCGCCGGTCCGGCGGTCACGCACCTCGACGCCCGCCGCACGACCGTCGTCGAGCAGGACGCGCGACACCAGCGATTCGTCGTACAGGGTGAAGTTCGAGTTGCTGCGCGTTGCGTCGCCGAAGACGACGTCCGATCCTGACCAGGCGAGCCGCCCATCGCTGCGGCGGTGGACGGCGAGCGGCATCCGCTGCACACGCCGCTCAGGGTCGCGATCATCATCGACTGCGGCGCCGAGCCGTTCGCGCACGAGCGCCGTGAACGGCGCTCCGTCGAACGCGTCTGTCGTGACGCCGAGGAGCCGGTCACCCTCGTCGAGCAACTCGTCGAGGTCGGGGAGGAATGCGATCCGCTCGCTGTCGCCGGGCCTCGGGCAGGCGCCGGTCCAGTGCGCACCCATTCCGCCGACGTTGCTCGAGAAGGCGACGACGGGCATCCCGTCTTCGTCCGGCTCCTGGAAGCCGGCCTCGAGCAGATACGTTCCCGGCCGCGCGCGGCGCAGGCCGGCCGTCACCGCGCCGGGCGAGTTCACGGTCGCAGCACCCGCGCCCGGTCCCTCCGATCGTTCCTGGGCGTCGGCGCGCTCGGCCGCATCCTCGATGTTCTTCACATGCGCGCCCGGAGGGTCCGAGACGGTCGGCCCGACCTCGAACATCGCGACGATCGCATCCGGCACTTCCTCGGAAAGAATCCGCGCATACGCGGCGCCCGTCGGACCGCTTCCCACGATCGCGACGTCGACGGAGTCGGGATACCTGCTCACGCCGTCGCCGCCAGGTCGCGGATCAGGGCGACGGACGCCGACGACTCCTGCGTCGGGTAGTACTCGAGACCGATGGGGCCGTCATAGCCGGATCCGCGCAGGATGCCCAGCGCGCTCGGCCAGTCGATCGAGCCCGAGCCGGGTTCGCCACGTCCCGGGGCGTCCGCGATCTGAACGTACTTGACGAGCTCCCCGGCGCCGGCCAGCTCGACAGCCGGGTCCTCGCCTTCCACTGTCGAGTGGTACAGGTCGTACAGGATGCCGAAGAACGGGGAGTCGACACCGCGCGTGACATAAGCGGACTCGGCGGTGCGGTCGAGCAGTGAACCGGGGTGGTCGACACGAACGTTCACCGCTTCGAGAACGAGGGTGATGCCCGAGCCCTCGATCTGCGCGATCGCCTTGCGATAGATCTCGGCGAGCTCGTCGAGCTGGGTCTGGCGTTTGCTGCCCCCGAACCCGGTGCCGCTCCCGACCACGATGCGCGTGCAGGCGAGTTCGTGGGCGATATCGACGCCCTCATCGAGCTTGCGGTAGAACTCCGAGTGGTCCCGCGGCGGGATCATGAACTGGGTGCGCGGCTCGGAGAGCTGGGCGGTCAGAGTCGTTCCGGTCTCCTCGAGCGCCGCCTTGAGAGCGGGGATGTCCTTGGGCTTCGCGGGTGCGTCCACGCCGGTCGGACCCCACATCTCGACGGCGGTGAAGCCCGCCGCAGCCGCTGCCCGTACGCGGTCGTGGTAGTCCCCTGCCTCGGTGAAGAGCAGTTCGATGTTGGGGGCGAGTTGATACATGTCGTCTCTCGTTTCGGATCGTGGCGTTTCAGAACATCGGATGGTCGTGGGCAGGGTTCTCCGGGACGGCCTGGAGGACGTCCCAGTGTTCGACGAGCTTTCCGTCGTCGAAGCGGTAGATGTCGGCGACAGCGGCGTCCGGCCGACCAGTGCTCGAAGCCCTGACGTGCACCATCGCGAGGTCGCCGTCGACGAGGATCCGCTGGATCTCGAACCGCGCATCGGGGTTGCCGCCGAATTTCGGCGTCAGCGCCTCGACCGCGGCCGCAGGCCCGTCGGCGAGCGTCGGGTTGTGCTGGATGTAGTCGTCCGAGACGAGGTAGGCGAACGCATCCGCGACTCTCTTCTGCGTATAGAAGAGGTCGCAGAACTGTTCGAATGCGGCGCGATTCCCGGTCATTCCGACGCTCCTTGCACCAGCGGCGCGATCGTCACCGGGCCGAGCAGGCCGGTCGGATCCTGCTGGGCGAAAGCGGAGAAGAAGTCGGGCTGTGCCTTGGCGAGTGTGTTCGTGACCTCGATCTCGATCGTGTTGCGCGCGGCAAGGATGCCGTCAGGCACGTCGAACACATACGGGGGCGCGATGCGCGTGCCGAGATCGACGCCGTTGAGGCGCACCGTCGCGAGCTCGAAAACCTCGCCGAGGTCGAGGACGTGTCGGTCTCCGACGCTCTCGAAATCGAAGTCGGTCGTGTAGCGCGCGGTACCGCTGAATCGCGGAAGAAGGTCGGGGTCGCTCAGCGGACGAAGTTCGTCGAGCTCCTGCCAGTCGGTGAACGCGGGATACTCCAGCGCTGAGGCGATCGTGATCGACCACGTGGACGCGAGCTCTTCGCCGGTGCCGCGCACGACTGCGGGGAGGACCGCGATCCCATCCCACGCAGACCGCCGGCCGACGATCAGCAGCGCGGTGCCGCCCGGGCCGAGTTCGATGTCGACGATCGTGGAATCCGGACCGTTCCCGCTCGGCACGGCCGTCAGTGTTCCAGTGAAGGCGTCCAGTGCGATCGCCTGTCCGCGACGGGGGATCGTCGCAGAGATGCGCACGGCGTCGCGTACGGACTCGTTCACGAGCATGACGACATCCGCCTCGCCCTGGTCGATACGGAGCACCCGGAGCGACGAGGCCGGCCGGTCCAGCCTCACGGCACGCTGGGTCATCCCGCTGACGGCCGCGACCAGCCCCCGCTGTCGAACCGCCCGGAACCGCGTTCGGAGCGCGGTCGGGTCGGCGCCTGCGACTTCGGGCACCTCATCGACGAAGACCACCGGAACGCCGGCATCGTCGAGGCGCAGCAGCTCGCGGGCGACATGCTCGGGCAGAAAGGCACTCCCCGGCACGATCAATGCGTCGTAGGTCTCGCCTCCCACGGCGAGCGCCGAACCTGCGCTGCCCGCGCCGGAAAGTATGTCGGCAGGCAGGATGTCGGCGTCCAGCTGCGCCTCCATCAGCAGCCGCATCGGTCGCTCACTCGGCATCGCGTCGCCCAGCCATTCGGCATCCGCATGGTAGAGCACGGCGAACGGAGCGATGTGCGTTCCGCCCTGAAGCAGGTGGCTGAGACGGTTCGTGTATTCGCTGAGCAGGTGATGGTGCCGGTACTGCGGGTTGTTGCCCTGCGCGAAGAAGTGCGGCGGGCAATCCGGGTCCGGGAACGGTGCCGGCGAGAACGCGTGCGGAACGACGTGCGTCACCCCGCGCACCAGGAGGTGGTTGGTCAGCCAGGTGAAGAGGCGCAGCCCCGCATACCAGCCGTACGCTCCGATCGTCTCGCACATCGCACGGCCCTGCTTGAGCGGGTCGAGATGCGCGGCGGATGAGGCGAGCTTGGCCAGTCCGAAGTGGAAGAACTCGCCGTCTGCGGCGCCCGACACGTTGCCGAACGGGCCGCGCGAGAAGCCTGGGATCACCTGTCCGCCGATGATGTCGATCCCGGCCATGTCCTGCCCGGCCATCGCCCGGAAGTAGTGCCCGACGCCGGGGCCGAGATGCGCGTGAGCGCCGTTGTCCTCGATGACGTGCCCGATGTACTCGACACCATGGGCGCGGCACCAGTCACCGAGCCGCCGGCTGAAGTTGTCGGAGTACAGGCGCGTCACGACATCCATGAACGCGTAACGGATCTCACGTTCCCGACCGCCGGCCGGCCACCACAGTTGCGGCAGAAGGGATGCAGCATCCGTGCCGAGCTTCTCCGACAACGCAGCTGCGACGTCGTCGTTCCAGGGCAGCGGCACGGGCTTGCCGAGTTGTGAGCCGAAGTCGAACGTGTCCGGGTCGTTGTAGAGTCCGGGCTCGTCGCTGAAGAATCCCGCGATCGTGGAGCCGAACTCGTCGGCGTACCGCTCGTGGATGCGCTCGTACACGCTGTCGATGAGCAGTTGCGTCGAGGTCGCGTTGAGATAGTCGATGTGGTGAGCGTGCGGGTCACTGCCGCCGTCCGCCGTGACAGAGACGAAGAAGACCCGCCACCAGCCATCAGGGATGTCCCAATACAGCACTCCATCCACGATGCGGTCGGTGAGGTCGACCGGTTCGCCGGTCAGTTCGTCAGAGCACTCCGCCCGCGGGTACGCCAGCACGTGAAGGAGGCGACCAGGGTCCGAGGCCGCCTCGGGCCCCCAGAACTTTCGGCGATCGACGATGAGCGACCCACCACGGGCGGGTCCGACCACATCGGCGTGTCTCTCGGTGAGGAAGTGCCGCTGCACATCGGGTGCCGCCGCTTCTACGGCACCGCCCGCGTGGCCGGTAGGGAACGTGTCATCGTCGAAGAACCAGACCTTCATGTTCCGTCGTCGGGCGATCTCGAGTACAGCGTCGACGTCGCGCCACCACCCGTCGCCGAGGAACTCCGGGTGCGGTCGCGCCTCGAGGATGACGGCGCCGATTCCCGCGTCGCCGATGCGCTCCATCTCCTCGCGCACGACCTCGGTGGGTCCGCCCTTCTGCCAGAAGAGCGGCATGATCGAGTTCGGCACGACCCCGTCGGTGACGTCGCGCAGCCGTTCGAGAGTCATGTGCCGTCAGCCCTTGAGTCCGCCCGCGTACCCCTGGATGAACTTCTTCTGCGCGAAGGCGTAGAAGGCGAGGATCGGGATCATCGAGACGATGACGACTGCGAAGATCAGGTTCCACTGCGAGACGAGCGATCCGACGTAGCTGTACATCACGACCGGGAGCGTCTGGTACGCCGTGCCGTTGAGGAAGATCAGGGCCGTGAAGAAGTCGTTCCAGACGATGAGACCGGCCAGGATGGCGACGGTGCCGGTCGCGGGCGACATCAGGGGGAAGACGACCCGCCAGAACACCTGGTACCGGTTGGCGCCGTCGATGACGGCGGCCTCCTCGTATTCCTGGCTGAGATTCCGGAAGAAGTTCGCGTACAGGAACACCGACAGCGGCAGCAGCATCCCGGTGTAGATGAGCACCATGCCCCACGGGTTGCCGACCAGGCCCACTGTGCGCGCACCGATGTACAGCGGCAGCGTGCCGAGCTGGGTGGGCAGGAGGATCGCTACGAGAAAGAGGTAGTAGGCCCGGCGGCTCCACCGGCTCGTCGACCGGGCGATGCCGTAGGCGGCGATCGAGCCGAGCACCACGAGCAGGACGATGCTGCCGACCGTGATGGTTACGCTGGAGGCCAGTCCTGCCCAGATATTGCCTGACGATGACGAGGCGGGCGAGAGCAACGTGACGAAGGCGTCGAGCGTCGGATGCGATGGCGGGGCGACCGCGGAAGAGCTCAGCACTTCCGGGAGTGACTTGAGTGAGCCCATCAGCAGGATCCAGAACGGCAGCAGCAGGATGGCGGCCGCCAGGATCGTGATGATCTCGACCGTCAGCGTCTTCTTCGTATAGCGGAACACGGCTCATGCCTCCTGGCCGGAGCGGCTGCGGGTCGCCCACTGTTGTGCGATGGAGAAGATCAGGATCAGCAGGCTGAGCAGGAGAGCGAGGGCGGCACCGAAACCGAACTCCTGGTACGTGAACGCTGTCTGGTAGACCTCGAGCGCCAGTGTCTGGGTCGCTCCGGCGGGACCGCCGCCGGTGAGCGCGACGACCTGGTCGAACACGCGCAGCCCCTGGATCAGCGTCAGCGTCGTGGCGATCGCGACCGAGGGATTGATCATCGGCAGAACGACATACCGGAACCGGCGGAAGGTGCTGGCCCCGTCGAGTGCTGCGGCCTCTTCCATCTCGACGGGCACAGTGGCAAGGCCCGCGAGGTAGATGACCATGACGAAGCCGATGTTCTGCCACACCATCACGATCAGCACGCACCAGATCGCCAGGCTGGGGCTGGCCAGCCAATTCTGCTTGGGGAGCCCGATGCCGGTCATCATGCCGTTCAGCGGACCGTTGTAATCGAAGATGAACTTCCAGATGTACGAGACCGCGATCGGGGCGACCACGACCGGCATGAACACCAGCGTGCGCAGAACGTAGCGGGACTTCAGGCCGCGGTTCAGCGCCAGGGCGAAGAGCAGACCGAACACGTTGGTGAGGATCAGGAATCCAACGGCGAGGAACAACGTGTTCCACAACGACCCGACGAGTTCCGGGGTCTTGAAGATCTTGACGAAATTCTGAAAGCCGACGAAGTCGAAGGGTCCAAGGCCCGACCAGTTAGTGAATGCGAAGAACCCGCCCGCAATCGTGGTGACATAGATCACGATCACCATCAGTACGAGTGCGGGAAGTGCCCACCACCAGCTGCCGAGTCGCACATGGTACGACTTCTTGCGGGGGTCGCGACGCGGAGCCCGTGCGGGCCCGCTGCTTCCTGCGGTGGTGTGCGCTTCGGTCTGCATCGTCATCGATTCGTCCCTTTCGCCGAAGATCGGTGGCCGGTACCGTCATGGTCCGGCCACCGAATCACCGGATCAACCCCAGTCGGTGTCCATCTGCTCAAGCACCTGCTTGGTCGTCATCTGGCCGGTCAGGATGCCCTGCACTCCGTTGCCGAGGTCGGTGTATATCTTGGCGTTCGGCCATGCTGTCGGCGCATACCCGCGGGTGTCGTTCGACGAGATCATGTCCTTGATCGACTCGTACTGCGGCAGGAGCGTCGAGGTCCGGCCGGCGTTCACCGGGATCGTGCCTGTCGCGGTCGAGTACGTCTGCTGGCCCGCATCCGAGACGATGTACTTCAGGAAGTTCTCGGCGAGCTTCGGACTCTTCGTCTTAGCGCTGGCGGCAACGCTCTGGTCGGCGCTCAGTGACAGGTAGGTCTTCGTGCCGCTGGGAGCCGCGACAGGCAGCGCAATGAGCTTGACGTGTCCACCCGCCGCCTGCATGATCTGCTGCGCCGCGGCGCTCGGAGCGAAGAAGCCGAGGATCTTCCCCGAGGACGCGCCGTTGGTCAGCGCATCGAACCCGGCGCTTGTCGCGCCGTCCTGGAAGCATCCGGCGTCGTACATCTTCTTGATCGAGTCGAGTGCCGTCGTCCAGCCTTTGGTGCCGGCGAAGGTGGTCTTGTTGTCAGCGCGGTCCTTGTTCCAGTTCTTATTCGGGCCGTACACGGTCGACGTGGCGAGCGCCACCGCGAGGATGCCGTTGTTCTGGTACGTGGATCCGGCGAGTCCGTAGACCGTCTTGCCCTTGGCACGAGCGGCACCGCACTGCGCGATGATGTCGTCGAGGCTGGTCGACGCATCGATGTTCACACCGATGGACTTGGCCAGGTCGTCGTTGTAGATGACACCGTTCGACTGCGTTCCGAGCGGCACACCGTAGATCTTGCCGTTGTAGGTCCACAGATCCTTCTGATCCGAGGGAAGCGCCCGCTTGATCGCCGCGTCGTTGAGTTCGAGTAGTTGACCGGCCTTCGCGAACGGGATGATCGAGTCGGCCTGTCCGGTGCCGCCTTCTGCATAGAACGTGTCGGGTGCGTTACCACCCTGCACCCGGGTGGCGATCGCCGTCGCGTAACTCTGGGTGGGCAGGTTGAGGGGCGTCACCGTGACGCCCTTGTTCTCTTTTTCGAACCCGTCGACCAGGTTGACGTAGGCCGCCTTGTCCTGGTCGTTCGTCGCACCGAATGCGAAAGTGATCGTCTGGGGTTCCTTCGCAGACGACGTTCCCGAGCTCGAACACCCCGCGAGGAGAAGTCCGGCAGCGGCGGGAATTGCGAGCCATGCAAGCCGAGTCCGTCGGCTCCTGTGTGATTGCTTCATGGGAAAGACCTCTTCTGGGACTTCATTGTCGATGAGGGTGGCGACTAGGGCGTCGGCCCTCGGGTGGGCAAGATCGAGTCAATCAGCACTAAAGCATGTAAACAAAGGACCTTTTGCTTATCTCGCACATAAGCTCGATCGATACGCTTTCGATCCCTCAGCCGGGAGCACGCCCGAAAGCGGCGTGGATATAGTGAATCCGCAGGGCGTCTTGTAGGAAGGATCACAACGAAGTGACCGATTATCCGCTGCTGTCTCGTCTGGATCTCAACCTCCTGGTTGCGCTCGACGCCCTCCTCACGGAGCGCAGTGTCACGCGGGCTGCTGAGCAGCTGCGATTGAGCCAGCCGGCCCTCAGCGCATCCCTTTCCCGTCTCCGCATCCATTTCGGGGACCCGATCCTCGCGCGGCGCGGGAACACGTACGAACTGACGCCCCTGGCCCTGCGCCTGGCCGACCATACGACAACCGCCCTCGAAGCCGCCCGGCGGGTGTTCGAGAGTCAGGCCACCTGGGACCCCGCCGAATCGGTGCGCGAGTTCTCGATCTTCGGCTCCGACTATGGATTCACGACCATCGGGCGCGTCGCTTCCGAGCTGGCCGCAGAGCGTGCGCCGGGCGTCCACTTCCGGTTCATGCTGCACAACCCGACGGTCGTGGAGGACGCCGCCAACCGTCTGCGTTCGGTCGACGGAATGGTGATCCCCCACGGCTTTCTCACCGAGTTGCCGTATGTCGATCTGTGGCAGGACGACTGGGTCGCGATCGTCGCCGAATCCAATGAGTCGGTGGGAGATTCCCTGTCCCGCGAGGAATTGTCGAGCCTGCCCTGGGTCATGAACTACCAGTCGCGGTCCGCGTTCACCTCAGCCGAACGGCAGGTGCAGCAGCTGGGAATCGAGCCGAACGTCGAGGTCGTCGTCGAGAGCTTCCTCGCCATCCCTCATTTCATCGCGGGAACCCGCCGCGTCGGCATCATCCACTCTGCTCTCGTGCCGATCGCAATGCGAGCCGCCGGCGTCCGCGTCGTCGGCCTCCCGTTCGCGCCGACCCCGATCACCAACGCGCTCTGGTGGCATCCCGTCCACAGCCACGACCCCGAGCACTCCTGGATGCGTTCGCTGTTCGAGGAGGCCGGCCGCGTGGTCGCCGAGGGCAAGCACATCTGAGGCGAGTCCGGGCTGCCCCATTCGGTCATGCCGGTCACTGCACCCGCAGAAGACGAATTCGCGCGGCGCCGACGCGGTGGGTTGGCAACACGGTGAGACGCTCGTCGCCATTGAGCACACGACCGTCGATGACCTCTCCGTCCTGAATGACGAGTTCCTCTACCGAGTCGACCTCGACCAGGGTGCCTTCGACGAAGAAATCCAGTTTGAGACCCTGCCCGATCACAATGAGCTCGTTCTCGTCAGTGGCGACAACGAGACCGAACGGACGCCTTTCCCCTGGTTGAGTAACGGGCTCGTGAGGAATGGTCTCGTTCGGTACGTCGACGTCAAGCGTCGGAGCGTCAACCCCCACGTCAAGGAGCATCTGTTGAAACAACTTCAGCATTCCACGAGCATGGATCTCCAGGTCGCCGAACCCGATCTTCACGACTTCTTCGTCTGCCTCGATCACGACGGCGGCCACGCGATCGGCAATCTGGGCCGAAGCGATCTCGCCTTCCAGCGCTGTCAGGTAGGCCAAGGTAGCGGCGACCTGGCCCTCAGGGTTGAGCGCATCGAGACCGAAGGCCGACCAGCCGATCGCACGGTGTGTCCCGAGCGCGCGAACCAACTCCCCAGCGCGAGGCCGGGATTCCGGCACGAAGAACGGGTCGAGTCCTGTCGAATAGGCCGCCATGGCAGCTGCCGAATCGTCGACGTAGATGTCCGGTCCCAGAAAGGCAAGAGACGGAGCAACGGCCCGCCACACGTCGAGCACGCGTTCGCCCGGACCGCCACTTGGCCATTGTCCCGGTTCAGATTGTCCGGGCTGCGGCCCAAGCCACGCGTTCGCGAACATGGGAACGTTCTTGACTGCCTGACCACGCTCGGCCAGGCGCTGTACGTAGGTCGCGAATCCCCACGCCATGAAGATCTCGTCTGATCGTGAATCGTCACCGAAGGTGTCAGACCAGGTGCCGATTTCTTTCCTACCGTTCTCGATCCACAGCTGCCGCACGAGTGATTCGTCACCGACGGTACGGGCGAGATCGATGAGGCTACTCGGGACCATTCCCTCTCTGGCTTCCTCTGCGATTTCGCTTCGATCGCGACTGTCGCGCAGCACCCCGCTTTCGTTCTCTACCTGAACAAGGGCTACGGTGTCGTCCTTGTCCGCTTCGACCAGGTGGCGCAGGAGACCTTCGAATGCTCTGGCATCGGCCTCGACGAGATCGGCCGAGAATACTGACAATACGGTTGCGGGCATGGCGCCTTCGTAGCTGAAGGCTGCTGTCGAGGCGCCAGCATCTATCAGAGTTCGCGGGAATCGTTCTCGATCAGCACGAACCCATCGCGGCGCGTAGGTGGAGAGCGCGTTCTTGAAAGCCCCGAACCACAGCGGGACCAGCCGGAGTCCATTCCTGCGTGCCTCATCAAGCATGCAATCCACCAGGCGGAAGTCCAACACGCCCTCAGTCGGCTCGGTCAGCGTCCACGCCACCGGTGCGAGCACAACGTTGGCGTTCAGCCGGCGCGCGTGGGCGAACGACTGGGCGATTGCCGCTGCGGACGAGCTCGACGAGTTGTGGACCTGACCGCCGAGAAGCAGGGCTGGTACTCCGTCGAAACGCAGAATTCGATCACCCGATTCAGCGAGGGTCCAACGACTCGGCACAGATTGATTCATGTTCTCAAACTCCTCAGACGGTCTGCGCGGCCCGCATGCTCGCCCGGATCAGGTCGTGCTGCTTGCGCACCAGCAACAGCGGGTCGACTTCGCCGAGCTCGGCGAACGCGTGTCCCTCCCACTCGCTCGACCAGTAGCCGCGGTATCCACCCTCGACGAAGATGCGCACGAGCTCGGGATAGTCGATCGCAGGCTCTTGCCCGTTCTCGTCGATGTCGTAGAACTTGGCGTGCACGTGCAGGATCTGCGGCATGATGTCGCTCCACTCGTGCGGGTCGACGTGTCCGTGCATGTTGAATGCGAGGTGGGCGAACGACCCGAGACGACCCGGGTCGAAGCCACGGCCGTTCAGGTAGCCGATGAACTCCTCCTGGCGCGCTCGCATGGGGGCGTCCGTCGCCCAGATCCGCTGGAGCTCCTGAACCGCGTCGTCGTCGAGTCCCGCACGGCGCACCGCGCGCAGGAGCGTCGGCGACATGCTGTGCATGGTCGAGGAGAAGTCGGCGACGAAGCCGAGCAGCGGTGAGTCGAGCTCGGCATAGACATCGCGCACTTTCAGGATCTCCGGCGCGTTCGGCCCCATCGGCGCGTGGATCTCGTAGGCGAGTTTCAGCTCGAGCTCTTCGGCGACCGGCAGCAGGCGGCGCAGCAGCTCCGGCTTCGCCGACTGGATTCGCACCAGCGGGAACCCCAGCTTCTTCGCCCCCCGGAACAGCAGGTCACTGAATTCGAACTCCTCGTCGGGCGTCATGTCGCGGCCGCGCCGCAGCCCCATGTCGAGGTTGGCGCCGAACGAGCTGGCCTCGAAGCCGTGGCGATCGAATGCCGAGCGCCAGGTCGAGGCGAACTCGTCGGAGACGACCGGATACGTCGGCAGCACCTGGGACGCGACGATCTCGATGCCGGGGCCGATCCCGAGCTCCGCGACCCGGTCGAGCAGGCCATCGAAGTCGAACCAACCGGCGCGGAACTCGGCACTGGCCGAGTAGAGCGTGAGCCCCAGCTTGAAGGGATCCTCGTCACTCGTCGTCACCGGTTCGGCGCTCCCTGCGACGAACACCGGCACGGGCGCATCCCGGTTCGTCGCAGTGAGCGTCAGGCGCTGGTGCACGACATTCGGCACGTACATACCGGGGCCGCCGTCCTGGCCCGGTGCGATCTGCATGTAGGGCAGCCGCAGCTCGCCGTGCAACTCGATCTCGTGCGTCTCGCCAAGCTCGACCGGCGGGTCCCGGCGCACCACGAGAAGCGGATGTGACTGCAGGTACCACAGCACGTCGCTCTGATTCGGCAGGTCGGCGATGTCGTAGCGCACTCCGTCGAGTTCGAACGCGAGGTCGGCTTCGGGTATGTCGGCGCCGTCGATGGTCAGTCGGATCGTGGTGACCGACGACAGCCAGAGACTGCGGTACCAGGGAATGGTGAGGGCCAGCGCGAGACCTTCGGGATGGACGCGCAGGCTTGCGTCGTCGATGAGTCCGTTGGGCATGTTCTAGCTCCTGTTCAATCGTTCTGCGGCGATTGTGCGAATGAGTGCGTGCTGGCGACGCAGCTGGTCGGATGCGCGGTTGGGCTCATGATTGCCCTCATACTCGCTCGACAGCCAACCCGTGTAGCCGGAGTCGATCACCACGTCGATGATCTCCCGCCACGGAATGTAGTGATCGACCAGGTCATCGTCGACCTCATAGAACTTCGCCTGAAAGTAGACCGTGTGCTCCATGACCTCGGTGAGGTCGGACACCGGCACGAACGGCACCACGGGTGGCCGGCCGCTTCCGTCCCCCATGCGGAACGCGGCGCTGCCTCCGGTTCGCGGATACGGGTTCAGTTCGAACACGCCGGTATCGATGAGCAGTCCGAAATTCTCCGAACCGGTGCGCTGTTTGAAGTCCAGGTATTCCTCGACCACGGGCGACTTGATCACCGTCGGCCAGTGGATCTCGGGGCAGATCACGATGCCGAGGTCCGCGGCCAGCTGCAGGTTGCGTTCGACGGCTCCCTGCCAGATCGGGTCGACGCGCAGATCCTCCGAGATCACACCGATCTTCGGCCGCACGAACGAGAAGCCCAGCCGCGCGGCGAGACGCAGATCGAGCTCGAGCTGATCCGCGCCCTCTGTCACCGTCATTCCGCGACCGGTGAAACGGCGCGTGTCCAGCCACGACCCGTAGAGGGTCGGCGTGAGGCCGAGCCGTTCATTGCGCGCGAACCACGCGTCGATCCAGGCGGTGGATGGGGTGGGATAGTCCTCGATGTGGCCTTCACCCAGGATCTCCAGGCCGGTCGCGTCCAGGTCGGCGACATCCTCGATGCATTCTTCGACGGTCATCGTTACGCCGATGTCGTCCGTGTAGCTGTACAGCGAAACCCCGAGTCCGAATGGCAGATCGTGCGTGCTCATTTGACGATCACCGACTTCCGCGTCGCGGTCCAGATCGATGGCTGCAGTTCCTCGGGGATGTACGACATTCGCAGCCGGAGCACGAGCGTGACGTCGTGGATGCCGCGCTCGAGGCCCCCGTCGCGCGGAACCGTCAGAACGGCCGCCTTGCCCAGCGGCCACCGCGCATCCGCGGATTCCTGAAGGGCCGCGAAGGTGTAGTGGCCCGTAGGCAGAGTCCACCGGATGTCCCGGCCGTCGAATTCTTCGCCATCGACGATCACGGTCGGCCGCTCGATGAGGTTCGCCCAGAGCCCGCGGTAGTAAGGACTCCGGACTCGCAGCTGGAACCCGGTGCGGGCAGTCTCGGGCCCGACGTTGCGGAACCCGGCGGTCTGGATGAGTTGTTCTTCAAGCATTTTCGTCCCCTTCATTCAGTCGTTCGGCGGCTTTGCGCGCCCCACGGACCGCGATCGCGACACTCATGAGCGTGGGGTTCATCGTCGTGGCAGTCGGAATCAGTGCGTTGCCGCCGACCACGAGGTTCTCGTAACCCCAGACGCGCGAGTATGGATCGGCCACCGACGTGCCGTCATCCGCATCGCCCATGCGCATCGTTCCCTGGTAGTGGAGGCTGGACCCATTCGGGAGCAGACGCGGTTCGGCGATGAAACTGCCCAGCGCCTCGCCCGCCCGCCTCAGTCGCCCCGTCGCCTCCGCGATCTCGCCCTGCTCGGGCTCGGTGAGCTCGTACGAGATCGTCATGTTGGGAAACCCCCGGTAGTCGGGTTCGTGGTCATCGAATGTGACCGCATCCTCGTAGCGGGGCTGCTTGCGCATCCCGTAGCCCATGTTGACGTAGCCCCACCGATTGCCGGCCGCCGGATGGTCGGGGTCGAGCTGGAATGGCGGATTCTCGGCGTACATCACCTGGAGCGAGAAGGGGTGTGCAGGTTCGGAGAAGGGGATGCGGTTGACGGCTGCCACCGGATCGGCCGGATTCGCCGAGCGGCGCTCCAGCTCGTCCGCCAGCTGATCGTCGGTGGCGAACCGGCCCATGCTGTCAGCATCGAGTGCGACCGTCGAGATGACGACCGGGTGCTCGGTCAGGTAGTGCCCGAGGGCGTGCGGGCGGATGCCGGACGCCCAGAGCAGCTGAGGCGAGCGGAACGCGTCCGCAGCCACGACGACGAGGGCGGCGGTGACCGAGTAGACCTCGTTGTTTCGAAGATCTTCGACCGTGACGCCGACGACGCGGCCGTCCGTGTGGTCGATTCGCCGCACCAGCGACAGGTCCCGGAGCTCGAACCGCGCCGAAAGCGCGCTATCCGGGTCGATCAGCGGGCCGAGGACGACATCGGCTCCGGCCCAGCGCATCGAGCCGTCGGGCTGCGGGTCACCGGAGACCGGCAGGGTGCCGGGCCCGAATCCGTCCGGGAGCTCACCGGCGAACTCCTCGGCAAGGAGCGAACGGATGGCAGCCCCCACCCCGGAGTCGGCGAACGCGGCGTTCTGCACGTGCAGCAGCCGCGACGCGTCGGCGATGAGGCCGTCCCACTCGTCGTCGGTGATGAACGGGACGCGTTCGCTGAACGACGGGCTGGGTGTCGCGCAGGTCCAGTGCGCCCCCATCCCGCCGACGTTGGTCGAGGCGGCGGCCGCGGGGAACGACGCCGCGTGCGCGGAGCCTTCACCACCGAAGTCGAGGAGGTGCGTGCCACCGCGCGCGGTGAACATGCCCTCGATGACCGCCGACGGCGGGATACCGAGCGACTCGCGAAAGGACCCCGCCTGTGGACCCTGCGACAGTTCACGGGCGCGGTCCTTCTCAGCCGGGTCGGCGATGTTCCGCACGCTCTCGCCGGCGATCGCGGTCAGCTGCGGCCCCGCCTCGAACATGACGACGTGGGCGGTCGGCACGGCCTCGAGCAGCACCCGCGCATAAGCCGATCCGATCGGGCCACTGCCGACGATGGCGATGGTGGAGGAAGTGGGCATGGTGTGCTCCTGCGATTCAGATGGCAATGGCTGCGGTTTCGGGCGTGAGTGGTCCGTGCTCATCAGACAGTCGACCGTTGGGAAGCAGGATCGACGCGAGGATGCCGACGCCGTAGGTTGCGGCGAGAGCTACGAAGATCGGGACGAACACGGCGCGATACGCCTCGGCCACGTGGAGCTGCGTCTCGGGTGCCTGGGCGTGGACGAGCGCCGGCGTCAGGGACGCGGCATCAAGGCCGGCCGGAGCCATCGCGACGAGCGTCGCGCCGATGATGCCTCCGATGAGAGCGGTCGCGACAGTGGCTCCGACCTGGCGTACGAGGTTGACACTCGCGGTGATCGTCCCCGTTTCGGCTCGGGGAGCCGCGCTCTGCACAACGGCGACGATGAGGCTCATGAACGCGCCGGTTCCCAGTCCGACGACCGCCATGACGAGCATCGGCGCCCAGAGCGGCGCCCCCAGGGGTAGGACTGCCATCGTGGCCAACCCTGCCGCTGCGAGCGTGGTGCCGACCAAGGGGAAGACGCGGAAGTGTCCCGTGCGGCTCGCCAGCCATCCGGTCACGAGGTTGCTGACGAGCATCCCGAAGACGGTCGCTATCGGAACGAGTCCGGATACGGTGGCCGTCGTGCGGTAGGCCATCTGGAAATAGGTGGGCAGGTACGACGTGATCGAGAAGAGCCCGACGCCGACGATTGCCGAGATCACCGTTCCGGTCGCAATCGTGCGGTTCGCGAACAGACGCAGCGGCACGAGTGGATCCCGCGCGCGCACCTCGACGAAGAAGAACACCGCGAAGGCGACGGCGGCGATGACGAACGCGAGGATGGTCGAACCGGCCTGGGATGGGTCGCCGACCGAGGTTGCAGCCAGCACGAGCGAGACGAGTCCGATCGTGAGCGCGATCGATCCGGCGATGTCGAACCGAGCCGCACGGCCGGGCTCGATGTGCGGAACCGCCACGATCGCGAGGATGAGCGCGACCACTCCGACGGGTGCGTTGATCCAGAAGATCCAGGGCCAGCCCCAGTAGTCCGTGATCAGGCCGCCGAGCACGGGACCGATGAGGATGGCGATGGGGAACGCCGCACCGATGATCGCCATGTATTTCGGGCGCTCCCGCGGCGAGGTCGCCTCGGCGATGATCGTCTGCGACATGAGCTGGAGCCCGGCCGAGCTCATCCCCTGGATCACGCGGGCGACGATGAGCCAGATGATGCCGTTGGCGAAGCCGCATGCGACCGAGGCCAGGATGAACACGATCACCGATGTGAGGAAGACCGCGCGGGGCCCGACGCGATCGGCGAGTTTGCCGAGGACGGGCAGCAGCGCCGTGCTCGCCAGCGTGTAGCCGACGACGATCCAGCTCATGTGCTCGAGCGCGCCGAGTTGCCCCGCGACGGTCGCGAGCGCTGTGCTCACCACCGTGTTGTCGAGGGCGCCGAGGAAGGACACGGCGAGAAGGGAGACGACGAGGAGGCGGAACCTGAGTGGCGAGAGTGGCATACGCGAAGCCCGAACGATCGGGCAATCGACGCGACAGTTTGTGCCCCCGCCGCAGCGTCACGGTGAGGAACGGGCTGGTGGCCCCGACGTCATGTCGATTCTATGCACACTTTGGTTCTTTTTCAACCTAAGATTACTCGTGTGAACCAGACTCCGATCATCGCGGGATTCCATCCGGATCCCTCCGTCTGTGCCGTCGACGGCACCTTCTACCTGGCGAACTCGACCTTCGAATACGCGCCCGGGGTGCCCATCCATGCATCCACCGACTTTCGCGACTGGACGCTGATCGGCCATGCGCTGAACACGCCCGACCAGCTCCCGTTAGCCGGTACCGGTCCCTCCGGCGGCATCTTCGCACCGACCCTTCGTCACCACGACGGACGATTCTGGATGATCACCACCAACGTCGCCGACGCACAAGGGCAGGTCCTCGTCTCCGCGGAGAACGCGGCCGGCCCCTGGTCGGAGGCCATTCGCATCCCTGAGATCGAGGGAATCGACCCCGACATCGCCTGGGACGCGGACGGGCGGTGTCTCGTCACCTTCGCCTCCCGGGGAGGCATTCAGCAGGTCGAGATCGATCCGGAAACGGGCGAGCTCCTCTCCCCGTTCCGGTCGCTCTGGTCCGGGACCGGCGGAAAGTTCCCCGAAGGACCCCACCTCTTCCAGCGTGGCGAATACTGGTACCTCGTCATCGCCGAAGGCGGTACCGAGCGTGGTCACGCGGTGACCATCGCCCGAGGGCCGTCAGCGATGGGCCCGTTCGAAGGCAACCCGCGCAACCCGATCCTCACGCGTCGCGGCTCCGACTCACCCGTGCAGAGCACCGGGCATTCCGACATCGTCGAGATCGGCGACGACGAGTGGGCGATCGTCTATCTCGGTGTGCGTCCGCGAGGGAGCAGCCCGGAATGGCACGTGCTCGGGCGTGAGTCGTTCGCGTCCGAGGTGCACTGGGTCGACGACTGGCCTGTGGTGGGCGAACCGATCTCGCCGCGCCCTGCTCCGAGTATCGAGAACCTCAGTGCCGGGAGTCCGCTTCCTACCACCTGGATCGGCACTGAGGAGTTTCCCGATCGCATCGTCACGGTCGGGGAATCGGGATGGACGCTGTCGGCTGCCGACGGTGTCGACCGGTTCGTCGGCCGGCGTCAGGATCGCCTGTACTGCTCTGTTCGGGCGCGCCTCGACACCGACGGTGAAGCCGCCCTCTGCCTGCGGATCGACACGAAGCACCAGTTTCGACTGGAACTGGAATCTGGGCGGATCCGTTCGATCCTGGTGGTCGGCGGCCATCGCATCGAACTCGATGAACGGCCACTCCCCGATGGCGCCGAGCTCGTCATCCGGACGATGCCGATGGAAGGCGGGACCTTCGACACGACGCGTGGCCCCGACTACATCGTCGGCGGCGTTGTCGCGGACGGTGCATTCGTCGAGACGGCACGGGTCGACGGACGCTCTGTGTCGACCGAGGTCGCCGGCGGAATGACCGGCCGCATCGTCGGCGTCTCGGCCGTGCGGGGAAGCGTCACCCTCCGCGACTTCTCGTACGTCGGAGCAGACGATTGGGCCGACATCAGGGACGATCTTGCATCGAACTGAGTCCGACCTGCCAGTCGGCGCGGCCACCGCGCGGCGCAAAACATCCGGCGGGCGACTGGATCGCCGTGTCACTCATCGCGGCGCCTAGAGAGCGAAGACCGACGCCACGGCCCAAGGGGCGAGGACGAGGTCGATCTCGAGGGTGCCGCTCTTCGAGGCGACCAGGGTCCGGCGCTGGAGGGCGTCACCCTGCTCGCGCAGATAGGCGGCCTGGGCACGCGAGAGGTTGAGGGGCTGACCGACGGCGCTCCACGCCTCCGCCGCGTCGCCGTGCCCCGGCGCGAGAACCTCGACCGCGAAGACGGCGCCCGGCTCCAGCCCGCCGATGATGTGCCGCACGTGCTGCTCGGGCCCCATGCCCATCAAGTCACGCGTCGCCTCGTAGGAGGCGCGAGAGCCGACCGAGCGGTCGTTCATGTCGTCGGGGTAGTTGTAGAAGAGCGCGGCCAGCTTTCCCGTCGCGCTGTGCTGCGAGACGACGCCCCGCGCGGTGGAGGCGATCAGCCGGTCGCCCAGCCGGTTCAGCATCGCGAAGGCGTGGAAGGTCGGCTTGTGGATGCCCTGCTCGTTCACCAGGCCGAATCCGCCGTGGAACGGGCCCAGGCCGGCGCCGCCCTCCTCGAAGATGTCGGTGAAAGTCCAGTACGAGATGGAGTCGGCCAGATCTCCGGAGCGGAGATAGGCCCGCGTGATGTAGGTCGCCGCGAACACCGTGTCGTGGATGTGGTCGCGGCTCGACGGCGAGCTCGACCACTCGGTGATATGCACCTCCGCATCCGGATAGGCGCTCTCGCCGATCAGCCGCCGCAGCAACGTCAAGTCGTCCGGCGTCGCATCCGCGTAACGGGTGAGACTGACGGCCTCGCCGTTGACTCCGAAGGCGAAGTCGGTGGGGTAGAGGTGGGTCGAGATGAAATCGACCGGCAGCTGCCGCTCGGCGCACCAGACGAGGAAGTCCTCGATCCACACCGGTCGCCAGTCGAGCGCATCCGGATCGGATGCCGCGGCGGTGGCGTGCTCGGCCGCGCGGTCCTCGGTCTCCCCCGCGTAGCGGTCGTCTGGCACGAAGACGCTGGTCGACGGGCCGCCGACCTTGAGTTCGGGGTCGATGGCCTTGATGGCCCGCACCGTTCGGGCGTACAGCTCGAAGTACTCGGTCTTCGTGCCGGTCCAGAAATGCGGAACCAGGTTGGGCTCGTTCCAGACCTCGAACCGCCACTCGCGCACCTCGGCGAGACCATAGCGCTCGACCCAATGCTCCACCGAACGCACCACCAGCTCCACCCAACGATCCATGTCATTCGGCGGGCTGCAGTGCGCACCCCACCAGAACACGGTCTCGGTCTGGGTGGCCAGCTCGCGCGGCATGAAGCCCAACTCCACGAACGGCCGTACCCCCAGATCGATCAGGAAGTCGAACACCTTGTCCACGTAGGAGAAGGTGTGCACCGGGGTCTCGAGAGGCACATCCGGCCCGAAGCCTCCGCCGTAGGAACCGCGGTACACGAACATGTCGTCGTGGAACACGCCGTGGAAGCGCAAGTACCGGAAGCCGAGGCGGTCGACCGCCTCGCGGAACTGCTGCTGCCAGTCGGCGCGAAGCGCCTCATTGGCCCGCCCCGCGCCCGCACAGAGGCTCCAGACGTGCGGGAGAACGGTCGATTCGGTGACGCGGTCGTCGATGGTGATGACGGGGAGCGAGGCGGATGCCATGGGGATGATCTCCAGGGATGGTGGTGTGGGGTGGTCAACGCGAAAACTGTGGGTATGAGACGCACGTGATCACGAAGTGGCCGGTGGGAGAGTGTGCGGCCGGCCGTCGCGTCGGTCAGTCACCGGGGTCGGGTTCGGTCGACGGACTTCCCTCCGGGGTCGCCGGTGGTGAATACGGGAGATCGGTTTCCACGTATTGCGTTGCCAAGGCTGCCGGATCCTGCCCTTTCCGAAGGGGGAGTACGCGGTAGAGGAGGCTGTATGGCCCTTTGGCCGGTGTGTTGCTGTACTTTTCCGGGCGCGTCAGCTGGTCCCAGTTGCCGCCTTGGACGCCTTCCTGCGCAGCGTCGACACGTACGACGGTCCGCCACGACTCCGGCACCTCGTGCCAGTGACGGTGTCCGGCCAGTTCATCTGGACTGTTCGGTTGGGCGTTGAGGTACATGCTTCCTCTAGCCACCAGCAGCACGCCCCTACCGGCATCGTCGGTGAGAGCAGCCCATCGGGTATCGGCCTTGTTCCCACTATCCTGGGGTCGGCTGTATCGGGTGACCTGATCCGCGACCGATCCCGAGTAGCGTCCCAAGAATGCCGAGCCCCGCCGGTCAGCGGTCGACTCCCACGGGCCACGGCCATACCATTCGATGGTTGCGAACTCGGCCCGGAGCCCGAATGCCGTCCCGACGACCTGCGGGTTGGGGGTGCCGGGTACCGGCTCGAATGTCGACAGCACGTCCACCTGCCCGGTGCCGTAGATCGTGTAGACGATCGACTGAGGCGACGTCGTGATGCGGTGGCTGGGACGGAACGGCATCGTGGTGGTGACGCTTCCGCGCACGGTTACCCGGACACCGCCCGGGATGGACGACGATTCAATCTCGCTGATGGCCCAGTCTTCGCCGACGCCGCGCCACGGTTGGGATGGCTCCGGCAGCGTCGCTCTGAATTCAGGTATCGACAGCTCCGGATCATTCGGGGCACGCCAGTAGTTCGGCATCAGGTCGCTCGCAAGCATTTCGCGGTCGTCATATCGCAGAGACGTCAGCCGGCCGGTGGACCGGTCGATCCTGACCGCGTAGCCGTCACCTGCGACCTCGATCGTCTCCTGTGTCTGGCCGACTTGCGGCGAGGCCAGGTCCGCCGACGGAGTGAGCGAGGTGATGGGAGCAACGACGGGAAGAGCACATTGTGCCCTGGCTACGATGTGGCCCGTTTCCGCCCAAGAAGTAGGAGTGTCGAGAACGATCGCGAGCTCCAGCCGGTATTCGGAACCGGCCCGCAGCGGTTCCGGCAGCGAACATCCAAGGGTGATGTCCGCGCTTTGCAACGGCCCGACCGAAAGCTGATAGCCAGGAATCGTTCCGCTTCTGATCGCATTTCCGTCCTCAGTGATCGCCCATTGCAGTCTGTGCCCGTCCAAGTTGGTGAACAGGTATTCGTTCGTGATCCCGACGGTCCAGGTGTCCAGGTCTCTAAGGGTGATGCTCACTGGTTGGTAGGCCAGCTTGGCCTCCTCCAGCTTCGGTGTCGGTGTTCGGTCGGACAGCAGCAGGCCACTCATGTGTGCGCCTTCTTCGTTGGGATCGTCGCCCCAATCGCCGCCATAGGCGAGGAATTCCTCACCCGGCCGTCCCGGGATCTCCCACCACAGCCCCTTGTCGGCCCAGTCCCATAGGAAGCCACCCAGTACCTGACCCGGATTTTCGCGGATGGCCGCCCAATATTCATCCAAGTAGCCAGACGTGTTCCCCTGGCTGAACGCGTACTCGATGAGCAGGTAGGGCCTCGGATCGCGGCCGGCCCGGTTGATCAGGTCGGGCACCGGCGGGTAGAAGTCACCGTCGAAATCGGAGATGTCAGACGGGACGACCGGCGAGCCGGAGCCGGTCGAATCCTGATAGCTCACCGGGCGGGTCGGATCGTACCCCTTGGCCCAGTCGTACATGGCCTTCAGGTTCGAGCCGACTCCGGACTCGTTGCCGATCGACCAGGCGATCACGCACGCGTGGTTCTTGTCCCGGTCGACCATGTTCCGCATCCGCCACAGCAGGGGCGCCCGAAGTTCTGGGCGATCGCCCGGGATGTTCGGTCGCCCTTCAGCGTCGACGCGATTGATGTGGCTCTCGTTGTTCGCCTCATCGAACACGTACAGTCCGTACTCGTCGGCGAGTTCGTACCACCGCGGGTCGTTCGGATAGTGCGAGGTGCGGACGGCGTTGATGTTGTTCTGCTTCATCAGACGGATGTCAGCGATCATGTCGGCCGAGCTGAGAGTGCGACCGGTGCGCGGATTCCACTCGTGGCGGTTGACGCCTCGGAGGGAGATCGCCTGCCCATTGATCCGGTACACCCCATCGACGACCTCGACTCGGCGAAGGCCGACGCGAGTGGATACGCGATCCACGACCGACTCATCCGAGTCGCAGAGCTCGACGACCAGTGTGTAGAGCTCCGGACGCTCAGCCGACCAGAGTCGAGGCGACACCACTGGCTCCGTCAGCGCCGCCGATGCATCGCCACTGGGAGCCACCGGTTCAACCATCGCCAATCGTGACCAGACTTCGACAGCTCGCGCATCCGTTCCGTCGAAGAGCCTCGCCCGGACCTGGAAGTCGTCCCCGGTGCTTGTGCCGGTGTAGTCGCGCACCTCGACACTCAGCTCGAGAGCCGCCTCAGAGAAATCGTCTGCGAGCAAAGTTCTGACGGTGAAGTCCCGAATGAGGACCGGCGGGCGAGAGACCAGAAGCACACTGCGAAAGATGCCCGAGAGCCGCACATTGTCCTGGTTCTCCAGGTAGGACCCTGTGGACCACCGGTACACCTCGACGGCCAGCACATTGCGCCCGCTGTGCACGTACGGGGTCAGGTCGAATTCGCCACGGGTATAGCTGTCTTCTCGGTATCCGACGCGGTGACCGTTGATCCAGACGTAGTACGCGGATTCCACGCCTTCGAACTGGATGAACGTTCGTCGGCCGGCCCAGCCGTCAGAGAGCTCGAATGTCGTCCGGTACTGTCCGACCGGGTTGTAGCGCGTCGGGGCGTGCGGGTAGGCGCCGGTGGCAGCGGGTTGTTCGTTCTTGCCGTTCTCGCCGGTCCATGGCAGGACCGTGTTGACCCCGATCGGGTAGTCGTAACCGTGCACTTGCCAGCTCGAGGGAACCTGGAGGCGGTCCCAGCCCGAATCGTCGGCGTTCTCGTCTGCGAAATCAGGCAATCGCGATTCTGGGTTCGGTGACCACCGGAACTTCCACTCTCCGTCGAGGCTGACCCGGAAGGGCGATGCCGAGCGATCCGCCAGCACCGCTTGCCTCAGCGTGTCGTACGTCACGAGAGTGGCATGAGCGGGTTCACTCCCCCACTCGTAGACGGCAGGGTCGTTCCAGTCTGGCGTCGCTTTCATCGTCTCCTCGAATCCGGTCATGTGTTCAGGCGTGGCTGCTCAGGCCGCTTCTCTCAGTAGTGGCTATGCAGGGTCGGGCGGGAAGCTCTACCGCGTCAGCGCAGACCGATAGTCAGGAGCAGGTTGCCGTACAGGCGTTCGTCCCCGGTGGCGATGACGACGCCGACGTCCGGAGAGCGCACCCGGTCGTAGAACGCGAACCGGTCGACCTTCTCCATGGGCACGTCCCCGCCCAGCCTTCGTGCGTAGTCGTCCTGCGCCGGGGCCGCGACCCCGGGCGGGGTCTGCATGACGGTCGCCGATTCGATGTTGACGACGGTGAGCACGGCTTCCAGCACCGACGCGACGTCGAGCAGGCCAGGACGTAGATTGAGATGGATCAGGCGCACCCCCGGGCCGGTGGCGGTCAGGTACGGGTAGTTCCCGTCAGCGATCAGCACCCCGGAGCCGTGGCCCGACGAGGCGAGCGCCTCCAGGAGCGGAGGATGGACGAGCGGGCCAGTGATCATGCGGTCACCTCCACTTCTGCGCGGCCGGACGCGCGATCTGCGGCGTAGCCGTCCCAGCCGGGGATCGTGCCGTCGACGTCCCACAGGTCGAGCCAGCTGCCGGCGCCGGGCCACAGGAACACCTGGCCCTTGATGAGGCGGTTGTTCTGTTCCGCCGATCGCAGCTCCTCGAGCTCGGCGGGAGTCAGCGGGTCCTCGGTCACGGCCCGAAGGTTGGCGACGAACTGCGACTCCTTCACCGAGAACGGGATCGGGACCTGTCCACGTTGAACCGCCCACTTCAGGCAGATCAAAGCCGGATGCACTCCGTGAGCGCGGGCGATCGAGACCACGACGGGATGCTCCATGTCGGAGACGTCCGAGACGACGCGGTCGCGTTCTGGCCGCGACGGCGAGCCCAGGGGCGAGTAGCCCACCGGCTGGATCCCGTGATCGAGGCAGAACCGGAAGAGCTCGGGCTGCTGGAAGCACGGGTGCAGTTCCATCTCGTTCAACGCCGGTGCGATCCGCGCATCGGCGAGGATCGCCGTGAGCTTCGGGATGGTGACGTTCGAGGTCCCGAGGTGCCGCACGACTCCCTCGTCGACGAGTCCCTCCAGCGCGTGCCAGAGTGCCATGTACTCCTCGTGGATGTAGGGGCGTGCATCCGGGTCGCGGTCAGCCGCATCGGCGAACGGCGCGTGGGAGTTCGGGAACGGCCAGTGCACGAACACCGCGTCGAGCACGTCGAGTCGAAGGTCACGCAGCGACCGCCGGACTGAGGCGATCGCCGCGTGCGGCTCGTGCGCATCGTTCCACACCTTCGACATGACGAAGAGTTCGTCGCGGGGCACACCGCCGGCGATGGCCTCCTGAAGGACAGCGCCGACCTGCGCCTCGTTGCCGTACACCGACGCGCAGTCGATCAGGCGGTACCCGGCCCGGATCGCGCCGCCGACGGCGGCGGCCACCTCTCCCGCCTGGTAGTGGTCGGACCCGAAGGTCCCCACTCCGATCGCAGGCATCTCTGCCCCGCTCGCGAGGCGTCGTTTCGGCACGCTGTCGATCGTGATCATGTGTGTTCTCCGTTTCATTCGGTTCAGGGGTGTGCGGCTCGGCGGACGGCGCTTCAGTGGAGCCGCACCATCGCTTTGACGACTTCACCGTGCTCGATCGCATCGAAAGCGACTGCGATGTCCGGAAGGTCGACGCGGTGGGTGACGTAGGTGTCGACGGCGAGGTAGCCCGACTGCACGAGCTGAACGATGTTCGGCAGCACAGCGGTTTCATTGGTGGATGCGACGCGGAGGGTCACGTCGCGCGGGGCCGCCATGAGGTCAAGGTCTGCGGTGCCCTCCGGGGCGCTGTAAACGACGAGCCGACCACCCGGGCGGAGCCAGCCGCACTCGAGATCGACCATCGACGCCTGGCCGGAGGCTTCGAACACGATGTCGGCGTCGTGGCGTCGCCTGAGCTCACCAGCGGCGTCGTCGGCGAGCAGGGTCTCCGTCGCCCCGGCACGCTTCGCCGCCTCGAGCCTCCCGGGCCGGCGTCCAACGCCGATGACCTGGGCTGCGCCGAGCAGTGCGGCGTACCGCATGAGCGAGAGGCCCGCAACGCCTGTGCCGGTGACGACGACCCTCGCACCCAGCAGGTCCTCCCGGCAGGCGACGCTGAACGTCTCGCTGAGACTGATCGCGAGCGCTGCCGAAACCGGGTCGGTCTCGGGCGCGAGCCGCACCCAAGGCGCCACGCCCGCACTGACGCCCCGATCCTCTGCCTCCGCACGGACGTCGTGGACGACGCCGCGCTCCGCGAATCCACCCCAGTGCATCGCGATGGGCGCTGACTCCGTCGCGTAGGCGGCCGGCCGCGTGACGATGTCGCCGATCGTGAGATGGCGCACCCCGGAGCCGACCGCCGTCACGCGGCCCACCGACTCGTGGCCCAGGATGCTCGGGTAGGAGACTCCGCCGCGGAAGGTGCCGGCGCGCAACATCTTGTCCGTGCTCGAACACACCCCGCACCACAACATCTCGACCTCGGCGTCGTAGTCTCCGACCCGCGGATCGGGCACCTCGACGACCGAGCCGCGGCCGGGCCCGTCCATCACGAAGGCTCGCATCGCCGCTAGATGTTCAGGCCGTGGAAGAAGTCGATACGCGTCTCGACAGCCTCCGGCGCCAACTCGATCCGCACAACCGCGCCGCCAGGCCCTGCGATTTCGGAGTCGGGCAGCACGACCTCCAGGTGCTCGCCGGTGCGAGTCCACTCGGGCTGCTCCCGCGAGCCGAGGACACGCACATCGACGATCGGACGGTCGACGAGCCGGCTGCCCGAGCCGAAGCTGCGGATCCGCATGAGGCCGTCCTCCGGACGCACGAGCCCGATCCCGTAGACGTAATCGTGGCCGACCTCGGTCATCCTCGTGAAGCGGATGTCCTCCGCCGTGTATGCGGCCGCTGCGGCGTCGGTGAACGATCCGGCGGTGGGAGCCGTGGGTCCCTCGCCGAACACGGCCCACGGGCTGGAGCCGTAGATCGCTTCGCCGTGCACGGCCAGCCAGTCGCCGACCGCCTCCAGCAGCGCGGCCTCCTCCTCGGGGATCGTCCCGTCGGGGCGGGGGCCGATGTTGAGCAGTAGGTTTCCGTTCTTCGCGACCACATCGACGAGCTCCTGGATGAGCTCCGAGGCGTCCTTGTAGTCGTGCCCCTCCACCCAGCTCCACGAGGTCCGCGACACCGACGTGTCGTTCTGCCAGACGTCTGGCCGGATGCCGCCCATCGTGCCGCGCTCGATGTCCAGCACCGCCGAACCGGGCGCGAACGAATCCCACTTGTAGTTGATGACGACCTCTCGCCCCCACCCCGCCGCCCGGTTGTAGTAGTACGCGGCGAGTCTGCGAATGTAGGGCTCGAACGAGGGCTCCTCGATCCCGGTGTCGAAGTACAGGATCTGCGGCCGGTAGGAGTCGATGATCTCGACCGTACGCAGCAGCCAGTCCTCCAGGAACCGCTCGGTGGGGTTCATCTCCTTGCGCAGCGCGGGACCGTACAGGTCGGCGTAGGCGGGATCGCGGACGTCGGAGTCGAACTCCGCTCCCCCGTTCATGAAGAACCAGTGCTCCGCGCGGTGGGTCGACGCGCCGGTGATCAGCCAGGCCTGGTCGACCGCCGAGAAAAGCTCTCCCATCACGTCGCGCTCCGGGCCTACCTGGGTCACCTTCCAGCGCGAGCGCGCAGTGTCGTACATCGCGTAGCCGTCGTGATGCTCCGCGACCGGCACCACGAACTGCGCGCCCGCGCGCTTGAACAGCGCGACCCACTCCTTCGGGTCGTAGCCCTCCATGCGGAAGTGCGGAAGGAAGTCCTTATAGCCGAAGCGGTCGTGCGGTCCGTATGTCGCCACGTGGTGGTCGAAGGCGGGCGTGCCGCGCCGGTACATGGTGCGGGGGTACCACTCGTTGCCAAAGGCCGGGACCGAGAAGGCTCCCCAGTGCAGGAAGATGCCGAACTTGGCGTCGCGGTACCACTGCGGAGCGCGATAGCGGGACAGCGAGTCCCAGGTGGCGTCGTACGGCCCGGCCTCGATGACGGCATCCACCATCGCGAGCGCCGTACGGTTGTCCGACACGTCGACCGGCGCCGGCAGGGTGGTGGTGTCAAGTGGTTCGAGGTTCACATGTCTCCATCCGTCGCGGCTCAACGGCCGCCGAAGGCGCCCGCGCCGATCGCGGCCACCAGTTGTCTCTGGGCGAAGGCGACCACGATCACCACGGGAGCGATCGTCATCACGCACGCCGCCATCAGCAGCTGCCATTGCGTTCCGGTCTGGGTCGTGAACCCGGCGATCCCGATGGGGATCGTCCACTTTTCCGCGCTGTTGAGGATGATCAGCGGCCACAGAAAGCTGTTCCAGCTGCCCAGGAAGGCGAAGATCGCCAGCACCGACAGCGCCGGTCGAACGAGCGGGACGATGACGCTGATGAGGATGCGCCAGGTGGACGCTCCGTCGAGCCGAGCGGCCTCCTCCAGCTCCGCAGGGATCTGGAGCATGAACTGCCGGAGCAGAAACGCTCCGAAGGCTCCGAACAGGCCTGGCAAGATCAGAGCCACCCAGGTGTCCGCGAGCCCCGCGTGGTCGAAGCCGAGGAACAGGGGCACGACGGCGACCTCGCTCGGCAGAGTCAGCGTGATGACGAACAGCAGGAAGACGGCGCTTCGGCCCGGGAACCGCAGCCTCGCGAACGCGAATGCCGTGAGGGTCGCGACGACCAGCGTCAGCACGGTCGAGATGGCGGCTACGATCAGGCTGTTCAGGAGCAGGCGACCGAAGTCGACTTCGGTCCACGCGTCTACGAAGTTGGACCAGAGGACCTTCGAGCCGATGAAGCTGACCTGCGCGGCGAACACCTCGTTCGCCGGCTTCAGCGCGGTGAAGAAGGTCCAGATCAGCGGGAACGAGAACACGAGCGCGAACAGCCACGCCGCCGTGGTGTTGGCGGCGAACCCGACGGTCCGTCCCCGGCGACGCCAGTGCGAACCCGAGGCTGGTAGTTGGTGCTCAGTCATAGTGGACCCACTTCCTCTGCCCCCAGAGTTGGAACAGCGTGAAGATCGCGATGATCACGAACAGCACGGTGGCGATGGCCGACGCATAGCCGAGCTGGTTGTTCGTGAAGGCGGTCTGATAGAGGTACAGCATGATCGTCATCGTGCTGTTGCCGGGGCCCCCACCCGTGATCACGTAGGCCTGGGCGAAGGTCTGCCACGCGCCGATCACGGTCAGCACCGTGGTGAAGAACAGGGCTGGGCTGACCAACGGCAGCGTGATCGAGAACAAGCGCCGGAACCGGCCCGCCCCGTCGATCCGCGACGCCGCGATGACGTCGGGGCTGATCGAGTCGATACCAGCACCGAGCACGATCATGTTGTACCCGAACGACTGCCAGAGCGAGACGCCGATCACGGTGGCGAGCGCCCAATTCCCGTCGCTGAGCCAGGGGATGGGGCCGAGTCCGATCCCCGCCAGCATCTGGTTGACGGCTCCGTCCTTCTGGAACAGCAGACGGAAGACCGCGGCGTTCGCCACCATCGGCGACAGCGCCGGGATCAGGAAGATCACGCGGAGCCAGTTGCGGCCCGCGATACGGGTCTTCAGCCAGAGGGCCATCGCCATCGAGATCGCGATATTCGCCGGGACATAGACGAGCACGAAGATCGCCGTCACGAGAACGCTGTTGAGGAACTGCGGGTCGTGCAGCAGCCGGACGTAGTTCTCCGTCCCGGTGAACTGGGTGCCCCCGAGCAGGGTCGAGTTCGAGAATCCCAAGATCAGCGAGGCGACCTGGGGGATGACGATGAAAACCGCCAGCCCGATGAGCCCCGGCAGAACGAAGGCCCACCCTACCCAACGAGGACCCCCGAGGGGCCGGCGACGAAGCCGGCCTCTCGGGCGGTCCGGTTGGGCGACGGACCCGTCGGAGACCTCTTCCTCCGCACGGTCCAGACGCACGAACGTCATTGCCCGAGGCCGGCCTTCACCTGCTGCAGCACCTCGGCCACCGTGCTCTTACCGGAGAAGGCGTTCACTTCGTACTGCGTCAGGAGCGTGTCGAGTTGCGCCTGGTTCGACGGTACGGGCGAGGGCGTCGCGTCACCGGTCATCTGCTTGATGACCGCGGCGAACTCCGGCGATCCGACGTTGGTGGACCAGGCGTCGAGCGCGTCGAGCCGCGCCGGCACGGAGGCCTGCGATTTGGTGACGAACTCGAGTGCGCTCTTGCTCGTCATCGCCTCGATGGCCTGGAATGCCTTCTGCTTGTCGCCGCAGGTCTTCGTGATGCCGAAGCCCGATCCGCCGATGAACCCCTTGGAGGCGCCGCTCTTGCTCGGAATGACGGCGATGCCGACATTGTCCTTGCCGAGAGTCTGCTGCTCGTGCTGCAGATCCCACAGCCCCTGCATCTCCATGGCCGCCTGGCCTGTGCTGAACGCGTCAATGTCGGGGAAAGTGCCGCCCGCGGCCGCCTCGAGCGGCTTCGCGACCTTGTACTTGTTGGAGAGGTCGACGAGCAGCTGCAGCGCATCGTGGAAGTTCGGGTCGTCGAGCTTCGCACCGTTCTTGTCCGCCCAGGGGTGGCCATCGGCCGCCATGAGGGTGCTGATGGGGTTCGACGCCTGGGGGATCGCGAAGCCGTACTTGCCGTTCTTCGTGGTCGCCTTCGCTGCCGCGATGAAGTCGTCGGTCGTCCAGTTATTGGTGGGGTCGGCCACGCCGGCGTCCTTGAACATCTTCTTGTTGTAGAGGATCACGGTGGGCCCGGCGTTGAACGGGATGGAGTAGAGCTTGCCGCCGACGCTGAGCTGCTCGAGCATCGCCGAGCTGTAAGCCGAGAGGTCGAGCTTGTTCTTCTTCGCCAGGTCGTCCAGCGGCTCCAACCCCTGCACGTATTGGTTCACCCGGCCGTTCTGGAACGTCACCAGGCACGGCGCGCTGCTGCCCGTCATCACGGTGGGGAGCTTGGTGTAGTAGTCGCCGATCGGCGGCCCGGAGAAGCTCACCGCCATCTTCGGGTCGGCATGCTTTCCTCCGGCGATGTAGTCGCTCCACTGCTGCTTGTCGGCCTTGCCGCCGATCCACGTGTACATCTTGAGCGTGCTGCCGTCGAGGCCCGAGGTTCCACCACCGCCTCCTGAACATGCAGCGAGACCGAGGGCGAGCACCCCCGCGACCACAACCGAGACGCCAACGCGTCCCCGTCTCCTCGTGTTTTTCGACCGTGACTTCATGAACTCCTCCTTGAGTAATAGAGCGAAACGTTACGACTTCATGAATGCTAGGAATAGTTGGGGTGCGAAGTCAAGAGTTTCCGCCGAACGCTAAACGTTTCGTTCGGTCCGTCTCCTTCAGCAGGTCGTGCGCGAGGATGGTCTCGGCGACGGTCATCGTTTTCAGCGCATCGCCGAAATGCGACGACGGGAGACGACGCGTACGCACCGCCTCGATGAATTCGGCGCTCTTGGCGCGGAAGCCTCCACGCACGTGGAGGTCCGGTGATCCCGCCACTTCGGCGGCATCCAGCTCCACCCGCCCATCGGCTTCCCAGACAGTGCCGCCGACCTCGAGGTCGCCTTCCGCCATGATCCCCGGCCCGTGGACTTCCACACCGAACACCCTCCGTCCGCTCGTCCAGTTCGTGATCATCACCCCGACGGCGCCCGTGTCGAACTCGAGCGTCGCCGTGATGAAGTTGATGTCGTCGACGATCACGCGGCGCGTCACATCCGACACGGCGATGACCTCACCGCCGCAGAGGTGCCGGAGAGTGTCGATCACATGGACGCCGTCGTCCATCATCCGGTCACGCGCCGACACCATCGGGGTCGGATCGTTCTTGTAGAACCGGCACACCGCGTGCACCACCTGGCCGCGCTCGCGTACCCGGCCGACCATCCGCTCCAGCAGGGGGGACGAACGTCGCTGAAAGCCGACCTGCGTGACGCAGCCATTCTCGTCGGCGAGGCGAGCGAGCGTGCGCGCCTGATGGACGGTGAGGCCGAGCGGCTTCTCGACGAAGAGATCCAGCCCGCGCACGAGGCACCCACACCAGATGCCGAACATGAGTTCGGGTGGCCCGATGACGTAGACGGCGTCCGCACGCGTTTCGTCGAGCATCGCCGACCAGTCGCTGAACAGCGCGGTGACCCCCCATCGCTCGCCGGTCGCCCGGAGGCGCTCCGGCGAGAGGTCGCAGATGCCGACGATCTCCACATCCGGTAGCGAGGTCAACGACGGGTAGTGGACGAGGTTCGCCATCTGCCCGGCGCCGATGACGGCGACGCGCACCGGCCCGCGCTCTGCAGCACTCATCGGACCGCTCCCGCGAGGCCCTGAGCCGCGGCTCGCAGATTTCGTGCGTATTCGAGATCCCGCGTCACCTTCGCCACCAGGTCGCTCTCGTCGGTGTACTCCGCTGTGAGGCAGATCGGGCCGCCGAACTCACGCTCTTCGAGGTAGCCGATCGCGCGGCCCCATTCCGCCATACCGCTGCGGGCGTCGGTGAAGACCGGTTCCCAGACAGGATCCCCCTGCGAGGACGCCGGATCGTCGACTCGCTCGTAGTACGCGCTCTTGAGGTTGACCATCCCGAGCCACGGCCACAGCAGTTCGAGGCCGTGCTCAGGCCGCTTACGCGCGAGGCCATCGTGCGCCGCGTCCCAGATCGCCGCGACGAATCGGGGATCGACGTCCTGGAGGAGCGCGAAGAGCTCCGAGGAGTCGGCGATGTAGTCGTCGTAGTGCGGCTGGATCGCGACTCGGACTCCACGGCGTTCGGCCCTGTCGGACAGGCCGGCGAGCGTCCGGCGGATCTCCGCCCCGGTTGCGGAGTAGCCGCCTGACCCGATGGGCACCATGATCCGGATGAACGGCACACCCGCGTCCGCACAGGCCGCGAACGTCGCCTCATCCGTCCCCGAGGCGATGCTGGTGACCGCGATCCCGGCTCGTGCGAGTTCGCGCGCGGCGGCCGGCAGAGCCGTCGCCACGTTGTCCGGCGTCACCTGGTAGCCCGGCCGCACCGGGAGTTCGACGGCGTCGAAACCCATGACCGCCACCAGCTCACCGAGAGCGCCGATGCGTGGATCTCGCCACGGTTTCGTGAAGACACTCCACGTCGTCGGGGGAACTATGTGTGGCATGGCGGACTCCTCGTTCAGGACGTCGGGGAAATTTTGTGCAACGATACAGTAACTCGTGCAACGATACAGTCAGTTCGAACTGCGTCAACCAGAGGAGGGGTGAGAGCGATCGCGACCATCAGGGATGTGGCTCAGGCCGCCGGAGTCTCGCCCTCCACCGTTTCGAACCTGCTCAACGCACGCGAACACCTCATGCAGCCGGAGACCCGCCGACGCGTGCTCGAGGCCATGGAGTCGCTCTCCTACCGGCCGAGCCGGGTGGCCCAGCAATTGCGCGGCGCGCCGAACCCTACGCTGGGGCTCATCGTCCCCTCCGTGGCCAACCCGTTCTGGGGATCGTGGGCGGCCCACCTCGAGGCGGCGTTCCATGCTCTCGGCCGGCAGATCTACCTCTGCAACAGCGAGCGCGATCCTGAGCGCGAGCGCGCCTACGTCGAGCAGCTCTGGGCCGACGGCATCGAGCACATCGTGCTCTCCACCTCGCTCCCGTCGCTCGAGCACCTGCGCCCCGCCATGGATGCCGGCGTTCAGATCATCGCGTTCGACCGCGAGCACCAGGAAACAGACCCGCCAGAACTGCTGAACGTCAGCATCGACAACGAAGCGGGCGCGTGGATGGCCACGCAGCACCTCATCGTGCGAGGTCACCGGCGCATCGCGTTCGTGTCGGGGGCGATGCGCACGATCAGCCGGCAGCGGCGCTTCGCCGGCTACTGCCGGGCACTCGCTGAGAACGGCATCCCTCTCGACGACGCACTCGTCCCCCGCTCGTCCGACCTCGGCGATGCGGACAGTGGCCCGCTTGCCCGCAAGGCGGTACACGCCCTGCTGGCGCTCGACGACCAGCCCACCGCTCTGGTCGCCGTCAACGACATGCTCGCTCTGAGCGCATCCGCCGCCATCCGGGATGCGGGCCGCGATGTCGCCGAGTTCGCTGTGGTCGGCTTCGACGACATCCCGGTCGGGAGCCTCATCTCGCCCGCCCTGACCACAGTCCAGCAGCCACTGCGCGAGATGGCCGAGGCGGTCGTCCGTCTAACGGCGAACGGGGCCGGCGCCGGCGAGCCGAGAACCTCGCTCGTGTTTCCCCCGACCCTCGTGGTGCGGGCCTCGACCGAGCGGAGAATCGGATGACACCATCCGGAGCCAGAGTGCTCATCGCAGGCGCCACGGGTGGGGTCGGCCGCGCTCTCGCCCTGGCTGCGGCGTCAGAAGGCGCGACCGTCCTGCTGCTCGGACGCGATCGGGACAGCCTCGATGCCGTGGGAGCGGAGGTGGCCGAGCTCGGGGGGATCGCGCACGTCGCGGTCGCCGATGCGACCTCGGCGGGGCAGGTCGACGACGCCGTCGCGACGCTGCGACGCGACGCAGGCGGCATCGACGTCGTCGTGAACGCCGTCGGCGTCAATCTCAAAGCGCGTCGCCTCGACGAGCTCGACGAAGCAGGCTGGCGCTCGGTGCTGGACAGCAACCTCACCGCGGCCTTCTTCCTCACCCGGGCGGCACTTGCGTGCTTCCGTTCCGACGGTGGCGGCCTGCTCATCCACATCTCCTCCGTCGCCGCTCTCGTCCCCGATATGTCGGGGGCCGCCTACCAGGCCAGCAAAGCGGGTCTGGCCGCGCTCGCGCGTGCCACCGCGCTCGAGGCCAGCGGTGACGCCGTGCGGGTCACGACGATCTCACCGGGCCTCATCGACACCGGCTTCGTCCGCCACCGCCCGACGGCGCCCACGCCCGAGGAGCTGGCGGGAGCACTGCGCCCCGAGGACGTCGCCGACATGTGTCTCGCCGTCATCCGAATGCCCGCTCGCGCGACCGTCAGCGAGGTCGTCATGCTACCCACCGCGCGCTGAGCGAAAATACGTCCCCTGTTCCGACCGAGACGGAGATCTCCATGACCGCACCCTCGCCCGTACGAACCGTCCTGATCACCGGCGGCGCGACCGGCATAGGGCTCGGCATCGCCGAGGCGTTCCTGAGCGCGGGCGACCGCGTGGCGATAACGACGAATGCCTCGCCTGTGCCCGAGCACGTGGGCGACCGGGTCATCGCCGAGCGGATGGATGTCACCGACAGCGCCGAGGTGACGAAGACCGTTGCGCGGATCGGCGAGGCTCTCGGGGGCAGGATCGACGTGCTGGTCAACAATGCCGGCGGCCTCCTCGCACGCCGCCCGATGGACGCGGCCGATGACGCGCACTGGCAGCACGTCATCGAACTCAATCTCTCGAGCGTCTTCTACGTCGTGCGCGCGGCCCTACCCCTGATGGCCGAGGGCGGCCGCATCGTGAACATCTCCTCGCTCGCGGCCCACAACGGCGGCGGCCAGGGAGCGGGCGCGTACGCCGCGGCCAAGGCCGGCGTCGAGGGCCTCACCCGCGCTCTCGCGAAGGAGCTGGGGCCGCGCGGGATCGCCGTCTCCGCTGTAGCCCCTGGGCTCATCCTCGAGACACCGTTCCATGAGCGCTTCACCCCGGAAGCCGACCAGCGCGCGACCATAGCCGCCACCCCGCTTCGACGAGCCGGCACCCCCGCCGACGTCGCCGCGGCGACGGTGTACCTCGCGTCGGAGGCAGGCGGCTTCGCATCGGGAACAGTAGTCGCGATCAACGGCGCTGCCGCGTTCCACTGAGAAGGGGCGCCGACTGCTGGGCTACGCGCCGGCCCACTCGTCGCTCGCGGCCGTGGCGGAGTCGGTGGAATGGCTCCGACAAGCCGGTCGTCTGGGCGACGGCGTTCGGCCCGTCCAATTCGGTTGAGATGCAGCGGGATCGATATCGAGACTCTCGGCGAAACGATTCGCGCCGCGTTGGCGCTGGATTATGCTGAGCGCACGCGACTCTCAATCATCGGCAGCCGTGGCGGCAGTCGGCGGCAACATCAGGAAAGACGGGGCTGTGACAACATACAAGGACATCCAGCGGGCCACGGGACTCTCGCTCGCCACGATATCCAAGTACTACAACGGGCGAAACGTTCTGGAAGCCAATCGCGAAGCTATCGAGTCGGCGGCGCGCGAGCTCGACTTTCGACCCAATCAGCACGCTCGGATGTTGCGTTCGCGACGGTCACGGACGGTTGGAGTGCTGCTGCCGGCACTCGACAACGACTTCCACCTGACGATCGTGGCGGGCGTCGAGGAAGCCCTCCGGCCGCGCGGGATCAGCGTCATTGTGGCAGCCAGCCCCGATCCGAGCGACGATTCCGTCAACCTGCTGATGGACCGCATGGTGGACGGGATCGTTGCGGTCACCCCATCGCACGACGTACGCGCACTGCGCGCCGCGGCCACGCGCGTGCCGGTTGTGATGGTCGACTGGTACATCGACGACGTGCACGCCGACGGCGTCTTTCTCGACAATGCGGCGGCGGGAGCACTCGGCGCCCGGCACCTCCTCGATCACGGTCACCGTCGCATCGGATTCGTCGGCGGTGAACCAATAATCTCTTCGATGCGCCTGCGGACCGAGGGGTTCGAGCGCGCGCTGGCCTCTGACGGAGTCCAGGTGGACCCGGCGCTGGAGCGTTTCGTGCCGCTGACGATCGAAGCAGGCTATCGTGCCGCTCAGGAACTCCTCGCCCTGTGGCCGCGGCCCACCGGGCTCTTCACCGCGAACTATGAGCTCACCCTCGGCGCCGTGACCGCCGTGAACGATTCCGGGCTGCGCATCGGCCGGGACATCTCAGTGGTGGGGTTCGACAGCCGGGAGCTCGCCCAGGCACTCGTGCCGAAACTGACGGTCATCGTGCAGCCGACCCGCAAGATCGCCGAGCACGCCGCCCGCCTGATCGCCGACCACATCGAGTCGCCGGACGAGCGCCCCGCACCGAAGATCGAATACCTCGACGCGCACCTCATCCCGGGCGCTTCCGTGACGCGCCTCGAGGAGTGACGCGCTCGCGCCGACAGCGCTGCCGTGTCGTGGGGTCCGATTGCGATCGAACGTGCCATCGCGGTGCTGGTGTTCATTCCGACGAGGCAGTCCGGGCCTCGATGATTGATACTTTTGGGTAGTGCGCATCATCCCTTGATGAGAGTCACACCGTGATCGTTCGTGGATGCCGCAATCGAGGTCGCGAAACCCAACGCTGCGATGACGACCAACGAGACACTGAGGACGACGATCGCTCCGGTGAGAGGACCCGCCCGGCGGGGGCGCTTGCCGCCGAGCAGAACTGCCGCAAAGACGATCACGCCAACTCCTGCCGGTATCGCGAGCGGCGCCACTTGCATGACGACGGCGACAGCAACAGCCGCCGCAAGCAGCCACCATTCGGGCGACCGGCGCACCGTAGGCATCTCCGCGTCAACCATCTAAACGTTCTTCAGCCAAAACGTCATTGCATCATTCCCATTCATTTGGGGGCGCCAGAACACCGTCCTCTGCCAAAAGACACTTCTCAGTACATAGACGCGATGGTCTATCGATCGTTACGCCAAACCGGGAAACAATTTCCAGCGAAGCCGAGACATCAACGGTTTCACTTGACCAAATCCTCGGCCCAGGTCTGTCCTCGCAGCGAACAAGACCAGTCGAAGGCTTGTGACACACCGCAAGGTGGGGACGCAATCGATCGAGTGAGGCTACTCGGGATCGCGCGCCCAGGAATGTCGAACCGGTCAGCCGATAGCGCCGCTCGAAGTGGTCGACAACGACCCGGGAGAAAACGAAGGGCCCGGTCCGACATCACGTCGGCCCGGGCCCTTCTTCGTTCGCTTCGACTATTTCATGAAGCCGCTCTCGCTATTTCATGAATCAGCCGCTGTGCGCGAGGGGGGACTTGAACCCCCACGCCCTTTCGAGCACTGGCACCTGAAGCCAGCGCGTCTGCCAATTCCGCCACTCGCGCGAACTTAGAGAGATTAGCATGTCCGGCCACACAACCAGAAGTCGGGCGCCCCTCGCGGCGCGCATCCACCCATCCCACGCCCGCGAAAGGTGCCGGAAGTGCCCCAAACGGCGGCCGAAGGCCACTTCTCGCACCTCTCGCGCCGCGTCCGCAGCACCTCTCGCGCCGCATCCGCCGCGCCCCTGCCTACAACGCACGGATGATCTTCAGCCAAGTAAGAGAGGTACAGAAAGCAGTCTCACACCCGGGCCGACTAACATTCTCATAGTCACACGAGCCGGATCGGGAGACCTGTGGGCATACTGGACAACTTCGAGAAGGGTCTCGAGCGCGCCGTCAACGGTGCTTTCGCCAAGACTTTCCGGTCGGGGCTGCAACCGGTCGAGCTCACGAGCGCACTCCGCCGCGAACTCGACACGAAGGCCGCGATCGTCACACGCGACCGCATTCTCGCGCCCAATCGCTTCGTGCTGCGCATGTCCACCACCGACTACAACCGGATGCGCTCCATGGGCCCGACCCTCACCGACGAGCTCGTCTCCTACGTGCAGCAGTACGCGGCCGGCCAGCACTACCAGTTCGCCGGCGGCATCTCCGTCGATCTCGTCGAGGACCCGAGCCTGACCGAGGGCATCCTCACCGTCGAGTCCGAGAACGTCAAGACCGACATCGCCTGGACCCCCGTGCTCGACATCGGCGGCAAGCGCTATCCGATCGAGAAGGCGCACACGGTCATCGGCCGCGGCAGCGATGCGGACATCACGGTGGATGACACCGGCATCTCGCGCAAGCACGTGCAGATCACCTGGGACGGCCACCGCGCCCAGGTGCAGGACCTGGGTTCGACGAACGGCTCGCAGCTGAACGGCCAGCCCGTCACCAAGGCCCTGCTCGACCCGGATTCGGTGATCAGCATCGGCCGCACGCGTATCGTGTTCCGGGTGCTGCCTCAGGCGACCCCTATCGAGAAGTTCACCCCCGACCACGTCGACGACGTCACCCGCCGTCACGACATCGGCGGGTTCTGGAGCAAACCGTGAACCCGAGCGAGCTGACCCTCCTGGTCCTCCGGTTCGGCTTCCTCCTGCTGCTGTGGTTGTTCGTGTTCGGCATCGTCTATGCCTTGCGCAGCGACCTGTTCGGTCAGCGCGTGCGCAAACTGCAACCGGATGCGGCACAGCCCGCCGCCCCGGCGCCCGGGCCGACCCCGTTTCTCGCCACCCCGACTTCCGGGGCCACCGCTCCCACGATGCAGCCGCCGCCCGCATCCTCGCTTCCCACGGGCGCGAACACCGCGACCGGCAAACCGAAGGCGACCATCCTCAGCGCGGGCCGTCTCACCATCACGTCCGGTCCGAAACAGGGCACGGAGCTCGCGCTCGGCCGCGAACCTCTCACCATCGGTCGTTCGAGCGAGTCCGGCCTCGTCATCCGCGACGACTACACCTCGACCCACCACGCGCGTCTGCTGCTCTGGAACGACGAGTGGATGATCCAGGACCTCGATTCGACGAACGGCACCTTCCTCGACGGCAAACGCGTCACCGTCCCGACCCAGGTCCCCCTGAACACCCCGATCAAGATCGGCACGACGACTTTCGAGCTTCGGCGGTAGTGCGTGGCGTCCGCTAACCGAGCCGTCGCTGTTTCGCACGTCGGCAAGATCCGCTCCAACAACCAGGACTCCGCCTATGCCGGGCACGACCTGTTCGTCGTCGCCGACGGGATGGGCGGACACGCGGGCGGTGACGTCGCGTCTGCGATCGCTGTGAACCGCATCCGCGAGGCCGATAAGGAGTACGCGACGGCGTCCGAGGCCGAGTTCGCGCTGCAGTCGGCGCTGATCGCGGCGAACTCGCTTCTGGCGGAGACCGTGTTCGAGCATCCGGAACTGACCGGGATGGGCACCACCGTGAGCGCGATGGTGCGGGTCGGCAACCAGCTCGCCCTCGCCCACATCGGCGACTCCCGCATCTACCGGTTCCGCGACGGCGAGCTCACCCAGGTGTCGATCGACCACACCTTCGTGCAGCGGCTCGTCGACAGCGGGCGCATCACCGAGGAGGAGGCGATGGTGCACCCTCGCCGCTCGGTGCTGATGCGCGTGCTCGGTGACGTCGACGCCTCCCCCGAGATCGACACGTGGATCCTCGACACGCAGCCGGGCGATCGCTGGCTGATCTGCTCCGACGGGCTGAGCGGCGTCGTGAAGCATGACGACATGCTGGCCGCGCTTTCGATGCACGAGGGCCCGAAAGCGGTCGCCGACCGGCTGCTGAAGCAGAGTCTGGATGCTGGGGCGCCCGACAACGTCACCATCGTCATCCTCGACATCGCCGACACCGCCCGCGGTGAGACCGTGAAGGACCCGGTGACGGTCGGGTCCGCATCCGCCCCCCTCGCCTTCACGACCGACCTGAAGCCGGCCCGCGCGAACCGGATGCCCACCCTGCGCCTTCACCCGGTTCGCCCCGCGACCGGACCGACCCACTTCGAACCGCAGTCGGAGGACTACCTCGACGAGCTGATCGAAGAGGATGAGCGCCGTGCGCGGCGTCGCAGGATGACCTGGCTGATCGGCGTCATCGCGCTGATCGTGGCCATCGTGCTGGCCGCCCTGTTCGGCTATCAGTGGACCCAGACCCACTACTACGTCGGCTCGTCGCCCAACGGCAACGTCGCCGTCTACCAGGGTGTGCAGCAGAGCCTCGGGCCGATCGCGCTCTCCCACGTCTACGAGGAGTCGACCACCACCGTCAAGAGCCTTCCCCAGTACGACCAGCAACTCGTGGAGCAGACGATCAACGCCGACACTCTGAGTTCGGCCAGGCAGATCGTGGAACAGTTGACCGATGCCAGCAAACAGTAGCCAGACCGGTCTCGTGGACTCGCCGCGCCCTGCGACGAGTCCGCTGCCGATCAAACGGTTGCGGATGCCGAAGAAGCTGCGCAACCTCGAACTCGTCCTGCTGATCGTGGCGTGCGCGATCAACTCGGCGGCCGTCTGCCTCGTCCAGCTCGGCGCGCTCGGCCACCGGGATCTCACGCTCCTCTACCTCGGGCTCGGCCTCTCGGTCCTCGTCTTCGGGATGCACGTCGCGATGCGGTACGTCGCGCCGCAGGCAGACCCGTTCCTGCTGCCGATCGCGACCGTGCTCAACGGGCTCGGCATCGCGATGATCTACCGCATCGACATCCATTACGGGGACGCCGGCTGGGACAGTGCGGGCGTCCGCCAGATCGTCTGGAGCGCGATCGCGATCATCTGCGCGATCGGTGTCGTGCTGGTCATCCGCAACTACCGCATCCTGCAGCGCTACACCTACATCTTCGGGTTCGTCGCGCTGGCCCTCCTGCTGCTGCCGATGCTTCCCGGCATCGGCAAGGAGATCTACGGCGCGCGCGTCTGGATCGCCATCGGCCCGTTCAGCTTCCAGCCGGGCGAGATCGCGAAGATCGCGCTGGCGATCTTCTTCGCCGGCTACCTCGTGCAGCGGCGGGACTCGCTCTCTTTCGTGGGCAAGAAATTCCTGGGGATGCGCTTCCCGCGCCTCCGCGATCTCGGCCCGATCCTCATCGTCTGGCTGATGTCGATGGCGGTCATCGTCTTCCAGCGCGACCTCGGCACCGGTCTCCTCTACTTCGGACTGTTCCTCGTCATGCTGTACGTCGCGACCGCGCGGATCAGCTGGGTGATCATCGGCCTCGCGCTCATCATCGGCGGCGCGCTGATCGCCAGCCAGGTCCTCAGCTACGTCCATGGTCGCTTCGAGAACTGGCTGAATCCGTTCTCCGACCACGTCTACAACGCGACGGGCGGCAGCTATCAGCTGGTGCAGGGCCTCTTCGGGCTGGCGCACGGCGGCCTCATCGGCACCGGTCTCGGCCAGGGCCAGCCGTATGTGACGCCGCTGTCGCAGAGCGACTACATCATCGCGAGTCTCGGCGAGGAGCTCGGTCTCGCCGGCCTCTTCGCGATCTTCGCGCTCTACCTTCTGTTCGTCGCGCGCGGCTTCCGCATCGGCTTCGCCGGGCAGGACGACTTCGGCAAGCTCCTGGCCGTCGGCCTGTCGTTCACGGTCGCCCTGCAATGTTTCGTCGTCATCGGCGGCGTCACGCGGGTCATCCCACTGACCGGCCTGACCACCCCATTCCTCGCAGCCGGAGGTTCCTCACTCGTGGCCAACTGGATCATCGTCGCCCTCCTGCTGAGGGTGTCGGACTCCGTCCGCAACCAGCCGAGGCTGGTGGTGAGCTGATGAACCGTGAGATCAAACGCATCAGCATGGTCGTGCTGGCCATGTTCATCGCACTGATGGTGTCGACCTCGATCCTGCAGGTGTTCCAGGCGGATTCGCTCAGTGCGGATGCGCGCAACAGCCGCACGCTCTATGACAGCTACTCGGCCCAGCGCGGCGCCATCCTCGTCGCGAACCAGCCCGTCGCCCAGTCGATCCCGACGAAGGACGTCTACAAGTTCCAGCGCGTCTACAGCAACGGTCCGCTCTATTCGTCGGTCACCGGCTTCTTTCCGCTGGATGGGGCTCCGACCGGTCTCGAAGGCGCGCTCAACACCCAGCTCAGCGGCTCATCCAACTCGCAGTTCTTCGACCGCGTGAACGCGATCCTCACCGGCAAGAACCCGCAGGGCGCATCCGTCGAGACCACGATCGACCCGGTCGCGCAGAAAGCCGCCTACGACGCGCTCGGCGACTACCAGGGCGCGGTCGTGCTGATGGAGCCCAAGACGGGCAGGATCCTAGCGATGGTCTCGAAGCCCGACTACGACCCCAACGCCCTCGCCGGCCACGACACAGCGAAGGTCGACGCGACCTACAAGGCTCTGCTCGCGGCTCCCGGCGATCCGCTCATCAACCGCACGATCGGCGGCAACCTGAACCCGCCGGGGTCGACTTTCAAGCCGGTGATGAGCTCGGCCGCTTTCGGCACAGGCAAGTACACGAAGGACAGCCAGCTGCCCAACCCGCAGTCGCTGACGCTGCCGGGCACCAGCACGGTCGTGCACAACGACACGTTCACCACATGCGGCCCGGGTGCGACGGTCTCGATCGCCAACGCGCAGATCCTCTCCTGCAACATCCCGTTCGCCGAGCTCGGAATGCAGCTCGGCGGTCGCACCATCAAAGACCAGGCCGAGAAGTTCGGGTTCAACAAAGAGCTGTCTATCCCGGTCAAGGTCGAGCCGAGCGTCTACCCCGTCTACACCGATCCGGCGCAGGTCGCCCAGAGCGCGTTCGGGCAGCTCGACGACCGCGCGACCCCGCTGCAGATGGCGATGGTGTCGGCCGGAATCGCGAACGGCGGAGTCGTGATGTACCCGAACATGGTGGACTCGATCCGGTCGGCCAACCTGCAGCCGATCCAGTCGTTCACACCCCAGGTTCTCGACACGGCGACCTCGCCCGAGAACGCCGCGACGATCAAGCAGATGATGGTGGACGGCGTAAATCACGGCGTTGCCACTAATGCAAGAATAGACGGGGTCAGCGTGGGCGGTAAGACCGGTACAGCACAGAACGGCGAGGGCGAGCCGTACACGCTGTGGTTCACGGGGTTCGCGCCGGCGGAGAACCCTCAATTCGCTGTGGCGGTTGTTGTTGAAAATGGCGGTGGACAGGGCCAGAACGGCACCGGTAACTCCATCGCTGCTCCAATTGCGAAGAAAGTACTAGAGGCGGTGCTGAATAAATGAGACCCACAGCAGGGCTCACCTTCGGGGGACGATACGAGCTGCAGTCGCGCATCGCGATCGGCGGCATGGGAGAGGTCTGGCAGGCCACCGACCTCGTCATCGGACGTACCGTCGCGATCAAGATCCTGAAGGACGAGTACCTGGGTGACCCGGGCTTCCTCGAGCGGTTCCGCGCCGAGGCCCGTCACGCGGCTCTCGTCAACCACGAGGGCATCGCCAACGTCTTCGACTACGGCGAGGAGGAGGGCAGCGCCTACCTCGTGATGGAGCTCGTCCCGGGCGAGGCGCTCTCGACCGTCCTCGAGCGCGAGCACGTCCTGAGCACCGACAAGGTCCTCGACATCGTCGCCCAGACCGCCGCCGCCCTGCACGCGGCCCATGCCGCCGGTCTCGTGCACCGGGACATCAAGCCCGGCAACCTGCTGATCACTCCGGATGGCCGGGTCAAGATCACCGACTTCGGCATCGCCCGCATCGCCGACCAGGTTCCGCTCACTGCGACCGGTCAGGTCATGGGGACCGTCCAGTACCTCTCGCCCGAGCAGGCCAGCGGGCACCCCGCGTCGCCGACGACCGACATCTACTCGCTCGGAATCGTCGCCTACGAGTGCCTCGCGGGTCGTCGTCCGTTCACCGGCGAGTCGCAGGTCGCGATCGCCATGGCGCAGATCAACGAGGCGCCGCCTGAGCTTCCGCTGACCGTCTCCGAGCCGGTTCGCAACCTCGTCTTCGCGTGCATCGCGAAGAACCCGGCCGACCGCCCGGCCTCCGCCGCCCACCTCGCGCGCGCTGCGCAGGCGCTCCGGCGAGGGGATGTGCAGGCTGCGGCAGGCTCCGTGCCCGCGATCCTCGGCGGTGCTGCAGCCCTCACGGCTGCGACGACGGTCATGCCGTCGGGTCCGGCGGGCGACACCCAGGCGACGACGCTCCTTGCGGCCGCGCCGGTCGGTGGCGTCGGACCGGTCGATACCCTGCCTTCGACCACGACAAAGAAGCGCAGCCCCTGGACGTGGCCGCTGATCGCCCTCATCGCCCTGCTCGCCGTCGTGCTGATCGGTACGATCATCGCTCTCCTCGCCCAGCCGAAGGGTGCGAGCACACCACCACCGACGACGGCGACGACCACCACGACCCACTCAACACCGCCTCCCACGACTCCCTCTCCCACCCCGACGAGCACGACACAGCAGATCACTGAGTCCGACTTCCTCGGGAAGACGAGCGCCGAGGCCCGGAGCATGCTGCAGGCGCTCGGAATGGTCGCCAACGTGCAGACCGGAAGTGCGGCCACGAGCGCCGCGCAGGTCGACACCGTCTACTCCGTGAACCCGACCGGCCCGGTGCCGAACGGGTCCGAGATCACCGTCAAGGTCTATGGCCCGGTCGCCCCGGTCGCGCCGCCCACAGACGGGGTGACGGCCGCACCGCCGTCGCCGTACGTCCTGGGCACTTCGCCGGGTGACAAGATCGTGATCACGTTCGGCGCTGCGACCTGCCCAGCCGGCCAGAGGCTCGTCGGTCACCAGCTCTACGTGAACGGTGCGGGTCAGCAGCCCGTCACGACGGCGTCCACCACGTGGACACCGACCGCCGCTGGCACTTACCAGCTGACCTACACGATCTTCTGTGGCGAATCGGTCGAGTCGCCGCAGTCATCGCCGGCCGTCCCGTATACGGTCACTGCCGCTCCTTAGGTTCTGTCCAGAAAACGACCGGTACACTAACGAAGACCCTGCCCCTGACGAGGAGTTCGCATTGAGCCCAGATAGCCGCCTGCTCGCGGGCAGATATCAGGTGGGCGAGCTCATCGGGCGCGGCGGCATGTCCGACGTGCACCGGGGAACGGACACGCGTCTGGGGCGCACCGTCGCCATCAAGCTGCTCAAGCCTTCGCTCGCGACCGATCCTGCCTTCCGTACCCGCTTCCGCCAGGAGGCGCAGGCCGCGGCACGCATGGCGCATCCGACGATCGTCCGCGTGTTCGACGCCGGCGAAGAAACCGTCCGCGAGCCGAACGGGCACGAAGCGCAGTTGCCGTTCATCGTCATGGAGTACGTCGACGGCGTACTCCTCAAAGACCTGATCAAGGCGGGACCCCTCGACGCGGACGAAGCCGTGCGCATCGTCGAGGGCATCCTCACGGCGCTCGAGTATTCGCACCGTGCGGGCGTCGTGCACCGTGACATCAAGCCGGGCAACATCATGATCACCAAGGCCGGCCAGGTCAAGGTCATGGACTTCGGCATCGCGCGCGCCATCAGCGACTCGTCGGCGACGGTCGCTCAGACGACGGCGATCCTTGGCACGGCGAGCTACTTCTCGCCGGAGCAGGCGAAGGGCGAGTCGGTGGATGCGCGCACCGACCTCTATTCGACAGGCGTCGTCTTCTTCGAGATGCTCACGGGCCGGCCGCCGTTCCGCGGTGACACCCCCGTCGCCGTCGCCTACCAGCACGTCAGCGAAACGCCGGTCGCGCCCAGCTCCATCAACCACAAGGTCTCCCCGGCTCTCGACGTCGTCGTGCTCCACGCCCTGTCGAAGGACCGCTTCGAGCGGTACCAGACGGCCGCGGAGTTCCGGGCGGATGTGGAGACGGCCGGCGCCGGCCACGTTCCGATCCACAAAGAAGTCGACCCGCTCTCCGAGACACTGTTCGGCGCACCCCCCAGTGTGGTCTCCGGCCCCGAGGCCGCCTTCCGCCAGCTCGCCGAAGACCAGTCGATGGTCCGCACGCAGCGGCGCCCACCGGTCATCTGGATCTGGGCGGGCATCGCTGTAATGGCCGTCGTCGTGGTCGCAGTCCTGGCCTGGGTTCTTCGCCTCGCGCCGACCAATGAACTTCCGCCGACCTCGCGTGCCGTTCCGGCCCTTGCGGGCCAGACGATCGACCAGGCCACGGCAACGCTCGAAAAAGACAAGCTCAAGTGGACGCAGGCGCAGGAGTCCAGCGCCACCTACCCTGAGGGCCAGGTGGTCCGCACCGACCCGGCCGCTGGCATCATCCTGTCGACGGGCGACACGGTGACCATCTACGTCTCCACAGGCAAGAAGTCGGTCGCAGTTCCGGATGTGCACAACATGACCGAAGCGAATGCGAAGGCCGCGCTGACAGCGGCCGGCTTCACTCTGGGTCCCGTCACAACACAGAACTCGCCGAACGTCGCTGCGAACGTCGTCATCTCGACCGATCCGGCCGCGAACGCGAACGCGCACGAAGGCGATCCGATCGGGTTGACCGTCTCGAGCGGCAAGGTGACGCTGACAGATCTGGTGGGTCAGTCGATCCAGGCGGCCACAGGAATCCTCGCGCAACTCCAGCTGACGGCGAACCCGCAGCCCGACTCGAGTTGTCCGACGGAGCAGGGCACACTGGTGCACAGCCAGTCCCTGGCGCCGGGCGACGTCCCGCAGGGTTCGACGGTGACCATCACGTACTGCACGGGCTGAGGCCCTGGGCGAAGCTACGCCAGTTTGACCAGCGGATTCAGGTCGCGCGACGTTGCCTTGGCCCCTTCGAGTCCGGCCGCCTCGAGCCAGTTGCCGAGCATCCGGTAGCCGCCCTCGGTGAGCACCGATTCCGGGTGGAACTGCACGCCGTAGATGGGTGCCGTGCGATGCCGGAGGCCCATGATCACGCCTCCGGCCGTACGCGCCGTCACGATGAGGTCGTCGGGAACGGTGCCGTCGACGACGGCGAGCGAGTGGTAGCGCGTCGCGGTGAAGGGCTGTCCGACACCGTCGTAGAACTCACTGCCGTCGTGGGTGACGAGCGAGGTCTTTCCGTGCATGAGTTCTTCGGCGTTGGTGACGACAGCGCCGAACGCCTCGGCGATCGCCTGGTGGCCGAGGCAGACACCCAGGAGCGGCTGGTCGGTGCGAAGTGCCTCCCGCACCGTCGCAATGGACACTCCCGCCTCGGCAGGCTTGCCGGGACCGGGTGAGATGAGCACGGCGTCGTACTCGGCCAGGCGCGCCGGCACGTCGGCCTCGGTGAAATCGTCGTTGCGCACGACGTCCGTTTCGGCGCCGAGCTCCCGGAGGTAGCCGTTCAGCGTGTAGACGAAGCTGTCGTAGTTGTCGATGACGAGTACACGGGTCACGTGCCCACAGTTCCTTCCTGGTCGCCCAGCAGTGCGTCGACCCACGGGAAGACCCATGTGACGAGGGCGTAGAGAACGATCGCGATCAGAACGATCAGGATCAGGATGCGCACCCACACCGGACCGGGGAGCGCGCGCCACAGCGCTGCATACATTCTCTACCCTCCCTGTGCCTTGACCTGCGCGGCGATCTCTGCGGGCGGACCGACGCTCAACGGCTGCCAACTGTCGAACAGGGTGTAGGCGATGAGACGTTCACCCGCGTGGAACGGCGGATTGCAGGTCGTGATGGTCATGATGCGATCTTTCGGCGTTGCATTCTGCTGGCGCGGAACGGGATAGAGCACCGAGACGGCGGAGGGCTGAACGTATTCGAAGTTGCGGAACCGGTACGTGTACCACCCGTCTTTGGTCTGCACATAGATGGCGTCGTTCAGGCGCAGCTTGGAGAGGTCGATGAACGCGTTGCCCCACCCGCTGTCGTGCCCCGCCACAGCGAAGTTGCCGACCGCTCCCGGCATCTGGGTGTCCGGATAATGACCGACGCCGGCCGTATAACTGTTGAGCACCTGGTCCACATCGACCGTCTGCTTGATGATCCGTTTCCACTCCGGACCGAGCCGTGGAACATAGAGGACCGCGAACGGCTGGTAGGCGGCGGGAGCCGCCATGACCGGCGGCGGACCGTAGTCGGGCTTGTCCGACCCAGGCGTTTTCGTCGGCGTCGGCGTGGGTGCCGGGCTCGCGGACGCCTGATCGAGCCACTGCCGGCTCTGCGAAGCGGCGGCGTTCGTCTGCTGTCCGGCCAGCACGAGGCTGTTCCACCACACCTGCCAGCCGAGAAAGAGGAGCACGAGAACGCCCGCCGTGATGAGCAGTTCACCGATCACGCCGAGCACCGACGGACGGCGATGCGTCTTCGGTTCCGGCGGTGGTGTCCGCGCCTCAGCGCCGTCGCCGGGGGGCGTCGGGTCGAGGTCGGGTGACATGGGGACGATTCTAACGGCGCACCCAGTGAACGCACCGAGTTATCCACAGGCTGGGAAGCGACTGCGCAGGAGAGCGCGCGCAGAGTCTGCCCCGTGTTGTCCCGTACACTATTGACCTATGGCACGCACCAAGTCCCCGAGCAGATCCGAGCGCAACGACGCGCAGTCCGGCGAAGACGCCCCCAACCCGGTGTGGTTCAAGCCGGTGATGTTCGGCTTCATGCTCCTCGGCCTCATTTGGATCATCGTCTTCTACGTGAGCCAAAGCCAATATCCGATTCCCGCGCTCGGCGCGTGGAACATCCTCGTCGGTTTCGGGATCGCCTTCATCGGCTTCCTGATGACCACCCGGTGGCGCTGACCCCCTCCCGAGGGTCCGCAACAATGGGGACAATTACACCGCTGTAACTATCCCCAGTGTTAATAAACCTGTGGATAACTTTTCCACCGGCTAGACGAACAGGTGGACAGCGCTCAATCCGAGCAGGATGAGCGTCAGAAGGCTCATCAGGCCGACCTGCAGGTTGTGACGGGCCGGCGACCGCGTCTCCACGTAGATCAGACCGATCAGCGCACCCGCGATCAGTCCGCCGACGTGCGCCTGCCACGCGACGTTGAAGCCCGGGATGAACCCGATCACCAGGTTGATGCCCACGAGGATCAACAACTGGGTCGCATTGCCCCCCAGCCGCCGCTGGATGACCAGGAAGGCGCCGAGCAGACCGAAGATGGCGCCCGATGCGCCGAGCACCGGAGTCCCGGGCGACGCGAGGAACAGCACCCCGACCGACCCGGCCAGTCCGCTGAGCAGGAACAGCAGGAGGAAGCGCACCCGCCCGAGCAACGGTTCCAGCAGCGTTCCGAAGATCCAGAACGTGTACATGTTGAGTGCGATGTGCAGGATGCTCGCGTGCGCGAACACCGAGGTGAGCATCCGCCACGGTTCGAACTGCCCCGGATAGGAGTACGCACCGGCGTAGACGATCGCGTTCGTGACTGCGTCACCGATCCCGGGTAGGGACTGGAGGATGAACACGAAGACGCAGAGGCCGATGATGGCGTACGTGATCACCGGAGCGCCCCGGCCGGTCAGCCGAGTGATCACCTGCGGCTTGGTCCTGGGTGCCTCGGCGCGCTGCTGCTTCATGCACTCCGGGCAGATGACCCCGACAGGAGCCGGCGTCTGGCATTCCGGGCAGATCGTGCGCCCGCACCGCTGGCAGAGAATGTAACTTTGGCGGTCCGGGTGCCGGTAGCAAAAGGCAGCCCGGGTATCCGCGGGCTGTGTCATCTGAGCCCTAGGCCTGCTCGACCGTGACCGACTCGATCACGACGTCGTCGAGTGGACGGTCGCGTGCATCCGTCGGGAGGTCGGCGAGCTTGTCGATGACCTTGCGCGATGCCTCATCCTCTACCGCACCGAAGATGGTGTGCTTGCCCTGCAGCCAGGTCGTCGGTGCGACGGTGATGAAGAACTGCGAGCCGTTGGTGCCGCGGCCACCCTGGATGCCGGCGTTCGCCATCGCCAGCACATACGGCTCGGTGAAGTTCAGCTCAGGATTGATCTCATCGTCGAACTGGTAGCCCGGTCCACCGGTACCGGTGCCGAGCGGGTCGCCGCCCTGGATCATGAAGCCGGGGATGATGCGGTGGAAGATGACACCGTCGTAGAGCTTGTCGCTGCTGGTCGCACCGGTGGACGGATTGGTCCACTCGATCTCGCCTGTCGCGAGCCCGACGAAGTTCCTCACCGTCTTGGGGGCGTGGTTTCCGTAGAGGTTGACCTTGATGTCCCCGTAGTTGGTGTGGAGCGTGGCGACGGCGGTGTGCTTTGACATGAGGTCAATTCTTGCACAGGCGTTCGAACCTCTCGGGTTACCCTCAGCGCATTCGGTGGCAAGATGGAGACTGTTCGCTACACCACGCAATGGAGGTCCATATGAGCCTGACAAAGAAGCGTAAGAAGGAACTCGATCAACTGCGCAGTGCCGCTGAGCAACTGTGGGAGGAGCAGCAAGATCTCCTCGCGCGAGCGAACGCTGTGGCCAAGGAGGCCAGCAGGCAGGTCGGTCACCTGAACAGAGAAGAGGTGGCTCCGCGCGTTCGCGACAGCTACCACCAGTATGTCCGTCCGGGAATGGAAGCAACGAGCCGCCTGGCAGGCAGCGCGAAGGAGCGTCTGGTCCGCGACGGCATTCCCGCGATGGGATCGGCGATCGGCACTGCCATGTCGATGGCCGACTACGCACGCGACGCACGCGCCCGTTCCTATTCGGGCGAGCGCTCTCCCCGCAAGGTCGTCGTCGAAGAGAAGTCCGGCCACGGTGCCGGCAGCGCGATAGCGGTCATTCTCGGAGTCATCGCTGCGGTCGGCGTTCTCTACGCCGTCTGGCAGACGTTCCGTGCCGACGACGAGCTGTGGGTCGCCGACGAGGAGCCGGCGTCTCCCGCGAGCGAGTAGTTCGCGCTCATTCCGACTGAGGGCGGCGTCTCCGGGCGCCGCCTTCGGCGTCCCGCCGCGCCCGTCAGGCGGATGCGCCGATCAGCCCGAGCGCCACGTTCACCAGTTCCACGCGACGGTTGGGCACCTCACCGAGGCGGAACCAGGCCGCTTCGTCGGTCGTTCCTTCGAGTTCGTTGGTCAGCTTCCCCGACACGATGTGCGCCCGGTAGATGATGCGGATGGCGTGGAGCGGGCGGCCCGAACCGTCGAGCCGCTGGGTGGCCGGCACGATTCGCGAGTCGATGCCGAGCAATGCGTCGAGTTCGGCGCTGTAGCCCGTCTCCTCGAGGATCTCGCGTCGCGCAGCGTCGGCCGGATCCTCTCCTGCCTCGATTCCGCCGCCCGGGAGTGTCCACCCCGACCGCCCGGATTCGTTCCAATGGGCGAGCAGGATGCGCTCACCGTCGACGATCACCCCGTACGCAGCCACGCGGATATCCATTCCGTCACCCTACTGCTGCGGCATGCCGTGCATTGACGGTCCACCCGAAAGGGGGCTCTGCACACAGGGCGCGTTCACTGTACTTTCAGGTTTGTGTCCGTTGTCGAGGTGCAGCACGCATTCCGGACTCCCCTGCGCGCTCACGAGGCCCTCGACCGCGTCGAATCCCTCCTGACCCTGGACGGTCGCTGGGCCGTCATGTCCCGCCGCTCGGATCACGTGGTGGCAACCCGCCCACGTCCGTCGAAGTGGACACGTCCGTTCAGCCAGACCTCCGATGCGAGCGTCACTCTCTGGATCACCGAGGCCGACGAACCGACGTCCGGCGCCGTCATCATGGTCTCGGCCGTGCTCGACACGTCTCGCAGGCAGCACTCGAAAGAACTGAACCGCCTCGCGACCTACTTCGAGGGTTTCGGACTCCGCTTCAACACGTGACGCTCAGCAGGCGCAGTCGATCGCGCCGGCTCCGACCGGAGCGGTCAGTTCGTCCGTCTCACGTACCACCGGCCCGTCGTCGTCGACCACGGGCAGGCCTTCGCGAGCCCAGTATTCGAAGCCCCCGATCATCTCCCGCACGTCGTACCCGAGCAGGCTGAACTGGAGCGCCGCCTTGGTCGAGCCGTTGCATCCGGGCCCCCAGCAGTAGACGACGACCGGCGTCGACGGGTCGAAGAGGTCGGAAGCTCGCTCTGCGATCTCCGCCGTCGGCAGGTGGATGGCCTGGGGAACCCGGCCCTGGCGCCAGGCGGCCTCACCGCGGGTGTCGACCAGGACGAATCTCTCGCCGTTCTCGATGGCCGCGTGGACGTCGGACGGGTCGGTCTCGAACTGGAGTTTCGCCGCGAAATGCCGTGCGGCGTCGGTTTTCGAAGTCATGACCAACAGATTAGGCGGGACGGTCGCCAGTCGATCGCCGAACTGGCGCGTGCCGTGCACATGTCGAACAGTGCGGTGGCCGAACGGGTGCGCAGACCCGAGGAGGGCGGCGTGATTCGCGGCTATCGCGCGATCGTCGATCCTGAGCGTCTGGGGTACGGCATCCTCGAGGTGCTGGAAGCCCATCACCAGCGTCTCGTATTCGAGTCCGTTCGAAACCCGGCCGATCGTGCCACCGGGGTCACTGGCCGAGTGACCGGCCTGAGGGATTTACTGGTGCGAGCGTGATCTGCGTCGCAAGCGCGTATGCGGTCGGTTGATCGCTCTCGCCATCGACGAATACCCGCCCGATGATGAGAGCGGAGTTGTGGGGCGCCGAAATCTGGGTCAGGCCTTCCGGTACCGTTCCGTTCCAGCCGGGTGCGCTGAGAAGGTAGTCACCGGCCCCGGTGCCCGTCACCCGTTTGCCGACGTACGCGAAGTTGGCGCTCGTAGACGGGTCGGTGAACTGCAGGCTGTAGTACCGGCCGGCCGTGTCGGGCACATGCAGGACCTGTGGTCCGTTCCTCAGGTCGAGCCAGCCGGCTACGTAGAGCACATCGTCGGTTCCGGTTCCCATCAGGCTCCCGGTGGGCGAAGCGGAAGAGGTGCTCGGCTCGGCGTACAGGGTGTTCACGGGGATCGGGCCGGTGCCGAAACCACGCTTAAGGATCGCGCGCTTGAAGCCGCTGATCGTGATGCGCGGCCACAGGTAGAGGAACGTCGGCGCACCGATCGCCCACACAATGACGGCGGCGACGGCGAGGACCAGGACGTTGTTCCATCCTTGAGCGGCCCGGGAGTAGATGACCCACGCGAAGATCACCAGAATGATCGCTGTGATGGGGTAGGCGTATTTGATGATGAGGCGGTTCATCTCAGTGCGCCCTTTCGACCGGGGGCACACGGTAGGTGCCATCGAGGATCGCGGCGCCGGGCAAGTAGGCACGGAGCGTCAGCTTGAACTTCCCCTCAGGCGTTGACAGCCAGTTCTGCTCATGCCCGGGTGGGGAGTCGCGCTGGAGAAGGATGTCGATCGAACCGTCCGCGTTCCGGGCAAGGTCCGAACGATCGTTGAAACTCGACCGGCCGATCGGGGTGCTCACCATGTACCCGACGACGTCCGTGACAGTGAGCGACCAGAAGGCGTCATTCGGTGGAAGTTGCCCGGCCGGAAATCGCAGCACGTATTCGTGCGCACCGCTCAGTGTTATTCCGGCGCCATCCCTGGTGGTCGTCCAGTACGCGGCCTCTTCGAACACGTTGACGGCGGGTAGTGCTTTCGCGGCGGCGGCACGCACGAGGATTCCGTTTCCGGGCTGTTCGACCGTGACGACGGAGTTCCAGCCATTGGTGGTCGTTGCGATCGTCCGGCCGACCGCGTTCATCACGACGATCGCCGTGAGAAACGCCAGCGCCGCGCCGATGATCACGCCCTGCACGACTCCGGAGCCTGAGATCCACGCGAGAACACTTGCCATAGCGGCACCCTAGCGGCACGGGTGAGGAAAACTGTGGAGCCTAGGAGATTCGAACTCCTGACATCCTGCTTGCAAAGCAGGCGCTCTACCAACTGAGCTAAGGCCCCGAGATGGGATTTTTAGTTGTGGTGTTCTGGCGACTGGAGGAATGTGGCGGCGTGTACGTCGCATTTCTCCGCGTTCGCCGGGCGAGGACCGGCGAAGCCGGAAATCAACACCGTGGGGATACGAGGACTTGAACCTCGGACCTCTTCGTTATCAGCGAAGCGCTCTAACCGCCTGAGCTATATCCCCGAGTGCCCGATTGGGCGAATTAGAGACTACCTGATTCGTCTCGATTCTCCGAATCGGGCAGCGCTGCCTCAGTTGTTCGTGAATCCGACGAGCAGGCCGCCGGTGATCTTCACGCTCAGGTTGTAGAGCAGCGCGAAGATCGCGCCGAGGGCGGTGATCACCACGATGTCGAGGATGGCGACGATGAGCGAGAAGCCCATCACCTGGCCGAGCCCGAGAATCGACTTGAGGTCTGCTCCGCCGGCGCCCGAGATGTCTTTGAACAGGCTGTTGACCTGGTCGAAGATGCCGGTCTGGTTCAGCACCGTCCACACCAGGAACGTGCCGACGATCGCGATGATCGCGAGGCACAGCCCCACCAGGAACGACAACTTCACACTCGACCAGAAGTCGATGTAGACCAGCTTCAGCCGGACCTGCTTGGACGACGCCGGACGGCGCGACGACTTTCGGGCGAGCTTCTCAGCGACGCTACTACTCATCTACGGTCTCTTCCTTCCCGACGTCCTCTGATTCTTCATCACCCTCTTGGGAATCAAGGTTACGTTCGGTGTTCTTTGCCAGAGCGATGATTTTGTCGGTCTCGGCGAATCGTGCGAATACGACACCCATGGTGTCTCGGCCCTTGGCGGGTACCTCGGCCACGGCAGAGCGTACCACCTTGCCGCTGGCAAGAACCACAAGGACCTCGTCCTCTTCGTCCACGATCAGAGCGCCGACGAGGTCTCCCCGGTCGTCGTTCAACTTCGCGACTTTGATGCCGAGTCCACCGCGGTTCTGCAGCCGGTACTGGTCGGCGGCGGTGCGTTTCGCGTAGCCGCCTTCGGTCACGACGAAGACGTAGCCTTCGTCGGAGACGACGGATGCGTCGAGCAGTTTGTCTTCACCGCGGAAGTGCATTCCGATGACACCGGAGGTCGACCGGCCCATCGGCCGGAGTGCTTCATCGGATGCAGTGAAGCGGATCGACATGCCCTTGCGTGAGACGAGCAACAGGTCGGAATCCTCTTCGACGAGCAGCGCCGAGACCAGTTCGTCTTCTTCGCGCAGCTTGATCGCAATGATGCCGCCCGAACGGTTGGTGTCGTATTCGCTGAGCGCCGTCTTCTTGATCAGGCCGTCCCGCGTTGCGAGCACCAGGTACTTCGCCGCACTGTAGTCGCGGATGTCGAGGATCTCGGCGATCTCCTCATCCGGCTGCATCGCGAGCAGGTTGGCGACGTGCTGGCCTTTCGCGTCGCGGCCGGCCTCCTGCACCTCGTACGCCTTGGCGCGATAGACGCGTCCCTTCGTGCTGAAGAACAGCAGCCAGTGGTGCGTCGTGGTCACGAAGAAGTGGTCGACCACGTCTTCTCCGCGCAGCTGCGCGCCCTTCACACCCTTGCCGCCACGGTGCTGACTCCGGTAGTTGTCGCTGCGGGTGCGCTTGATGTAGCCACCGCGCGTGACGGTGACGACCATCTCTTCTTCGGGGATCAGGTCTTCAACACTCATGTCGCCGTCGAAGCCGAACATGATCTCGGTGCGACGGTCGTCCCCGTAGCGGTCGACGATCTCGGTGAGCTCGTCGCTGACGATGGTGCGCTGGCGAACCGGGTCGGCGAGGATCGCCTTGAAGTCCGTGATCTCGAGTTCGATCGCATCGTGCTCGTCGATGATCCTCTGGCGTTCGAGGGCGGCGAGGCGACGGAGTTGCATCGTGAGGATCGCGTCGGCCTGCACCTGGTCGACCTCGAGCAGACCCATCAGTCCTTCGCGGGCGTCGTCGACGGTCGGCGACCGGCGGATGAGCGCGATGACCTCGTCGAGGGCGTCGAGCGCCTTGAGGTAGCCGCGCAGGATGTGCGCACGCTCCTCGGCCTTGCGGAGCCGGTACTCGGTGCGCCGGACGATGACCTCGATCTGGTGGTCGACCCAGGCGGTGATGAATCCGTCGAGCGCCAGCGTGCGCGGAACGTTGTCGACGATCGCGAGCATGTTCGCGCCGAAGTTCTCCTGCAACTGTGTGTGCTTGTACAGGTTGTTCAGCACGACCTTCGCGACGGCGTCGCGTTTGAGCACGATCACCAGGCGCTGACCAGTGCGGCCGCTGGTCTCGTCGCGGATGTCCGCGATGCCGCTGACCTTGCCGTCTTTGACCAGGTCGGCGATCTTGATCGCGAGGTTGTCGGGGTTGACCTGGTATGGAAGCTCGGTCACGACGAGGCAGGTGCGACCCTGGATCTCGTCGATGTTGACGACAGCGCGCATCGTGATGGAGCCGCGTCCGGTGCGGTACGTGTCCTGGATGCCCTTGATCCCGAGGATCTGCGCGCCGGTCGGGAAGTCCGGTCCCTTGATGCGCTGGATGAGCGCCTCGAGCAGTTCTTCACGGGTCGCCTCCGGGTGGGCGAGGTGCCAGAGCGCACCCTCGGCCACCTCGCGCAGGTTGTGCGGGGGGATGTTCGTGGCCATGCCGACCGCGATTCCGACCGACCCGTTGACGAGAAGGTTGGGGAAGCGGGCCGGGAGAACGGCCGGCTCCTGGGTGCGGCCGTCGTAGTTGTCCTGGAAGTCGACGGTCTCCTCGTCGATGTCGCGGACCATCTCGAGGGCAAGCGGCGCCATCTTCGTCTCGGTGTACCGGGGTGCCGCAGCGCCGTCGTTGCCGGGCGAACCGAAGTTGCCCTGGCCGAGAGCCAGCGGGTAGCGCAGGCTCCACGGCTGCACGAGACGGACGAGCGCGTCATAGATCGCCGTGTCTCCGTGCGGGTGGAACTGGCCCATGACGTCGCCGACGACGCGGGCGCACTTCGAGAACGCCTTGTCGGGGCGGTAGCCGCCGTCGTACATCGCGTAGATCACGCGGCGGTGCACGGGCTTGAGGCCGTCACGGACCTCGGGCAGCGCACGACCGATGATCACGCTCATCGCGTAGTCGAGGTAGGAGCGCTGCATCTCCGACTGGAGGTCGACCTGGTCGATCCTGCCGTGCACGCCGTAGTCGATGGGAGCGTCCGCGGCGGCCGCCGGGTCGTCAGGGATGATGTTGTCAGATGTCAAGGAAGCGCACGTCCTTCGCGTTCTTCTGGATGAAATTGCGTCGTGACTCGACGTCTTCGCCCATCAGGGTGGCGAAGATCTCGTCGGCCGCGGCCGCGTCGTCGAGAGTCACCTGAAGCAGTGTCCGGGTCTCGGGGCTCATCGTGGTCTCCCACAGCTCCTTGTAGTCCATCTCGCCGAGACCCTTGTAGCGCTGCACTCCGTTGTCTTTCGGGATGCGCTTGCCTGCGGCGACCCCGTCAGCGAGCAGTGCGTCGCGTTCACGGTCGCTGTAGACGTACTGGTGCTCGGCGTTCGACCACTTCAGCCGGTACAGCGGCGGCTGGGCGAGGTAGACGTAGCCGAGCTCGATGAGCGGTTTCATGTAGCGGAAGAGAAGGGTGAGCAGCAGGGTCGTGATGTGCTGGCCGTCCACATCGGCATCCGCCATCAGCACGATCTTGTGGTAGCGCGCCTTCTCGGGGTTGAAGTCCTCGCCGATTCCCGCGCCGAACGCGGTGATCATGGCCTGGACTTCGTTGTTGGCGAGGGCACGGTCGAGCCGTGCCTTCTCGACGTTGAGGATCTTGCCGCGCAGCGGGAGGATCGCCTGGGTCTCCGGGTTGCGACCCTGAACAGCTGAACCACCGGCCGAGTCGCCCTCCACGATGAAGATCTCGGAGATCGACGGGTCCTTCGACTGGCAGTCCTTGAGCTTGCCCGGCATTCCGCCGCCCTCGAGGAGGCCCTTGCGACGAGCGGTCTCACGGGCCTTGCGGGCGGCGAGGCGTGCCGTCGCTGCCTGGAGTGCCTTGCGGATGATCTCCCTGGCCTGGTTCGGGTTGCGATCGAACCAGTCACCGAGCTGGTCGCCGACGACCTTCTGAACGAAGGCCTTGGCCTCCGTGTTGCCCAGCTTGGTCTTCGTCTGGCCTTCGAACTGCGGCTCCGACAGCTTCACCGAGATCACAGCGGTCAGCCCCTCGCGCACATCGTCGCCGGAGAGGTTGTCGTCCTTCTCCTTGAGGATGCCCTTCTCGCGCGCGTACCGGTTCACCAGGGTGGTGAGTGCCGCGCGGAAGCCCTCTTCGTGGGTTCCGCCCTCGTGCGTGTTGATGGTGTTGGCGTAGGTGAAGACACTCTCGTTGTAGCCGGTCGTCCACTGCATCGCCACTTCGAGCGCGATCTTGCGATCGGTGTCCTCGGACTCGAAGGAGATGATCTCGTCGTTGACGAGTTCGGCCTTCTTGGCGGTGTTCAGGTAGTGCACGTAGTCGGTGAGACCCTGTTCGTACAGGTAGACGTCGGTCTGCGGTTCTTCTTCAGGGTCTTCAGTCGGACGCTCGTCGGTCAGAGCGATACGCAGGCCTTTGTTGAGGAACGCCATCTGCTGGAAGCGGATGCGGAGCGTCTCGTAGTCGAACTCGGTCGTCTCGAACGTCTCGGCGCTCGGCCAGAACGTGATCGTCGTACCGCTCTCGTCCGAGGGTTCGCCCTTTTCGAGCGGCGCGACGGGGACACCGTTGCGGTAGCTCTGGGTCCACTTGTGACCCTGCCGGCGTACTTCGATATCGAGCCGGCTCGACAGCGCGTTCACCACGGAGCTGCCGACGCCGTGCAGGCCGCCGGAGACCGCGTACCCGCCACCGCCGAACTTTCCGCCGGCGTGGAGGATGGTGAGTACGACCTCGACCGTCGACTTCTTCTCGACCGGGTGGATGTCGACCGGAATGCCACGGCCGTTGTCGTCGACGCGCACGGCGCCGTCGGGCATGATCGTCACTTCGATGTTGTCGGCGTGGCCGGCCAGCGCCTCATCGACCGAGTTGTCGACGATTTCGTAGACTAGGTGGTGGAGCCCACGCGGACCAGTGGAACCGATGTACATTCCGGGACGTTTGCGAACGGCTTCAAGACCTTCGAGGACCTGGATTTCGTTGGCACCGTAGTCGTGTTCCGTCTCGGCTTTCGTAGGTTCCATCGTCATATGAAATTAGGCTCCTGACCGCACTCAGTGTGACCTATTCATTCTACCAAGAGCGGGGCGGCGGAAAGGCCAAAATCGCCCGTCTGACGCGTTTATTCTGCGTCGGTGACCTCTTTTGCGTTCTCAACCGTAGGTATCGCGCGGACCACGCCCTGGAATTGATCTGGGACCTCTTTTCCAGGAGGGTGCCTCTGGCCCCTGGAAACGGATCGACTGGATGCCCGCGTCGGGGAACCGGACGGCGATCCGCGTCATGAGCTCGGTGCGCATGATCCGCAGCTGTGTCGCCCACGCCGTCGACTCGCACGAGACGGTGAGAACGCCCTCGCTGATGCCGATCGGTGTCGAATGCTTCGCGGTCTCGTCGCCGGCGAGGTCGACCCATCCCTCCATCAGCTCCGACTGTGCGAGAGGCGAGCTCCAGCCGAGTTCGCTGGTGAGCGCATCCACGATGTTGCCGAGTCCGCGCGGGTCGCGCCCGACACCGAACGGAACGCTGGCCCCGTCATCCTGATCCTTCACCCGCCGGGACCGGCGTGCCCGTGCCGGGACGCCGCCGAACAGTTCGCGAAAGCGCAGATAGACGGCTGACGCCTCACTCTGCTCCCCTGCGCCGTCGCCGGGAATCCGCTCCTCAGGCATCGACGACCGCACCCCCCTCGATTCGCACTGTGTGCGCCGTCAGCTCTTTCGGCACGTCGTCGAAGACGGCAGCGGTGATCAGCACCTGCTCGAAATCGTGAACGGCCGCCGCGAGCATCCGCCGTCTCGCCTGGTCGAGCTCGGCGAACACGTCGTCGAGGATGAGCACCGGGTCTCCGGTCGTCGACTCGCGACGGAGAAGCTCGGCGGATGCGAGCTTCAGAGCGAGCGCGAACGACCAGGACTCGCCATGGCTGGCATACCCCTTCGCAGGCAGGCCGTTGAGCTCGAAAAGGATGTCGTCGCGGTGGGGACCGACGAGCGTGATGCCGCGGTCCAGCTCCTTCCGTCGCACCGCGGCGAGGGATGCGCGGAAAGCGGATGCCGTATCCGCCGCTTCGCCTGCCTCGGCCTCGGTGCCGGGTGCCAGCGGATCCGCCCGGCCCGCTCCATCGTCGGAATCCTCGACCGCGGCACCCCGGATCGTGAGCAGCGGAATCAGCTTCGGGTGATGATCGTCGCCCGCGACCGAGCGGTAGGCGGCGGCGATCGGGTCGCCCAGGCGCGCGACCAGCTCGACACGGGCATCCACGATCTCCGACCCGAGGCCGACAAGACGTTCATCCCAGATCTCGAGGGTGGTGAGTTGCGATTCGCGCAATCCCGAAGCGCGCGCCGACTTCAGCAGGGAGTTCCGCTGACGGAGCACCCGGTCGTAATCGGCGAGCACGCCGGCCAGACGCGGATTCCGCTGTACGAGCAGTTGGTCGATATAGCGGCGGCGGATGCCCGGCTCACCACGCACCAGCGCCAGGTCTTCCGGCGCGAACAGGACGCTGGAGAAGTAGCGCGGCAGCTCCCGCGGCTTGATCGGCGAGCGGTTCACCTGCGCCCGGTTCGCTGTCGAACGGTTGAGTTGCACCTCGATGAGCAGTTCACGGCCGTCGTGCGCGATGCGCGCACGCACGATCGCCGCGTCCGCACCCTGTCGAATCATGGCCTGATCGCTCGAGACGCGATGCGACCCGAGCGTGCTCAGGTAGCCGAGGGACTCGACGAGATTCGTCTTTCCCTGACCGTTGCGACCCACGAACAGGTTGGGACCTGCTGCCAGCGGGACCTCCGCGGTCGAATAGTTGCGGAAGTCGGTCAGCGAGAGGTGGGTGACGCGCACTCTGTTCGGTCGTCGCGCAGGTCAGTCGACGGCTTTGACTGCGTGGCCACCGAACTGGTTGCGCAGTGCGGCCACGGCCTTCATCGCCGGCGAATCCTTCTGCCGCGACACGAAGCGGGCGAAGATCGAGGCGCTGATCGTCGGCACCGGCACGGCATTCTCCAGCGCTTCCTCGATCGTCCAGCGGCCTTCGCCGGAATCCTGCACGTAGCCTTCGATGTGCTCGAACTCGGGGTCCTGCTCCAGGGCACGGACGAGCAGCTCGAGCAACCAGGAACGCACGACTGTTCCGCGCTGCCAGGCCTTGAAGGTGCCGGTGACGTCCTTGATGATGTCCTTACGGGTGTCGAGGAGTTCGTAACCCTCCGCGTAGGCCTGCATCAGCGCGTACTCGATGCCGTTGTGCACCATCTTGGCGTAGTGACCGGCGCCGACCTCGCCCACATGCACGAATCCTTCGTCACGCGGACCGTCAGGGCGCAGCGCGTCGAAGACCGGCATCACACGCTCGACCTGCGTGGCACTCCCGCCGACCATCAGGCCGTAACCGTTCTGGAGACCCCACACGCCACCCGAGACGCCGGCATCCATGAAGTCGACACCCTTCGGGGCGAGCTGCTCGGAGTGCTTGAAGTCCTCGGTGAACCGGGAGTTGCCTCCGTCGATGACGAGGTCGCCCTTCTCCAGGAGGGGTTCGAGGTCGTTGACCACCGCATCCGTGACGTGGCCGGCGGGAACCATGATCCAGACCACACGCGGCGTCGGAAGAGCCGCGACGAGATCGGCGACCGTGGCGACATCGGACACGTCAGGGTTCGTGTCGTACCCGGTCACCTCGATTCCCTTTTTCTCGAGGCGGGCACGCATGTTGTTGCCCATTTTTCCGAGACCGATGAGGCCGATGTGCATGGGGGTTCTCGCTTTCTGCCAGCCAGCGATCAGCGCAGCAGCAGGTTCGGCTGCAGCAGGTACTTGTAGTTGTCCGCGCCGGCCTGGTCCTTGCTGGACTGGCTCGTGATCAGGACCGGTCCCGGCTTGTTGGGGTTCTCGGTCTTGGTGAAGGAGATGCGAACGAATTCGGAATGCACCGCACCGAGACCATCGAGCAGGAACTGCGGCTTCAGTGAAACCACGGTGTCCTGGCCTGTGAGGAGAGCGTCGATGCTCTCGGAAGCCTGCGCCTGCTCGGAGCCGATCGCTTCGAGGGTGAGGCCGTCGAGGGAGAAACTGAACCGGAGTGCGGCTTCGCGCTCCAGAACGAGTGAGACACGGCGCGTTGCTTCGATCAGCTCGGCGGTATTGATCACCGCATAGTTGTCGACCGTCTCGGGGAAGAGTCGGCGAACAGGCGGGAAATTGCCCTTGATCAGCAAAGATGTAACGGTCTTCTTGTCCGCCGTGAACGCGATGAGCTCGCGGTCGTCCTTATTGGTGATCGAGACCGCGATGGTTCCGCTGTGACCGAGGGTCTTGCCGATCTCCTGGAGCGTGCGTGCGGGAACCAGAGCGGTGACGGTCTCGCCCGAACCGCTCCCGCCATCCCAGTCGATCTCACGGACCGCGACACGGTAGCGGTCGGTGGCGACCAGACCGAGCGTGTTGTCGCCCACTTCGAGCTGAACACCGGTGATGACCGGTGTCACGTCGTCGCGTGAGGCGGCGACGCCTACCTGGGCCACGGCCGTGGCGAATTCCTCCGCCGGCACGAGACCCGACTGGCCCGAGACCTGCGGGATGCTCGGGTATTCCTCGACAGGCATGGACAGAAGGGTGAAGCTCGCCGAACCGCATCGCACGATGATGCGTGACTCCTCGGTCGACAGTTGGACCGGTGCGTTCGGAAGCTTGCTCGCGATCTCGGCGAGGAGCCGCCCGGAGACGAGGATCTTGCCGGGCTCCTCGACCTCGGCCGCGATCTCGGTCTGCGCGGACACTTCGTAGTCGAAGGACGACAGGAGCAGACCGGTATCGGTGGTCTCGATGAGGACACCGCTCAGGATCGGCAGAGTGGTTCGCTGCGGCAGAAGTTTCACGGCAAACGAAACAGCTTCGCTGAATACATCCCGATTGGCCTGGAACTTCACGAAGTCACCTCTGTCGTAGGGAGCGGATGGATCGTGACAATGCTAGCGCTTGCGTCCCACGAGGCCATGCGCGTTCGAGCGTCCCCGGGTCAAGGTTGTCGAGCCCCACTAGAGATTAATTAACGATTAACGGCGTTAACCGCTGTGGAAACTGTGGATAACTCCGTTGATGCCAGTCGAGGACTGGGAACTACACGGGTGTGAGATGTTGACGGACTGTGGATGCGCGTAAACATGCGGGTGGGAACGGCGCCGGCAGAATCGTCGTAACTCACAACAACGTGTGATTCGTCAACATTAAGCGGGTGGTTGTTCCACCGTTTTCCACAAGTTATCCACAGTGTGAGTATTCACACTTCTCCCCTGAAAAGGGGTGGTCGGAGGTTAACCCTTGCTGTAGCGGTGGTTCTGCTTGATGCGGCTGGTGAGCTCAGTGACCTGGTTGTAGATGGAGCGACGCTCCTTCATGAGCTCGCTGATCTTCTTGTTCGCGTACATCACAGTGGTGTGATCGCGGTTGCCGAACAACTGGCCGATCTTCGGGAGGGAAAGGTTGGTGAGCTCGCGGCAGAGATACATGGCGATCTGCCTGGCGGTTGCGACCGCCTGAGACCGGCTGGAGCCGTAGAGGTCGTCGACGGTGAGCTTGAAGTAGTCCGCGGTGTTGGTGATGATGTCGACCGGCGCGATCACATTGTCGTCGTCGAGAGTGATGAGGTCTTTCAGCACTGTCTGCACCAGGTTCATGTCGACCGGCGTCCGGTTCAGGCTGGCGAACGCGGTGACGCGGATGAGCGTCCCCTCCAGTTCGCGGATGTTGCTGGACACCTTGGAGGCCATGAACTCGAGGATGTCGTCGGGGACCTGCAGTTTCTCGCTTTGAGCCTTCTTGCGGAGGATGGCGATGCGGGTCTCGAGGTCGGGCGCCTGGACGTCGGTGATCAGTCCCCACTCGAACCGTGAGCGCATCCGGTCCTCGAAACCGGTCAGGTGCTTGGGTGGCAGGTCGCTGGTGATGACCACCTGCTTGTTGTGGTCGTGAAGAGTGTTGAAGGTGTGGAAGAACGCTTCCTGCGTCTCGGCCTTGCCCTGCAGGAACTGGATGTCGTCGATCAACAGGATGTCGATGTTGCGGTAGCGCGACTGGAACAGCGATCCCCGGTTGTTCGCGATCGAGTTGATGAAGTCGTTGGTGAATTCCTCGGAGCTGACATACCGGACGCGGATGCCTGGGTACAGACTCATCGCGTAGTGGCCGATAGCGTGAAGAAGGTGGGTCTTGCCGAGGCCGGACTCTCCATAGATGAAGAGCGGGTTGTACGCCTTGGCCGGTGCTTCTGCCACGGCGACGGCGGCGGCATGCGCGAACCTGTTCGACTGCCCGATGACGAAGTTGTCGAAACTGTACTTCGGATTCAGGCGCGTGTCGGCGTTGCGGGGAGGAGCGGTGATCTCCGTGACCGGAGCTGGGGCCGGCGGGATGTCGATGTAGCCGGACTCGGGCTGCTCGATCGGTGCTTCGAGCGATTCCTGCTGGATCTCGGGATTCACGACGATGGCGAAGTTGCTCACCGCGAGCGATTCGTCGAGTCCGCCGATCGCGTTGAGGAGTGGGACCCGGCTGCGCTGCTCGATCATTCCGCGGGTGAACTCGTTCGGCACCTCGAGGTAGAGGGTGCCGGCCATGATGCCCTTCGGCTCGACCAGGCTGAGGAATCCGTACAGCTGCGGCGTGATGCGCTCGTCTGTTTCGAGAGAGCCGAGCACCGTCTGCCATGCTGCAGAAATCAACTCTTCGCCGTTGGCCATTGTTCCCCGTATTCGTGTTACTCGGATCGCTTTGTCGACGCGATCCACCCCATCGTGAATGTTTGTCGGCCCGGGGCGTGGCGCCGCCGGAAGGTATTCACAGAGTTATCCACCGCTGTGTGTCCATTACCGTAGCGATCTCCGGCCTTGAATGGGTATGGCTGGGGATAACTTTTCGTCCTCACGGTAACCAACGCACCTCGTCACAACAAATTTGACAAGGCGAAACACTCGGCGCGTCTTGTCCTACTTTCCGTCGAATACTGTGGATAATCAATGATTCGGCTCGATTGGTTTGACCTCGTCGGCCCGAGGCCGGAAGTTTAATCAGTTGACTTCAGCCGCAGACGTGGCTGCCCCAAAACTTCTTCGGCCTCCCGTGCTGTCCATTCGATCGGCACAGGCCTGCACAGAAGAGACTTCCGGAGACAGATATGAGCAAGAGAACGTTCCAGCCGAACAACCGTAAGCGCGCGAAGACCCACGGCTTCCGCCTGCGCATGCGCACCCGTGCCGGCCGTGCCATCCTGGCCGCCCGCCGCACCAAGGGCCGCACCAAGCTCTCCGCCTAACTGCCGGATCACTCAGGCAGCCCCTTGCTCGCTAAAGCCAATCGCATCACGCGGGGGGCGGATTACAAGGCGACCGTGAGGCGCGGTACACGATTCACCGCACCGAACACCGTCACCTACATCCGCACCGATACTGACTCCGCAGTGGTGCGATTCGGCTTTATCGTGGGCAAGACCGTCGGCACCGCCGTTCGACGCAATCTGGTGAGGCGCCGGCTCAAGGCCGCCTCCTACGAATTGCTCCGCGAACTCCAGCCCGGTGCCGATGTCGTCGTCAGGGCATTGCCAGCCTCCGCCAATGCGGAGTGGGCTACCCTGCATGAAGAGATATCCCGCGCCGTCAGTAAAGGCAACCTCCGTCGATGAACACCGCCATCACAGCTGTGCTCCTCCTCCCGCGGAACGTCGCCGTGCTTCTGCTGCGCGGGTATCGCGCAGTTATCTCCCCGCTCTACGGTGACGTGTGCCGGTACTACCCGTCCTGCTCGGCGTACGCGCTCGGGGCCATCCAGGAACACGGTGTCGTGATCGGGTCGGTACTCGGAATTCGCAGGATCGCCCGCTGCCACCCCTGGGCGGAAGGCGGGATCGACGATGTTCCGCTCAAGAAGAAGCGTCGGTACAACGTGACTCCATTCGGATTCGTCGTAGCCAGCAGCCACGGAAAGGCTTAGCACCACATGGACATCGGAGCCATCTTCGGAACAATTCTGTGGCCCATCAAATGGGTCGTAGAACTCATTCTCGTGGCGTTCCACCAGCTGTTCACGGTCATGGGCATGGACCCGGCGGCCGGCATCACCTGGGTTCTCTCCATCGTCGGCCTCACCGTCGTCGTGCGTGCCGCACTGATCCCGGTCTTCGTCCGGCAGATCAAGAACCAGCGACGGATGCTCGAAGTGGCGCCGCAGCTGAAGAAGATCCAGGACAAGTACAAGGGCAAGAAAGACCAGTTCTCCCGCGAGGCGATGTCCCGCGAGACGATGGAGCTCTACAAGAAGACGGGCACCAACCCGCTGAGCTCGTGTCTTCCCCTGCTTCTCCAGATGCCCGTGTTCTTCAGCCTTTTCCAGGTGCTCAACGGCGCCCAGAGCGGCAAGGCCGGCGTCGGCCCTCTGAACGAGACGCTCGCTGTCCAGTTCGGCAACGCTGAGCTGTTCGGCATCGCTCCCCTGCACCAGAGCTTCTCCGGCGCGCTCAACGCCCACCCGCCGCAGGTCGCGGTCATGGTGATCGCGGCGGTCATGGTCGTGCTGATGACGTCGTCGCAGTTCATCACCCAGCTGCAGATCGTGTCCAAGAACATGTCTCCCGAAACCAAGGCGAGCCCGCAGTTCAAGCAGCAGCGCATTCTGCTGTACCTGCTCCCCTTCGTCTTCCTGTTCTCCGGTTTCGCATTTCCGCTCGGCGTCATGTTCTACTGGCTCACCTCGAACATCTGGACGATGGTGCAGCAGTTCGTGGTCATCCGCAACATGCCGACCCCTGGCAGCGAGGCTGCCAAGGCCCGCGAAGCCCGTCTGGCGAAGAAGGGCAAGCTGGTCAACGACGAAGGCGTCGTGGTCCTCTCCATCGACGAAGAGCCCCAGAAGCCGGTCACGACGCAGCGCGTCCAGCCGGTCGGCAAGAGCCGCGCCAAGAAGCAAACCGGCGGAAAGAAGTAGGAAGAGCAGATGACCGACGTACAGCAGACCGAACCCGAACTGGACGCCGACGCCGTGACGGCAGACGCCGAGGACTCCGTCGAGCCCGAGACGCCCACCGACGGTGAGCACGCCACTCCGACCTCTGCGGAGCTCGATGTCGAGGGAGACATCGCGGCCGACTACATCGAGGAACTCCTCGATATCTGCGACATCGACGGTGACATCGACATCGACGCCCGTAACGGCCGCGCCTATGTCTCGGTGAACGCCTCGGAAGATGCCAACCTGCGCCTGCTCTCGAAGCCCGACACCGTCAATGCGCTGCAGGAACTGGCTCGGCTCGCGGTTCAGAACAAGACCGGTTCGTTCTCGCGTCTGATCCTCGACATCGGCGGCTCCCGTGAAGCCCGCCAGGCGGAACTCGGAATCCTCGTCGACCGCGCGATCGCTCGCATCGAAGAGGGCGCAGCCCAGGCGGCACTCCCCCCGATGTCCTCCTACGAGCGCAAGCTGGTCCACGACATTGTCTCCGACCGTGGCTACGTCTCGAACTCGCACGGTGAAGGCCGCGACCGTCACACCGTCATCACCGCGTCATAGTTTCACGTGAAACATTGACGTCGTCGTTCGAAACCGAACCGCCTGAAGCAGCTGCGCTCTTCGGGCCGAACGTGGATGTTGCGCGCCGGTTCACAACGAACCTTGCCGAACAGGGCGAGGAGCGCGGCTTGATCGGGCCACTCGAACTCCCCCGCCTGTGGACGCGCCACATTCTCAACTGCGCGATCGTCGCTCCCCTGCTTCGGCCAGGGCGCGTCGGAGACGTCGGCAGCGGCGCTGGACTGCCGGGTCTCGTCCTCGCGATTGCCCGGCCGGACGTGTCCTTCGTGCTCATCGAGCCTATGGAGCGACGGATCGCGTGGCTCACCGAGCAGGTGAGTGAGCTCGGACTGCAGAACGTCGAGGTTGTTCGCGCTCGCGCCGAGGAAGCCAAACTCGCATCGCCGCTGGACCAGGTCACCGCCCGGGCGGTCTCCGCATTCCGCAAGCTGATCCCACTGACGGCTCCGTTGGTGCGGTCGGGTGGAGAACTCGTCCTGATGAAGGGTGCCGGCGCCACGGGCGAGATCGAAGCGGCGACCAAGGAGATCCAACGATTCCGGCTGAGCAATGTCGAAGTGATTACTCTCGGCGAGGGCGTGCTGAACGAGGTCACGCGGGTCATCAGAGCTACAGTTGATTGACCGGCCGGGTCCTCCCTCGGACCGGCCATTCGCAGAAGGAAGTCTTCCGGATCGAACCCGGAGGATCCACGGACACGGTGGTTCCCACCGAGAACAGAGCGACAAGGTTTCACGTGAAACATCCCAATCAGGACAGCCAGGTCGAAGAGACCTCCACCGTCTTTGATGGATCGACCCCACTCGCTCACGAAATCGCGGAACTCACCCGTCGCCGGCAGGCCATCGCCACCCAGACGCTGCCATTGCCGTCACGCACGCGCATCTTCACGATCTCGAATCAGAAGGGCGGCGTGGGCAAGACCACCACGGTCGTCAATCTCTCCGCGGCACTGGCGAAGTCGGGAGCTCGGGTGCTCGTCATCGACCTCGATCCCCAGGGGAATGCATCCACTGCCCTGAGCGTGGAGCATCGTGAGGGCACGCCGAGCGTCTACGACGTCATCGTGAATGACCGGAACATGGATGAGGTCATTCAGAAGAGCCCGGAATTCGACGGTCTCTTCTGCGTTCCTGCGACGATCGACCTCGCCGGCGCCGAGATCGAGCTCGTATCCATGGTGGCTCGCGAACAACGGCTTTCCCGCTCCCTCAATGAGTTCCTGGACGACTACGACTTCGACTACGTGCTCATCGACTGCCCGCCGTCGCTCGGACTGCTCACGATCAACGCATTCGTCGCCGCCTCCGAAGTCCTCATCCCCATCCAGTGCGAGTACTACGCCCTCGAAGGGTTGAGTCAGCTGCTCAAGAACATCCAGCTGATCGAGAAGCACCTCAATCCCAAGCTGCGCGTCTCGACGATCCTGCTCACGATGTACGACTCGCGCACGAACCTCGCTCACCAGGTGGCCGAGGATGTCCGCACGCACTTCCCCAAGGAAGTCCTGGACACGATCATCCCCCGCTCGGTTCGCATCTCGGAGGCCCCGAGCTACGGCCAGAGCGTCATCAGCTACGACACCAACTCGTCCGGATCGCTTTCGTACCTCGAAGCGGCCGCCGAGATCGCACGAAGAGGAGTACCCCGCTAATGGCTGCGAAACGCACAGGACTCGGCCGTGGAATCGGCGCGCTCATCCCGACCTCGGACTCGGCAGCGCGGCCGGTCGACGTCTTTTTCCCCAACCAAGGCAGCATGGGCTCGACGGGCACGGCGACGATCGAACTCGTGGCGGTACCCGGTGCGAAGCTGGCGAACCTCTCCCCCGCTGATATCGTGCCGAACGCCGTGCAACCGCGCACGGAATTCGACCGGGAGGCGCTCGACGAGCTCGTCAACAGCATCCGCGAGGTCGGTGTGCTGCAGCCGATCGTTGTCCGGCCGATCGCCGGCCAGTCGGACAAATACGAGCTGATCATGGGTGAGCGCCGACTGCGCGCCACCAAAGAACTCGGCCTCGACACGATCCCTGCGGTCATCAAGGACACCGCCGACGAGGACATGCTGCGGGATGCGCTGCTTGAGAACCTCCACCGGTCGAACCTGAACCCGCTCGAAGAGGCGTCGGCCTACCAGCAACTCCTTGCGGACTTCGGCATCACGCAGGAGGAGCTCGCCGGCCGGATCGGGCGCTCACGCCCCCAGATCACCAACACGCTGCGTCTTCTCAAGCTGCCGGCCGCCGTGCAGACGCGCGTGGCGGCGGGCGTTCTGAGCGCCGGTCACGCGCGGGCGATCCTCTCGACGGGCGACGTCGACGCGATGCAGCGGCTCGCGGACAAGATCGTCAACGAAGACCTGTCAGTGCGTGCTGCGGAGGCGGCTGCGAGTGCGACGCCGAAGCCGGTGCGGCCGAAAGCCAACCCGGGGCGTCGCCAGGGGCACCTCGACGAGATCGCAGAACGCCTGGGAGACCGGCTCAACACACGGGTCAAGGTCTCGCTCGGCGCACGAAAAGGCCAGATCGTGGTCGATTTCGCGACGATTCAGGACCTCAACCGCATACTGGGCGAACTCGGCGAGCCCAGCTACAACTGAGCGGTGGGTGAGAAGTTGTAGCACTCGACGTCCCGGGCCGAGCGCCGAGGTGCACCCGGCCGGCGCTAGACGTTGACGCCGTCGCGAATGGCAGCGACGGCGAGCCCGGAGTAGACCTCGCCGAGGCTCAGGCCCGCGGCCTCGATGGCCTGCGGGGCGATCGACGTCTCAGTGAGCCCGGGAAGGACGTTCGCCTCGAGGAACCACGGCTCGCCGTCGGCGTCGACGATGAGATCGATCCGCGACAGGTGACGGAGTCCGAGAGCGGAATGCGCGAGTTCCGCGGCGCGCGACACACGAGCGGCCACTTCGTCGCTCAGTCGAGCGGGCACATAGAACCGGGTCTCCCCCGCGTTGTAACGCGCGTCGTAGGTGTACGCGCCGCCCACCGGAACGATCTCCACGGCAGGAAGAGCGACAGGACCATCGCCGAGGTCGAGCACCGCCACCGAGACCTCGGCGCCGACGATCTTCTGCTCGATCAGGGCGACATCGGAGTAGGTGTACGCGTCGACCATGGCACGCGGCAGATCCGCGGCATCCTCGACGATGGTGACCCCCTGGGCCGAGCCGCCTTGGGCGGGTTTGACCACCAGCGAGGATCCGAGACCGGCGATCACCGTGTCGAGCACACTGTTGGCGCCCAGCTCGCGGAACGTCTCCTTCGGCAGCGTGACCGAGGCGGCCGTCGCGACGCCGGCGCGTTCGACGACAGTCTTGGCTGCGGGCTTCGACCAGGCGAGGCGCGAGGCATCCGTGCGGGAGCCGACGAACGGGATGCCCGTCAGTTCGAGGAGCGCGCGAAGGGCTCCATCTTCACCGCTTGCTCCATGGAGCGCCGGCCAGACCGCATCCGGTCGGTTGCTCGCAAGGTAGGCGAGCAAGGATGCATCAGGTTCGAGCACAGTGACGCGGTGACCCAGAGCAGTCAGTCCATCGGCGACACGACGCCCGGACCGGAGCGAGATGTCGCGTTCGTGCGAGATCCCGCCGGCGAGCACAGCAATATCGAGGGCAGAAAAATCAGCCATGATCAGGCCTTTCTCAGAGGACGACTAACGCAGGTCGGTCGGAATGTTCGCACTGGCCCTGTCCTGTCTCACGGCGCTCAGCGAGCCGGTTCCGGCGAAGGTGTCGAGCAGATCCATCTCGCCGTTGATGACGGCGGCGAGACGTCGGATGCCGACGCGGATGCGCTCGGGGGTCGGATAGCAGAACGAGAGCCGGATGTTCTGGCGACCGTTCCCATCCGCGTAGAACGCCGTTCCGGGCGTGTACGCGACGAGCTCGGTGACCGCGCGCGGGAGCATCGCCTTCGAGTCCAGGTGAGAGGGAAGGGTGAGCCAGACGTAGAAGCCGCCGTTCGGGTTCGTCCAGCTCAGCTCGGGCAGATACTCCTCGAGCGCGGAGATCATGGTCTCTTTGCGTTCCCGGTAGACGCCACGGAAGGTGTCGATCTGGCCCTTCCAGTCAGCGTCTCGCAGATATTCGGAGACGACGAGTTGAGTATACGAACTCGGGCTGAGCACGGCAGCCTCGTTCGCGAGGATCAACTTCTCGCGGATGGCGTGGGGTGCGAGCGCCCAGCCGACCCGGAACCCGGGAGCGAGTGTCTTCGAGAACGTGCCCAGGTAGACCACGCCCTCGCGTTCGACCGACCGCATCGCCGCAGGAGGCTTCTCGCCGAAGTAGAGCAGGCCATACGGGTTGTCTTCGAGGACCAGGATGTCGTTGGCCCGGGCGATCTCGAGGATCTCGAGACGGCGTTCCCAGGACAGGGTGACACCGGCCGGATTGTGGAACGTCGGGATGGTGTAGAGAAATTTGATGGTCTTACCAGCACTTTTAAGCCGCACAATGTGCTCGCGGAGTGCCTCGGGAATCAACCCGTGCTCATCCATCGGAACATGATCGACCTCGGCCTGATACGAGCGGAAGATCACCATCGCCGTGACGTAGCTCGGACCTTCGGCGAGTACGACGTCGCCCGGGTCGAGAAAGAGTTTGCTGAACAGCTCGAGAGCGTGCTGCGATCCCGTCGTGACGACGACATCATCGGCGCTCCCGCTGATTCCTTCGAGGGCCATGACGTCGAGGATCTGCTCCCTCAGCGCGGGAACGCCCTGCCCCGAGCCGTATTGGAGGGCGACCGCGCCTTGTTCGCGCATGACCCGGTCCATGGCTCCCACCACCAGATCCTGCGGGAGGGCGGAGACGAACGGCATACCGCCGGCCAGGGAGACGACCTCAGGGCGCGAGGCGACGGCGAAGAGGGCTCGCACTTCACTCGCGGCCAGGCCGCTCGTCCTCTGCGCGTAGTGGCCGTACCACCGGTCGAGATTATTGCCCTGTGAAGTCGGGCTGCCCTGATCTGTCACTTGTCATCCGTTCTGAACGCTGCTGCCAATGCTATTTGGGGGACCCCGATTGCAGAGAATCGGGGATGTTTCACGTGGAACACGGGTACAAAGAAAAAGACCCGCCCGGCGTGTGCCGGACGGGTCTGTGAAACGCTCGTCGGCTACGAAAGGTAGGCGGCGAGGTCGGCTTCGAGGGCAGGCTTCGGCTTGGCACCGATGACGGTCTTGACGACCTCGCCACCCTGGTACACCTTCATCGCGGGGATGGAGGTGATCTGGTACTTCGCAGCGGTCTGCGGGTTCTCGTCGACATTCAGCTTGACGACCTCGATCTTGTCGGCGTGCTCGACGGCGATCTGGTCGAGGATGGGTCCGACGGCGCGACACGGGCCGCACCATTCAGCCCAGAAATCAACGAGGATCGTCTTCTCGCTGTTCAGGACGTCGTCCTGGAAGGAAGCGTCCGTGACCGAACGTGCTGCAGACATTTTTGTGTTTCTCCTTTATGCGGTTGTGGTGAGTTCGAGATCGCCGGCCTGGGCCAGCAGGTCTTCGGGAAGGCTTGCGAGGTAGTGTTCGGCATCGAGCGCCGCAACGGTACCGGACGCCGCGGCCGTGACAGCCTGGCGGTAGGTCGGGTCGACCACGTCACCGGCGGCGAACACACCGGCGATCGCTGTCTTGGAACTCCGGCCGGCGACGGCGATCGTGCCATCCGAAGTGAGGTCGAGCTGGCCGTGAACGAGGTGCACGCGCGGGTCGTTTCCGATCGCGATGAACAGGCCCTGCAGCTCGAGGGGACGCTCTGCACCAGTCACAGTGTCGCGCAGGGTGAGCCCCGTGACCGTCTCGGTGCCCTGGATCCCGACGACCTCGGAGTTCCACACGAACTCGATCTTGTCGTTCGCGAAAGCGCGGTCCTGCATGATCTTCGACGCGCGAAGGCTGTCCTTGCGGTGGATCACGTAGACCTTGTCGGCGAAGCGGGTGAGGAAGTTCGCCTCTTCCATCGCGGAGTCGCCGCCACCGACGACCGCGATCACGCGCTCGCGGAAGAAGAACCCGTCACACGTGGCACACCAGGAAACACCGTGGCCGGCGAGACGCTCTTCGTCTTCGAGCCCGAGCTTGCGGTACGCAGAGCCCGTGGCGAAGATCACCGCGAGCGCCTGGTGCACGGCACCGGACCCGAGCGTCACCGTCTTCACGTCACCTGCGAGCTCCACACTCACGACGTCGTCGAGAACGACCTCGGTGCCGAAACGTTCGGCCTGCGCCTGCATCTTCATCATCAGGTCGGGACCCTGGATCCCGTCGGGGAACCCGGGGAAGTTCTCCACCTCGGTGGTGTTCATCAACTCACCGCCGGCCTCGACGGATGAGGCGATCAACAGCGGCTTGAGGTTGGCGCGGGCCGCATACACGGCTGCCGTATATCCGGCAGGGCCGGAACCGATGATGATGATCTGCCGCACTCGAGGACTCCTTGCACTATCAAAGACGGGCCGATAAGACTCGCTGACCCATACAACACATCCTAGGTGGATGCTATTCCGCGTCGTCTGTGTGTTCGGAACGGCGGCTCAAACGTTTCGTCAGTGGCGCCAGACCGGTCTTCAGATCACTCGAACGCAGCAGCACGAGTGCCCCGACATAGACGGCGAGCATCACCACGCCGGCCAACGCGATCGAGATGACTGCAGCCAGGAATCCGGACACCGGGAAGGCCCCGTCGGATACGCCGCCGAGGAGGAGCATCACCCCGGCACCGGCGACCATCGAGACGGCGGCAGCGACGAGGAAGCGCCACAGGCCGCTCGCGATGCGCCGCCCATCCACTCCCCCGATCCGGCGCCTGAGCAGGGAGACCGCGATGATGGCCTGGATCCCGCCCGCGATAGAGACGACGAGGGCGATCGCCGCCGCCCGGAAGTCCGGCGCAACCATGAAGCAGAGGAGCACACCGACGACGATGACGGCGACCTGTGCGAGTGTGAAGTAGAACGGGGTCCGAGTGTCGCCGAGCGAATAGAAGGCGCGCTGGGACATGAAGACAAGCGAGAACGGCACCAGGCCCACCAGATAGCCGATGAGGATGAAGCCGAGGGGCTGGTAGTCCGGAGTGAAGATCCTCGCCAGCGGGAACGCCACGACGATGAGGGCGGCGGAGCAGAACGTGATCAGGAGCAGTATCGAGCGCGCGGCGCTCGAGAAATCCGTGCGGAATGAGGCGACGTCGTTTGCGTGCGCGTGCTCGGCCATCCGGGTGTAGAAGGCGGTCACGATCGAGACCGCGATGATGCCGTGCGGGAGCATGAAGATCAGCCACGCGTTGTTCATCAGCAGCGGACCGGCGAAGCCCGGGCCCGCAGAGTTCGCGACATTCGTCTCGATGAGGCCTGCTGCCTGAGTCGCCAGCAGCATGGCGAACGTCCAGCCGGCCGCCTTTCCCGCATGTCCAAGGTTGACGCCCCGCCACCGGAAGTCGAAGCGGAAGCGCAGGCCGATCCGCTTCCAGAAGAAGAACAGGATGAGGGCCTGCACCGCGACGCCAAGGGTCGCGCCGCCGGCGAGGATCGCCACCATCGTCGGCGTCCACACCGGTGAGCGGTGGCCGTACGGATCCGCGCCGAACGCGACGATGAAGATGATGAGCATCGCAATGGCGACGACGTTGTTGACCACGGGAGCCCAGGTGAAAGGACCGAAGGACTTGCGGGCGTTCAGAACTTCGCCGAGCAGGGTGTAGAGCCCGAGGAAGAAGATCTGGGGTAGCGACCAGTAGGCGAACATCGTCGCCAGTTCGGCGGGCGCGCCGCGCAGGCCGAACAGCTGCATCAGGACCGGCGACAGCAGAGTTGCCACCAGCGCGACTGCCGCGAAGATGAGAATTCCGAGCGTGACCAGCTTGTTTATGTACGCCTTGCCGCCATCGGCGTGGACGGATGCCCGCACGATCTGCGGGACGAGAATCGCGTTGAGGATGCCCTGGGCGATGATCGCGTAGATGCTGTTGGGGACGATCGTCGAGGTGGCGTAGGCGTTTCCGGCGAAGCTCAGGGCGCCGATCGCCTGCAGGAGAAGCCAGGCTTTGGCGAACCCGAGGATCCGGGAGACGAGCGTGCCCGATGCGAGCACGGCGCTTGAGCGGCCGATGCTAGACACTCGGCTCCTTCGAGTCGTCGGGTTGACCGTCGGAGCCGGCCGTGGCATCCGCATCCGAGACAGCGTCAGCGTCAGGATCCGCAGCAGCGTCAGCATCCGCATCCGAGTCGCCGCCCTCTCCGGCGGCGTTCTCGCGACGCCGGCGGAGGATGTTGCGCACAATGCCGAAACCGAAGAGGAGGACGAGGAGCACACCGATGATCAGGGCGCCGATGCCCTCCCAGTCGGCGTGGACATCCACCGTCACCGCCGTCGGCATCCCGATCTTCACGCCCGTCGGACTGAGCAGCTGCAGCGTGAGGATCACCTGTCCGTTGCCGAGCTTGGCCTTGACCGGCACCAGCACCGTTGCGCGGGAATCCGGCTGGATGCGCTTCGTCGCGTCTTCATCGATCTCGAGCCGGCTGTTCGACGGAGAGGCGCTGAGCACGATCGTCACGGCCTCATTCCTCAGACCGTTGCTCACGGTGAACGGGATCGATCCCTGGGCGCTCACGAGATTGACGTTCTCGGTGGGCAGGATCTTCACCGAGTCGAGGGTCCTGAACGACGCTCGGAGATTGTTCGAGACGGCGCTCGCCCAGTCGTTGCGCGGCTCGAGCCATGAAACGCCGAGCAGGGTGAGGAGTTGGGCGCGGTTCTGGCCGGTCATGGTCGTCGGGTCGTCGAGGATCGTCGCGAAGTCGTCGATGCGTGCTTCCGTGTCGAGGAGCCCTTTGATGCCGGTGATGCGCGCCGCGGCCTCGGACCTGTTCTTCACGGCCAGGCCCGGGGTGGGCGCGCTCGACACGATCTGAGGAAGGGTCACCGCGGTGGCCCACGGGGAGGTCTGGATGGCCCGGAAGGTGCGTTCCAGCTGGGTTCCGCTCGAAGGCCAGGCGCGACCGAGCGTCACCACCAGGTTGTGCTGCGTACCACCCTCTTCGCTCACGAGGCCGAGCTGGGCGTTGACCTTCGACATTGCAGCGTTCCAGGTCGTGTCGTCGGTCGCGGTCGCTGCGTCGCGCAGTGCGGAGGAGATGCCCGCATCGGACGCGAGCGCCTTGCCGCCGGCGATCGGAAGCACCGCGCTGGGTGTCGCAGTGAGGTCGGCAGCGTTCGTGTTGTCGCCCGAGAGGATCGGGGTCGTGAACCCGTTGCTCACCAGGGAGGCGATGTCGGCCGTGCGCACCGAGTTCTCGGCGGGCCACGCGATGCCGTGAAGGGTGAAGGGCCACGCGATCAGCTCATCGAGGGTCGGCAGCACCGGTCCAGCGGGAGTCGTCGGTGTCGGGGTCGGGGTGGCGCCCGGAGTGCCGGCCGTCGGAGTCGCTGTCGGCTCCCCCACAGGCTCCGGCTCGGTCTGGAAGTTCGCGGGATCCATCGCATAGCCGAGCGCCGTCGGAGCCAGGGGTGCGGTCAGTCCGCTCTGGAACTGACCGGCGAGGTCGGCGTCGCCGAAGCCGAGGGAGAAGACGTCGTTCGGCAGAAGCGAGAGGGAGACCATCCACTGCGTCGCGCTCGCGGGTGCGGACGTGCCGAGCACCCGGATGGACGCGAGGATCATGGGATCGAGGCCGATGGCGACCGCCGGGTGGCCGAGCAGTCCGTCGAGCTGTCGGGTGAGAATGCCGTTCGGTGCGGTGAAGGCCGCGAGGTCGGCAGCGGAGATGAGGCCGGCAGCCGTCGCGGGAGCAGTGATCGGCATCACGAGCGAGACGTTCGAGCGGGGGATCTCGGTGCCCGGGTTCCACACCAGCGTCGAACGAGCGCCCGCCCTGGTTCCGGAACCGATGGACACCGTGGCGCCGATGCCGAAGACGCCCTGGTCTGTTCGTCCGGCTAGCGGCACGGACGCGGCGGGCACCGTGACGCGGACCACCGAGGTCATGCCCGGCTCGAGTCCGGCGACCCGTGTGCGGCCGATGGTCTGCGCGCCCGCCGCGGCGTCGGTCGAACTGAGCCACGTGGTGAGGCTCTTGCGGGAGTCGATCGGCGACGTGTCGAACCACAGTTCGACCGTTCCGGCCACGAAAGAGGTGGCAGCGCCGTTGGTGACAGAGACCTGGACGGTGAGATCCTGGCCGGGAGCGAGGATGCCGCCGTTGTCGGGCGCGACCGTGACGGTCAGCTGGCTGGCAGCATCCGCGTCCGCCGCCGAACGGGTGACGTGACCCTGCGTCACCGGCTGTGCGACCGCAGCTGAGCCATCGAGTGCGCCCAGGGAGGCGAAAGTCACGACGCCCAGAACTGCCGCTGTGGCGAACATCGCCAGCCTGCGCAGCCCCGAGCTACGGGGTCGGCCGGTCGAATTCATGCGTCGACGCACGACTCCAGCTCGGCCTCCATGTCGCCAATTCTAGGGGGTGGGCCCTGTGAGACTCCGGCGAGGAGCGGCGGATGTGGAGAGCTCGCGCGTGCTCGTCCCCGTTTAACTGAAGCACCATGCAGAGCGTCGCCGAATCCCTCGAGCGCCTCGGCGACCTCGCGAACACAGCGATCGTCACCAGGCTCGCCACGGCATTCGCCGACGCCGGATATGAACTCGCCCTCGTAGGAGGGCCGGTCAGGGATGCGCTCCTCGGCCGCCCTGTGAACGATCTCGACTTCACGACGAACGCGCGGCCGGACGACATCCTGCGCGTGGTCGCCCCGCTCGCAGACGCCCACTGGGACATCGGTCGCGAATTCGGCACGATCGGCGCGCGGATCGCGGGCGAGACGGTCGAGATCACGACGTACCGCGCCGACAGCTACGACGGAGAGACACGCAAGCCGGACGTCGTCTTCGGAGACACCCTCGAAGGCGATCTGGTCCGCAGGGACTTCACGGTCAACGCGCTCGCTCTGCGGGTGCCGGAGACGGTTCTCGTCGACCCCTCGAGCGGCGTCGATGACCTGATCGGCGGCATCCTGCGCACGCCGAGCACTCCAGCCATCTCCTTCGGTGACGACCCACTGCGCATGATGCGCGCGGCCCGCTTCACCGCACAGCTCGGCTTCACCGTCGACGACGAGACGCGCGATGCGATGGAGGAGCTGGCCGAACGCATCGAGATCGTCAGTGCCGAACGCATCCGCGACGAGCTGTCCAAGCTGCTCTGCAGCCCTGCGCCGCGCCGCGGAATCGAACTGCTCGTCGAGACCGGCCTGGCCGAGCTGGTCGTTCCGGAGGTCCCTGCACTCCGGCTCGAGATCGACGAACACCACCACCACAAAGACGTCTACCAGCACAGCCTCACGGTGCTGGATCAGGCCATCGGCTACGAACGCGAGCGTCATCCCGGCGAGCGGCCCGACCTCGTGCTCCGTCTCGCGGCGCTCCTCCACGACATCGGGAAGCCGGCGACCCGTCGGCTCGAGCCGGGCGGTGCCGTCAGCTTCTATCACCACGACCTCGTGGGTGCGAAGCTCGCGAAGAAGCGGCTGAGGGCGCTCCGCTTCGACAACGACACCGTCGACGCGGTGGATCGGCTGATCGAGCTGCACCTGCGCTTCTTCGGGTACACCGACGGGGCGTGGACGGATTCGGCCGTGCGCCGCTACGTGCGTGATGCCGGCGATCAGCTCGAACACCTCCACATGCTCACGCGGGCGGACGTGACGACCCGGAACCGGCGGAAAGCGGACCGGCTCGGGTTCGCCTACGACGATCTCGAGGAGCGCATCCGCCACCTCCAGGAGAAGGAGGAGCTGGATGCGGTGCGCCCCGACCTCGACGGCGAACGGGTCATGAAGCTCCTCGACCTGAAGCCGGGGCGCGAGGTCGGCGAGGCGCTGCGGTTCCTGCTCGAGCTTCGACTGGACGAAGGGCCTCTCGGCGAGGAGGAGGCGGCGCGACGCCTGGCCGCCTGGTGGGCGGCGCGGGCGCCGAGAGTCGCCGCTAGCGCCGAGAGTCGCCGTTCTACGAGTCGGTTTCGGCCATAGCGGCGATACTCACGATCCCTTCACAGGCGGGGTGGGTCGTGAGTGACTAACGGATGCGCGGGTGAAGGGCCCGTTGGTGCGGCTGGCGGCCGAGAATCGGTGCATGGATGTAACGTCGCTCGACACCGTCGGCCTTTCGATCTCACGTCGAGAATCCCGCGGGCACGAACGCGGTAATGCGCTTCATTCTCGGGCCGCCCGTGGAGAACTCGTTCGGTTGCGGCGCGGGGTCTACGCCGATTCGGGTGCCTGGTCGGAGGCGTCGCCCTCGGGCCGGTACGCGGCACTGCTGCTCGCCGCCGCCGAAACACGATCGTTCACGCCTGTGTTCTCGCACGTCTCGGCCGCATTCATCTGGGGGCTGCCGATAATCGGGAGATGGCCGCCCGAGGCGCACCTCATGAGCCTGGGTCAGCGTGGACTTCACTCGAAGAACGGTGTCGTATGGCATCACGACAAGATCTCCGCCGACGACGTGACCGAATTCAGGGGGCTCCTCGTGACAACGCTCGAGCGAACCCTGCTGGATGTGGCAAAGACGGGTCCCTTCGTCTCGGCGGTGACGTCGATCGACTTCGCGACCAAGCGAACTCTGGCGCTTCCAGATGGAACGACGGCACCGGGTGTGGCCAAAGGTGCGCTACTCGAGCGACTTCGGAGGGACGGACCTCGGCGAGGCTCGGCGGTAGCCCGGGATGCCATTGAGTTCAGTGACGCGCGGTCCGGATCTCCAGGAGAGTCGCTCAGTCGCGTTCAGATACATCTGCTCGGGTTCCCTCCGCCGCAGCTCCAGACAGCTGTCGCGCGCCCCGATGGCGGCACCGACTACCCGGATTTCGAATGGGACGATGTGTTCGGCGAGTTCGACGGATACGCCAAGTACACACGCGACGAGTACACGAGTGGGCGCGACATGGCCGAGATCGTCTGGGCCGAGAAGCTCCGCGAGGACCGTCTTCGCTCGACGGGCAAGCGAGTCTGCCGATGGACCTGGGAGGTTGCGCGCTCGCCTTCGGCCCTCGAAGCACGACTGCAAGCGGCCGGGCTGTCCCCCATTGCGCGGCGCTAGCCGAGAATCGCCGCCCGTGTCGAGAATCGCCCTCGCACAAGGTCAACTCGGTCGCACCAGCGATTCTCGGCGATGGGAGTCGGCCGAGTGGCGGGGCGGGGGTGCATCGGGTACGCTAGGTAGGTTGTCTGGGCGCAGTGTGCCCTACGACAGATGTACAACCCTCCTGTTACAGACCGTCTGTAACCGCTAAGTCCAAAGGAGGTGGGTTAGTCATGCATCAGTACGAGTTGATGGTCATCCTCGATCCAGAGATCGACGAGCGCACCGTAGCTCCCAGCCTCGACAAGTTCCTCAATGTCGTTCGTAACGACGGTGGAACTGTCGACAGTGTCGACATCTGGGGTCGCCGCCGTCTCGCCTACGAGATCAACAAGAAGTCCGAGGGCATCTACGCCGTCGTGCAGTTGACCGCGACCGGTGAGACCACCAAGGAGCTCGACCGCCAGCTGAAGCTCAGCGAGGCCGTCATGCGCACCAAGGTGCTCCGCGCCGAAGAAGCGATCGCCCAGGTCGCCGCCGCCGCGAAGCTCGCCGACGAGAAGGCCGCCCGCAAGGCCGCCGCTCCCGCCAAAGCCGCTCCCGCCGAGAAGACCGCCTAGTCCGATGGCAGGCGAGACCGTAATCACCGTGGTGGGCAACCTCACCAGCGACCCGGAGCTGCGCTACACGCAGAACGGGCTGGCGGTTGCCAACTTCACCATCGCATCCACTCCGCGCAGCTTCGACCGCGCGGCCAACGACTGGAAAGATGGCGAGGCCCTGTTCCTGCGCGCGAGCGTCTGGCGTGAATTCGCCGAGCACGTCGCCGGATCGCTTACCAAGGGATCCCGAGTCATCGCAACGGGACGTCTCAAGCAGCGCTCATACGAGACGAAGGAAGGTGAGAAGCGAACGTCCATCGAACTCGAAATCGACGAGATCGGCCCTTCGCTCCGCTACGCCACCGCCTCGGTCACGCGCGCACAGTCGTCGCGCGGCGGGTCTCCCGCCGGTGCCGTCGACGAACCGTGGGCTGCCGCAGCACCCTCCTCCTCCGACTCCTCCTCGGGAGCGGACGTGTGGAGCTCGCCCGGCAACTTCAACGACGAGACCCCCTTCTAGGCAGCGACCCCGCATCCGACGAGCAGAGCTCGCCGATGCGGAAACCATCGCGACACACACTTAAACGAAAGCAAAGGAAATCATGGCTGGAAAGTCGAGCGGCGACCGCCGCAAGCCGATCCGCAAGGGCAAGGACGGCAAGAACGCCGCCCCCGCGAAGTCGATCCGTGTCGGAGTCATCGACTACAAGGACGTCGCAACCCTGCGTAAGTTCATCTCCGAGCGTGGCAAGATCCGCGCTCGCCGCATCACCGGTGTCTCCGTGCAGGAGCAGCGCCTCATCGCCCGCGCCGTCAAGAACGCGCGTGAGATGGCACTCCTGCCCTACGCCGGCTCGGGCCGTTAGGAGCCGGAAGACATGTCGAAACTCATTCTGACCCACGAGGTCTCCGGCCTCGGATCCGCCGGCGACGTCGTCGACGTCAAGAACGGCTACGCCCGTAACTACCTCATCCCCCAGGGCTTCGCCGTGGCGTGGACCCGTGGTGGCGAAAAGCAGGTCGACTCGATCAAGGCAGCGCGCGTCGCCCGCGAGCTCGCCACCATCGAAGAGGCACAGGACCTCAAGGCCAAGCTCGAAGCGACGAAGGTCAAGCTGACGGTCAAGGCCGGCAGCGAAGGCCGCCTCTTCGGCTCGGTCAAGACCTCGGACGTCGCAGCAGCCGTCGAAGCAGCCGGAATCGGCACGCTCGACAAGCGCAAGATCGAGCTCCCCAACCCCATCAAGGTGGTCGGCGAGCACGAGGCGACGATCCGCCTGCGCGAAGACCTCTTCGCGACGATCACCCTGCAGGTGGTCGCCGCCAAGTAGCGCCAGAAACAACACGGTGTAGCGGTGGACGAAGGTCCGCCGCTACACCTGTTTAACCGCCCAGCGCAAGCTTTTGTCACAACTTTGTACACAGGGTCACCCACAATGGGGGCAAGCTTCGACGTGTTGTTTAAACAAGTTTCTTCACACAGGGTGGGGGAAACTAAAAACCTGATCAGGGTCGATATAACCCCTGAAATTCTTTGGTTGTCCACAAGGTTGCCCACAGGTTGTGCACATGGAGTGCGGCGTTTCGCGCAGATTATCCACATCCCTATCCACAGGCTGAGTTGTGGCGCGCCGAGCGCTCCTCCTAGTGTTGGGCGACGCCGGATCACGGCGGGGACAGAACGATTCGAGGAGTCAGGCCTGTCGGTGGCTCCTGGGAGTATCGACGTGTCCGGCGAGGCGCCGGGAACGGCCGCTCGATCGCGGTTCACTGAGGGTATGCAAGGCAGGCTCGCGCCCGCTGCGCGATGACGAAGACGAGAAGGAGGCCGGGGTGTCCATTGCCCATCTGGGTCTGGCCGAGAACCGACAGCCAGGCGAGAACAGGCAGACGGAGCGCACTCCCCCTCACGACCTTCTTGCCGAGCAGAGCGCGCTGGGCGGCATGCTCCTCAGCAAAGACGCGGTCGCCGACGTCGTCGAGGTCGTGCGGGGCACCGACTTCTATATTCCCAAGCACGAGATCATCTACGACGCGATCCTGTCGCTCTACTCGCACGGCGAACCCACCGACGTCATCGCCGTCACCGACGAACTGACCAAGGCCGGCGAACTCTCCCGCGCCGGCGGCGCCGATTACCTGCACACGCTCACCGGCCTCGTCCCCACCGCTGCGAACGCCGGCTACTACGCATCCATCGTCGCGGAGCGCGCCCTCCTCCGCCGGCTGGTCGAGGCGGGCACCCGCATCACGCAGATGGGCTACGCCGCAGAGGGTGAGGTGCTCGACCTCGTCAACAACGCCCAGGCCGAGATCTACGCCGTCACGGGCTCGACCGACAGCGAAGACTACGTGCCCCTCACCGAAGCCGTGACGGTCGCCATCGACGAGATCGAGGCAGCCAAGCACAAAGACGGCTCGATGACCGGCGTTCCCACCGGCTTCGCCGAACTCGACGAGCTCACCAACGGGCTGCACCCCGGCCAGATGATCATCGTCGCCGCGCGCCCCGCACTCGGAAAGTCGACCCTTGCGCTCGACTTCGCCCGCGCCGCCGCAATCAAGCACGACATGGCGACCATCTTCTTCTCGCTCGAGATGGGGCGCAGTGAGATCGCGATGCGCCTGCTGTCGGCCGAAGCATCCGTGCCACTCCAGAGCATGCGCAAGGGAACGGTCGACAACCGCGACTGGACGACCATCGCATCCACCCGAGGCCGCATCAACGATGCGCCGCTCTACATCGACGACAGCCCGAACATGACGCTCGTCGAGATCCGGGCGAAATGCCGTCGCCTCAAACAGCGGGTCGGCCTCAAGATGGTCATCATCGACTACCTCCAGCTCATGACGAGCGGCAAGCGAGTCGAAAGCCGCCAGCAGGAGGTCAGCGAGTTCTCGCGTGCTCTGAAGCTTCTCGCCAAAGAACTCCAGGTCCCCGTGATCGCGCTGTCGCAGCTGAACCGTGGACCCGAGCAGCGCGCGGACAAGCTTCCCGCGCTGAGCGACCTCCGCGAGTCAGGCTCGATCGAGCAGGACGCAGACATGGTGATCCTCCTCCACCGCGAAAGCGCGTACGAGAAGGACAACCCGCGCGCGGGCGAAGCCGACCTCATCGTCGCCAAGCACCGAAACGGCCCGACACGCACCGTGACCGTCGCCTTCCAGGGCCACTACTCGCGCTTCACCGACATGGCGCCCATCTGAGACAACCCCTAGGGTTGGGTCGATCAGTCGGTCGATCAGTCCACGTCCCCTCCGATGAAGGAGTACGCCCGTGCCACGTCTTCGCCCGAAAGTCGTCCTCTGGTTGGGCATCGGCCTTCTCGTCGCCAGCCTGATCCTGAGCTATGCGATTCCGGGGATCACATACGCACGATTCGGCGACGGATCCGGGCCCACCGGCGTCGACGGGGCGCTCGTCAGCGTCCTGACGACGTTGCTGAGCACAATCAGCGTGTACTCACCGTTCCTCGGTTCAGCCCTCGTCGGTGCGAGCATCGTGATGTTCTACATTGCGAAGAACTTCGCCCCGGCGCCACCCCTGCCACTGACCGACGAGGCGGACGGGCCGGTCCCCGGCGAACCGGATGCCGCATCCTGAGCCTGGTATCGGGCAAGCGGCAAACGCGCAGACAACGCCGACTAAACTGGGTAGGTTCCACCGCCCAATGAAAGAGGTCGCCGAGTGGCAGCCGCCCCCACCGCCCAGAAGTCATCCGGGTACTGGGCCGTCCCCGTCGCGCGGGCGGTCGTAGCGCTCGTCGCAGCCGGTGTCATCACCTTCACCGCCAACCACTCCGCGACGTTCGGGCTCATCGTGTTCGGCGTCTACGCGGTCGTCGAGGGGCTGCTGGTGGGCATCCTGAGCCTCCGCACCGTCCCCGATCGCACGACTCGTCGGCTGTTCGTCGCGCAGGGCGTCATCGGCGTCATCGCCGGTGTCCTTGCGCTCGCGCTGTCGTCGAGCGGCCTCGGCCTCTTCCTCTACCTCGTCAGCGTCTGGGCCGCCCTCACCGGATTCCTCGAGCTCTACTGCGGTCTGCGCAGTCGGTCGAAAGACTCTTCGGCGCGCGACTGGATCGTCGTCGGCGCGTTCACCGCTGTGCTGGCGATCGTCTTCCTGCTCATCCCGTCGGATTCGGTGCTCGCCGTCGGCCTGTTCGGCGCCTACGCCGTGATCCTCGGGGTCTACCTCGGAATCGGCGGATTCTCGCTCAAGTGGGCGGCGCAGCATCCGACCCCCACCGAGCGCCCCATGGAGAGCGGTTCATGAGCCGCAAGAAGGATTCCAACGTGCCCGCAAACTCCTCCGCCACCGGCGCAGTGCACCAGCCGACCCGTAAGGACCGCTTCCGGCCGGTCGAGCTGCTCGTCATCTCGGCGATCCTCGCCGTGTTCGTCGGCCTGATCGTGCTGATGTCGACACGGGAGCTCCTCCTCGCCTCGATCGCCCTCGGCATCGCGTTCATCGTCTCGCTCGTCGGTCTTGCGATGTTCTCGCTCGCGTTCAAGCCGAACGCTGAAGAGGTCAGCGACCTCGAGGAGCAGAACCGCGGAGACGACTCCACGCACTGACGTCGCGCGGCGCGGGCCGAGTGTGCCCGTTCCGGCCGAGGGTGCCAAGTGTGCGGGACGCTTTCGTCCGGAGGTGACGCCCTCGGGGCGGGAGACCGCGGTTACGCGTCGAGCCGGTCGACGAGCTTCGACGCGACGCCGGTGTACGTGCCGGGTGTCAGCTCGAGCAGGCGCGCCTTCGCCGCGTCGCCGATGTCGAGTCGCTGCACGAACTCCACGAGATCGCTGCGGCCGATGCGCTTGCCGCGGGTCAGCTCCTTGAGCAGCGCATACGGGTCTGCGATCGACGAACGGCCGGCCGACACCTCGGCCCGGATGACGGTCTGGATGGCTTCGCCCAGAATCTCCCAGTTGGCGTCGAGATCAGACGCCAGCAGCGTGCGATCCAGATCGATCTGGCCGAGCCCCCGCTGGATGTTGTCGAGCGCGAGCAGCGAGTGACCGAGCGCGACGCCGATGTTGCGCTGCGTCGTCGAGTCGGTCAGGTCGCGCTGCAACCGGCTGGTGACAAGAGTGGCCGCGAGGGAGTCGAGCAGGGCGGAACTCAGCTCGAGATTCGCCTCGGCGTTCTCGAAACGGATGGGGTTGACCTTGTGCGGCATCGTCGACGAGCCCGTTGCGCCCGGCTCCGGGACCTGGCGGAAGTAGCCGAGCGAGATGTACGTCCAGATGTCGGTGGCCAGGTTGTGGAGTATGCGGTTCGCGTGCGAGACCCGGTTGTACAGCTCCGCCTGCCAGTCGTGCGATTCGATCTGGGTGGTCAGCGGGTTCCAGTCGAGACCCAGGCTCGTGACGAACTCCTGTGAGATCTGCTGCCAGTCGGCGTCGGGATCGGCCACGAGGTGCGCGGCGAACGTGCCGGTCGCGCCGCTGAACTTGCCGAGGAACTCCGTGTCGCCGATCTGCCGCTCGACGCGGTCGAGGCGGTAGACGAAGACCGCGAGCTCCTTGCCCATCGTCGTGGGTGTCGCCGGCTGGCCGTGGGTTCGCGCGAGCATGGCGTCGTCGCGGTACTGGCGTGCCTGCGCCTGCAGCTCCCTGATGACGGCGCGGAACTTCGGCAGCCACACCCGGTTGATCGCGGCACTCACCGTGAGCGCGTACGACAGGTTGTTGATGTCTTCGCTCGTCGCCGCGAAATGCGTGAGCTCGGCGATGTGGTCGAGTCCCAGAGCGTGGAGTCGTTCGCGAACGAGATACTCGACGGCCTTCACGTCATGCTTCGTGGTCGCTTCGAGCTCTGCGAGCCGGTCGATCTCGGGCTGCCCGAAATCGTCGGCCAGCGCCCGCAGTGACGCAATCTGATCGGTCGTGAGCGGCGACGAACCGAACATCCGGTGGCCCGTCAGGTAGATCAGCCACTCGACTTCGACCTGCACGCGGGCGCGGTTCAGCCCCGCCTCGGACAGGTAATCGCCGAGACCGACCACCGCGGAACGGTAGCGGCCGTCGAGCGGGCTGAGCGGCTGGGGAGGCAGGGCGGTCATGGGGCTCCTTGCGAACGGGACGACGTACCCATTCTTCCGCAGTTTGCTTGGGAGCCTCCCCGCGTCAGCGATCGCGGGTGACCGGGCGCAGGATGAGCCCCATCAGCCAGGAGATGATCGCGAGCACGATCGCACCCCAGAAGCCCGCCCAGAACCCGTCGATGTAGAGCCCGAAGCCCATCAGGCTGCTGATCCACGCGACCAGGAGCAGCAGCAGCGCGTTGACCACGAGCGCGAGCAGGCCGAGCGTCAGCACGTACAGCGGGAACGCGACGATTCGAATGAAGGTGCCCAGGATGCCGTTGACGACACCGAAGATCAGCGCGATCAGGAGGTAGGTCAGGATGGTCGGCACTTCGCCCTCGGCGTACGGCTTCACCGTGACACCGCTGACGATGAACGTGGTGAACCACAGCGCGAGAGCGTTGATGATGAGTCTGAGGATGAATCTCATGGCTCCACTATGGCAGCGGAGGCGGTGACGGTCGAGGAAGTAATTCCCTCCGTGGAATGTGGACGCCGCTAAGTTGGGTCTGTGAGTAACTCAGAGCGGCCGGGCGTGAAGCTGCGCCCGGAGATCGTGGCCGTGCCCGCCTACAAGCAGGGAAGGCCGGCTCCCGCCGACGGTTTCAAGCTGTCGAGCAATGAGAATCCGTACACACCTCTTCCGGGCGTAGTGGGTGCGGTCGCAGCCGTCCTCGCGGACCTGAACCGCTATCCGAACGCGAGCGGCCTTGCCCTCCGCACGCGCCTGGCCGAGCGCCACGGCGTCGAGGTCGGCCGGGTCCACCTCGGGAGCGGATCCGTCTCCCTGCTCGCCCAGCTGATCTCAGCGGCCGCGGGAACGGGCGACGAAGTCGTCTACTCGTGGCGGTCGTTCGAGGCCTACCCCGGACTCGTCACGGTCGCCGGTGCCACGAGCATCCGCGTGCCCAATCGCACTGACGGCAGCCACGACCTGGACGCGATGGCCGCCGCGATCACCGACCGCACGCGCGTCGTGATCGTCTGCACTCCGAACAACCCGACCGGCACGATCGTCACCGCGGGCGATTTCGAAGCGTTCATGGAGAAGGTCCCGAGCGACCTGCTCGTGCTGCTCGACGAGGCGTACTACGAGTTCGTTACCGACGATGCCAGCGTGGACGGCATCCCCCTCCTCGGCCGGTACCCGAACCTGGTCGTGCTCCGCACCTTCTCGAAGGCGTACGGGCTCGCCGCCCTCCGCATCGGCTACGCGGTCGGCCCCGAGCAGGTGCTCGACGCTGCGCGTTCGGCCGCGATCCCCCTGTCGGTGACGGATGCGGCCCAGGTCGCTGCTCTCGCCTCGATCGACCGCGAAGACGAGCTGATGGAACGCGTCGCGCGTATCGCAATGGTGCGCGACGATCTGCGCGCGCAACTCATCGAACAGGGCTGGATCGTTCCCGAGGCGCAGGGCAATTTCGTCTGGCTGGCGACGGGTGCGGAGACGGATGCGGCGAACGACGCGTTCTTCGATGCCGGGCTGACCGTGCGCGCCTTCCCGCCGGAGGGCATCCGAATCAGCGTCGGCGAAGCCGAATCTGTGGACAAACTCCTTGAGGTTGGCCAAGATATTGTGCGGAACCTACCAAATGGGCACCCCGCCAAGCGGTTAGGTTAGTACGGTGGCTGCCTCGATCGATTCCCCGCGCCAAGCGCCGACCGTTCAACTGCTGACCCCCGAGGGGCGTTTCCAGCCGAGCGAGTCCGCCGCGGAGTACATCCCCTACCTCGAGCGCCTGACCGAGGCCGACTATCGCCGTTTCTACCGCGACATGGCGGTCATCCGCCGCTTCGACCACGAGTCGGCCAACCTCCAGCGCCAGGGCCAGCTCGCCCTGTGGGTGCCGAGCCACGGCCAGGAGGGCGCCCAGGTCGGCTCCGCGCACGCCACGCGCGTGCAGGATCACGTCTTCCCGTCGTACCGCGAGCACGTTGTCGGGATGATCAGAGGGCTCGACCCCGTGAACATCCTCCGGATGCTGCGCGGAGTCACGCTCGGCGGCTGGAACCCGGAGGAGAACGGCAACTTCCACCTTTATTCGCTCGTGCTCGGCTCGCAGAGCCTGCACTCGACGGGCTACGCCATGGGCATCCAGTTCGACGGCAAGAGCGGCACCGGTGACCCCGAGAGCGACGAAGCGGTCATCGTCTACTTCGGTGACGGGGCCTCATCGCAGGGTGACGTCAGTGAGGCACTGGTCTTCGCTGCGAGCTACCGTACCCCCCAGGTCTTCTTCCTTCAGAACAACCAGTGGGCGATCTCCGTCCCGGTCGAACGCCAGTCCCGCACTCCCCTGTATCTGCGCGGGAGCGGCTTCGGCATCCCTGGTACGCGCGTCGATGGCAACGATGTCCTCGCCAGCTACGCTGTCACGGCGAAGTGGATGGACGACGCCCGCGCCGGTTACGGACCCGCGCTCATCGAGGCGCTCACTTATCGCGTCGGCGCCCACACGACCGCCGACGACCCCACCAAGTACCGCACCGAAGACGAACTGCAGTCGTGGATCGCCCGCGATCCGATCGCCCGTTACCGCACCTACCTGTCCGACCTCGGTGTCGGCGACACCTTCTTCGCGTCCGTCGATGAAGAGGCTGCGGACATCGCGGCGGATGCCCGCCGTCGGCTGCTGGAGGTCACGCCTCCCCCGATGGACATCATCTTCGACCATGTCTACTCGGAGCCGCATCCGCTGATCGCCGAACAGAAGGAATGGGCGCAGCGCTACGAGGCGTCCTTCGATGAGGAGCGCGCATGAGCGACCTGAACCAGAGCTTCCCCGTGATCGTCGACGCCGACGGAACGGATGACGCGCACGACGTGCACGAGGCGGAGTTCGTCGAGGCGCACGAGATCCACGAGGCGACGATGGATGCGGAGGAGTCCGAAGTCATCGAGGACGCCGAAGTCGTCGACGTCGAAGAGGCTGCGGACATCGAGGACGCTGATGGCGGCGAGGATTCCGACGTCGCCGAGGATTCCGAAACAGCTGAGGACGCCGGGACGGTCGAGGTCGAGGACGCGGCCGAGAGCGCGGAACCGGCCGAGCCCGAGCCCGCCGAGCCCGAGCCCGCCGCATCCGCCGCACCGTCCAGCCCGATCGTGACCCTGCCCCTCGGCAAGGCGATCAACAAGGGCCTGCACGACGCTCTCGCGAACGACCCCAAAGTGCTGCTCATGGGCGAGGACATCGGCCCGCTCGGCGGCGTCTACCGCGTCACCGAGGGCCTGCACGCCGAGTTCGGCCCGCAGCGCGTACTGGACACTCCGCTCGCCGAGTCGGGCATCCTCGGCACCGCGATCGGACTCGCCATGCGCGGGTACCGCCCGGTCTGCGAGATCCAGTTCGACGGGTTCATCTTCCCCGCGTTCGACCAGATCACGACGCAACTGGCCCGGATGCGCAACCGCCACGAGGGAACGGTGACGATGCCGATCGTGATCCGCGTTCCGTACGGCGGCCACATCGGCTCGATCGAGCACCATTCCGAGAGCCCGGAAGCCTACTTCGCGCACACGCCCGGCCTGAGGGTCGTGAGCCCCAGCAACTCGCACGACGCCTACTGGATGATCCAGGAAGCGATCGCCTCCGACGACCCCGTCCTGTTCTTCGAGCCGAAGAGCCGCTACTTCATCAAGGGTGAGATCAATCTCATCGACCCTGTCGCGCCGTTGCACGCGAGCCGGGTGGCCCGCCACGGCACGGATGTGACGGTCGTCGGCCACGGCGCGATCCTGTCGACCCTCCTGCACGCGGCGGAACTCGCTGCAGAAGAAGGGACCAGCCTCGAGGTCATCGACCTGCGCTCGCTCTCCCCGATCGACTACGGCCCTGTGCTCGACTCGGTGCGCAAGACCGGTCGCCTGGTCGTCGTGCAGGAGGCGGCATCCAACGCCAGCGTCGGGTCGGAGATCGCAGCGACCATCGCCGAGAAGGCCTTCTACTTCCTGGAAGCGCCGGTCATCCGCGTCTCGGGCTGGGACACTCCCTACCCGCCGTCGAAGGTCGAATCGATGTACCTCCCCGACGCCGACCGGGTGCTCGAGGCTGTCGACCGAAGCCTCGCGTACTGACCCGCACACCGGCACCCCGGGCGAACCGACCGAAAGAAGCTGCACTATGAGCGAATCGAAGTTCCTCCTCCCCGACGTCGGCGAAGGCCTGACCGAGGCGGAGATCGTCGAATGGAAGGTGGCCCCGGGCGACACCATCACGGTCAACCAGGTGCTCGTCGAGATCGAGACCGCGAAGTCGCTCGTCGAACTGCCGTCGCCGTTCGCAGGGACTGTCGGCGAGCTGCTGGTGTCCGAGGGGCAGACCGTCGACGTGGGAACCGCGATCATCACCGTGTCGTCGAGCTCGGCGGATGCGGGGGTCGCGCTGGGTGCGCCCGCTCACGGCTCCACGCCGGAGGTCGACGAGGCCGCCGCCGACACGGCCGCCAGCGTCTCGCATGAAGCCGACGAGAAGCAGGCGCCCCTCGTCGGCTACGGGAGCACCGGTCACGTTTCGAGCAGGCGGCGCCGGGTGACGCATCCGGGAACGTCCGCGGTTCCCGTGGCGACGGATGCGACACAGACCGAGACCCAGACACAGATGCCGCCGTCGCACGCCGCGCACGCGGCCCCGCCGACCCAGCACATCCCGAACCGGCCGGAGACGGCCGCAGCGCCCGCCTCGTCCGTTCCTGTGATCGCCAAGCCGCCCATCCGGAAGCTCGCCAAGGACCTGGGCGTCGACCTGGCGGTGGTCACTGCGACCGGCCCGATCGGCGACATCACCCGCGACGACGTGCTGCGGGAAGCCACGCAGGCGAGCGTGTTCCGCAACATCCAGACGCCCGAATGGCCGGATGCCCGCGAGGAGCGCATTCCCGTGAAGGGTGTCCGCAAGGCGATCGCGCAGGCGATGGTGTCGAGCGCGTTCACGGCGCCGCACGTCAGCCTGTTCGTCGATGTGGATGCGACCCGCACGATGGAGTTCGTCAAGCGTCTCAAGAACTCCCCCGATTTCGCCGGGATCAAGGTGTCTCCGCTGCTCATCATGGCGAAGGCGATGATCTGGGCGGTGCGCCGCAACCCGACGGTGAACTCGACCTGGACGGATGAGGAGATCATCGTCCACCACTACGTGAACCTCGGGATCGCCGCTGCGACGCCGCGCGGTCTGATCGTTCCGAACGTGAAGGAAGCACAGGCGATGTCGCTTCTCGAGCTGGCGGGCGCGCTCGAACAGCTGACGCTCACCGCGCGCGACGGCCGCACGCAGCCGGCCGACATGTCCGGCGGGACGATCACGATCACCAACGTGGGCGTGTTCGGCATGGACACGGGAACGCCGATCCTGAACCCGGGCGAGGTCGGCATCGTCGCACTCGGCACGATCAAGCAGAAGCCGTGGGTCGTCGACGGCGAAGTGCGGCCGCGCATGGTCACGACGCTCGGAGCGTCGTTCGATCACCGGATCGTCGACGGGGATGTGGCCAGCCGCTTCCTGGCAGACGTCGCGGCGATCATCGAGGAGCCTGCGCTGCTGCTCGACTGAGCGCACGCCCCGCGCGCTCCCGGCGCGCCACAAGTCTGTTCTCGACGAACGATGAGGGGATTCGGATGGTCGAGGTGCGGGTCGCGGATGCGCACGAGCTGGATCCGGCGTCGGTCCGCGCACTCTACGAGGCGGTCGGGTGGAGTGTGTACACGAAGGATCCGGAGACGCTGGGGCGTGCGCTCGCCGGGTCGGATGCGCTGGTCGCCGCGGTGGACGGGGCCGAACTCGTGGGACTCGCGCGTGCGGTGACCGACGGGGCGACCATCCTGTATCTGCAGGATGTGCTCGTGCGTCCGGATCACCAGCGGCTCGGGCTGGGGCGCTCGCTCGTCACTGCACTGCTGGACCGCTACCCCGGCGTTCGACAGAAGGTGCTGCTCACCGACGACGAGGCCGCTCAGAAGGCGTTCTACGAGTCGCTGGGTTTCGGCGACATCCGGGAAGCGCACGACGGCGTGCTCCACGCGTTCGTCCGGTTCGACTAACGACAATGGTTTTGACAATCATTATCAACAAGGGATAGGTTCTAAGGGTGCCCCGACCACCCCGACTCCCCCGACGCGTGAAGACGCGACCGCTTGCCTCCGTGCTCGCGGCGGCGGCCATCGCAGCCGCGCTGCTCCTGGCGGGGTGCTCGGGCGTACCCGCCGCATCCGGAACCAGCGCATCCGGGGCCATCTCCGTGGTCACCTCCACTAACGTGTACGGCGACATCGCGCAGACGATCGGGGGCGACGCCGTCCAGGTGACCGCGCTGATCACCAACCCCGCCCAGGACCCGCACTCGTTCGAAGGGAGCGCGCAGAACGAACTGGCGCTCTCGAAAGCCCGCATCGTCGTCGAGAACGGCGGCGGATACGACGACTTCATGGGCACGATGATGTCCTCGCTGAACAACCGGAAGGCGGCCGTTCTCAACGTCGTCGACCTGTCCGGCAAGAAGCCCGACACGAACGGCGACCTGAACGAGCACGTCTGGTACGACTTCCCGACCATGGCGACCTTCGCCGATCACTACGCCGCCGAGCTCGCGAAGGTCGATCCGTCGAAAGCGGCGACCTTCACCGCCAACGCCGCCGCCTTCACCGCGAAGCTCACGGCACTCGAGGCCCGCGAGGCCGCGCTCCGGGCGAAGCACGCTGGCGTTGGGGCCGCCATCACCGAGCCCGTGCCCCTGTACATGCTCGACGCGATCGGCCTCGTCGACAAGACGCCCGCGGCTTTCAGCCATGCGATCGAAGAAGGAACGGATGTGTCCCCCGCCGTTCTCTCGAGCACCGTCGCGCTGTTCCGCGAGAATGCGGTGAAGCTCCTCGTCTACAACGAGCAGACGAGCGGCGCGGAGACCGACAAGGTGATCGCGGCGGCGAAGAGCGCCCACGTTCCGGTCGTGCCGGTGACCGAGACGCTTCCCCAGGGCAAGGACTACATCGGCTGGATGAACGGCAACCTCGACGCGATCGCCGCGGCGCTGGACGAGTGAGGCAGAGACGATGACGGATTCGGAACCCCTCGACCTCGTGCCTGCGCCTGCGGAGCGGGCGGTCGTGCTGCGGCTGCGCGACGCAGACCTCGGCTTCGGCGACCGCACACTCTGGCGCGGACTCTCGCTCGATGTCCACGCCGGAGAGTTCGTGGCGGTGCTCGGGCCGAACGGCTCGGGAAAGACCAGCCTGCTCAAGACGATCCTCGGCCAGCAGCGACTCGATTCGGGAACGATCGAGTTCGACGGCCACGACGTGCGGACGGGCGACCGGCGCATCGGCTACATCCCGCAGCAGAAGATCATCGCAGCCGGCACCCCGATGCGAGCGCGCGACCTGGTCGCACTCGGCGTCAACGGGCACCGGTGGGGGCTCCCGTTCTCGACGAAGGAGGACCGGCGTCAGACCGAGCGGTTGATCGACGCGGTCGGAGCGCGGCGCTACGCCGACGTTCCGGTGGGCAACCTGTCGGGTGGCGAGCAGCAGAGGCTCCGGGTGGGCCAGGCGCTGGCCGGCGACCCGGCACTCCTCCTGTGCGACGAGCCGCTGCTGTCGCTCGATCTGCAGCACCAGCGCGGAGTGAGCGAACTGATCGACCGGAGACGGCGCGAACACGGCAGCGCGGTGGTGTTCGTCACGCACGACGTGAATCCGGTGCTCGGGATGGTCGACCGGGTGCTGTACCTCGCCGGCGGCCGGTTCCGTTCGGGAACGCCCGACGAAGTGCTCCGAAGCGAGGTCCTCACCGACCTGTACGGTACGCCCGTCGACGTCATCAGAAGCCGCGGACGCATCGTGGTCGTGGGGATCCCGGATGCGGAGACGCACGGGCACCACGATCACGGCCGGACCGGGCATCCGGAGCCTGCCGAATACCGGGAGCCCGTCGCATGACCGGCACACCCGACCTCTGGAACCAGCTCTTCGACTTCGCCAACTACGGGGAACTGCTCGTGCTGGTGCGCAACTCGATCCTCGCCGGCGCCGTGCTCGGCGTGATCGGCGGCCTGATCGGCGTCTTCGTCATGCAGCGCGACATGGCGTTCGCCGTCCACGGCATCAGCGAACTGTCGTTCGCGGGAGCATCCGCCGCCCTGCTCTTCGGGGTGAACGTCGTCATCGGTTCGCTCGCGGGCTCCCTGATCGCGGCCGTGCTGATCGGGATCCTGGGCGCGCGGGCGCGGGACCGCAACTCGATCATCGCGGTGCTCATGCCTTTCGGGCTGGGCCTCGGCATCCTGTTCCTCGCCCTGTATCCGGGGAGGAGTGCGAACAAATTCGGGCTGCTGACCGGGCAGATCGTGTCCGTCGACGACCCGCAGCTCGGCTGGCTGATCGCGATCAGCGCCCTCGTGCTCGTCGGCCTGCTGGTGATGTGGCGGCCGCTCAGCTTCGACAGCCTGGATGCGGATGTCGCGGCGTCGCGCGGAGTGCCGGTGCGATTCATCTCGCTGGCCTTCATGGTGCTGCTCGGGCTCGCCGTCGCGGTATCGATCCAGATCGTCGGAGCGCTCCTCGTGCTCTCCCTGCTCGTGACTCCGGCGGCCGCAGCAATGCGGATCTCGTCCTCCCCGCTCGCCGTGCCCATCCTCAGTGTGGTGTTCGCGCTCACGTCGGTCGTCGGCGGCATCATGCTCGCGCTGGGCGGATCGCTTCCGATCAGTCCGTACGTGACGACCATCTCGTTCCTCATCTACGTCGTGTGCCGGATCGTCGGCACACGGCGGTCCACCCGCCGCTCCCGCCCGCAGCGGAGTGCGGCACCGACGGAGGCCGGGCGTCCGGCTCGTGACCTCCAGAAAGAGCTAGCCTGAGATCGTGAAGCGCAACACCTGGCAACGAGAGGCCGTCCGCGACGCGCTGACCTCCACGGAAGGCTTCATCAGCGCGCAGGGCCTCCACATGAACCTGCACGAGGCCGGGTCGCCGATCGGCCTGGCGACCGTGTACCGGGCACTCGCCGACCTCGCCTCGGAAGGCGACGCGGATTCGCTGCAGTCCCCAGAGGGCGAGAGCCTCTACCGGGCGTGCACGACCGGACACCACCACCATCTGATCTGCCGCAACTGCGGCCTGACGGTGGAGATCGAGGCGGATGCTGTGGAGCAGTGGGCGAAAGCCGCCGCAGCATCGCACGGTTTCACTGAGGCGCAGCACGTCGTCGACGTCTTCGGACTCTGCGCGAGCTGCTCCTCGACGGCGTGAAACACGAGCGGCGGATGGCTCGGTTTGCAGGGGCGCAGCCTTTCAACGTAGTATTGATGTTTGGCTGAGTGGGCCTCTCCCACTCGGATCGTGCGCCAATCCACTTTCTTACACAAGCAGGTGTGTTGCGCGTGCCGACAAGGGATCTTGGGCGGAGCACTCCTGCTCCGCGGTATTGGAGGAAAACCATGGCAGCAACCTGCCAGGTGACTGGAGCGGTTCCCGGCTTCGGTCACAACATTTCGCACTCGCACCGGCGCACCAAGCGTCGTTTCGACCCGAACGTTCAGAAGAAGACGTACTACGTTCCGTCGCTTCGCCGTAACGTCACACTCACTCTCAGCGCCAAGGGCATCAAGGTCATCGACGTCCGTGGCATCGAGTCGGTTGTCAAAGACATCCTGGCCCGTGGGGAGAAGATCTAATGGCAAAGCAGCAGGACATCCGTCCGATCATCAAACTTCGTTCGACGGCTGGCACGGGATACACCTACGTGACCAAGAAGAACCGCCGCAACGACCCCGACCGTCTCGTACTCAAGAAGTACGATCCCATCGTGCGTAAGCACGTCGAGTTCCGAGAGGAGCGCTAGACCATGGCCAAGAAGAGCAAGATCGCCCGCAATGAGCAGCGCAAGGTGATCGTCGACCGCTACGCTGCCAAGCGACTGGAGCTGAAGAAGGCGCTCGTCGACCAGAACGGAACCGACGAGTCCCGCGAGGCCGCACGTATCGGCCTGCAGAAGCTCCCCCGCAACGCATCGCCGGTGCGCCTGCGCAACCGCGACGCCGTTGACGGTCGTCCCCGCGGAAACCTCAGCAAGTTCGGCATTTCGCGTGTTCGTTTCCGTGACATGGCCCACCGTGGCGAGCTGCCCGGTATCACCAAGTCGAGCTGGTAGACAGCGCGACTGGTAGACATGCCAGTTCACTCCAGAGGGGGTGTTCGACTTCGGTCGGGCACCCCCTCTGTTGTCTCCGCGGTCGAACAGCCGCCGATCCATGTTCGCGAAACGCGTAGAGATTGCCAAAAAGGCCAGTAAATCCGCGAAAACACGCGGGATTCTGATACATTCAAGGCGGTCAAACCGACCAGACGTAATGGCCCTTCGTGGCCTCAACCGTTCCACTAGAAAGCTGTATTACAGCAAAAAGGTCCGAGGAGGACACTCAATGGCTGACAAGTCGCTGAACAAGACCGAGCTCGTTGCCGCAGTTGCCGCTGCGTCCGGTCAGAGCCAGGCCGCCGTCGGTGGCGTGCTCGACGCATTCTTCGCCACCGTCGCGGACACCGTCTCCAACGGTGGCAAGGTCACCATCCCCGGCTGGCTCGCCGCCGAGCGCACCGAGACCGCCGCTCGCACCGGCCGCAACCCGCAGACCGGCGCCGAGATCGCGATCCCGGCCGGCCACCGCGTCAAGCTGACCGCCGGCTCGAAGCTCAAGGCTGCCGTCAAGTAGTAGCTCACGCTTTCGACGAGGGGGATGCCGCAGGTCGGCGTCCCCCTCGTTGCTTTTCCACGCGAACGCCCGACCGGGCCGTTCTCCACAGCCCTACCCTTGTGTGCCTGCTCACAGCAGGCACGACATAGGCTTGATCGGTGCCCAGAGTCATCCGCCTAGCCGGCCCCGTAGTGCTCGTGCTGGTGGCATTTCTGGCCCTCTTCGCCGCCCTCGCCTTCGGTGGCGGCGCGGCCGCACCGCTCCTCGCGGATCCCGGGGCGCTCGTCCGTTACGGCTTGCCCGCCGCGAAGCTCATAGTCAACCTGAGCGCGGCCGGCACCATCGGGGCGCTGCTTCTCACCTGTTTCGCGCTGAGCCCGCGCCATCCGGAGTTCAATCGCACCCTCGACGTCGCCGCTGCGTCGGCGGCGGTGATGACCGTGGCCAGCGCCATCACGGGCCTGCTGACGTTCGTCAGTGTCACGGGCATCCCGCTCTCCCTCGACCAGACGTTCACCGACGGCCTCAGTTCCTTCGTGACGAGTGTCTCGCTCGGCCAGGCCTGGCTCGGCACGACCCTGATCGCGGCCGCCGTCACGGTGCTCTGTTTCGCCGTGCGAAACCAGACCGCGCTCGCGTTCGTCACAGCCCTCGCGCTGCTCTCCCTTCTTCCGATGGCGCAGCAGGGGCACGCGGCGGGCACAGCCGGCCACGATGCGGCGATCACCGCGCTCGGCCTGCACATCGCCTTCGCTGCGATCTGGCTGGGCGGGCTGCTCACCGTCGTGCTCATCCGCAAGGCCCTCGACGGCGCACGACTCGTCGCCGTCATCGAACGGTATTCGACGCTGGCGATCGTCTGCTTCGTCGTCGTGGCGGCATCCGGCTACGTGAGTGCGGAGCTGCGCATCGGCACGCTCGACAAGCTGGCCACGCCCTACGGAATCCTGGTGCTGGTCAAGGTCGCGGCGCTCGTCGCCCTGGGTGTCTTCGGCGTCGCCCAGAGGCGGTTCCTGATCGCCCGGCTGAAGTCCGGCGCGAAGCGGAGCATGTTCTGGTGGCTGGTGACAGCCGAGCTGGCATTCATGGGCATCGCGTCCGGAGTCGCAGCGGCGCTGGCACGTACGGCGACGCCCGTCGCGCAGACCCTGGGCAGTGCGCCGACGCCCGCCGAGATCCTCACCGGCGAGAAGCTTCCGCCCGAGCTGACCTTCGCCCGGTACTTCACCAGCTGGAACTTCGACCTGCTCTGGGTGCTCGGGTGCGGCTTCGCGATCTTCTTCTACCTCGCCGGTGTGCGCCGGTTGATCAAGCGGGGAGACCGCTGGCCGGTACTCCGCACGATCCTCTGGATCGCGGGAATCGTGTTGCTGTTCTACATCACGTCGGGCGGGGTCAACGTCTACGAGAAGTACCTCTTCTCGTCGCACATGCTCTCTCACATGGTGCTCACCATGATGGTGCCGCTGCTGCTCGTCCCCGGCGCGCCGATCACGCTGGCGCTGAGGACGATCCGCAAACGTAGCGACGGCTCCCGAGGCGGGCGCGAATGGATCATGCTCGCCGTGCACTCCCGGGTGGCCACCTTCCTGACCCACCCGATCGTCGCGGCCGTGCTGTTCGCCGGCTCGCTGTGGGCGTTCTACTACACGCCGCTGTTCCGGTGGGCCACCACCGATCACATCGGTCACGAGTGGATGATCATCCACTTTCTCATCACCGGCTACCTGTTCGTACAGTCCCTCATCGGAATCGATCCGGTCCCCTACCGGCTGCCCTACCCGTTCCGCCTCGTCCTGCTGCTCGGAACGATGGCCTTCCACGCCTTCTTCGGCCTGAGCATCATCACGTCGTCCAGCCTTCTGCTCGCCGACTGGTTCGGGGCGATGGGTCGCACCTGGGGGCAGACACCGCTCGCCGATCAGGCCACGGGAGGGGGGATCGCCTGGAGCATCGGCGAGATCCCGACCGTCATCCTGGCGATCGTCGTCGCCGTCCAGTGGAGTCGAAGCGACGCGAAGGAGACGAAGCGCCGCGACAGGAACGCAGACCGCACCGGAGAGGCGGAGCTCAACGCCTACAACGCGCGTCTGGCGCGCCTCGCCGAGCACGACCACAGCGGCTGAGCTCCGGCTCGCCGCACTAGATGCGTCCCACCGCACTTAGTAGAGCTAGTGCGGTGAGACAGAACTAGTGCGATTGCCGCGCCGGGGCTGCGTGCGCTCAGCCGGCGACGACGATGTCGAGTGCGCCATCCGGCCGGATGACGATGCTCGACAGTGCCACCGAAAACGGCTCATCCGAACTGCGGGTGGAGATCGTGCCGTCGAAGAGCGACTGCACCGTGACCTGAAGGTGTGCGATCCCCTCCGCCGGTGACATCTGCCAGCTGTTCGTGCCCGCCACCACGTTCACCGGCGGGTACCGGACGATCGACCAGGCGGGTGCGCCGACAACGCGATCGTCGATCACGACCCCGAACGGGCATCCACTCGGCTGCAGCACGGTCTGCTTCGCACAGTCGTCGAGGAACGCATCGAGCTGCGACTCCACCTGCGAGACGAAGTCCGACGTCGGCTCGGCGACCACCGAGACGGAGGCCACAGCGCCGGGCTTCCGGGCGAGCAGCGACGCCGTGTCCGCGTGAAGGTACATCGACGAGTGAGCGAGCCGGTAGATCCCCGGAGCGAAGACGACATAGTCGGCCTTGGTCGTGAACGCCGCCGCGGGCTGCGTCGGATCGGCGGCACGCGTATCCAGGGTCCGCCCCGAGACAGTGAACGTCTCGGCGTGCTCCACGGTCACCGCGGCCACCGCGAGCGGTGTCGTCGAGAACCTCCACAACGGAAGAACACCCAGAATGCTGCCCGTCTGCTTCACGCGGAACGTCGACGAGACCGGCGTGCCGTCCACCACCGCATCGAACGCGACCTGGTGAACGCCGTCCGAGAGCTCGTCGTCGTGAACGATCCGTACGCTCGAGATGTCGGCCAGAACATCCGACCGCAGCAGTTCCCTCGACGGCGCCGTCGGGAGCCCCGCCGCAGAGAGCGCGGCGTCGGACGCGTCGACACCGGGCATGGCGAGCGCGGCCCGGGCGTCATGGCGGACGAGTGCGTTCAGGTAGCCGGTGACGAACCCTGACGGGCTGTAGACGTCGCGCTGCAACGCACCGATCGCCGCCACGAACGCCAGCAGCAGGAGAACGCCGATGCCCGACCACAGGAGCACGACGCGAGTGCGAGGGCGGAACGGGGCGGTCGGATGCGCAGGGGTGCTGTCCTCCGCAACCTCAGGCATGAGGCAATCCTAAGATGCACTCACAGGGCGGGCGTGGAGGGCCTCCCCGGGCCCGTCGGCGGGATAGGCTGAATGGGCTTCGCATCGCAGGAAAGGGGACGCAGGTGGGCCAGCTCCCCCTCTCGGCCGAGCAGTCGGCCGTGTTCGAGCTCATCGAGAACACGCGCGAACACGTCTTCGTCACCGGGCGCGCCGGTACCGGAAAGTCGACGTTGCTCAACCACCTCTCGTGGAACACCGAGAAGCAGCTGGTGATCAGCGCTCCGACCGGCGTGGCAGCGCTCAATGTCGGTGGCCAGACCATCCACTCGCTGTTCCGCCTGCCGATCGGCGTCATCGCCGACCACGACATCGACCAGAGTGCCGAACTCCGCAAGCTCCTGAACACGATCGACACCCTGGTCATCGACGAGATCTCGATGGTCAACGCCGACCTGATGGATGCCATCGACCGGAGCCTCAGGCAGGCACGGCAGCGGCCGCTGGAGGCTTTCGGCGGCGTGCAGGTGGTGCTGTTCGGCGACCCGTACCAGCTTGCGCCCGTGCCCGGGGACTCCGACGAGCGCGCCTATTTCGGCGACACATACCGGTCGATGTGGTTCTTCGACGCGAAAGTGTGGCGGGAGACCGAACTGAAGATCGTGGAGCTCACCGAGATCCACCGTCAGCACGAGGCGGACTTCAAGGCGATGCTGAACGCGGTCCGGCACGGACGCGTCACCAAAGAGATCGCTGACAGGCTCAACGAGATGGGAGCGCGTCCCGCCCCCGACGAGGGGACGATCACGCTCGCGACCCGCAACGACGCGGTCAACCGCATCAACTCGAACGCCCTGCGCCAGCTGCCCGGTCGCGCGCTCACGGCAAAAGCCGAGGTCAGCGGTGATTTCGGGGGCCGTGCGTTTCCGGCTGACGAGGTGCTCGAGCTGAAGGTCGGCGCGCAGGTGATGTTCCTTCGCAACGACGCGGGCACCGGCGACGGGCCGCGCTGGGTGAACGGAACGATCGGCACGGTGACACGAATCGACTCGATGGTCTATGTGGATGTCGACGGCGACGTGCACGAGGTCGAGCCGGCGATCTGGGAGAAGTTCAAGTACTCCTACTCCCCCGTCACCAAGAAGCTGACCAAGGATGTGGTGGCCGAGTTCACCCAGTTTCCGTTGCGTCTCGCGTGGGCAGTCACCATCCACAAGTCGCAGGGCAAGACGTACGACAGTGCGATCGTCGACCTGGGGGCGCGCGCGTTCAGCCCGGGGCAGACGTATGTGGCGCTGAGCCGCATCACGTCACTCGAGGGTCTCTACCTCACGCGTCCGCTGCGTCCGGGTGACATCATGGTCGACGCCGACGTCGAGCGGTTCATGCGCGAGCGCTGACGCGCCGACACCTGTCTCGATTGGTTGCCAATCTTTTGGCAACCAATCACATGGTGCGCCAATACTTTGGCGAGTGATCGCGGGCCGGTGCCGAGGTCGCGGTCGCGGCATCGATCGGATGCCAAAGTTTTGGCGCTCGGGCGAATTGGTAGCCAAAGTTTTGGCGCTCGGGCGAATTGGATGCCAAAAGATTGGCAAGCGATGGCGGACGACGACGCTCAGTGGTGGTGGCCGCCCTCGTGCAGCAGGTGTGCATCGACCGCCTGTGCGCCGGGGCCGGTCGCCGCGAGCGCCGGCACCGTCACCAGCGTGACCGCCACGGCGCTCAGCAGCAACCCGGCGACGAAGCGTCCGGTGGATGCCCGCACGACTCGGCTCGTCAGCGTGGCGCGGCGGATGCTCACGACAAGGGTCAGTGCGATCGCGACATCGAGGGCGCTCGCGACGAACAGTGGGAAGGCCGGGAGGGCGGCGAAAGCCGGGGAGACCCCGAAGGTGGCGCCGGCGGTGGCGACCGCTGCCCAGCATCCGACCGGGAGCAGAGCCGCGTAGACGGCGAACGACGCGACGGGTGGGCGGTCCCGGGCGAGGCACACGACTGCCCACGACACTTCGGCAGCGCCGAAGATCACCAGCGCGACGAGGGCCGGCAACGCCGCGCCCGCCCCCGTCGCGAGATGGAGCAGCCCCGCTCCGAGTGAAGCCACGGCGAGCCAGGCCCGTGTCACCGGGGCCGTCGACGCACCGCTCCGCGTAGCGAGCTCGGGTGTCTGCGACACAGGATCACCCCCTCGGCCCGCCGTGGCGGTTGTCATGCGACCGCGGCCGAACTGCGGGTCGCACGCTCCGCCCCGAGACCGACTCCCAGCAGCACGATCGCCGAGGCGAGGTGGAGGAAGTGGTCCGGCGTGTTCAGGGCGAGGATGTTCGCGCCGGTCCCCGCCAGGAAGAATCCGACGATTCCGAGCAGCAGGTAGGCGGCGCCGACGACGATGTTGACGGTCTTCGCGGCGACGACGCTGACCAGACCGGCGATGAGGAGTGCGGCGCCGATGAGCAGGTGTGCGATGTTGTGCAGCGGATTGACCTCGAAGATCCCGAGGATGAGTCCGCCCTGGGTCGCGACGAACCCGACGCCGCCCGTGTAGGCGAAGCCGAGCGCCCCAACGAGTAGATAGACCGCTCCGAATATGGTCGCGATCAGGCGATTTGGTGATGTGCGCATTTCTCGTTTCCTCCTAGTGTGAGCACGGCTTCGGCCGTACATGAGCTATTCGGAGGGCGGACGCGATCGGATTGGAGCCGAAACGTTACCGGCATGTCGAGCCCGTGATCGCATACTGGCCATCTCGGTTTAGAATTCTGGCTAGTTAGTGCAACAACCATCGGGGGATGGGCATGGTTCGAGGCTTTCGCGGGGCAAAGCGGGCGACCGCTGTCGCACTGGCGAGCCTTGTCGCACTCGTACTCGGCGCCTGCACCCCCAACGCCGACGCGACCGCGCGCCTGCCTCAGCAGGCGCAGGGCGCCTTCCCCAGCGCGATCGAAGGCCGGCTCGAGACCGCGGTGACGGATGCGATGAAGCTGGCAGGCGCATCCGGAGCACTGGTCGGCGTGTGGGCGCCCTGGTCGGGCAGCTACACGGACGGCCTGGGCACGACGGCCATCAAAGGGTCGGCCCCCGTCACCGCCGATATGCATTTCAGGATCGCGACGAACACGACCTCGATGACGTGCTCGGTGCTGCTGTCACTGGTCGACGAAGGCAAGGTGAAGCTCGATGACCCGGTCTCGCTGTACCTTCCGCGCATGATCGGAGTGAGCGGCATCACGTTGCGCGAGCTGTGCCAGAACACGTCGGGCATCGGGGACTACACGCCTCAGCTGAAACCGGAGTTCGTCACCAATCCGGCGCGCCAATGGCCGACGATGGAGCTTCTGAGCGACGGCCTCGCGACCAAACCCGCCGGTTCGCCCGGGCAGGTCTACTACGCGTCCCAGGCGGGGATGGTCCTGCTCGGCATGGCGCTGCAGGCCGCGACCGGCATGAGTTGGGGCGACCTGTACCGGCACTACGTCTTCGACCGGCTCGGGATGACCCAGTCGAGCTTTCCCGACTCGGGTCAGGTGTCGATCCCTGCGCCGCATCCACTCGGCTACGCGACGTCGCTGACCGACGCGGGTGCGCTCCAGTGCGGCACGACCATCGATGAGACGGCTCTGTCCCCGTCGATGGGCTGGACGGCCGGGGGAGTCGTGTCGACGATCACGGACCTCAAGACGTTCGTCCAGGCGTTCGCCACAGGCTCACTCGTCTCGGCGGAATCGGCCCGGGCGCAGGCGCGGGTCGTCCCGATCGGCAATGGTGCACCATCGTGGCAGACCTACGGCCTCGGGATGCTGAAACTCGGGCCGCTGCTGGGGAACGTCGGTGAGATCCCCGGCTTCATCTCGGCCATGTTCACGGACCCGGTCAGCGGGCTGACGGTCGTCGTGGCGCTCAACAACTCGTCGGCGGGAGCGGGCTTCGCACGGGAACTCGCCCAGCAGTTGGCGTCGATCGCTTCGAAAGCGCCGGCCAAGGCGGGCGAGAAGGCGATCGTGGCGCTGCCCTGGTCGGAAGCGCAGGCCGTGGCGGCGATGAAGGCCGCGGCCGTCTGCCAGCCGGCTGCACCCAAGAAGTAGTGCCCCGCGCATCCGATCTGCCGGCGAGCACAGGAAAAAGCGTCCTGAGACCGCCCGAAGACCGTCCTTTTCCTGTGCTCGCGGTGGTCGCGCGTCAGGAACGGTCGAAGGTGGTCCGGGCCGACTGGATGGACGGATAGTTGTCGATCGCCCAGGTCGCCAAGGCGAGTGACGGGGCGATGAGGGTGGCGCCCATGAGAGTGAGTTCGTATTCGACGCGGGGCGGCACCTCCGCGTGCACGGTGCGGGTGACCAGTCCGTCGCGTTCGAGCTGGCGCAGGGTGAGGGTCAGCATGCGCTGCGAGATCCCTGGGATGTGCCGCTGCAGTTCGCTGAACCTCATGCGGCCCTGGTCGAGGGTCCCGATGACGAGCAGGGACCATTTGTCCCCGATGCGGTTGAGCACGTCGCGGATGATTCCGCCGGCCTCCGCGCCACCGCAGGCGGACTCGTAGTCGCTGCGCCCGGTTTTCGCGCTCAGCGTCTCCTGGGTGGTCGTCGCCATGGTTACCTCCGTGTGCTTCACGAACATCCGTGTGCCTTTTGCAACGGGTAGTCCGATAACTCATCATGGTGTTACTTACAAAGAGTAACCGACCAATCTGCAAAGGCACCTCATGCTCATCGTCCTCTGGATCCTCCTCGCCCTGCTCGCCCTCTTCTTCGTCGCGGCGGGTGCGACCAAGCTGGTGCGGAGCCGCTCAGCGCTTGCGGCGAGCGGGATGGCGTGGACCGACGACTACTCGGCACCCATCGTGAAACTCATCGCCGCGATCGAGGTGGTCGGAGCCTTCGGCCTGGTGCTGCCGATGCTCACGGGCATCGCGCCGGTGCTGACCCCGATCGCGGCGATCGGTCTCGCGATCGTCATGGTCGGCGCCGCGGTCGTGCACGCGCGCCGCAAGGAGTCGCCCGTCATGCAGATCGTCGTCGCGGTCCTCTGCGTCGTCGCGGCGATCCTCGCATTCGCCCTGATCTGACCCCCCGCTCCGAGCCGGCGAGCACAGGAAAAAGCTGCTTCAGACCGCGGAATTCGCTGCTTTTTCCTGTGCTCGCCGCATTTGGATGGGATGGGCTAAGCGGGGGTGCGCGCGGGCGCGGCGGGCGCGGGCGCGGTGAGCGCGCCGCGGGCGAGGCCGAGCTCGTGCTCGATCGCGTGGGCGATCAGGCGGCCGCGCGACGGCGCGTCCCGGTAGTGGACGAGTGACTGGGCGTTGAGGCCGTCGATCATGCCGAGGAGCTGCCATGCGACCGTGGCCGGTTCGTCAGTCGTGAACTCGCCGGAGTCGCAGCCGCCTTCGAGCACGTCCGTGATGAACGACTCCCAGGCGTCCATCTGGACGCGGACGGCCGCCGCGAGCACTTCGCTTCGCCGGCCGAGACTCCACGCGTCCACCCAGATCTGAGTGAGATCGTCGCGGGAGCCGTCCTGCAGTGTGTCGATGAGTCGTGAAAGGCGTTCGGTCGCCGTCGGAGAGGCGGCGATCAACTCCGCGATCTCGACGAGCTCCGCGTCGACGACTGCAGTGAATGTGCTCGCGACCAGCGATTCCATGCTCGGCTGATAGTGCGCGACCAGGGCGGGCGTGACGCCCACCTGTGCCGCGACGCCGCGCAGTGTGACCGTGGTCAGACCGCCGGAGAGGGCGATGGCGCGCGCCGCATCCTCGATCTCAGCGGCGCGCTCGGACGGCGTCTTCCGCTCGGCTCTTCTCCGGTCTGCACTTGACATGGTCCCTCATTGTATATAGCGTCGCCTCAATCTTATTGATCAAACGATCAATAGAAAAGGTTCGATGACGAAACGAGAGGCGACACGATGAGCAACGCTGCTCCAGACACAGTCGCAACGGCAGATATGCCGGTGACGCACGGAATCGACGCTGTCGGCCACATCGAGAGTCGCGGGATCGACTACATCCCGCCCGCCGAACGCCACGGCAAGTCCAGCTCGCTGTTCTGGGTGTGGATGTCGGCGAACGTGATCTACCTGTATTTCGTTCTCGGGGGAGTCCTCATCCTGCTCGGCCTTCCCGTGTGGCAGGCCCTCATGCTCACGGTCCTCGGCAACCTCTGGTGGATCGCGGTCGGATGGCTCGCCATCAGCGGTCCGGGGTCGGGCACTCCGAGTGTCGTCATCATGCGCACGATGTTCGGCGCCCGCGGCAACAAGCTGTTCGGCGAGGCACTCGGCGTGCTGATCGGCATCTTCTACGAGATCCTCAACGTCACGTTCGCGACACTCGCGTCGGTGGCGCTGCTCCAGCACATCGGCATCGACGTGTCGCCGGGCGTCGAATGGGGAGTGCTCGCCGTCGTCACCGTGCTCAGCTTCGGCATCAGCGTCTACGGACACGGCACGATCCTGAAGCTCAGCCCGATCTTCACGGCAGCGCTCGTCGTCTGCTTCATCCTGCTCGCGGTCTTCGTGTTCGGAGCGGCCGACTTCTCCTACACGCCGCCGGCGATGTCGTCCGGTGAGAACTGGGCACTCCTGCTGCTCGGCTTCGCGATCATGGCTTCGGGCCCGCTCTCGTGGGGGACGAGCGCCGACTACGCCCGCTACCTGCCGAAGAACGTCTCCCGGCGCGCGGTCGTGTTGTGGACTGCGCTCGGCGGCCTGATCCCCGCCGTCCTGATCTCGGCCCTCGGCGTCATCGCCGGCACCGCCATCGACATGACCGATCCGCAGGTCGCGATCGCGAAGATCGTGCCCGGCTGGTTCTACCCGGTGTTCCTCGCGATGATCGTTCTCGGCAGCATCACGAACAACGTGCTCTGCGCCTACTCAACTGGTCTGTACGTGCAGGCGCTCGGGTTGCGCATCCACCGGGCCTGGACCGTCGTGATCTGCGGTGTCGTGGTGGCTGCAGCATCCGCCTACCTGCTGTTCGCGACACCGAGCTTCCTCGACACCCTCAACGCCGCCATCGAGCTGAGCGTCGCGGTGCTCGCCCCGCAGATCGCGATCTACGCCGTGGACGTCTTCGTGCGCCGCAACCGTTACGACGGCATCGCCCTCAACGACGAGACCAGGAACAGCCCGTTCTGGCACAGCGGAGGATGGTACTGGCCCGGTGTGATCGCCATGTCCGTCTCTGTCGCCGTTGCGATGCTCATGGTCAACACGACACTGTACGAAGGTCCGATCGCCGTCGCGCTGGGGGGCGCGGACATTTCGCCGATCGTCGCCCCGCTGCTCGCCGGCTCCCTGTACGCTCTGCTCTGGTACACGACTGAGCCATACCGCACACCTGCCAACCGCCCCGTCGACACGGACGTCGACACGGACGTCGACACGGACATCCATGTCGGAACGGACGCCCAGACCGACGCCGACGTCGCCGCGCTCGCCGCTCCGGTCGCCGTCGAGGCGGAGGCACTGCTCGAGGAGGTAACCGCATGACCTGGAAGATGCCCGCCGAGACGGCACCGCACGAACGGATCTGGATGGCCTTCCCGCGGCCCGGGGTGACCCTCGGCGAGCCGGGTGCCGAAGCCGAAGCCGGCTACGAGGCCTGGACCTCCGTCGCCCACGCGATCATGGAGTTCGAGCCGGTGACCATGGTGGTCGACCCGGTCGAACGCGACCGTGCGCGCCGGATGCTCTCGTCGCAGATCGAGCTGGTCGAGGCGCCGCTCGACGACTTCTGGATGCGCGACTTCGGTCCGACGTTCGTCTTCGACGAGTCGGGCACGCTCGGCGCCGTCGACTGGATCTTCAACGGCTGGGGCGCCCAGGAGTGGGCGAACTGGGGCAACGACCGCGAGATCGCGCGATTCATCGCGGGGCTCACGGATGCGCGACTCGTCTCGTCGACGCTCGTGAACGAGGGCGGCGCCATCCATGTCGACGGCGAGGGCACGGTCATCGTGACCGAGACGGTGCAGGTCGACCCCGGGCGCAACCCGTATGCGGACAAGCTGCGGGTCGAACTCGAACTGGAGCGCACGATCGGCGCCAGCCACGTCATCTGGCTTCCGCGCGGCCTCACCCGCGACTACGAGGAGTTCGGCACGCGAGGCCATGTGGACATGATCGCGGCCATCCCGTCTCCGGGGACGCTGGTGCTGCACCAGCAGCAGAACCCGGCGCATCCCGACTTCGAGGTGTGCCGTGACCTGCGCGCATTCCTGGAGGGAACACGGGATGCCGCCGGCCGCGAGTGGAACATCGTCGACCTTCCCGCGCCCGAGACGCTCACCGACGACGAGGGGTTCGTCGACTGGAACTACGTCAACCACCTGGTCGTCAACGACGGCGTCATCGCCTGCGGCTATGGCGAGGAGAGGGCGGATGCCCGGGCGCGCGACCTGCTGGCAGAGGTCTATCCGGGACGCACCGTGGTCACGGTGGATGCGCGCGAGATCCTGGCGCGCGGGCGGCATCCACTGCATCACCCAGCAGCAGCCCGTGTGGCAGGGAGCGGGAGCATGACCGAGGTGCCCCCGGGAACGCCGGCGTTCACGGTGGTCGAGGCGACGATCGCCGAGCTGCGTGACGCGCTCGAGGCCGGCTGGGCGACGAGCGTCGACCTGGTCGCCCGCTACCTGAACCGCATCGCGGCGTACGACCGGCACGGCATCCGGCTGAACGCCGTGCCGGTGCTGAACCCGGACATGTTCGCGGATGCGCGGGCCTCGGATGCGCGTCGGGCGCGCGGCGAGACGCTCGGCCCGCTCGACGGCATCCCGTACACCGCCAAAGACAGTTACAAGGTTCGGGGGCTCACGGTCGCCGCCGGTTCGCCCGCATTCCGCGACCTCGTCGCATCCGATGACGCGTTCACCATCGCGCGCCTCCGCGATGCGGGCGCCGTGCTCATCGGCCTCACGAACATGCCGCCGATGGCCAACGGCGGGATGCAGCGCGGCGTCTACGGGCGCGCGGAGAGCCCGTACAACGGCGACTACCTGACCGCGGCATTCGGGTCGGGGTCGTCCAACGGGTCTGGCACGGCGACGGCCGCGAGCTTCGCCGCCTTCGGCCTGGGGGAGGAGACCTGGTCGTCCGGCCGCGCGCCCGCCTCGAACAACGGTCTCGTCGCCTACACACCGTCGCGCGGCGTGATCTCGGTGCGTGGCAACTGGCCGCTGGTGCCGACGATGGATGTGGTGGTCCCGCACACACGCACGGTCGACGACCTCCTGGCCGTGCTCGACGTGATCGTGGCCGACGACGCCGACACGCGCGGCGACTTCTGGCGCACGCAGCCGTGGGTGCGGCTTCCTGCGGCATCGGAGGTGCGGCCGGAATCGTATGCGGCGCTGCGCGATCGTGACGCTCTGCGGGGGCGCCGGGTCGGCATCCCGCGCATGTACGTCAACGCGGACAGCGGTGCGCGCGAGCCGATCGCGACCCGGGCATCCGTCATCGCACTGTGGGAGCGGGCACGCCGCGACCTGGAGGCGGCGGGCGCGGAGGTCGTCGAGGTCGACTTCCCCGTGGTCTCGAACTACGAGAAGGATCGCGACGGCGCGCAGAACATGGTCGACCGCGGCATCGTGCCGGAAGGCTTTGCCGACCAGGAGATCTGGGAGCTGTCGATGCTGGCGTGGCATGACTTCCTCGAGGCGAACGGCGACCCGGCACTGCATGCGCTGGCCGACGTCGACGGCCCGAAGATCTTCCCGCAGCCGACGGGTGCGATCCCTGATCGCTACGGGGACTTCGACTTCGACATCGCCGACTACGTCGCGCGGGCGCGGGCCGCGGGGATCACACCGCTGGAGCGCATCCCGCTGATCGAGGAAGGGATCCGCGGCCTCGAGGAGACGCGCCGGGTCGACCTCGAAGAGTGGATGGACGCGGGCGGACTCGATGTCGTGGTCTTCCCCGCCGTCGCCGACGTGGGACCTGCGGACATGGACGTGAACCCCGCTTCTGCCGACCTCGGCTGGCGCAATGGGACCTGGGTGGCGAACGGCAACCTGGTGCCGCGGCACCTCGGAATCCCGACGGTCACGGTGCCGATGGGCGTGATGAGCGACATCGGGATGCCCGTGGGGCTCACGTTCGCCGGCAAGGCCTACAGCGACTCGGAGCTGCTGCGGTACGCCTCGGCGTTCGAGAGCACCGGCGCTCGCCGCGCTGCGCCGCCACGCACGCCTGCGTTGTACAACGGGGCGGATGTGCCCGCCCGCTCGGGGCACGCCGTCCCTCTCGACGTGGCAGGCGCGTCCCGTGCGGGTGGGGATGCGGTGAGCGGCCCGGAGGTGCGGGTCGAGGCGTCCCTGGGGGAGGCGGACGCAGAGGGGATGGTGGCGATCGTGATCGTAGGATCCGTCGTCTCGACAGCGGCTGTGGAGGACATCGCCGTGTTCGTGAACGGGAGCGCTGTCGACGTGAGCCGCGACGGCGACAGGTTCCGTGCATCCGCCCGGGTTGCGGCCGCAGAGCACGAGGCCGTCCACAGCGAATGGCGGGAGCCGTACGGAAGTCTCGTCGTCGCGGTCGCCCACGATGAGACGGGGCAGCCGGGGCGGCGTGGACCGTCACCGGCGGGATCGCGTAGAACGCTAGCGGAGGAAATCCTCCAGCGCGGGTCGGAGGACGCGTGCGGTGACGGCCAGCGCCAGGCGGTAGTTGGCGTCGTGCGTTGCGGTCTCGAGCGACTGCTCGGCGTCGGGCGGGATGGCGGCTGTCAGCCCAGAGTCGGGCACCCACTCCATCGCGGAGCGCAACAGACGCTGGCACGTCTGCGTCGCCTCGCGGACCTCGCCGGCGAGGTCGAGAAGCGCCTGCAGGTGCGAGTCGAGAAGGTCCCCCCAGACGCCCGCCGGCGCCGCGGCCACCAGTTCGCGCAGGCCGGCTTCGGGCGAGCATCCCCACTCCTCGGCGACACCGGAGACGTCGATGGCGCGCGCGAGTCCGGCGGTGCTCATCCGATCGAGCACCTGCTCGATCTCCTTGGTGGCCCGCGGGACCCAGCGCGACCGGTTGTCGGCGACGATGAGCTCCAATTCGTCGAGCTTGAACAGCAGCAGCTCGATGAGGGCACGCTCCTTCCAGAGCTGTGCCGACAGTTCGGTTGCCCCCACGTGGCTTCCTCTCGGGTGGAACTCCGCCAGGCTCACGCTCGGCCGCGGTATTTCAGACTCTACGATCTCAGCCCGTACCGGCGCGAGAAATCGCGCAACAACATGCCGAGAAGAGGGTGGACGGCCGGCGCAACCCCCCGATTCGGTATCGCCCGATCTGGGGGTACATTGCGCCCCGTAGTGGGGGAGAAGACACCCCCCGGAATCGACCGGACCGTTGTTAGCGTGAGCAACGAGCGAATACCCTGCGCTCATGTTCGGTACCCGACCCTGACCGAGCATCCACCGTCCGATCACCGTTCGAGCCTTCCCGTGGCTCGAAGAAACAGACGCTCAAGGGGTCCCCCGCGTGAACCGAACCGACCGCAACAAGCTTGTCACCGAGAATCTGCCGCTCGTCGGGTACCTGGTCTCCGACCTGTGCGCTCGCGCATCGCACCTGTCACGTGATGACCTGGCGTCAGCCGGAGCACTCGCGCTCGTCACCGCGGCCGATGCCTTCGACCCGACACTGGGCATCCCGTTCGGCGCCTACGCCCGCAACCGCATCGTCGGGGCATTCGCCGACGAGATGCGCTCCAGCGACTGGGCGACCCGTTCGGCACGCAAGCGCATCAAGGAGACGCTGTCCGTCCAGGAGAGCCTGACCGCCGCCCTCGGACGCACTCCGGATGTCACTGAGATCGCGAACGCGCTCGGCGTCGACCGGGAGGCCGCGGCGGCCGCGCTGTCCGACGCCTCGCGCACGGTCACCACCATCGACGACAGTACGGCGGACCTCCTGGTCTCGCCGCTCGCCTCCCCGGAGGAGACAGCCGTCGAACGCGAACAGACCGCCTACCTCCGGGCCGCCGTCGCGGCGCTTCCCGACAAGATGCGCTTCGTGGTCCAGGCGATCTACTTCGAGGACCGCTCGGTCAAGGAGGTCGCAGAAGAACTCGGAATCACGCACTCCGCCGTCTCGCAGCAGCGCTCAGAGGCGATCCGGCTGATCCGGGAGGGAATGTCCACCCACTACGCGAACGAAGGCGAAGCCGCGGTCATCGAAGCCAAGACGACGCAGGCCCGGCGCAGCGCCTACCTGGCCCGCCTCGCGCAGCACGCGGCAGTCGCCGGTGTCGCGCGGCTCGGTCTCGAACACGCTCACGCACGCACCGCATCCTGAGCACCATCCTCTTACTCACAGCAAGGAGCAAGATCATGCAGGAACCCGCAGAGGCGACCAACGTCCCCGCCATCGATGCCGACGACGCCGACCTGCTCGACCCGTTCGTTCCCGTCCGCAGCTGGGAAGACGCCCTCGCCCGATTCGAAGTCGAACTCCAGGTCGCCGTCGAGCGCGCGACGCACCCCGTGCCGTGGAGGCCCCCCATTGCGCTCGGCCCCATCCCGCCGGAACTCGTCGAACGCGCAGCGCGCATCCTCGAGGCCCAGCTGCACGCCATCCGTTACCTCGAAGACGTGCGCCAGACGCATGCGCGGCACGCCGCGGCCATCGACTCTGTCCACGTCGAATCGGCGCCGCACCCGGTGTATTTCGACCTTCTCGGGCCCGGAATCTAACATTTTCGCCGCGCCTGCCGAGAGTCGATCTCGAACAGCTTGGGAGGCCGGTGCATGGGCGCGAATGAACTTTCAGCGTCGTTGTGGAGAGAACGGAACCTCTTCGAGATCCTCGAGTACAAACTCGAAGTCGAGCACCTGCTGCTCACGGCGGGGAACTCGAAATGGATCGGACGCGTCACCGACGAGATCGATGACGTCGTCGGCGCCCTCCGCAAACTGAATCTCATTCGCGACCTCGAGATCGAACGCCTCGGAGAAGAGTGGGAGATCGACGGGCGCGCGTCACTCCGCGAGATCGTCGAAGCTGCACCGGATGCGGTCTGGGCCGACATCTTCGCGGCCCACCTGGGCGCGCTCCTGGAACTCGCGGAGCGCATCCGAACCCTGCGGGACACGAACTCGCACCTGCTGCGCTCCGCCATCCGGTCGACGCAGGAGACGATCTCGTCACTGGATGCGACCCTCAGCACATACGATTCGCGCGGCCACAGCGGGTTCCAGCCCGCGGGCGCGCAGCTTCTCGACAAGGACATCTGAGATGAGCACCTTCGGCGGACTGAGCGTCGCATACTCGGGACTTCAGGCGGCACGGGCGGCGCTCGACGTCACCGGCCAGAACATCACGAACGCAGGCACGGCCGGATACACCCGTCAGAGCCTGACGGCGATCGCGGCCTCCGCGCCCGCGTCGGCCACCCTCTTCAGCACACCCGGCACGTCGGCCGGACAGGGCGTCACCATCACGGGCGTCTCGCGCATCGGCGACCTCTTCCTCGACGGGGCCGTGCGCAGCGCCGCCGCGCAGTCCGGGTATGCCGGCGTGCAGAGCAGCGCGCTCACCTCGCTCGAGCAGTCCTTCAACGAACCGGGCGACAACGGCATCTCATCTCAGCTCCAGACGTTCTGGGCGTCCTGGCAAGATCTCGCGAACCGGCCGGGGGACCCGGCGACGGGCTCGGTCGTCATCCAGAATGCCGCAGTGGTCGCGACGACCATCGCGACCGGTTACAAGGCAGCGGATGCGGCCTGGACCGACGCCCGCTCCCAGATCAACGGACTCGCAACAGAACTGAACTCGACCGCCGACCAGGTCGCGACGCTGAACCGGACGATCCGGCAGACGCTCGCGGCAGGCGGAACGGCCAACGACCTGATCGATCAGCGCGCGCAACTGACCGCGACGATCGCTCAGATCGCAGGGGGGAAAGTCGTCGAACGGACTGACGGCACGGTCGACGTCACCGTCGGCGGCAATCTCCTCGTCACGGGAACCGACGCCAACCATGTGCAGGTCGCCGGTGCGACGAACCTCGTCGGGGCGGCCGGATCCCCGGTCCTGCTCGAGTGGACGCAGCGGCCCGGGCAGAGCGTCGGCCTCGACAGCGGCGAGCTTGCGGGGGCACTGGCACTGGTGGCCCCGGCGAACGGCAGCGGCACCGGCGGGCCGCTTGCACAGACCGCAGCCAGCTACAACCAGCTGGCGACGGCGCTCGCGACCCAGGTGAACAGCATCCACAACGCTGCAGCGACGACGGATGGGCGGACCGGACTCGACTTCTTCTCGGTCGCGGCGGCCGGGCCGGCGGCACTCGGACTCAGCGTCGTAGCGACAACTGCCGCGGACATCGCCGTGGGGACGCCCGGTGCAGGCGCACTCGACGGCTCCGCGGCGGATGCGCTCTCACAGCTCGGCGTCGCGGCCGGCTCGCCCGACAGCATCTGGCTCAACGTGGTGAGCTCGGTCGGTGCCCAGGCGAAGACGGCGATCCAGCAGTCGACGCTCGCGGACGGTGCGCTCAAGACGGCGACCAGCAACCAGGCCTCGGTCGAATCCGTCGACCTCGACGAGGAGAACATGAACATGCTCACGCAGCAGAAGTCGTACCAGGCGGCGGCGCGCGTGATGACGGCGGTCGACGACATGCTCGACACTCTCATCAACAAGACCGGCCTCGTCGGGAGGGCATGATGATCGGCAGAGTCACCAGTCAGACGATCTACAGCGACAACGCCCGCAACCTGCAGACCGCCATCGCGAACCTGGCGACGGCGCAGAACACGGCGACCACCCAGTCGAAACTGAACCTTCCGTCGGACGACCCGTCGGCCGTCGCCAGCGCGCTGCAGGTGCGCGGGGCGCTGAAGTCGGTCGACCAGTACGGGCGCAACATCAGCGACGCCAACGGGTGGCTGACGAGCGCGGACAACGCGCTCTCGCAGACCTACAGCCTGCTGAAGAGCGCGCGGGACAGCGTGATCCAGGGCGCGAACGGCTCCATGTCACAGTCCGCCCGGAACGACATCGCGACACAGCTCGAATCCACGCGCGATGCGCTCCTCGGCCAGGCGAACACGAGCTACCTCGGCCGTTCGATCTTCGCGGGCAGTTCGGATGCGCCCCAGGCGTTCAGCAGCACGGGGTACGCCTTCAACGGCGCGGCGGGAAGCAGCGTCAACCGTCGGGTCGGCGACGGGCAGACGGTGCGCGTCGATGTCGACGGTTCGGCGGTGTACGGCAACGGGTCGTCGTCGATGTTCAGCGACCTCGACACGATCATCAACGATCTGAGGACGGGCGGGAACATCACAGCGGACATCAACCTGGTGGATGCGCGGATGCAGGCGGTCTCGACCGCTCAGTCGCAGGTCGGATCGCAGCTCTCGGCTGTGCAGAACGCGCAGACCGCGAACGCCGACCGGCAGGCGCTGCTCCAAGGCAAGAAGAGCGACCTCGAGAATGTGGACACCGGGCAATCTATCCTGAATCTCACGATGATGAACAACGTGTACACCGCATCCCTGCTCGTGACCTCGAAGTCGCTGCAGACGAGCCTGATGGACTTCCTCCGATGAGCGCGCAGCTCGAATTCGTGGACCCCATCCTGGGCATGACCGACCTGGTCGATTTCGGCCTCACCGAGGTCGAGGGCGCCGAGCGGCTGTATTCGCTGCGCTCATCCGAGTCTCCGGGGCTCCGGCTGTACGTGCTCGACGGGGCGACACTGCCCGACTACGCGCCCGAACTCAGCGACGACCAGGTCGCGCGCCTTGAGTTGACGTCGCCGTCGGATGCGGCCGTCTACGTCGTGATCAACCCGGCGCCGGCCGCGATGACGGTGAATCTGCTGGCGCCGATCGTCGTCAACGTGAAGACGAGCAAGGCGGCGCAGTTCATCCTCGACGACGCGCGGTGGGGAATCAGCGTTCCGCTGGCCGACGTCGCCTGAGCTGCCGGCGCGCCTGCCGTCGGTGGCGTGACTGCGGTGGCTTGTCGCACGTGCTGCTGCGCGCCGTGGGGGCAGACGTGACGAACTGCCGCAGTCACTCGGATGGGCGGGGGCGAGCAGGGCGCGGTAGGGCAGGGCAGGGCGGGGCACGGCAGGGTGGGGCAGGTTAGGTGCGCGTCAGAGACGCGCGGCGGGGGCCGGGGCGCCGTCGACCCAGCCGATCGGAAGGCCGAGGGCGTTGACCGTGTGCGGGGTCGCGGTCGAGGCGGCGCCGACGACGGCGACGGCCGCGATGTCGACGGTGCGGGCGATGCGGTCGACCCAGCGCCGGGTGTCCTCGGGCTTGCGTCCGGCATCCACGACGATCCACACCTGGTCGGGGTCGATCGCGGCGAGCGTGTGCAGCGGGTCGTCGCCTGCCTCCACGCCGAAAGCGCAGAACACGACCGAGCCGCGCTCGACGCCCTCGGCGCGGGCGAGCAGTGCGGCACGCCTGTCGGTGAGAGCGGAGGCGGTACGGCCTCGGGGCTTGATCGTGCCGCCGGTGCGGAGGTCGCCGGGGGCGAAGACCTTGGCCATCGCCTGCGCGACTGGCACCGCATCCTGTCCGAGGCTCACGACGACGACGAGGTCGCCGGGAACGCGGGGCGGTACCGGAACCAGGAGGGGCGGATGCCCGGCCTCCAACGCGAGCGGGGCGGCGAAGAGGGGAACCGGATCCGCCGGCGGTGCGGCAGGTGCCGCGAAACCGCCGAGGCTCGCCATCAGCTCGTCGAACCCTGCGGAGGATCGGGATGCGTTCAGGTATGCGGCGTCGGTTGCCCCGCCTGCGCCTACGCCCGCGAGACCGCCGGCCGCATTTCCGGCATGACCGCCTGCCGCATTGCCCGCGCCACTACCGACCGCACCGCCGGCCGCATTTCCGGCATGACCGCCGGCCGCACTGCCCGCGCTACTACCGACAGCACTCTCCGCGACAGTCGTGCGCACTGCGCGCACCTCGTGCAGCTCCAGCGCCGCCTCCGCATCCTCCGCGTCGGAGAGCAGCGCAGCGATCCCACTTCGTGCGGCCGGGTTCACCCGCACCTCTGGCGGTGACACCGGCTCATCCGGAAGCTCGACCATCGCCTCGAAGTAGGCCGGCTTCCTGATACGTCCGATGCCGCGCGGGATGACCTTCTCGGCCGAGACGATCCGCGCCAGTGGGCCGTGTTCGTCACGGACCTTCTGCCGAAGGTCGTCGATCGTGGGCGCACTAAGCTGCAACAGGTTCGGCAAGGCGAATCACTCCCACCGTGTCGATGCGGACATCCGCTGCGGTCGCCTCCTGGTAGGAGAGGACGGGGATCCCTCCCGTCGGCGCCGACACGAGCCGGCGCACAGCTGGCCGAAGCGCCGGAGCGCACACCACGGCCGGCGAGTAGCCTTCGTCGGCGGCCGCCTTCACAGCGTTCGACAGCGATCTGACGACGCGGTCGTTGGTGGCGGGGTCGAGGAGGATCTGGGTGCCTTGCGGGGTCGGACGCGCAGCCTCGAGCATGGCCTGTTCGAGCGTGGGGTCGATCGTGATCACGCGCAGGGTGCCGTCCTCGAGGTAGCGGGCGGCGACGGCCGCGCCGAGCGAGTGCCGCGCCGCCTCGATGAGACCCTCGGGATCCGTCGACACCTTCGCCTGCAGCGAGAGCGCCTCATAGATGCGGGCCAGGTCGTTGATCGGCACCTGTTCGGCGAGAAGACCCTGCAGCACACGCTGGACCTCTGCCAGGCTGAGCGGGTTCGGCGTCAGCTCGTCGACGGCCGCCGGATTCAGCTCGCGGACGCCCTCGGTCAGGACCCGCACATCCTCACGCGTCAGCAGCCGTGCCGCGTTGTCGGTGATGATCGACGAGAGGTGCGTGACGACGACGGCGACGCGGTCGATGACCGTCGCGCCGGTGAGCTCGGCCGAATGCCGGAGCTCCGCGGGCACCCACTTGCCAGTCAGCCCGAACACCGGCTCGACCGTCGCCTCGCCGGGGAGCGAACTCAAGTTCCCTCCGAGAGCCAGGAGTTTTCCGGCGGGCGCGATACCGCGACCCGACTCGACGCCGGCGATGCGAATCGAATACGTCGCCGACGGCAGCTCGATGCTGTCTCGGGTGCGCACGGGCGGGACCACGAAACCGAGCTCCATGGCGATCTTGCGCCTGAGCGCCTTCACGCGCGCCAGCAGGTCGTCGGATGCGCCCGAGACGATGTCGACGAGGTCGGGCGCGAGCAGGATCTCGAGCGCGTGGACGCGCATCTGCTCGATGATCGCCTCGGTGGTCTCCGGCGACGGTGTCGCTGCAGCATCCGCGGTAGCCTTCGCATCCTTCGCAGTTCGCGCCTCCGTCGCTTTGATGCGGCGCGACACCACGATCAGGCCGACGCCGACGACGAGGAAGGCGACGATGGGCATGCCGGGGATGAGCGCCATGACCAGGGCCGCGCATCCGGCGATCGTCAGGGCGACCCGCGACTGGCTGAGCTGCCGCGATGCGGTCGAGCCCATGTCCTCTTCGGCGTTCGACCGGGTGACGATCATGCCGGTCGAGACGGCCATCAGAAGCGCCGGGATCTGCGAGACGAGCCCGTCGCCGATCGTCAGAAGCGTGTACTTGCTGACCGCCGACCCGATGTCGAGACCGTTCTGGATCATCCCGATCGCGATTCCGCCGATGATGTTGATCAGGATGATGATGATCCCGGCGATCGCGTCGCCCTTCACGAACTTGGAGGCGCCGTCCATCGCGCCATAGAAGTCCGCCTCGGCAGACACCTCGGCACGTCGCTGGCGGGCCTGCGCGTCGGTGATGAGGCCGGCGTTCAGGTCGGCGTCGATCGCCATCTGCTTGCCGGGCATCGCGTCGAGGGTGAACCGGGCGCCGACCTCGGCGACACGTTCAGCACCCTTGGTCACGACCACGAACTGGATCACGACGAGGATCAGGAAGATCACGGCGCCGATGATGATCGACCCGCCGACCGCGACATGGCCGAACGACTGGATGACCTGGCCGGCGTAGCCCTGCCCGAGTACGAGGCGCGTGGATGCGACGTTGAGGCCGAGGCGGAAGAGGGTCGCCACGAGCAGCAACGACGGGAACACCGAGAAGTCGAGCGGCTTCCGCACGAACATCGTGGTCAGCAGGATCACCAACGCCAGCAGGATGTTCACGATGATCAGAACGTCCAGCAGGAACGCGGGCACAGGGACGATCAGGAGCAGAAGGATGCCGACCACACCGACCGGGACGGCGACCTTCGACAGATTGCGATTCTTCATCTCGTTGCGCCTTCCGGGCGGGGACTCGTGTACGGCAGGGTGTGGACTCCGGATGCGGAACCACGGCGCTTCAGCGCCATCACGAACGTGAGGACATGGGCGATCGCGTTGTAGAACTCGACCGGGATCTCGTGGCCGATGTCGCAGGCCGCGTGCAGCGTGCGGGTGAGGGGGATGTCCTTGACCATCGGCACCTTCTTCGCCTCCGCCTCTTCGCGGATCCTCGCCGCGATGACGCCCGCGCCCTTCGCGACCACACGGGGAGCGGACTTGCCGGGTTCGTAGCGCAGCGCGACCGCGAAATGCGTCGGGTTGATCAGCACGACGTCCGCGTCTGCGATCGCGGCCATCATCCGGTTGCGACTCATCGCCAGCTGCCTGCTGCGGCGCTGGGACTTGATGAGAGGGTCCCCGTCCGTCGTCTTGTTCTCGTCGCGGACCTCGCGTTTGGTCATCCGGGTCTGCTTGCGGTTGCGGCGCATGACGACGAAGACGTCGACGGCGGCGAGCAGTAGCCCGAAGATGATCGCGGTCTGCAGGAGGGCGGTGATGCCCCCGACGGTGCGGTCGACCAGCTCGCTGAGTGTGCTGGACCCGGGCACCATGAGTACGGGCAGGAGGCTCTGGATGACCAGGTAGAGCGCGAGGCCGACCACCCCGGTCTTGAGCAGGGCCTTCGCCCCATTCCAGAGCGCCTGGCCGCCGAAGGTGTGCTTGAAGCCGTTGACAACGTTGAACTGCTCGAACTTGCCCTCGAGCTTGCGCAGGTGGATGCCCCCCTGCAGCGCGGACCCGGCGAACACGGCGACGGCGACGGCGACCAGGAGCAGCGCGATGGTCGGAAGAATGGATGACATACCGGCCCCGAGTGCCCCGAGCGCGACCGCATCCGACGGTTCGCCGGCCGCCTTTCCCACAGCGAAGATCTGGCTGACGCCAGCGTTGGTGGCCTGGGTGATCGTCGCCGGCAGCAGCAGGGCCGCCGCCCCGAGGCCCAGCCACGTCGTGAGATCCTGCGACTTCGACAACTTGCCCTTGCTGCGGACCTCCTTCATCCGCTTGTCTGTTGCGGCCTCGGTCCTCTCCTGCGAGTCGGACATCCCTCACCCCCTCCCGGCCACGAGCGCGTCGACGGCGTCGCCGGTCAGCGCGGTCACGATCCCGGGCAGCGCGACGAACAGGATGCCGCCCAGCGTGAGGGTGATCAGGATCTTCACCGGATACCCCATCGAGAAGGCGTTCAGCGCCGGGGCGATGCGGGTCAGCAGGCCGAGCCCCAAGTCGGCGAGAAACAGAACCACGATGAGCGGCCCCGCGATCTGCAGGGACGAGACGAACATGTTGGTGGTGGCGGTGATCATCGCGTGGACCGTCGCGCTCACATTGAGTCCGGAGCCGAGAGGGATCGCGGTGAAACTCCGGGCCAGGCCGCCGAGCAGCAGCTGGTACGCGCCCGACGAGAACATGAGTGCGAGCGCTGACATCTGGAAGAGCCGGGTCAGCTGCGCGCCGCTGATGCTGAGCTGCGGATCGTAGCCCTGCGCGAGCTGGAAACCGCCGAACAGGTCGAGCAGGCTGCCCGCGGACTGCACTGCCGCGAACACGATCATCACCAGGAAACCGAGGGCGAACCCGATGAGCAGCTGCATGACGATGGCGAGCAGGAAGGGTGCGAAGTCGAGCTGGGTGTAGCCCTGGGTGACGACCGGCGAGACGGCCAGACCGAGACCGACCGCGAGGAGCGCCTTCACCGTGCCCGGGATGGCCCGGTAGGAGAAAGGCGGAGCGACCAGGATGAACGCGGCGAGGCGCACGCTCGCCAGCATCACGGCTTCGATCCAGCTCGCATCGATCGGGATGTTCACCTAGCCCCCCAGCAGCATCGGGATCTTGGTGAACAGGTCATGGGTGAACGACACCATTTCGGCGATCATCCAGTTTCCGCAGACGAGAAGTGCGATCGAGACGCCCACGGCCTTCGGGACGAACGAGAGCGTGACCTCCTGGATCTGCGTGATCGACTGGAAGAGGGAGATGGCGAACCCGATCACGAGCGACGTGATGAGCACGGGGGCGGCGAGCTTGGCGGACATGATGAGCGCCTGGGCGCCGATGTCCAGAATCGCACTGCTGTTCACGGTCAGCCCCCCACGTAGCTCTTGACGAGTGCGGTGATCACGAGTCCCCATCCGTCGACGAGGACGAAGAGGAGGATCTTGAACGGCAGCGAGATCATCACCGGCGGAAGCATCATCATTCCCATCGACATCAGCGCCGCCGAGACGACGAGGTCGATCACGAGGAACGGCACGAAGACCACGAACCCGATGATGAACGCGCTGCGGAGCTCGGAGATCATGAACGCGGGGATGAGGGTGGCCAGGTCGACGGCGGACGGGGTCGCCGGGTTCGCGCGGCCGCCCAGCCGGGTCATGAGCGCGAGGTCCTCCTGCCGGGTGAATTTGAGCATCCACGCTTTGAGCGGTTTGGATGCGAGATCGATCGCCTGGGTGAAGTCGATGGAGCCGTGCAGGTAGGGCTGCACCGCGTGCGTGTTGATGTCGGTGAGCACCGGCCACATGATGAACAGCGAGAGGAACAGGGCGAGACCGGCGATGACCTGGTTCGGGGGGACGGCGGTGAGTCCGAGCGCGTTCCGCGTCATGGAGAGTACGACGAACACCTTCGTGAACGACGTCGTCATCATGAGCAGTGCGGGAGCCACCGAGAGCAGCGTGATCCCGATGAGGGTGAGGACGGTCTGCGACGGTGAGCCGTCGACACCGTTGATCGTGATGCTCGTGCCGCCCGTCGAGGCGGGCGCCGGGGTCGCAGGCGGTGTCGGAGCGAGCGGGTCGGCGTGGGCCCCGGCCGCCTGCACCAGCACGATGCCGAAGACGATGATGAGCGCCAGTGCGATGAGGATCGCCAGTCGCCGACGGCGGAGCCTTCTCTCGGCGACGATCGGGTTCACTTCAGGCCGTTCCGAACGCTCGACAGCGCGAGCTTCCAGGTGGATGCGGCGAGGATCGAGCCTGCGACCGCGCTTGCGGGGGCGGGGGCCGCGGAGGCGCCGGAAGTCGCGAGGGCGGATGCGGTGGCCGGGGCGGGCATCCGCGATCCTTCCTTCGCATCCTCGTCCAGAGCATCCGCGCCCACCGCATTCGGGCGCACCGCATCCGGGCGCACCGCATCCGCTTCGGCCATGGCCGCCTCGAAGGCGACCGCCGCGACGGGGACCTGCTCTGCAGAGTGCAGCACGTTCACGGAATGCTCGGTGACGCCGAGAACGAGGCGGCGCCCGTCCACGTCGACCACGACGACGGACGCCTTGCCGGCGATCCCCTGCTTGCCGACGACGACGACCGGGTTCTGCTTCTTCTTCGTGCCCAGCTGGCGTTTGCTGACCCGTCGGTGCAGGTACCAGATCACCCCGAGCACGGCGGCGAGGGACACCACCACGCGCAGCATGGTGAGAACAGCATCCATGTCAGGCGAGGAGGTCGGGTGTGTCCAGGATCTGGGTGACCCTGACGGCGTAGTCCTGGTCGACGACGACCACCTCGCCGTACGCGATGAGGCGTCCGTTGAGGAGGATGTCGGCCGGCGCTCCCGCCGAACGGTCGAGCTCGACGACGGCGCCCGGCTCGAGGTTCAGCACGTCGCGGACCGACATGCGCGTGCGGCCGATCTCCACGGTCAGCGCCATCTCGACGTTGTGGATGCGACCGAGGCGACCCGAGACGTCGTCGGTGCCGGCCCCCGCCGGTGTCGTGCCGCGGCGGGCACGGAGGCCGAACAGCCCGGCGAGTTCGGTTCCGTCGAGCAGTTCGACGACCGTGGTGTCGGGGTCCGCGAAGAGGCTCGCAGCATCGTCGACGCGCTGGTCGCCGAGCACGCCGTCGCCGAGGACGCTCGACGCGCCGACGAGCGCGCCGTGCACGAGGTCGGTGAGCGAGACGGTCGCTTCGCCGCCGGTCGGGGCGAGCATACTTCCATCGACGATCGCCATCGCAACGTCGTAGGACGAGGCGCCGACGAACGTGGCGACGATCGCGGCGCTCACGTCGATGCCGGCCGGCCCGGACCACTCGCGGGAGACCGGGGTCAGAGCCTTCACGGTCGGAAGGTTCTCGGCGAGTGCTTCGGCTGCGCGGAGGGCGAGGCCTGCGGTCGAAAGGCCCGAGTTCGAAACGGTCGTGGTGCTCATGCTCATCGTGCGTTCTCCTGTGTCTCGACGACGACGCAGGCGATCCGGGAACCGGTGGTTCCGATGGATGCGCGAGCCAGCGGCCGGCCCTCCACTGCGACGTTCAAAGGTTTGGTCTTGTCGTGCGGCAGGCCGACGAGGTCGCCGACCGCCAGCCGGATGATCTGTGCCGGTGTCACCGTGAGCGGATTCAGCTGAAGCGACACCCCGACCGGCACGGAGGCGAGCTGGGCTTCGACGAGTCCGCGGGCGTCGGCGACACGTGTCACCGGGTTGGCGTCGCCGAGCTGCCGCACGAGGATGTCGGCGGGGACGGCAATGGTCGCGGCACTGGTCGTGTCTCCGACACTCACCGAGAAGTTCGCCACCATCATCAGCTCGGCCGTGGCGGCGGCCTGGGCGAACTGCGAGTTGTGGTGCACGGTGTCCATGACGACCGGAGCCGTGAGGAGACGGCCGAACGAGTAGCGGAGGTCGTCGATCGTGTCGTCGATGAGCCTGCGGAGCATGGTGAGCTCGACCAGGGTGAACTTGCGTTCCTCCGTGTCGGGGTCGGGGGCTCCTCCGAGCATCCGGGTCAGCCAGCCGAGGGCGGCGGTGGCCGGGAACTGGATGACTGCTTTCGACGGGTCGTCGCCGATGGTGAGGAGGACGAGCGCTGTCTGCGGGGGGAGTCCGGATGCGTACTCGTCGTAGGTGCGGATGGACAGGCCCTCGAACGTGACCTGCGAGCGGACCCGGACCTTGGCGGTCAGCTGGGTGCCCCACTGGCGCGAGAAGGTCTCGAAAGCCAGCTCGAGGGTGCGGGAGTGTTCGCGGGCGAGCGTCGTCGGGCGGCGGAAGTCGTAGACCTCGACGCCGCGCTGCCGTTCGGGCAGGGGGGAATCATCGTGCATTTTCTGGACCGTCACACTGAGCACTATCGGCTCGGTTCCTGTAGCGGTTAGGGCGCATGGGTGACGACAACTCCGGCTTGCTTGGGGGACGATGCATGGTTTCGACTCGGGATGATGGTTCCGACGCGAGGTCACGGTGGCGCCCTTTCGGGAAGGCGGATGCGTCCGCCGGGTCGGGGTGTGCGGGTTGGGTCGTAGTGTGCGGGCGGCGTGAACCACGGGGTGTTGTCGCGAACGTGAATATCCCAGCCGTCGTCGTGCACCCGGTGATGATGGTGGGAGCACAGCAGGATGCCATTCCTGAGATCTGTCGGGCCGGCGTCGCGATCCCACCAGCGGATGTGGTGCGCCTGGGTATAGGAGGGAGGGTGCGCGCAGCCGGTCCAGGCGCAGCCGCCGTCCCGTTCGGCGAGAGCATGTTTCTGAGCGGGACTGAACAGCCGTTGTTTCCGGCCGAGGTCCAGGGTTTCGGAGTGGCCGCCGAGGACGTGTGGGATGAGATGTGCGTCGGCGGCGAGGCGGCGTGCCGTGCCAGTGGAGATCGGGCTGGGGATGCCGTCGATTTCCGCGGTGCCTTCGCCGGCCCGCAGGTCGGCCAGGGTCATCCGGATGATCATGGTGACCGGTGGGCTGGACGCACCGTGGGTGCAGCCGGCCCGGTGCCGGAACACCTCGACCGCCCCATCCGAGTTGAGTTGCGTGATGCCGCGGGTCTCCGGCATCTCAGGTCTCTCAGGCCGCTCCGGATCGCCGTCGCTCGGGGTGTCCGGGCCGCCTGAGCGCGCCTCGAACCTGACCCTGCTGGAAGCACCGGTCGACGACGGTCGCTGGTCTCGGGTGTCGTGGCTGACGTAGGCGCGGATCTGGGGTAGCACATGTCCGGCGGAGACAGCGTCGAGGTACCAGTTGATGTGGGTCATCCCGTCACGGGTGGTGGTGATCGTCAACGACCGGCGCCGTCGCTGGACCTCTTCGCGGGGTTCGATGCCGTCCTGTCCAAACGGTCGCGGACCTGGATGGCGAGCCGGCGGGTCTCCTCCACGGTCAGCCCGGGTGCGTGGTCGACCAGCACCCGTTCCCCGTAGGTGCGCTGCTCCAGACTGCAGCCGGGACCGGTCTTGCCCAGTTCGCGAATGATCACCGCCGCCTGCTCCACCGACACCCGTGTCGGCAGCGCTGCATCCTCGCCGCCGGCCTCGTCGACCGTGCGGTCGTCGTCGCGTGAACCGGCGTCGTCACTGTCTGTGCCGAGAAGCGCGGCGGCGAGTTCCGGGAACTCCGCCGGCAGCTCGTCGCCGTGCAGGCTGTGCCGCGGTGCGACAGCACGGGCGACGCCGCACAACTGCCGCGCGGCCGGCAATGACGTCCTCCACAGCTCGGCCAGCAGCGACTCCAGGTCGCGGTACCCGGATGACCGGATCGGGCTGGTCTCCGGGTCGAGTTCGCAGGCACGATCCAGCGAGGCGATGCGCCGCAGCGCAACCGCCTCCACCGCGGCCCGCACTGAGCCGAGTGCGGCCAGCGACCGCACGAGCAGCTGCGCCTCGGACAGCGCCGCACCCTCCTCCGCTTCCAGCGCTCGCAACGTCGCGAGCGCAGTAGCGACCGCATCGAGGTCGCGAGCCGGTGGGAAGGTCATGGCTCTACCTAATCAGCAGCCACCGATAAAGTACCCGTGATCAGGTCTTTACCTGTGGAGAACTCCACGCGACGGCCACCTGTGGAGGAGTCGACGAAACGCCCGGTCAGCCGTCTTTCCGCTCGCGCCGCTATCGGCTGGATCGCGCGTGCGGCTAGCGTCTGACTATGGAGTTCAGCATCGACATCCCTCAGAGCGTGCTCGACGTCCTGCAGCGCCGGCTCGAGGCGGCGACCATTCCCGAGCCGACACCCGGGCCCGAATGGTCGCGCGGCATCCCACCGCGCGTGCTCGCCTCACTGGTCGATCGCTGGCGCACCACCTACGACTGGAGGGCGGTCGAGCGGCGCTTCAACGCGTATGAGCAGAGCATCGTCGACCTCGACGGATGCGCGGTGCACGTTATTCGCGCACCGGCACGTCGACCGGCCGGCCTGCCGATCGTGCTGACCCATGGCTGGCCCTATTCGTTCGCGTCCATGCTCGCTCTCGCGGACATCCTGAGCGCGGAGAGGGATGTCGTGGTCCCGTCGCTTCCCGGCTACGGGTTCTCGGGTGTGCTCCCCGAGCCGTTCTCCTCGCTCGGCGTCGCCCGACGATGGAACCACCTGATGACGGAAGTGCTCGGCCACGACCGATACCTGACCTATGGGGAGGACGTCGGCGCAGGCGTCAGCGACTGGCTGGCCGGGTCGTTCCCCGACGCCGTCGCCGGAATCGTGGCTCCGCACGCCTCGTTCTCCGGCCGGTCGCGCCCGGGGGTGGAGCTGACGGAGGAGGAGGCTGCGTTCCTGGCGTCGGTCAACGACCCGGCGGAATCGGGTTACGCCCACGAGCAGGGCACGAGACCCGACACATTAGCGGCGGCGCTTCTCGATTCCCCGAGCGGCCTGCTCGCGTGGATCGCCGAGAAGGTCGCAGCGTGGAGCGACGGCGACGGCCTGAACGATTTCGACCCGGACGACGTGCTCACCAACGTCATGATCTACTGGGTGACCCGCTCGATCGGGACGAGTTTCCGCGCATACTGCGAGCCTGGCGGCGACGACGAACTCCATCCGATCGTGGAGGTGCCGGCGAGCATCCTGATCCAGCGCCACGAGGCCGGCTACCCGCGATCACTCGCCGACAAGAGCTACACCGACATCCGCACGTTCGAGCGCCTGGAACGCGGCGGCCACTTCACCGCCTGGGAGGCTCCGGATGCGGTGGCAGCGGCCGTGCGCGCCCTCGACTCCTGAGGCGGCTACTTTCCGGCTGCGACCAGCTGCGGAATCAGCGCCCGGATGGCGTCGGACCGGTCGGACAGCACCACGATGTCGACGCGGCGGTCCTTGGCGAAGTCCGCATCCGACGAGCCGGGCACGATGGGGCGCGCCGACCCGTAGCCGACGGCGCCGACCCTGGTGTCCTTGATCCCGCCCCGTTCGACCAGGTCGCGGAGCACGGCCGTGGCGCGCCCGCTCGACAGCTCCCAGTTGGTCGGGAACGGCTGTCCGGGCGGACGCGGGTCGGCATGTCCTTCGACACTGACCTGGTAGGTCACGGTATTCAGAGGCCCGGCGATGCGATCCAGCACCCGGCTCGCGATCGGCGTCAGCTCGGTGCTGTTGGACGCGAAGAACGTGTCGGCTCCGACGAGGCCTACCGTAAGCCCGCGCGAGTCGATGGTGGTGTCGACCTTGGTCTGCAGCCCCACCGCCGCGAGATTGGCGTTGATCCGGTCGCGCAGAGCTTTGAGCTTGTCGTACTCGAGCGTCGCCGCGTGCAGGTTCGTCAGTTCACCGTCTTTGCCGACGTCCTTGGCCGGCACGATGATGCCGGTCGCCGTGTCGATCTTCTGCGACTTGACGACGCCGAAGCCGGTCGCGAGCGAATCCTTGAGAGCCGCGAACTTGTTGGCATCGGTGCTCGACATCGCATAGAGCACGATGAACATGCACATGAGCACGGTGACCATGTCCATGTAGGAGGCCATCCATCGTTCATCCTGATGGTGCTCGCCGCTCTCGCCGGCACCCCGGGGCCTCCGGCGCGCGCTCATGCTGCTTTTGGTAGAGAACTCGCCGGCACCATGGCGCGCAGGCGCTCGTCGAGCAGGCGCGGCTGCGCACCGGACTGGATGGCGAGCATCCCTTCCAGGATCAGCGACATCCGCTCGGACTCCAGATCGCACAGACGGTTCAGTCGGTCACCGAGGGGAAGCCAGATGAAGTTCGCGGAGAGCAGACCCCACAGGGTCGCGACGAACGCGGCCGCGATCATCGGGCCGAGCTTCGCCGGCGACGACAGGTTCTCGAGCACGTGGGTGAGCGAGACGACCGTTCCGATGATGCCGATCGTGGGGGCGTACCCACCGAGGATCTTGAACCACTTGGCCGCGCCGCGGTCGACCCGCTGCCGTGTCGCCATCTGGTCTTCGAGCAGGATGCGCAACTCCTCACCGTCGGTGCCGTCGGCGATGTTCTGCAGCGCGTCCCTGAGGAACGGGTCCTTGGTCTCGTGCGCGTTCTGCTCGAGCGAGAGGAGCCCGTCGCGGCGCGCCTTCTCGGCGATCTCGACGAGCTGCTCGATGACAGCGCCCGGCTTGGCGATCTTGCCGCGGAACGCCTTGGGGATCGCTTTGAGGGCGCGCGCAGCATCCCGTACGGTCCCGGAGGCGAAGCCGACGGCGATAGTGGCGCCGAAGACGATCAGCATGGGAGCCGGAAGCAGGATGGACGTGACGCTCGAGCCTTCGAGGGTGAGCATCCCGAACAGGGAGCCGAAGGCGACGAGCAGCCCGATGATGGTTGCGAGGTCCATTACGTCTCCGTCTGTCGCGGGGCGAAGGGGCTGTCGTGCACTTCTGCCGCGGGGCGCAGCGCTTCGAGGTGACGCTGGCCGGGGCTGAGTTCGATGCGTCGCAGGGATGCGCGTGCGATGACGTCGGCGCGCGCATCCGCAATGAGTTCCAGGATGCGGGTGAGCGGTTCGGTGACGATGTGACTGGAACCGTCGACGAGGAAGATCGTCGTGTCCGGGTTCTCCACGATGCGTTCGATGAGGTCAGGATTGATCGCGAACGGGCTGCCGCTGAGTCGGGTGGCAACGATCATGGGTCTGCTTTCGCCTTGTTCCGGGTACGAGGGGTGGTTCTAAACGACACTGTCGGCCGCCCGGGTGACTCCGGTTAGGCGGCCGACAGTGTTTTTGCGTTTGTGTTCGCGTCTCGTGGAACAGGGGTTCGTGTGCGGCGACCCGCTACGAGCGCTTCAAGTTGACCAGTTCATCGAGCACCGAGTCGCTCGTGGTGATGATGCGGGCGTTCGCCTGGAAGCCGCGCTGAGCGACGATGAGGTTGGTGAACTCCTGCGACAGGTCGACGTTCGACATCTCCAGGTACCCGGTGGTGATGGAGCCGAGCCCGGGGGTGCCCGCGGTTCCGGTGGTCTGTGCGCCCGAGTTCGGGGTCGCCCCGTACATCGATCCGCCCTGCTTCTCGAGGCCGCCCGGGTTCACGAACGTGGAGACCGCGATGCGGGCGATCGCCTGGATGACGCCGTTGCTGTACGAACCGGAGATGGTGCCGTCTTTGCCGATCGTGTACGACTCGAGCGTTCCTGCGCTGTGGCCGTTCTGGCCTTCGACCGCGATCGTCGACAGGCCGGCGAACCCGCTGACCTTCGAGAAGTCGATCGGGAGTGCGCCCGCTGTGGTGAGGGTGGGCGGGGTGGTGGTCAGGGCACCGGCGGTGAACGAGAGGGTGCCGATGTTGCCGGTGCCGTCGTTGACCGTCCAGTTGCCGGCGCCGTCCGAGGTGAAGGTGAGTGAGACGGTCGACTTGTTGCCCTGGTTGTCGTAGACCGGAATGTCGCGGGTGAGAACGGTCGCTGCCGCAGCATCCGACGGGAGGTTGCCGGCGAAGCTGGCCGTGGTGGTCGCGGCGGCGGGCACCACCGAGTCGACCGGGAGCTTGATGTTGCCGAGCGCCTGGTTGGTGTTGAGGTTGCCGGTGGCGTCGGCCGTCCAGCCCTGGACGAAGCCGCCCTCGGCCGAGACGAGGGTGCCGGTGGAGTCGAAGTCGAAGTTCCCGGCCCGGGTGTACAGGCTCTGGCCGCCGACCTTCACGTTGAAGAATCCGTCGCCGCTGATCATGAGGTCGGTCGGCTTGCCGGTCGCCTGCGAAGAGCCCTGGGCGAAGTTGGTCGCAATGCCGGCGACCTTGACGCCGAGACCGATCTGGGCCGGGTTGGAGCCGCCATTGGCAGCACCCGCGGCGGTCGCACCCGAGATCAGCTGCGACAGGGTGTCCTCGAATTCGACAGAGGACGACTTGAATCCCGCGGTGTTGACGTTGGCGATGTTGTTGCCGGTGACGTCGAGCATCTGCTGGTGGGCCTGGAGTCCGGAGATGCCGGAGTAGAGAGAGCGGAGCATGATCTGCCTTTCAGTTGGCGAGGGTGAGTGCGGAGATGGAGTCGAGGGAGACATCGATGCCCCCGACGGTGACGGTCGGGACACTCCCGGAGAAGCTGACCGAGGTCGCCTTGCCGGTCTGGGTGTCGCCGTTCTTGTCCAGGTAGCTGACCTGCTGGCCGATCAGGGCGGCGGCGTTCGTGCGCATCGCGAGCGCGAAGCTCTCGGTGTTGGTCGAGTTCAGGGTGGCCAGCGACTGCATCATCGAGAGCTGCGTGGTCTGGCTGATCATCTGGTTGGTGTCCATCGGCGACGACGGATCCTGGTTCTGCAGCTGCGTGACGAGCAGTTTCATGAAGAGGTCGGCATCCATGGTCTGCTTGGGCGTGCCGAGCGTGTTGTCGGTCGCATAGATGCTGGAGCCTCCTGACGAGGCGGAAATGGGGTCGACTGCGGTCATCTTCTGTTCTCCTTGGGCGGTCAGGCCATCACATCGAGGCCGGTCGATGACACGGCGCGGGGCTGGTGGACGGATGCTGCGGGCGCGTCGACGGCGTGATCCTGTCGGGGGGTGCGCTCAAGCGGTCGCGGATCCTGTCGGAGGGTCCCGGCATTCTGCTGCGCGTCGGGCTGGCCCTGCGATGAGAGGTCCAGATTGGTGTTCGCTCCGGTCGCGGACAGGTCGCGACGCAGGTCGGGCAGCAGCTGACGGAGCGCGTCGCGCCCGGTGTCCGACGGCGAGAACAGCTCGATCCGCACGGCGTCACCCGAGATGTGCGCCCGCACTGTGACCGGCCCGAGGTTCTCGGGTGTGACGCTGATGGTCATGGTGTGGTTGCCGTCCCCGGCCGCAGCGAGTGCGAAGACCGGCTTCGCGACCTGGTCGGCGAACGCCTGGAACGCCGGCGCGGTCGGCGAGGCCGATGCGGTGGATGCTGCGGGCGCGACGGATGCGGGGGTCGTGGGGATCGCGGACGGCGCGACCTGCGCAAGAGCGGTCGCTGATGCGTCCGGCTGCGCGGGTGCTGCCTTCGTGGCGGCGCTCGCCGCCGGTGCCCCCGTGCTGACGGATGTTCCGAGGGGTGTCGTGAAGCCGGTCACTGCGGCGTCGGTTCCCCCTGGCGTGGTCGTCGGCTGCGCGGACTCCGCCTGCTGGGTCGCCGGCGGCGCTGCGGACAACAGCGCGGACGCTGCGAGCGACGCCGGGCCGGTGGCGGCGGCGGAACCCGTGGATGCTGGCGGAGGGAATGCGCCGTCGGTGGTGGCGGATGCGCTGGATGCGGGGACGGATACGGTGGATGTGGTTGCCGCGGATGTGGTGGATGCGGCCGCGCTGGATGCGGATGCGGCTGCGGCGGATGCGGTTGCCGCGAATGCGGCTGCGCCGGATGCGGTGAAAGCGACGGTCTGACCCGTCGCGACCTGCGCATCCGCAGGCAGCGAGACGGTCCCCGCCTGCGCACCGACTCCGGCCGGCGACGAGCCCGTGGGCTTCGCCGACGGGGCGACCACTGCGGATGACCCCGGAGCGGCCGCAAGGAGAGTCGCGGCCGAGGTCGAGGTTGCGCCCAAGTCCTGCGCGCCCGTCGTCCCGGTCACAGGTGAGGACTGCGTCACCGACGGAGCCTGCGTACCCGCGGCAACCGTCAGGGCCCCCGTCGACACAGGCTGCCCACCCGTGAGTCCGCTCGCCTGCGCGAGGCCGGCGGCGACCGGCGACCCGGACGCATCCCCTCCCGAACCGGCGGCACCCGACGGCACGACCGGCATTGCCGAGGAGCCCGCGCCAGGGTCAGCCGCGGGCGACCCAGCTGAGTTCTGACCCGCATCCGCCGACGCCGTCGCCTCCGAGTCGGCCGCGCCACCGCCAGGCCGAGCGCGCTTGACCGAGTGCGTCGGCGAACCCGCGGCCGACTCGTCGCGACGGTCGGCGGTGAGCCCGGCGAGCACATCCGCGAACCCGGACCCGCCCGACGCTTCGGGCACCTGGGCGGCCTCCGCCCGGTGAACCCGGGACTGCGCGGGCATCACGCTCGTCGTGCCGCTCACAGGGCGCCTCCCTGCAGGAGCGACAGCAGCGACGAGAGCGATCCGGAACCGGACGTCGTGCTCGACGCGCCACCGAGCGACCCCTGGATCGCAGAGAGCAGTTGCGTCATCTGCGAGCTGGAGAGCGCGGATGCGGACGACGCCGGCGACGCAGCGGCGGAGGTCGAGGGCGCAACGCGACGGATGGTCTCGATGTCCGCATCCGTCAGCCAGTTCGGCACTTCGGAGACGTTGCGACCGACGTCCGGTGCGTGGATGACTTTGTCGTCGCCGGCGTAGATCACGATGTGTTCGTTGTTCTTCAGCACGATGAGGTCGCCCGGCTGCGCATCGGCCAGTGACGGCACCGCCGTGCCGAGGGTCGACTCGCCCGAGACGAGGCGGGGTGAGGAGATGCCGACGTCTTTCAGCACGGTCTGGACGAGGCCCGAGCAGTCCATGCCCGACGAGGTGGTGCCGCCGAAGACGTACGGGACGCCGAGGTACTTGCGCGCATCGGCGACGATGTCCTGGCCGGTGACCGATCCGGCCGATCCGGCCGATCCGGCCGTACCCGCGGTGCCCGTCTGCGTGTTCGCGAGCGCGCCGGCGAGTGCGCCGGTGAACGATTCGGATGCGGTGGCCGAGGCAGATCCGACGGTGCCGGTCTGCAGGGCGACGAAGGTCTGCTGGATCTCCTGGATGCGGTTGACGGCGTCGATGGCGCTCATTCGTCGCCCTTCTCGCGTGCCGCCCGCGAGCCCGTGAGCTCGTCCAGCGCCTGCTGCTCGTGCTTCAGGTCTTCGGCGATCGCGGCCTCGCGGTGTCGGCGTTCGGTCTTCTCGAGACCCGTGAAGCGCATCCGTGCCGTGAGGTAGTCGGCCCTGGCGCGCTCGTGGGCGGAGAGGTCGTCGTCGAGCACGATCTGGAGCTCTGCGAGCATGGTCGCAGAGGCCTGGCGGGCGGCGGCGATGGCGCGGAGGGTCTCGGTGCTGGTGGCGGTGTCCCCGTATTCGGCCAGCGCCCGGCGCGCACGCCGTTCCGTCGTCGCGTTGTCGCGGATGCGGGCGTTCGCGCGGGCGAGCTCCGCCCCGGCGATGTCCTGTTCGGTCCGGCGGAGCCTCAGGAGACCCGCGAGTGAGAACGGTTTCGGCATCATGCACCTCCGAGGAGTCGGTCGAGCCGGGCGAGCTGGGACCACGCGTGCTCTGATTCGGTGTGGTCGTCCATCCGCTGCCGCAGGAACGCGTTGATCTCGTCCTCGTACGTCACGGCCGCATCCACGAGCGGGTTCGTGCCGGACTGGTAGGCGCCGACGTCGATGAGGTCCTGCGCCCGGGCCCGGGCGGCCATGACCGTCCTCAGCTGCATCGCGAGCCCTTCGTGCTCGGCCGAGTTCACTTTGGAGGCGACGCGGGAGACGGATGCGAGGGCATCGACCGAAGGAAAATGGCCGACGATCGCAAGTTTCCGGTCGAGCACGACGTGCCCGTCGAGGATGGAGCGGGCGGCGTCGGCGATGGGCTCGTTGTGGTCGTCCCCGTCGACGAGCACGGTGTAGAGGCCGGTGACGGAACCGCGGTCCGCCGTGCCGGCCCGCTCCAGGAGCTGGGCGAGGATCGAGAACGTCGACGGCGGGTACCCGCGGGTCGCAGGCGGCTCGCCGACCGACAGCCCGATCTCACGCTGCGCCATCGCGACGCGGGTGAGCGAGTCCATCATGAGCACGACATCTTTGCCCTCGTCGCGGAAGGACTCCGCGATCCGGGTCGCGAGGAAGGCGGCGCGGAGGCGCATCAGTGCCGGTTCGTCCGAGGTCGAGACGACGACGATCGATCGTGCGAGGCCCGCGGGGCCGAGGTCGTCTTCGAGGAATTCGCGCACCTCGCGTCCGCGCTCGCCGACGAGTGCGATGACCGACACCTCGGCGTCCGTGCCGCGGGCGATCATCGAGAGCAGGGAGGACTTCCCGACCCCGGAGCCGGCGAACAGGCCGAGGCGCTGGCCCCGCCCGACGGTGGTCAGGGTGTCCAGGACGCGCACGCCGGTCTGGAGCGCATCCGTGATCCGGGCACGCTGCATCGCCGACGGGCTCTCGTTCGCGAGCGGAACCCCGCCGTCGGAGGCAAGGGGCCCCTTGCCGTCGATGGGGCGGCCGAGCCCGTCCACGACGCGCCCGAGGAGGCCGACGCCGGTGGGGACGAGTGCCCGGGTGCCCTTGGACCGCGCGGGCGTGCCGGTGCCGATGCCGTCGGTGCGGGCGAGCGGCATCACGTGGACGCCGGTGGTCGAGGTGGCGACGACCTCGGCGTCGATCGGGTTCGCGTCCCCGATCGTGACCAGATCGCCTGAGACGCAGTCGAGTCCGGCGATCTCGATGGTGAGGCCGACGACGCGGGTGACCCGGCCGACCCGTTCGGGCCGCGCGGCATCGAGGGCGAGGGCGAAGTCGTCGGCGTGCGGGCGCACCAGGGTCGGGGTCATGAGCGCTCCCCGAGGAGTGCGGAGCGTGCGCGATCGAGGGAGGACCGGATGCGCGCATCCACGAATCCGCTCGGCAACTCCGCGATCGCGTCGCCGCGGTCGAGGGACGCGTCGGCGACCAGGCTGATCGCCTCAGTCCCGCCGAACAGCGCGGCGAGGAGCGGGAGCTCGCCCGGATTGACCCGCACGACCGTCGTCTCGTTCGCATCCACGCTCGACAGCACCCGGGTAACGACGGCTTTCGCGGAACTCTCCGCGTCGCCGAGTTCGACGCCGACGACGGCCTCGGCCAGGTCGAGGGCTGCTACCGCGAGCGACTGCTGGGCGCTCTCGACGACCGGCTCGAGCCGCGCATCCAATGTGTGCAGCATGAGCTCGACGGCGCCCAGCCGGCGCTGAAGGAGCGCTTCGGCCTGCTCGGCCGCCACGGCGAACTCGGCGTCGAGCTGCTTGCGGCGTTCGGCCAGTTCGCGTTCGGCCTCGCGGGCGCCCTGGGCGTAGCCGGCCGCGTAGCCGCGAGCGCGCGCCTGCTCCTCCGCCTCGGACTGCGAGCGGCTGCGGACGGCGGGGAAGGCGACCGCGGTGAAGGCTGGACTAGTCAACGAAACCGTCCTCGTCGCCGCGGTGGATCACGATGCCGCCGGATGCTTCCAGCTCGCGGATCGCGCGGACCACATCGGCACGCGCCTCCTCGACCTGCGACTTGCGGGTCGGGCCCATCGTGCGGATCTCGTCGTCGAGGAGTTCGCGGTTGCGTTCGGAGAGGTTCTCGCGGATCGTCGCGACCACGGCCTCCGAGGCGCCCTTCATCGCAACGGCGAGCACCAGGTTGTCGATTCCGCGCAGCACCTGCTGCACGTCCTTCTTCTCGAGCTTCACGATGTCGCCGAACGTGAGCATGCGCGAGCGAACCTCGTCGGCGAGCTGCGGGTCGACCTCGTCGAGCCCGGCGAGCACGGCGCGCTCGGTGTTGATGTCGGAACGGTTGATGATGTCGACGAGCGGCTGGACTCCGCCGACGACCTCGGCCGCGGCGCTGGGAGCCACCACCGCCGCAGAGCGCTCTTTGAGCGACTGCGCGACGAGGGCGATCGACTCCGGGGTGGCGCTCGTCATCGTTGCGATGCGCCGAGCGACCTCGGTGCGGAGCTCGTCGGGGAAGCCGGCCATGACTTTGGAGGCATGCGCGGGCCGCAGGTGGGCCAGCACCAGGGCGCAGGTCTGCGGCATCTCCCCGTCGAGGAGGGTGACGATCTGCGACGGCTCCGCATCGTCGAGGAACTCGAACGCCTTGCCTGCCATGGAGCTCGCGACGCGGTTGAGTACGCCGGCCGCCCGCTCCGACCCGAACGACGCCTCGAGGAGTCCCTGGGCGAAGTCGCGGCCACCGCGTGCGCTGACCCGGCCGGACGTCGCCAGCTCGTGGAACTCGCTGAGGGCCTGGTCGGCGATGTCGGGGTCGACACGGCGCAGGCGGATGATCTCGCTGGTGATCTCCTCGGCCTCGGCGTCGGAGAACTGCTTCATCACCGTCGACGCCCGCACGGGGTCGAGGTTCATGAGGACGATGGCGACCTTCTGGGTGCCGGTCAGCTCTTTGACCTGTTCGGGCATCAGCTGGTCCTCTCATCCATCAGTCCGCGCAGCAGCTCGGCGGCCTTTTCGGGGTCGCGCCCGGCGAGGGTGGCGATCTCGGCCCGCTTCACCTCGGTGCTGGTCGGTTCGAGAACCGGCATGGGCACGGGCTGCTCGATGGCGAGCTTGTGGCCGGCGAGGATCGCATCGAGCTCGTCGTCGTCCGGGCCGAGGATCTCGAGGTCGACCGGTTCGCGCCGCTGGCGGCCGCGGCGCAGGAAGAAGATGAGGGCGAGCGTCGCGACGATGACGACGACGCCCGCGATGATCGCATCGCGCAGGAGGTTGCTCGTCTGTGCGTTCTTCTGCGCCTGCGTGCTGGCATCCAGGGCCGCTTTGGCCGCTTTCGCCTGGTCGGTGTTGAAGCCGACCGCAGCCACCGTCACGACATCGCCGCGCGTCTTGTCGAATCCTGCCGCCGCCTCGACGAGCGACTGGATGCTGGAGGGGCTCGCGTTGCCGAGCGCCTTGTTGCTGATCGCGACGGACACGGTCTGCCGCTGCACGGTGCCGGCGGGGATGTTGTCGGTCTGCGTCACCTTGTCGATGGCGTTGTTCTTGGTGCCGTTCGCCGCGTTGTACGCGCCGTTGCCGCTGGTGCCGTTGGGCACGGCGATGTTGTCGGGTCCGAGGACTCCCGCCGCGGCGCTCCCAGTTCCCGTGTAGGTCTCGGTCTGGCTGGTCTCGCTGAGTACGGGGCTGTCCTTCGGCGTCTGGAACGTCTCGGACACCCGCTGCGAGGTCGCATCGCTGAGGTTCGCGGAGACGGCGACCGTGGAATTCCCCGGCCCGACGATGCGGTCGAGCATCGCCTGGATGGCCGCCGTGGTCTTCGCCTCGTAGGCCGAGGTGAGCTTGTCGGACGAGCCTGCTGCCGCTGCGCCCTGGGCAGACAGTGTCTGGCCGCTCGAGTCGACGACGGTGACGTCGACGGGTTTCATGTTCTCGATGGATGCGCTGGTCAGGTGCACGATCGCATCCACCTGGTCGGAGCTGAGCGTCGCGCCTGCGTCGGTCTTGATGAAGACGGAAGCGGTCGGATCAGCCGCCTGGGAGGTGAAGACCGTCTCCTTCGGGATCGCAAGCTTGACGGATGCGGTCTGCACGCCGTTCATGGCCTGGATGGTCTTCGCCAGCTCCTCCTCCATGGCCTGCTTGTACATGACGTCCTGCTGGAACTCGCTGCTCGTGACGCCCATCTTGTCGAGGAGCGCGTAGCCGTTCGTGCTCGACGACGGGAGGCCGGCAGAGGCAGCCTTCAGGCGCTCGTCGTACACCTTGTCCTGGGGCACGAGCACCGTGGCTCCGCCGTCGGTGAGCTGGTACTTCACGCCGTCGGAGTTCAGCTGGTCGACGACGGCTGACGCGTCCGCGGCGGCGAGTCCGGTGAACAGCGGCGTGTACTGCGGGGTGGAGAGCCAGGTTCCGAGGAACACCGCCCCCAGCGCGAGAACGGCGATGGCCAGGATGGCGATCGTCTTCTGCGCGGCCGAGAAGGCGCGCACACTCCCGCTGAGCCGCTGGAAGAACGCGGCCAATTGTTTCGGCATCAGGCCGGCATCTCCATGATCTTGTTGAAGGCGTTGACGCCGTCATTGCGGACGGCGGCGACGAGTTCCGTGGTGACCTGCGCCCGGGTGGCCGCGACGGTCGCGGTGGCGATGTCGTCGAGGTTGCCGGTGACCGCTTTGACGGCGAGATCGTTCGCGTTCGACTGCAGCTGCTGCACGTTGTCGATCGCGCCGGCCAGGCTGGCTGCGAAGCCGGAGCCGTCGGTGGCGGACGCAGCCGCGGTCCCCGCCTGCGTGATCGAACCGGCTCCGGTGACGCCGGAGAGGGCCGAGATCGGGAGGATGCTCATGAACCGTGTCCGATCTGCAGTGCGGCTTCGTAGGTGGTCTGGGCGCGGTCGATCACCGCGGCGTTCGCCTGGTAGCCACGCTGCGCCATGATGAGTGCGCCCATCTGCGAACCGAGGTCGATGTCGGGCATGCGCACGTTGCCGTCCTTATCCGCCAGGGGGTTCTCGGGATCGTGGACGACGCGGCCGGCGGCGCTCCCGTAGGCGGCCCCCGCGACGTAGACGCCGCTGGTGCCTTCGCCGGCCTGCGCGACCACGTAACGGGCCTGGAAGGCCGCCCCGCTGGTCGGCTCGGCCGTGTTGACGTTCGCGATGTTGTCGGAGATCGCATCCAGCCAGTGGCGATGCAGTCCGAGCCCGGTCGCGGCGATTCCGATCGCGTCGGCCATCAGCTGGTCCTCATCGCGGCCTGGATGCCGGCGAACTGCTGGGTCATCGCCTGGGTGGCGAACCGGTACCGCAGCCCGGTCTCGATGTCCGAGGTGGTCTCGGTGTCGAGGTTGACGTTGTTGCCGTTCAGCTGCGTCGGCTCCAGCGACAGCTGCGTGACCGGGTCGACGTGTCCGTCATGGTTCGCGACCGACGCGGCCAGCGCATCCTCGAAGGACACCCGCTGGGCCTGGTAGTTCGGCGTGTTCACGTTCGCGATGTTGTTCGCGATGGCCGTCTGCCGGGCGGAGAGGCCGGCCAGGGCGCTCGAGAGGGCGGCCTGGGTCACGGATTCGATCATGCTGACTCACTTCACGGTGTCGTCATGTGTGGGGTCGGCCGATCCGTGGCCTCGTGAGGGAGCAGTCCGTGCTCAACCTCAGCTATCGACCGCTTGCGGGAATCCGTTAGCGATTCGCGCAGCATCCACCGGATTTCACCGGGCGATCACGCGAGACGGTCGAGATACCGCGGGAGCTGGGTGGCCGCCTGCGCGGGAATGGCCCGCACAGCGGCCAGTTCGCGACCGATTTCGCGTCGCGCGGCGGCAGCGCGGTCGGCCGTGCTGCGCTGGCGTTCGAGGATGCTGCGGGCTCGCCCGGCGAGTTCGGCCGGCAGGGGCGGGAAGCCGTCGGGTTCGGCCCAGTCGGGCAGGTCGGAGGTGTCTCCGCGGTTGACGCGACGGATCTCGTCCTCGAACCGGTCGAGGAGGACGGTCCAGGCCCCGATGGGCTCGGACGACGCGTTCGGCTCGGTCGACCTGCTCGACTCGGGCGGCTCGGGCGACCCGACAGGCTCAGGCGACACCGAGCGAGCCCCCGGCAGCGACCGCACCGTGGGCGGGGATGAGCTGCGCGGCCTGGTGCCACGACGCGCACAACGGCTCGATCAGCCCGATCGCCTCGCGGGTGCGGGCGATGTTGCGGTGGATGTTCGCGTCGACCAGCGCCTGGTGAACGTACACGTAGATGGCGAAGAGACCGCTCGCGCCGTCCCAGACCTCGATCTTGAGGCTCGACGACAGCTCGGCGACGATGTCCTGCGCGTGCAGGAGCTGCTCGTGCGCATCCGCCCAGCGTTCCTCGTCCTGGGCCGCCTCGGCGCGCTTGAGGTCGAGGACGAGCCGGTCGTAGAGCATCGTGACCAGCTGTGTCGGGGTCGCTGAGAGGATCGCGTTCCGGTTGTACTGCGCGAGCTGCGCGGTCTGGGTGGTCATGCGTGCTCCTGGCTACTTGGCTACGTGGCTACTTCGACGAGGATGAGGATGAGGACGAGTTGGTCAGGCCGGCCAGCTGCTGGGTCAGATACGACCCCTGGGCGTTGAGTTTGTTCACGGCCACCTCGAGCGCGGCGTACGTCTGCTGGAGGGCCGCCTGGCGGGCCGCGAGGCGGGCGTCCCAGCTCGCGACCTGGTCGTTCAGGTCGGAGACCTCGGACTGCGCATTCTTGATCTCCGACGAGAGGGTGCCCTGGTAGGGGTCGGAGGCCGCGTTCGCCGCACCCGAGACCCGCGCGGAGATCGCGTTGAACATGGCCTGCGTGCCCGCCGGGTCCGATGCCATCGCGGAGGCGAACGCATCCGGATCGAACGTGACCGTCGCGTTGTAGCTGCCGTCGACCGAGATGTTGATGCCGATCGATGACGGCGAGACGCCGTTGACGGGGTCAGTCGCGGCGCCGATCAGGCTGTCGTTGATGGAGCGGATGTTCGAGTCGCCCGTGAGGGTGCCGAGCTTCGTCGTGACCGCGCCACTCGCATCCGTGCTGGAGGCGGTCTTCTGCCCGTTGAGGATGTTCGCCAGGATCGTGCCGATCGAGGTCACGAAGGTGTCGGCGGTCTGCGACGAGGTGGCGACATCGGGCGTGACGGTGAGGGTGGCGGGCGCCGAGGTGACGGCGGTGGCGGTGACATCGACGCCGGGCAGCAGGTTCGTGAACGTATTGGACGCTGACGTGATGGTCTGCTGTGCCGCAGTGCCTGCCCAGAGCGTGGCCGAGGCATCCTGTGCGACCCTGATGGTCGCCGCCCCCGGGTCGGACATGAGGTCGGTCGCGGTGCCCGCGGTCACGTCGGCGGCAGTGCCGCGGTAGATCTGGAACGCGCCGGCGGCCCCGCTCGACTTCGAGGTGAGCTGCAGGCGGAAGACCGGGTTGCCGGAGCCGTCCGTGCCGGTCGCGACTTTCTGCGCCGTGACACCGGCAGTCGAGTTGTTGATCGCTTCGACGACATCGTCGAGGCTGTTCGTGACCGCGGTCACCTGGGTCTGCACACCGCTCGAGTTCACGACGGTGATCGTGGGCGGGTTGTCCGGCCAGGTGCTGAACGTGCCAGTCACCGAGGTCTGCGCCTGCGCGAGCTGCCCGATGCTGATGTCGATGCTGCCGGCGGCGGCACCCGAACCCGCCTTGGCGGTGATCGCGGTGCTCGACGCGGACGTGGTGAAAGCCGCGAGAGCCGCAGGCTTGGCATTGGTGTCCGCTGCCGTCTTCAGCGCGGCGAGTTGGGTGTTGAGGTATTGCAGGTCGCTGATCTTCGAGTTGTCGGTGGTGATCTTCGCCTTGATCACGTTCTCGGGCGCCGCGTACAACTGCATGAGCGACGCGATGAGACTGGCGCTGTCGAGCCCGGTGGCGAGGCCCGGGAGCTGGATTCCTGTCACTGTCTGACCGCTTTCGTGCTGGTGGTGCGTGGGTGTCGGCGTCGGCGTTGGCTGCGGGGTGAGACGCGAAAGCGCCCGGCGGATTGCGGGAGACGAGGTCCAGTTCGTCTCCCGGTCACCGCCAGGCGCTCAGCGTTTGCTCCGACTACTGGAGCAGCTTGAGGATGCCCTGGCCCGACTGGTTCGCCTGCGCGAGCATGGCGGTACCGGCCTGGGCGAGGATGCTGGACTGGGTGTAGTTGACCATCTCGGCCGCCATGTCGGTGTCCTTGATCTGCGAGTTCGCAGCGGTCAGGTTCTGGCCCGCGATGCTGAGGCTGTTCGCTGCCGACTGGAAACGGTTGATCGAGGCGCCGAGGTCTGCACGTGAGGTGGAGACAGCGTCGATGGCGGTGTCGATGGCGGCGATCGTCGTGTTGGCGGTCGCGTTCGTGGTGACGTCGAACCCGGTTGCACCGGCGGCGCCGCTCAGCGTGCCTGCAGCCGTGCTCAGGTCCGTGAGGTTCACCGCGATGGTGTTGTCCGCGGTCGATCCGGCGCCCACCTGGAAGTTCAGCGAACCGCCCTGGAGCAGGTTGATGCCGTTGAAGTTCGTGTTGGTGGCGATGCGGTCGAGCTCCTTGCCGAGGTCGTCGGCTTCGGTCTTGATCGCGGCGCGGGAGCTGGTGCTGTTCGAGTCGTTGGCACCCTGGACGGCCAGGTCGCGCATGCGGTGCAGGATCGAGGTGACCTCGCTCAGTGCGCCGTCAGCGGTCTGGATGACCGAGATGCCGTCCTGTGCGTTGCGCCCCGCCTGGGCGATGCCGGAGATCTGCGACTGCAGGCCCTCGGAGATCGACAGGCCGGCCGCGTCGTCGGCTGCGTTGTTGATGCGGAAGCCGCTGGACAGCTTCTGCAGCGACGAGTTGAGCTTGTTCTGCGTGTTGTTGAGGTTGCGGTACGCGTTCAGAGCCGCGTTGTTGGTCGCAATCGTCATTCCCATGATGGCTTCTTCCTTGAGTGGGTTTGTCCACCGGCCCGTCCGTGGTCCGGCGTCGTACACCATGAGCTATCGGCGGCCGTTCGCCAGCGGTTAGCCGTTTCGCGGAAAAGTTTGTGCGCCGACTCGGCGCGGTGCTCTGCAGTACGTACGACTTACGCGCGCGGCCATCCCGTCGATAGTGGACGGTGTCGGCTCATCCAGGGCCGGGACCAGGAACACGCCCATGATTGTCGCCACGCGGCCCAACCACAGCCAGTTCGCGGTCAACCCCGATCTCATCGAGCGCATCCACGCCAACCCGGACACCACGCTGGTGCTGGTCGACGGCTCGATCTTCACGGTGACCGAGACGATGGCGGAAGTGATCGAGCGGATCGCCGCATACCGTGCCCGTGTCATCGCGATCGCCCACGGGATCCCGGAGCGTGTCACCGAGCGTGTTCCGGAGCGGGCGGCGCGCATCCCCATCCGGCCCGCATCCGAGATCGCCGAGGCTGCGCGCCCGGTAGAACTGGACCGCGTGCGGGCACGCCGGCTCGAGCGTTCGCTCGCCGGACGGCGATGAGCGGCGGTACGGACAGCAGCTGCAGTCATGTCGTCGGGATAGGCTGAGCCAATGCTGGTACTGACGCGCAAACCGGGGGAGCGGGTGCTCATCGGTGACGACATCGTCATCACGGTGCTCGAGTCGCGAGGCGACGGCATCCGCATCGGGATCGACGCGCCCCGCGGGTTGCGCATCCAGCGCGACGAGGTCGTCCGGGCCGTGGCCGAGGCCAACCAGGAGGCCGAGGCTGCCGCCCACACCGACGACGCCGAGGACCTCATCAAGAAGTCCCTCGGGCTCTAGCCCGCCCACACTTCGCGAGCACAGGAAAAGGCGGCCTTCGGCGACCGCAAAGCCTGACTTTTCCTGTGCTCGCCGCAGAGGGAGACGGGCTAGGGTGTGGGCGTGAATTCTCTCGACACCGTCTCCACTGCGCTGCTCATCATGGATGTGCAGCCGTCCATCGTCGCCCAGGTCCCGGACGCCGACGCGTTCGTCGACGGGCTCCTGCGCGCCCGGGAAGCGGCTCGTGCCGCCGACCTCACGGTCGGCTACGTGCGCGTGGCGCTCACCGAGGATGACATCGCCGCAGTTCCCGCGAGTAACGTCACCTTCCACGCGGCGGCAGCGACCGGGCGGATGCTCGACGGACCCGACACCCAGGTCGACGCGCGCATCGCCCCCGCCGACGACGAGATCGTCGTGCGCAAGTCCCGCGTCGGCGCGTTCAGTACGACGGATCTGCGCGAGCAGCTCCTGGCGCGCGGCGTCGACACGCTGGTGCTGTGCGGGATCTCGACCAGCGGCGTCGTGCTGTCGACCGTTCGCGACGGGGCCGACCACGACTTCCGGATCGTCGTGCTCGAAGACGGATGCTTCGACCGCGACCCCGAGGTGCATCGCGTTCTCACCGAGAAGATCTTCCCGCGGCAGGCCGAGGTCGTCTCGATCGACGACTTCGTCGCCGCGCTCTAAGCGATCCGCACCGCTCCTCCGGGCACCGGTTCGGGCAGAATGAGCGCATGGCATCGTTCCGGACCGATCGCGGGCTCGACCGGCTCGTCAACTTCTCGGATGCGGCGGTCGCCATCGCGATCACCCTCCTGGTGCTGCCCCTCGTCGACATCGCCGCCCAGATCTCGAAGACGCACCCGACGGTCTGGGGGCTTTTCCTCGCCCACTGGCCGACCTTCCTCGCGTTCGCGGTCTCCTTCGTCGTGATCGCCCGCTTCTGGGTCGTGCACCACCGCGTCTTCGAGTTCGTCCGCGACTACAACCCGACCCTGGTCAGGCTGAACTTCCTGTGGCTCGCGAGCATCGTGTTCCTGCCGTTCGCGACGAACGTCCTGGCGCTGGCGAGCGGCACCAACCCCGGCGTGAATGCGCTGTACATCGGCACGCTGATCGTGACCAGCGCATCCATGCTGCTCATCGAGTTCGTGCTCACGCGCAACCCGGGTCTCCTGCGCGAGGGGGTCGACGGCGGCCTCCGCCTCACGTCGTCCGCTGTCGCGACCGCGCTTTTCGTCGTCGCTCTCGTCCTCGCGGTGCTCGTCCCCAAAGTCGGGATGCTGTGGCTGCTGCTGCTTCTGCTCAGCCGGCCGATCGAAGCGCTGTACGACCGGTGGACGCACCGCGACCGGTCCGCTCCGACGACCTAGCGCTTCCCTCCGCGACCCCCTTCCCATCCCGGGGCGACGGGACTATCGTCAGGCAGACAGTCAGGAGGGGCCCATGCGTCCACGTTTCCTGGCGATCCTCGTGATCGCCCTCATCGCCTACGTTCTGGGCACCCGCGCGGGACGCGAGCGCTACGAGCAGATGAAGAACGCCGTCACCTCGTTCTGGAACGACCCGAGTATGCAGCGGGCAATGGATGAGGCGAAGCGCAACGCCGCCAAGTCCCGCAAGGCCGCATATACGAAGCGCGGCTAGCGCCGCCTGTCGCCCGATCGAGAATCGCCCCTGCGGCCGAGCATCGCCCGCACCGCGGCGACTCTCGGCGTCCCGAGCGATTCTCGGCGCCCGATTCCCGGCGGAAGGCGGGCAGCCCTAGTGAGCGCGCAGCGGCGGGCGTAGAGTCGCACCACGGATGCCCGCGATCGAGCGCACCCCCCAACGCCCGACGCGGATGTCACCGGCGAAAGGAGCAGTCATGGGCACGTTCGAAGGACCCGCTGACGGTGGCGACCGCGACCGCGAGCACGAAGAAGGTTTTTACACCGAAGCGGACCCCGAGCCCGAGGGACCCGAGGAGCGCACGGTCCACGGGCAGTACACCGAGACCGAGAAGGGTGCGCCCGACCCGCTGATCGAGGGCGAGTACACCGAGACCGAGCGGAACGAGGAGGTCGTCGACGCGTCAGCCGAGCAGGGCGACTACACCGAACGGGACGAATAGCGGGCGAGCGCAGGCGCCGGCCCGATTCACGTGGCCGACGCCTCGGCTCGTCAGGCTACCGCGCGTTCCAGCCACGCGAGCCATACCGCGTCGAGCTCCGAGCGGTCCGCGCCCTCCGCGAAGACGTGGTGCCCGAGTCCCGGCCCGTAGAACCCGCGGTAGAAGCGGTAGAGCGCGTCGTCCGCGCGCACCCCGAAGTAGCCGTCGGCGAGGTAGTCGATCACTCCGGTGATAGGTGCGAACCCTGACGGAGTGAGTGTGACCCGGTCTCCTTCGGCAGCATCCGCCGGGAGTCCGAGGTCATCGAGCATCCCTGCCCAGGCGCGCGCGAAATCCGGGTGCTGCACCATCGCCGACACGGGCACGCCGAAGCGCCCGGTGAAGTGGTCGACATACGACCGCAGGGTGCGCTGGTACATCATGCCGCCGGTGAGCATCGCCTCGAACTCGGCTTCCCAGTCGTCTCCGGGAAGGAACCCGGTTGCGACCTGGCGCATGACGGTCGTGCCGCCTTCGTGCGCTTCGAGGAGGTATTCGAACGCGATGAACCGGCCGTCGGGGCCGACCTCGCTGGAGTATGCGAGGTGCCGGTTCGGCTCCCACGCGGTGATCTCCGACCGCTGCACGAACCCGCCGAAGTCGGTGTTGACCGCTCCGCCGACGCCCGGCTCGACCGAGCTGACTCCCATGAACCAGGAATCGATGCCGGGGCCGGACGCGATGGCCTCCCAGACCTCTTCGGGTGTTGCGTCGAGCTCGAATTCGTCGTCGCTCTTCCAGGGGTGTCCCATCAGTTCTCCTCGGGGTGCGGCGCCTCGGCTGGCGCGGATGTCGGTGTGGCTGTCGGATGCGCGGCCTTCGTGCTCGGATGCACGGCCACGACGAAGCGGAAGTCGCGACCGCCGGGTGCGGCCTCCGAATGGTATTTCGAGACCAGCCCCGCGACACTGGTGGTGAGTTCTTCCGCGAATGCTGCACGGTCGGCCGCAGTCGCGAACCGGATCTCGCCGTCGAGCGCGAATGTCGCCAGGGCCTTGTTGGCGCGGGTCGCGCCGGTGATCAGTTCGCCCACATCCCTCACCAGCCGCGCCGCGAGCGCGAGCAGCCAGCGTGCCGACAGGCGGTCGGGCGAGCGGGCCGGGTCGGGTTGCACTGCGGCGAGGGCCGTCGGGGAGATGACGTACGACGCCGCGGTGGCCCTCATCACGCGTTCGGTCATGTTGCCTTTGCGGCGCTCCTCGGCCAGTTCCACGAGCCCGAACCGTTCGAGTTCGCGCAGGTGGTAGTTGACCTTCTGGCGGGGGAGCTGCAGCTTGCCCGCCAGCGTCGTCGCCGACTGGGGGTCGACGAGTTCGGCGAGCATCCGCGCGCGCATCGGGTTGAGCGAGGCTTCGGCCGCGGCCGTGTCTTCGATGACTGCTACATCCAGCATGGGAACCTCGAGTGGTTGTGGGCCGCGTACGCGTTCAGGCTAGCCGACGGGATCAGGCCGCCCCGTGGACGCGGTCGCGGGCGGCTCCCACGGTCTCCAGGTCGGGGGCGGATGCGGGAACGTAGCGGTTGGTGGTCAGGCCGGTCGCGTAGGTGCGGGACCCGATGAGGCGCAGCGGGACGGTCGTCGTGAAGAGCGGAAGACCGGCGCCGAGAGCGATCGGATGCACGCTCAGCCGGTATTCGTCGATGAGTCCACGGCTCGACAGGTACTGGGCGAAGCGTGCGCCGCCGGCGACGCCGACGTTCTCGACGCCCTGCTCGCGCAGGCGGGCGATCTCTTCTTCGGGGGTTGCGGTCGCGAGCCGCGAGTTGACCCAGTCGGCGGTCTCGAGCGTGTTCGAGAACACGATCTTCTGTGCGTTGTTCATGATGTCGGCGAGTGGGCCGGTCGCGTGCGCCCAGGCGCCGGACTGTTCCACGTAGTTGCCGCGGCCGAGCAGCATGGTGTCGAGGCCGGTGAGCAGTTCCATCGTGTCGGCGGTGAACTCGTCGTCGAAGTTGGGGAAGACCCAGTCGACGCGCCCATCGGTGGTCGCGACGTAGCCGTCGAGCGAGACGCTCATTCCGAGCATGATCCGTGTCATTTCGATCACTCCTTCTGTTTGGTGTCTCCACCTTCTCACCGACAAATTCGTTTGTCAAGACTATTCTGTTCGTCGGTGGGAGCGGATCGGATGCGCACCCTCGACGCGGCCCGCGGCTCTCGCTAGGTTGGCGATGTGACCTCATCCGCCGAACCGGCCTCCGGGATGATGAAGGGGAACCCCCGCACCGTCCTCATCGTCGCGATCCTCGCCTCCTTCGTCGCCTTCCTCGACGGGTCGATCGTCAACGTGGCACTGCCCGCCATCACCCGCGAACTCGGGGGAGGCATCGAGACCCAGCAATGGGTCGTCGACGCCTACCTCCTGACACTCGGGTCGCTCATCCTCGTCGCCGGATCGATCTCCGACACCTTCGGCCGCGTCGGCGTGCTGCGGGCCGGTCTCGTCATCTTCGGCCTTGCATCCGTCGCCTGCGCCATCGCACCCAGCTCGCTTGTGCTGATCATCGCGCGCGCCGTGCAAGGGGCCGGTGCCGCGCTGCTCGTGCCGAGCTCGCTCGCGATGATCACGGCGACCTTCGCCGGTGCTGCGCGCGCGAAAGCGATCGGAGCCTGGACCGCCTGGACCGGACTCGCGTTCGTGCTCGGCCCGCTGCTCGGCGGCTTCTTCGTGGACACGCTCAGCTGGCGCTGGGTGTTCGCGGTGAACGTGCTGCCGATCGCCGTCACGCTGGTGCTGCTCGCGCGCATCCCGTCGTCCGGCCACGGCGGAAGCGGCACGCGGATCGACGTGATCGGCGCCGTCCTCGCCTCGCTCGGTCTGGCCGGCCCGGTCTTCGCGCTCATCGAGCAGGGCAGGCTCGGCTGGAGCAGCCCGGTCGTCTACCTTCCGCTGATCCTCGGCCTGGCCTGCTTCGGGGCGTTCCTCTGGTGGGAGACGCGCGTGCAGCATCCGATGATGCCGCTCGGGCTGTTCCGCGTTCGCAACTTCGGCTTCGGCAACATCGCAACCGCCGCGATCTACGCCGGCCTCGCGCTCGGCCAGTTCATCATCACGATCTTCCTGCAGGAGGTCGCCGGGTTCACGGCGTTCGCGGCCGGACTCGCGACCATCCCGCTCGCCATCCTGTCGATCTCGCTCTCGACCCTGTTCGGTTCGCTCGCCGGCAAACACGGGCCGCGACTCTTCATGACCGCAGGTCCCCTCATCATCGGAGCGGGCTTCCTGCTGATGCTGACGACGACCGATCCCGTCAACTTCTGGACGCAACTGCTGCCGGGCATCCTGCTCTTCGGGCTCGGACTGTCGGTGACCGTCGCGCCGCTGACCGCAGCGATCCTCGGCTCGATCAGTCCGGCGCAGAGCGGGATCGGCTCGGCGATCAACAACGCCGTGTCCCGCGTCGCCGGCCTCATCGCGGTGGCGTGTGCCGGGGCGATCGTCGGGGCGGTGCTCGACGTCGACGCGTTCCATCGCGTGGTGTTCGTGGTCTCCCTGCTGTTCATCGCCGGCGGAATCGTCTCCTTCGCGGGCATCCGCAACCAGCACGTGGTCACGCCGGTCACGCCGGAGGCCGCAGCGCCCAGCCATGACCGGCCGCTGGCGGGGACGCCGACCAGGCCGACGCCGGCGGTCGAGCCCGACACCGATGGCGACGGCGGCACGTCCGGGGCGACGCCGTGAGTGATTGGGTGTACTTCATCCATCCGCCGCGCGAGGACTTCGCAGAGACGATGACGGAGGCCGAAGACGAGGCGTGGGAGCGCCACTTCGCACGGCTCAAGCGGATGCTCGCCGACGGCGACCTGGTGCTGGCCGGCCCGACGCTCGGGTCCGTCAACACGGGGATCACGATCTTCGAGGCGCCCGACAGGGCCGCGGCCGAGCGGATCATGGCCGAGGATCCGGTCGTGGCAGAAGGGTTCGCCCGCGGGGAGCTGCGCGAGTTCCGCGTTTCGCTGCTGCGGGGGCGTTCATAAAACAGGAGATCGTGTGACGGATGGGGCGAAAGTGGCCGGATCCGGGCCGTTTGGACCGCATCCGTCACTCCTGTCACACGATCTCCTGTTTTATGAGCAAGCACCCAGCCACACAAAAACCGAGTGATGTAAGGTATTCGCGACCGTATCGAAGGAGAATCATGGCCACCACGCTTCCTCGCGCAGACGCGCTGACCACAGAAGAGAAGGCGTCGCTCACCAGCGGCGCGAGTTTCTGGGAGTCGAAGGGGGTCGATCGTGTCGGCATCCCCGCGATCTACCTCACCGACGGACCCCACGGCGTTCGCAAGCAGCGCGAGGGAGGCGACCACCTCGGCATCGGCGACAGCGTGCCCGCGACCTGCTTCCCGCCCGCGGTCGCTCTCGGATCCACCTGGGACCCGCAGCTGCTCGAGCGCGTGGGCAACGCCCTAGGCGACGAGGCGAAAGCCGAAGGCGTCGGTGTGCTGCTCGGCCCCGGCATCAACATCAAGCGCTCCCCTCTCTGCGGTCGCAACTTCGAGTACCTGTCGGAGGACCCCATCCTCAGCGGCCGCCTCGGCGCAGCCCTCGTCGACGGCCTCCAGGCGCGCGGCGTCGGTGCCTCGCTGAAGCACTTCGCCGCCAACAACCAGGAGACCGACCGGATGCGCGTGAGCGCCGACATCGACGAGCGCCCCCTGCGCGAGATCTACCTGCGCGGCTTCCAGCACGTCGTCGAGCACGCCCAGCCGTGGACGGTCATGTGCTCGTACAACCGCATCAACGGCGTGTACGCGAGCGAGAACCCGTGGCTGCTGACCAGCGTCCTGCGCGACGAGTGGGGTTTCGACGGTCTCGTCGTCTCGGACTGGGGCGCTGTGAACAACCGGGTGGATGCGCTGGTCGCGGGTCTCGACCTCGAGATGCCGTCGAGCAACGGCGTCACGGATGCGCTGCTCGTCGCAGCGGTCGCCTCGGGCGAGCTCGACGAGTCAGTGCTCGACACGGGCGCGAACCGCGTCATCGACCTGATCGAGAAAGCGGTGAACGGGGCGGATGCGTCTGCCGACTACGACCGCGACGTGCACCACGCGCTCGCTCGCGAGGCCGCCGGCCGCAGCATCGTGCTGCTCACGAACGACGGCATCCTCCCGATCGACCCGACGTCGGGTGCGAAGGTGGCCGTGATCGGCGAATTCGCGCGCACGCCGCGGTACCAGGGCGCCGGCAGCTCGCAGATCGTGCCGACCCGGCTGGACAACGCACTGGATGAGTTCCGTGCGCTCGCCGGATCGACCGACGTCACGTTCGCCCCGGGGTACGCGCTCGGCGGCGCGGACGACGCGGGCCTCCTCGACGAAGCGGTGGCTGTCGCAGCCGCCGCCGATGTCGCCGTCGTGTTCGTCGGCCTGCCGGGCGAGGACGAGTCGGAAGGCTTCGACCGCGACCACCTCGAGATCCCCGCGGCGCAGACCGCGCTGCTCGAAGCGGTGCTCGCCGCGAACGCACGGGTCGCAGTGGTCCTGTCCAACGGTGGAGTCGTGCGGCTCTCCGGCTGGGCGGGGCGCGCATCGGCGATCGTCGAGGGCTGGCTTCTCGGCCAGGCCGGCGGCGGCGCGATCGCCGACGTACTCGTCGGTGCGGTGAACCCGTCCGGTCGACTGGCGGAGACCATCCCGGTGCGCCTCGAAGACACCCCCGCGTACCTCGACTTCCCGGGTGAGGCCGGCCACGTCCGCTACGGCGAGGGCCTGTTCGTGGGCTACCGCTACTACGACAGCCGCGATGCCGCCGTCGACTTCGCGTTCGGTCACGGCCTCTCGTACACGACGTTCGAGTACTCGGGTGTGTCCGCGGTGCAGAGCGAGGTCGGGCTCGAGGTGACCCTGACGATCGCCAACACGGGCGCGCGCGACGGTCGCGAGGTTGCGCAGGTCTATGTCGGGGTTCCCGGATCGGATGCCGTCCGCCCGGTTCGCGAGCTCAAGGGCTTCGCGAGCGTCGAGGTCGCCGCGGGGGCGAGCCGTGAGGTGACGATCGTGATCCCGTCGGAGGACCTCGCGTACTTCGACATCGAATCCGGCTCCTGGATCGTCGAGAGCGGCGACTACGTCGTGTCGGTCGGGGCGTCGTCGCGGGACCTCCGCGCCGAGGTCGTCGTCGCGGTCACCGGTGACGCCGGCCTCGCCGAGCTCAAGCTCGACTCCACGCTCGGCGAATGGCTGAAGCACCCGATCGGCGGCCAGTTCCTCGGCGCGGCATTCGCGCAGTCCGCGGGCAGCGAGATGGGCGCCATGCTCGCCGACCCCGCGATGCTGCGGATGGCCGAGTCGATGCCGCTCAACCGCGTCGCGGCCTTCCCGGGCAGCCCGATCACCTCGGAGATGCTCGACCAGCTGGTCGGTGCCGTGAACGCGCAGGTGCACGCCGCATCCTGAGTTTTCGGCGCGAGGCCCTGCCAGCGTGACCGTTCCGGTCGAGCGTGCCCCGCACGCCTGACGTTCTCGACCGGAAGCGTCACGCTCGGCGGGGCCTTTCCGCTGGGCCGCGCGCTACCGGTCGAGCTGCAGGCGTCGCCAGGCGAAGAGGGTCAGGCCGGTGAACACGACCGGTACGGCGAACGCCACTGCGACGGCGACGGTATTCGCGCCCGTCGGGTCCAGCGCCCACAGCGCGGGGGCGGCCGGCGGATACCACGACCCGGCACCCGAGAACACGAGGACCTGGGCGCTGACGACGAGTGCGATCGTCGCGGCGATCCCACCGAGGAGGCCACGGCTGAGGGTGGCGACCCAGGCCACCGGGACCACGACCGACGATGTCAGCACCACCAGAACCGGAAGGCGCGCGGCAGCGCCCAGGTCTGCCGGCTCAGGGACGCCGAAGCCGGCGAGCAGGCCGACCGTGAACAGTGCGATCGTCACAGCGACGGCGGCCACGACCGACCAGGCGAGGTAGACGATCAGCTTCGAGGCTGCGATGGCGCCCCGCGAGACCGGGAGTGCGAAGAGCCCGGTGACGGTGCCTTCGCTGAACTCGCGGCCGAACGTCCAGCTCAGCAGGATCCCGCAGGCTCCCGCGCTTCCGGCCGCAGTGACCTGGAGCGCCGCGTTCACGTAGCCGGGCCACCCGCCTGCGGCCACGAGCGGACCGAGCTTCGCAACCACGCCCGGCGAACCGGTCTCGGCCGCCACAGTGGTCGACAGACCGATCGCCGTGACGCCGACGACCAGCAGGATCGCGGTCGCAAGCGGAACGCGCGCGGCGAACAGCTTGCGTCCCTCGACAGAGACGGCAGCCCCCAGTCCTCCGGCGCTCATCGCAACGCTCCCGTCGGGTGGTGGTGTTCGTCGTCGTCGAGCACGAGAGCGAAGAACGCCCGCTCCAGCTCGACGCCGCCGGGGTCGAGGCCGCCGATCAGCCGCCCCGCGTTCATCACGGTGATCCTGTCTGCGACCCTCGCGACCTCGTCGAGATGGTGGCTGGAAACCAGGATCGCGGCTCCAGCTGCCGCGCGTCGGCGCAGGACGTCGCGCAGGAGAAGGGTCCCGGCCGGGTCCAGGGCGCTCGTCGGCTCGTCGAGCACGACGAAATCCGGCTGGTGCTGGAGGGCGGAGGCCAGACCCAGGCGCTGGCGGTTTCCGGTCGAGAGTGTCCGCGCGCGATTCGCCGAGAACTCGTCGAGACGGAACTCGACGATCGCATCCGCGACCATACGCATCCGCCGCTCGGATGCGACCCGACGCAGTGTCGCGCTCAGCAGCAGGGATGCCGTCACAGTGAATTCCGGATAGACGAGCGGAGTCTCGACGAGCGCCCCGACCCGTGACCAGAGGTCGGGCCCGGCGTGACGGATGTCCTGGCCGCCGATACGCACGGTTCCCGCATCAGGCCGCAGCATCCCGAGCAGTACCTTCATCAGGGTGGACTTGCCCGCGCCGTTCATCCCGACCAGCGCGTGAACCTCGCCGGGCCTGATCTGCAGCTCGAGGTCGTTCACGCCGATGCCGCCGCGGTACGACCGGCTCACTGCGTCGAAGAGCATTCCCTCGGAGGTGGGCTCGAACATGGCAGGCTCGCAATCGATCGACCAGAGCGATCGAATCCGACCGCCCGCCGACCAGACTTCCCGGCGCTACCACCGCACAGTTTAGTCCTGCCGCCCCGTAATGGCGCCGAGACCGTCGGAGCGGGCGCTGTCGGTCGATCGAGTGCGCTCGGCGTCGGGCACGAAGGGGTTGCCGATTCAACCCCTTGCGGGTGCGGATCACCAGGCGTTGGGTTGCGATCGACGGCGCCGAAACGGGCCGCGGACGCGAACAGGAGGAGCACATCATGAGCGATGAGAGAGTCGGAGCGGATGCTGGATCGAACGACGAGGTCGTCACAGAGTTCGACCAGACCAACGGGCAGGCCGAAGGCCTCGACGGGAACGATGGCGGCGAGCTTCAGCCCGCCGACGACCGCAGCCTGATGGGCGACATCCTGCGCGGCGTGGACGACGACACGACAGACGACGACGACTCGAGCTACAACTCGTACAGCGAGGAGGGCAAGCCGTGATGCCGGACCCGCGCAACGCGGACGAGCATCCCGCCGAGCCCGCCGCCGGTCCCGCCGAGCCTGCGAAGGGCGATGCCGCCGGAGGTGACAGAGACGGGGCCGAGGCTCCGCCTGCCGATTTCGATCCGGCGGACAACCCCTCGAACCCCGACCTCGTCGACGACGTGAGGGTCGATCGCGGCCGAGACTGACCGTTCCGGTCGAGCGTGACCGGCGTGCGTGACCGACTCGTCCGGAAGTGTCACGCTCGGCGGAGTGCTGAGGCTACTGCTTGTCGATGAGTTCGAGCAGCGACTTGGCCGCCTTGGCGATGTCGTCGTGGTCGTTCTGGGCCGCCCGGCTCTCCAGGGAGATCACCGCGCAGCGGTGCACCTTCGAGAAATCGCCGAAGGGGAAGCTGAACTGGCCTTTCGTCTCGTCGCTCTTCTCGTCGTCGACTCCGAGGAACCATTCTCCGTAGTCGTGGAAGCCGTGCTTCTCGACATAGCGGTTCTGCTCCTCGGCGCTCGGAGCATGCTCGCTCCAGTCGTCCCGTTCGTCGCGGACCACCTTGCCTTGCTCGACCAGCCTGCGGGCGTGCGAGTACGCGGTGCGATGCAGTTTCACGGTCACGATGGTTCTCCCTTCGTGCATCCACTGGTCGCGGATGCGTTCGGGAGCATCGAACGACGCTCAGACCGCCTGCGCAAGGGGGTTGACGTGCCGACTGTGACAGTTCCGGTCGAGAGCAACAGATGTGCGTGACCCTCTCGTCCGGAAGGGTCACTCTCGGCGCGACGCGAGCAGCCAGGCGGCGCCGGCGGCCAGCCCGACGACGACCAGGGCGATCCCGGTCACGAGCACACCGCTCGGCCCGTCGCCGTGGGGGATGAGGAGGCCGACGATGAACAGCAGCGCGCCGACGTTGAGCAGGACGGCCGCAACCCATCCGAGCACCGACGTCGTCGTCTTCGGCATCATCCCCCCGATGGTAGCCGCGTTCGCGCGAACCGGAACCGGTCTTCCCGGCCCGCCGCCCGAGTGGGAGCGCAGGTTCTCAGGCCGCGCCCTGACCGCCGCCCCACGACGGGGACGGGTCGATGGATGTGTTGATCAGCGCGGCGACGAGTCCGCGCCAGTCGGAGCCTTCGAGCGCGGTCTCGGTCTGGTCGGGAAAGATGATTCCGAACACCGGTTCGTGTTCTTCGCCTTCGGGCGCGACGCGGATCAGCTTTCCGAGGTCGGCACGGCCTTCGTCGTAGACCGTCCAGAGCCCTGACGACACCTTGTCCAGGTGGAAGACGCGCTCCCGGTAGTTGTATCTGACGCTGGACTGTTCGAGCTCGCTCGCTGACATCGCAAACCCCTTCCCATTTTCGGTGCCTAGCCAGCATCCAAGTCCCTTGCGGGCTGTGGGCGCAAGGGCCACCGCTCAGGCGAGTCGTTCGAGAGCCCGGCGGAGGAACCCGTCGCGGCGTTCCAGGAGCAGATCCCGGGTCAGGTCGGGACGCCCTTGTGAGCGGATGGTGTCCACGAACCAGCCGAGGTCGGGCGGTGTCGCCAGGGCTGCGACAACATCCCAGTAGTCCACGTCGGCGGCCGGATGGCCCGCCTCCTCCTGCCAGCCGTCGAGCACATCGTCGGTGGCCTCGATGCCGAAGGTCAGGGCGGCGTCGCAGCGCAGCGAGCCGAGGTCGACGCCTGCGGGACCCACGCCCGCGCAGTCCCAGTCGATGATGGCGAGAAGGTCATCTCCCTGCCAGAGCGTGTTGCCCTGCCACAGGTCGCCGTGGACGAAACCGTCTGCCGCGCCCGTGGCGGGGCCGCGGGCGGCAATCGCCTCTCCTTGCTGGAGCAGGGGCTGCGGCGGGGATGCGCGGCGCAGCGCGTCGAAGTCCACTCCGGCGATCGAGCGAGTGCGGCGCGGCAGCCCGAGCAGGGGCGTGGTGCGATGGATGCGCGCTGCTGCCGCTCCCAGGGCACGAAGCCGTGGGGTCGACCGTTCGGACGGGATGGCGCTGGCCCCGTCGACTGCCTCGATCAGCAGCAGTGGCGGATCGGGTTGGAGCCGGACGGCGAGGACCCGCGGAACGGCGAGGCCGCCCTGGAACGCCGCCTTGAGTGCCGTGGCTTCTGTGCGCGTCCCGTCGTCGTCCGTCGCACCGAGCCGCAGCACACCGGTGCGCTCGACGTCACCCGAGCGGACGCGCAGCAGCCAGGGCGAGCCCCCGTCGCGGAGTCCTCGAGTATCCACGAGCTCGCCGCCCGGGCCGAGGGCCCCGATCGCCCACGCGGCGAGCTCGGCATCCGGTTTCCCCGTCGTCATTCTGCGAGCGTATCCGGAGCCTCCCACGTACGGTGGGGTCATGACATCGGACGTGCGCAACATCCTGACCGCGCTCGACAGCATCGGCGAGCTCTGGCAGCCGCATCGCCTGGCGAGCGTGAACGACTACGACGTGAAGGTGGCCCGCATCGAGGGCGAGTTCATCTGGCACACGCATCCGGACACCGACGAGCTGTTCCTCGTCGTTTCGGGCGAGCTGACCGTCCGGCTGCGCGACCGCGACGTCGTGCTGGGGCCGAACGACGTCTTCGTCGTGCCGCGCGGAGTCGAGCACTGCCCTCGCGCGACCGTCGAAACCCGGATCGTCCTGATCGAGCCGAAGGGCACGGTCAACACTGGGGATGCGCCGGGCGAGCGCACGTCGCCGCTGCGCGAGCTCGACTGAGGGGCTGCCACTGATGATTGTGTGGCCGTTTAATAATTTTCGTGGCACGATATTCACGTGGCGGTGAGGTGGCGCGGGAGCGCGGACAAACCTGCGGTCCCGCGTGAAGACGCCATTCACGCGATGTTGAATCACCTCTACTGGATTCGGCCCTTCGATGAGCCCCGGCTCGCAGGGCACGGAAGGCCCGATTTGTTCATCGGGCCGTCGAGAGACCGTTCAATGCTGATCGAGGTCATCGTTGAATCGATTCCGCCGGCTGATGTTGTGGTCTTCCATGTGATGGAGGCTCGGGCGAAGATGATCAGGATGGCGCGGGAGGCAGACAATGGCTGAGACGGATTGGGGCGCGGCCGCCGAGTGGGCTGAACGACTCGACTCGTTCGGTCCTGACACGGTTGTGACCCGTGGCAGCGAAGCATCGCATGAGGAGGCTCGGCACCTGTTGGAGGCGGCGCTCGGCGGTCCGGAAGCGGTCGAGCGCGCGGTACGGGGCCGACCGTCGGTGGGGCACGATCGACCGGCGGGCGCCTCGCCGGTTCGCCGTGTGCGCCTGTCCCAGGAGATGGACGACGCATTGCAGCGCCGTGCGGCGATCGAGCACAGGAAGCCCTCCGAGGTGATGCGAGAAGCCCTGGCGGCGTACCTCAAGGCGTCTTGAGCGGGCTGCGGATCCGCCCACTCCCCGACACCCGCGTGCCGTAGGGTGCCGCTGTGACTTCGCATGCCCCGCTGGCCCGTCGCCTCGGCACCGTCGACGCGGTCTTCATCGGCCTCGGCTCCATGATCGGCGCCGGGATCTTCTCCGCCTTCGCGCCCGCAGCGCAGGCGGCCGGGGCCGGCCTGCTGATCGGCCTCGTCGTCGCCGCGATCGTCGCCTTCTGCAACGCCACTGCTTCGGCCCAGCTCGCCGCGCAATACCCGACCTCCGGCGGAACCTACGTGTACGGGCGCGAACAACTCGGCGGATGGTGGGGGTTCGCCGCGGGCTGGAGCTTCGTCATCGGCAAGACCGCCAGTTGCGCTGCAATGGCCCTGACCTTTGCGGCCTACGCGGCGCCGGCGGGCTGGGAGAAGCCTGTCGCCGTCGTTGCGGTCGTGGCACTCGCCGCCGCGAATTATCGCGGTGTGACGCGCACGGCCACCCTCGCGAAGGTGATCGTCGTCGTCGTGCTGCTGGTGCTCGCGCTCGCCGTCATCGCGTGCACGAGCGCGGGGCTGAAGCCGGGCGCACTCCAGCCTGCGGATCCGGCTGGCAGCTGGTACGGCATCCTCCAGTCCGCGGGCCTGCTGTTCTTCGCGTTCGCAGGATACGCGCGCATCGCGACCATGGGCGAGGAGGTCCGGTCGCCCGAGCGCACCATCCCCCGTGCGATCACCATCGCCCTCGCGATCGTCGTCGTGCTCTACGCGGTGGTCGCGGTCGTGGTGCTCGGGAGCCTCGGCGCATCCGGGGTCGCCGCCTCGAGCGCACCCGTCGCTGACGCGGTCGCGGTGAGTGGATGGTCGTGGGCTGTCCCGATCGTCGGTTTCGGGGCGGCCGCCGCATCGCTCGGCGCCCTGCTTTCGCTCATCGCCGGCGTCGGGCGCACCTCGCTCGCGATGGCGCGCGAAGGCGACCTTCCCCGGTGGCTGGCGGTAGTGCATCCGACGTTCCGCGTTCCGCACCACGCCGAGATCGCGATCGCCGTCGTGGTCTGCATCCTGGTGCTGACGGTCGACCTGCGTGGGGCGATCGCCTTCTCCTCGTTCGGCGTGCTGCTCTACTACTTCGTGGCGAACCTGGCCGCTTTCTCGCAGGCGCGTGAACGCCGCCGCTATCCGCGCATCCTGCAGGTGTTCGGTGCGTTCGCCTGCGCGGTGCTCGTCGTGACGCTGCCGCCGCTGGGGATCATGGTCGGGATACTGGTCCTGATCGTGGGGTTCGGTTACCGGATGCTCGCCCGCCGCCTCTCCGCCCGCAGCGAACGCGGGGCTTAGCGGGAGCAGGCGCGACGATGCTGTTGTCATGAACGATGACGCACTGGGCGACGACGACGCGATCCTCGACGCGTATTCGCGGACGATCATGGCCGTCGCCGAGCGGGTGCTGCCCTCCGTCGCGAGCGTGTCCGTCCGAACATCGCGCGGGGCCGGAGCCGGCAGCGCGAGTGTGATCACGGTGGACGGCTTCCTGCTGACGAGCGCCCACGTCGTCGCCGGTGCGAGGTCGGCCGAGGCGGCATTCTCAGACGGCACGACGATCGGCGTCGACGTCGTCGGACGCGACACTCTCTCCGACCTGGCGGTCCTGCACGCGCGCGGCGACGTGCCGGTCCCGGTCGAACTCGGGGATGCGGCACGCCTCAGGGTCGGCCAGGTCGTGGTCGCGCTCGGCAACCCGCTTGGGCTCGCCGGAAGCGTCACCGCGGGCATCGTGTCCGCGCTCGGGCGCTCGCTGCCGACGCAGTCGGGTCGCGTCGTCGACGAGGTGATCCAGACGGATGCGGCCCTCAACCCGGGCAACAGTGGCGGGGTGCTCTCGGACAGTTCCGGCCGGATGGTCGGCGTCAACACCGCGGTCGCCGGCATCGGCGTGGGGCTGGCCGTGCCGATCAACGACACCACGCGGTCGATCATCACGTCGCTGATGACCACGGGACGCGTACGCCGGGCCTGGCTCGGCATCGCCGGCGCGCAGGTTCCGCTCTCGCCGGAGCTGGCGAAGCGCATCGGATCGCCGACCGGCCTCCAGGTCGCCGGAGTCTCCCCGGGCAGCCCCGCGGAGCAGGCCGGGCTTCGCCGCGGTGACATCGTGGTCGAGCTCGGCGGAGAGCTCGTCGTGACGACGACGGCCGTGCAGAAGCGGATGGTCGAGGACGCGATCGACAAGCCCATCGAGATCACGGTCTGGCGCAACGGCGCACTGGTCGACGCCATCACCGTGCCGCGGGAGCTGCAGGAGACCTTCTGACGCGAGGGCCCGCTCTGGCGGGCACACCGCGCGAGGCGGATAATCGCAGCTATGTCAGCGTCCGCCCGGATCGCATTCGAAGAGAAACGATGGGAGGACGCGTTCGCCCTCTACTCGGAAGAGGATCGGCAGCGCCCCCTCGGCCTCGACGACCTGGAGCGGTTCGGCAAATCCGCCGCACTCACCGCGCACGAGGAGGCGGGCTTCGCGATCCTCGAACGCGGCTACACGGCGTGTCTCGAAGAGGGTGACGAGCTGCGGGCGGCCAGCGCGGCGTTCTGGCTCGGGTTCCGGCTCTCGTCGCTGGGCGAATACGGCCGCGCCCAGGGCTGGCTCGCACGCGCCTCGGCGATCGCAGACCGCCACGGGGACTGTCTCGTGCGCGGCTACCTGCTCGTGCCGCGCATCCACCGTCTGCTTCTCGCCCGCGACAACGAGGCGGCCCGCAGGGATGCGATGGAGGCCGCGGCCGTCGGTGACCGCTTCGGGGAGCCCGACCTGTCCGCGCTCGGCAGGCAGCTGGCCGGCCGGGCGCTGATCGAGCGGGGTGACGTCGCCGAGGGGATGAACCTGCTCGACGAGGCCATGCTCATCGCCACGGCCGACGGGCTGACCGATCTCGGGCGCGGCCTCGTCTATTGCGCGGTCGTCGGATGCTGTCAGCGGGTGTTCGCGCTCGACCGGGCCCGGGAATGGTCGACCGTGCTGGACGCGTGGTGCTCGACCCAGACCCAGCTCGGCCTCTTCAACGGCACGTGCCGCGTGCACCGCGCCGAGATCCTCCAGCTCGGCGGATCCTGGTCTGCGGCTCTCGATGAGACGCGGCGCGTCAGCGACGGCAAGGCGGATCAGCGCGAGCTGGCGCTCGCCGACTACGAGGAGGCGGAGCTCCGCAGGCTGCGCGGCGAGTTCGACGAAGCAGGCAGGCTGTACGAGGCGGCCAGCGGGCGCGGGCTTGATCCGCAGCCGGGGTTGTCCCTGCTGCGGCTCGCCCAGGGCGACGTCGGGGCGGCGGTCGGGGGCATCCGGCGGGTCGTCGCGACCACGGTCAGTCCGCTGGGGCGGGCGCAGTACCTGCCCGCGCTCGTCGAGATCCTGCTGGCTGCCGAGAGCGACACGTCCGGTCGAGACGGTCAGGCATACGTGGCGCACTCGTCCGGAACGGACGCTCTCGGCGAAATCGACGCCGCTGCGGCCGAGCTCGCGGGGATCGCGACCGCCTTCGGGACCCCGCTGCTGCGCGCCCTCGCGCTCGACGCATCCGCCCGCCTCGCGCTGCACGCCGGCGACGCCGCGACCGCCGTCCCGATGCTGACCGAGGCGCTGGACGCCTGGCATGCGCTCGGCGCACCGTACCCGGCCGCGCGCATCCGCGTCGCGCTCGCCGACGCGTGCGAGGTGCTCGGAGACCCGGAGGGCGCGCGCCTGCAGAGCGATGCCGCCCGCCGGGTGTTCGCGGACCTCGAAGCCACGCCCGACCTGGCCGCCCTCGACGCGGCCTCAGCGCACGCGCGCTCGGCCCTCGTGCATCCCGCTGACAGCATCCTCAGCCCGCGCGAGCTCGAGGTGCTCCGTGCAGCGGCGACCGGCCGCACGAACAAGGAGATCGGAGCGGCGCTCAACCTGAGTTCGCGCACGGTCGACCGCCATGTGAGCAACATCCTGACGAAGCTCGGCGTCCCGTCGCGGGCGGCCGCTACGTCCTACGCCTACGAGCACGGCCTCATCCGGCACGAGAGCGCGACTGGGTAGAACGACCCACTGCCCGGCGCGAATCTGGCGCACACTGCCGAAGCCGCCACCCGTCCATGGCCCGTAGCGTGCGGGTATGAACACGGAAACGCACGTCGACACTATCGTCATCGGGGGCGGCCAGGCCGGCCTCTCGGTGTCGTACCACTTGCGCGAACGCGGTGTGGAGCACCTCGTTCTCGACGCCTCAGCGCGCATCGGAGACGCGTGGCGCAACCGCTGGGACAGCCTGCACCTGTTCACGCCCGCCCGCTACGACGGCCTCGACGGGATGCGCTTCCCGGGCGACCCCGCCGACTGGCCGTCGAAGGACGCCATGGCCGACTACCTCGAGCTCTACGCCCGCAAGTTCGGACTCCCGGTGCGGAGCGGGATGCGGGTGGACGAGCTCACGCGGAGGGCGGACGGCGTCTTCGTCGCTCGTTGCGGCGACGAGATCTTCACTGCACGCAGCGTGGTCGTGGCGATGTCGAACTACCAGGTTCCGCGCGTCCCGGCCTTCGCGTCGGAGCTCAGCCCGGACATCCGCCAGCTGAACGCCGGGGAGTACCGGAGTCCCGATCAGCTGCTGCCCGGGCGCGTACTCCTCGTCGGCGCCGGCAACTCTGCGGCCGAGATCGCGAAGGAACTCGCAGCCACGCATCCGGTCACTGTGGCGGGGCCGAGCACCGGTGAGGTCCCCGGTTCGTTCACGAGTCCGATCAGCAGGCATGTGGTCGTCCACATCCTCAACGGCTTCGTGTTTCCGCGCGTGATGTCGGTGAACACCCCGATGGGACGGAAGGCCCGGCCGAAGATCATGAGCAAAGGGGTGCCGCTGATCAGGGTCAAGTCGAAGGATCTGGCGCGCCTGGGCGTCGAGAGGGCCGGCCGCGTGACCGGCGTCGAGGGTGGCGCGCCCGTGCTCGATGGCGCGACCGTCATCGACGTCGAGAACGTCGTGTGGTGCGCCGGTTTCACGCCCGGCTTCAGCTGGATCCGGATGCCCATCCTCGACGAGCACGGCGAGCCGCGGCACGAGCGGGGCGTGGCCGCGGAAGTGCCCGACCTGTATTTCGTCGGACTGCATTTCCTCACGGCGATGTCGTCGGCGATGGTGCACGGGGTCGGCCGGGATGCCGCCCGGATCGCAGCGCTCGTGAGCGACGGGGCCGGCAGCCGGGGGGCCGCAGACGCGAACGGACCCCTCCGGGAATCCGAAGGGGTCCGCCACGCGGGCTCGGTGGAGGCTAGCGCTTGAAAGCGTCCTTCACGTTCTCGCCGGCGTCCTTGACGTTCTCGCCTGCCTTCTTGGCATCAGCGGACGCCTGGTCGGCCTTGCCCTCGACGACCTTCCCCTGGTCGTTCGTCATGTGCCCCACTGCCTCTTCGGCCTTGCCTTTGAGGTCCTGTGCTTCGTTCTTCATCTTGTCCGACGCGCTCATCTGAGCTCCTTCCGTCCCTTCGAGCCAACGCCCGAACGGATGCGCGGACAAGGGGGTAGAAAGGCCGTGCGTTCGCGTGTAATGTGCGCGGAACCGCGTCACCCGATCAGCGAGACGGCTCGGGCGATCACCAGTGCGAGCAACACGAAGCCCGCGAACGATTCGAGCGCCATCAGCATTTTCGCGCGGTGCGAGAGTGGCATCGCGTCTGTCGCGCTGAACGCCATCGAATTCGACAGCGAGAAGTAGAGGTAGTCGAGGAAGACCGGCACCCAATCGATCTTCGCCGACGAACCGGCCGCGACCTCGTCGATCGCATCGTGGTCCTCATCCTGCGGGAAGCGGAAATCCGCAGCGGGAAGCTTCTTGCGTGCGACAGTCACGCGCGAGACCGGGCCGCCCCGGTCCATCCCCCAGTAGATGAGGGCGAAGACGATCACGTTGGTGATCCAGACCTGCAGCGAGGCGAGAAGCAGAGTGTTGCCGTTCTGCGACTTGTGAAGCAGCAGGACGATCACTTCGGCGAACGCGACCAGGTTGGCCACGAGCAGGAGGGTCGCCAGCCCGATCTCCAGCCGGCGCGACCACTTCGTCTCGCGGGTGAAATGGTGCGGGTTGAAGATGATGAGCGGGATGAGGAGTGCGAGGCACACGCCCACGACCGCGTACCGGATGCCGACGGTGACCGTGCTCGGGAGCAGGGCGTACAGGGCGAGCGCGATGAGTGTTGCGACCACGGGCGGCCAGCGGTGCTCAGGCGCAACGTCACGGGCCCGGGCGTCAGGCCCGCCCGAGTCGTCCTGGGTCTTCGCGCGGTCGGCCGGACTCACGACGTGAGACCGAGGCGCTGGAGTGTCGTATCGGTCATGGTCCTTCTTCCGCCGGTGCCCGGAACGGTACTCGCACCACGGCGCTTGTCAACATCTTTGCGGTTCATTCCCTGCTCGAGGGGCTAGTTTTGATGGGGACGGGGTGAGTGATGACAGTCGATTTCGATGCAGCGGCGCATGACCTGTCCAACGCGTTCATCGCGCGCCGGAGCTACTGCGCGCCCTTCCTCTCGCTGATCCCTGTGACGGGGGCGGCGATCTCGACGATCGGCACGCTGGTGGCGCCGGAGACGGTGTGCGCTTCGGATGCCGCGGCCGCCCGACTCGACGAGGTGCAGTTCGACCTCGGAGAAGGCCCGTGCTGGGAGGCGCTCGCGACGGGACGTCCCGTGCTCGAGCGCGATATCCGTGACGGCGCCCGGGGCGCGTGGCCGGCGTTCGTCGAGGCTGTGCGCGACCTGCCCGTGCGTGGGGTCTACGCTTTCCCGCTCACGATCGGCCGCATGAATGTCGGTGTCATCGACCTCTACAGCTCCCGGCCGGCAGAGCTGCAGGACGGCCACCAGCGCGACGCAGAGGCGCTGGCGAGCATCGCCGCGCGGCAGATCCTCCGCGAACTGGTCATGCGCTCGGGTGACGAGGGGGAGGACGACCCCGGTAGCGAATTCTCGCGCCGCACAATCCACCAGGCGACCGGAATGGTGCTCGCGCAACTCAACGTCAGCCCAGACGATGCCGTTCTGATCCTTCAGGCGCACGCCTACTCATCCGGTCGCTCGCTCCGCGACGTCGCAGACGACGTGCTCGCGCGGCGACTCGACTTCGCCACCGGACTCGGCGAAGGCGGTGAGGGACGATGACGGTCAACGAACGCGAGGCCGAGATCATCCGCACCTTCGCCACGCTCGCCGACAGCCTGGTCGCCGGATTCGATGCGGTCGATCTGCTCCAGCTCCTGGTGGAGCGGTCTGCCGCGCTTCTCGATGCGACGGATGCGGGCATCCTGCTCGCCGACGGAACGGGCCGACTCGAAGTGGTCGCCGCGACGGACGAGCGCAGCCAGCTCGTCGAGCTGATGCAGCTGGGGCACGACGGCGGACCGTGCGTCGAATGCTTCACGAGCGGCGTACCGATCAGCATCCCCGACATCAGTGCCCTGCACGATCGCTGGCCGCTCTTCCGGAATGCGGCCGTCGCACAGGGCTTCCACGCCCTGCATGCCGTACCGCTCAGGCTTCGCGAGAAGACGATCGGCTCGCTCAACCTGTTCGGCGACCAGCCTGGCGAGCTCGGCGAGTTCGATTTGGTGGCGGCTCAGGCGCTCGCCGACGTGGCGACCATCAGCATCCTGCAGGAGCGCGCCGTGCGCGAAAGCGACCTCATCGCGGAGCAGCTCGAGCGGGCGCTCGACAGCCGGGTGATCATCGAGCAGGCGAAAGGCGTCGTGGCCTATGTCAGCCAGGTTCCGGTCGACGAGGCGTTCCGTATGATCCGCGCGTATGCCCGGGACCACCAGCGCGGGATCGTGGACGTGTCGAGTGACATCGTCCAGCGACAGCTTTCGCTCTGACCGGTTGTCAGAGTTCGTACGCGTCGAACGTCGTGTAGTCGGGTGTCTCCACGGGACGCGCGATGATCACGCCGGCGGTCAGCTTCGCCTCTGTGCGCAGGTGCCGTTCGGTCTCGGGTTCACGCAGTTCGGAGCCGATCGCACGTGCGCTCACTGTGGCGATCTGGTTCGCCCACCCGATCAGGAACTGCGCGCGCTCGATCACTCCCTGGCCGTTGACGAACGGGATGTCCACGAACGCGACCCGGCGCTGGTTCCACAAGGCGGTCGCGTACTCCATGATCGCGTCGGCGATGGCCGTGCCGGTCAGGTAGCTGCCGGCAGCATTCGAGATCTTCTTCATCGCTTTGACGCCCCTTCTACGGTGTTGCTCATGACGGCTGTTCTGCCGGACGTCACCGGGGTCTGGGGTAACGTGTGCGACACTACGCGCGCCTCCCGCGAATGTGAACCCCCAGGCGTCCTGGTCGACGAGCACAGGAAACGGGGTCTCAACGTTCGGTGACAGCCGGCCTTTTCCTGTGCTGGGCGGGTCAGGATTCGGATTCGAGGGCCCGGCGGGCGTCGCGGGCCTCGCGTTCGAGCGACTTGCGGCGCCGGCGGAGCTCGCGTTCGGCCTCGCGCGCGGCGGCGAGAGCCGATTCGGCGGATGCGAGCTCACGCGAGAGACGATCGCGTTCGGCTTCGAGGGCGGCCAGGTTTTCGCCCACCTCTGACATCGACTCCGTCACCTCGGTGAGTTCGGCGAGGGTTCGCTCGGCACGCTGGACGGCGGCCGTGTGGCGGCGTTCCCGCGCCTTGCGTTCTGCGGCGGATTCGCGTGGTTCCGTGTCGGATGCGGATGCGGATGCGGGCTCGCCGGCTTTCGCCCGCTTCGCGGGGGGCCCGGATGCGGGCGCCTGCATCCGCGCCTCGAACTGTTCGACGTCGATTGGGAGCGCGACGGCCGCCGCCAGGTCGACCGGTTCGAGACCGCTCGACTCGAGGCCGCGCACCAGGAATCCGCTCTGCAGTGCGGCTGCGGCCGCCCGGTCGATCATCGCTGCCTGCAAGGTCTCCTCGACCTCGCGCAGCGTGCTCGGGCTGAGACCTTCGACGACCGTGGCGAGCTTCTTCTCCGCGGAGGCGAGCACCTGCTGGCGTCGCCGTGAGAAATCCCTGACTGCGTCGCGATCGAGGCCCTCCTGGGCTGCGCGCAGGCCGGCCCCGACCGCGAGCAGTTCGTCGACCGCATCCGGTTCGGCGCGCACGAAAGCGTTGACGGCGCCCGCAGCGGCCGATGGCTTGCGGAAGGCGCGGATCGTTCGAGCGGCCTCGGGGTCGGGCTCGTCCTTCGCGGCGGCGTTCCGCCCAGGGACGAATTCGGCGGGAGGCAGCGCGTACAGGGTTCGCGCTACCTCATCGAGTCGGACCACGACGCCACGCTACTCCCGCTGGGGCCGGCATCCGCAAGGACCTGCGACGGCGGTGCGGACGCGTCAGTGGTTTCGCAACTCGCTGATGAGTTCGGACTTCTTCTTCGACGAATACCCGGTGAGGCCGAGTTCCTTGGCGCGCTTGCGCAGGTCGGCTACGGTCGAGTCATCGTATGAGCCCGATTCGCCGCCTTTTCGGCCGACGCTCGAGCGCCCTCGCTGGGCGGCGGCGTTGGAGATGCGCGCCGACTTCTCCTTGGAGTTGCCCTCTTTGCGCAACTCCTCGTACAGCTTCTGGTCTTTCAGTTCCGGCTGGCGTCCTGGCGCCATGACGGCCTCCTTCGCTCTCGGGAGATAGACCGGACCCCCGGCCCGTCAGGGTGCTGACGTTCCGGGGGCCAGGTGGTACTGGTGCTGGGCGCTATACCGAGCGACGACCGCTGATCAGGCGGACGAGCCACACGATGATCGCCAAAACAAGGAGGATGATGCCCACCCACAGCAGCCAGTTCAGGGCTGACACGAATCCGCCGGTGAAGAGGAGCACGATCGCAATGATTGCGACGATGAGGAGCAGAATGTTCATTTTTCGGACCTGCTTTCGTTTGAGGGCGATCAAGCCCAGATCAGACGCTAGCCCCGTTCAGGGGACAGGTTCGACCCCTTGACTTGCCAGGCGACCAGTGGTTGGCTCGCGCGCGAGCCGATGCGGCCGTCCCACGCGTGACGACGCCGATTGGTTGCCAAAAGATCGAGAACCAGCGCGATTGGTTGCCAATAGTTTGGCGAGCAATCAAACAACTGGAGGCCGAAAGGGCCAGCCGGGGGCTACGAGCGGTGGTGGGCGATCGCGCGCCCGACGAGGACGATGAGCGCGGCCAGCGCGAAGACTCCCGCGAGCGAGAGGGAGGCCCCGACGAGGTGACGCCGCAGAGCGGCCACCTGCGCGCGCAGGCTCAGGCGCTCCCGGATGTCCTCGACCGCGATCGCCAGGTCGGCACGCGCTCTCTCGACGTCCGTCATCTCTTCGTCGGTCATCCCCACCCATGGCCGTTCCACTTCGGTGCGCCACGTCTGCACCATTCCCGGACCGCCTCTCGCTTCGGAGCTCCCGGGCGCCGACCCCACCCCTGCGGCGCGCGCCTGACCCGCACGATACTCCGCACACCGCACCGCGGCTACGCTCGTGGTGCGGTCGCCCCGGCCGCGGCGAGGAGAACACCCATGACGGCACCGGAACCGACCACGCTCGCGAGCCCGTTCGACCTGACCGGCTCGACCGCACTCGTGACCGGTGCGGCACGCGGCCTCGGCCGCGCGATCGCCCTCGACCTGGCTCGGGCGGGTGCGGATGTGGCCCTCGGAATGCGCGACCCGCTCACCGACCATGGCCTGGTCGCCGAGATCACCGCCCTCGGCCGCCGAGCACTGCCGGTCGCCATGGACGTCACCGACCTCGACCAGAGCCGCGACGCGATCGACCGCGCCGCCGCCGAGTTCGGCTCGCTCGACATCCTCGTCAACAACGCGGGCGGCGGCATCAACGCGGCAGCGCTGGACGTGACGGAGGCCGACTTCGACACGGTCTGGGCGCTCAACACGCGGTCGACCTTCTTCCTCTCGCAGCACGCAGCGCGGCACATGATCGCCTCGGGCGGCGGGTCCATCGTGAACATCGCATCGCAGGCGGGTCTCGTCGCGCTCCCGGGTGAGGCGTCGTACTGCACGGCGAAGGCCGCCGTCGTGCACCTGACCCGCTGCCTCGCGGTCGAGTGGGGCGAGCACGGCATCCGGGTGAACGGGGTCGCACCGACCTTCATCGAGACCGACGGCACGAGCGCCGCCCTCTCCGATCCCGCGTTCCGCGCCGACACGGTCGAGCGCATCGCGGCGCTCCATCGCATCGGCGTGCCGCGTGAGGTCTCCGGTGCCGTCGTGTTCCTCGCTTCTCCCGCAGCATCCCTCGTCACCGGCCAGACCCTCGCGATCGACGGAGGCTGGACGGCCCGCTAGGTCTCGGCGGGAATGACGCGAAAGCCACGTCGCGCGGAGGAGGGCCGATCGTGACCGAACAGGCCCTCCTTTATACGTATCTCGACGGCAGCATCGGAACCTGCCTGATCCTCGTCACCCTCTCGCCGGCGGTCGTCATCGTGGGCTTCGAGACCATCGCCCACCGGCATGAGGCCGTGGCTCTGGCGCGCGCCCTCCGATGACCGGCCGGGGCCGGGGCTGGACAGAACGGCCCCGGGGCAACAGACTTTCGGACATGAGCGTTACCGCTCGTACGATCCGAACGCCTGATCAGCGATTACGGGTCTTCGTCAGCTCGACACTCAAGGAACTCGCTGCTGAGCGCCGGGCGGTCCGGTCTGCCATCGAGCGCCTCCACCTCGCTCCGGTTATGTTCGAGCTGGGCGCCCGGCCGCACCCGCCACGCGAGCTGTACCGCGCCTACCTGGAGCAGAGCGACGTGTTCGTCGGCCTGTACTGGGAGCGTTACGGCTGGGTCGCGCCCGAAGAGGAGGTCTCGGGCCTCGAGGACGAGTACAACCTCGCACCGTCGACGCTCCCGCGTCTGATGTACATCAAGGAGCCGGCGGATGCGCGCGAGCCGCGCCTGGACGAGTTGCTGGGGCGCATCCGCAACGACGACATGGCCTCGTTCAAATACTTCTCGACACCGACCGAACTGGGTCGGCTGGTCGAAGCGGATCTCGCCACCCTGCTCGCAGAGCGGTTCGACGAGAGCCGCGCCGTGCTGGAGGCGGCCCTGGCGAGCTCCGAGGGCGCGGAGGCGGCGAATATCGGCGCGGTCGCAGCACCCGCCCCCGCAAACGACCGCGGCTACCTGCCCCTGCAGCTCACGCAGCTGATCGGCCGCGACGACGATGTCGCGGAACTCGAACGGATGCTCGCGGATCACGCCGCGCGCCTGGTGACCCTGACCGGACCCGGCGGCATCGGCAAGAGCAGGCTCGCGATCGCGGTCGCCTCCGCGATCGCCGGCCGCTACCCGGGAGGTGCCACCTTCGTCGGCCTGTCCCCGGTACGCGACCCGGAGCTCGTCCCGAACGCGATCGCTCTCGCCCTCGGCGTGCGCGACACGGGTGACGCGCCCATCCTCGACAAGCTGGTCGCAGCCGTCCGTGAGCGGCGCATACTGCTCATCCTCGACAACTTCGAGCAGGTCGTCGGCGCTGCACCGACGATGTCCCGGCTGCTGTCCGAGGCGCCCGGGCTCACGCTGCTCGTGACGAGCCGGGCGCTGCTGCGGATCAGCGGGGAACGCAGCTATGAAGTGGGGCCGCTCGGCCTCCCGGACTGGTCGCGGCGCCCCGCGCTCGACGAGGTCGTGGCGAGCCCGGCGGTCGCGCTCTTCACCGAGCGGGCGCGTGCGGTGAAGCCCGACTTCGAGGTCGGGCCCGACAACCAGGAGGCGGTCGCGCGGATCTGCGACGCGCTCGACGGGGTGCCGCTCGCCCTCGAGCTCGCGGCGGCGCGCATCCGCGTCCTCTCACCCGCCTCGCTTCTGGAGCGGCTCGACCGCAGGCTCGCCGTGCTCGTCGGCGGCGCCCGCGACCTGCCCGAGCGGCAGCAGACCCTGCGCAACACGATCGAGTGGAGCGCCGGACTCCTCGACGAGGAACAGCGGCGGATGCTCGCCAGGCTCGGAGTCTTCCGCGGCGGCTTCTCGCTGGAGGCGGCCGAGGCCGTCGCGGTCGACTCACCCGACGTCGACGCGCTCACCGTGCTCAGCGAACTGGTCGACAACAGCCTGGTCAGTCAGCAGGACCGTCGCACCTGGACTCGGTTCGTCATGCTGCAGACCGTGCGCGAATACGCGCTCGAGCAGTTGGGCGACGACGAGCGGGCGGAGCTGCAGAAACGTCTCGCGGAGTACTACCTCGAGCAGGGCGACCGGGTCGAATTCGAGCTGGAGGGGCCGCGGCAGCGCGAACTGGTGCAGCGTCTCACCGACGAACGCGACAACCTGCGGTCCGTACAGCGCTACCTGCTCGACACCAAGCGCTACGACCGGGCGGCACACCTGGCCTGGGCCCTCTACGTCTACTGGTGGGTCGGAGGCCACCTCGGCGAGGTCCGGAAGTGGATGGACGAGATCCTGGATTCCGGGACGGAGCTCGACGACGCGACCCACGCGATCGCGCTGTACTTCACGACGTCGATCGGTTTCTGGCAGGACCCGGACGGCATGGTCGCCCAGAGGCTGACCGAGAGCGCAGAGCTGTTCCACCGCACCGACAATCCGGGAGGAGAGGGACTCGCCGTGATCTCGCTCGGCATCGCTCTGCTCGCCCGCCTGAAGCCGGAGCCCGAGCAGGCCGCGGAAGCTTTCGAGACGGGACTGCGCTTGTTCCGGGAGAGCGGGGATGCCTGGGGTGAGTCGCTCGCGCTCATCACGCTGGGTCGTTTCGCGCTCGCGCAGGGCCGCGCGCAGGATGCGCTTGACCGTTTCGAGGCGAGCCTGACTCTGACCCGCGACCGTCATGACGAGCTCGGCGAGACCATCGCGATCCACCACGTGGCCTGGGCGCACCTGGCGCTCGGTGCGAGCGATCTCGCGGCCGAGGAGTTCCGCGCCGGCTTCGAGGAGTCGGTCGAGCTCGGCCACGTCGAAGGTGTCGCCTACGGGCTGGAGGGGATGGTCGCGATCGCGGCGATGCGCGGTGAGGCCGAACGCGCCGGTCGGATGCTGGGGGCGTGCCAGACGATCCGGACGCAGAGCGGCCTCCTGAACTCGGCCGCGCAGGCGCTGTACCGCCCGTTCGTCGACACGATTGTGGCGGGTGAGCTCGCCGCCGTGTTCGAGGCCGCGCGGTCGGCCGGCCGGGGCCTCTCCCTGGACGAGGCGGTCGAGTACGCACTCCAACCGGTGGAGGCCGGCGATGGCGGCTGACCCGGAAACCGGCGGTCGCGCGGGCGCGACGGACCGCATCCTGCGGTATACGAAGTGGGTGGCGCTGATCATCATCCCGTTCCTCGTGGTCGCGTGGGTGCTGCTCTACCTTCTGCCCGGCGACACGGAGCAGCTCTTCGCCTGGACGATCATGCCGCCGCTGACCGCGATGTTCCTGGCCTCCGCCTACCTCGGCGGGATCGTCTTCTTTATCAACGTGCTGAGGCCGAACACGTGGCACCGAGTCCGCCACGGCTTCCCGGCCGTGCTCGTCTTCGCGACCCTGTTGTCGATTGCGACCTTCCTGCACTGGGACAGGTTCCATCCCGGGCATATCTCGTTCATCGTGTGGGTGACCCTCTACGTCGTCACGCCGTTCCTCGTGCTCGCGGTGCTCATCCTCAATCGCGGTCAGGATCCCGGGGTGCCCGACGAGCGGGACTACGCGTTGCCCCTGGTCGTTCGCGTGGTGCTCGCCGTCATCGGCCTGTGCGCACTCGTCGCCGGGCTGTTCCTCTTCTTCTCGCCGCAGCAGACCATAGCCGTCTGGGCGTGGCTGTTGACCCCGCTGACGGCGCGGGTCGCCGGAGCCGTGCTGACGCTGCCCGGCGTGGTCAACGTGTGGATGCTGTGGGATGCGCGCTGGAGCGCGTTCCGCTGGGTTTTTCAGGCTCAGCTCGCCAGCCTCGTCTTCATCGTGGCGGCTCTCGGCCTCCGCCGCGACGACCTGCTCTGGGAACGCCCGTCCGCTGCGCTGTTCGTGGGTGGGATGATCTTCTCGCTCGTGGCATATGCCGGTTTCTACATATGGTGCGACGCCCGAGCGCGGGCACTGGCGCCGCGCGCTGCTCCGCTCTAGTCGTCAGTCGAGCAGGGTGCCGATGACGACGGTTCCGTCGAGCTCTTCCGAGCGCAGGATGCTCGCTGCGAACCCTGCCGCTTCGAAGGCCCGTACCGTCTCCGGCGCCTGGCGTTCACTCGTCTCGATGAGCAGCCTGCCATGCGGTCGCAGCCACTCGGGCGCGGCGAGAGCGATCCTCCGCTGGAGGTCGAGCCCGTCGGCACCGCCGTCGAGGGCGACCTGCGGCTCGTGGATGCGCGCCTCGTGCGGCATGAGGGCGATCGCGTCGGTCGGCACGTACGGCGCATTCGCGACGATGATGTCGACCCGGCCGACGATGAAGACCGGCAGGGGATCGAACAGGTCGCCCTCGAAGACCTGGCCGCGCGTCCCGAGGTTTGCGCGGGCGCAACGCACCGCGGCCGGTTCGATGTCGGCAGCGTAGATCTCGAGCCCGGGCTGGCGTGCGACCAGGGCCGTCGCGACCGCGCCCGAACCGCAGCACATGTCGACGACGACCATGCCCGGAGCGGCGAGGGCGCCGGCCTCCTCGACGAGCAGTTCCGTGCGCCTGCGCGGCACGAACACCCCGGCCCCGACGACCATACGCAGCCCGCAGAACGAGGCCCAGCCGACGATCACCTCGAGGGGCTCACCTGCCACTCGGCGCTGGACCATCACCTCGAGGTCCTCCGGCGATGAGGCCGCATCCAGCAGCATCCGCGCCTCGTCCTCGGCGAAGACGCAGCCTGCCGCGCGCAACCGGGCGACGATCGATGACTCGGAAAGGGAAGAGATGGCCGCGACTCCTCGAGGAGGTTGCTGGACTCACCAATGGTAGTCGTCCGCCGGGTGCGACGCGCGCGGTATTGTCGAGCAGCCAGAAGCGCAATACTCTCGGCCGAGAAGGAAGGGCGCCATGACAGACGAGAACGTGTCCCAGCCAGCGACCAGCGTAGAGGTCGCACCGGCGGCGGGTGAGCCGGCTTCGGTCGCGTCGCAGTCTGCGGTCCATCCGGAGTCGCAACTGGAGTCCCAGCCTTTCACGGGTGCTGTGAGCACGCGACGCCCGCTGCGGTGGGGCTTCATCGTGACGCTCGGCGCCCTCGGCGCCCTCGCCACCGGCCTCGCGGTCTACAACCTGCGCACGATCGTGTTCTCGATCTTTCTCGCGATGTTCATCACGGTCGGCCTCGACCCGCTGGTGCGGTTCTTCCAGCGCCACGGGATGACCCGCACGTGGGCGATCGTTACAGTGATCCTCCTCATCGTCGCGGTCCTCGTCGGCATCATCTGGGTGGTCGTGCCGCTGATCGTGAACCAGATCCAGACGCTCATCCAGGTCATACCGCAGGAGGTCGCGAACCTGAGGGAACAGGGGTGGTTCGATCCGTCGAACGCGGCCTCCAACGGCGTGCTCGGCCAGGTCGTGAACTGGGTCGCGAAAGAGGTCAGCGACCCGAAGTTCATCGCCTCCGTCGGCTCCGGCCTGGTCGGATTCGGCCTCAGTGTCATCAACGGTGTCACGACCGGGTTCTTCATCGCGGTGCTGACGATCTACTTCGTCGGCACCTACGACGCGACCAAGCAGGCCGGCTACCGCCTGGTCGCCGCATCACGGCGGGAGAGGTTCAAGGGGTACACCGAGCGCATCCTGCAGAATGTCGGCAAATATCTGAGCGGGATGGTCATCCTCGCGTTCTTCAACGCGGTCTACAGCGTGATCCTCCTGCTGATCGCCCAGGTGCCGGGCGCGTTCCTCATCGGCATCCTCGCGTTCTTCATCACGCTCATCCCGCTGATCGGCACTATCCTCACGACGGCCGTGATGACAGTGCTCGCGTTCATCCACTCGCCGACCTCGGGACTGGTCGTCCTGATCTTCATGCTGATCTACATGCAGGTCGAGGCATACATCCTGACGCCGAAGGTCATGAGCAAGGCGGTGAAGATCCCCGGATCGGTCGTGCTCATCTCGGCGCTGGCGGGCGGCACGCTCTTCGGGCTGCCCGGCGCGCTCGTCGCGATCCCCATCTCCGCGGGAATCATCCTCATCGTCACCGAAGTCGTGATGCCGACGAAGGAGCAGCTCTAGGCGCTGCCCCGCCGCCGAGAGCGCCCGTTCCGGTCGAGAGCGTCAGGCACAACTGCCACGCTCGACCGCAACTGCCGCACTCGGGCATCCGGCGGAATGCTTGTCGCAGCCCCCGGCCGCGCAATAGCCTCGGCAAGGTGACAACAACATCCGCGACCACCGCCGTCTCTCTCGACGGCCGCCTCTTCCGATTCGAAGGCAGCAGCGATTCGCCGTTCGTGCCCGGCGGTTTCGTCACCCTCACAGAGCCGCACGGCCGGGTGCAGATCGGGCAGGTCGACGCGCTCGAATTCACACCGACCGGGGAACTCGCGGGCGCCGGGACGCTCCTGGCCGCGATCGGCGAGCACGGATTCGACCGCCGGGCGACGGCGCCGTTCACGAGCGCCGTCGTCGCACCCGCCGATGCGGACACGATCGGACTGGTGCACTCGGAAGCCGGCGCCGCCCTGTCCGTGGGGTCCCTGCTGTCAGCGGACGGCATCCCCGCGCGGCTGGTGCCCCACCGCTTCAACCGGCACACGTTCTGGTGCGGCCAGAGCGGTTCGGGCAAGACCTACGCCCTCGGGGTGGTCCTCGAGCAGTTGCTCGTGCACGCGGCGCTGCCGATGGTGATCTTCGACCCCAACGCGGACTTCGTGCGGTTGCGCGAGCTGACGGACGCGGGAACCCCCGACGAGCAGCGCGCACTCGAGGAGCGCGACATCCGCATCCTGCGTCCCGGCCGCGGACCCGACTCGCTCTACGCGCGCTTCACCTCGCTCTCCCTGCGGGCGAAGGCGGCGCTGCTCCGGCTCGACCCCGTCGTCGACCGGGCCGAGTACAACGCGCTGCTGCGCCTCGAGGAGACGGTCGGCAGCGGTGACTCGGATGCGATCATCCCGCGACTGCGTGCCAGCGGCGACGAGGCGGCGCACCTGCTCGCGCTCCGGGTCGAGAATCTGCGCCTCGTCGACTGGGAGGTGTGGGCGCAGGAGCATCGTGCGGTGACCGAGATCCTCGACGAGCGCCCCGACGCGACCGTGGTCGACCTCGGCGGATTCTCCTACGCCGACGAGCAGCTCGTGGTGGCGATGGCCGTGCTCGACGACCTGTGGGCGAAGCGGGAGACGCGCCGGCCCATCCTGATCGTCATCGACGAGGCGCACAACCTGTGCTCACCCGACAACGACGGTCCGTTGCACCGGGCGGTCCGCGAACGGATCATCCAGATCGCCGCGGAGGGCCGCAAGTTCGGGCTCTGGCTGCTGCTGTCCACGCAGCGGCCGTCGAAGATCCACCCGAGCATCATCTCGCAGTGCGACAACCTGGCCCTGATGAAGATGAGCTCGCCGCTCGACCTCGACGAACTGGGCACGATCTTCGGGTTCGCGCCTCCCGCCCTCATCGCGCGGGCGCCACGGTTCCGGCAGGGGGAGGTTCTCTTCGCGGGCGGGTTCGTGCCGGCGCCGATCCTGGCGTCGATGCGCACGCGGCTCACCGTGGAGGGCGGGGTGGATGTGCGGGTGCCGCTGCGCTGAGACGGACAGTCACTTTCTGCGAAACCGTGGGTCGACGATGACGACGACGAGCGCCGCGACCAGGTAGAGCGCGGCGATGATCCAGCCGCCCAGCTCCGACCCGGCGACTTCGGGGGCAGCGAAGTCGATCGCCAGGTTGTGACCGGCGTGGGCGACCATCACGACCGCGAGACCGGCCCCGGAGCGGTTGTAGAGCCAGGCGTAGACCACGGCCGTCGAGATCAGCCGCACGAAGGTCTGCGCGACGTCCGCGCCGGTGATGTCAGCCCGTCCGACGGGGGTGAGCAGTGGCCAGAGATGCCAGACGCTCCAGAGGAGGCCGACGATGACCGCGGCACCGAGCATCCGTAACCGTCTTTGAAGGTGTTGCTGTCCGAAGCCGCGCCAACCGGGCTCCTCGCCGATCGAACCCGCGATGAGCGGACCAAGCAGCACGCCGAAGCCGGCCGCTGAAGGGACGACGAACCACTGCTGCGGCGGATGCCCGCCCACGCCGACGAAGATCGCGGTCGCCAGCAGCACGAGCACGAACGGCCCGAGGAGGGCGAGCGCGTACCACCGGACCCCGGCGCGCCAGTGGAGGAACTGGCCGAGGATCGAACGGAAACCTCCCGCGCCCGGAAGGAAGCCGGCGACCGCGAGCGCGACGAGTGCGGGGGAGTACGCGATGACCAGAATGGGCGGCGAGACATCACGGTAGCTGCCTCCGGACGAGTTCAGCCAGAGGGCGCAGAGAGCGGTGACGGCCAGGAGCGCGATCGCCCACACGACGACTGCGCGGACATCCCTCTTCGCCTGGCGCGCCATTGCCCCTCCCCACTGCTCCTCGCGTGGAACTGGTCGGAGTCTACGGCGAGGTCACCTCGCCCAAAAGAGCGCTGGTCGACTTATTGGGCACTCACTGGGCCCAAAACGGCAGCCGGACCGACACTTCGGGACCAGTGAGCAGGCGCTCAGGTGGGAAGGGGGCGCGGGCGGGTGGGAAGGCGGGGCGGATGCGCGGGATGGACGCCAGGGTCAGGCGGGAAGCGTGACGCGGAAGGCGGTGCGGCCGGGGGCGCTCTCGACGGAGACGCTGCCGCCGTGGGCCTCGGCGACGGCGTGCACGATCGCAAGCCCGAGGCCTGTGCTGCCTGCGGTGCGCGACCGCGACACATCGCCGCGCACGAATCGTTCGAACAGGGCCGGCTGGAGGTCCGCAGGAATGCCGGGTCCGTCATCCATCACGACCAGTTCGATCTGATCGCCGGCGACGCGTCGCAGACTCGTCACGACGTTCGTCCCGGGCGGGGTGTGGACGCGCGCGTTGGCCAGCAGGTTGACGACGACCTGCCGGAGCTGTCGAGCATCCGCCTTCACGACCACAGGGTCCTCGCTCATCTCCATCCGCCAGGTGTGGTCCGGACCGGCGAGGTGCGCATCCATCACCGCCTCGGTGACCATCGCCGAGAGGTCGACGTCGCGCACGTCCGATTCGGGGTCGGAATCGAGCCGCGCAAGCAGCAGGAGGTCCTCGACGAGCGACGTCATCCGCACCGCCTCTGACTCGATGCGGTCGACGTTGCGCCGGAGGCCAGGGGATGCGTCGTCGTAGGTCCGCTGCGACAGTTCGGCATACGCGCGGATCGTCGCAAGTGGCGTCCGGAGCTCGTGGCTCGCATCCGCCACGAACGTCCGCACCTTCGTCTCGGCGGCCTCGCGCACGACCAGCGCATTCGAGACGTGGCCGAGCAGGCGGTTGAGCGCAGTGCCGACCTGGCCGACCTCGCTGCCGGCCTCGATGTCCTTCTCGCTCACCCGCATCGTCTCCGGGACCTCGCCGCGGTCGAGCGTGAGCTCGGTGACAGCGGATGCGGTCGCCGCGACATGCTGCAACGGACGGAGCGCGCGCCTCACGCTCACTGCGGCGGCGGCGCCTGCCAGGAGCAGCCCGACGAGGGCGACGATCCCGATCACCAGGGCGAGCTGGTCGATCGTGTCCTGCACGCTGGCGAGCGGAAGCCCGGTGATGAAGACCGTTCCGTCAGCAGTGGCCGTGCTCTCCACGCGGTACGAGCCGAGACCGGCGAGCGTGACCGTGTGCGGGTCGCCGTCGCGGGGAACCGCGCGCAACTGGGTCTTCACGGCCGTCGACAGCTGGTGCTGGTGGCCCTGGCTGTCGGTGAAGCCCTGCACGACGACGGTGCCGTCGACAAGTACGGCGACGACGGTGTTCGGCGACTGCCCGGGAGCGCCGACGAAAGGATGGTCGCCGTCGGTGTCCGTGTTGCCGGTGCCGTTGCCACCGCCCGGCCCCTGACCGTGCGGCGGAAGATCGTTCTTCGCATCGACGGCGCGCTGCGACGCCTGGGTGAGGTTCTGGTCGACCTGGCCGAGCAGGTAGCTCTGGAGTGACAGGACCGTGACGATTCCGATGACCAGACTGGTCGCGGCGAGGAGGCCGGCGAGGATGGCCACCAGCCGCCAGCGCAGGGTGCGGGGGCGTTTCACGTCGCCGGTTTCAGGATGTAACCGGCGCCGCGCACGGTGTGGATCATCGGGTCGCGCCCCGCGTCGATCTTGCGACGCAGATACGAGACGTACATTTCGACCACGTTGGAGGTCGCGCCGAAATCGTACCCCCACACGTCGGCGAGGATCTGCTCCTTACTCAGGACGCGGCGCGGGTTGCGGGCGAAATACCGCAGGAGGTCGAACTCGGTCGCGGTCAGGTCGATGGACTCGCCGGCGCGGAAGGTCTCGCGGGTCTCCTCGTCGAGTTGCAGGTCTCCGACGGTCAGCCGTGCCTCGCCCGGGTCCATGGTCACGCCGGTGGAGCTGCGGGCGAGGCTTCTGCCGCGCGCGATGAGTTCGGCGATACTGAACGGTTTCGTGACGTAGTCGTCGCCGCCGGCTCGCAGGCCGACCAGGCGGTCCTCCTGCGAGTCCTTCGCGGTGAGGAAGAGCACCCGCGTCTCCTCCCGGTCGTTGCGCACCCTGGCGAGCACTTCGTAGCCGTCGAGGTCGGGCATCATGATGTCGAGAATGATGACGTCGGGGGCGAAGTCGCGCGCGGCGAACAGGACTTCCCGGCCCCGGTTCAGGGTGCGCACATCCCACCCGTCCGCTTCGAAGGCGAGACTCACGGCTTCGGCGAGGAGCTCTTCGTCGTCGACGACGAGCACGCGTAACGGCGAGCCGTCGACGCGCCGCAGGTTCGCGGTCGACGTCACGCGCGCGGGGCCGCGCTCATTCCGGGAGGTCACGCCTCAAGTATCGCGACCCCGCGCAACGCCCGCTGTGCTTTTCCTATGTGTTCGCGAAGAACGCGCGGCGGATGGGCTGGAGAGGCACTCAGGCGTCGATGCGCTCGCCCGCGGCAGTGAAGCGTTCGGGCGGGCCGTCCTGGGCGGCGGCGGGGTCCATCCAGAAGACCTCCCAGAAGTGGCCGTCGGGGTCGAGGAAACTCCTCGTGTACATGAACCCGTAGTCGTGGGTCTCTCGAGCGACACGTCCTCCGGCTGCGAGGGCACGGTCGACCAGCTCATCCACGCCTTCGCGGGTCTGAGCGGTGAGGCCGAGCATGGTCTCGGTCGCTGTATGCGCATCCGCCACCTCGGTCGTGATGTAAGTGGCGAAGTACGGACGGGTCAGCAGCACCACGAAAAGGGTGTCGCTGATGCGGACAGTCGTGTTCTGCTCGCCGGAGAAGTTCTCGTCGAACGTGTAGCCGAGGGCCGCGTAGAAGGCTCGCGACGCGGCGAGGTCTTCGACGGGGAGGTTGACGAACATCATTGTGGACATTGTTTCTGCCTTTCGCAGTTCAGTCCTCGACCGCTGTGGCCAGGGACTCGAGGAGTTCGATGGTGCCCTCTTTGCGCTGCTCGGTGTTGTCGAGGTCGTCGAAGTAGACGCCCTGCTCAGTCAGCGTGAGACGGGTTCCCGCGGCGGTCGGGGTGAGTTCGATCGAGGCGAGTGAGACGGAGAGGCGCTGCCCGTTGACGCGCATCTCGTAGTCGTAGACGAGGCGCAGGTCGTCGACGACCTCGTGGTAGTAGGCGTCGAAACGCGAGATCGGGCCGCCTTCGCCGAACTGGCCCTCGCTGTGTTCCCGGCCGCCCTCGCGGAAGTCGAGCGACGAGCCGATGTGCCGCCACTGCTCGCTGGGCGCTTCGAACCACTTGGCTTTAATGGCAGGGTCGGCGAAGGCGGCGAAGACCTTCTCAGGAGACGCCTTGTATTCGCGTTCGAGGGTGAACGTGCTGTGGGTGAGTTTGCGTTCGGTCATAGGTTGGTCCTTCCGGTCGTGGGTACTGGGCGATGGGATTGCTGCCGGGTTTGCCGTCAGTCGTCTTCTTCGAGGAGCGTGCCGAGGCGGTCGAGTCGACGTTCCCAGGTGGTGCGACGTTCGGTGATCCAGTCCTCGACGGTGCGAAGTGCTTCGGGCTCGATTCTGCAGATGCGCACTCGGCCCTCCTTCTCGGTGTGGATGAGTCCGCTCTCTTCGAGCACCCGGAGGTGCTGGAGGATGGCGGCGAGCGTCATCGCGAACGGCCGGGCGAGATCCGAGACGGATGCCGGCCCTTGCGTCATGCGGTCGACGAGCGCCCGCCGTGTCGGATCCGCAAGCGCCTGAAACATCAGGTCGAGCCCCGCCGCCGATTGCTTAAGCATATCCTTTAGTAAAGCACTTACTAAACTATCTCGCAACCCCGATTCACAGGCCGCGAGCACAGGAATAGTCCGCTCATAGTCGCCATTTAGCGAGACTTTTCCTGTGCTCGATCGGCGGAGGTCGCGAACTGCGAGCGGATGCGGCGGATCAGCCGCTCGGGATGACGATCGAGTTCACGCGCGGTGACGTAGACGACGACCCACCCCTCGGCTTCGAGACGTTCCCGGCGAAGGATGTCGTCTTCATACGTGTCCGTGTCCGTGCGATGATGGCGTCCCTGATACTCCACCGCGATCCGTTCGAAGGCGAAGGCCAGATCGACCATCGCCACCAGCGCGCCAGAGTCGCGACGTACGCGGAAGTTGAGCTCGGGCTCTGGCATGCCCGCAGCCTGGAGAAGGAGCCGCACTCGCGTCTCCCTGGGTGACAGCGGCCCATAGCGGATGAGTTCGAGGGCATGTCGCGCTCGTGCCGACCCGCGGACCCCGACGTGCCGACGGACGGCCGCCCTCAGTTCATCCAGCGAGCACAGCGGCGCATCGCCTGTGTACGGCTCGTCTCCAGTGATGAGGAAGTCGCCTGCGGCGACCAGTTCGGGCTCGTGGAGTGTGGCCGCGAGACGCACCCAGGTGTCCGCCGGGCCGACGACCGGCAGCTGGCCGACCGTGGTGAGCCGTTCGCCGCGCGGCTCCAGTTCGTGGGAGATGACACCGCGCAGCTTCGGCGCGCGCCGCGGTGCGAACACGGTGATGTGAACGGGCTCGTCGGCGAACCTATAGGGCAGCGGGACAGCGAGGATGGACGCTGCGGAGTGGTGACTGAAATGAAGACCTGGCTCAAGTCGCGGAAGGAGTGCCCGGCATCGATCCACGTGGTTCGAGAGATCCAGACCGCTGGAGCGCACACCGTGAAACGGCCTCTGCAGATCGTGCGACGACAGACGTGCGCGCGAGACCCCGGCCGCGCGGGCATCTCGGACGCGGAAAGGACCGCGCGCGATCTCTTCGGGGAGGGATCTGGGCGCGCGCATCCCCCCATCCTTCTCGAATCGTCAGCCGCGCCTCGTTTTCTCTCCACAGGCCCGACGAGCACAGGAAAAAGCGCCCCTAGGACCGGATTTGGCGAGCTCTTTCCTGTGCTCGCGGGAGGGCGGCGTGCGCGTGGCGCGCGGCGCGGAGCGCGGCGCGCTACGCGGCGGCGAAGCGGCGCTGGGAGCGCTCGCGCGCCTTCTGGGCCTCTTCTTCGCGGTTCTTCGGTGGCGCGGTCGTCACTAGGTCTGCGAGCAGGTGGCGCGAAATGTGGGCGATCTCTTCGACGGCGCGCTCGAACGCCTCGGCATTGGCCTTGGACGGCTTCGTCGAGCCACTGATCTTGCGTACGAACTGCAGCGCTGCGGCGTGCACCTCGTCGGCGGTGGCCGCGGGCTCGAAGTTGTAGAGGGTGTGAATGTTCCTGCACATGGTGACGAGGGTACTCGCGGCCGCCGACCGAGTCACGCCCCCGATTCCGCCCCGGCCCTATGCAGCGTCGGTGGCTGGCCGTACAGTTCCAGCATGAATCGTGTCGACTATTTCGAAATTGGTTCACCCGACCCAGAGGCCTCGAAGGCGTTCTACGCCGGCCTATTCGACTGGGAGATCGGGCCGCCGTCACCTGCCGCTTACAGCATGGTCGAGGGCGAAGCGGGCGGCCTGTGGGACACCAGCGCGATGGGTGCGGGCAACTGGGCGATCTTCTACGTTCACGTCGACGACGTGAACGAAGCACTTGCCAGGGCTGTCGACCTCGGCGCCGAGGTGGCCGTGCCGTTCGTCGACAACGGCCAGATCGAATTCGCCCATCTGATCGACCCGCAAGGCAACCGCTTCGGCATCTGGCGCCCGAAGGGTGAGGGGTGAGGCTCGACGATCTGACGGCATTCATCCGTGACCTCAACGGTGCCGAGGAGACCTACCCTTTCGGTCCGGAGGCCCGCGTCTTCAAGGTCGCGGGCAAGGTGTTCGCTATCGACAGCACACCCGTCGGCGGAGAGTCGATCACCGTGAAGGCCCTGCCCGAGAACGTTCCCCGCCTGATCCAGAGCGTGGAAGGGATCGGCCCCGGCTACCACATGAACAAGAAGCATTGGGTGACCGTGCGACTCGACGGGTCCGTGGAGTTCGATCATGTGTGCGAGCTGGTCGCGGAGTCTCACGCGATCATCGTCTCGGCACTGCCCAAGCGCATCCGGATGGGATTGGACGGCTAGCTGTAGCTCGTCCGGCTCACGGCTAGCTGCTCCGGCTCACGGGACCGTGACGACGAGTTTGCCGGCAACGTGACCATCGGCCAGACGGCGTACGGCGTCGGCCGCGTGGGCGAGCGGGAACGTCTGCTCGACCTGCGGCGTGATGGCGCCCGCCTGGGCGCGTTCCGCCAGGTATTCGAGATCGGCGGAGTCGCCCCGCGCGAGCATCCCTCGAAGGGTCTGCCCGACGAACGGCGCGACGACCCCGGCCTTCAGGTTGCGGGAGATTCCACCGAGCAGCGCGCCGCCGCCCTCACCTCCGACGAGGACCAGGGTGCCGCCCGGAGCGAGAGCACGGCGCAGGATGCTCAGCGGACGGTTGCCGGCCGTGTCGACGATGAGGTCGAAGCGCGCGCCCTTGCTGTCGACCTCATCCCGTGTGTAGTCGATGACCTCCTCGGCGCCGAGTGAAGCGACGAGTGCGGTCTTGGCCGGGCCGCACACTCCGGTCACGTGCGCGCCGAAGTCGACGGCGAGCTGCACGGCGAACGATCCGACACCTCCTCCGGCCCCGATGACGAGCACCCTCTGCCCGGCCTTCACGGACCCTCGGTCGCGGAGCGCCTGCAGCGCCGTCACGCCCGAGGTCGGCATGGCGGCCGCCTCGACGAAGGTGAGCCGCGCGGGTTTCAGCGCGAGCCGGTCCGGTCGTGCGACGGCGAATTCTGCGAACGACCCGGCGGACATGCCGAAGATCTCGTCGCCGGGCGTGAAGCGGGTAACAGCGGCTCCGACCGCCTCGACGACGCCCGCCACATCCGAACCACGGACCTCCGTTTTCGGCGCGCGCATCCCGAAGCCTGCCGCTCGGATGAGGTAGGGCTTGCCTTCCATGATGTGCCACACGCTCGGGTCGACGCCGGCGGCCCGCCCGCCGATGAGCACCTCATCGTCTCCGATCGCCGGCCGGTCGATGTCGGCGAGTGCGAGCTCGTCGGCCGATCCGTAGCGGTGCTGGACTATCGCCTTCATGATCAGGCTCTTTCTGTCGGGTATTGGAACGCCTCGTCGAGCGGCACACCGAAGGTCAGGGCGATCTGGAAGGCCAGTTCGAGCGACGGCGAATAGCGGCCCTGTTCGATGGCGATCACGGTCTGCCTGGTCACTCCGATGCGGTGCGCGAGCTCCGCCTGGGTCATCTCACCGTGACGGAAGCGGAGGGCGCGGATCGTGTTGGTGACCCTCGTCGGTTTCACCATGTCGGCATCCCCCGGCGGTACGCGACGATCTTGACGATCGATCCCAGGATCGCGGAGAGCACGAAGCCCAGGTAGAGGATGTTCGCGATCCAGAAGTAGTCGGCTCGGATCATAGCGAGGATGAGCGCGCCGGCGGCCCCGGCGATCAGGACCCAGCGACCGGTGTATTCGCCGTACCGGCCGATCTCGCGATCGCGGGTGTCCTTCTTGCCGGTGTCGCGCGGTGTGAAGAACGACCACAGGATGGTGAGCACGATGGACGCGAGGATGGAGCCCCCGATCGCCCACAGCATCGTGGGCACGTAGTCGACCGTGGTCAGCGGTGCGCCGGATGCCTGACTGAGCACCACTGCGACGTAGATCGCGTAGACGGCAGTGGCGACCACCACCATCACCCACGCGCTTCTCTCTTCGGATGACATCGCTGAGCCTCGCTCCATGTAAAAGTATGTTGACATTCAGAGAGTAAGCCTGTTTTGACATCATGTCAAGAAAACTAGACATTACGATGATCGCGCCGGAGTACGCTGAGGACATGACGGATGCGGTCCAGCTGGCACGCGCCGTCGCCGCAACCAGGGACATCCGCACGGTCGTCCTGGTCGAGGGGGTCAGCGACCAGGTCGCGATCGAGACGCTCGCAGGCCGGCGCGGTCGCGATCTCGGGCGCGAAGGCGCGGCGATCGTGCCGATGGGCGGGGCGATGAGCATCGCGCGCTTCCTCCGGGAGTTCGGCCCGCAGGGACTCGACCTGCGCCTCGCCGGCCTCTGCGACGCGGGTGAGGCGCGCTTCTTCGAGCACGCGCTCGAGAACGCAGGCCTCGTTGGCGAGGGGCCAGAGCGCGCAGGCCACGAGCGCGCCAGCACGGACCGCGCCGGCCACGAGCGCGCCAGCACGGACCGCGCCGGCGACGCGGTCGATCGCCAGCGGATGGAGTCCCTCGGCTTCTACGTGTGCGTCGCCGACCTCGAGGACGAACTCATCCGCTCCCTCGGCACCGACCGCGTCGAAGCGATCATCGTCGAACAGGGCGATCTCGGCGCGCTGCGGACATTCCAGCAGCAGCCGTTCCAGCGCGACCGCACGCCGCAGCAGCAGTTCCGGCGGTTCATGGGCGTGCGCAGCGGGCGGAAGGCCCACTACTCACGCGCGCTCGTCGAGGGCCTCGACCTCCAGAAGGTGCCGAGGCCGCTCGACCTGCTACTCGAACGGATCTGACCCGACAGACCCGTCGAGTGTGCCAGGCGGTGCGTCAGACGACCGGGTCGTCCGAACTGCTCACCTGACGCTCGACGCGCTCGCCGGTGACCGGGTCCACGCCGGAGCGGGAGGAGACGACAGAGCTGCGACGACGTGAAATCAGAACGATTCCGAGAATGACCATGATGATGCCGGCTGCCATCAGGATGTAGCCGACAAGGTCGAGGTTGATCCAGCTGACCTGCACATTCACCGCGAACGCGAGGATCGCTCCGATCACGAAGAGCACAATTCCGGTTCCCAGGCTCATGACGAGCCTCCTTCCAGTCGCCGGCGCAGGGTCGCGCCGGTTCGGCCGCAACCGACCCACCGACCGTACGCTCCGAAGTGACCGGCGCGGACCCCCCTTGACTGGATGCTCTACCCGAGGTAAGGAGCGAGTTCTGCCTTGATCGCCGCCGACGGTTTCGCGCCGACGAGGGTCTTCACGACCTCGCCGCCCTTGAACACCTTCATCGTCGGGATGGACAGGACGCGGTAGCGCTCGGCGACTTCCGGGTTGTCGTCGGAGTTGATCTTCACGATACGGAACCCGGGATGCTGCTCCTGGGCGAGCTGTTCGAGGACCGGCGTCACGGCGCGGCACGGCCCGCACCATTCCGCCCAGAACTCCACGAGCGTCGTGTCGTCGGAGGCGAGCACTTCTGCATCGAAGGTCTCGGTCGAGACGGAGGGAATGGTGGACATCAGAGTTCCTCTTTCCTGTCGGAGTGAAAGCCGGTGGGGGCGGCCGGCGTCGCGGCGGCGGTGAACTCGCAGAGCGGCCGTGCGCGGCTCGACGCGTCGACGATGAGCTCGGCGAGCGCGCGACGCCGCGACTGCAGCTCTGCGATGCGGGTGTCGAGGGCGGCGATCGTCGCGCGGTAGGCCGCGACAGATTCGGCGCAGTCGTCGGCGCGTTCGTTGCCGGCGACGAGGCAGTCGAGGAACGGCCGGGTCTGCTCTGCGCCGATCCCGAGTGTTCGGAGCGACTGGATCTCACGCACCAGTTCGACGTGCCATTGATCGTAGTCGCGGTAGCCGTTCGAGAGCCTGCCGACCTCGAACAGCCCGAGCGACTCGTAGTAGCGCACCGTCTTCGTCGACACTCCAGCGCCGCGTGCGACCTCACCGATCCTCACCGGGATCACCTCCTTCTTCGACGATAAACCTTGTCCACAGGGGAAAGGTCAAGCGCGGAGAAATCCGGGATGATTGATGGATGAAGACCACGACGCTTCCCCAGACTGACCTGAATGCTTCGAACATCATCCTCGGGTTGATGAGGATCTCGGAGCTCGGCGACGAGGAGATCCGCACTCTCGTCGGCGCCGCGCGCGACGCCGGCATCAACTATTTCGACCATGCCGACATCTACGGCACGGAGCGCCACCAGTGCGAACGCAGGTTCGGCGAATCGGTGACCTTCAGCCCGGCAGAACGTGAGGCCGTCATCATCCAGTCGAAGGTGGGCATCCGCGACGGGTACTTCGACTTCTCGAAGGAGCACATCCTCAGCAGCGTCGACGAGTCGCTCGCGGCGCTGAACACCGACTATCTCGACGTGCTGCTGCTGCACCGTCCCGACACGCTGGTCGAGCCCGCTGAGGTCGCAGAGGCGTTCGATGCGCTCCACGCCGCGGGCAAGGTGCGCAACTTCGGCGTCTCGAACCAGACACCCGGCCAGGTCGAACTCCTGAAGCGGTGGGTTCGCCAGCCGCTCGCGATCAACCAGGTTCAGCTGAGCATCACGCACTCACCGATCATCGCCCAGGGGATCGCAGGCAACATGATCGGCCTCGACCAGTCGATCGACCGCGACAACGGCATCCTCGACTACAGCCGGCTCAACGACATCACCCTGCAGGCCTGGTCGCCGTTCCAGAAGGCGTTCTTCGATGGCGTGTTCCTGGGCGACCGCGAGGCCTATCCCGAGCTCAACCTGGTGATCGACGAGCTCGCCGCTGCCTACGACGTCGCGCCGGCGGCGATCGCTGTGGCCTGGATCACGCGGCACCCTGCGAACATGCAGGTCGTGCTGGGGACGACGAAGGTCGCACACCTGCTCGACTCGGTCGACGGGTCGCAGCTCCCGCTCACGCGTCAGGAATGGTACCGGCTCTTCACTGCGGCGGGTCACATCCTTCCATAGGTTTATTGCGTTGACCCTGCTTGTGGCGCAACTATGGTGCGTCGCAAGCAGGTTTCGAGACCGAATTATGCGTAGCGGCCTCCGATATGGGAGCCTGTCGTAGCCGCCGCTGCGGTGCACAGGCGAAAGGATGCTCATGGGACGACATGACGACACCGGTGACGGGTCCGAGGCCGCGGCCCCGGGACCGAGACGGATGCACGCGGTCTCGACCGAGACGGAGAGCCTCGTCGACCTGGTACTCGACTACTCCCGCCGGCGCATCCTGAGCAGCGACACCCCGCTCGACCGGCCCCAGGCCGAATACGAACTCCGGCGGCTCGCAGGCAACACGATCGTAGAAGAGGGCATCGGGGCGACCCGGGCTCTCGAGCTCTTCGAGAACGTGCTGGCTCCCGCCTGCATCACGACCGACCATCCGCAGTACCTGTCCTTCATCCCGACGGCGCCCACGAAGGCCGCGACCGCCTTCGACCTCGTCGTCTCGGCCAGCGCTGTCTACGGCGGCTCCTGGCTCGAAGGGTCGGGTGCCGTCTTCGCAGAGAACGAGGTGCTCGCCTGGCTGGCCGGCGAGTTCGGGCTGCCGGCCGGAGCCGGCGGAGTGTTCGTGCAGGGAGGCACGCTCGGCAACCTGTCGGCACTGGTCGCCGCCCGCGAGCACGCCCGCGCCCGAGCAGAAACGGACGGTCTCGGGCGACCGGATCGGTGGAAGGTGGTCTGCAGCGCCGAGGCGCACTCGTCGATCGCATCGGCCGCGCGGGTCATGGACATCGAGGTCGTCCCGGTCGCGCCGGGTGACGGCGGCGCTCTTGCGGGAGGCGCTGTCCGTGAGGCGCTCGCCGAGCACGGCGCCTCAGTCTTCGCCGTCGTCGCGACGGCGGGCTCGACGAACTTCGGCATCGTCGACGACCTCGCATCCATCGCCGCCCTCAAGGACGAGTTCGACTTCTGGCTGCACGTCGACGGCGCCTACGGGCTTGCCGGCATGCTCTCCCCGCTGGCGCGCCACCATTTCGCGGGAGTCGAACGGGCCGACTCGGTCATCGTCGACCCGCACAAGTGGTTGTTCGCCCCGTTCGACGCCTGCGCCCTCATCTACGCCGACCCCGAAACGGGCCGGCGCGCCCACACGCAGCACGCCGAGTACCTCGACACCCTGACCGAGACGACCGAGTGGAGCCCGTCGGACTACGCGGCTCACCTCACCCGCCGCGCTCGTGGCCTCCCGCTGTGGTTCTCGCTCGCGACCTACGGAGAGAAGGCGTATCGCGACGCGATCAGCGCATCCATTCAGCTTGCGCGCGATATCGCCGATGAGATCGACCGGCGCGACGGGCTGAGCCTGGTGCGTCAGCCGCAGCTGTCCGTCGTCGTCTTCGAACGCGATGGCTGGACCCGGGCGGACTATGCTGCCTGGTCGGCACGGCTGCTCGACGAGCAGCGGGCCTTCGTCACGCCGAGCTCGCACCAGGGGCGCCCTAACACCCGGTTCGCGATCGTCAACCCGATGACGACATTCGACCAGCTGACAGGAATCCTCGACACGATGTGAGGTCGCGCCGGTCGTCCGGTCGCCGGTCGGTCGTCTACTCGGCGGCGTCGAAGAGCTCGACGACGCGCGACTCGAGCAGCGGCACGATACTGTCGAGCACCAGCCGCTTGAAATGCGGTGTAGTGCGGTGGTCCTCGAACGCCGCACGGGAGACGTAGCGTTCGAGCAGCACCACCTGGCGCGGGTCGGCGACGAGCGCGCAGACATCGAACGCGAGGTTCCCCGGTTCGGTGCGCGCAGCCGCTGCGAGTTCGCGCAACAGTGTGTGCACCTGTTCCTCGTTGCCCGGCTTGACGGTGTACCGGGCGATCACCTGAACTTCGGTCACGGTGCAGCCCCTTTCCTCGGATGCGCATCCACCCTACGACCGTCGGTCGCTCCCGGGCCGGGGAGCCCGCTCATTAGACTGCGGGCATGCCCGCCGAGAGCCCGTACCGCTGGTTCGTGTACCTCGAGATCGCGCTCGCCGTGGTCACCTTCATCGGCCTCTGTTTCATCGTCGCCCCTTACGGACGGCACGGCCGCGGCGGGTGGGGGCCGACCGTGCCGGCGCGCGTCGGCTGGCTGATCATGGAGAGCCCCGCATCCCTCCTGTTCCTCCTCTTCTACCTGTTCGGCGCGCACCGGGCGGAGCTGGTCCCGCTCGTGTTCCTTCTGCTCTGGCAGGTGCACTACGTGCAGCGGGCGTTCGTCTACCCGTTGCTGATGCGCGGCGGCGGCAGGATGCCCGTGTCGGTCATGGGGATGGCCATCGTCTTCAACGTGCTCAACACCTGGGTCAACGCGCGCTGGATCTCCGAATACGGCACCTATCCGACTTCGTGGCTCGCCGACCCGCGCTTCATTGTCGGGCTCGTCGTCTTCATTGGCGGCTTCTCGCTCAACCTCGGTTCGGACCGCATCCTCCGTCGTCTACGCCGGTCGGGTGCGACCGGGTACCGCATCCCTTTCGGCGGCGGCTACCGGTTCGTGTCCAGCCCGAACTACCTCGGCGAGATCGTCGAATGGACCGGATGGGCGATCGCGACCTGGTCGCTGGCCGGCTTCTCGTTCGCGCTCTACACGTTCGCCAACCTGGCGCCCCGCGCGATGGCCAACCATCGCTGGTACCGGGACACGTTCGACGACTACCCGCCCGACCGAAAGGCCCTCATTCCCTTCGTCGTGTGAGCTGGGCCGGGCGCAGCAACTGCCGAGCACAGGAAAACGCGGACTATGCGGCGCTCAAAGCGGGACTTTTCCTGTGCTCGGCGTCAGTTTCCGAGGGCGCGGAGGGCTCGCTCGAGAGAACCGCCGAGCCCGTAGCGCTCGCCGAGAGCGTGGGCGGCAGCAAGGGCGGCCGCGTCGAGGGGGCGGATGCTCGCGTCGAACTCATCGAACGTGATGTCCCGGGCGACCTCCACGACGCGCGGCGCGACCGCGAGGTAATCGGATGCCCCGCGCAACCGCCCGCGCACAGCCGGCGACAGCGGGACGTCGTCATCGTCCGCGGCCTCGATGATCCCCTCGAGATCGCCGAATTCGCGGAGCAGCCCGGCGGCGGTCTTCTCGCCGACCCCCGCTACGCCGGGGAGCCCGTCGGACGGGTCGCCGCGCATCACGGCGAAGTCCGCGTACTGCCGCGAAGTGATCCCGTACTTCTTTTCGACGACGGCGTCGGTCACGACTTCGAGGTTGCTCATCCCTTTCGCCGTCGAGATGAGCCGCACGTCGCTGGCGTCATCGACGAGCTGCAGAAGGTCGCGGTCGCTGGTGACGATGTCTACGGGGACGGTCGCCTGGGTCGCGAGACTTCCGATCACATCGTCCGCCTCGTAGCCCGGGGCGCCGACGATCGCGATACCGAGTGTGCCGAGGAGTTCGCGGATGAGCGGCACCTGGGCGACCAGCAGCTCGGGCACTTCTTCAACATCCACGCCGCCGGGCACGGCCTGTGCGACGCGATGCGCCTTGTAGCTCGGGAGGAGGTCGACGCGCCAGCCCGGGCGCCAGTTGTCATCCCAGCAGGCGACGAGCTGGGCCGGTACGTAGTCGGTGACGAGTCTCGCGATGATGTCGAGCAGCCCGCGCACGGCGTTGACGGGACTGCCGTCGGGTGCGCGAACGGTGTCGGGCACGCCGTAGAACCCGCGAAAGTAGAGGGCCGCAGTATCGAGGAGCATCAGTCGCCCGGTCACATCTCCGATCATGGCACGCGGGCGGCGCAAACCATCGGATGTTCAGCCAACTGTTCAGTTGCCTGAATAGTTTGGTAGAGTTTCAGCCATGACCCCACGCACGCAGCTCGCAACCGACGGCGTGAGCCTCCTCGCGACGCACGAGCTCGCCGGCGATCTCCGGGTCGCGCTCGGCGGCCTGATGCGCCGTCTCCGCCAGGAGGCCACCATCGGCGACTTCACCCGGTCGCAGCTCTCGGCGCTCGGCCGCCTGGAACGCGGGGGACCTGCGACCCTCAGCGACCTGGCCCGCGCCGAAGGTGTGCGGCCTCAGTCGATGGCGGCGACCGTGGCGGTGCTCGAGGAGGCCGGCCTGGTCTCGCGCACCCCCGACGAGCGCGACGGACGCAAATCCGTCCTGCACCTCACCGACGAAGCACGAGAACTGTTCGCAACGGGTCGTCTCGCCCGCGAGGACTGGCTGTTCCGCGCCATCCGCACCCGGCTCACCGACGACGAACAGGCCGCTCTCGCCTCGAGCGTCGAGCTGATCCGGCGGCTCGCGGAGACGCCATGACCGTGGGCAAGACCACGGAGGCCGCCACTGAACCGGTCGGGGACGCGGCCGGGCGCAAACCGTTCCCGTGGACGTTCACCGCGCCGCTGCTGCTCGGCTCGACGCTGAATCCGATCAACAGCTCGATGATCGCGACGGGGCTCGTGGGCATCGGCGTCGACTTCCACTCGGGGCCGGGCACGACCGCATCCCTCATCTCCGTGCTCTATCTCTGCAGCGCCGTGATGCAGCCGACGATGGGCAAGCTGTCCACCCTGTTCGGGCCGCGCCGGGTGTTCCTGGCGGGCATCCTGATCCTGTTCGCCGGCGGCGTGATCGGCACCCTGGCACCCGCGTTCGGGTTCCTGCTGCTGTCCCGCGCTCTCATCGGAGTCGGAACATCGGCCGCCTACCCGACGGCGATGGCGATGGTCCGCCGGCGGGCCGACAGTGTCGGGATGGGCGTGCCGAGCCGCGTGCTCGGCAACTTCTCGATCGCAGCGCAGGTCACCGCCGTCTTCGGGCTGCCGCTCGGTGGCATCCTCGCGGGCGCCTTCGGATGGCGCGCCCTGTTCGCGGTCAACATCCCGCTCGCCCTCATCACCTTCGTCGCCACGCTGCTCGGCGTCGCGCGGGACACCCCGCTCCCCCGCCGTGACCGCGGCGGCCTGCTGACCTCGCTCGACCTCCCCGGCATCCTGCTGTTCGCCGGCACGATCGTCTCCCTGCTCCTCTTCCTCTCGGGTCTCTCCGCCCCGAACTGGTGGCTGCTCGGCGCGATCGTCGTGCTCGCCGCGGCGCTGTTCCTCTGGGAGCGCCGCGCGTCGCGCCCGCTCATCGACGTGCGGATGCTCGCCCGCAACCGTCCGCTGCAACGCACCTACCTGCGCCAGACCCTCGTCGCCCTGGGGATCTACGCGACCCTGTACGGGACGAGCCAGTGGATGGAGCAGAGCGCGCACCTGAGCGCGTCGGCGGTCGGCCTCATCCTGCTTCCGCTCTTCGGCCTCAGCATCGTGATCGCGAGGGTGGTGTCTGCGCGCGGCTGGGTGCGCTGGCCGCTGATCCTCGCCTCCGTCGCGATGGTGCTGAGTTCGGCCGTGATGCTGCTGATCACGAGCGACTCGAGCGTGTATGTGCTCATCGGCATGTCACTGCTGCTCGGCTTCACCAACGGGTTCAGTGGATTCGCGAACCAGGCGACCCTGTACGTCCAGACCCCCGCCGACGAGATCGCGGTCGCCTCCGGGCTCTACCGGACCTTCGGGTACATCGGTGCGATCTTCTCGTCGAGCCTCATCGGGATCACGTTCGGCCAGGCCGCGACCGACAGTGGACTGCACGCTCTCGCGTGGGTGCTCGGTGGGCTCGGAGTCGCGGTGCTCGTTCTCACAGTGCTCGACCGGAGCATCCCGACCGTCGCCGGGAAGTAGCGCTATCGGATCGCCCGGGCCCCGGTCACTCCAGGTAGATCGTGTTGTCGGTGCTTCGCCAGAGGACTGCGAGCCTGTTCGTCGCATCCCCGATGAGCAGGGCGGCGTTGGCCCTGTCCGGCGAGATCGCGTATTCGAGCGTCGTGCCGACGGGGATGAATCCGATGGGCCGGCAGTCAGCGGTGAAGACGCGCCCGTCGGCAGGGTCGACCTGTAGCGACGGCCAGGTCCCTGCCGCCCTCTTCGCTGCGACGAGCCCCTGCGACACCGGCTGGATGTCCCAGCTCATCAGGTCCTGTTCCTGGCGGTCCGCGGTCTTCGCGAGAGTGCTGGACGGAAACGGAAGCGGGAGGTCTGTCAGTCGGCAGCCGACCGCCTGGGCTGAGGCGGTCGTCACCGCGACGCCGTTGTAGGAATTGAGCACGGTGTCGGGCAACGGCGTCTTCGGCTGGCGGCCGAGCGGATTGAGCGTTCCCGGCTGCGGCTGTGCCCCGATCGTCGGGTCGGTGGTCGCGTGGGGAAGGAACGCCGCGGCGAAGCTCAGCACCATGACGATGGTGCCGATCGAGCCGAAGACGATGCCGAGGACCGGCAGCACGCGCGCAGTGGCACGGCCCTGGCGCCGATGGTTGATCGCCCGCACCCCATTGATGATGGCCAGAATGCCGGAGGTCGAGACGATGAACGTGGCCGAGTTGTGGATGAGCACGCTGACCGTCAGGAAGAGCGACAGCGCGCCCAGGCCGAAGGACCACCAGGCGAGTGAGTTGTTCGTCGGCCGGTGCACGAACTGCTGGGGCTGGTAACCGGGCTGGCCGGGGTAGGCGACCTCGCCGGGGTAGGCGGGCTGAACGGGCGCGGCAGGCTGCGCGGATTGAGCGGGAGGGAGCAGGTAGGTCGGCTGGACGACCGGAGGAGGCGGGGCCGCATCCCGAACGTGCTCGGTCCACGCGTCGCCGTTCCACCAGCGCAGACCGTCGGCCCGAAGGGGGTCCGCGTACCAGCCCGGCACGATCAGCGACTTCGTCTCGTCTGCCATCTCAGAAGACGAAATGCCAGTTGGCGAGCGCGATGAGGATGAGCACGACGAAGGCCACGTAGCCGGTGACCACGATGCTCAGTGTCACAATGCCGGTGACGCGGGCACGTCCGCGATAGAGGATGAGCGTGGCGAGCGCAGGCGCGAGGCCCACCAGCCAGGGGGCGCTGAGGCCCGCGATCAGGACGAGCTTCGGCCCGATGAGACCGATGACGAGCCCGATGGCGCCCGACCACACCCACCGGTACCCGGTGCGGTTGAACGCCCAGCCGAGCAGGCCGAGCGTTCCGGCCATGAGGACCGTCTGGCCGAGCTGGAAGAACGGGCTCCAGGCAAGGTCCATGATCGGCACCGCGTAGAGCACGACAACAGTGACCCAGCCTTCGAGGGCCAGGATCGCGTAGACGGCGAGGGCATGGAGCCACGGCCGGGAACCTGCGACGGGGCTGCGCGAGGCGACGTCGTGGTCCGCTGCGTCCGTCATTCTTCCCCACGTCGGCCGTTGGTGAGTGTCTACGATGACCCTAGGGCGCTCCCCATCGCATCCGCCGTCCCCACTTCGTGGGACGCATGCGCCAGGCAGCATGTTCATGCTTCTGCTATGCGCCGCCGATCAATAGGCTGTGCGGCATGGCTGTGCTTCCCATCCTCGTTCTGCTCATCATGATCGGTGCCCTGATCGACATCATCCTGCGGTCGGAATGGCAGGTGAAACACATCCACAAGTTCGGGTGGATCCTGCTGGTGATCTTCCTGCCCCTCATCGGGAGCGTCCTATGGTTCACACTCGGGCGCGAATATCCGGCACCGGCCCCGCGCACGCACACGGGCGGTGGACGCCATCACGGCCAGGCGCACCCGACCGGGTTCGAGCGTCCGAAGTCGACCGAGGAGCAGCTCGCCGAACTGGATCGCGAGATCGAGTTCTACCGTCAGCAGGAGCGCCTGAAGGAGAACGGCAACGAACTCGACGGCAACCGCGATCCGGCGTAGCCGTCAACAGCACGCCGAATTCACTTTTCTTCCGGTGTAGTCGGTGGGACAGTGAAGTCATGGCGAAGACAACGATTGAGAAGGCGGCCGGGTTCAACCCGATCGCGACCCTTCATGACATGGGATTCCGAAGCGAGCAGGCGTATGCGGCCGGGTTCGCGTCGATCATCCTCTCGATACTCGCGTGGCTGGTCTCGCGCGGCAAGCGGGATGAGCGCGCTCAGGCCGATCGGTGGGGCATCTTCATCGGGCACTGGGCTCCCACGTTCTTCGCGATCGGGATAGCCCTCAAGCACGAGGAGTAGTCGCGGCACCTGGGTCGCGGGCGAAGCGCGCGCGGTTCAGTCGCGGAAGATGTGCACGGCCTCGCGGATGGCGTAGTAGACGATGACGAGACCGGCGAGCGGGTCGGCCCACCACCATCCGAATGCGTAGTCCAGCTCGAGGCCCGCGAGCACGGCGGTGGCGAGGATGCCGTCGATCAACGTCACTCGACCTTCGGTGAGCAGCACCGGATTGTGCAGCGCCCGCCCGACGCGCCATTTGCCGGCCGCGAGCGAGAACATCACGACAGCTGTCGCGCCGGTCCACCAGATCCCGCCCGGTCCCGGCACCGGCCGGTGGGCCGTGACCAGCGCGACGGCCGACTGCACGAGCAGGTAGGCCGCGAGGGCGAGGAACGCCCAGCCGATGAGCCGCAGAGCGACTCGCTGACGGGCAGCGTCGGTGCCGGTGAGCTCCCAGATGACGACGGTGCTGGCGCCGATCTCGATCAGGCTGTCGAGTCCGAAGCCGGCCAGTGCGACAGAGGTGCTCTGCAGCACGAGTACGAGCAGCACCACCACGCCGACGACGTTCCACGCGAGCGTGATCGCCTCCAGGCCGATGCCGGCCGCGCGGAGCTGTCGCACACGTGCCGCGTCGGTCATCACGCATCCATTCTCGGGCACCGGCAGGCCTGCGCAGGCGTACCCTGAACGCAGGAAGTCACAACAGAGACGGCCGCCCCTCGTGAGCAGCGCGCCCCGCACGTTCCGATGGGGAGATCGCGATGGCAGAGAACACTCCCGGCCCGATGGCCGGCAAGACAGTCCTGGTCACAGGCGGCACGGGCGGCATCGGCCGCGCGACGGCCCTCGGACTTGCGGCGCTCGGCGCTCGCGTCGGGATCACTGGGCGGGATGCGCGACGCACCGCTTCGGCGGCCGCAGCGATCGCGAGCGAGGCGGCGGCCGCATCCGCCGGCGCTGCTGGACGCACCGCATCCGCCGCGACCGAGGGCACCGCATCCGCCGGGACCGTGGGCACCGCATCCGTCGACGCCTTCCCGGCCGACATGTCGTCGCAGGCCGAAGTACGCAGGCTCGCGACCGCAGTGCTGGAGGCGTACCCCCGACTGGATGTCCTGGTCAACAACGTGGGCGGCTTCTGGGCCACCCGTCACGCCACCGCCGACGGGCTCGAGCACACATATGCGGTCAATGTGCTCGCTCCCTTCCTCCTCACCGAGTTGCTGCTCGATCGCTTGAAGGCGAGCGCTCCCGCCCGCATCGTGACCGTGTCGTCGGGTGCGCAGAGGATGGGACGGATCGCCTTCGACGACCTGCAGGGCCAGCGCGACTATTCCGGGCAGACGGCGTACAACCAGTCGAAGCTGGCGGACATCCTGTTCACCTTCGAGCTCGCCAGGCGGCTGAAAGGAACCGGCGTGACCGCGAACACCCTGCATCCGGGTCTGGTCCGCACGTCGTTCGCCGCCGAGGATTCGTCCACCGCCTGGAAGGTCATGATCCCGCTGCTGAAGCCGTTCATGAAGTCTCCGGCGCGTGGCGCTGAGACGTCGATCTACCTCGCCTCCTCGCCCGAGGTCGATGGTGTCTCCGGCGTCTACTTCTCGGGCCGCAAACCGGCCACCGTGAACCCGATCGCCAACGACACCTCGGCGGCCACGCGACTCTGGGCGGCCAACGCGCAACTCGTCGGCTTGACGGATCCTTAAGAATTCCTAAGGAAACCTGCAGCCCACGTCCGGTTCGACACAGAATCCTGCTAGGTAGCGGCTGGGATGATCAGCCACGGGACCTCGGAAGAGGCGGCGGATGGGAGCTGCGAGAGTGAGCGTGATTGCGAGTCCGCGCCGCGTGAGCGTCCGCCAGCCGAGCGCTCGCGCGCAGCGTCGCCATTCGGCGTTCGTCCGGATCGTCCTGGTGGCCGGCGGAATCGTCGTGCTCTGGATGTGGTGGGCGGGCATCCCGTCGACGGCCGCGGCGACCCCATCCGTGCTGATCACCTCGTTCGGTGAACTGGTCGGCATGGTCGCCGCCTACCTGGTGTGCGCACAGGTGCTGCTCATCGCGCGCATCCCCTGGTTCGAACGCGCGGTCGGGCTCGACAAGCTGGTCCTCTGGCACCGCACGCTCGGCACGACTGTCGTGCTGCTGGTCGTCACCCACATCGGCCTGATGCTGCTGGGAAGCGAGGTCGTCGACCGGTCGATGCCCTGGTCGGAGCTCATCTCGTTCCTGCAGAACTACCCGGACATGCTCGCGGCGATCGTCGGCGCCGCCGCGTTCATCGCGGTCGGGCTCAGCAGCGCGCGGCTGCTGCGCGCCCGGCTCTCCTACGAAGTCTGGTACTGGCTGCACCTCACCACCTACGTCGCGATCTTCCTCACCTTCCTGCACCAGCTCAGCGCCGGAAGCCACTTCATCGCGAGCCCGGCCAACCGGGCGGTCTGGCTCCTCCTCTATCTGGGGACGGCATCTGCAGTGCTCACCTGGCGTTTCATCCTGCCGACCCTGGATGCGTGGCGTCACCGGATGCGCGTGGAATCGATCGTCCGCGAGAACGCGGGCACCACGAGCGTGTGGTTCAGGGGCCCGCACCTCGACGAGCTCGGGGTGCGCGCAGGGAACTTCCTGCTCTTCCGTTTCCTCTCCTGGGGTCATCTGCTCACCGCACATCCGTATTCGGTGTCGCGTGTGCCCTCCGAGGGGCGTCTGCGCATCACCGTCGGCGCTCTCGGCAACCATTCGGCGTTGCTGCGCGAACTCGCACCGGGCACGCTCGTCTTCGTCGAAGGGCCGTTCGGCCACTTCACGGCAGACCGGGCGAGCCGGGACCGCATCCTGCTCGTCGCCGGGGGTGCGGGGATCGGTCCGATCCGGGCGCTCGCCGAAGAGCTGACGGCGCGAGGAATGATGCCCGTGCTGATCTACCGGGCGCATTCGGCCGCGGACCTTGCGCTCCTCGGCGAGCTGCAGTCGATGCCGGGCCTCACGGTGCTCCCCGTGGTGGGGCGGCGCAGCGAACTGGGCTGGGACCCCCTGTCGCCCGAAGGCCTCGCTTCGATGATCCGCGACCTCCACAACTGGGAGGCCTTCCTCTGCGGACCCGAGGGGATGATGCTGACCGTCGAGGCGTCGCTGCGCGCCCTGCAGGTGCCCAAGCGCTTCATCCACCGAGAAGAACTGAGCATGTCATGAGACGCAACAAGTGGAGGGGCACGATCCTCTTCGTGGTCATCCTGACGGTGATGGGGGTGACGGTCGGGCTCCGCCTCTACGGGTCAGGCGAGGCGACGACCGCGTCGTCGCACGTGGTTGCCCTGACGCCGAGTACGAGCCCGAGCGCGACGCCGACGCCCTCCGCGAGCTCGACGTCGACCGTTGCGCCATCCGCATCGCCGACCGCGTCGGCTCCGGCTGCCGCGGCGGCGCCGAGGACCGTGAATGGGGACGTCGAGCAGACGCCGTTCGGTCCGATCCAGGTGCAGCTGACCTACACCGGAACGCACATCACGGCGGTCACCGAACTGCAGTCGCCGAACGACCGGGGACGCAGCGTCGAGATCAACCAGCAGGCCGGGCCGATCCTGGAACAGGAGGTGCTCTCGTCGCAGTCGGCGAAGATCGACACCGTCTCCGGCGCGACGTACACGTCGGACGGCTACGCCCAGTCGGTCCAGTCGGCCATCGACAAGTCGTGAGGTTCGTCGAGACCGTGATGGGCATCCCGATGTCCATCGACATCAGGGCAGCGGATGCGGATGCGGGCGCATCGGCGGATGCTGCGGCCGCCGCGTTCGCAATGATGGCCGACGCGGACCGGCGCTTCAGCGTGTACCGCGACGACAGCGAAGTCTCGCTGGTCAACCGGGGGCTCATCGGCGAGAGCGCGTTCAGCGACGAGCTGCGCGAGGTGCTCGAGATCGGTGAGGCCTTTCGTGTGGCGTCAGGTGGTGCGTTCAGGGTGCGCGCATCCGATGGCCGCCTCGACACCGACGGGGTCGTGAAAGGGTGGGCGGCGTCTCGGGCCGCGGGCGTTCTCCTATCCTGCGGCGTGAGCGACTTCTGTCTGAACGCGGGAGGCGATGTCGTGGTCGGCGGGTCGCCGGGTGATGGGGCCGCGTGGAACGTCGGCATCCGGTCGCCGTCGGATCCCGCCCGGATGTTGGCGGTGCTGTCCGTGACGGACTGTGCGGTCGCCACCTCAGGCGCATACGAGCGCGGCCGGCACATCGTGGATGGTCGCACGGGACTGCCCGCGACCGGCCTCACGAGCGCAACCGTCGTCGCGGACGACCTGACGACCGCGGATGTGCTCGCCACCTCTGTCTTCGCGCTCGGCCCCGACGGCGTCGGCTGGGCGATGGCTCAGGGCGCCACGGGAGTGCTGGCTCTCACCGACGCCGGCGCGCCGCTCGCAGCCGGCACGCTCCCCTTCGCCCGCCCGCGTCGCGACTGACCTCGTTCGCCGAGTCGTCGCCGTGACGTCCGGATTCGGCCGGCTACAGCCGCGTCGCCGCGAACAGGATCAGGAGGGCGAACGCGATCACGGACGCCCAGCAGCGGATGGTGTCGAGGCGTTCCCACAGTCGCACGCGGGAGGTCCAGTCGGCCGGGGGCGCATCCGGGTCCCACTCGATGGCGGCGCTGTTGATCGGCACGGTTCCGCCGAACGTCACGCACGCCCACACCAGAAGTGCGGCGACCGCCGTCCAGGCGAGCCAGACGCGGCCGCCTCCGCCCGCGAAGACGGCGACAAGTATGCACAGGATCAGCGACGGGATGAACAGCGACGGTACGAGAACGCGGAGGCGGAGGATCAGCCCCTGCCGCATCCGGATGTGCGATGGGTCGTCGAGCGCGGACAGCGCACCGCGCAGGCCGTAGCGCACGACGAACTCTTCGCCGGCCAGCAAGCCGACGAAGAACAGCGAAATCGCGAGCAGAACCGTCTCTATGCGATCACAGTACCGCCCCGGTTTCGTCGAGTCGTCACGAACTGACCTGTTTCGGCGACGGGGTAGGTGGGTTACTGCCGACTCGCAGCCGGCGCCGACGAGTGTGGCGCCGCACCTCCCCCGAGGATGCGGCGACACAGCTGTTCGGCTCAGTGCGCGGGCAGTTCTTTCGTGCCTTCGATGCGCACCGCCTGGAGGGCGCGGGGGTTGAGCCCGAGCTCCTCGAGGATGGTCGGGGCGATCTGGGTCGTCTCGACCTGCTTCGTCACCGTGCGGTGCTCGCGGTCGCCGGGCTCGGAGACGACGATCGGCACCGAGCGGTCGTCCGCCGCTGCGCCGCCGTGCTCAGCGATCTTCGAGGTGCCCCCGGTGTACACGACACCGGTCTGCACGAGTCCGAAGATGTCCGGGATGCGCGAATCGGCCTTCGAGGTTCCGAAGTAGTGCGCCACCTCGCTGCCGGCGTAGACCGTGGCGAGCCCGGAGGACGAGACGGTCGTGGCCGTGCCGCTCACGGTGTTGGCGCCCGCGGAGTGAGCCAGTAGGTAGCTCTTCGCGAACTGGGCGGCCGCCTGCGTGTGGTCGGAGAGCCAGAGCTGCATCACGTCGTCGTCCGTCGAGAAGGCGACGAGGTCGGCCGCTCCCGGGTGCGTCGCCGCCCAGGCCGCATTGAGCCCGGAGATGATCGCGCCGTCCGGCACGCGCCGCAGGGCCGAAGCGTCGGTCGGGGACTGGCCGTGCTTCGCGGACAGGATGATGGTCGTGTCGTCCGCGTTGCCCGTGGTTTTCAGCGCCGACTCGAACGAGCCGACCGACGCGTCGATGAAGCCGAGCGCCTTGGCCAGCAGCGGTCCGGGAACGGTGCCGCCCGCGAGGTAGCCGCCGGTGAGGCCGTCGGAGGTCGGCAGCTTCTCGGCGGTCGACACGGACTGGAAGTTCAGGCCGAAGATCGCGGGGACTCTGGCTGCCTTCGTGCCCGAGTGGTCCTTGCCGTTGATCTCGTTGACGACAGCCTGCACCTTGTAGCCGTCGTACTGGATGGTCGCAGCGTTGTCCGTCGTCCAGTCACCGGTGAACGGTGCGAACGACTGGCTGTTGATCTCCGGGGTGAAGAGGTCGTCGACGCCCTTGCCCGACGGGCCGTTGAGGATCTCGTACGCGGGGTGCTTGTCGGACCATGCGGTCGTCAGGCCGGCGCTCTTCGCGACCTCGAACACGGTGTTCACCTTGATGTACTGGTGCGGATACACCGGTTTGCAGGTCTTCGGGTCCACCGGAAGGGCGGCGGGGTTGAGCAGGCTGACCGGCTTGCCGGTCATCGAGAGGATGCTGCCCGGGAGGCCCGCGAGACCCTGGCCGGCGTCGAGCGCGTTGGTGTCGATGTCGGCGGCCTCCGTGTAGGCGACTTCGGCGCCCGGTTTCGCGGTCGAGCAGTCGGTCGTGCCGGCGGGGAGCAGTGCCCGGTTGAACGTGTCGTCGTAGTACACGCCCGTCGTTCCGGGGTTGCCGCCGGTCACCTGCGCGACAAGGCCCGGGAACGAGTCGGACGGCACCGGGGTCTGCGCCCGCGTGTAGCTGGTGCCGTGGTCGACGAGCGAGGCGAGTGCCGAGCCCGGATGCGTCGAGACATACCAGTCGAGGTCCTTCTGGTGAAGTCCGTCGACGGAGATCAGGAGGACGTGCTTCGAAGGGCTGCCGTGGTTCTTGAATCCGTCGGCCATCGCCGGCGCGACACCCGCCCCTGCCAGTAGTACTGCGCCGAGCGCGGCCGCTGTGGCCGTGCCCGCTATGCGTCTGGTCTTCACCGTCATTTTCCTTTCCGCGATGCCCCCCGGCTGGGGGCGGAATCGTCCGCTCACATTGTTGCGAGAGCGAGGCCCGCTGAGGCGGCCGCAACGAAGTGCTCGACGAACGTTCACGCGGGGTTCATCGGTCGGGGGGTGTTTCTCTGAAAACACACAGGCGGCTGCAATGCTCCTGCGAGTTTCCAGAGATATGCGTTCGTATGGGCATTTCGATGTGACATACCGGTAACGAACGCATAACATCGGATGGGTGTCCCGACGGTTGGTTGGTTTTCGTCGGGCCTGAGAATCGACGTGATCCGACTGTTCGCGTCATTGCGAAAGGTACTGTGTGACGCGCTCGATCACGTTCGGGGGGGACCCGCAGCAGTCGGCACCCCTCGCGCCTGTCGAGTCGAACCCTCCCACAGACCAGATCTTCACGTCGCGTCGCGCCCGTCGCGAATTCGAACGGGCCGCCACCGGCGCCGTCGATGCGATCGTCCCCGCCTCGCCGATCGACTGGGCTGCCCCGATCGAAGTCGCTGCTCCGGTCGCGCCCGCTGCCCCCGCGGCACCGCTCGCGCCCGCTGCCCCCGCGGCACCGCTCGCGCCCGCTGCCCCCGCGGCGCTGATCGCGCCCGTAGCGCCGCTCGCGCCCGCTGAGCCGCTCGAATCCGCTGACCCGATCGCGACCGTCGTACCTGTCGAGCATCCCGCCGCCCCGACCGTGAGCGCTGACGCAGCCGAGGCCGTCGCACGTCGCACCCGCCCGGTGAGACGACCGCCGCTTGCCCCGACGAAGAACCTCCACGCTCATCGCGCCCGTGGGGCCGAACTGTCCGCGCGCGCTCGTGTTCGGCGCACCTGGGCGAAGATCGGTGTCGTGCTGGCGGCGAGCGGGCTGATGGGAACGGCCGCCCTACCCGCCTATGCCGCGCCTTCGGATGCATCGCTGCAGAGCTCGGCGAACGTCGCCGTCCAGACTCTCGCCGGCGGTGGCGCAGCAGGTCCCACCGCCACGCGTGACGGCTACACCGTGATGGAGAATCCGCTGCTGCTCGACTCGACGACCGGTGTGACCGTCTCACCGACCGTGCAGGCGCTCGCCCAGAAGCTGATGACCGCGGTGGCGCAGGGCAGGCTGACCGGTTCGGTTCCCAACCACATCCCCGAGATCCAGTACCTCGCCGAAGGCCGGGTCGTTCCCAACTGCGGCATCGACTATCGCGTGCTGCAGACGATCGACGTGGCGCTCAAGACCTTCACGACCGTCGGCGTCAGCGACATCAACCGGCGCTGCACCGGGCAGATCGAGGGCGCGGGCAGCGCATCCTCGCACTACGCCAATGGTGGCGGCCACGCGGTCGACTTCTTCCTGCTCGACGGTCAGTCGCTCTCCGGGGGAGACGCACAATCGGTGAAGCTGATCCAGGCGCTCGACCCGATCGTGCCATCGCAGACGAATGTCGGCCAGTCCGAGTGCCGCTCCTCATTGAGCCTCGCGAACTTCGTGGCGTTCGACGACACCTGCAATCACCTGCACATCGACTTCGGCAACGCGCAGGGCACGACGCTCAAGGACTGACCCGGTTCGACGGTCCCCACAGGGCAGCTCGTCGAGCCTCGTCCGGTCGCAGCCTCACGGCGTGGGCGGCGGCTTCGGCGGGTTCTTGTTGACCTTGCCGTCGGTCGGCGCGGGCAGCGAACTCCCGTCGAGCGTGACCAGTGGCGGCAGCGGGGTGTTGAGCGACCCCGGCCAGGGCTGCGGTGCCACCGGCTTCGGCGTGGGCGAAGGTGCGGTCGGTTGAACGATGGCGGTGCCCGGCGCCGGCGGAACGGGTCGGCTGAGCGACGCATCCACGTGGTGCGCGAGGGATGGCGCGCTGTCGACCCGCTCGACGCCCATCGGCCCGAGCCCGAGCAGTTCGATGATCGTCTTCGGGATGGACGCGTGCGAATGCCACTCCGGGTCGATCGCCTGCTCGACGGCCCCGCCGAACATGATCAGCGGGATGCGCGAGCCGCCGATGACCTGGAATCCGTCGGGGTGGAGCGCATCCGGAGCCGTCTCGATGGACGGCGTCGGCACGGAATCCGCGTAGCCACCCCAGTCGTCCCAGGTCAGGATGAACGTCGTCTCGTCCCAACCGCCACCGTCGATCACCGCTTGCACGCGCTGCCACACCAGATCGTGTCCCTTCGTGATGTAGTCGGGTGCGCTGACGGCAGGCGGATGCTCGTCATAGCCCAAGGGCGACCACACGTAGCACACCTGTGGCAGCGTGCCGCCCTTGGCCATCGGGATGAACTGGGTGGGCGGGTGCACATTGCCGTTGCCCGGCGCCTGCGTCAGCGTCGTGTAGAACTTGACCGGATACCCGCTCTGGTCGGGGAACGCACCCCACGAGACTCCGGCGGCCTCGGCGACGGAGAAGATCGACGGCAGGTTCCAGACCGGGTGCGCGCCGACGAATGGCGGGTTCTTGAGCGTCGGCATCTGGCCGCCGATGGCGAGCATGTGACCGGGGGTCGAGTTCGATCCGGGCCCGAACTGGTGGTCCGCGAACACGAACTGCTTGGCCAGCCAGCTGTAGAACGGGATGAGAAGGTCGTTGTCGAGCTGGGCGACCTCTGCGGGGTAATCGCCCATCGAGTAGTGCACCCACGCGTTCCGGTCGTGCGGCTGGTCGAAGTTGGGGGCCGCCGTCAGGAGTTTTCCGTTGTTCGCGACGGCCGCGCCCCAGGCGGCCATCGTCGGAAAGTAGAAGTCCGTCGTCTTGTTCTCCTGGATGAAGACGATCACCCGTTTCGTTGCTGCCATGTTCTCGATGCAAGCACCACCCACCGGCAAAAGACAGGGTCGATGGGTGAACAATCGGAGTGAGCGGGATGAGGGGAGGCCTGGATGCCGACGAGCGGTGGAAGGGCGCGGCCTGAGTCACGCGAAGAACTACGACGCAGGGCGCGCGACGTGTTCGCTGATCTTCGTGGCCGGGTGCTCGAGATCGGTGCGGGCGAAGGGGAGAACCTGCCTGCGTTCGGCGACGACGTGTCGTGGACCGCGATCGAGCCGGACGCCGGGGCACGCCGCGAGCTCGAGCGGGAAGCGCGCCGTTACGGATTCGTCGAGGAGGTCATCGATGCGCGGTGCGAAGAGCTTCCGTTTTCCGACAAGACGTTCGATGCCGTCGTAGCGACCCTCGTGTTCTGCTCGGTCACCGAACTGGCCCGCTCCTTCGAGGAAGTGATGCGCGTGCTCAAGCCGGGCGGGACAGTGGCGTGCGTCGAGCACGTGCACGCGGAGAAGGGATCGGTGCGCCGGCTCATCCAGAGCATGGCGACTCCTCTCTCGGTCCGCTGGGACGGCAACTGCCATTGGAACCGGGACCCGGTGAGCGCGGCGCACGCCGCCGGCTTCCGAGAACAGCGGCTCGATCGCTTCGAGCTCGACACCGGCGTTCCGTTCCTGCCGGCCCCGTGCATCCTCTATGTCGGCGTCAAGCCGCTCGACCGCTGAGCTCCACAGGTGCGAGAAGTGGTGTAACGCGCATCCGAGAGCCACTTCTCGCACCTCTCGCCACGCCCCGGGTGCGGTTTGGGTTGACCTCTCTAGGTGGGATTGATTGAGAACGGTCTCGTTCTCGACACTCGTCCCGAGTTTGTGATCGTTGATGTGGACACCGGGCGTTGCGATCAGACGGACTCACTCAGAAGGAGGTCGGCCGTATCCTTGGCCTTTCCGCCCAGCGCATCCATCAGCTGGAAGGCGGCACGCACAAGGGTGCAGGCTTCGTTGAACACGCGCGGGCCAGCTAGTCCCCCAATTCGCGGGGGACACGGTCGGTATGTCGCGCTGATCGGGGAAAACTCCTCCATAATTCGAAACGAGTTGACCAGAGCCATACCCGGAGGACACGGTGAACTACTCGTACAACAGGGCGCACGATGACGCCCAGAGACAGGCCAGACGGCACGCACTCGACCTGCAGTGGGCGAAAGAGCGCCGTCGGCAGCACGACCGTGACCTGGCCCGCGCCCGCCGCCTGCTCGCAACGAAGCCACTCGTGCTCGCGCAGAAGACCGTGCTCGTCGCGGTGCTTCTTCTGGCCCTGGTCGCCGCAGGCCTGTGGCTCGTCGAGGATGCGCCGATCGCCGGCTACTGGAAGGACGACCTCCTGTGGCTCGGCCTCACACTCACGGTCGGAATCCTGATCGGCGCGCTGGTGTCGCTGCTGCGCATCCACTCACGCCGTGAGGCCGCCCAGAAGCTCGTGCGGGCGCACCCGGTGAAGCGGGTCCACACCCAGTACCACATCGAGCAGAGCACCCATTCTTTCGTGGCGGCACGCGCCGAGGTGTTCAGCACGCGAGGCTGACGTGCGCCTGGGGCGCTGTCGGCGGTGAGCGTAGGCTCGTGCCGGGAGCGTGGACATGAGCTCAGCGACGGGCCCTGGAGTCGAGGATGCGGCACGGCAGACGTTCGCTGAGCGTCGGGCACGCGAGACCACGCGGCTCGAGCGGCTCCTGCGTGCGATCTACGGCGAAGACGACCGCTTGGACACCCAGTTCCGCGGCCTTCTCGCCGACCTCGCAGCGTCGTGGGAGGCACGCTCGCCCGACCTGAAGGAGCTCGACCGGCAGCGTCTCACCGATCCGGCCTGGTTCGAGTCGAACCGGATGCTCGGAGGCGTCTGCTACGTCGACCGGTACGGCGGGACGCTGCAGGGCCTGCGCGACCGCATCCCCTACTTCCGTGAACTCGGGCTGACCTACCTGCACCTGATGCCGCTCTTCCTCGCGCCGGCGGAGAACTCCGACGGCGGCTACGCGGTGTCCAGCTACCGGCAGGTCTCCCCTGAGCTCGGGACGATGGACGACCTGCGTCAGGTCGCCGACGACCTCAGGTCGAACGGCATCGCGCTCGCCGTCGACTTCGTGTTCAACCACACCTCCGACGAACACGAGTGGGCACGTAAGGCGCGCGCCGGGGTTCCCGAGTTCGTGGACTACTACTGGATCTACCCCGACCGCACGATGCCGGACGCCTTCGAGGAGACGACGCGGGAGATCTTTCCCGACGACCATCCCGGATCGTTCGTGCAGCTCGACGACGGCCGCTGGGTATGGACGACGTTCCACACGTTCCAGTGGGACCTCGACTACTCGAACCCTGCCGTGTTCCGGGCGATGGCGAATGAGCTGCTGTTCCTCGCCAACCAGGGGGTGAGCGTCCTGCGTATGGATGCTGTCGCTTTCATCTGGAAGCAGCTGGGCACCTCGTGCGAGAACCTGCCACAGGCGCACCTGCTGCTGCAGGCGTTCAACGCGGTGTGCCGTATCGCGGCCCCCTCTGTGCTGTTCCTGTCGGAGGCGATCGTGCACCCCGGCCAGGTCATCGAATACATGAGCCCCGGCGAATGCCAGCTGAGCTACAACCCGCTTCAGATGGCCCTGATCTGGAACACGCTCGCGACGCGCGATGCGAGGATGCTCTCCCAGGCGCTCGAACGCCGCCACACCACACCGCCCGGGACGGCGTGGGTGAACTATGTGCGAAGCCACGACGACATCGGCTGGACGTTCGCCGACGAGGATGCGGCCGAGTTCGGCGTCGACGGGTTCGATCACCGTCGCTTTCTGAACCAGTTCTTCGTCGGCCGGTTCCCCGGAAGCTTCGCCCGCGGCGTGCCATTCCAGGAGAACCCGAAGACGGGGGATGCGCGGGTCTCCGGATCGACGGCGTCGCTGGCGGGGCTGGAAGCGGGCGACCCGCTCGCCGTGCGGCGCATCCTGTTGGCGCATTCGATCATCCTGAGCACCGGCGGACTGCCGCAACTGTATCTCGGCGACGAGGTCGGCCAGCTCAACGACTACTCGTACGTCGACGACCCGGCCCATCGCGGCGACAGCCGCTGGGTGGGGAGGCCCTGGTATCCGGCCGACCTCTACGAACAGCGGCGGTTCTACGCGACGCACGCCGGAGCGCTCTACCTGAGCCTGCGGCGCCTGATCGAGATCCGCTCGAACACGCCGGAGTTCGCCGGCAACCGGCTGATCGGCTTCGCCACGCACAACGATCGCGTCCTCGGGTACCAGCGACCGGGCGAAGGCTCCACGATCGTGGTGTTGGCGAACTTCGGGGATGCGCGTGAGAAGGTCGACGCACTCACGCTGTCCGGGATCACCCCGGGATCCTTCGACCTCGTGACCGGGGCGCAGTTCGACCTGAGCGCCGGCATCGACCTCGCGCCGGGCCAGTTCGTGTGGCTGCGGAACGTCGCAGGCGCGGCATAGCCCTGTCACTGTGAACCCTTACCAAAGGTTACCCGCATAGCCTTTGGTAAGAATCGGCCTTACCAAAGGATAAGGGCGTAGCCTTTGGTACCATCTGAGCATGGTTAAGGATGCGAAGGCAGCGCGCGTGTGGCCGAAGGTCGGCTTCGAAACTCTTCCCTGGAGCACCCGCGGCGATGAGGTGGCATCCCGGCGGGCTCTCCGCGCCGCTCGAGGCGACTACCAGGCCGCGGTGCCTCCGCTGATCGCCGACCGACCCGTGATCCTCTCTCCCGACGTACTGACGCTTGCCGACGACGCGAGTCGTGAGCTCACCCGCTTCGACAGTGAGGCTGGGCTCGTCGCCGTGCCGTTCGCTTCGATCCTCCTCCGAACCGAAAGCGCCTCCAGTTCCGAGGTTGAAAACCTCACGTCCAGCGCGAAGCAGGTCGCGCTCGCCGAAATCGGTGCATCCGCATCGGGCAACGCGCAGCTGGTCGTTGCCAACGTCAGGGCCATGCAAGCCGCTATCGTCCTGTCTGATCGCCTTGACGAGTCGGCGATCATCGAAACGCACGAGGCGCTCCTGTCCGATTCGAAACCGGCGGTGGTCGGGCGCTGGCGTGACGAACAGGTGTGGATCGGTGGAGGATCCATCTCGCCGCACTCGGCCTCCTTCGTGCCGCCACACCATGATCGGGTCCAGAGGCTGATGACCGACCTCATCTCCTTCACTGAGCGAACAGATGTGCCCGCACTCGCGCAGGCGGCGATCGCGCACGCACAATTCGAGACGATCCACCCATTCCCCGACGGCAACGGGCGAACGGGGCGGGCGATCATCCAGGCCATGCTTCGCGGCAGCGGTGTTACGAGGAACGCGACGGTTCCTGTCTCCGCCGGCCTGCTGCACGACTTGGATGCGTACTTCGGCGCCCTTGACGCTTACCGTGCGGGCGTGCCGGAGGCGATTGTCGCGGCAGTGGCCGAGGCGGCCTTCGCCGCGATCAACAATGGACGCAGGCTCGCGGGCGACATTCGCGCGGCCTCCGACCGCTGGGACTCCGTCATCGCAGTTCGGTCCGACTCGTCGGTGCACCGCCTGAAGGAGTTTCTTCTCAGCCAGCCGGTGGTGAACGTGAAGACTGTGGCCGCTGCGCTGGCCGTGAGCGAAATCGCCGCGGCTGCCTCGATCACGAGACTCGAGGAGTTCGGAGTCCTGACCCGGGCCTCCGGTGGCGATCGCAACCGGTTATGGCAGGCGTCAGAGGTCCTCGACGCCCTCGACGCCTTCGCTGCCCGAGCGCGCCGGGCCCGGGCCTGAGGGGCGTCGCCGCGGGCGTTCTGCCAGCGCCTGCCCAGTCTTCGGTCAGGTCCGCGGCAGGGTTCGGTCAGTTCGGTGGTGTTGTCTGGTGACCGCGCCCGAATGCATGCATTTACACCGCCGAGGCGTGATGCGTTGTGCGCATAAGCCCCCTTGCGTTGTCACGCTGCCTACTGTATACAGAATACAGACCAAGGAGTGACCTTCAACCCGGGGGCCTCCGTTTGCAGAGAGACTCTTCAAGGAATGAGGTAGGCATGTCTCGCGTCGACTCGAAGGTGAGAAGACTGGTGGCCGTGGGAGCGGCTGTCGCGGTAGCGCTCAGTATGGCCGCATGTTCGGGAAATGGAGCATCGGGCGGGAGCGGGACCAAGACGGTCGTCTGGTCCACCTGGGGCACCCCCGAAGAGATCGCCCGCTACAAGGACTTCGACACCGAGTTCATGAAGCAGCACCCGGACGTCAAGGTCGTCCTTCAGCCCGTCGCCGACTACGGCGACTACCACACGAAGCTCCTCGCGCAGCTCGCCTCGGGCACCGCGCCCGACGTGTTCTACATCGGCGATGACAAGATCGGCCAGTTCGTCAGCTCGAACGCGCTGCTTCCCCTCACCTCGCTCATGAGCTCGAGCGCCAGCAAGACGAAGCCCGAAGACTTCGCGCAGGGCCTGTTCGGCGTCACCAAGAAGGGCGACGAGATCTACGCCGCTCCGAACGACTCCAACCCCGACGCCATGTGGTACGACAAGGTCGCACTCAAGAAGGCGGGCATCACCGATGACCCGGCCGCCCTCGCCGCAGAAGGCAAGTGGACCACCGACGCGTACCTCGACATGAACAAGAAGCTCAAGAAGGCGGGCCTCACCGGCTCGATGTTCTGGAACTACTGGTCCACCCACTACGGCTGGATCTCCTCGCAGGGCGGCCAGGCGTTCGACGAGTCCGGCAAGTTCGTCGCGAACACCGACCAGACCAGCGTCGACGCGATGGACGTTCTGGCGAAGAACTTCCAGAACCACACCTTCGTTGTGGCCGACACCCTCCCGGCGGGCGCAGGCGCCGACAGCGTGTTCGTCAGCCACAAGGCCGGCTTCTTCGTTCAGGGCCGCTACACGATCGGCACCGTCAAGTCCGCGGGCGACCCGCAGAACTACGACGTGGCTCCGTGGCCGACCCCCGACGGCAAGGCAGCGCCGACCGGCACAGCGGTGAGCTACCTGGCCATCAACGCCAAGACCAAGAACAAGGACGCGGCGTTCGAATTCTGGACCAACTTCCTCTCCGCTGAGGGCCAGACGGCCAGGCTCCAGGGTGGCGGCAACGCCGTTCCGTCGATCAAGGGTGCGGACAAGGTCGTCCTCGACGGCTACCCCGACCACGCGCAGACGCTGCTCGACATGCGCGACATCGGCTTCGAGGACCCCGCGACCGAAGCGGCCGTCCCGGGTCTCTCGAGCGACATCAGCGACAAGATGCTCGCCCTCTACCAGGGCAAGTCATCCACGCAGGCCACGCTCGACGAGGTCGCCAAGATGATCTCCGACAAGACGGGCAAGTAGGGATAGACACGTGAGTGTAATCCAGGGACCGCTGTCCGAAGCCCTCGTCGAAAGCGAGGCGTCGACAGCGCCCGAACGCACCCGGCCGGGCGGGCTCCGAGGGGAGCCCGCCTGGCGGCGGCGCGACAGGCGCTGGGGCTACATCTTCGTCGGCCCGCAGCTGATCGGCATGGCGCTGTTCGTGCTCGTGCCGTTCGCCGCGAGCGTCGTGCTCGCATTCGCACAATGGGATGGCCTCAACGCCCTCAGCTGGGTCGGTTTCGAGAACTTCGCCACCGAACTCACCGATCCACTCTTCGGGCGATCGGTCCTCAACACGCTGCTCATAGCGATCATCACTGTTCCGGTCGGACTCGGCCTCGCTGTCATCATCGCCGTGGCATTGGAAAAGCTGAAGACCAAGACGCTCTACCTCATCCTGTTCTTCGCTCCGGTCGTGACCTCGTCGGTCGCCGTCGCGATGATCTGGCAGCAGCTGTTCCGCAAAGACGGCGTCATCAGCGGCTTCATCGCGAACACCTTCCACGTGCCGCCGCCCGACTGGCTCGGCGACCCGCACCTGGCCCTCATCGCCGTGTGCATCGTGTCGATCTGGTCGTCGCTCGGCCTCAACATCATCATCTTCCTGGCCGGGCTGCAGAACATCTCGCCGTCGGTCGTGGAGGCCGCGCGCATCGATGGCGCAGGTTCCCTCACGATGTTCTTCCGCATCCGCCTGCCGCTGCTGTCGCCGATCATGTTCTTCTCGACCGTGATCGCCTTCATCAGTTCGCTGCAGACGTTCGACACCGTGTTCATCCTCACGGCCAACGCGGGTCCGGACAACGCCACCCGCACGATCGTGTACCACATCTTCGATCTCGGCTTCGGCAAGTTCCAGTTCGGGCCGGCAAGCGCGGCATCCGTGATCCTGCTGATCATCACCCTGATCGTCACGGGCATCCAGTTCACGGCCCAGAAGAAGTTCGTCCACTACGAGGATGGTGCAGCATGACCACCGCCGTCAGAACCGTCCCCGACAGCGGGCGCCAGGGTGCGGCAGCCGGCCGCCAGGGCACAGGCGCGAGCCGCGCCCGCAAGACCGTCCTGCACATCGTCCTCGCAGTCGCAGGCGTCGCGATGGTCTTCCCGTTCGTGTGGATGCTCATCACGTCGTTCAAGACGCTCCCACAGCTGCTCAACGACCCGCTCAGCTTCCTGCCGAAGCCGTTCACGTTCCAGAACTACATCGACGCGTGGAACGATGCGCCGTTCGCGCAGGCGTACTGGAACAGCATCTACATCGCGGTCCTCGTCGTCATCGGCACGCTGGTGACGGCAGCCATGGCCGGCTACGGGTTCGCCCGCATCAAGTTCCGCGGAAGCCGCCTGCTGTTCGTGCTGTTCCTGGCGACGCAGATGATCCCGATGCAGGTCACGCTCATCCCGTTCTATTTCCTGATGGCGAAGCTGGGGTGGGTGGATTCGCACCTGTCGCTCATCATCCCCGCGGCGCTCGCGAACCCGTTCGCCGTCTTCCTGATGCGGCAGTTCGTGCTGTCGCTGCCGATCGAACTCGAAGAGGCGGCGCTCGTCGACGGCGCGGGTCGCTGGCGGATCTTCTGGAGCATCATCCTCCCCAACCTCCGCCCGGGCCTCGGCGCGCTGGCGATCATCGTCGCACTGGGAACGTGGAACAACTTCCTCCTGCCCCTCGTGTTGATGAACAGCCAGGAGAACTTCACGGTTCCGTTGCTGCTGCAGAGTTTCCGCGGGCAGTTCGGCTCGATCAATTACGGTCTGGTCATGGCGGCCTCGGCCGTGGCGACCATCCCGATGCTGATCGCGTTCGTGATCGGCCAGCGCCGCATCCTCAACAGCATGGCGGCTTCGGGGCTCGGCGGCCGGTGAGCGCAGAGCTCACGGCCGGCGACCGGGCGGCGCGATTCCTCGACCTCGAGAACGCGCCGTTCACGTTCCCCGGCTCGCGCATCCTCGTGCAGCGCGCCGATGGCGGGATCACCGTGCGCCTGGCCGAGTACGAGCGCCGCCTCGACGACTGCATCGTCGTGCGCACCGTGAAGGTGTTCGGTGCGGATGGCCGGCTCGCCCCGGTGAAGGATGTGCGCCCCGAGCGCATCGAATTCGACGGCGGCGCCACGCTCACCTTCGACGGTCCGGATGCGCTCAGCCTCGGCTGCGAAGGGCGCTGGACGGTCGAACTCACAGTGCCCGGCGCGGTCGGGAACGGAACCGATGCCGCGTCCGGGGAGTGGGCTCCGGGGCTTCCGTCGGCCCCTGCGGCCCGGTGGTTCGCCGATGGGGCGGAAGGCGTGGATGTTCGGCACAGCGATCGGGGCACCCTCGTGCGACTGGCGTTCGCCGGCGACGGCGGCCGCGTGCGGTTGGCGCTCGGCGAGGCCGCGGGCGCTGGGTCGCGCACAGCGGCGTCGTCAGTCGCTCCCCGCATCTCCGAGTCACCGGATGGCGACTCGTGCACCCACGCCGAGGCCCTCGCCGCGACCACGCAGACGTGGGACGACTGGTTCGCACGCTGTCCCGCGGTCCGCCCGGATCTCGCCGACCTCACCGCTTTCTGCTGGTGGGTGCTCGGCGCCAACATCGTCACCCTGCCGGGTCGCGGTGACGCGAGAGCCGTCGTTCCCTCGAAGATCGGCTACGTCGGGCTCTGGCAGTGGGATGCCTACTTCATCGCGGCCGGTCTGCGGCACGGCGACCCCGAACTCGCACGAGAGCAGCTCGCTCTCGCGTTCGGCTTTCCGACGGCTGACGGCCAGCTGCCCGACGTCGTGCACGACGAGGGTGTGCTCGCCTCGAGCGACGACCTCCCGCCGGGAGACCGTGACAACCTGCGCCGTGCCGGTTCGGCCATCGCCGACCCGACCGCTCCCATCCCCCTCACGAAACCGCCGCTCGCCGCCTGGGCGCTCCGCTCGCTCGAGGCGCTGGTCGACGATCCGGGCTGGTTCGACGACGCATGGGCGACGGTCGCGCGCAGCCAGGAGTGGTGGTTCGCGCACTCCGACCTCGACGGCGATGGAATGCCCGAGTACGGGCATCCCTACTCGTCGGGCCTCGACGACAGTCCCGTCTTCGACGGCGAACTGCCCGTGGCCTCGCCGGACCTCGCAGCGTACCTGATCGTTCAGGACGACCTGCTCGCATCCCGCGCTCGCTCCGTCGGCGACCTGGACGCCGCCGAGCGGTACAGTCGCCGCGCAGAACGCACGCTCGCGCTGCTGGAAGAGATGTGGGACGACGCGGCCGGCTTCTTCCGCTCGCGCGGGGCCGGGCATCCGCTGCCTGCCGAGGCCGCGGTCAGCCTGCTGCCGCTGCTGACCGGGCGGCTGCCGGGTCGCATCGTGTCGCGGATGCTCGAAGCGCTCGACGACCCCGACCGGTTCGCGACGCCCTGGACCGTGCCGACGGTCGCGGTTCGGGATGCGGACTTCTCGGCCGAACGGATGTGGCGCGGGCCGGTGTGGGTCAACATCAACACGCTGCTGGTCGAGGGTCTCGCGGTCTCGGGTCACCCGGAGCGTTCGTGCGAGTTGCTCGAGAAGACGCTACAGCTCGTCGCGCATGCGGGTGGCCCGCACGAGTACTTCAACCCGTTCACGGGCGAGAAGGCCGCGACCGCGACGACGTCGTTCGGATGGTCAGCCGCGCTCTACGTGGACCTCGCGGTGCGCGCGTCGCGCTGACCGTGCGCCGAGTGCGTCACATGCGGTCGAGAGTGTCCCGCGTGCCGGGCGCGCTCGTCCGGAACGGGCGCTCTCGGCAGGGTGGTTGCCGGGCGGCCGGTTGCCGGGGGCCGGCTACTGCTTGGCCAACGTTCCGATCTTGGCGCCGCCGGTGTTGTAGACGACCAGGTTGCTGCCGTCGACCTTGGCCGTGTTGGCGAGGTTGAGCCACGGCGTCACGCCTTCGCAGGCCTTGAGTGTCGAGGCGAACGGGCCGAACGTGAACGTGTCCCGGGAGACGGTGCCTTTGCCGCTCATGGCGTTACAGCCGTCGGTGCCCGACCAGTGGCCGTCGTCCTTGATGGTGAGGTTCGGCTGGCCGGTGGCGTTCTCGCCCCAGGTGCCGGTGAAGGACGATCCGGACGACGAGCATCCGGCGAGTGCGGCTACCACCATGATGGCGGCGACCACGAGGGCGGGTCGAGCGAGCCTGGTCTTCATGGCCCCAACCTACTGGCCGCCCCATCCCGAACGGAATGCTTGCATTCGATTCGCTCACTGCCGCTGGGTCGAGAGTCGCCGTTACGGTCGAGATCGCCCGGTGGAACGGCGACACTCGGCTACAGCGGCGACACTCGGAGGAAATGCCGCGCGGGCGCGCGCGCGAGTCAGGCGAGGCGCTCCCAGGAGATGCCGGCGTCGGCGAGGAGGCGGCGCATCCCGTTTGTCCAGTTGGCGGCGAGCGCAGCCTTCGCTGCGGCCAGGTCGCCGTCGATGAGGTGTCGCGCGATGTCCGCGTGCTCGATCGCACTGCGCTCGACCATGACATCATCGGACACGAGAAGCGACTCGTAGCGGTGGATGGCGCGACGCACGCCGGCGATCTCGACGAGAAGGCGGCTGTTGGGGCACGAGCTCAGCATGAGGTTGTGCCATTCATCGTCGCGGCGGTTCACGAGCGCGTGCTGGGCGACGTCGTCGTTGAATTCGGCAGCGAGTGTCGCGAGCTCTTCGCCGAGACGGGCGAGGTCGTCGCGCGGGCTGAGGTCGAGCGCGAGGCTCTCCAGGGTGACGATGATCGGGCACAGTTCTTCGAACTCGCGCGCACTGAGCGGCACGAAGCGGAAGCCTTTGCCGTTCTCGCTCTCGATCTGGCCTTCGCTCTCGAGGGCGATGAGGGCTTCGCGCAGGGGAGTGCGGCTCACGCCGAGTTCAGCGGCCAGTTGCACCTCGTTGATGCTCTCGCCGGGGCGCACGTCGCCGGACCTCATCCGGGCGATGAGTTCTTCTCGCACCTGGGATCGCAGGTTCTTGCGCTCGATCAATGGGACCTCCTGGGCCTGGGGCGGCGACCCTGCGGATCGCTGGCGACGCCAGCTTAGGGGTTGACCCTTCGCCGGATTCGCTTTACCGTTACTGTATACAGAATACAGTCGACGGTTGCCCGATGTAAAGCATCCGCCGAGAACATCCGTATCTGTACATCAGTAAGCCCGGCATCGACCCGCAGACCGAAGGAGACCAGTGACGGCCACATCGCCGCGGAGCATCCGCCTCGACGCCCTCGCCTACGGTGGCGACTACAACCCCGACCAGTGGTCGGAGAGCGTCTGGGCCGAGGATGCGCGCCTCATGGTCGAGGCGGGCGTCAACCTGGTCACGCTGCCGGTCTTCTCCTGGCCGCTGCTCGAGCCGCGCCCGGGCGAATACGACTTCGCCGGACTCGACCGTGTCATCGACCTGCTCTGGGAGAACGGCATCCGCATCGACCTGGCCACCGCGACCGCGACCCCGCCGGCCTGGCTGGTGCGCGAGCATCCCGACCTACTGCCCTGGAACGCCGACGGCGTCCGCCTCGAGTTCGGCTCGCGGCAGGCGTACTGCCCGAGCTCGCCGATCTTCCGCGAGGCGGCGCTGCGGCTGACGCGCGCCCTCGCCGAGCGTTACGGCGAGCATCCGGCGCTTGCCCTCTGGCACGTCTCGAACGAGTACGGCGACCACGTGTCGCGGTGCTGGTGCCCGGAGTCGGCGCCACACTTCCGCCGCTGGCTCCGCCACCGCTACGAGACGATCGACGGCCTCAACGAGGCCTGGGGTACGAGTTGCTGGGGCCAGAACTACCTCGACTTCGACCAGATCGAACCCCCGCGCACTGCGACCGGCCCGATCAACCCGGCTGAGCTCGTCGACTTCGAGCGGTTCTCGTCGGATGCGCTGCTCGAGCTTTTCCAGTCGGAGATCGACGTGCTGCGCGAGGTCACTCCGGAGATCGCGGTCACGACGAACTTCATGAGCCTGTTCCGCGAACTCGACTACTGGGACTTCGCCGACGCCGAGGACCTCGTCACCGACGACGCCTACCCCGACCCGGCCGATCCGGATGCGCATATCGGCGCCGCCCTCAACTACGGCCTGATGCGCTCGCTCAAAGACGGCCGCCCCTGGCTGTTGCTGGAGCAGGCACCGAGCGCTGTGAGCTGGCGCGACGTCAACGTTCCGAAGGCGCCCGGCCGGATGCGCCTCGGCAGCATGCAGGCCATCGCCCACGGTTCGGACGGCGTCATGTTCTTCCAGTGGCGGCAGGCGAAATTCGGGCCCGAGAAGTTCCACTCGGCCATGCTCGGCCACCGGGGCGAACGCAGCCGTACCTTCCAGGAAGCGAAGGCGCTCGGCGCCGAACTGAAGTCGCTCGCGCCGATCAAGGACACCCGGGTGCGCGCATCCGTCGCTCTCGTCGCCGACTGGGACTCCTGGTGGGGCGTCACCGAACCCGACTCACTGCCGTCGGTGCGGCTCGACTGGCTGCGGGAGGCGCGCGCCTGGCACGCCGCCGCCTACGGGCTCGGGCAGGCCGTGGATGTCGCGCGCGCCGCCGGCCCCTACGGCGAGCACCGCGTACTGCTGGTGCCGAACCTGTATGCGACCACTGCAGAGCAGGCGGATGCGCTGGCCGGCTTCGTCGCCGCCGGCGGCCAGCTTGTCGTCGGTCCGTTCTCCGGCGTCGTCGACCACCGCGAGCAGATCCATGAGGGAGGGGCACCCGGCCCGCTGCGCGACCTGCTCGGCGTCGAGGTCGACGAATGGTGGCCGCTCGCCGACGGCGAGAGCCGCACGGTCGCCTTCGCAGGCGACCTCAGCGCGGGCGACCTCAGCGCAGGCTCAGCCGCTTACGCTGTCCGCATCTGGAGCGAATGGCTCGAGACCGCGCCCGGCACCGAGGTGCTCGCCACCTACGCCGACGGCGACCTCGCCGGGCGTCCGGCCGTCACCCGCCGCACCCACGGAGCGGGCGCTGCCTGGTACCTGAGCGCCGGCCTCGACGCCGAAGGGATGCGCGCCCTCCTCGCGCAGGTCTTCGCTGCGGCCGGGGTGCCCGCCACCATCACGGACCCCGCCGTCGAGGTCGTCAGCCGAACCGACGGGACCACCGACTACACCTTCGTGCTCAACCACGGCCGGGAACAGGTGAGCGCTCCGGGCATTCCCGGCGGCCGTGACCTGCTCACTGGGTCCGACGCGACCGCTGGGCTCACTCTCGATGCCTTCGGGGTGGCCGTGGTCGCGCATCCGTCACGCCCATCCGATCCCTCCCACCCGTCCGGCGACTGAGCTCGCCCCGACCATCCGACCAACCCCCGTCAACGACCGCGAGGCCACCATGTCCCATCCCTTCGTCCACCCCTATGTGCCGAACACGGCGCCCGAGTCACGGCAGGCGATGCTCGACGCCGTGGGAGCCGCCAGCGTCGAGGATTTCTACGCCGACGTTCCCGCCGAGCTGCGTCTGGGCCGTGCCCTCGACCTGCCCGAACCGCTGGTCGCCGAACAGGACCTGGTGCGTCACGTGGGCGGTCTGCTGCGCCGCAACCGCGCGGTCGAGCCCGGACGCCTCTTCCTCGGCGCCGGCACCTACCAGCACGCGGTGCCCGCGGTGGTCGACGAGGTCATCAACCGGAGCGAGTTCCTGACGGCGTACGCCGGCGAACCGTACGAGGACCATGGGCGATTCCAGGCGCTGTTCCAGTACCAGTCGCTCATGGGCGAGCTGCTCAACCAGGACGTCGTCAACGTACCCACCTATGACGGTTACCAGGCCGCGGCGACCTCGCTCGCGATGGCGGGCCGCATCACCGGCCGCCGCACAGTGCTGCTCGTCAGTGACGCGCATCCCGACAAGCTGTCCAAAGTCCGCGACTACATCGCGCCCACCATCGACCTCGTGCTCGTCCCGACCGTCGGCGCCGTCGCCGACCTGCAGACCGTGACAGGGCTGCTCGACGACACCGTCGCCGCGATCTGGGTCGAGACGCCCAGCTACACCGGCGCACTCGAGACCGCCCTCGCCGAACTCGCAGACGCTGCCCACGCTGTCGGCGCCGTCGTGATCGTCGGCACGGACCCGATCAGCCTCGGCATCCTCACGCCGCCCGCCGACCTGGGCGCCGACATCGTGCACGGCGACATCCAGTCGCTCGGCCTGCACCCCTGGTTCGGCGGAGCGCACGGCGGGTTCATCGCCGTGCACGACGACACCCGGTTCGTGATGGAACTCCCCTCGCGTCTCTTCGGCCTGGCCTCCACCGACGTCCCCGGCGAATACGGGTTCGGCGACGTCGCCTACGACCGCACCTCCTTCGCCGTGCGCGAAGAAGGAAAGGAATGGGTCGGCACCGCCGCAGCCCTGTGGGGCATCGCCGCGGGCGTCTACCTGGCGCTGATGGGGCCGCAGGGCATGGCCGAGGTCGGCGAGACCGTCCTCGCCCGCACCACGTACGCAGCCCGCTCGCTCACCGCGCTCGCGGGCGTCCGTCTCGCCGACGGCGCTGTGCACTTCCGCGAGTTCGTGCTCGACGTGACGGATGCGGCTCTCACGGCGCCCGAACTCGTCGCCGCAGGCCGCGCATCCGGTTTCGAACCCGGCCACGCCGTGGACGACGGCCACCTGCTCGTCTGCGTCACCGAGCAGAACACCCAGACCGACATCGACGACCTCGCCGCAGTGCTCGGCGCCGCGCTCGCACAGAAGAAGGAACAGAACGCATGAGCCTCCCCATCGCACCCAAGCCTGCACTCAGGAGGTTCCACCAGGCGCGCTGGGACGAGCCGATCGTGTTCGAGCTCCACGCGCCCGGCGAGCGGGGCGTGCTCGTCAGCCGCCCCGAAGCCGGAGTCCGCGAAGCCGTCGGCGATGTCGTCGCCGCGCTCCCCGCATCCCTCCGCCGCAGCGCGCCGCCCGCGCTTCCCGAGATCGGCCAGATGCGCGTGCTCAAGCACTACCTGCGCCTCAGTCAGGAGAACCTCGGCGCCGACCTCAACGTCGACGTGGGCCAGGGGACCTGCACGATGAAATACGCGCCGAAGGTGAACGAGGCGATCATCCGCACCCCCGACCTCACCGAGCTGCACCCGCTGCAGGAGCAGGCGAGCGTCCAGGGCGTGCTCGAGATCATCTGGAAGACCGAGCGGATGCTCGCCGAGATCTCCGGCATGAGCCGCGTCTCGCTGCAGACGAGCGGTGGGTCCGAGGCGATCTGGGCGAACATCTCGATGATCCGCGCGTACCACGAGTCGCGTGGCGAAGGCGATCAGCGCACCGAGGTCATCACGACGATCTTCTCGCACCCGTCGAACGCGGCGGCGGCCAAGGCGGCCGGGTACACGGTCATCACGATCCACCCCGACGCCGACGGCTACCCCGACCTCGACGCCCTGCGCGCAGCCCTCTCGCCGCGCACGGCCGCGATCATGGTCACCAACCCCGAGGACACCGGCATCTACAACCCGCGCATCGGCGAATGGGTCCGGCTGGCGCACGAGGTCGGCGCTCTCGCGTCCTACGACCAGGCGAACGCGAACGGCATCCTCGGGATCACCCGTGCCCGCGACGCCGGGTTCGACGTCTGCCACTTCAACCTGCACAAGACGTTCGGCACCCCGCACGGCTGCGGTGGCCCCGGCTCCGGCGCGAACGCGGTCTCGGAAGAGCTCGCCCAGTTCCTGCCCGGCCCCGTCGTCGAACGCGACGGGGACCGGTACTACCTGGATGCGGACCGCCCGGAGTCCATCGGCTCGGTCGCGCCGTTCTACGGGGTCATCCCGAACATCGTGCGCACCTACGCGTGGATCAGCGCACTCGGCGCCGAAGGCCTGCGCGCCGTCGCCGAGACCGCCGTGCTCAACAACAACTACCTGATGAAGCGCATCCTCGAGATCCCGGGCACCAGCGCACCGTACGCAACGGGCCGCCGCCGCATCGAGCAGGTGCGCTACTCGTGGCAGGACCTGTACGAGGACACCGGCATCAGCTCAGAAGAGATCGGCGTACGCGCCGCCGACTTCGGGATGCACTACTGGACCAGCCACCACCCGTACATCGTTCCGCAGCCGTTCACACTCGAACCGACCGAGTCGTATTCGATGGCCGAGCTGGACGAATACGCGGATGTGCTCGCCGAGATCGCCCGCGAAGCCCGGGAGACCCCCGAGATCGTTCGTACAGCACCGCACAACCAGACCGTGCACCACACCCACCACGACGACCTGGACGACCCGGAGCGCTGGGCGGTGACGTGGCGCGCGTACCAGCGCAAGTACTTCGGTGCGGATGCTGCGGGCGCGGCTGCCGCGTCTGCCGAGTCGGGCGCGTCGGGCGCCGGGGCAGCATCCGGATCCGCGTCCGCAGCCACCTCCGCAACCGAGGAGGCCGCGGCCTAGATGGCGACCGTCCGCCCGCACCGCCCGACGATCGGGGTGGTCGTGAACCCCGTCGCCGGTGTCGGCGGGCCTGCGGGCCTCGTCGGCAGCGACGGTGCGGCCGTGCAGCGTGAGGCGTACGAGCGCGGGGCGCGACCCCTGGCCGCAGCGCGGGCTGCGGCGGCGCTCGCCGTGCTGGCGGGAGCGCATCCCGGACTCGACGTGCTGACCGGTGGCGGCGCCCTCGGCGAAGACGTAGTGCGTGCATCCGGACTTCGGCCTCGCGTCGTCTACGAACCGGTGGTGCCCGGCGCCACGACGGCGGATGACACGGCGCGCGCCGTCGCGGCGTTCGTCGCCGCAGGTGCGGGGCTGGTGCTGTTCACCGGCGGTGACGGCACGGCGCGGGATGCTGCGCTCGGTGCGGGCGGCACGGCGCGGGATGCTGGGCTAGGCACGGATGCCCGGGTCGCACTTCTCGGCATCCCGGCCGGAGTGAAGATGTACTCGGGCTGCTTCGCTGTCGCGCCCGCGGCTGCCGGCTCGATCGCCGCGGAATGGGTCAACGCCGGGGAGCACCAGACGCGCGAGGCCGAGGTTCTCGACCTCGACGAGGAGGACCTGCGTGCCGGCCGCCCCGATCCACGACTGTTCGCGCTCGTGGACGTGCCCGTCGCAGCCGGACGGACCCAGGCCCGCAAGGCGGCGACCCCGACCAGCGAGGCCGACGCCGTGCGCCGCGCTGCCGCCGGGTTGATCGCACAGTTCGAACCCGGTGTGCGCTACCTGCTCGGCCCGGGCGGAACGGTCGCAGCGGTATCGCGTGAGCTCGGCATCCCGGGCACGCCGCTCGGTGTCGACATCGTGCAGGACGGACAGCTCGTCGCCCGGGACGTATCCGAGGCCGGGGCGCTCGATGCGATCGCAGGGCGCCCGGCCAAAGCTGTCGTCACCGTGATCGGCGGCCAGGGCTTCCTGCTCGGGCGCGGAAACCAGCAGCTCTCGGCAGCCGTGGTCGCATCCCTCGGTCCTGACCCGCTGCTCGTCGTCGCCACCGAGCAGAAACTCATCGACCTCTCCGGGCGGCCACTGCTGGTCGACACCGGCGACCCCCGTCTCGACGCGCAGCTGGCCGGTCACGTCCGTGTGACCACCGGCCCCGCGTCGTCGAGCATCTACCCTGTCAGTGCCGCCAGTGCGGCCACCACCGAAGGAGCACCATCATGCGTCTAGCCGACAAGTCCGCCATCGTCACCGGAGGAGCGGGCGGCATCGGCCGCGCGACCTCGCTCGCCTTCGCCGCCGAGGGCGCCCGTGTGGCCGTCGTCGATGTGGCACCCGGCGCGGCCGAGAAGGTCGCCGAGGAGATCCGCGCTGCAGGCGGGACCGCGATCGCGCTCACAGCGGATGTGTCGAATGAGGCCGACATCGAGCGTGTCGTCGCCGACACGGTCGCGGAGTTCGGAAGCCTCGACGTCGTCTTCAACAACGCCGGCATCATCCGCCGGACCACGGCCGTCGAGACGACTGTCGAAGAATGGGACCGCGTCTTCGGCGTCAACGTCAAAGGCATCTTCCTCATGTGCAAGCACGCGGTGCCCGTGATGGCCGCGAACGGCGGCGGCTCGATCATCAACACCGGGTCGGGCTGGGGTCTCAAGGGAGGCGGGCAGGCGATCTCGTACTGCGCGTCGAAGGGTGCGGTCGTGAACATGACGCGTGCTCTCGCAATCGACCACGGGCCACAGGGCATCCGGGTCAACTCGGTCAACCCGGGCGACGTGAACACCGGGATGCTCCGCGACGAAGCGCGCCAGCTCGGGCAGGAGACGGGATCGTTCCTCGCCGAGGCTGCGGACCGTCCACTGCAGCGGATGGGCGAGCCGTCCGAGATCGCGGCCGCGGTCGTGTGGCTCGCCAGCGACGAGTCGTCGTACGTGACCGGCTCGGCTCTTGTCGTCGACGGCGGCGGTATCGCGTAGCCGCGCTGCCCGCTCCGCGCTGCCCCCTCCGCCCCTGCGCGCCGCTCCGCGCATCCATTCGCCACAGATCGACCACCCTGCGACCCGCGCAAGTCGATCTCTGGCGATTCGATGCTTTCCCGGCAGTGGCGGGGGGAGCACAATGGGCGACAGCGCAGTAATCCGTCGAGAAGAGGAGTCCGGATGTCTACCGCCGCAGCCGCAGTGAGTCCCGCCGAGAGTCTGAGACGTCGTTCCCGCGAAGCGCTGTCGGCGCTGGCGGTGCAGTTCCTGCTCGGGATGGCCGCCAACCTCATCGGCGAGCCCGAGGGCACCTTCGCCACCGTCGTCGACACGATCATCGTGATCCTGCACATTCTGGTCGCGATCGGCCTCGTCGTGATCGCCATCCGGCTGCTGCTCGCCGCCCGCAAGGCCGCGCTCGGAGAGCGGCTCGCGCTCTGGGGTCTCATCGTCATCATCGTCACGTTCCTCGCCGGTGTCGGCACGATGATCACCGGCAACGACTGGGCGTCCTACGTGATGGCTGTCGGCTTCCTCGTCGCCGCGGCCCTCTACGGAGCGACCTTCTTCGCGTCCTACCGCGCGGATGTCGCCGCCCCGCGCACCTGACCGCGCCCCGCTCCCGCCCCGCTCCCGCCCCGCTCCCGCCCTGCTCCCGCCTGCTCCCGCACACTCCCGTCGAGCACAGGATTATTCACGCTATACGGCGCTCATAACGAGACAATCCCTGTGCTCGTCGAAGGTGGCGCGCTCGGAGGGCGGATGCGCGCGTGGGGCGGATGCGCGCGTGGGGCGGATGCGCGCGTGGGGCGAGTGCGCGCGAGGCGAATGGGCGAGCGCGTGGGATGCGCGGATCAGCGGCCGATGCTGAGCCAACCGTCGGGACCCTTGGGGCCGTCGGCGTCGCTGGCCGATGCGGCGGCGGCATCCTTCATCGCCTTCAGCTGGCGCTCGATGTCGGCCCGGGACGCACCCGCCGAGAGCTGCCACTCGAGGTCCTCGTCGGCAGGTGCCGTGAGATCCCGAAGCGCACCGCTGCTGAGGAGTTCATCGGTGGCGGCGGCGCGGGCCTGCATCTGTGAGACCTTGTCCCTGGCGCGGTCGAGGCTGGCACCGGCACTGTTCAGCTGGGTGCCGAGTCCGGCGACGGCCTCGTTGACCCGCACCTGCGCCTGCGACGCGGTGTAAGTGGCCTTGATCGTCTCCTTCTCGATGCGGAAGGCGGCGATCCGTTCGGTGAGGCGTCGCTCGTTCTCCTGCAACTGGGCCTGCTGTTTCTGCAATGAGGCGTACTGGTCGCGTAGTGCTGCGACCTGCTTCTCGAGCACGGAGCGACGCTGCAGGGCGGACCGGGCCAGGTCCTCCTGCCCCTGGTCGAGCGCCTGCTGGGCCTGGTCGGCGAGCCGCTGGTAGCGGGCTCCCATCTCCTGCCCCTGCAGTTCGATGCGTTTCTTGGCCGTCGCGACCTCGGCGAGGCCCTGCCGCAGCTGCTGCAGCATCCGGACCTGCTGGTCGTAACTGTCGTCGAGCATTTCGCGCGGGTCCTCCATGCGGTCGAGCGCGCGTGAGGTCTTGGTGCGGAAGATGGTGCGCATCCGTGCGGTGTTGTCGCTCATGATCTGTTCCTCGTGTCGAGGCGAGCCGGGGCCGGCTGCCGGTTGGGTTCGAACATCAGGTCGTCCGAACTGAGTGTGTGGAGTTCCTGCATTCCGGCGTGCAGGGCGGCGACCTCCCGGTCGACATCCGCGCGCAGGACGGCGAGGCTTTCGTCGCTGAGGCCGCTGAGACCGGATGCGACGGCCGAGCGCAGGCGGCGGACGATCCCGACGACCTGGTCGACGCGGCTCCGAAGCACGGGCAGCCATTCCGCCAGCGCGGCCGGGTCGTCTTCGCTTTCGAGGAAGCGCAGTTCGGCGTCGAGGGTCGAGGCTTCGGACTGGATGCGCCGGAACAGCCGTGGCAGTTCGCCGCGCGGGCCCTCGCTTCGTGACGCGAGGTCGATGGCAGCCTGCCCGCTGTCGAGCGTGTCGTTCAGCCGGATGCGCAACTGGAGCACGTCGTGCTGCGCGCCCCAGCTCAGGCTCGCGCGGGTGTGGAGCACGGCACTGTTGAGCGTGCGGCTGCGTCGGATGCGTTTGTAGAGTGCGCGAACAATGAGCACGGTGGTGACGATGGATGCGAGGACGATGAGAGCGAACGCGCCCATGATCCAGGCCAGCGCCATCATTGCTGCCACCTGCGGCATCCGCTGTCGGTTGGCATTTGCACAGAATTACGGTCCATTGGTCCGCCTCACCGAGGGTTTCTTGTCGTGACGAATCGAGTCACAACGCGATATATCGCTAAGTTACGCCGGTCGCGCCCGAATTGCACCCGATTGGGGGGAATCCACGCCGCGGACCGGAGCCGCGGCTACTCCTTCAGCAGTGCGCGAAGCGTCTGGATGGTGTCGGCGTCGGCCGCCGGCTTGTCGTCGCGGTACTGCTTGACTCGCGCGAACCGGAGGGCGATTCCACCGGGGTAGCGGCTCGAACGTTGCACGCCGTCGATCGCGATCTCGACCACCGTCGATGGTTCGAGCCAGACCGTGCCGGCCGTGCGCCGGGTCTCGATCGTGGGAAAGTACTCGGTCTGCCAGCGCAGCACCGCATCCGTGAGCCCTTTGAACGTCTTGCCCACCATGACGAAGCCGCCCGGCTCGCCGAACTCGCCGGTCGGATCCAGCGCGCCGAGATGAAGGTTGGACAGCCAGCCCTGGCGTCGGCCGGAACCCCACTCGCAGGCGAGCACCACGAGGTCGTAGGTGTGCACCGGCTTGACCTTGATCCAGCTCGAGCCCCGTCGGCCCGCGGCGTACGGCGACCCGATCGCCTTCACGACGACGCCCTCCTGGCCGGCCGCGAGAGCCTCACGGGATACGCGCTCGGCGACCTCGGGGTCGGCGGTGACCTCTCCCGGGATGCGATGCTCACCCGCGATGCGCTCGAGCTCGGCCAACCGGACGGCGAGGGGCTCGTCGAGCAGGTCGCGCCCGTCGACGTGCAGCACATCGAAGAACCACGGATGCAGGAGCGTCTCGCGGGCCGCATCCGCACCGAAGCGCGACATCGTCTCCTGGAACGGCCGCGGGGCGCCGTCCTCGTCGAGGGAGAGGGTCTCACCGTCGAGGATCACATCACGCACCGGGAGGCGCCGGACCACCTCGACGACTTCGGGCACGCGGTGGGTGATGTCGGCGAGGTTGCGGGTGAACACGCGGATGCTGTCGCCCGCGCGGTGGACCTGGATGCGCGCGCCGTCGAGCTTGTATTCGACGGACGCCTCGCCGGTGGTCTCGAGTGCGGCGGATGCGCTCCCGGCGGAGGCGGCGAGCATCGGAAGCACTGCGCGGCCGACGACCAGTCCGACGGCATCGAGTTCGTCGGCGCTGCCGGTGAGCGCGAGCCTGGCTGTCTCCCCGAGGTCACCGGACAGCATCGCGGCGCGACGGACGACTTCGCCGGAGCGATCGGATGCGCGTGCGACGGCGTCGGTCAGCACGCCCTCGAGCGCTCCCGTGCGCATGTCGCCGAGGAGCACTCGCGCGATGAAGTCCTGTTCGCGTGCGGTGGCGCGTGCCGTGAGGTCGCGGAGCTCCCGGCTGCGGTCGCCCGCAGAACCCGCTCCGGATGCGGCAGCCAGCCGATCGAGAAGAACGTCGACGTCGGCGATGGTGAGGCTTGCCATCTCCGCTGGTTCTCCCATCGCGGCGGAAACGCCGCGCCAGCCGACACCGACACGACCCTGCCGCGGCTTGCCGACGAGGAAACCGACGGCGGGAGCGATCTCCTCCGGCTCCAGTCGCGACAGCAGGTCGGCGAGCGCATCGACTTTCGCCAGCCGCGACCGAGTGGAGGCGACGGCATCGGAGGTGGTCACGAGCGCGTCGAGGAGCACGGGAACAGTCTGGCATCAGCCTCCGACGTCCGGGTGGTCGCGACCGGTCTGCCAGAATGGGCAGCGTGACGCCCGATTTGGGGGACGAACGAATGTCCCCCAAACAACCCACAGAACGTTCTTTCTGGCTAGGCTCAGTCTGCACACACCCGAGTTACAGCCTTTGCTCCGAAAGAACCCTGACGACACACATCGCCCGCGTTCCTGGGGCGCCGCATTTTGAACGGAAGGACGTATCGTGAACACCCCCTACGGAATCTCAGTGGACCCCGACATGGCTGCTCAGCGAGCAAATGCGCTTCTCGAATCGGAGATCAAGGCCCGCATCGGCGCGGTCCGCGAACTCGCCCAGCGTATGAACGCTCTGGATGCTGCGATCCTCGAATACGAGGTCGCGTGGCAGGCTGCGAAGCAGGCCGGATGGTCCGACGACCGCCTGCGTGAGATCGGCCTGCACTCGCCCGACGAGACTGCGCCTGTCACCGGTCGCCGTGCTGCACCTGGCTCGACTCCGCGCCCGCATCCGCCCCAGCACCCGTATCCGCAGCGCCTTCGGTCGCCCCTGTGGTGCAGCTCCCGACGCCGACCCCGGCCGTCTCTCCCGTCGCTCCTGTCGCGCCCATCGCGCCCGTCACCTTCGGCGGCTGACCCCGTCCTGACCACGGAAGCCGCGGCCCCTTCACCGGGACCGCGGCTTCCGCTGCGTCTGGCCGATGATCCTGCAGCGTATGCCTGCCGTCACGCCGCGCCGCCCGCCGTCGTGCCGCGCTGAGCCGACCGCGTCCTCGCGGCTTCTGCCGCGTCTCGGAACGTCTGCGGCTGCGCGACCGGGGTGCACTTGTAACAAACGGGAGCAGTCGCTGAGCCCGCTCGCTGGTATCGTTACCAGATCGAGATGTGCGAGGTCTTGACGTACTACCCCTCTGATGTGGTTTGGTAACGATACCAAAACGACTCCGTCGAGACGGGATCCAGCCGGAGAACTTTCGTCTGGATCCTTGGATACTTGTATGCAAGGATAAAAGCGATGTAGAGCCTCCGAGCTCCGCACCTGCATAACTCACAGAGAGGTGAAGTATATGGAACGGAAAGTCCTCAGGCCGAGGCGAGCGACCAAAGCGCTTCTGGCCATCACGGCGGCCGCACTGATCGGCACCGCGTTCACGGGGTGCAGCGCTGCCGGCGACAACTCCACGGCGAAAGGCGGCATCCAGCCGCTGACGATGTACAACGACAACCCGCAGTGGAAAGACGGCTTCGTCAAAGCCGGCGACGAGATCGCCAAGACCACCGGCTACTCGCTGAACCCGATCGCGCTACCGTCGACGGCCAACTACACGCAGACCGTCCTGGCATCGCTGCCGACCAGCAAGTCCGGCGACATCATCAAATGGTGGAGCGGCAAGATGCTGCAGGGCCTCGCCGCCACCGGTCAGCTGCAGGACCTCACGAAGCAGTGGGACGACGCGGTCGCAAAGGGTGAGATCAGCAACGATCTGCGCCCGTACTACTCCTACAACGGCAAGGTCTTCGCGGTTCCGTTCGTCCAGTCGTACTGGGTGACCTTCTACAGCAAGACCGCGTTCACGAAGGCGGGCATCGACGCTCCCCCGACGACCTGGTCCGACCTCGAGTCCGACCTCGGAAAGCTCAAGGGCATCGGAGAGCAGTACTGCACCGGGCAGAGCGAGGGCTGGCCGTCGTTCGTTCCGTTCCAGACCTTCGTCGGTGCCGTCTCTCCCGATCTCTACACGAAGCTCACCGAGAACAAGGCGAAGTTCGACGACCCCGGAGTCAAGCAGGCGCTGACGACCTGGCAGAAGTGGATCAAGAACGGCTGGACGACGTCCGCCGACACGAAGACCTTCGACTGCCCGGCAGCGATGAAGGCCGGCAAGGTGGCCATGGTCCCGATGGGAACCTGGGCCAACGGCCTCTTCAAGACCGCCGGCCTCACGGACTCCGAGTACGGCGCGTTCCTCACCCCGTCGATGACCGACGGCCAGGCACCTGGCGTGTTCCTCGAGGGTGGCGCGATCGCGGTTCCGAAGAACGCACCGCACAAGGCCGGCGCGCTCAAGGCGATCGCCGCCTGGCTGACCGCCCCCGTGCAGTCGGTCTGGAGTGGCTTCATCGGTGACTCCTCGCCGAACCCGAAAGTCATCGCCACCGACCCCGTGATCAAGAGTGTCGCCGCGGATGTGGCCTCCCAGAAGCCCGTAGTGCTGAACCGCTACTACGAGTCGCTTCCTCCGAAGCTCGTGCAGTCCACCATCAGCACCCTCGGGGGCTTCATGGTCGACCCGAGCAACCCCGATAAGACGATGTCGGACCTCAAGAACCAGGCCAAGACCGAATGGGCCAGCTGGGACAAGAATCCCAGCATCGGCTGATCGCGTGGGGGTGGGCCGGCAGGCTGAGCCGGCCCACCCCCCAACGCTTCACCTTCTTCACCGACGCGACAGGAGCGATCGCATGACGACACTCAAAGACCCGCCCCGTACCGTGATCGAGCCCCCGAGCACGACTCGCGCTCAGCGCCGCCGCACGGGCAAGCCGCACTACGAGGTGCGCGACCGCCTCTCGTCCGCGCCGTTCTTCGGGGCCGCCGCCCTGTTCGTGGGCATCGTCCTCCTGGTCCCGTTCGTGTACACGATCGTCCGGTCGTTCTTCGCCGACGGCGGCGGAGGCTTCGTCTGGTTCGACAACTACGTCACGATGTTCCAGGACCCGAACATCCAGCTGTCCCTCCTCAACACGTTCATCTGGGCGATCGGCGCCCTCATCCTGCCCGTCCTGTTCGGGCTCGGCATCGCCATCATGACGAGCGCGATGAAGCTCGGTGCTATGGCGCGGGCGGTCGTCATCCTCCCGTACGCGCTCGCCGGAACGATCGTCGCGATCATCGGCAACATCATCTTCACCAGCCAGGGCTCGCTCAACCAGGCGCTCAGCGCGTTCGGCCTGATGTCGGCCGACTCGCCCATCCAATGGCTGCTGCACTGGCCGCTGAACGTGATCGCCGCCATCCTGATCGCGTCGTGGCAGTCGACCGGTGTCAATGTCGTGCTCTTCATGGTCGGCCTCCAGACCATCCCGCGCGAGACGACGGAGGCCGCGGCCATCGACGGCGCAGACGGCTGGATCCGCTTCAAGGACGTGATCTTCCCCCAGCTCCGGCCGACCACCATCGTCGTCATCGGCCTGACCATCACGAATGCGCTCCGGGCGTTCGACGTGATCTGGGTGCTCACGCAGGGCGGCCCGAACCGCTCGTCCGAGACGCTCGCTCTCTCCATGTACCGGCAGTCGTTCCTGCTGCTCGACCCGGCGGTCGGAAGCGCGATCGCCGTGATCCTCACGATCATCGTCGTCGCCTGCTCGTGGATCTACCTCCGCCGCCAGATTGGACATGAACTATGAAGACGTCGCTCCGACCGGGCGTTCTGCTGAGGAACGCGACCGTCATCGTGCTCACGCTCATCTGGGTCATCCCGACCTACCTCGTCGTCGTCAACGCGATGACGCCCGTGCACTCCTACACCGGCAGTCCCGTGTGGTGGCCGGCCGGCTTCGCCTTCTTCGACAATGTGGTGCAGGGCTGGGTCGCCGGGCAGTTCGGGTGGCCGTTCCTGAACAGCCTCCTGTACGCGCTCGTGGGTGCGGGGGTCGCAGTCCTCCTCGCCTCGATGGCCGCCTTCGGCCTCGTCATCATGCCGGTGCGGCGCACGAAGCTCTGGTTCTGGCTGATCTACGCGGGCACCCTGCTGCCCCTGCAGGTCTTCGCACTGCCGCTGTACCAGGCGAGTGTGCAGCTCGGAATCTATGACACGAGGACGATCCTGATCATCATCTACATCGCCCTGTGCATCCCGTTCGCCTTCTTCGTGACGCGCAACTTCCTGATCACGATCCCGTCGGAGATCGGGCAGGCGGCGAAGCTCGACGGGGCGGGGTGGTGGCGGATGTTCGTCAGCGTCTTCCTTCCGCTGCTGCGGCCCGCGCTCGTGGCGGCTTTCGTGTTCCAGTTCATCTACATCTGGAACGAGCTGTTCTTCGGCATCTCGCTGACGATCAGCCCCGAGAACCAGCCCGTGATGGCTGCCCTCGCCTCTCTGCAGACGCAGACGAGTGCACTGTCCCAGCCGGCGATCCTTGCCACTGCGGTCGTCGTGTCGGCCCCGGCGATCATCGTCTTCCTGGTGTTCCAGCGGTTCTTCGTCACCGGGCTCACCAGCAACCTCTGAACGGGCGCGACCGGCGCGACCGGCGCATCCAGCGCGGACCCGCGCGACCCAGCGCACTCAGCGCATCCGACCGACGCATCCAGCGCATCCGACCAGCACAACAACCAAGGAGAGTTCCAGATGGTGGACCAGCCGTCCCTTCGGCGTACCTACCCGTTCGACCACGACCGTGCGATCGGGGGCCTGCGCAACCGGGCGTTCCAGTCGTTCGAAGTCGGCGGTGTCCGCGTCGAGCTGGCCGCCGAGCCGCTGCTCCGTCGCGGCGACGCCGGCTCCGAGCAGCCGATCCGCGTGCGTTCGGCCATGCGTCTCTCGCGCGCCGTGGTCAAACTCCCCGACGGAACCACGCGCGAACTCGCCGCGGCGGATGCGGCTGACGATCAGCGCTTCTTCCTGCCCGCCTTCGACCAGGCGGCCGTCATCCGGGTCGCGTTCCCCGAGCTCGGTGAGGATGCGGTGGACTTCGAGGTGCGCCCGGTGCGCCCCTGGAACATCTCGCTGGTGCACCATTCCCATTTCGACATCGGCTACACCGACCTGCAGGGCCGGGTCATCACCGAGCAGCTCGCCTACCTCGACGACGCGCTGCGGCTCGCCGAGGCGGACGGCGGCGAGGGGGCGGCCGCGTTCCGGTGGAGCGTCGAGTCGATCTGGGTGCTCCGCGAGTGGATCGCCCGGCGACGCCCCGAGACGGTCGAACGGTTCATGGCCCAGGTGCGGGCCGGCACGATCGAGATAGCCGCGCTCCCGTTCAACCTGCACACCGAGACCTGCTCGACTGAAGAACTCTTCGGCCTGCTGCGCTATGCGTGCGAGATCTCGACGCGGTACGGGCTGAAGCTGCCGGTCGCGTACCAGACGGATGTGCCGGGCTGCGTCGCCGGAACCGTGGATGCGCTGGCCGACGCGGGCGTCAAATACCTGGCGGTCGCCCACAACTGGGCGGGCCGCTCTGTGCCGTATCTCGACCCCGCGGGCGAGAAGCTGCCCCGGCTGTTCCGCTGGGCGTCGCCCGCAGGTAACAGCGTGCTCGTCTGGATGACGACGACGGCTGAAGGGATGGCGTACCAGGAGGCGGCCAACCTCGGCTTCGCGGATTCCGTCGACCACGTGGAGGACCTGCTGCCGCTGTACCTGCTGAACGAGGAGACCCTTCCGTTCCCGTATGACGAGAACGTGTTCGGGTTCGCGCTCGGCGACCGCGACTTCGATCGCGACCCGTACCCGTGGAACGAGCTCCACCTCCGGGTGATGGGCCGGGTGGGCGACAACTGCCCGCCGAACCGGCGTCTCTCCGAGATCGTCGAAGCGTGGAATCAGCGGTGGGAGTACCCGCAGCTCGAGATCACCCGCACGCAGGACTTCTTCGAACAGGTCGAGGTGGCGCACGCGGACGAGATTCAGACGTTCACCGGCGACTGGAACGACTGGTGGGCCGACGGCATCGGCTCGGCCGCGCGCCACCTGCAGATGAACCGCGGCGCGCAGGCGGCCCTGTCGCAGGCCGGCTCGGTCGACGCCATGCTCGGCGGCGACGGCGTCCCCGGCTTCGCGGGGCGCATCGACGCCGCGTGGGAGAGCGTAGAACTGTTCGACGAGCACACCTGGGGCGCGGCGAACCCGTGGACGCACGGCGACATCGCCTTCTCGACGGGAACGGACCAGTGGCACTGGAAGGCCGAGAAGGCGATCCGTGCCGAGCAGGAGTCCTGGCTGCTCACACAGGAGGTGCTGCGCGCCTATGCCGAGCGCAAGGGCGGCGCGGGGGACGCATCCATCTGGGTGGTGAACACGGCAGGCCAGGCGCGCGGCGGAACCGTGTCGGCGTTCCTGCCGGAGAGTCTCGTGCACTCCACCGCATCCGTTCGCCTGATCGACTCCGAGACGGGGCTCGAGCTGACGTTCACCGAACGCAACCAGACCAACCCTGTGCACCGCGACTCGGGACGCTTCCTCGACATCCGCGTCGACTCGGTTCCGGCTTTCGGGTCTCGTCGAGTGGATGTGGTGATCGCGGATGCGCGGGGCCGGGCCGCGACACCGGAAGGCACGATCGCCTTCGCGAGCGAGGGCGAGCCTGTGTGGCACCTCGACAACGGGGTGCTGCGCGTGACGGTCGATCCGCGCACGGGGGCGATCGCCTCCATCCGGGAACTCGGGTCGGGCGCCGAACTCGTGAACAACGGTTCCGCGTTCGGGTTCAACGCCTACGTGCACGACCGATTCGCGCCGCGTGGGGAGTTCAACCACCTCTCCGGCTTCGTCGCCGACAGCGGGCCCGACCTCGTTCTGCTCGCGGATCGAGCCATCCCGACCCACGTGGCCTTTGAGGACGCCGGCCGGGATGCGCTCGGCTCCTGGCTCCGCTACCGCGTGTTCGGTGTCGGGGTCGACTCGATCGTGACCACGCTCCGGCTCGACGCGGAGGCGGACTTCGTGGACATCACGAACCGGGTGGCCAAGTCGTACACGGTCGACAAGGAGTCGGGCTTCTTCGCGTTCCCGTTCGCGCTCGAGCAGCCGACGGTGCGCTACGAGGTGTCCGGGTCGGTCGCCGGGACGGACATCCCGGTCGTGCCGGGAGGCGCGGACTACATGCACGCGGTGCGGGACTGGGTGCTGCTGCACGCGGGCGAGAGGGCGGCGACTCTGGTCACCCAGGATGCTCCGCTCATCCAGGTCGGCGACATCGCGCTGCCCTTCGCGCCGTTCCCCGGAACGCTGGCGGCGCCGGAGGCCGGCACGGTCTTCTCGTGGATCCACAACAACATCTGGGACACGAACTTTCCGTCCGGCCAGGCGTTCGACACGGTGTTCCGGTACCGGGTGCGCGGGTTCGCGGCGGACTCGGCCGAGGCGGCCGGCGTCGAGAGCGCCGACCTGGCGCTGGACCTGGTGCGGCCGCTCCTCGCGGTGGCGGCCGACCCGTCAGGTGCGCAGAGCGAGGCGGGATCGCTGCTCGAAGTCGACGATCGGCGCATCCGCCTGATCGGTGTGACGCGCACGGCGCGCGGCACGGTGCTGGCGCGGCTGCAGTCGCTCGCGGAGTCGGAGGTCACCGTGGGCGTCATCGCGGGATCGGACGTCGCCGAGGCCTGGCGGGCGAGCGTCATCGGTGTGCGGCGTGCGCCCATCGAGGTCGACGGTCGTCGGGTCGAGCTTCAGATGCCGCGGTTCGGCTCCGCGGCTGTCGAGCTGAAGCTCGCCTGATCCTGGGGGGAGGGACGTGCCCGGCCTGTGGCCCGGCACGTCCCTCTACTGCGCACGGGCGTGCCGCGCGGTGACTGCGCACGTTTGTCACGACTGCGGTCGCGCGAGCGGGGTGCAGACGTGACGAACGGGCGCAGACGTCGAGCGGAGGCAGCGGAGGCGGGCGAGGCCTGCGCCGTCAGCGGGTGGGCGCGGGTGCGGCGGCGAGCGAAGCCCGTGCGTCAGCGCGACTGGGTCACGGCAGCGGTGACTGCGCCCGTTTGTCACGACTGCGGTCGCGCGAGCGGGGTGCAGACGTGACGAGCGACCGCAGACGTCGAGCGGAGGCAGCGGAGGCGGGCGAGGCCTGCGCCGTCAGCGGGTGGGCGCGGGTGCGGCGGCGAGCGACCCGACGGGCAGGCCGTGCTGCTGCTGGGTGGAGGCGAAGACCGTGGACTCTGTCGCCTCGAGTTCGAGGAGGCGGTTCCATTTCGCGCCGCGTTCCGAGCGGTGCGTCGAGCCGACCTTGATCTGCCCGGCGCGCCATCCGACCGCGAAGTCCGCGAGCCACGACTGCTCTGTCTCGCCGGAACGTGCCGAGACGACCGTGGAGTATCCGGATGCCCGGGCCGTGTCGAGCACAGCACGCGACCGGGATACGAGCCCGTTCTGGTTCACCTTGACCAGGATCGAGTTGGCAGAACCCTCCGCGACACCTCGGGCCAGCCTGTCCCCGTTGGTGACGAAGTGGTCGTCGCCGATGAGCTGGATGCGTGAGCCGAGCAGCCGCGTCGCGGTCACCCAGTCGCGCCATTCGTCTTCGGCCAGGGCATCCTCGATCGAGATCACCGGATAGTCGTCGATCCACCGCGCGAGCTCGTCGATGAGTTCGGATGCGCTCAGCGCACGGTTCTCGGAGTCGAGCCGGTAGTGACCGTCGGCGAAGAACTGGGTCGCGGCCACATCGATGGCGAGCGACACTTCCTCGCCCGGCTGGTGCCCGCTGCGCTCGATCGCTTCGACGACGAACCGCAGCGCATCGGCGTTGCTGGCGAACGGGATGCCGATCCCTCCCTCATCGGCGACCAAGGAGGCGCCCGGAACGCCTGAGTCGACGGCCATCGCGGACGCCGCGTCGCGCACATCCGCACACCATTCGATCGCTTCGGCGAACGATTTCGCCCCATGAGGGACGACGAGCACGTCCTGGATGTCGATCGAGCGGCCGGCGTGCGCGCCGCCCGACACGATGTTGACCATCGGCATCGGCAGCAGCAGGTCGCCCTCCGGTTGCAGCCAGCGTGCGACGGAGGTGCGTTCGGAGGCGGCGACCGCGAGCGTGGTCGCGAGTGAGACGGCCAGCGTGGCGTTGGCTCCGAGATTCGAGAAGTCGTCGGTCCCGTCGAGCTCCGCGAGAGCGTCGTCGACGGTGCTCGGATCGTCGAAGACCATGCCCTGGAGCGCCGGCGCGATACGCGACGCCACGTTGTCGACCGCGTTCAGCACCCCGAGTCCGCCTCGGCGTGTGCCGCCATCCCGGAGCTCTTTCGCCTCGTGCGAACCGGCCGACGCTCCCGACGGCGCGTGCGCGGTCGCTGCGGTTCCGTCGGTGAGCTCCAGTCGGGCCGCAACCGTCGGGCGACCGCGCGAATCCAGGGCTTCGAACGCGGTGATCCTTGCGATGCGTGCAGTCATGACGGCTCCTTGCGGGCGGTGAGTTCGGCGCTTGCTGGGTGCGCCCTGCTAGCTGAGTGCTCGGCGCCGGCGGTGAGTTCGGCGAAGGCGGCTTCCGGGTCGGCACTCGCGAGCACGTCGACTGCGAGCTGTCGCACTGTCTCGCGCTCAGCGGCCGTGAGATACGACGCGGGCGACTTGCCGTCGACCCGCGCGAGCAGCAGGCACGCGGTGTGGCGTCCGAGCGAAGCCGTCGCGGCACTGCGCAGCACGCCGTCGACTTCGGCCTCGAAGCCCGCCAGGAAGGCGGACCGTGCCGCGTCGACCTCCGCGCGCCGCTGCGGCAGATGGATGGACTTGAGAATGAGGTGCGAACAGAGGAACGCGACATCGAAGACGGGATGCCCGACATGGACGACCTCGAAATCGATGACCCACGGCGTCGGTCCCGGCGTCGGAGGCACGAGCACGTTCTTGGGCGAGAAGTCCCCGTGGACGAGCGTCAGCTCCGCCTGCTCGAGCTCATCGATGCAGGCGTCGATCGCCGGAGCGAGAGCCGGATGCACGCCGCGGATGACCCGATGGAACGGGTCGACGCGCAGCGCCTCGAAGAGCGACTTGTCCGCGAACCGGGCGAGGACCGCGGGGTGGTGGAGCGCAGTGCGCTGCCAGGATGCGAGTGCGGTCGCCAGTGACCGGGCGATCGCGACGTGGTCGATCGATCCGGCGGTCTCGGCCGGGGCGAGCATCCGCTGCTTCCAGGTCAGCCAGTCGGCCGGCGCCGCCTCCATGGTGATCGTGTTGGTCTCTTCGTCTGCGTCGAAGAGCTCGGGCACGTTCTGCGGGGTGAGGGCGTGCAGGACGCGGATCGCCCGCGCTTCGTGGATCGCCCGCGCCGGGTCGGCGTGCCAGTCGTCGGCGACATTCAGCTGTTCGAGCGCCCGTTTGACGACGAACTCGCGCCCGTCGCTGGTGCCGACACGGTAGACCGTGCCGGACACTCCGCCTTCGAGCAGGGTGATCTGCGTGACGGTCTCGTGTGGCTGCAGGAGGGAACGCGCGTCGAGGAAGCGCGGCAGCTCCTCCGCATCGAGTTGATGGCTGTCGACGATCACTGTTCGAAGTAGTGCGGGTAACGCGTGCGGAGGGAGTCGCTGTCGACGAGGATGCGGTTGGCGTGCTTTCGGATGACGTCGAGCCCCGCCTTCTCGTCGCGTGCTTCGAGCGCTTCGACGATCGCGGTGTGCTCTGCGACGAGGGCCGGATTGCCGACCGCATCGGGGAGGTGGAGGCGGCGGAGCCGGTCGAGATGCAGCTTGATGCCGCGGATCACGTCCCACACGTGAGGAACACCGGCCAGCGCGAAGACGGCCTCGTGGAGCTGTTCGTCCGTCTCGAAGAAGGCTTCGGCGTCGTGTGCTTCGGCGGCCGCGACGTTGAGCTCGAGCGCGTGGCGGAGGGGGCGGGTGTCGAGATCGGGGGTGTTGATGGCCTTCTGGAACGCGCCGCACTCGAGCGCGGACCGGATGAAGCAGGCCTCTTCGACTTCGGCCATGAGGATCGGAGCGACGCGCGTTCCGACCTGGGGGATCACGGTGATGAGGCGCTGGTCGGCCAGTCGCGTGAGCGCTTCGCGGATCGGGGCGCGGCTCACGTTGAGGTGGGTCGCGAGGCTCGGCTCCGACAGGGGGGCGCCCGGTGCGAGTTCCATAGTGCGGATCGCGTCGCAGAGCTGGTCGTAGACCCAGTCGGAGATGCGGTGCGGCTGCACCTTGGGCCGTGGACGCAGTACGGGCTCGACACGATCCTTCGGGCCGCGTGCGGTGTTGCGGCCGTATGAGGCGAAGTCTGCTGTCGTCATCTGGGCATCTCCATCGTCGGTACTTGCCGACAAGTATACAGGGTAGGGGCAGCGAACTGTAGTGGAGGTGTTGGATGATCTGGTAACGTTACCAACCACATTCACCGTCGTTCACCGCAGTACGTCAAGGAGGGGCCCATGCCTCACGACTCGTTCGAGTTCTCGACCCGTCTCCGTCCGGGGCTGGCCCAGGCGTACGAGGAGTTCCATCGCGCCATCCCCGCCGACGTCGCCGGCGCGCTGAGTGCCGCCGGGGTCGTCGAATGGCGCATCTACCGCAACCGGACGACCCTGACGCACGAGGTCGTCGCGGAGGACCGGGACCGGATGACCGCGCTCCTCGACGCCGATCCGGTCAACGAGCGCTGGCAGCGGCAGGTCGCGCCCTACCTCTCGACTGAGGCGGCGCCCGCCGCCGCGCTGCCCGACGATCGCGGGGTCCTCATCTGGGACTTCTCCCGGCCGACCCGTTGAGCCGCCCGGCCGCTGCCGGCGGTGCAACCCCGGTGTCTGCGGTCGCACGGTACGACTGCGCTGCGGCGAGCGGGGCGCAGACGTAACGAATGACCGCAGACATCAGATCCACGCGAGGCAGGCTGCCGTCCGCTGGCGCTTTGGTAGAACCAATTGTGAGCGCGGGATCGAAAACGGCAGCGAATATCGCGAATTGGGCATCGGTGGTCTAACCTTTAGAAATCCACGTCCCAGGGAGGTCCCTCAATGCTGAGCCGCACTCTTCGATCCGGTGTGTCCGTCACCGAGCTGGGGATGGGGGCCGCCCAGCTCGGCAACCTCTTCCGGGAGACCACCGACGAGGAGTCCGTCGCGGCCGTCGACGCGGCATGGGATGCGGGCATCCGCTACTTCGACACCGCCCCGCACTACGGCCTCGGGCTCTCTGAACGTCGCCTCGGCGCCGCGCTGGCACAGCGGCCGCGCGACGAATTCGTGCTCTCCACCAAGGTCGGACGCCTCCTCGTGCCGAGCGGCTATCCCGAGGGCACCGTCGACACCGAAGGCTTCGCCGTGCCGGCCACCGTGCGCCGCGAGTGGGACCTCAGCCGCGACGGCATCCGCCGCTCCCTCTTCGAAAGCCTCGAACGGCTCGGCCTCGACCGCATCGACATCGCCTACCTGCACGACCCCGATGAGCACGGCGACCAGGCGCACGCCGAGGCCATCCCCGCCATGATCGAACTCCGCGAGGAGGGCGTCCTGCGTGCCGTCGGCGCCGGCATGAACCAGTCGGCCATGCCGGCCGAGTTCGTGCGCCGCCACGACATCGACCTCATCATGCTCGCCGGCCGGTACACCCTGCTCGAGCAGGGTGCGCTCGACGACCTGCTGCCGCTCGCCGAGCAGCGGGGCGTCGGCATCGTCGCAGCCGCGGTCTACAACTCCGGCCTGCTGGCGACGCCTCGTCCGCCCGCCGACGCGTCGTACAACTACGAGCAGGCGCCCGCCGAGCTCATCGCCCGCGCCAACGCCCTGGCGGATGCCTGCGAGGAGTTCGGCCTCACCCTGCCCGAGGCTGCGATCGCCTATCCGCTTCGTCACCCGGCTGTCGTATCCGTGGTCGTCGGGGTCCGAACCGCGCAGCAGGCCGCAGAGACGGCGCGACGCTACGGGGCACGCATCCCCGACGCGTTCTGGACGGCCCTCATCGAACGCGGTCTGGTGCGCAGTGCCTGACCTGTCAGCTCTGGGCGTCCGAATCGTCGACGGCGCGCCCCGCGGTCGCACTCAGGTGCGCCGCCGTGAACTCCTCGACCCCCAGTACGTGGACACTCATCCGGATGCGCGCCCGGTCCGGATCCCGGGCGACCAGCGCGTCGAGGATCGCCCGGTGCTCCTGCTGGGTCGTCTCCACCGCCCCGTGCTGGTGGATGGCCCGCCACAGCCGCGCGCGCGCCGTGCGCCCCACGAGCGCTTCGATGATCGCCGCGAACGCTGGGTTGCCGCTGGCGCGGGCGATCAGGCTGTGGAAGTCGGTGTCCACATCGATCGCGGCTTCCAGATCGACGTCCGTCCCGCCGTCGAGGAGCGTCTGGCCGACAGCGAGGATGCGCTCCGCCTCGGCGAGGTCGGCTTCGGTCATCCGCACGGCAGCGTGTGCGGCAGCCTCGGGCTCGAGCACGCGCCGGACGCCGAGCATGTGCACGCTGTCCTCGGGGCTCTGCAGCTCGGTGAGCATCCCGAGCGGTTCGAGCAGTTGCCCGGGACCCAGGGACGTCACGTACGTTCCGTCGCCCTGGCGCGTCTCCAGCACACCCAGGATGACGAGAGCACGCACCCCTTCGCGCAGCGGCCCGCGCGACACCCCGAGCAGACCGCTCAGCTCGCGTTCGGCCGGCAGCCTCGAGCCAGGCACCAGGCGTCCGCTGGTGATCATGTCGCGGATGCCGTCGATCACGACGTTCGAGCGGGAGCGGGTCGGGATGCCGTCCGTTGCGTCAGTTGCCATGCGCACAGCTTAGGAGTCATCAGACCAATCGACGACCGCGAGGGGAAAGCTGCATGAGCGGGATCATCGACGCGCACCAGCATGTGTGGGATCTCGGGCGGGCGGAATACGCCTGGCTCGGACCGGATTCGGGGCCGCTGTTCCGCGACTTCGCCATGGCGGACGTGCTGCCGGAACTGGAGGCGGCCGGCGTGACCGGCACCGTCCTCGTCCAGTCCGCAGACAACGACGACGACACCGACCACATGTTCGAGGTCGCTCGCGAGAACCCGATCGTGGCCGGGATCGTCGGCTATGTTCCGCTCGACCAGCCCGACCGGGCGGCCGTTCGGCTGGCCCAGCTGCAGCGCGAGCCCCTGTTCTGCGGCATCCGCGCGCTCATCCATGACCGTGCCGACGCTCATTACCTGCAGCGCGGCGAAGTCGACGCCACACTCGGCCTCCTCGAAGACGCGGGCATCCCGTTCGACGTCGTGGGCGTGCTCCCCGAGCACCTGCGTGCCGTCCTCACGATCTCGGAGCGGCATCCGCGCCTGAAGATGGTGCTCGACCACCTCAACAAGCCGCCGATCGGAGCATCCGACCGGGAACCGTGGGCGTCGCTGATCCGCGACGTGGCGGCGAATCCGCTCGTCTATGGCAAGGTCTCCGGGCTGTACTCGGCTGTGGGCCAGCCCGGAGACTGGACGGTCGACACCATCCGGCCCGTCTTCGAACACGCACTGGACGTGTTCGGCGCGGAGCGCCTCATGTACGGCGGCGACTGGCCGGTCTCGCTCATCGCCGGCGGCTACACCCGGGTGTGGCGCGGCATCGAAGACCTCCTGTCCGGGCTTCTCGACGACGACCGGCAGGCCATCCTCGCGGGCACCGCTCGCACCTACTACCAGCTCGACACGACGAAAGGCAACGCATGACCGACCAGTTCACCCTCGCCCGCCTGGGCGCGCCCGGCGAGGAGATCCCCGTGGTGCGTCACGCCGGACGCACCCTCGATGCTCGCTCCATCGCATCCGATTTCGATCCGGCCTTCTTCGCCTCCAACGGGCTCGCCCGGGTGGCGGATGCGCTCGGCTCGCTCCCCGGGTTCGACGCCGGAACCCTGCGCGTCGGGGCGCCGATCGGGCGCCCGGGCAAGATCGTCTGCATCGGTCTCAACTACAGCGATCACGCGGAGGAGACCGGTCAGACCCCTCCCGTCGAGCCCGTGGTCTTCATGAAGGACCCGTCGACACTGGTCGGACCATTCGACGATGTGCTCATTCCGCGGGGATCCGTCAAAACAGACTGGGAGGTCGAGCTCGCCGTCGTGATCGGGTCGACCGCGCGCTACCTGGACTCGCCCGAGGAAGCGCTCGCCCACGTCGCGGGCTACGCCGTCTCCAACGACGTGTCGGAGCGCGAATACCAGCTCGAACGCGGCGGCCAGTGGGACAAGGGCAAGAGCTGCGAGACGTTCAACCCGTTCGGTCCCGACCTGGTTCCGGCCTCGCAGGTCGCCGACCCGCAGCAGCTGGGCCTGCGCCTCTGGGTCAACGGCGAGGCGCGCCAGGACGGCACGACGGCGAACATGCTCTTCTCCGTCGCCCACGTCATCTGGTACCTGAGCCAGTTCATGGTGCTGCACCCCGGTGACGTCATCAACACCGGCACGCCCGCCGGTGTGGCGCTCGGCATCCCCGGCAACCCGTACCTGCGCGCCGGCGACGTCGTCGAGCTCGAGATCGACGGCCTCGGCCGCGCGCGCCAGGGGATGGTGCAGGCATGAGCGACTTCGACGGCCTGGTGGCCGTGGTCACCGGCGGCGCTTCGGGCATCGGCCTCGCCACGGCGCAGACGCTCGCGGCCCGCGGCGCCAGGGTCGCGGTGCTGGACAGGGCGACCGAGTCGGTCCGGCATCCACTCGTCGCGTTCGAGGCGGATGTGACCGACAGCTCCAGCGTCCAGCGCGCGATCTCGTCGGTCGCGAAGGCGTTCGGCCGGATCGACGTGGTCGTCAACAACGCCGGCATCAGCGCGGTCGGAACGGTCGAGGAGAACGACGACGCCGAATGGGCGCGCGTGCTCGACGTGAACGTGACCGGGATGGCGCGCGTGACCGCTGCGGCGCTGCCGTGGCTGCGGCAGTCGCCGTCGGCCGCGATCGTGAACCTGTGCTCGGTCGCTGCGCTGAACGGGCTGCCGCAGCGTGCGCTGTACGGCGCATCGAAGGGCGCCGTGCTCGCACTCACCTACGCGATGGCCACCGATCACATCGCGGAGGGCATCCGTGTGAACTGCGTGAGCCCGGCGACCGTCGCGACCCCCTTCGTCGAGCGGATGCTCGAAGGGTTCGCGGACCCGGTGGGGGAGCGGGCGGCACTGGATGCGCGGCAGGCGACGGGGCGCATGGTTCAGCCGAACGAGGTCGCGGACGCGATCGCCTTCCTTGCGAGCCCGCTGTCGGGCTCGGTCACCGGCACCGCGCTCGAGGTCGACGGCGGCATGACGCATCTGCGCGTCCGGCCCGCAGGGGAGCGCAAATGAGGCGGATCGCCTCGGTGATCGGGATCCCCGCCGAGAGTGTCGACGAGTACGAGCGGCTGCACGCGGAGGCGTGGCCCGAGGTGCTCGCGGCCCTGACGGCGGGCAACGTGCGCAACTACTCGATCTTCCGCCAGGGCGACGTGCTTTTCTCGTACTTTGAGTACGTGGGCGACGATTTCGACGCGGACATGGCACGCGTCAACGATGACCCGGCGACGAAGCGGTGGCACGCGCTGACCGATGCCTTGCAGCGGCCGCTTCCCGAGCGTGCCGACGGCGACCGGTGGATGCCCATCCCCGAGGTGTTCCACCTCGACTGAGACGGGGGCGCGCGGCGGCGGCTTCTGCTGCTTCACGTGACGTCTGCCCCCGGGCGAGCGGGGCGCGGACGTGACGAACGACCGCAGTCTCGGGGATCGGCGGCGAGGCCGCGTCAGGAGCGGGCGAACTTCTGGATAAACTCGGGCACCGGAAGGACCTCGTTCCGAGTAACGACATGAGGCAAATCGCGGTCTCGGCGGCAGTCAGGCGAGGATTTGCCTCAAGTCGATGACGCATGCGTCCGATGGGCGCGTCTGGGGGAACGCGGCCCCCGGGCGAAACGGGCTGAAATACTTCACGCTGGTATAGCGTTGCCTCCGATCGGAGGTGGAACGATGGCAGACGGAAACGGGCAGGCACCTGCGCGCCCGACCCTGAAGACGGTCGCGCGCGAAGCGGGTGTCTCCACGACGACTGTCTCGTTCGTGCTCTCGGGCCGGGATGCCGGGATCAGCGAGGCCACGGCGCAACGCGTCCATGAGGCCGTGAAGCGTCTCGGCTACTACCCCAACAGCTCTGCCCGTGCGGTCAGGACCGGCCGCACCGGCCTCGTGATGTTGTCGCTGAACATGTTGAGCGACCCCTGGTCTCTCGCGCTCGCCGCTGCCGCGAATACCGCTGCGAAGGAGGCCGGGCTGACGTCGATGATCCTCGCCGACGGCGACTGGTTCTCGGCTCTCGAACTGCAACGCGCCGATGTCGCCTACATCGGACTGGGTCCCGACCTTGCGGCAGACCAGCAGCGGTTGGCCACCATGGTCGGGCGCGGCCAGAAGGTCGTCGTCTTCGACGACCTGATCGATCCGAAGGGCTTCGACGTGATCCGCTCGAAGTCGCTTCCGGGGTGCCGCATCGCGATGGAGCACCTGCTCGAACGGCACACCGATATCGCCTGCCTGACGTCGCGTGTGAACGCGAACAACTCGCCGTCGCGCCTGACCGTCTACCGCGATGCGATGGCTGCGGCCGGCCTGGAGGTGCGCGCCGACCGCGTGGGTGTCTACGAGGAGACCCAGGCCGAAGCGTACGCCGTGGCTCTCGACCTGCTCTCGTCGCCCGAGCGGCCCACCGCCCTCTACGCGACGACGGACTTCGCGGCTATCGCCGCCATCAACGCGGCCCACCGGCTCGGTATCCGCGTTCCGGAGGAGGTCGCGATCATCGGTGTGGGCAACACCCCGGATGCGGGACTCACCGAGCCCTCGCTCTCGACAGTCGGCCCGGTCGACCAGTTCGAACGGATCGCCGACATCATCGTCAAGCGGGCCCTGGAGGGGCCGGGCGAGGTCGGCGAGGGAACTCTCCATGAACTCGACTGGTCGCTGATCGAGCGCGAGTCGACGCGCGCCTGAAGCCGCCGGCCCCGGGCAACTTCACGGCCCCTATGGGGCAGGTGTGGAGCGTCTGTGCGGCGTCCCTGAGGCGAATGGTCAGCGAATCATCATTTCGCTCAGTTGGACTGATCGATATTTGCCATTACTTGCATTGTGCTGTTACTTAATCGTTTTAGTAGTTCCGCAGTCACACGCAAACGATCAAAGGAGATTCAATGCAGCGACGTACCATCCGCGCCATCGGGGCGGGAGTGGCCATCGCGGCCCTCGGGCTGATGGGCCTCACGGCCTGCTCGAGCGCACCGAGTTCGAACGAGAAAGTCTCGCTCACCTACGGCATCTGGGACAAGAACCAGGAGCCGGCGATGCAGCAGATCATCTCTGACTTCCACAAGCAGAACCCGAACATCTCGGTCACCATCGAGCTGACACCGAACGCCGACTACTGGACGAAGCTCCAGACCGCGGCCACCGCGGGAACCGCGCCCGACGTGTTCTGGATGAACGGGCCGAACTTCCAGCTCTACGCATCCAATGGCCAGCTGGCACCGAACGACCAGGTGAAGACGAGCGACTACCCGAAGGCGCTGACGGACCTGTACTCCTACCAGGGCAAGGTCTACGGGGCACCGAAGGACTTCGACACGGTCGGCGTCTGGTACAACAAGAAGCTGTTCGACGCCGCGGGCGTCGCCTACCCCAAGGCCGGCTGGACCTGGGACGACCTCAAGGCCGACGCCAAGGCGCTGACCGGCAAGACGCCCGGAACCTTCGGTATCGCAGCTCCCCCGTACGGCCAGGAGAACTTCTACGACACGGTCGCTCAGGCCGGCGGCTACATCGTCAGCCCGGATGGCAAGAAGTCCGGCTACGACGACCCCAAGACGATCGAAGGCGTCAAGTTCTGGGTCGACCTGGTGAACGCCAAGGAGTCCCCCACTCTCCAGCAGATGACCGACACCTACTCGGCCGACCTCTTCACCTCCGGCAAGGTCGCCATGTACTGGGCTGGCTCGTGGAACCCGGGTGCGTTCGCCAAGTCGTCGATCGCCGCTGACATCGACGTCGCACCGCTGCCGCAGGGTCCGGTGAGCAACCAGTCGATCATGCACGGCCTCGGAAACGTGGTCTCGGCCAAGAGTGCGCACATCGACGCAGCGAAGAAGTTCGCCGCGTTCGCGAGCGGAAAGACGGCGGCGGATGTCATGGCCAAGTCGGGCGCGGTCATCCCGGCCTTCAACGGCTCGCAGGACGAGTGGGTCAAGTCGCTGCCGAACTTCAACCTGCAGGCCTACATGGACGAGGTCAAGACGGCTGTCGCCTACCCGGTGTCCAAGAACACCGCGGCCTGGAACACCGATGAGACGGCCGAGATGACGAAGATCTGGACCGGATCCGTCGACGTCGAGACCGGTCTGAAGGACCTCGCGGCGAAAATGAACGCGGACCTCGCCAAGGAATAACGACGTGTCTCAGTCATCGACGATGACACGGACCCAGGTGCCGGGGGCGACCCCGGCACCTGCGGCCCGGCGTCGCAAGCCGCTGCGGGACTCCGCCTGGTGGGCGCTGCTGTTCGTGGGCCCGACGGCCCTCGGGCTGATCGCGTTCTACTTCTGGCCGATCCTTCGCACGGGGTACATGTCCCTCACCACGACCGGCGCCTTCGGCGGCGAGACGTGGGTGGGCTTCGCGAACTTCGTGCAGCTCTTCAATACTCCCGACCTGCTCAATGCGGCAGGCAACTCGGCCATCTACACCTGTGTCGCACTGCTCGGGATCCCGCTGGCGATCGTCATCGCCAGCCTGCTCAACACCCCGAACCTGAAGGGCCGGAGCTTCTACCGCATCCTGTACTTCATCCCTGTCGTCACCATGCCGGCGGCGATCGCCCTGGTCTGGACGTTCATCTACAACGGTGACTACGGGATCCTGAACCAGGTGCTGCACCTGGTCGGCATCCAGGGGACCAGCTGGCTCGCCAACCCCTCGACCGCGCTCATGGCTGTCGCGGTGGTCGGTATCTGGGCGACCCTCGGAACGAACATCGTGATCTTCGTCGCCGGGCTGCAGGGCATCCCGACCTCGCTCTACGAGGCGGCAAGCCTCGACGGAGCGGGTCCGATCCGGCGGTTCTTCTCCGTCACCCTGCCGCTGCTGAGCCCGAGCGTCTTCTTCGTCAGTGTCATCACGGTGATCGGAGCCCTCCAGGTCTTCGATCTGCTCTACGTGATGATCCCGACCGGGAGCCCCGCCAAGCAGGCCACGATGACGATCGTCTCCCTCTTCTACGAGACCGGGTTCATCCGCAACCAGCGCGGCCTCGCCGCGGCCATCGCCCTCGTGCTGATGGTGATCATCCTGATCCTCACCGCAATCCAGTTCCGCCTCCAGCGCAGATGGGTTCACTATGAGTACTGAGTCGACCCTCACCCGCGAGACCGCCAGGGCGAACGAGCCGGCAGCGGCCGTCCGCGACACCGTCACCGTCCGCACCAAGCGCGGCCCCCGGCAGCCGTGGCTCGTCCACACACTGCTCATCGCGGGCGCAGTCATCATGATCTTCCCGTTCGTCTGGGAACTGCTCACCGCGTTCAAGACCTTCGACGGGGCGCACGCCGTCCCGCCGCAGATCATCCCGAGCCCCTGGGACTTCGGGAACTTCGCGAAGGTGCTCGCCACCCTGCCGTTCCTGTCGATGCTGACAAACTCCGTGCTGCTCACGATCGGCCGGGTCGTCGGGCAGGTCGTTCTGTGCACTATGGCGGGCTACGCGTTCGCACGGCTCCGCTTTCCCGGGCGCAACGTGATCTTCATCGCGTTCCTGTCGGTGCTGATGGTGCCGTCGCAGCTCTTCCTGCTTCCGCAGTTCGAGATCATCCTGCGCCTCGGCTGGACGAACAGCCTGACTGCACTGATCGTGCCCGGCATGTTCAGTGCGTTCGGATGCTTCCTCATGCGCCAGTTCTTCATGGCGCTTCCCAACGAACTCGAGGAGGCGGCCCGCGTCGACGGCGCGAACCCGTGGCAGGTCTTCTACAAGGTGATGCTGCCGCTCGCGAAGCCGGGCATCATCGCGCTCGCCGTCTTCACTGCGCTGTGGTCGTGGAACGACCTGCTGTGGCCGCTCGTCGTCACGTCGGACCCGTCCAAGGAGCCGCTCACGGTTGGCATGGCACAGCTCATCGGCCTCCACTTCACCGACTTCCCCGTGCTGATGGCGGCGGCCCTGATGGCCTGCCTGCCGATGCTCATCACATTCGCCATCCTGCAGCGCCAGTTCATTCAGGGCATCGCGCTGACGGGCACGAAAGGATAGGACCCCCGTGACACTTCGAATCGGAATCGTCGGCTTCGGTGCCCGCTCTGCGCTGTGGCGCGAGGTCGTGCACCCGGGCAATGACGCGGTGATCGCGGCGGTCTGGGATCCGGCCGAACGCGCACAGCGCAGCGTCGCCGAGGAGCTCCCGGATGCGACGATCGCGACCTCGCTCGACGACCTGCTGGCCTCGGGGATCGACGCCGTGATGGTGCTCTCCCCTGACTTCACGCACGCCGAGGTGGCGATCGCAGCGCTGCGCGCGGGCGTGCCGGTCTTCTGTGAGAAGCCGCTGGCGATCACGGCCGAGGATGCGGACCGGGTCCTCGAGACCGCACGCGAGACCGGGACCAGGCTCTACGTCGGCCACAACATGCGCCACCTTCCGGTGGTCCGTCTCATGCGCGACATCATCCGCTCGGGCCGCATCGGCGAGGTCAAGGCGATCTGGTGCCGCCACTTCGTCGGCAACGGCGGGGACTTCTATTTCAAGGATTGGCACGCCGACCGCACCAAGTCGACCGGCCTGCTGCTCCAGAAGGGCGCCCACGATCTCGACGTGATCCACTGGCTGGCCGACTCGCGCAGCGAGACGGTCGTCGGGATGGGCGGGCTCACCGTCTACGGCGACATCACGGACCGTCGCGACCGCTCCGAGGAGCGCATGGGCGAGTGGATCAGCCACGAGAACTGGCCGCCGAAGTCGCTGACCGGGCTGAACCCGGTCGTCGACGTCGAGGACGTCTCGATGATGCTGATGCAGCTGGAGAACGGCGTCTACGCCAGCTACCAGCAGTGCCACTACACGCCTGACTACTGGCGCAACTACACCGTCATCGGTACGGAGGGCCGCATCGAGAACTTCGGCGACGGCGAAGGCGGCGTGGTCAAGGTGTGGACGACACGCGGCGACTATGTCGAAGCCGACGAGATCATCCCGATCCCGCCGGCCGAGGGCGGTCACGGAGGAGCGGACAGCGCGCTCGTCGCCGAGTTCCTGCGTTTCGTGCGCGAGGGCGGGGCCACCGAGACCTCGCCGGTCGCAGCACGGGATGCGGTCGCTGCGGGGGAGGCCGCGACGATCTCGCTGCGGACTGACGGGCGCTCCATCAGCATCCCCGCCGTCTCGCCCGACATCCAGCAGTACTTCGAGCTGCAGTCGTGAGTTCGGCGGCGGGCGACACGATCGTCGACGTCGACGTCGTGCTCGTGACCCAGCCCCCCGCCTCCCCGCCCTTTATGTGGAGGCAGGGGCTGCCCGGGTCCGATCCCGGTGAGACGATCGACGGCTGGCTCGTCATCACGACCGAGTCCGGTCTGAAGGGGTATGCGCACTGCACCCGCGGTGTCATCCTGCGCGACCTGGTCGAGCGCCGCCTCCGCGACGAACTGATCGGTGCCGACGCGCTCGCCCGCGAATGGCTGTGGCATCGGGTCTGGGAGCTCGACCGCATCGAAGAGTTCCCGATCTACGTTCTCGGGCTGGTCGACATCGCCCTCTGGGACATTGCGGCGAAGCGGGCCGAGCTGCCACTGCACCGTCTGCTCGGGTCGTTTCGGGATGCGCTGCCCGCCTACGCGTCGACGACCACCTTCCGGGACATCCCGGAATACCTGGACGTGTCGGACCAGTGCCTCGAGCTCGGGTACCACGCGATCAAGCTGCACGCCTGGGGCGATGCGAGGCGCGACGCGGCGCTGTCGCAGGCGCTGCGCGATCACGTCGGGCCAGACGTCGACCTGATGTACGACGGGTCGGCCGGGTTCGACCTCCACGACTCCGTCTACCTGGGCAAAGCGCTCGCCGAGGCCGGCTACCGCTGGTACGAGGAGCCGATGCGCGAGTTCAGCATCACGTCATACAAGCGGCTGGCCGAGCGGGTGGACATCCCGCTGCTTGTCGCTGAGACCAGCGACGGCGTCCACCTGAACGCCGCCGACTTCATCATGTCCGGATGCGCCGGTGCCGTGCGCACGGGAGCCACGCTGAAGGGCGGAGTCACCGGCGCACTGCGCATCGCGCACCTCGCGGAGTCGTTCAATCTGCGCGCCGAGATCCACGCGGGCGGCCCGGTCAACATCCAGCTCGCCATGAGCATCCCGAACACGACCTATTTCGAGTCGCTCGTGACGCAGAACCCGGTCGTACGGGAAGCCTGCGTCGACGCGGACGGCTACGTCCGGGCCGGCGATGGGATCGGTGTGGGCTGGGAGCGGGTCTGGGGCGAAGCCGGAGCGCCGGATTCCCGTGGCTGAGCTCTCGACCGGTGCGACGGGGGCGCTCGCGATCGCGATGTGGGACTTCTCCTGGCTGGAGCGCCGCTGGCCGGGCGGCGGCTACGAGGACTGGGAGCGGGCGCTCGACGGTCTGGTCGAGCGCGGCTACGACGCCGTCCGGATCGACGCGTATCCGCACCTGGTCGCCGCCGATCCGGACGGGGCCTTCACACTCATCCCCGCCTGGACCATGCACGACTGGGGGAGCCCCGCCAAGGTGACGGTCTCGCCGATGCCGGCGCTGGTCGACTTCATCCGTCTCGCCGACGCCCGCGGGCTGAAGGTCGCCCTCTCGACCTGGTTCCGTCAGGACCTCGACGACACCCGCATGTCGATCACAGGGCCGGTGGATCTCGCCGACAGCTGGATCGCGACGCTCGACCACATCCGGGCCGCGGGGCTGCTGCACACGATCTGGTACGTGGATCTCTGCAACGAGTGGCCGCAGCTGTTCTGGGCGCCCTTCACGGTTCCGGGCGGCGAGGAGGGCACAGACGATCTCCTGCGCACGTCGCCCGACGGTCGGCAATGGACGAACACGGCGCTCGCTCGCGTGCGTGCCGCCTATCCGGAACTGCCGTTGTGCTTCTCGATTTCGGCCCAGTTCGACACGGTCCTCGCCGAGGACGTGTCCCACTACGACCTGCTCGAACCGCACGTCTGGATGGTGCTCGCCGGGCCCCGCCGCTTCTACGAGGAGCTCGACTACGACGGGCGCGATCCCGTCCAGTACGAGCTGCTCGCCGACCAGGCCGAGCGGCTCTACCGGTCGAGCCCGGAGGAGTGGCGGATCCAGCTGTCGAACATGATCACCGACATGGCGGACTGGTCACGGTGGCGCAACCTGCCGCTGGTGACGACGGAGTCGTGGGCGATCGTCTGCTGGAAGGACGGCCCCGGCCTCGACTGGGGCTGGGTCAGGGAACTCTGCGAGTTCGGAGTCGACGAGGCGATCAAGCACGGCCGCTGGATGGGGATCGCGACCAGCAACTTCTGCGGTCCGCAATACCGGGGGATGTGGGACGACGTCGACTGGCACCGACGGCTGACGTCGCGCATCCACGACGCACCCGTTCCACTACTCGTGGCGGAGTGCCTCGATGGAAGCGATCGACGTCAGCCGGCGCAGACCCGCCCTACCCCAGTTCGGTGAGGCAGATGAAGTTGCCTTCCGTGTCCCTGAACCAGGCGGTCCTCGTCGTGCCGAAGGCGGCCACACCGTTCTCCGTCTTGAGGCCGGGGAAGTCGTAGTCCTCGAACGTCACGCCGCGTTCGCGTAGTCGCGCCATGTCGCCGTCGAGGCCATCGGTGAGGAAGCACATCTGGGTGTTCTGGGCGGTTCCGGCATTGCCGGTCTCGTAGATCTCGAACGTCGATCCCGAGTCGAGACGGTAGAGCAGGTTCTCGCTCTCCACTTCGGCCGGATCGAGGTCGAGGGCATTGTGGTAGAACTCCTGCGCCCGTTTGAGATCGGATGCGGGCAGAACTGCGTGGGCTTCGGTGAGCATGGGTAAGCGCCTCCTTGTGGCGTGGTAGCGCCGGAAGCATCCCGTCTGATCCGGATTTTCCGGCGACGGTGCCGGCGAACCAATGGATGCTGCCACTCTACGCCGAGGAGGCGCCCGCGGCTCCGGGAATCTCGCCAGGCCGCGGAGTCCGTCAGCGCTGGTGCGTCAGGAAGATGATCGCGTAGGCGACGAAACCCACGACACCGATCACGAACCCCGCGATGGCCAGGCCGCGTCCGCGCACCAGACCACGACGGGCTGCCCCGATCGCGCGCGCCGAGAACAGAGCGCCGAGGACGCCGAGCCACCCGAAGATGAAGATCGACACGCACGAGACGACGAAGCCGGCGATAGCCAGTTTGCTGAACGGAAGCCCCGCTGTCGCGTCGGCGGGAGTGGCAGCGACCGGGTAGACCGGAAGACCCTGTCCGGTGGGCGGCGGCCAGGCGGCCGGCTCCGGCGTGCTGTCGGCGGGCGGAGTCGGCGGGAAATCGGTCAACGGTTACCTCTTCGGTGAGTGCGAGTGGCGTGCGGCTTCGGGCTTGCGTTTCGGGAACCGGTAGAACGACCGGGTTTCCTGGACGAATCGTATCCGTGCGCGACCCCATGAGTGGCGCAGCGCCGCGCCGCCGTCAGCTGTAATCGGCTGTCACGGTTCGCGTGCGACCGTCGAGCCGGACCCGTCCGCCGTACGGCACGATCCACTGCGGGCGGGTGTGGCCGAACGGGACGCCGACGCAGACCACCGCGCCCGGGTTGTACCGGGCCATCTCGCCGATGATCGCATCGCGTTGGTCGGCGCGGAGCCGCGCCCGCTCCGCTGCAGACGGCACGTTCCCGAAGGTGCTGACGGGAGGGCGCGCGACGACGACGCCGTCGACCGCCGCCAGGATCCCACGCTCGCCGAGGGCGCGAACCCACCGTTTCACCCACGGGGCGGAGGGAAGCTCTTCGCTGGTCTCGAGGAGCAGGATGCTCCCCTTCACCGCGTCGACGGACGGCAGCCGGCCGGCGATGGCCAACTGGTCGATGACCTCGAGGCATCCGCCCCAGGTGCGGCCCGCGACCTCGCGTTCCGGCCCGGCCCAGACCCACGGATCTGCGGGCTCACGATCTCCGAACTCCACGAGGGCGAGCGGAGACAGCCAGTCGTGTCCGAAGTCCTCCGACTCGCCCGGCTCGGTGAGCTCCACTTCGCCGCCGGTGAAGAGCGCAGCCTTCAGCGATGCGAGATGGACGTCGTCGATGCGCGGTCCGGCTCCGAGGTGTACTTGCGTCGACCCGCCGTAGTATCCGGAGATCCCGAGCGACCAGAGCCAGTTCAGGAGGCTGGTGTTGTCGCTGTACCCGAAGAACGGCTTCGGGTCTGCCAGGGCGAGGTCGGCATCCAGGTGCGGGATGACCGTGACCTGGTCGTCGCCGCCGATCGTCGCGAGGATGGCGCGGATGGTCGGGTCGCCGAAGGCCGCATTGAGGTCGGCCGCCCGATCTTCCGGACTGGCGCCGAGCCGCCGGGTCGTGGGGTACTCGACGGGGACGAGCCCGGTCGCTTCGGCGAGCCGGCGCATGGCCTGCTCATGCACTTCGGGTGCGAGCCCCGGTGCCGCGAACGACGGAGAGAGGATGGCGACGCGGTCGCCCGGCGCGAGTTTCGGCGGGGATGCGGGCCAGTTGTCCTCGGTCATCTCCCTATTCAAGCAGGGGAGGCGCGGGCCGACGAGGGATTCATCGGATGGGCGAATGAATCCCAGAACCATCTACTGTTGGATTCGATCAATCGAGTTGCCTAGCATCGAACCCGGGGCACAGGCATGCATTACTCGAGAGGAACGAAATGCACTTCAGGTATTTGGGTCGGTCCGGGTTCAAGATCTCGGAGATCACCTACGGAAACTGGCTGACCCACGGCTCGCAGATCGAGAACGACATCGCGACCGCGTGCGTTCGCGCCGCGCTCGAGGTCGGCATCTCCACGTTCGACACGGCCGACGTCTACGCCAACACCGCAGCCGAGACCGTCCTCGGTGCCGCACTCAAGGGCGAACGGCGCGAGTCGCTCGAGATCCTCACCAAGGTGTTCGGCCCCACCGGCCCCAAGGGACACAACGACGTCGGACTGTCCCGCAAGCACATCCTCGAATCGATCGACGGTTCGCTGTCGCGGCTGCAGACCGACTACGTAGACCTCTACCAGGCGCACCGGTTCGACTACGAGACCCCGCTCGAGGAGACCATGCAGGCCTTCGCCGACATCGTGCGTCAGGGCAAGGCTCTCTACATCGGCGTGAGCGAGTGGACCGAGGAGCAGCTCCGTGCCGGTGCCGCCCTCGCCAAACAGCTCAACTTCCAGCTCATCTCGAACCAGCCCGAGTACTCGGCGCTGTGGCGCGTCATCGAAGACCGGATCGTGCCCACCTCGCAGGAGCTCGGAATCTCCCAGATCGTGTGGTCGCCGGTCGCCCAGGGTGTGCTGAGCGGCAAGTATCTGCCGGGTGCGCCGCTCCCCGAGGGAAGTCGCGCCACCGACGAGCGCGGCGGCGCAGGCGCGGTCAAGCGGTTCCTGTCGGATGATGTCCTCACACGTGTGCAGAACCTCGCCCCGATCGCGCGTGAGCTCGACCTCACCCTCGCGCAGCTCGCCATCGCCTGGGTGCTGCAGAACGACAACGTGGCAACGGCGATCATCGGCGCCTCGCGGCCCGAGCAGGTCGTCGAGAACGTGAAGGCGTCCGGCGTGACCATCCCGACCGAGCTCATGTCGCGGATCGACGAGGTCCTCGGCGGCATCGTCGAGCGTGACCCGGTGCGCACCTCCGAGCGTTCCCCGGCCGCTCGCGAGGCCTGACCCGCCCCCGCGAGCCGCGCCCGGGCCGCCGAGCACAGGAAAAGGGGGGTTATGAGACGCTCATAACCCCCCTTTTCCTGTGCTCGCGACCCTGCGTCTAGGAGACTGAGCACATGAATGAGTTTGAGGCGCCGGATCAGCCGCGATTCACCCACGAGGAAGCATGGGCGGTGGGGCAGCAGCTCGTCGAGCGATGCCTGGTGGAAGGGCACGGGGTCACGATCTCGATCGTTCTCGGAAGCCAGCGCGTGTTCCATGCCGCCCTGCCCGGCACCAGCGCCGACAACGACGAATGGGTCGCCCGCAAGATCGCGGTCGTCCGGCGGTTCGACCGCTCCTCGCATGCCGTCTTCGAGCTGCACGCGAAGAACGATCCCGACTTCCTCGTGCACTTCGGGCTCACCTCCGCCGAATACGCTCCGACCGGCGGGGCGGTCCCCATCCGCGTGAACGGCTCCCAGGTCGGAGTCCTCGCCGTCTCGGGCCTCGACTCCCTCAGCGACCACAACCTCGCGATCGACGCGCTCACAGCATCCGCGCGCACCTGACCCGCGTCGCGCATCCCCGCCCCGCGCCCCGCGCGCCCGCCAACGCCGCGCGAGCACAGGGTTGTTCCCGTTATGAGTCGCTCAAAACGGGAACAACCCTGTGCTCGGCGAAAAGATACCCCTTGATCCCGGGCGCGGAGAGGGTACCTCTGGGTGACATGGCGAAATTCGAAGCGATCGTCGCGACCGCTGACGGCGGGACGATCGTCGTGCGTGTTCACGGGGCGACGGAGGATGCCGCTGCCGCGGCGCTCGAGGGCAAGCTCCCGTCTGGAGCGGTGATCGTCCTGCGTCCGGCGCGGTGAGGCGGCCTGTCGGCGACAGGCGCGGCGCGGCACGGACCCGACGCGCACCGGTGGGGGATTGACCACAACGGTCCGGGGACTACCGTCGGGGAGACGAACGCATAGTCGGGAGAGTCGCATGCACAGAGTCCAGTACGCGGGGGGATCCGTTCTGACCGGCGATGCCATCGCATCCGCCCTGCTCGAATACGCTGCCGCCCTCGCGCGGCAGTCGACGTCGGCGACCGTCGAGATCCCGGTACGTGAAGCGGATGGCGCACTCGGCGTCGCGCAGGTCCTGATCGGCCCCGCCAGTCAGCTGGTGTCCACGCACGAACCCGGAAGCACGGATGGGGATGGGGACGAGATCGTGGACGACGAACTGGTCGAACGTTTCACGCGCGCCACCCGGGTCCTCGGTCCCACGGTCGGGTATCCGCTCGACGCCACGGTGCCTGGCGACGACTACGACCTCCCGACGCTGACCTGAACCCGCGATCCCGGACACCCGGGCGATTCCATCCGCCAGCCGACACCGCGAAAAGGGCGCGGATGTCGAAATCGGCCGGTCCCGTTCGACGTCTTAGTGAGACAGAATCGTCGAAGAGGAAAGGTCCTGACGAAAATGCGCACCCTGATTGTCACCGAATTCATCACCGTCGACGGAGTCATCGACTCGCCGGGCGGCGGATCGCATCCGCGTGCCGGCTGGACGTTCAAGGACGTCCCGTTCGTCGCGGAGGCGTACGAGATCAAGGGGCGCGAGCAGGTCGAGGCGAGCGCAATGCTCATGGGCCGCATCAGCTACGACGAGTTCGCGCCGATCTGGCCGACGATGGACGAGTTCGCCGAGTACAACGCGATGCCCAAATACGTGGTCTCGAGCACGCTCACCGATCCCGACTGGAACAACACGTCCGTTCTCCGCTCGCTCGACGACGTGGCGGCCCTCAAGCAGACCGAGGGCGGGAACATCATCGTCCACGGGAGCGCCACACTCGCGCAGAACCTGGCCGCCGCAGGTCTCGTCGACCGCTACCACCTGCTCGTCTTCCCGCTCCTGCTGGGTGACGGCAAACGGCTCTTCGCGGGCGGCGACACCACCACCAACCTCGACGTCGTCGAGCACGAGACCTACTCCAACGGCGTCGCCAAGTTCGTCTACGACGTGGTGCGCTGAGCGACGGCTTGGTGCATGTGCCCAATGCACGTTCTAGATCTTGTCCGCTCCGACGACGCCGAAACGGCGGACCGCACGTAGCCTGAGCGTCATCGGCGGCGGGCCGTCTTTCGTGCGAAGGAGCGGCCCGCTGCCGTTGCGGGCAGCGTCAGCTGTCGGATCGTCTCATCGCCGGGAATCGTGCGCGCTGCTCTCCCCAGGGGCTAGGAATCACGTGCCGCACCCGACGTTAGGATGACCGCGTGAGAGACAGCCGATCGCGAACGCGCGCCGAGCCGACGTCCGCCGAGACGCCTGCCGGGCTCTCGCGGCGAGGGTGGATTCTCTTCGCCGGGTCCACTGGCGCTGTGGTCGTCGTGCTCTCGGTGGCCGCTGCAATGCTCCTCGCTGCCGGCATTCCGGCGGGGCGCGCTCACGGGCATTCTTCGCCGAGCCCCCACGCGGCGTCGCCCCAGATCGTCGAGCCGGACCCGGACCCGGCCCCCCTCGGTCTGCCTCCGCGGCCGACCCCGACAATGGTCGCCACCGTTCCGGCTCAGCCGGTGGACTCACTCAAGACCGGCGACTGCCTCCAGGTCTATCCGTCGCCGTGGGCGGCCGGTTATCCGGTGGTCGACTGCGCTGCGCCGCACATCGCGCAGCTGCTGTCCCGCGGTGTTCTGTCCCAGCCGGCCGGTGAACCCTTCCCCGGTGCGCAAGCGCTGGAGATCCAGGTCACCGATCTCTGCTCGGCCCCGGGCCTCTTGAACTGGGATTGGGTTGCAGTCTGGAACGAAGATGTCCAGACCGATCTGCGCTACCCGAACACCGCCGCGCAGTGGAATTCGGGGGCGCGTTCGTACTACTGCTTCGTCAACACGTTCTCACGCCACGAACTCACCGGCAGCGCGGTCGCCACCCATTGACGAGCGTGACCCATCGCCGAGACGTCACCAACTCACCTCAATCGCGCAGAATATGGACGGTTAGTGACGACTCGTACGGCGCTAGGAGACCGCCCTCGCGTACCGTTCGCCGAGCGCCCGCAGGTGGGCGACGAGTTCGGGCGGCTCGGTCACCTGGAAATCGCGGCCCAGGAGCCCGATGTAGAGGGCGATGGTCTCGTACATGTCGGCCCCGGTGATCAGGACCGAGGTGTTCTCGTCGACGACCTCGACGACGCCGACCGCCGGGTTGATGCGCGCGACGACGTCGTCGGCCGGCGCGAAGACCGTGATGCGGGCGGTCACCTTCCAGCCCGCCGCGGCGACGTCCCGCTGCACGAACCCGACCAGACCGCCTTCGGGGAAGGATCGCGGTGTGAACGGCCGATACGTCGGCGGCTTGGGTCGGATGCTGTCCACACGGAAGGTGGACCACCGATCGCCCTGCAGGTCCCACGCCGCGAGGTACCAGCGACGGTTCCAGTTGACGAGCCGGTACGGCTCGACGAGTCGCGCCTCTCCCGCGTAGTCGAAACGGAGCCAGTGCGCATCCCTGACGGCTGACGCGATCGCGGCGAGCACCGTTGCCGGGACCGGCGCCTCGGGCTCCACACCCGCTGTGTCGCGCAGGACCGTCTCGGTCGCATCCCTCAACGCCGTCACCTGCGCGCGCAGGCGCGAGGGGAGCACCTGCTCCATCTTGGTGAGGGCGCGGCGCGAACTCTCCTCGATCCCTTCGATCGACCCGGAGGAGGTGACCGTGAGACCGACCGCGATGGCGACCGCCTCGTCGTCATCGAACAGGAGCGGCGGCAGGTCGGCGCCGGCTCCGAGCCGATAGCCGCCCGCCGGGCCACGCGTCGCATCGATCGGATACCCGAGGTCGCGCAACCGGTCGATGTCGTTCCGCACCGTGCGGGGACCGACGCCGAGACGTTCGCTCAACTCGGGCCCGCCCCAGGACGGCCTCGACTGCAGCAGCGAGAGCAGGCTGAGCAACCGGGATGAGGTCTGCAGCATCCGTCCAGAATGTCACGGAATTGAGGAACGAACCATGCCGCATTGCCTCATAGCGTGCAGTTATGACAAACACCGACACCATCACCGCCATCCGCCCCTTCAGCATCGACGTGCCGCAGGCCGACCTCGATGACCTCCGGTACCGCCTCGCGCACACCCGCTACCCTCTCGAAGCACCCGGCGATGACTGGGTCTACGGAGCTCCCGTCAGCTTCGTCAAGGAGTTCGTCGACTACTGGCTGAACGAATACGACTGGCGCGCGCAGGAGGCCGAGATCAACCGGTTCCCGCAGTTCACGACCGAGATCGACGGTCAGACCATCCACTTCATCCACGTCGTCTCGCCCGAGCCGAACGCGCTCCCGCTCATCCTTACGCACGGGTGGCCGAGCTCGTTCGCCGACTACCTGGACATGATCGGTCCGCTCACCGACCCGGTCGCCTACGGCGGCAAGGCCGAGGATGCGTTCAGTGTCGTCATCCCGTCGATGCCCGGGTTCGGTTTCAGCGGGCAGACCCACGAACGCGGATGGACGATGGCCCGGATCGCACAGACCTGGGACACGCTGATGAAGCGACTCGGCTACGACCGCTACGGCGCTCACGGTACAGACGGGGGCGCTCAGATCGGGCGCGAACTCGGGCTCCTGAACCCGGATGGTCTGGTCGGCACCCACGTGCTGCAGCTGTTCTCGTTCCCGTCCGGCGACCCGGCCGAGTTCGAGAACCTCAGTGAGAAAGACCAGGCGGGACTCGCATTCCTCGAAACGTTCCAGGAGCGCGCAGGGTTCTCGGCGGCGATGTCGAGCCGGCCGCAGTCCCTCTCGTTCGGCCTGAGCGATTCGCCGGCCGCCCAGCTGGCCTGGAGCGAGCTGCTCGTCGCGTTCGGCGACGGAAGCCTGCTCACCAAGGACCAGATCCTCACGACGGTCTCCATCTACTGGTTCACCAACACCAGTGCGTCCGCCGCACGTTCGTACTACGAGGAGGCGCACTCCGGCGCCGCCCCCGCGGTGAACCACGCGCCGACGGGTGTCGCCGTCTTCGCGGACGACTTCCGCACGATCCGGCCCTGGGCGGAACGCGACAACTCGAACATCGTCCACTGGAGCGAGTTCGACCAGGGCGGCCACTGGGCGGCCGCCGAGGTTCCGGATGTGCTCACCGGCGACCTGCGGGACTTCTTCGGCGCGCTGCGCTGAGTCACCCGATCCGCCCGACCCGACCGGCCCGTACGCCTCTGGCGGCACGGGCCGGTCGCTCGTCCGGGGTCCTCAGCCCTTGTCGTCGACGACGATCGCCCAGCAGGCGAGTGCGCTGCTCACCGACGTCCAGTAGCCGTACTGGGCGTAGAACCAGACCGCCCACATCGCCTGCACGTCCGGGTCGGTCGGCAGGTGTCCGTTGATCTGCGGGTCGGATGCGTTGCGCACCACCAGCCAGCGCGGCGCCGTCGCGCCCAGCTTGGCGCACACCATCCCCAGCACGGCGTCGCCCATCTCGACCCCGCAGCCTTCGTCGCCCAGCTTGTTGGTGGACGTGCCGAATTCGAAGTAGTCCGTCGTCAGGATGGGCAGGCCGGCAGCGAAGTCGACGCCCTCCACGCTGATCTTCGGTGTGTTCGGGAAGCCCGGGACGACCGTGCCGTCGTTGTAGCGCTCGGTCGCCGGGCCCATCGCGGGCTCGGTGAGGTGGGCGGCATGAAGCTGCATCAGTGTGGTCGCGTCGGCCAGTCGCCCTGTCGGGATGTCGAAGTCGCTCGCGTAGGCCGAATCCGCGAACGGCGCACCCTTGAACTCGCTCCTGCAGCGGAACCGGGCTGCACGGGTGACCATCACGTCGCCCAGGTTGCTCTGGTCCATCGTGCCGCCGGCCGTGCCGGTGGTGATGATCAGCTTCGGCTTGGCTTCGTCGATGATCTGGGCGAAGAGATCCGCAACGGGAAGGGATTCTGATCCGTCGGGCAGGTGCATGCCGTCTTGATTGAGATGAAGCTCCGACTTCATCACCAGTACGGACTTGCCGGCGACCGTGACCGGCATGTACGAAGCCATCCGCCCGGCAGCCAGCGAAGGCGCACCGGGTCGGATGAACGGCTTGAACACCGTCTCCCAGTTTCTGGCGTACGGGATCCACTCGGTGCGCTTCACTCCCGGTGCGAGCACGTCCACCAGCGCCTGCTGTTCGGGAACCGTCCAGGTGATGACCACATAGTCCGCCTGCGGAAGCGGGTCGCCGGGGCCGGGTCGCACGGTCGGCGGATGAGCGGACGGAGCGGTGCCGGGCGGCCAGTGGGCCGCCAGATCGTGCTGGGTGGTGACGAGGGTCGGCGCGTAGGGAGCCGCCAGGAGGCCACCCGACGACGGGCCCGACGTCAGGGCGATATCGGCCTCGGTCGTGCCGTACGTGATCACGTCACGAGCGAGGGCCACACGGTCAGCAGCCATCAGCTGTCCCTCCGTCACACCGAACTCAGCGGTGCATATCCTCGAAGATACACTGAGGCTTAGGGGGATTCATCGGCTCCACTGCTGAATCCGAGAACCTTTTACTGTTGGATTCGATGAATGAATGTCTTTAGCATCGAACCATGAGATTCCATGTCTGACCTGAAGATCGAGCTCGTCGCCCGCAATGAGCTCGGCGCCATCGTCGCGCTGATCACGCCACACGGCGTCGTGGATGCGCAGACCGCGTCCGCGCAGATCGCCCGGGGAGACGCGACCTACGTCACGGGTCCGGACTCGTTCGTCCGGGTGCCGGTCCGCTCGATCTCGGCACTCGGCGGCGCCTATCTCTACGCGAACTGGGACGGCTCGCAGCGCAACAACCTCCACGACATCGCCGCGGTTCGCGTGCGGACGCTGACGACGGTGCGGTGCGTCGATGACGTGTTCTTCGAGGAGGAGCGGCCGACGCTGAGGGAGCGCGCCGCCGTCGGCTGGGAGCGCCTGGTGCAGCGCATCTGGATGCACGGGCCGGCCCCCGCGGCAGCCTGTGTCGACTGCTGCGCCTGCTGATCGACGGATGCTCCGCACGACGGGCGTCGCCTGTAAGCGTGCTGCAAGCACCCTGTAAGCGCCTCCGTCGATGATGGTGACATGGACGAGAACCTCACCACGTCGACGGGCGGAACGGCCATCGCCTTTCAGACACGGGGCCGAGGGCCAGGCCTCGTGATCGTGCCGGGCAACAATCGCATGGCGCACAACTATGACGTGCTGGCCGAGCTGTTGTCCACGGCCTTCACCGTTCACGTCATGGAACGGCGCGGGCGCGGCGCCAGCGGGCCGCAGGGCGAGGATTATCAACTAGAGAAGGAGTCCACGGACCTCAGCTGCATCCTCGACGCGACGGGAGCATCCCGCGTGTTCGGCCACAGCTACGGCGGCCTGATCGCGCTGCAGTGCGCCCGTCACGAGCCGAGAATCGAGCGGCTGGCGGTCTACGAGCCGGGAGTCTCCATCGGGGGATCGCTCGACACGTCGTGGCTTCCCCGGTTCGAAGAAGAGGAAGCGCGGGGCCGGCAGGCGACGGCGATGGCCGTGTTCCTTCGCGGCACGCGGCTGCTGCCGTTCAGTCTGCCGATGCCGTTGATGACAGTGTTCGCCCAGATCATGCTGAGCGGTTCGGACGGGCGTGAGATGCGGCAGCTGATGCACACGACCCCGAACGAGATGCGGGAGATCGTCTCTCACGATTCCGACGGCGCCGAGTACGCCGAGGTCCAGGTGCCCACCGTATTGCTCGGCGGCTCGAAGTCCCCCCGCTATCTCACCGACGTGCTGGGCCGGCTGGCGGCGCTCATGCCGAATGCGCGAGCCGAGATCGTCGACAGCCTCGATCACAACGCGCCCGATCTGAACGCCCCGGAGAAGATCGCGGTGCTGCTCCTCGGATTCTTCGGCGACGCTGCGCAGTGACCTGCGCTCGACAGCCGACGGCGACGCGGAGAGACTGGGACGATGGCCGACGATCTCCCAGACCTGCGAGCCAGTTTCGACTCTGCGGCCGACCTGTACCAGCAGGCTCGGCCGGACTACCCGGATGAACTCTACGAGACGCTTCTTCGCGTCACCGGGCTGAAGTCCGGCGCCAGAATTCTCGAAATCGGGTGCGCGACAGGCAAAGCGACGCTTCCTCTGGCCCGCCGGGGCATGCAGTTGACGTGTGTCGAGCTCGGCGCGGAACTCGCGGCCGCAGCGCGACGCAACCTTGCCGCATACCCGAATGCGACCGTGATCACCGGGGCATTCGAAACGACGCCGGCCGTCGGCGAAAGGTTCGATCTCGTGTTCGCGGCGACCTCCTGGCACTGGCTCGATCCCAGCATCCGTTACCGGAGGGCATGGGAGCTGTTGGATGTCGCGGGTCACCTCGCGTTCTGGAGCGCGAGTCATGTGTTCCCGGACGGGGGAGACCCGATCTTCCTGCAGCTCCAGGAGGTCTACGAAGAGATCGGCGAAGCCAAGGCGGACGACCGGCCGCGGCCGGGAGAGCTGCCGGATTCGCGGGCGGAGATCGAGGACAGCGGCCTCTTCGAGGTCGCCGCGATCGCTCAATTCGACTGGGAGGTCACATACTCGGCCGACGAGTATTTGCGCCTGCTCGGCACTTTCTCGAACCACATCACTATGGAGCCATGGAAGCGGGAACGGCTCTACGCCGAGGTCAGGCGGCTCCTGGAACTCCGCAACGACGGCAGGCTCCGCCGACACTGGGGCGCCGTGCTGCACGTCGCTCGTCGGCGGGAAACATCAGCTCAAATGAGCCACACCCCGCTCAAACTTTCCTTACTTCATCAAGACTTACGCTTCCTGTTTCTCGCACCCTCGACGAAGTAGACCAAAGCAACCACAAGGATCGGCCATGCATAAAGCCATGGCGGCTGTGTGCCAAAGAGCAGCTGCACAGCAAACAGCACAGCGCCGGCCATCAGCGCTTCAACAGCGATATCTACATTCGATTTCAACAAGTCACCTCATAGGCGAGTGGCGGAATGCCAGGCACATACGGAACGTCAGTTTGGCCACGTGTCCTCGACCCGGCTAACCGGCGTGGACACGCGTCAACGACCCGGAGGACAACCGCCCTCACCTAACGTAGACGCAAACCCAGCCGCCTGGTTACGCAAAAACGCCAGACCCAGCAATCGCTTTCTGTGCTCAGCTCGCGCGTGGGTGTTTTCTCGCCAGTTGTCCTCGTTCATCAAAAGATGCCCAGGGTGTGGCTTGTCGCCAGGGCCCAATGACAAGCAGCCCGCTAACGGGCCGCTCACCCGCGGAACATCTGAACTATCCGGTGACCTCCGCCCGATTCACGCCCCCGATCCGACGGTTTGCGCGCAATTGACAGACAAGACATCCGATGTCTATGCTCGAGCGTAATCGTCCAACGAAGGAACTACGTGAGCACCATCACCGCACTCGACACGAGTGACATCCGCTTTCCGACCTCGACCATGCTCGACGGGTCCGACGCGATGAACCCGGACCCGGACTACTCGGCCGCCTACCTGCGAATCGTCACGGACAGTGACGACGGCCTCGACGGCCACGGCTTCGTGTTCACGATCGGGCGCGGCAACGACGTCGAGGTCGCGGCGATCCGCGCGCTCGAAGGTCACTTGCTGGGCCGCGACGTCGAACAGCTGCTCTCAGACATGGGCGCGACCTGGCGCGAGCTCGTCTACGACTCGCAGCTGCGCTGGCTGGGCCCGGAGAAGGGCGTGATGCACATGGCCATCGGCGCCGCGGTGAACGCGCTCTGGGACCTCAAGGCGAAGCGCGCCGGGCAGCCGCTGTGGGCGCTGCTTTCCGCGATGACGCCCGAGGAGATCGTCTCCCTCGTCGACTTCCGGTACCTGACCGATGCCCTGACCCGCGACGATGCGCTGGAGATCCTCCGCGCGGCGCAGCCGGGGAGAGAAGCCCGCCGTCAGCATCTCCTTTCAACGGGCTACCCCGCGTACACGACGACACCGGGCTGGCTCGGCTACGACGACGCGAAGCTCGACCGGCTCTGCCGTGAAGCGGTCGCGGAGGGATTCACACAGGTCAAACTGAAGGTCGGTGCGAATCGGGCGGATGACATCCGACGCCTCGGCATCGCGCGCGCCGCAGTCGGACCGGACATCGCGATCGCTGTCGACGCGAACCAGCGGTGGGATGTCGCCGACGCGATCGACTGGATCGCCCACCTGGCCGCGTTCGATCTCGCGTGGGTGGAAGAGCCGACGAATCCCGACGACGTCCTGGCCCACGCTGCGATCGCCCGCGGTATCGCGCCGATTCCGGTCGCAACCGGCGAGCACGGCGCGAACCGGGTGATGTTCAAGCAGTTCCTGCAGGCGGATGCGCTCAGCGTGCTCCAGATCGACGCGAGTCGTGTCGCCGGGGTCAACGAGAACATCGCGATCCTGCTGCTGGCCGCGAAGTTCGGTGTTCGCGTGTGCCCGCATGCCGGAGGCGTAGGACTCTGCGAGGTCGTCCAGCACCTGTCGATGTTCGACTACCTGACGGTGTCGGGAACGACCGAAGGCCGGATGATCGAATACGTCGATCACCTCCACGAACACTTCATCACGCCAGTGGAGGTGCACGGCGGGCGCTACTGGCCGCCGACCGCCGCCGGCTCGGGCGCCGAGATGCGGCAGTCGTCGAGAGCCGAGTATGCGTGGGCAAGCCGCGTCTGAGTCGTGCCTCAGAGCGCTTCGCGCAGCCACTGCTCCACGCCGTTGATGTGCACGGTCATCAAGGCTCGAGCAAGCTCGGCGTCGCCGTTGGCGAGGGCGTCGACGATGGCGTGGTGCTCGGTCAGGGTGCGTGCGACCGCGTTCTCCTGGGTGAGCCCGCGCCACACGCGCGCACGCACCGTTCTGCTGGACAGCCCCTCGATGAGGCTCGCGAGATAACCGTTTCCGGTCGTTTCGCTGATGAGTTTGTGGAACACCAGGTCGTGCTCGACGAGTCCCTCGACGCTCGTCGAGACGTCGACCGCGTTCACTTCGGACCGCAGCGCCTGGGCGGTCTCTTCAGTCATGGCGGCGGCGGCGAGTGCCGCAGCGGCCGGTTCGAGGATGCGCCGCACGGCGAAGATCTCGAGGACCGACGAGTCGTCGTGGAGGTCGACGACGAAGGACATCGCTTCGAGCAGGAGCTGCGGTTCGAGGCTGGTGACGTAGGTTCCGTCTCCGCGTCGCACGTCGAGCACGCGGATCACTTCGAGTGCCTTGACGGCTTCGCGCAGGGAGCTGCGTGAGAGCCCGAGCCGTTCGCTGAGCTGCTGTTCGGGCGGCAGGCGGTCTCCGGGGGCGAGTTCGCCGGACAGGATCATGTCTTTGATCTTGAGGATCGCCTCGTCGGTGACAGCCATCTCCCCAGCCTAATGGTCGGATGTTTGCGAGCCCGGGAGGTCTCGCGAGATGATGCGTAGAAACTGAATGCGGGAGACGACAGGAACCGATGGACGCGTACTTCGAACGACTGGACGACGAACGATTCCGGCCCACGGTTCACGCCGGTGGCGCGTGGAACGCTGCCGAGATCCATTTCAGTCCGCTGGGCGGTCTCATCGTGCACGCGATCGACCTTCACCGGGCCACCCTGGCACCGGACAGTAAGCAGCTCGGCCGCATCAGCTTCGACATCCTCGGCTTCCTCGCGGCCGACGACTGCACGATCAGCGTCGAGACGATCCGGTCCGGGCGCACGATCGAGCTCGTCGAGGCGAGCGTCGTCATCGGAGGGCGAACCGTGGTCCTCGCGCGGGCGTGGTTCATCCAGGTCGTCGACACGACGGCGGTGGCGGGCGGAGAGCCCGAGGCCCTGCCAGGGCCGGAGGGCCTGAGCCCATGGCCGATGGACGACACCTGGCCGGGAGGGTACATCGATTCGATCGAGATAAGGCCGCTCCGTCCGCCGGTGCCCGGCCGCGCGACCGGATGGATCGGAACCGACACCCGACTCGTGGCCGGTGAGAGCGCATCCCCCCACGCGTCCTTCATCGCCCTGGTCGACACCGCCAACGGCATCGCGGTGCGCCAGCCGCCCACGCTCTGGCTGTATCCGAACCTGGACCTGACCATCCACCTCTACCGGCAGCCAGAAGGCTCGTGGGTCGGCCTCGACACCACCGTCACCTTCGGCCCAGCGGGCCACGGCCTGACCAGCAGTGTTCTGCACGACACGAAGGGGCCCGTCGGTCGCGCGGAGCAGATCCTGACCGTCCGCCCCGCACAGTAAGGAGGGTGGCCCGCGTCAAGCGAACCACCCCCTCCGTTGCCCCGCGATGGGGAGCCGGCGCTGTCAGCCGAGGAGCTTCCAGACGCCGTACTTGTTCGTCGGGTCAGGTGCGTTACCGGCCGTGTACCACTGCGCCTGGTAGGTGTGGCCCTGGTAGGTCACCTTCTCGCCTCCGTTGTAGACGGTCGCCGAGCTCCAGGCGGGGATGCCGCCGGGCACGGTGGGTGCGACGAGCTCGCTCCACGGGCCGCCGACACCGCCGGGTGTCTGGCCGCGGGTGTACCAGAGCGCCTTGAACGTCCGCCCCTGGTAGACGACCACGTCGCCGGTGTTGAAGGGTCGGGTCACCGTCCAGAGCGTGCTGCCGTCGGGAGCCGTCGCGATCTCGGACCAGGCGCCGTTCTTGCTGCTGCCGGGGGTCTCGCCCGAGGTGTACCAGAGTGCCTGGAAGACACTGCCGTTGTAGCTCACCTTGTCGTTGACGAAGTAGACCTTCTTCTTGTCCCAGGCGTCCGGCTTCGGCACGCCCTGGCCACCGAGGCCCAGGTCGCAGTTGATCCGCCCGCTGTAGAGAGCGTGTCCCGCGGTCGCGCTGCCAGGCCCGGCGCCGTAGACGCCGTCATCCGACCACACGACCTCCTTGGTCCCGTCGACGCAGGTCGAGTTCGGCGCCAGGGCGAAGCCCTCGAGGTTGTCCACGGGCAGGCCGGCCGGCTTGCTGTAGAGCACATCCGGAACGATTGCGCCGGTCGTGCCCACCTTGAGCACGGTCGACGTGACCCCGCAGGTGTTGTCGCACAGCGCCCAGATGCGCTGCGTGTCGGCGTTGAACTGCACATCCATGACGTGTCCCATGCCGGTGTCGACCACGGCGACCCGGTGGAAGCTGTGGTCGGCGTTGAGCGCGTAGGCGTACAGCTTGCCATCGTTCTCGAGTGCCGCGAAGTACAGCCCGGTGCCGTGCTGGGGGTAGTCGATCGGCTTGTACGCCGTGCCGGTCGACTGGTCGACGAACCCGTTGGCGGTCAGGTAGCTGTCCGGAACGAAGGTGACGCCTTCGAAGCCGAGGTTCGCCTGGTCCTTGTTGCCGGCGTGCAGCTCAGGGAATTCCGCGGTCAGATTCCACTGGTCGGTCGCGACGAGCTGCGTGCCCGACTGGGTCGGATCGAAACGCAGGATCGAGTTGAGCGGGATGGTGTTGGCTGCGTTGTTGCGCTCGGTGGTGACGTAGAGCGCGCCATCCGCGCCGACGGTCATGCCCTCGGAGTCGGGCTGGTTCGTCGCCGGGTCAGTGCTGCCGGGGAAGAAGATCTCCTTGCCCGCGCCCCAGCCGTTGCTGGTGTCGGCGACCCAGAGGCCGTCCTGCTTCACCATGCGGAAGACCCAGCTCTTGTTCTTGACGGAGTAGAGCACGTTCGCGTTGCTCGGGTCGAAGACCAGGCCGCTGACGTCCCGTCCCTCAGGACCTGTCGTGGTCATCCACGCGCACTGCTTGTCTGAGACGGCGACGGATGCGCTGCCGGGCCACGCGGTCGGAGTGAGCGCCGTCGCGGGAAGGGTGCCGGTGCCGGACGGGGCCTCGGGCTGGCAGGTCAGGGTCGAGCCGCCGCCGTTACCGGTGGTCGGGTCGGTCAGCTGCGTCGTGCAGGCGTCGGCGTTGGAAGCGCCGAAGCTCTTGTCCTTGACCGAGACGAACGTACCGGTGCCGTCGGGGCAGCGCGCCAACGCGCCTGCGCCGAAGTTGTTGGTCTCGTCGGTGCCAGCCTGTCCTGCGGTGTAGGCCACCGAGTCGACCAGCGTGCCGGCGGTGCCGTTGGCACCATCGGGCAGGTAGAGGTGCACGCCGTCGCCGCCGCTGCCCAGACCCTTGGTCGAGGCGAAGTAGACGTAGCCGTGCGCCGGGACGACCGTCGTCGCGGTTCCGTCGGGCAGTTTCGCCGAGAACGCCGTCGCCGCGGAGGCAGCGCCGCTGTCGATCTGCAGCCAGCCGGCGATGCTGACGTCCGCGGCGCCACTGTTGTACAGCTCGATCGCGTCCCCCACGGGCGTGCTGGTGTTGTCCGATGAGACCTCGTTGATGTGGATGTTCGCCCAGGCGGGGAGCGGGGGGCCGGCCAGCGCGAAACGGCTCGTGCCCGGCGAGCCGATGTCTCCGGTGCTCGAGGCCCAGGATGCCTCAGCATCGCCGACCGCGGAGAGCTGCCACTGCGACGCGTCGTTGGCGCCCAGTGCGGCCCCGGTCTTCGGGATGCCGGCGACACCCTGGGTGCGCGGTCCCTTCACCGTGCCGGTGCCCTGGTCGTTGTAGGTGAGGCGGTCGACGAGGTTCGCGACAGCGTCAGGTCCGTCGAAGATGTTGATCTCGTCGGCACGGCCGAGGTTGGTGGTGTTGCCCGCGAGGATCTTTACATCGGCGCCGAGGCCCCACTCGCTGCGGAAGGTCGCATCCGCCGACTCGGTGATGATCGCGGACTGGCCGACGGCGAGGGTGCCCAGGCTGTCGAGCGGCACGGTCCCGGGCGTCTCGCTGTCGTCGTCGAACGACCAGCCGGTAAGGCTGACCGGAGCCGCGCCGAGGTTCGTGATCTCGATGTATTCACCCGACGAGCTGACCGGACTGTACAACCACTCGGTGATCTTGACGTTCGGTGAATCCGCGGCGAAGGCGGCGGTGGGCAGCACGACCGCGAGGGCGGCGGCCGTGGCGGTCGCGGCGAGGGCAGCGACGGTCCGGGGGATATGCAGTCTCATAGATCGGAAACTAGCGACGCAGCCGGTACGTCAGTGAACGGGACGGTGAACAGCGGGCGAACGGCCGATGGGACGGCTGTCAGTCAGAACCTGCGACCATGTCGCCGGTGGGCGTCAAGAAGATCTCCGGGGCTTCGATGCCGTCGTCAGCTGTGCGCCGCAGGTCGCGGTCGAACACCCGCCGCACCGAATTGCCCGCCAGATCCTCCAGTCGCGTGTCGACACGAAGCCTCCAGTCCTCGCCGCCCGACGTCGGCGTGAAATCCCACACCAGCGCACCCTGATCGAGCGACGCGCGGCCGGGCACCGGATCCCCGTGCTCGTCGACCACGTGAAGACATCGCTGAACCAGAGCGCGATCGAGCGGTCGATCGAAACGCGCGACCAGGCGATTCGAGCGACCCCCCGGCCACTGCACGTCCCACCGGGCCGGGTCGATGCGCGATCGCACAGCCGCTCCGACGCGATAGGTGCGACGTGCGCCGACGCGCAGCTGCGCACCCTCGGCGTCGCGGAGGCCTGCATCGACGGCGACGGTGATCGTGCTCCCCTCGCGGAGCGGCGCGCCCGCCTGCACGTGCGGTTGAAGGCCGCGCTTGATGCGCCCGGGTTCCAGCAGGACGGTGAGCCGCCGACGGCCCCGATCCCAGAGCTCGGGCGGCATCTCCAAGAGGGTGCCCGGTATGACTGCATCTGTCTCGTCGAGCAGGTGAACGTGGCCCGCTGCCGATCCTTCGTCCATCACCGACGAGAATGTCACTGAGAAACGCAGCAGGTTCGCAGGCACACTCGCGACGGTCGGGTCGATCGTTTCGACAACTGTGCGCGGCTCGAAATCGGCGCCGGGAACGCTCACCCGCGTCAGTTCGCGCCACGCTTCCCGTTCATCCCGCCGCCCGACGACCGCATACTCGGTCCCGGGCACGGCGCCGAACCGAGGCGTGAATCGGGCGGTGTCGCCCGAGCGCTCCCACGTTCCGGCTGTCGCGACAAGATTCGATCCGAGGTCGAGCGCGCCGACGGGAACGAGCGCAAGCGCATCCGGAAGACCGGGACCGCGAACGCAGGCGGTTCCGTTACGCCATTCCGCCCGGATGTGCGTCAGAGCTCGGCCGAGCGAAGGGTGCGGAGGTGGGTGTCGTCGCCGTCGTGCTGAACGACGACCACACTTTCCCGGTCGAGGTTCGCCATCCACGTGACGCCCGTGTGTTCGAGGCTCTCGCGCGGGACCCCGTGAGACGCATCCGGGTCGGATGCGGGCACCGCCAGCGAATCCTGGCCGGCGACGGAGGCCGCCGGAATCTTCAGCAACGGATGCCGCGTGTTGGAGACGAGCAGGAACTCCTCTCCGTCGCGGTCATAGGAGACCAGGCTGAACGGCTGGTTCATCGGTCCCAGCTCGGCGACTGTGCGGCCCCGAACCAGGCCCTCCCCGCGCAATTCGCCGAGCGAGAACTGCACCACAGGCGTGCAGGTGTAGGTGGCGAGGATGCTCGAACCGCCAGCGAACGAGGTGAGGGCGCGAATCGGCGACTGCGTCTCGTATTTGCCGTGATCGACGTGGAAGATCTCGACCGACGTCCCGGTCGCCGATCCGTCGAACGGGTACGCGACCTGGCGCAGGCGCGAGCTGAACTCCTCATTGCTCAAGCCCGCGACGAACAGCGTCCCGTCGACCCACGCGAGGTCGGTGATCGTCGAACGCTGCACCGGAACCATCGCGATGTTCAGCGTCACGCCGTGGATCTCCCTCGGCTGCGACGTCGACTCATTGCCGTCGAGCCAGTAGTCCAGTCGGTCGTCGTCAGCCGCCGGGGCATCGTCGAGCTCGAAGGAGGTGACCGGCAGGTCGTCGAGTTCGACGATGCTCAGCTGACCATCCGTGCCGGCTCGAACGACCACAGGGCCCGCCTCCGGCCCGCGGCCACGAGCGATCGACAGGTATACCGCATGCGAGACGGGATGCACGGCCATGCCCCGGATGACCGCATCCTCTCGCTCGACTCCGAGCAGGGAGGCGACTTTCGCTCCCAGCCGGTCGACCCGCACCTCGGCTGCCTCGGCAGCCGGCGCTTCTGCCGGAAGCTCGAAGGCGAAGATGGTTGCGCGAGCGACATCGGCGGCGAAGAGCACTGCGACGCCGTCGGCGGAGACGTCGGGGGCGAAGAGGACGGGTCCGGCAGAGAGCAGTGTGGACGTGGCGGTGGACGGCATGGTCGGTCTCCTGACTCGGGCGAGCCACCATGGCATTCATCGCCCGCTTTCAGAATACGCAGCCGTCTTTGAGCAAGCTGGAAGTTCTGACGAGCCCCATGTCGAGATACGGGGCTCGACTACGTCTACCCATCGATCGCGCCACTCGGGCACGATTGATCACGAGACAGAGAAGAGAAGAATCATGAAATACCTCCTGATGATGCAGGTCGACCGCGAGGTGCTGGATGCGCTCAGCGCCGAGCAGATGGACGCGATCGGAGCCGGGCATGGCGAGTTCATGGACGCGATCACGGCGTCGGGCGAGTTCATCCTGACCCAGGCGCTCGGCGACCCTTCTGCCAGCGCTGTCGTCCGCAGCACGGGCGGCGTGCCGCAGGTGCACGACGGGCCGTTCCTCGAGGCGAAGGAATTCCTCGGCGGCTTCTACCTGGTCGACGTCGACTCGAAGGAGCGCGCGCTCGAGCTGGCGACCCTGATCCCCGACGCGAAGATCGAAGGCCTGGCGATCGAAGTGCGCCCCGTCGCGTTCGAGAAGGCGGCGGAATTCTGAACGACTCGGCGTCGATCGAGGGTCTGCTGCGCGAGCTCGCGCCGCAGACCCTCGGGCGTCTCGTGCACCGTTACCGGCAGTTCGACATCGCCGAAGACGCGGTGCAGGATGCCTTGGTCAAAGCCACGACGCTCTGGGCGGAGCAGGGGGTTCCCGACCACCCCGCCGCGTGGCTGTACACCGTGGCATCCAATCGGCTGATCGACATCATCCGGAGTGAGGCCGCGCGTCGCGGCAGGGAACGCGATTACGCCGTCGCCGTCGTCGAGCCGACCGGATGGGCCGACGAACCGAGCGCCGACGACGCCGCCGACGACACTCTCGACCTCCTGTTCCTGTGCTGTCATGAGTCGCTGTCGGTCTCGTCGCAGATCGCGCTGACGCTCCGAGCTCTCGGAGGCCTGACCACCGCCGAAGTGGCCAGGGCCTACCTGGTGCCGGAAGCCACCATGGCTCAGCGCATCAGCCGGGCCAAGCAGACGATCACGGCAGCGGGGGCGGAGTTCGGCGAGGTCGCCCCGGCCCGACGGCGCGAGCGGCTCGACGCCGTCAGACGGGTGCTCTACCTGATGTTCAACGAGGGGTACACGGCGACCACCGGAGACGACCTGACCCGTGTGGACCTGTCGACCGAGGCGATCCGGCTGACGAGACAGCTGGTGCGCATCGTGCCCGACGACGGCGAGACGGTCGGCCTCCTCTGCCTGATGCTCCTGACCGACGCACGACGACCGGCCAGGACGACGCCCACGGGGGATCTCGTTCCTCTCGACGAGCAGGATCGCTCACTGTGGAACCGCGCCGCGATCACCGAGGGCACACAACTGCTCGTGACGGCACTGAAGACGTCCACCGCCGGGCCATACCTGGTCCAGGCGGCGATCGCGGCCATCCATGACGAGTCCACCACGACCGACACCACGGACTGGGAGGAGATCCTGCACCTGTACAGCCTCCTCGACCACATGGTCTCGAACCCGATGGTGAAGCTGAACCGGGCGATCGCGGTCGGGATGGTCGAAGGGGCGCCTGCCGCTCTTCGGCTGCTCGATGAGCTCGCGACCGACCCGGCCATCGCCGGGCACTACCGTCTCACTGCAGTCCGGGCCCACCTGTTCGAGCTGGCCGGTGACAGCGCCGCCGCGCGCGACGCGTACCGGGCTGCCGCGCGCGCCACGCTCAGCTCGCCGGAGCGGCGCTACCTCCAGCGTCGCGCGGCTCGTCTCTGACCTGGCCTGGTCATTCGGCGCCTCACCCTCTCACCTCCAGGCGGCGCGCTCAGTCTCGTGAGGCGCATAGGCGAGGCGGGATGCAGGTGCGTCGAAGGTCTGCACCGGCCGCCTGGAACTCCATTTCTCCCATCCGGGGTCGCCTGTCTTCACGAAGCGGACCCAGGCGGAATGCATGTCGTCCGCGAGCTGCTGGGGCGCATCCGTCCCCGCCATCGCGGTGGCGTCAGGGGAGTCCAGTCGATCGAACACGAACCCGATCTCCATCGCGTGAGCGGCGCCCAGCTCCTGCACCGGGCTCGACCAGCCGAACTCGTAGACGTAGGTCTCGGCTCCCCGGCTGAGTCGTGCATCCGCGATTCTGTTCAACGGAAGCCGCAGGATGATGTCGGTCGCGAGCACGCCGAACAGTTCGCCGCGCGACGCGCCAGGGCGCGCGGCCTTGTACACGTCGAGGATGCGCCGGGAGATGCGGAACCTGACGCGCGCGGCCGCGAACAGGGTCGCGGTGATTTTCGACATGAGACCTGTCGGCACGAACCACAGCCGGTACTCCTCGGTGTTCGAGCCGACGAGCAGGGGGATGCTGTCCCCGGCGCCCGCCATGACAGCGCGACCCGGGTCGGCCGGCACCAGATCGTCGCCGATCGCGATCGAGAAGGATGGGCCGCCGGTGATGGGAGTGGACCCGGCAGTCACTGCCCGCTGGGCGGCGACGAGATCGGATGCGTCTACCGCGGAAAAGGTGGCACGGGACGCCGGGATCCGCAGGCGCTTCGCCATCAGCCGGGAGATCTTCGCGGCTGTGGCCCGAGGCGCGGCCGTGGGCAGGCCGCTCTGCAGGATCATGCGGGCGAACAGTCCGTCGACCTCGCTGTTCACCTCGCAGTTCGCCAGAAGGGTGCCGAGCAGGATCGCGCCCGCCGATTCACCGGCGACAGTCACCCGCGAGGGGTCGCCGCCGAACGCGCTGATCTCGGCTTTCACCCAACGCAGGGCGGCGACCACATCCAGGAGCCCGAGGTTGAGCGGAGCGCCCCCGATGACCGAGAAGCCCTCAGCGCCCAGCCGGTAGTTGATCGCCACGAAGACGACCCCGTCGCGGGCGAACGCGGTGCCGTCGTAGATGTCGAGAGCGTTCGCGCCGTGCACGAGTGCCCCGCCGTGCACCCAGACCATGACGGGCAGGTCGCTCGCCCCGGCCGGTGCCCACACGTTCAGATTGAGGTACTCGTCTCCCGGAATGTCGACGCTCGGCAGCAGCGTCTCGAGTCCGCCGCTGTACGGCGCCTGCGGTGCGGTCGGGCCCCATGCGGTGGCGTCGCGGAGCTCCGTCCACCGCGGGTGCGGCATCGGGCCCGCGAAGCGCAGGGCGCCGACGGGGGCGGCCGCGTACGGGATGCCCAGGTAGCGGTCGACGCCGCCGGACGACGCGCCCTCGATGGGGCCGGAGGAGATCGTGATCGCCATGCCGGGAGCCTAACGGTCGCGCGCGGTTGTTCCCCGAATTGGCGGCCATCGTCCGTCGGCGTAGGAGTACCGTGCTGATCAGTCACGCCTCACGACCAGTTAGGACTCCACGATGGGTATCGTCTTCAGCGACCTCGCAGTCTCAGCGGACGGCTTCGCAGCCGGCCTCAACCAGCGGGAGGAGGAACCGTTCGGCGACGTCGACCAGAGCTGGCTCACCGGCTGGATGTTCGACGCCTACGACGAGAACAAGGCGGAAGTCGACGCGATCGTCGAATCCGGGGCGACCATCATGGGCCGCAACATGTTCGGTCCTGTCCGCGGCGAGTGGGATCGCGACTGGCGCGGCTGGTGGGGGCCCAATCCGCCGTACCACAACGCTGTCTTCGTGCTCACCCATTACCCGCAGGACCCGATCGAGATGGAGGGTGGCACGACCTTCCACTTCGTGACCGACGGGATCGAGGCCGCGCTCGAGCGGGCGCGTGCCGAAGCCGGCGAGCAGGGCATCTCCGTCGCCGGCGGCGCCGGGACGGTCAACCAGTTTCTGGCGGCCGGCCTCCTCGACGAGCTTCGCCTGCACATCACGCCGAGCATCGTCGGCGCGGGCGAGCGGGTCTTCGACGGTGTGCCCCCGCAGCGCCTCGAACGCGTCTCGGTTCGCGCAACATCCCTGGTCACGCACATCACGTACCGCCCGCTGCGCCCCTGAGTCCCTGGCCTTGGGCCCCGGGCTCATCGAGATGAGGCAAATCCCGCTCCGAGTGAGTCGCAGACGCGGATTTGCCTCAACTCGACGCGAGACCGGTCCGAGGATTACGCGTTGCGCGGGAAGCCCAGGTTGATGCCGCCGTGGCTGGGGTCGAGCCAGCGGGAGGTGACCGCCTTCTCGCGGGTGAAGAAGTCGACCCCGTGCGGGCCGTACGCCTTGGCGTCGCCGAAGAGCGAGTCCTTCCAGCCGCCGAACGAGTGGTACGCCACTGGCACCGGGATGGGCACGTTGATTCCGATCATCCCGACCTGCACCTCGCGCTGGAACCGGCGGGCGGCGCCGCCGTCGTTGGTGAAGATCGCGGTCCCGTTGCCATACCGGCTGGCGTTGATGATGCCGAGCCCCTCGGCATACCCCGAAACCCGCACGACCGAGAGCACCGGGCCGAAGATCTCGTCGATGTAGACCCGCGACCCGGTCGAAACGTTGTCGATGAGGGTCGGGCCGAGCCAGAAGCCTTCGGCCGCCCCGTCGGCCACGACATCGCGCCCGTCGACGACGACTGTGGCCCCGTCCTCGGCGGCGATGTCGATGTAACCCGCGACCTTGTCGCGGTGCGCCTCGGTGATCAGGGGTCCCATGTCGCAGGAGCGGCGTCCGTCACCGGTGGTCAGCCCGGCCATCCGCTTCGTGATCTTCGAGACCAGTTCATCCGCGATCGTGTCAACCGCCAGAACGACGCTGATCGCCATGCACCGCTCGCCCGCGGACCCGAAGCCGGCGTTCACGGCCGAATCCGCGACCAGGTCGAGGTCCGCATCCGGTAGCACCAGCATGTGGTTCTTCGCCCCGCCGAGCGCCTGCACCCTCTTGCCGGCCGCGGTGGCGGTCTCGTAGACATAGCGGGCGATCGGGGTCGACCCGACGAACGAGATCGACTGCACGTCGGGGTGGGTGAGAAGCGCGTCGACGGACTCCTTGTCGCCGTGCACGACGTTGAGCACGCCGTCGGGCAGCCCCGCCTCCTGCATCAGCTTCGCCAGCCAGACCGACGCCGAGGGGTCTTTCTCGCTCGGCTTCAGCACGACGGTGTTGCCGGCCGCGATCGCGATCGGGAAGAACCACATCGGCACCATCGCCGGAAAGTTGAACGGGCTGATGATGCCCACGACCCCGAGCGGCTGGCGCAGCGAATAGACGTCGACCCCGGTGGACACGTTCTCCGAGTACTCGCCTTTCGCCAGGTGCGCGATGCCTGTCGCGAAGTCGACGACTTCGAGCCCGCGTGCGATCTCGCCGAGCGCATCCGACAGGACCTTGCCGTGTTCGGCGGTGAGGATCTGTGCGAGCTCTTCCTTGCGGGCGTTCAGCAGCTCGCGGAAGGTGAAGAGCACGCTCTGGCGCCTCGCCCATGATGAGCCGCCCCACTCGGCGAAGGCGGCGAGAGCGGCCGCGACGGCCGTGTCGACGTCGGCCGCGTTGCCGAGCCGCACATCCTTCGTCGTGGTGCCGAGCGCCGGGTCGTAGACGGGCTGCGTGCGGGTGGAGACGCCGGCGGCCTCGCGGCCGTCGATCCAGTGGTTGATGATGTCGGTCATTGCCCGACCCTTTCGATCGATGTGAGTACCTCGTCGTACGCGGTCATCGCCTGGGCGACCTCGTCGGCGGTGACGACGCACGGCGGCACGACGTGGATGCGGTTGTCCTGGATGAACGGGATGACACCGCGTTCGAGTAGCCCGGCTTTGATGCGCCCCATCGTCGCAGCCGACACCGGTTCGCGGGTCCCGCGGTCGGCGACCAGCTCGATCGCCCAGAACACGCCTTCACCGCGCACCTCGCCGACGAGTGGATGCGCGGATGCCAGCTCCGCGAGGGCCGGGCCGATCACATCCGACCCGATCTCCGCCGCGTGGGTGACGATCCCCTCGGTCTCCATCGCATCAAGCGCCGCGACGATCGAGGCCATCGCCAGAGGATGCCCGCTGTAGGTGAGGCCGCCCGGGAAGACCCGCTCGTCGAAGTCGCTTGCGATCTCGTCGGGGATCACCACCCCGCCGACCGGAATGTAGCCGGAGTTCACGCCCTTGGCGAAGGTGATGAGGTCGGGGCGGATGTCGTAGCCGTCGAACGCGAACCAGCGCCCGGTGCGACCGAAACCGGCCATGACCTCGTCGAGGATGACGAGGATGCCGTGCTGGTCGGCGAGCGCACGCACTCCGGCGAGGTAGCCGGGCGGCGGCACCAGGATGCCCGCGGTGCCTGGGATCGTCTCGAGCACGATGGCGGCGATCGTCGCCGGCCCTTCGCTCTCGATCACCCGGCGCAGGTGGGTCATCGCGCGCTCCGATTCCTGCTCGGGGGTCTGCGCCCAGAACTCGCTGCGGTAGAGATACGGCCCGAAGAAGTGCACGTGACCGCGTGCGAACTCGTTCGGCACGCGACGCCAGTCACCGGTCGCGACGATGGCCGCGCCGGTGTTGCCGTGGTACGACCGATACGTCGAGAGCACTTTGTCGCGCCCCGTGTGGAGGCGGGCCATGCGGATCGCGTTCTCGTTCGCATCCGCCCCACCGTTGGTGAAGAACACTTTGTTGAAGCCGTCGGGCGCGTGCGCGACGATGCGTTTCGCCGCCTCGCCGCGGGTCAGGTTCACGGTGGCGGGTGCGATGGTGGTCAGGATCTCGGCCTGCTCGCGGATCGCGGCGACGACGGCCGGATGCTGGTGGCCGATGTTCACGTTGACGAGCTGGCTGGCGAAGTCCAGGTACCGGCGTCCGTCGAAGTCCCAGACCGTGGTGCCGCTTCCGCCCGCGATCGCGAGGCCGGTGAACGGACCCTGCGCCGACCAGGAGTGGAAGACGTGGGCGCGGTCGAGCTGCTGGGCGAGGTCTCCGTCTGCGGGATCAGGGAACCCTTCATCGAATGGTGCGTTCATGGTCAGCCTTTCGCCTTCACGTGCTCGGTGAGCGCCGGGATGACCGTCTCGCCGTACACGCGAAGGGTCTCCTCTTTGTTGTCGTGCTGCAGGTAGCCGGCGAACTGGTCGACGCCGAGCTCGGCGAGCTGTTTCAGCTTCGCGATGTGATCGTCCGCCGTTCCGAGGATGCAGAACCGGTCGACGATCTCGTCGGGCACGAACTCGGTGTGGGTGTTGCCGGCCCGGCCGTGCTCGTTGTAGTCGTAGCCTTCGCGTCCGGCGATGTAGTCGGTGAGCGCTTTCGGCACCGCCCCGCCCGTCCCGTACTTGGCGACGATGTCGGCGACATGGTTTCCGACCATCCCGCCGAACCACCGGCACTGCTCGCGCATGTGCTCCCAGTCGTCGCCGATGTACATCGGGGCCGCCACGCAGAACTTCACCGCCTGCGGGTCGCGGCCCGCGCGCTCGGCCGCCTGCCGCACGGTGCCGATCATCCATTCCGCGATGTGGAGGTCGGCGAGCTGCAGGATGAACCCGTCGCCGACCTCGCCGGCCAGCTTCAGGGCGAGCGGTCCGTAGGCCGCGACCCAGACCTCCAGCTCGGATCCTTTGCTCCACGGGAACTGCAGCGTCGACCCTTTGTAGTCGACCGGCCGACTGTTGCCGAGTTCGCGGATGACGTGGATCGCCTCGCGCAATTCGGCCAGCGTCGTCGGGGCGCCGTTGATCACGCGCACCGCTGAATCGCCGCGCCCGATGCCGACGATCGTGCGGTTGCCGTACATCTCGTTGAGGGTCGCGAAAACGGATGCCGTCACGGTCCAGTCGCGGGTCGCCGGGTTGGTCACCATCGGCCCGACCATGATGCGCCGGGTCTCGGCGAGGATCTGGCTGTAGATCACATACGGTTCCTGCCAGAGCAGGTGCGAGTCGAAGGTCCACACGTGGCTGAAGCCGTACTGTTCGGCGAGTCTGGCCAGGTGGATGGTACGCGAGGCGGGCGGATTGGTCTGGAGTACTGCGCCGAAGTCCATCGCGCGCGCCTAGACCAGGTACTGCGACAGGCCGCGCTTGAGGAAGCGCCCGTCGCCTTTCGTTCCGAGGTACTGGTTGTCGTCGACGACGACTTTTCCGCGGCTCAGCACCGTGTCGACATGTCCGTCGATCTCGAAGCCCTCCCATGCCGAGTAGTCCATGTTCATGTGGTGCGTCTTGCCGTCGCCGATTCCGATGCTCGTGTGGCCGTTGGGATCGTAGAGCACGATGTCGGCGTCGGCCCCGGGCTGGATGACGCCCTTCTGACCGTAGAGTCCGAACATGCGGGCCGGGGTCGTGCTCGTGAGCTCCACCCAGCGTTCGAGCGTCAGCTCACCGGTGACCACGCCCTGGTACATCAGGTCCATGCGGTGCTCGAGCGAGCCGATGCCGTTCGGGATCTTGCGGAAGTCTCCGCGGCCGAGCTCCTTCTGGTCCTTCATGCAGAAGGGGCAGTGGTCGGTCGACACCATCTGCAGGTCGTTGGTGCGCAGCGCCTGCCACATCGAGTCCTGGTGACCTTCTTCCCGGGAGCGCAGCGGCGTCGAGCAGACCCATTTCGCTCCCTCGAAGTGGCCCCATTCCGGGCTTGAGGCACCGAGCTGGTCTTCGAGCGACAGATAGAGGTACTGCGGGCAGGTCTCGCCGTAGACGTTCTGGCCCTTGTCGCGTGCCCAGGCGACCTGTTCGACGGCCTGCTTCGCGCTCACGTGCACGATGTAGAGCGGGGCGCCGGTGAGGTTCGCGAGCATGATCGCCCGGTGGGTCGCCTCCTCCTCCATCTGCCAGGCCCGCGCAATGCCGTGATAGTAGGGGTCGGTCTTGCCCTGCTCGACGAGCTGGGCGGCGAGCACGTCGATGGCCGGCCCGTTCTCGGCATGCATCATGGTGAGCATCCCGGTGTCGCGCGAGACCTGCATCGCCTTCAGGATCTGGGCGTCGTCGGAGTAGAAGACGCCCGGGTAGGCCATGAACAGCTTGAAACTGGTGATGCCCTCGTCGGGCAGCGAGCGGAGCGCGGCGAGCGAGTCCTCGGTCACGTCGCCGACGATCTGGTGGAAGCCGTAGTCGATCGCGCAGTTGCCGGTGGCCTTGTCGTGCCACGTGGCGAGGCCGTCCTGGATGCGCGTGCCGTACGTCTGCACGGCGAAGTCGATGACCGACGTGGTGCCGCCCCAGGCGGCGGCCCTGGTGCCGGACTCGAAGGTGTCGCTCGCCTCGGTGCCGCCGAACGGCAGCTCGAAGTGGGTGTGGGCGTCGATGCCGCCGGGGATGACATAGCGGCTGGTCGCGTCGATCACGCGGTCGACGGATGCGGCCAGGTCCGTTCCGAGCAGCACGGAACCCGGCTGCAGCACGGCGGCGATCGTCTCGCCGTCGATGAGAACGTCGGCGAGGCCGCGACCCGTGGCCGAGACCACGGTGCCGCCGGTGATGAGTGTGGTGGTCATGGAGCGCTCCTTCGCGGTTCTCAGGGTTTCGGGATCGAGGTGTAGGACTCGGGGCGGCGGTCGCGGTAGAACTGCCAGGCGTTGCGCACCTCGCGCACCAGGTCGAGGTCGAGGTCGCGGATGACGACCTCCTCGTGCTCGCCGCTCCCGTACCCACCGATGACGTTTCCCTGCGGGTCGACGAACTGGCTCATGCCGTAGAACGTGACCGCGAGGTCGCCGTACTCGTTGTCCTCTCTGCCCACGCGGTTCGGGGCGGCGACGAAGTAGCCGTTGGCCGCTGCGGCCGCGGGCTGCTCGAGCTCCCAGAGGCGGTTCGACAGGCCAGGCTTCGTCGCGTTCGGGTTGAAGACGATCTCGGCCCCGTTCAGCCCCAGCTCGCGCCAGCCTTCGGGGAAGTGCCGGTCGTAGCAGATGTAGACGCCGATGGGGCCGACCGCGGTCTTGAATACCGGGTAGCCGAGGTTGCCGGGGCGGAAGTAGAACTTCTCCCAGAACTTGTCGAGGTTCGGCAGGTGATGTTTGCGGTACTTGCCGAGGATCGAGCCGTCAGCGTCGACCACGACTGCGGTGTTGTAGTAAACCCCCGGCATGTCCTCTTCGTAGATGGGAAGGATCATCACGAGGTGCAGCTCTTTCGCGAGCGCGGCGAACCGCTGCACGATCGGGCCGTCGGCAGGTTCCGCGTAGGCGTAGTACTTCGCATCCTCGGTGATGCCGAAGTACGGCCCGTAGAACAGTTCCTGGAAGCAGATCACCTGCGCGCCGTCCGCAGCAGCATCCCGCGCGAACTTCTCATGCTTGGCGAGCATGGACTCTTTGTCGCCCGTCCACGTCGTCTGGGTGATTGCTGCTCGAACGATTGCCATGTGCTGCCTCCGGGAGGGTTGGAACACTTCGCTGATGTTCTCTATGACTACTGCCTCGGACTCGCGAAGGCAATGGTAGGGATGTGCGAAATCGAGCAACGCATTCGACATGTTCGAGAGGTACCCTGACGCAATGGATCGCGGGCAGCTCGCAGTGGATCTCCAGACCGTGATCGAGCGCGCCCTCAGCGGCGACCAGCTCACGGTCGATGATGCTGAGACCCTGGTGCTCGCGACCGGTGCGGACCTCGAGCGCCTGCTCGATGCATCCGCCCGCCTGCGCGACGAGGGGCTGGCCCGTGCGGGCCGCCCCGGCGTGATCACCTTTTCGAAGAAAGTGTTCCTGCCGATCACGACCCTGTGCCGCGATCGCTGCCACTACTGCATCTTCGTCGACACCCCCGGCAAGCTCGCGCTCAAGGGCAAGCCGCCGTACATGTCGGCCGAGCAGATCCTCGATGTCGCCCGGCTCGGCGCCTCGATGGGGTGCAAGGAAGCGCTGTTCACGCTCGGCGACCGTCCGGAGGACCGGTGGCCTGTCGCGCGCGCCTGGCTCGATGAGCACGGCTACGAGTCGACGCTGCACTACGTGCGGGAGATGGCGCAGCTCGTGCTCGACGAGACGGGGCTGCTCCCGCACCTGAACCCGGGCGTGATGACCGCTGAGGAGCTGGCCTGGCTCCGCCCGGTGGCCCCGTCGATGGGGATGATGCTCGAGACGACGTCGTACCGGCTCTGGGCGGAGAAGGGCGAGGTGCATTTCGGCTCGCCCGACAAGGACCCCGCGGTGCGTCTGCAGGTGCTCGAAGACGCCGGGCGGGCGCGCGTGCCGCTGACCACGGGCATCCTGGTCGGAATCGGCGAGACGGCTCGCGAACGCGCGGAATCGCTGGTGGCCCTGCGCGACATCCAGGACCGCTTCGGTCACCTCCAGGAGGTGATCGTGCAGAACTTCCGTTCCAAGCCGGCGACGGCGATGCAGAACGACGACGACCTCGGCGTCCGTGAGTACGCGGCGACCGTGGCGGCCGCGCGTCTGGTGATGGGGGCGGATGCGCGCATCCAGGTGCCGCCGAATCTGTCGGATGCGAGCGAGCTCGGCCTGCTCCTGCGTGCCGGGGCCGACGACTGGGGCGGTGTGAGCCCGCTGACCGCCGACCATGTGAACCCGGAACGCCCGTGGCCGCAGATCGTGGAGCTGGCCGAGCTCACCCGGCGCGAGGGCTTCCGGCTGACTGAACGGCTCACCGTGCATCCGCCGTACGTCCGGGATGCCGCGCAGTGGATCGACGAAGCCGTGCGTCCACGGGTCGATGCCCTAGCCGACCCGTCGACCATGCTCGCCGACGAGCCCGCTGGATCCCTGATCTCCCGCTCTGTGCATCCATTCGCCAGACTCCGACCTTCAGATCGACCCGAAGGTCGTTCTTCGGCGAACGGATCAGCGAACAGGGGGGTCGCGGTTCACACGTCGGCGGTGAGGTCGGCGCTGTCGCGTGCCGCGTCGTCTCCCGGGGCGCTCAGCGATCGCGACTACGCAGAGTTGATGGGCGCTGAGGGCGACGACCTCGACGCGCTCGCAGGGCTCGCGAACGACCTGCGCCGCTACACGGTCGGCGAGGCGATCAGCTTCGTCGTCAACCGCAACGTCACCTCGACCAACCTGAGCCCGGTCACACACGGCGACGCGCCCGACCGCTCGGCCCTCACCTTCGAGACGCTGACCGAAATAGTCGACGACGCGTGGGCGCTCGGCGCGACCGAGCTCTGCGTGCAGGGCGTGATCCCGGATGCTCTGCCCGCCGACTCCTCCCTGCGACTGGCCCGCGTCGTGAAGGCCACGCGCCCCGAGCTGCACCTGCACGCGTTCCGGCCGGCCGACATCGCCGACGGCGCCGCGCGCCTCGGCCTCGACGACGTCGACTACCTCGCGGCCCTGCGCGACGCGGGCGTCGACACCGTGCCGGGCACGGGCGTCAAGATCCTCGACGATGCGGTGCGGCTCCGGGTCGCGCCCGGCGACCTCCCGGTCGACCGCTGGATCTCGATCGTCACGGCCGCGCACCGCGCAGGATTCCGATCGACATCGGTCATGGTCTACGGCAACGGCGAGTCCGCTGCCGACCGGGTCGGGCATCTGCGCCGGCTGATCGAGCTCCAGGATTCGACGGGCGGCTTCACCGAGTTCGTGCCGATGCCCGCGATCGGCCACGCCGGTCCCGCAGGACGGGAGTCCGCCGGACAGGAGTCAGACAGCCACCGCCGCGTTCACGCGGTCGCCCGCCTCATGCTGCATGGGCACATCGACCACATCCAGGCGCCGTGGACGCGTCTCGGGTTCGCGGAGGCCGCGCTGATGCTCCAGAGCGGCGCCGACGACCTGGGCGGCACCCTCCTCGACGGTCGCGTCCTGCCCGAAGCCGGAGTCGAGCACGGGCATGAGCTTCTGCCGGCCGACGTCGACCGGATCGCGCGCTCGCTCTCGCGGCCCGTGCGCCAGCGCACGACGACCTACGGCGATCCGACGGATGAACGCAAGCGGGTGGCCCGCGCATGACCGAGGTCGATGTCGCGATCGTCGGCGCGGGGTTCGCGGGGCTCGGGCTCGGGATCCGCCTGAAGCGTCTCGGCGTGAGCTCGTTCCTCATCTTCGAGCGCGCCAATGCGGTCGGCGGCACCTGGCGGGACAACACCTACCCCGGGGTCGCCTGCGACGTGCCCTCGCACCTGTACTCGTGGTCGTTCCGGCCGAACCCGCGGTGGTCGTCGTTCTTCTCGGAAGGCGCGGAGATCCGCGACTACCTCGTCGCCGGTGCCGATGAGGAGGGACTCGGCGCTCACCTGCGGCTGGGCACGGATGTCGACGCCATGACCTGGGACGCGTCGCGTTCGCGCTGGGCGCTCCACACGAGCCGCGGTGAGTTCACCGCCAGGGCCCTCGTTCTCGCCTGCGGCAGGCTGACCGAACCGCGCATCCCCGACGTGCCGGGGCTCGACACCTTCCGGGGTCCGATGTTCCATTCGGCCCGCTGGGACCACGACGCCGAACTGCGTGGCAAGCGCGTGGCGGTGATCGGGTCCGGGGCCTCGGCCATCCAACTCGTGCCACGGGTCGCGGAGATCGCGAGCGAACTGGTGGTCCTGCAACGCAGCGCGCCCTACGTCATCCCGCGCGAGGAACATCACTACAGCGAAGCCGAGCAGGCGCAGTTCGAGCGCGACCCCGAGGAGCTGGAGCGCCTTCGGTCGACGCTCTTCTGGACCGCCGAAGAGGCCTACGCCCAGCGCGCAGGGGTGCCGGATGCGGTCGAGTCGGCTCGACGGCGTGCGCTCGGCAACCTCGCAGCGCAGGTGCCCGACCCCGGGCTGCGCGCGAAGCTCACCCCGCACTACGAGATCGGCTGCAAACGGGTGCTCATCTCGAACGAGTACTACCCGGCGCTGACCCGCCCGACGGTCACGGTCGAGTCGTCGGCGCTCGAAGCGATCGACGGCAACACCCTCATCACCGCCAACGGTGCGCGACACGACGTCGATGCCGTGATCTTCGCGACCGGATTCCACGCGGCCCAGCAGCCGTATGCCCGCATCGTCCGCGGCGTCGACAGCGAACTGCTGGCCCGGCACTGGGGCGGCGGCATGACCGCGTACGCGTCGACGGTCGTCAGCGGCTTCCCGAACCTGTTCGTCGTCAACGGCCCGAACGCCGGACTCGGCCACAACTCGGCGATCTACATGATCGAGACGCAGCTCGACTACGTCCTCGGCGCGCTCGATCACCTCGAGGCCGACGCCGACCTCGTGCTCGATGTGAGCCGTCAGGCCGAAGACGAGTACACCGCGCTGATCGATGAGCTCGCCTCCTCGACAGTGTGGATGACCGGTGGCTGCGAGAGCTGGTACCGCGACGGACGGACCGGAAGGCTCACCCTGCTCTGGCCCGGCTACGCGCACACCTTCCGCGAACGCAACGGCACGTTTTCACTGAACCCCTTCTCGCTTGCCCCGTATGCGCCGGCCCCTTCCTCGCCCATCCCGGCCCCGCCCATCCGAATGACCACGAACTGAGGAGAACGACCGTGCCCATTCCCCTGCGCCTCGGCTACAAGGCCTCCGCTGAGCAGTTCGGCCCCAGCGACCTGCTGAGATTCGGAGTGCTGGCCGAAAAGGCGGGCTTCGACTCGGTGTTCGTCTCCGACCATTTCCAGCCGTTCGTCCACGAGGGCGGTCACGCGCCCGCAGCGATCCCGTGGCTCGGCGCGCTCGGCGCGAGCACCGAGCGCATCCTGATCGGCACCTCGGTGCTGACGCCGTCCTTCCGCTACCACCCGGCCGTCGTCGCCCAGGCCTTCGCGACGCTCGGCTCGCTGTTTCCGGGCCGGGTCGTTCTCGGTGTCGGCACTGGCGAGGCGCTCAACGAGGTCGTGCTCGGCATCGAATGGCCCGAAGTCAAGGAACGGTTCGCGCGCCTCAAAGAGGCCGTGACGCTCATCCAGAAGCTGTGGACAGAAGACGGCGTGACGTTCGCCGGTGACTTCTACCGCACCGCCAACGCGACGATCTACGACAAGCCGGACGCCGCCGTGCCCATCTATATCGGAGCATCCGGTCCGGCCGCGACCCGGCTCGCCGGCCGAATCGCCGCCGGCTACATCACCACGTCGGGCAAGGAGCGCACCCTCTATACGGATACGCTCCTGCCGGCGCTCGAGGACGGCATCGGGAAGGCCGGCCGCGCGCGGGATGACGTGGACACGCTCATCGAGATGAAGGTCTCCTTCGACACCGACCCCGAGCGTGCCCTGCAGGACACCCGCCACTGGGCACCTCTCGCGCTCACGCCCCAAGAGAAGATGAGCGTCGACGACCCCCGCGAGATGCAGCAGCTGGCCGACGCGCTGCCGATCGAGCGGGTGGCCTCGCGCTGGATCGTCGGGACCGACCCGGACGAGCACGTCGACCGCATCGAGGAGTACATCGCTCTCGGCTTCCGGCATCTCGTGTTCCACGGTCCGGGCCCCGACCAGGAACGGTTCATCGAGCTGTACGGCGCGGAGATCCTGCCGCGCCTGCGCGAGCGGCACGGCTCGGCGTTCGCGCAATGACCGGGATCACGGTGCTGGCCGGCGGGGTCGGTGGTGCCCGCTTCACCCGGGGACTGCTCGCGCACCTCGCCGCGGAGCATCCGTCCGCGGGCGGCGAGGCCTCCACGGTGCCGGTCACTGTGGTCGTCAACACCGGCGACGACATGTGGCTGACCGGCCTGCGCATCTGCCCCGACCTCGACACGGTCATGTACACGCTCGGCGGCGGCATCTCCGAAGAACAGGGATGGGGCCGCGCCGACGAGACGCGGCGCACGTCCGGCGAGATCGCGGCCTACGGCGCCGGCTGGGACTGGTTCACTCTCGGCGACCTCGACCTCGGCACCCACATCGTGCGCACCGACCTGCTCCGCTCCGGCCGAACGCTGAGCGAGGCCACGGAGGTCCTGGCGCAACGGTGGCGCCCGGGTGCCCGGTTACTTCCGATGAGCGACGACCCCGTCGAGACGCACGTGCGGCTCGCAGCCGACATCGACGAACATCGGGCGGGCGACCTCATCCACTTCGAGGAGTGGTGGGTGCGCTACCGCGCCGCAGCCGCAGCCAGCGAGTTCGTGCAGGTCGGGCTGGAGCAGGCGCAGGCCGCCCCCGGCGTGCTGGAGGCGATCCGTGATGCCGACGTCGTGATCATCCCGCCGTCGAATCCGGTCGTCTCGGTCGGAACGATCCTCGCCGTCCCCGGTGTGCGCGCTGCGCTGCGTGACACCGACGCACGGGTGGTCGGGGTGTCGCCGATCATCGGCGGCAGCGTCGTGCGCGGCATGGCCGACCGGTGCCTCGACATCGTCGGGGTCGAATCGACCGCCCTCGGCGTCGGCCGCTACTACGGTTCGCGGGCCGACGGCGGCATCCTCGACGCCTGGCTCGTCGACGAGACGGATGCCGGACTGATCCCAGACCTGGAGGCGGCCGGAATCCGCGCATCCGCTCACCCGCTCTGGATGCACGATGTGCCCGCCACGGCCGCCATCGCCGCCCACGCGCTCCGCGCTGCCCGCGCCACCCACCCCATTGCCCTCGACCGACCGACCGTCCAGAACATCGGAGGAACACTATGACCGACCGCCCCGTTCGCATCGGCGTGCAGCTCGCACCGCAACACGCGACCTATGCCCAGCTTCGCGACACCGTTGCCGCCATCGAAGACCTCGGTGCCGACATCGCCTTCAACTGGGACCACTTCTATCCGCTGTCGGGCGACCCGGACGGCGCCCACTTCGAATGCTGGACGATGCTGGCTGCCTGGGCCGAGCAGACCAGCCGGATCCAGATCGGTGCCCTCGTCACCTGCAACTCGTACCGGAACCCGGACCTGCTCGCAGACATGGCCCGCACGGTCGACCACATCAGCGCGCGCGGCGGTGACGCCGGGCGACTCATCCTCGGAATCGGCGCCGGCTGGAAAGAACTCGACTACGTCGAATACGGCTACCCGTTCGGCACGCCCGGCACGAGGCTCGACGCGCTCGCCGAAGCGCTTCCACGGATCGAGTCGAGGTGGGCGACCCTGAATCCGGCGCCGACGCGCCCGATCCCCGTGCTCATCGGCGGTGGAGGCGAGAAGAAGACGCTGCGGATCGTCGCCCGGCACGCCGACATCTGGCACAGCTTCAGCGATGTCGAGACCCTGGAACGCAAGCTCGGCGTGCTTCAGGAGTGGTGTCACCGCGTCGACCGCGACATGTCCGAGATCGAGATCTCGACAGGCGTGCGGCGCACCCACGACGGCACGCTCGGTGCGCTCGAGCCCATCGAAGCGCAACACGCGCTCGGCGCTCGCCTCTTCACGCTGGGGATCAGCGGGCTCGACCTCGACCTGCGCCAGGCGCGTCAGCTGGTCGCGTGGCGGGATCGGATGAACGCGGCCTGACCCGCTGCTCCAGAACGGCGCGCGTGGCGTCTCCGAGACCGAGCAGCCGTGCCCGCTCGAGATCGTCGGCGTCGTCGATGTCGAGCCGCAGCGACGACCCGGCCGGCACCGCCAGCGCGAGATAGCCCGCGGACGTGTGCGCTGCGGCCGACCCGATGCCGAAGTGCGTCGGGGCGTGGGCTCCCGGCGCGAACGCGACCATCGTGGTTCCGGAGCCCTCGCGGTCGGGGACGAACGAGAGCTGCGCGTGCACAGGTTCTGAACTCCTGCCCGTGTTGGAACCTGTGCGCGTGTTCAGAACCTGTGCACCTGTGCTCGTGGCAGCCGCTTCGGCAAGCGCGAACGCTTGTGCGAGGTCAGCCGGGCGGAGGGCGGCGAGGTCGCCGGTGATGGCTGCTGTGAACGCCTCGGGGGCCGCCTCACGAGCGTGCGCGAGACCGGATGCGACGGCAACGTTGATGCCTCCACCGGGATCGGCGACGACCAGCGTCCGCACGTCGGTGCGGTCAGTCGCCTGACCGACCGCGAGATCCGCGGCGAGCCCCGGCTGGTTCGAGACCACGACCACGCACGATACGGCGGGCACCCTTCGCACGGCGCTGACGGTGTCGACCAGGAACGCGAGCGCGATCGCAGCGCGCTCAGGATCGTCCAGCGATCCGGAAAGCCGGCTCTTCGCATCCGCCGCGCCTTTGAACGGCACGACCACCGTCCAGCGCCTCACTCGGATGCCCGTCCAGCCTCGGATGCCCGCCCCGCCTCGAAACCGCGTGCGTAACCCTCGGCGAGCGCCTCGTCGGTGCCCAAACGGAACATGTCCATGGGGCCTGTACGCACCAGCGTTCGCGCACCCGGAGCGTCGAGACCCGTGACGTAGCGGCCGAGTCCGCGCACCACGGCGACCGGGAGCCCGTTCGCCTTGCCCTTCACAAGGTCGGTCAGGGCGGCGATCTCGTCCGCGACGACCGGCTGGGTCACCCCGAGGGGCCGGCCATGCGCATCCGCCGACCCCCGCAGGTCGTCGGTGACCAGCACACCCGCGGCCCCGATCGCGACGTCGGTCTGGCCGAGTCGCCAGGCGCGACCAAGAGTGTCGGTCACGATCACGCCGACGTCGACACCGAAACGCTCCCGGAGCGCCGCGCAGATCGTGCGTGCGGACGCATCCGGGTCGAGCGGCAGCAGCAGTACCGTGCCTTCGGGGGTATTGCTTGCATCCACGCCCGCTGCGGCGCCGACGATGCCGAGGCGGTTCTCGACGATGCGGGTGACGTGGTCGCCCGTGACACGGGTCGCCACGACGCGCACCGTCTCATCCGTGATCGCCTGCTCACGATCATCCGCCCGCACGAAGCGGCCCTCCGCCTTCGAGACGATCTTGCTGGTCACGACGACGATGTCGCCTGCCTGCGGCTGGTCGTCGGGGGCGGATGCGGCGAGTGCGTCGCCGATGAGCAGGGTCAGGTCGTCGCCGGCGGTCACCTCCGGGATGCCCGCCACCGCCCACGCCGAAAGTCGTGCCGTCGTCATGGGCCAACTGTAGAACGCCAAGGTCGATTCGGCGGGTCGTCATCCCCGCCACGGCGTGAGCCGAGGCCACCACCCCGGGACGTTGCGCCGGTAGTCGAGGTACTGCTCGCCGTACGCACGCGTGAGAGTCGGCTCCTCATATCCCTTCACGAACGCGACGACCGCGACCAGGGCGATCCCGGCGTAGAGCACGAGCCACCACGAGCCGAACAGCAGCGCCTGGCCGAGGATGATCGCGAGCACTGCCAGATACATCGGGTTACGCACGAACCTGTAGACGCCCGTCATCACGAGCGTCTCGGTCGGAGCCACCGGAGCGGGCGTTCCGCGGTGCAGGGCGAACAGTGCGAACGCGTACAGGAGGAAAGCCACTCCGAGAATGATCGCGATCCAGGCGATCGGCACGACGATCCAGGTAGCGCCGCCCCAGTCGTGCCACCGCCAGCCGGTGATGAGCCACGGAATGAGGCCGGCAACGATGCCGGGCGCCACGAAGAGGAACACGACCGTCCCGATCCACGCGCGTGCGAGCGATGCTGGCTGGGCCATGATCATTCCTCGTACGTGGCCTCGTCGACGATCCGCTTCCGGAATTCGTCGGTGAGCCGCGTCGTCTCGGCCTTCTTCTCGTCCACATTCTCGACTGTCGCGCCCGCCCATTCGGTGGCCAGCCGACGCTCGAGGTCATGCATTTGGGTCTGGATCGCCTCGTTCGTCTGCTCGTTCGCCCTGCGAACCAAGCGTGCAGCGTTGTCGATGATCCGCCGCTCCAGCAGCACAACGATGCCCACGAGCAGCAGTGTTGTGCCGACATTGGCCATCACGCCCGCGAAGTAGCCCCGAGCAGCGGCGGCCGGCACCACCAACCACCCGATCAGGATGGCGGCGAGACCCAGCAGGATGCATGCAATGAACCATCCCCAGCGGATCCGGTCGCGGGTGGGTGTCGGCGTTTCGCTCATGCCGCCAGCGTAGACAACCGTGCGTTCGGGGGGACCCCGCTTACTCCTTTTCGCGCATCCAGTGCTCGCGCATGAACATGCGACCCCACCAGGCGCTGAGGCCGTTGCCCTGGTACTCGCTGGGGTCGGCGTCGAGCACCTCGGTGCCCTGCGGCTTCGGCAGATCGGCGGTGTCGTCATCTGTCAGCGTGGTTTGGACGGCGGCCGTCGTGATGCGCCCGACGACGTCGGCGCTGACAAAGCGCAGCCCGGCAGCGGTCTTCACCGCGAGCCCGTCGAACAGGTCGATCGAGCTGTCCTGCAGCACGTGCTCGACCTTCCCGATCTCGCTGCCGTCGGCAGCCAGCACAGGGGTTCCCTTTTCGAGCGCGGTGTAGGCGATGGGTGTTTCGTTGGTCATGAAATTCACTGTAGCTCTCGCACGCGCGCTGTCGGGCTCGGTCGGGTCGGTGGCGGTGAATGTCAGTCGGCGGGCTCCAGCGAGGCACGCAACCAGCCGAGTTGGATGCCGTCCGTCTCGGTGAAGCTCAGCTGCACCGGTCCTTCGTAGTCATTCACTCCGCGCAATTCATCGCGCATCGGCTCACCGCAGTGAAAGGTGCCTGCAGCGATGACGCGAGCCGCGCTGTCGGCTGTCGTCAGGCGGAACCCGCCACCGCTCGGTCCGACGCAGTCGCCCTCGATGACCAGCACCTTTCCACCGACGAAGAGCCCCGGGCCTGCCGTGCTTCCCGCCGTGGGTGTCGACGACACGTTGTCGACGCTCGCGTAGGCGACTTGTCCGGGGACGCTGCCCACTGGGAAGTCCAGGATGGGAGCCTCTGGGGCCGGGGAGGCGGACCGCGCATGCGTCGCCGCCGACGGAATCGCCGGAGCTGAGCATCCGGAGAGCGCCACCGCACCCGCCATGGCCGCCGCAACCAACACTGTCCATCGCAGGGAGTTCAGCCTCATGTACGGATCGTAGCGATGGCGAGTACGGTCGTCGCATGAGCGACACCTCCGACGATGAGATCGTCGTCACCGACGGCCGCACGACGGAAGGGCGCGCCACGGAAGGCCGCCGGCTCTACCGCTGGCTCCTCGACCACCTCGCGAAGTTCCCCGGAAGGGTCACCGTTGTGACCTTCGCCGCGGGCGTCGTCGTGACGCTCTTCGTGGTGGTCGTGGGCGGGGATTCGAGTCCGACGACGGTCGTGTCCCTCATCGCAACACTGTGGGCGCTGTTCTTCGCGGTCATGATCTATCTGCTCACTGCCCGCGACACCGACAAGGTCCTCGAGCAGATCGCCGACCTGCATGAGCAGCTCGCGACGGCGCTGACGAACTCTCCCGCGCCTGGACGCGTGATCCGCGGTCGGACCGGCAGTGGGTATTGGAGGCCGTCGGCGGGGGCCGGTGGGTGGTCTTCTCGAAGGGTGCGCAGGGAATCGGCGTGATGTCGCTCGACGATCGCGGGGCGGGTCGCGGCAGGCGGGGTATGGGTCGTAACTGACTGAAGCCGGGGATGGCGTGACTCAAATATGCGTCATTGACCGGCGTCGAATCGATTGACTCAAATATGAGTCAGCTGGGTCGAAACTGCCGTATGCTGTAAATATGATGCAGCGAAGACTCCGATGGTTCCGCGGATGGTCTGCGCCTGCGATCGGTCGTGCGATCCAAGATCTCCGAATCGCTCGAGACTGGAACCAGGAAGAGCTGGCGGAGCGCGTTGATTCATCCCGCGCGACCATCAGCCGTATGGAGCGGGGCGGTTCCGTCGCCAACACCTTGGTCGTGCGGGTTCTCGACGAGCTCGGCTACGAGCTCGTCATCATCCCGAAAGGCGTGGTCGTCCGACTTGAGGAGGCCGACAAGTGACGTATGACGCCCTTGCCGTCTGGCTCCACGGACGCCCTCTCGCTGAGCTGACGAAGCTCCGCAACGGCCGGCTGCGGCTTCGCTTCGACGAGGATGGGCTCGACAAATACGGCGTCGACAGTCGAGCACTGTCGCTCGCGCTCCCGCTGACGGCCAGACGCGTCGAGGGTCCTGCGCTGGATGCGTTCGTTCTCGGCCTGCTGCCTGAGCCGCCTGTCCGGCAGATGATCGAAGTCGAGAACAAGGTTCCGCGCGGAGACGACTTCGCACTGCTGGGCGCGATCGGCGCGGAATGCGCTGGAGCAGTCCAATTCCTTGTCTCCGGCGACCAACCCGATGGAGGATCCCTTCGCGCGCTGAGCAGCGACGAGGTCACAGACATCGTGCACAACCTCCCGACGCTCAAGACGCCGGACGGACTTCCGGTCGGCGCCTCCCTCGGAGGTACCCAGGCGAAGGTGCTGCTCACAAAAGCCGAGGCCGGCTGGGCGTGGCCCACGGGCGGTGCGCTCTCTACACACATCATCAAACCCGAGCCGATCGCGAATGTGGTCGTCCCCCACCTGGTCGAGGCCGAGCATTGGACGGCGAACCTTGCAGCCGCTTCGGGTATTCGGGCGGCTTCGACTGAACTTCAGGATTTCGGCGGCCGCCTGGCCATCGTCGTCGAACGGTACGACCGTTCTCACGGTGTGCGGCTTCATCAAGAAGACTTCACGCAGGCGCTCGGGCTCGGTGTTCGCGACAAATACGAGTACATGGGAATGCCGTCGCGTCTCACGCGGATCGCCGTCGAAGCCGGCAGCGCTTCAATCGATCGCGATCGATTCCAGGACGACCTCCTGACCCTGGTGGCCTTCAACACACTGATCGGCAACTCGGATGCCCACTCGAAGAACTACTCGATGATCATCGATCGCGCCGGCTTCTTTACTCTGGCCCCCTTGTACGACGCCGCGCCGACCATGCTGATGAATCCGTCGCTCACCACTGCCGGCCATGCGCTCAACGGCCAGGCCGACCTTCGCTTCGTCACGCGCTCGAATGTGCTGAAAGAGGCTTCGCTCTGGGGGATGCCGACAACGCGATCCGAACGGATCGTGGAACTGCTGTGCCAGACGCTTCACGCAGCCCTCGAGGCTGTTCCCGAACCCGAGACCAGCCCAGGACTCGCAGACCTCATCCGTAAGCGCATCCAGCGGCTCCTCGACGGCGGACCGCTGCCGTACCAGGCGGGCTGACTCACAAGGCTGGTGGTTATCGTGCGCCGTCTCGCTGGGCATGCTCGCTCTGCGTCAGAGCGCTCGGCGAACTTTGCCGCTGGGTGGCCGCCCAGCTGGCCAGCAGCTTGAGGGCATCCTCAGAAGGCGTTCCGGGATCGGCGGTGTAGACGTTCACCCGCAGCCCCGGTTCGCCGGGGAGTTCGAGCGCTTCGAAGGCGAGATCGAGGTCGCCCACGATCGGGTGGTGGATGCGCTTGCGTCCGGTGCGGTGGTAGCGCACGTCGTGGCGCGCCCAGCGGATGCGGAACTCCTCGCTGCGGGTGCTGAGTTCGCCGACGAGATCGGTGAGGTCCTTGTCGTAGGGGTTCCGGCCTGCGGCTGAGCGCAGAATAGCGACGATGTCGTCCGCCGCCCGTTCCCAGTTCGAATAGAAGTCGCGGGCTTTCGGGTTGAGGAAGGTGAAGCGTGAGTTGTTCGGCGGCTGAACGGCCTCGGCCATGAGGTCGAGGTAGAGGGCGCGGCCCAGCTCGTTGACGGCGAGGACGTCGCCGCGGTCGTTGCGCACCCAGGCCGGCGCGGTGACGATCGCGTCGATCACTCGCTGCAGGCTTGGACGCACGGTCTCCGGGCTTCGCTTGCGCCGGATGCGCGGTGCGACCCCGGCGGCCCGCGCCAGGTCGTAGAGGTGCGACGTCTCGGCGTCGTCCAGCTGGAGCGCTCGGGCGAGCGACTCGAGAACGCTGTCGGATGCGCCCGAGAGGTTTCCGCGTTCGAGGCGCGTGTAGTAGTCGACGCTCATCCCGGCGAGCATCGCGACTTCCTCGCGGCGCAGACCCTTCACCCGGCGGTTTCCGCCATACGCCGGGAGCCCGGCCTGCTCGGGTGTGATCTTCGCGCGCCGGGAGGTGAGGAACTCCCGCACGTCATCGGTGTGGGTCATGTCGACGACCCTACGCCGCGGGATGACGTCGAGGGAGGCACTGACGTGCCCTCCCTTCTGCTCGGCTCCGCCCGTACCGTGGATGGCATGGTCACGGAACTCACACTCAACAACGGCATCACGATGCCCGCTCTCGGGCTCGGCGTCTTCCAGTCGCCGCCCGAAGAAACCACTGCTGCTGTCCAGGCGGCACTTGACACCGGCTACCGCCACATCGACACCGCCGCGGCCTATGGCAACGAACGCGAGGTCGGCGAAGGCATCCGTCGCTCCGGCCTCGACCGCGGCGACGTGTTCATCGAGACCAAGGTCTGGGTGTCCGACTACGGCTACGACGAGACCCTGCACGCCTGGGAGAAGGCGACGGGAAAGCTCGGCGTCGGCCACCTCGACCTGCTCATCCTGCACCAGCCGGCCCCCGACCGGTTCGAGAAGACGATCGCCGCCTACACAGCGCTCGAAACCCTCCTCGCCGATGGCCGGGTCCGGTCGATCGGCGTCAGCAACTTCATGCCCCATCACCTCGACCGGCTGCTCGCCGAGACCGGTGTCGTGCCCGCGGTGAATCAGGTCGAGCTTCACCCCTATTTCACCCAGCCCGAGGTGCGGGCCGCCGACGCCGCGAACGGGATCCTCACCCAGGCCTGGTCGCCGATCGGCGGCATCACCTTCTACCCCGGCTGGGGCGAGAACCGGAAGAGCGTGATGCAGGATGCGACGATCGCCTCGATCGCCGACGTCCATGGCAAGACCCCAGCTCAGGTGATGCTGCGCTGGCACCTGCAGGAGGGCCGGTCAGCCATCCCGAAGTCGGTCAATCCGTCGCGCATCGCCGAGAACTTCGACGTGTTCGACTTCGAGCTGACCGCCGATGAGCTCGGTCGCATCGACGCCCTCGACACGGGCGTACGCAGTGGACCCGATCCGGACGAGGCGCGGATCGAGCGGTTCGCGATGGTCATCCCCGAAGCCTGACCCGAAGCCCGATCCGAAGGAAGAAGAATCATGGACTACCGCCCACTCGGCCGCACCGGCGTGCAGGTCAGCCCCCTCTGCCTAGGCGCGATGATGTTCGGCCCGTGGGGCAATGATGACCGCACTGACAGCATCCGCATCATCCACCGCGCCCTCGACGCCGGCATCAACTTCGTCGACACCGCCGATGTCTACTCCGGGGGCATCTCCGAAGAGATCGTGGGGGAGGCGCTGCAAGGCCGTCGCGACGACGTCATCCTGGCCACCAAGTTCTTCATGCCGATGAGCGACGACCCGAACCAGCGCGGCGGTTCCCGTCGCTGGATCATGCGTGAAGTCGAGAACTCGCTGCGTCGCCTGAAGACCGACTACATCGACCTCTACCAGGTCCACCGGCCGAGCCCCGACGCGGATGTGGAGGAGACGCTCGGCGCTCTCACCGACCTCGTCGGGCAGGGCAAGGTGCGCTACCTCGGCTCGTCGTCGTACTCGGGTTCGCAGATCGTCGAGGCGCAGTGGGCGTCTCGAGAGCGCAACCTGGAAAGGTTCGTCACCGAGCAGCCGCCGTACTCCATCCTGACCCGCGGCATCGAGGAGGATGTGCTTCCCACGATTCAGCGGCACGGGATGGGCTCGCTCACATACAGCCCGTTGGGTGGCGGATGGCTGTCCGGCCGGTGGCGCAAGGATGCTGCATCCGCGCCCACCTCATCCGCCCGGCCAGGCGCCCGGTTCGACATGAGCAGCCCTGCCAACCAGCGCAAACTCGACATCGTCGAGGAGCTCGCCCTGCTCGCCGAACAGACCGGCATCAGCCTCATCGAGCTCGCGATCGCCTTCGTCATCAACCACCCTGCGGTAACCGCAGCGATCGTCGGCCCGCGCACGATGGAGCAGCTGGAGTCGTATGTCCCGGCGGCGGAGGTCGCGCTGACCGCCGACGTGCTCGACAGGATCGACGAGCTCGTGCCACCAGGCGTCACCGTGAATCCGGACGACAACAGCTACGGCGTTGCGGAGCTGACTCCCGCTGCGCGACGCCGCTGACCCATCAGGAATAGAGGAGCATCATGAACATCGAACCGACCGCGCCCACCGTCAAGAACTCGCCCGAGCAGTTCATCGGAGACGTCTGGGTCGACCCGATCGCCGCACCTCACGAGGGGGACCAGCGGATGACCGTCGCGCTGGTCCGATTCGCTCCCGGGGCGCGCACCGCCTGGCACTCGCACGCCCGCGGTCAGTACCTTCACGTCACGCAGGGCATCGCCCGGTTCGGCGATCGGGACGGCATCATCGTCGAGGTGCCCTGTTCGATGTCGGAGAACAGGCCGGTGAACGGAGTGCCAGGTCCGATCAGGCTCTGGAAGAACTCGCTTCCGGCCGGGGTCGCGACGGCCGCGGCCGCATCCTCGTAGCTGTCGAAGTACAGGTCGAGGGTGCGGTGGGAGGGTGTCGGTGTTCCGTATTCCTTCGGCCAGACTTTCGCGGATGCGCGTTCATCAACGCCCGCGCGGAACCGCCAGGCGAGTCGCCGGTGCATCCGCGCCATGGGCGGCGGAGCTTCGGGCGTATCGTGAAGGTTGTGACCGACGCCGACAGGGATCCCGCCACCGTCCAGTCACCGCGGCAACGCCTCTGGGTCGCCTCGCGCTCGGCGACGAAGCTGCTCTCCAACGAGCGCCCCTTCACGTACGCCGAACGTCTGGCCGCCTTGGCCTCCTCGCCGAACGCGGCTGCCATCGAAGCAGTGGACACCTACGGCGGTGGCATCGTCGAACGACTGGAGCGCCGCGTAGCAGCGTTGCTCGGCAAGCCCGCCGCACTCTGGCTCCCCACCGGCACCATGGCGCAGCAGGCAGTGCTGCGGGTGTGGGCATCGCGCGCTGGCACGGCGCGGATCGCTGTGCATCCGCTGCATCACACCCAGGTAAACGAAGAGGACGCCTTCGCCACTCTGAGCGGTCTTGAACCGGTGCAGCTCACGAGGGAGCCGCGCCAGCCCACGGCCGCGGATCTCGCCGCGCTGTCCGGACCTCTCGCTGCGGCGGTAGTCGAGCTTCCGATGCAGGAACTGGGCTACGTCCTGCCCACCTGGGAAGGGTACGGCCGGTTCGCTCAGACTGCGCGCGAACGCGGCATCCCGCTGCACGTCGACGGGGCCAGGATCTGGGAGTCACAGCATCAGCTCGGCCGATCGGCCGCCCAGATCGCTGCGCTCGCGTCATCGGTCTACGTGTCGATGTACAAGGGGATCGGCGGACTGTCGGGTGCTTTGGTGGCGGGCGACGCTGAGGTCATCGCCGAGGCACGTGTCTGGCGGACACGCTACGGCGGCGACGTCTTCCGCCAGTTTCCCGCGGTCGTTGCAGCGCTCGACGGCCTGGACACGAGGCTGGAGCGGATGAGTGACTGGGCACGGCATGCCGGGGCGATCGCCCAAGGCCTCTCCGCACTGCCCGGGTTAGCCGTGACGCCGGACCCGCCGCACATCTGCGAGTTCTGGGTGTACGCCGACCTCCCGGCGGACGCGCTGAACGATGCCGTGCTCGAACACCTCGAGGCGAGCGGCGAGCGATGGGTGCACGACTGGTGGACAGGCAGCGACGGACGGGCCGTCGCGGAGATCACCGTACGCGATGAAGCCCTCGCCTGGACCGCCGACAACGTCGCGCGGGTGGGCCGACGCGTGCTCGCTCGGGCAGCGCAGCTCACAGCATCCTGACGATGTCCATGTCGGCAGCCCGTCGGGCAGGTACGGCTCAAGCAGTGTCGGCGTTCGGTCGCCAGCTCGGACCGCAATTCTTTGGACATGGTTCAACGCCTCAGGCCGATTGTGGACGTGCGAAGAGGAGTGTGCGCACGGTGAAGAGTTGCCGAAGATCCTCTTCGTGAGTGAGCGTCTCGACTTTGAGGGTGGCGCTGCCGCGACTCGGATCCGATCGCGACGCCCTGACGGACTCGACGGTCACCCGCAAGTGAAGCCGATCGCCCGGTCTGGTCGGCGTTGGCCAGGCCAGTTCACCGCCGGCGCCGATCAGCCCGCCGGCGATATTGGGGCCGCTCGTAACCAGAAGACGCATGGTGATCGTAGCCGTGTGCCAGCCGCTCGCGGCCAGACCGCCGAAGAAGGTGTTCTTGGCCGCGTCGGCGTCCAGATGGAACGGCTGAGGGTCGTTCCTCGATGCCCGCCCGATAGGGTCGTGCCGGAGGAGAGCCATGACCACCACAACACGGAAGAGCCGCACCGGTCTGATCGCGACATTGACGATCGCCGCCACCGTTGTCGGGCTCGGTATCTTCTCCTTTATCGTTCACGATCGCACGTGGGACTGGTGGCCCAACCCAGTCAGCTCCCTGACTGCATTCGACGGCCACGACTACAACTGCCACCGCGAGCTCACCAAACCGGCCAGATCCACCCCCGGATATAGACACCTAGGGACATCGCTTTTCGGTGGCGAGATCTGGGCGCCGCACCATGGGTTCAACGGCGACATCTTCGTCAAGTTCCAGAACCATATGGTTGACTGCTCAGTCTCCGGCGGACCGTAGCCGCACTTGCAAGACTGTTCCTCGTCTGCCGGTCTCAGTCGTCAACGGCTTGTGCCGTCAGGATTGATGTTCGATGGCCAACCGCTGAAGCCTTGCCGGTCCGCTTTGAGGCGGGCCGGATCGGTGATGATGCAGATCCCAGGCGTCGGTTTCGGCCCGCATGCCGGGTACCGCAGCGGTGCATGCGTGACGGTGACTGGTTGGCCGGCATCGTCTGCTTGAGCTTGCTCGGCCGACGGAGTGTCCGCCTCTTGCAGATCGTCAGCGGGACCGCCGCGGAGTTCGTCCCAGTCGAGGCAGCCGTCGTCGTAGTACGGGATGGACGGGTCTGACGGGCACGTTGCATTCGCAGGTGGGCTTGACGTTGTCTGGGGTGGCACCGCTGTCGGCACTACCGAAGGCTGTGAGGCTGACGCGGCACCCGCGACGATTCCGCCAGCGGTGAGGGCTGCTGCGGCGATGACGACAGCGATGAATCGAGCCCGCATTGCTACCCCCTCACTGGCAGTCCTGTTGGCTCGAAGGTACGCGAGGTGGACATCCGCGACTATCCCCCGTGGGAGGCACGGCTAACCGGCCGGAAGTGCAACGGCAATGTCAGAGTTCGGGTGTCAGGGTGCCGTCGTCAGATCGTCGGACCGCAGCGAGATGGTGTTCGAACTGACGACCGGTGATCGAGGACGGCACGATCTCGACGAAGTAGAACTCGGTGACGGGGTTCCACGGCGGCAGGGCGTCTTCGGCGGCGCGGTTCACGTAGGTGGATTCTTTGACCTGGGCGTGGCCTTTGATGGTGACGCTCCAGTTGTGGAGGGTGCCGAGGGAGTCGACCTCGAAGACCACGCGGCGATTGGAGAACAGGCTTCGAAGTTTGGTTCCGTCGGCGGAACGGAAGACGAGGGTCTGACCGTCAGCGAAATAGTTGACGGGGAAGATCTCCGGCTGCTCGTCGATGCTCACCCCGAGCCTTCCGACTCCGGCACCGGAAATAAGGCTCCAGCATCGCTGCTCTGACAACTCGATCACAGGTCCCTGAGCGGACCATTCTGGAAGATCGGCGACGTGGTTCATGGCGATCCCTTCTCCGAAGCTAGTTCCGCGCCACGCCCGCGCGCTCAGGTTCAAGTAGCCCTAGAGCGAGCAAAAGGAATCCGAGTTCTGCGGCGGCCGCACCGAAGTAGATGGCTTGAAGCACGCTGAACGGAATGAACATCATCTGGACGAAGATCCAGACGAGCAGTGCGAATGCCGCGACTGCCGTCGCGGCGCCGGCGATTCGGCTGCGTCGGAGCAGCGCGATCGAGGCGACTGCCTGCGATCCGCCGACGACGCCGGCAAGTACGAGTCCGGGGATCGTGTATGAGGTGAATGGGCTGGTGTCGAGGAAGGCTTGATCGGGAACGATCGTTCCCGAGGATCCGGGCGTGATCGACCCGACGATGAGCGCAATGCCACCGGCGACTGCTGTCACCGCTATCACTCCCGACAGAATCGCGAGAACTTTGCGGACCCACCCAGGCATCGTCTCAATACCTCTCCGGTTCCGGTTCGCGCCGGAAATGGCGTCCTGTGATGGAGAGCGGGGTGATTCTGACGTACCGGTATTTGAGCGTCGGGATCCACGGGGCGAGTGGCTGGCGGTTGGCTTCGTCGATCTCCGTCTGGCTTTCCAGTTCCGTTGCCACGCCTTTGACGATCACGCTCCACGCTTCGGTGTCCGTATAGCCGTCGACCTCGAAGGCGATGTCGTGATGGATCGTCAGCTCCAGCAATTTCGTTCCCGGCGCGGTTCGGATCAGGAGGGTCTTCCCGTCGGCGAGGTAGTTGACAGGAAAGATGTCGACCTCAGAGCCGACACTGGTCGCCAGCCGCCCGAGGGAGTTGCCCGAGAGTTTCGTCCAGCATTCATCCTCCGAAAGCTCGGTGACGCTAGCTGACGTGTTCATGATGTTCCTCCTGTGGTGCTGGTGATTCGGATCGTGTTGATTCGCCGACGTAGGTGTGGACGATCATCGTCGGGGCGGCCAGGTTCAAGAGCACGTCGTATGCCACCGACCCGAGTCCGTTCGTTTCGTCAAAACCGGAACGACGCGAACTGCCGACGACCAGCAACTCTGCGGCGCGCGAAATCTCGTTGAGTGCGATACCCGCCGGTCGACGGACGATCCGGCTGCGCGTGCTCAGCCGTGGGTGAAGGTCCTGAACGCGACTCAGGGCGTCGGCCACCGCCCGATGTGCCATCGCATCGTGATGTTCCTGCCATTCGCGCCTGTGCTCATCGTCGAGATGGTCCGGTGCTGAGATGTCGAGTGCGCGCACGAGCGTCAACTCGGATCCGTTTCGCTCGGCTTCCTGTGCGGCGACCAGGACCGCGTGACGGCCCGCCGTGGTTTCGTCGACGCCCACGACGACGCCGCGACGCAGTCGCACCGCTGACTCCGGGATGACTGCGACGGAACCTTTTGCCATGGATGCGAGTTGAAGGCTGCGGGAGCCGAACGCGCGGCCGTAGTGGAAACCGGTCTTGTGCGTCCCGACCACGACGAGTGACGTCTCGTCGGAGAGTTGGGCCAGCAGCCACATCGGACTGCCGTAAAGCAATTCAGCGGTGATCTCGATTTTCGGGTCGAGATCACGAGCGAACCGCACTGCTGACTCCAGACGGTCGACGGACCCCTGCTTCGCTTCCGCGATGAGCTGCGATCCAATGGCACCCCATTCGTCGTCCATGACGTGCACGAGTGTCACCCCCGTGGTGTGTTTGCGTGCGCGTTCGACGCTCCACCGGATCGCAGCTCGGCTGGGTACGGAGCCGTCTATTCCGACGATGATTCGTTCCACGGCTACCATTCCTCCCCTTCGAAGTCCTTCGAGGTCGTCACGGCTGCCTTCGCGCCAGGGACGACCAGGACGGGACTGGTGATGTTGAGTAAGACGTCGTGACTGACCGACCCGAGCACGTAGGACGCGACGCGTCCACGCCCACGGCATCCGACGACCAGAAGTTCTGCACGGAGCGAGCGGTCGACAAGGGCGAGGGCAGCATTCTCCCGGGCCAGTTCAGTGACGACCGTGACGCGATCTGGAATGGGCGTGTTCAATTCGGCCAGCGCATCGTCCAGGACCGATTCGAGCGAGTCCTGGTACCTGGGGTCGGGCTGCAGATCGGGCGTTACGTCGGACGCGAAGGGCGGCGGAACATGCCACGCGTGGACGACGCGAAGAGTCGTTCCCAGCCAGCAGGCTTCGTGAACGGCGACCGCGAGCGCCTCGTGGGATCGAGGCGACCGGTCGACTCCGACTGTGACGCCCCGGCGGCGTGCGTTTCCCAGGTCGGGGATGACGGCGACCGGGCAACGCGCCCGTGCCGCAACTTTCAAGGGAATCGTTCCGACCCGCGGTCCGCCGATCTCGGGGGACTTATCGGTGCCGATGACGACGAGCTCTGCTTCGGAGGACGCCTTCACGAGCTCGAGGGCCGGCCTTCCGTCCACCCAGTCGGTCGACACATCAACGGCAGGGTAGTTCTGAGCGACGTACTTCGACGCTTCGTCGAGGGCCCAGCTGGCGTTCTCGAGCGGATCGAATTGAGATCCGTACACGTCCGTGCCGAATGCGAAGTCGACGACGCAGAGCAGCCGAAGGTGCCCGCCCCGTTGGGCGACACGCCGGGCGGCCCAGTCAAGGGCACGTTTCGAAGACGCTGATCCGTCCATCCCGACCAGAGTCGTGCCGTTGCTCATGTTCGCCTCCCGAAAGATCCGTTGTCCTGAGCATGGTCACCCGTTCCACCGGGCCATAGAGCCGAAGGTCCTATGGGTCGGTCGGCCATTCGGTACCGGCCGGCGCACCGTCTCGATGGTGCTTTACCGTCGACTGCCAGCGAAGTACACTCACGCTCAGGCACCGTGCCTGGATGTGCGAGCGGTCGAGGTGAGCCGACGTGGTTGACGACGATGCCATCACGTTCCCCGATGCTCCTCGTGCAGAACTGGATCGCGCGCTCACAGAACTCGTGGAGCGTGCCCGTGACGTCATGCAGACCCAGGGACGGCTGCGAGCTCTGGTGCGAGCAAATCGTTCGGTGGTCTCGCATCTCGAGCTTCCGGTCGTGCTTCGGAGCATCATCGAAGCCGCCGTCGAACTGGTCGGCGCTGAATATGGAGCGCTGGGCGTCCTGTCACCGGGCGGCGGCCTGGAGCAGTTCATCCACGTCGGAATGGCGCCCGACCTGGTCGAGAAGATCGGGCATCTGCCGGAAGGCCATGGACTGCTCGGGGCGCTCATCGACGACCCCCATCCCATCCGGATCGAACGAATCGCAGACGACGCACGATCTGCCGGGTTTCCAGCCCACCACCCCGCGATGGGCAGCTTCCTCGGGGTACCGATCCGCGTCAGGGATTCCGTCTACGGCAACCTCTACCTGACCAATCACGCGGAAGGCGGTTTCAGCTCTGACGACGAGCAGCTCGTCGGTGCGCTGGCGGCGACGGCCGGCTTCGCGATCGACAACGCACGCCTCTTCGCCGAAACCGAGGCGCGTCGCGCGTGGAGCGCAGCCGGGTCGGAGATCAGCTCCTCCCTCCTCGGTGGTGAACCCGACGATGCGCTCGAAGAGCTCGTGGCCGGCGTGGCCCGGCTGTCCCGCGCGACACTGGTCTGTGTGCTCACCAAAGACGAGCACACGGATGCTGCAATCGTCCGCGCGGCGCATGGCGATGGCGCGGAAGAACTCGTCGGACGTGTCCGGCCGCTCTCCGGCGAGACTTTGTCCGTCGCGTTCGAAGGCGGGGGGCCCCGGCTGACGGACAGCTTCGACGATGAGAGCCTCGCGCTCCCCGGCGCGACATGGGGACCGTCTCTCATCGCACCGTTCACGATCGATGAGGGTGCCGCATCCCTTCTCGTTGTCCTGCGGGCTCAGGGCGACCCTGCATTCTCCCCGTTCGACCTCGAGCGGGTCGTCGATCTCGCGGGTCAGGCGAGCATCGCGATGGAGCTCGCAGCCGCCCGAGCCGACAGGCAACGGATGCTCCTGCTGGAGGATCGCAACCGGATAGCCCGCGACCTTCACGACCACGTGATCCAGCAGTTGTTCGCAACGGGTCTGGAACTTCAGAGCATCGAGTCCCTCGTCTCCTCGGAGGCCGTCGCCGACCGGATCGATCGCAGCGTCAATTCGATCGACGCTGCGATCGCCCAGATCCGATCCATCATCTTTGCGCTCTCGCGTCAGAGCAAAGGAGGCACCGGAGTGAGGAACCGGATCCTCGACGTAGCAGACGAGCTCGCACCGGCACTTGTACGCCCCGCGACCGTGGAGTTCTCCGGGCCGGTGGATCTGCTGGTGACTGAGGACCTCGCCGACGACGTCAGTGCGGTCGTCCGGGAAGCGTTGACCAATGCCGCCAGGCATGCGAGTGCCGACCGTGTCTCCATCAAGCTCACAGTCGCTGATGCGACGGTCACCGTGACCGTGGAGGATGACGGGGTCGGGATGGGCGGGAATGCGCGCCGAAGCGGCCTCAGGAACGGGCTTGAGCGGGCCGCGCGGAGGGGCGGCACGATGACCGTCGAGCCGGCAGACCCGGGGACGCGGCTGATCTGGTGCGTGCCGATAGCGGAGTGGGCGAGAACGCCGTGAACACGGGATCCATCCGCGTCTTCCTGGTCGACGATCACGAGATCGTCCGACGCGGAATCGCCGACCTGCTGGATGCAGAAGCCGACCTCGAGGTGGTCGGAGAGGCAGCTACGGTCGCCCAGGCGCGTGCTCGAATCGCGGCGACGAAACCGGATGTGGCCGTACTGGATGTGCGTCTGCCAGACGGCAGCGGGATCGATGTCTGCCGTGAGATCCGGAGCACGATGCCGGGCGTCCGCTGCTTGATCCTGACGGCCTATGACGACGATGACGCTCTGCGAGCCGCTGTCATCGCGGGTGCATCCGGATACGTGCTGAAAGACATCAGGGGCGGCAGGCTCATCGAGTCCGTCCGGCTCGCGGCTGCCGGGAAGAATCTGATCGATCCGGCCATCGCCAGGCGCGTCGTCAGCCAGTTGAAGGGCGCGACTGCGACAGACCCGTTGCTCGATGGCCTGAGCCTGCGTGAACGGCAGGTACTCGCGTTGATCGCTGACGGCCTGACGAACCGGCAGATCGGGGAGCGGTTGAAACTCGCGGAGAAGACCGTGAAGAACTACGTGTCGTCCCTGCTCAGCAAACTCGGGCTCGAACACAGAACCCAGGCGGCGATCCTGCACCTCGAACACAGGAACGCGGCTCCGAGCCCGTAGGACTTTCGGCACTGTAGCCCGGTCGAGCAGGCCGACACGCTGGAAGCGAGCGAAGCACATCCCCTTCGTTCCGACTTCTGGAGGCCGAAGTGACCGAGCACATCATCGTCGCTGTCGACGGCGACACCTCCCATCGGGCACCCATTCGGTGGGCGCTGGATCGGGCGACGCGAACGGGCGCATCGGTTGAACTGCTGTTCGTCATCGGACGCACCTGGGGCGACTCGGAGGCGGCGCCCCAGCCGAAACTGATCGAGGCGGCAGACCGCATCCTCACCGCCGGCCGCGAATTCGCGCAGCGCCAGGCGCCGGGAATCCGCATCAGAGCCGGCTGGGCTTACGGAAGGATAGCGGCCAGCGTGGTGGAAGCCGCCGGCCGAAGCGATATCGTCGTCCTCGGCATCGAGCGACGGCACGGTATCGAGGCGACCTTCGTCGGGTCCCTCGCCGTGCGCATCGCCGGCAGTTCACCCAGCACCGTCGTCGCAGTGCCCTACGAATGGGCGGACAACGGCAGCGGCGTGGTCGTCGGAATCGACGGAACCCCCTCGGCGGAGATCGCCCTCGACTTCGGCGCGCACGAAGCACTGCTGCACCACGATGCATTGACGCTCGTGGCCGGCGGCTACACCGCGAACCCCCTCCTCACCGGCCTCGTCCCCGAACGGACCGTCGACCATCGACGCGAGCGGGCACTCGAAACGGCGAACGCCACGGTCCGCTCGATGCAACCCGCGCCGACGGTATCCACGCGCGAGATCGAAGCCGCGCCGGCAGCCGCGCTCATCCGAGCCGCACGTGGCAGCCGGCTCCTGGTGGTCGGCAGTCGTCCACGTGGAACAGCCGAGCGAACTCTCATGGGTTCCGTCGCGCATAACGTGCTCCTGAACCTTGAGACACCCGTCGCCATAGCGCGCCGCCACGACAAGGAGATGATCGGCCATGAATGAACGCATCGTCGTTGCGTGGGACGGCTCCAAACCGTCGGCTGCAGCGCTCGAATGGGCGATCACGCACGAACGGGGCCGACACGGCACCGTCGACCTGGTGCATATCGTGGACGATTCGAAAGTGTCATCGGACTACCTGGCGACCGAAGCCATCCTCGCTCAGGCGCACAATCGTGTCGACACACAGGCCTTGCTCGTTCTCCGCGAAGAGCCGAACGTGAGGCTGAACACGCACATCCGCCGCGGTGATCCCTATGATGAGCTGGTCGAATTGACGCGCCACGACACTCTGCTGATCGTGGGAACTTCGCAACGACACGGCGTTCACCTGCGCTACGGGTGGTCGCTCGGGGCGCGTCTGGCCGCCGGCGCACACGGGCCCGTGGTCATCGTTCCTGACGGCACTGCCGCCCGAGAGCGGTCCGGTGTCTTCGTCGGTGTCGACGGCACGCACACCGGAAACCTCGCGCTCGACTTCGCCGCACGGGAAGCATCGCGCCAAAGGGAGACATTGCACATCGTGCACGCCTGGACCGAACCTCTTGCCTGGCACGAAGGCGCCGTACCCGACGACGACCTCGTGGAGTCGCTCGAGATCGCTCATCAGAGCGTGCTCGACGAGACGGTCACGCTCCTCCGCGCCTCGCACCCGTCGTTGGATTTCACCCCGCATCTCCTGCGGCAGGACCCCGCCCTCGCGCTCCTCCAGCTCGCCGGATCGGCCGCGCTGCTCGTCGTGGGAACGCGCCAGCGACACGGACTGACGAGGGCATGGATGGGCTCGGTGAGCCACGCCGTCATCCTCGACATCGTCTGCCCCACTGCCGTCATCGCACCGGAGGAACACCAATGACTGACACCCAGTTCAAAGAACCCGTCACGCTCGTCCTCGAGCGAGACGTTCCCGTTCGCATGACCCGGAACGGAGTTCGCTATTACGTCGACGGTGCGCCGGAACCGCTCGGCCGCACGGTGGCGACGAAGAAGGACAGGGCTCCACTGCCGGCGGTGGTGACCGGGTGGCGCTTTCGCGGAACCTCGGTCGCCGGAGAATCACACCTGTTCGAGGTGGTCGCCCGCGACAGCGCGCGCTGGAACCTCCGGGCCGTGCGCGACGAGTGATCAATAGGAGGAAATCATGAAGATCGTGATCGTGTATGAATCGATGTTCGGAAACACCCGGCAGATCGCCGAGGCGATCGCCGATGGCGCCAAGGATGCGGCGCTCGTGTCCGTGGTCAACGTCAACGACATCACGTCGCCCGTGCTCGAGAACGCCGATGTCGTCGTCGTCGGTGCTCCGACGCACGCGCATAGCCTGAGCCGGCCCTCGACACGAGCGGAAGCCGTGAAGGAAGCCGCAGATCCAGCTCATGAGCTCGCTCTGGAGCCGAAAGCGGAAGGCACGGGTGTGCGTGAGTGGCTCGAAAGCAAGCCACCGGTCCCCGCGTTCTTCGCCGCGTTCGATACCCGCGCGGACATCGCGCGTATCCTCAGCGGAGCGGCATCGACGAAGATCGACCGGAGGCTGCACGGGCTGGGCTCGAAACGGCTGACGGACGCGGAGAGCTTCCTGGTGAAGGACAACCGGCTTGACGAGGGCGAGCGTGATCGCGCCGGGCTCTGGGGGTTCCACTTGGTGACCGAGGCGCAGAAACGCGCGGCCGGCGCCCACGTCGTCTAGCCTCCGTGACCGCACCATCCGTGAGCCGCGCGACGGGGCTCGTCCGCCGATACCCGCTGGTCGCCGCGACGATCGGATGCGCGGTCATCGCTCTGCTGCTGACCGTCGCGGGCCTCCCCGGCGCGGCATCCGACCTGATCACAGCGTTCGCTCTGATCGTCGTCGCGATCGAGTCGGCCGGCATGCTCACCACTCTGCGGTCCGGCAGCTGGGGTCTCGATGTGCTGGCGGTGGCGGCAATCCTCAGCACGATCGCGGTCGGCGATGTGTGGGCGGCCGTCGTTGTGATGCTGATGATCAGCGGCGGTCAGGCGCTGGAGAAGTACGCCTCGACGCGCGCGACCAGCGAGCTCACCGCTCTCCTCGAGCGGGCTCCCCAATTCGCCCACGTCGTCGACCCGATCGACGGAACGCTGAGTGATGTGGCGGCGACCGAAGTCGAGGTGGGCGACATCATCATGGTGCGTCCGGGGGAGCTGGTCCCGGTGGATGCGGACCTCCGGTCGGACGAAGCCGACCTGGACGAGTCGTCGCTCACCGGCGAAAGTGTGATCGTCTCGCATCTGACCGGCGACCGGCTGCTGAGCGGGTCGGTGAACGGCGACAGCGCGATCGAGGCAGTCGCCGTGGCGGATGCTGCGGGCAGCCAGTTCCAGACGATCGTCGATCTCGTCGCCGCCGCTGCGGACCAGAAGGCCCCGTTCATCCGGCTTGCCGACCGGTTCGCAGTGCCGTTCACGATCATCGCCTTCGTGATCGCGGGGGCCGCGTGGGCGATCAGCGGCGATCCGCGACGTTTCGCCGAAGTCCTCGTCGTCGCGACGCCCTGTCCTCTCCTGATCGCGGCGCCCGTCGCCTTCCTGGCCGGGATGAGCAGGGGGGCGAAAGGCGGGGTCATCGTCAAATCCGGCGGCGTGCTGGAGATGCTGTCGCGCGTCAGGTCGGCCGCGTTCGACAAGACCGGAACGCTCACGTTCGGTGCACCCGCCGTCGTGCGAGTGGAGCCGATCGGGTATAGCTCTCCGGACGATGTCCTCTCCGCCGCCGCAGCTGCAGAGGCGTACTCGGGACACACGATCGCCCAGGCGATCGCCGCTGCCGGCTCGGGATCACACGAGGTGACGGACGTCGAGGAGACCATCGCGCAAGGGCTCAGCGCAACCGTCGACGGACGACGTGTGGTCGTGGGCAAGGCCGCCTTCGTCGCGTCGGAATCGGCAGCTTTCGACGAGGTGGCGGCAGCGGCCGGCGCGATGATGGTCTGGGTTGCGATCGACGGTCGACCAGCGGGCCGGATCATTCTGCGCGACGAGGTGCGGCCCGACGCGCCCTCGACGATCGAGGCGCTTCGCAGCCTCGGGGTGCGCCACTGCGCGATTCTGTCGGGCGACTCAGCTGCCACCTCTGAGCAGGTCGCGGCACGGGTCGGCATCGACGACGTCCAGGCAGCGCTTCTTCCAGCCGACAAGGTCGGCGCCGTGGCCCGGATGTCTCCGCGGCCGGTGATGATGGTGGGCGACGGCGTGAACGATGCGCCGGTACTCGCGGCTGCCGATGTCGGGGTGGCGATGGGGGCGCGCGGCGCCACGGCCGCAGCAGAGTCGGCGGATGTGGTGATCCTGCTCGATTCCCTGGATCGCGTCGTGTACGCGGTCGCCACGGCCAAACGCAGCGTGCGCATCGCAACGCAGAGCATCGTTCTGGGTATCTCGCTCAGCCTCATTCTGATGGGGATCGCCGCGTTCGGGCTGATCCCCGCGATCATCGGCGCACTGCTCCAGGAGGCTGTGGACCTCGCGTCGATTCTCAACAGCCTGCGGGCGACGCGCAGCGGTACCACCACGACGGGACGTTCGGCCCTAGGGTCGCGCCCCAACGCGCAGCAGACTTGACCCAGTGGACAGGGAAGGGCCCTCTCATGCATGACACACACGGCCGCGGGAAAGAAGTCAGTCGCGGAAAATCAGCGGCTTTCGGTGCATTGGTGGCGATGTCGCTCGCCTGGAAGGCCGCATCGCTCTGGCGTGCAGCAAAGGATGACAGCAAGCCGTGGTTCGCGACGCTGTTCGTCGTCAACTCGGCCGGCATCCTCGACGCCCTCTATCTGTTCAAGATCAGCCCCGGTCGGAGGAATCGCGCGAAGCCCGAGATCATCGATGGCCGGGAGTACGTGCAGCAGACTCACACCGAAGAGACCTGACCGCGGTGCGAGACTGAGACGTGACCGCCGAAGACACTCGCGCCGTCGAACCGGGCCAGGCCGAAGACCTTCGCGCGGCGGCCTGCCGGCCGGTCGACCAGGCTCTGAGCAACGCCGACTCGCGGGCGGAGGGCCTGTCCTCTGATGAGGCTGCGCACCGACTCGCTGTCGTCGGGCCGAATGCCGTTCGCGGTCATCGGGCGCGACCGTGGCTCGTGCTGGGTCGACAGCTGAAGAGCCCCATCCTGATCCTGCTCTTCGTCACCGCGATCGTCTCCGCGTTCCTGGGCGACGCAGCGGATTCCGTGATCATCACGGTGATTCTGGTGCTCAGCGTCGGACTGGGCTTCGTCAATGAGTTCCGTGCCGAGCGGGCCGCTGATGCCCTCCACGACCAGATCCGGTACAGAGCCTTCGTCTTCCGCGACGGATCGCTGCGGGCAGTTGACGTGGTCGAACTGGTGCCGGGCGACGTGGTCTCCGTGAGCGTGGGATCCGTCATTCCGGCCGATCTCCGCCTGCTCAGCTGCAACGACCTGCAGTGCGACGAGAGCATCGTGACAGGTGAGTCGATGCCCGTCACGAAGGACACTGCCGCCGTGGCGACGGGTTCCGGCCTGGGCGACCTGACCAGCTGCGCACTCATGGGAACCGTCGTTCAAGCAGGAAGCGGAACGGGCGTCGTCGTCGCGACCGGCCCTCACACCGTCTTCGGACGGATCGCTGTCGGACTCGGCACGGAGCAGCCGCAGACCGATTTCCAGCGCGGTCTCGCCCGGTTCTCCGTCTTCCTGCTCGAAGTGGCCGTCGTGCTGACCTCGCTGATCTTCGTCGCCAACCTGCTGCTGCACCGTCCCCTTATCGAATCGTTGCTCTTCTCCCTGGCCATCGCGGTCGGCATCACCCCGCAGCTGCTCCCCGCAGTTGTGAGCACGAGTCTCGCCGCCGGATCCCGGACGCTCGCCAAACGCAAGGTGCTCGTCAAACGGCTGGTGTGCATCGAAGACCTGGGCGACCTCGACCTGCTCGTCACCGACAAGACCGGAACGCTCACCGAAGGGCACATCAGTTTCACCGAAGCACTTCCGGTGGACACGTCGCGCCCGGCTGCCGAGCTGTTCCTGCTTGGGCTCCTCGCGACGGAGACCGACTACTCGAAACCGACACCCTCGATCGTCGGACTGAACGCACTGGATGCCGCGCTGTGGCAGAGCCCGGAGGCGGCCACCTTCGAACCGCGTGCCCAGCATCGGGTCGCGCTGCTGCCGTTCGATCACGAACGCCGGATGACGAGCGCCCTCGTCGCGGATTCGAGCGGCGCGATGCGGCTCATCACGAAGGGCTCCCCCGAGGACGTGATGCGACGCTGTGTCGACGTCCCTGCGAACGCGATGGCCGCACTGGATGCGCAGTACGCGGCCGGCGCGCGCGTCGTCGCGGTGGCCGTGCGCGATGTTCAGGGCGTCACGCGCATCCGCCCCGACGACGAGAACGAGCTCACGCTGGTCGGCCTCCTCGCGTTCGTCGACAAGCCGAAGGCGGATGCCCGGGCCTCACTCGACCGGCTCGCTTCGCTCGGAATCACGGTCAAGATCGCCACCGGCGACAACGCCACCGTCGCCGAGAAGGTCTGCTCCGAACTGGGGATGCGATCCGGCGGAACACTCACCGGTGAGCAGATCGACGACCTCGGCGACGAACGGCTCAGTGATGCCGCCCGAACCGCCACGATCTTCGCCCGCGTCTCGCCCGAGCAGAAGGCGCGCATCATCAAACTGCTCCGCCAACGCGGGCGCGCCGTCGCGTTCCTCGGCGACGGCGTCAACGACGCGCTCGCGCTCCACCATGCCGACATCGGAATCTCCGTCGAGTCGGCCGCCGACGTCGCCAAAGATGCTGCCGACGTTCTTCTGCTCGACAAGGATCTGGGCGTCCTCGCGACCGGCGTCATGGAGGGTCGTCGCATCTTCGCGAACACGATCAAATATGTGCTCATGGGAACGTCGAGCAACTTCGGCAACATGTTCAGCGCATCCGTCGCGTCGGTCGCGCTTCCGTTCCTTCCCATGCTTCCCGGACAGATTCTGCTCAACAACCTGCTCTACGACACCGGCCAGCTCGCCATCCCGACCGACCGGGTCGACCCGGAACAGCTGCTGGCGCCGTCGCACTGGGACATCGCATTCATCCGCCGCTTCATGCTCACCTTCGGGCCGATCAGCTCGATCTTCGACTTCGCGACCTTCGCCCTGATGCTGTTCGTCTTCAACGCCGCGCCCGCCGAGTTCCGCAGCGGCTGGTTCATCGAGTCCATCGCGACCCAGACGCTCATCATCTTCGCCATCCGCACCAGGCGCGTACCGTTCTTCCGCAGCCGTCCGTCGCTCGCGCTCGCCGTCGCATCGCTGGCCGTCGTCGCGGTCGGAGCGTGGCTGCCGTTCTCGCCGCTCTCCGGGGTGCTCGGGTTCTCGCCCCTTCCGCTCCCGTTCTTCCTGGCACTGGTCGGGATGATCCTCGGTTACCTGGTGCTGGTCGAGGTGGCGAAGGTGTGGTTCTTCTCGCGCGCAGCCCAGAAGGCGCCCGTTGCGCTCGTTCGCCGACGCGGCTACCCCCACCGTGTGCGCCGGCGCGCTGCGCGGTTCACTGCGAAGTCTCCGCGGTCGCAGACGTAGCCCGCGAGGCGGTTGCGGCACGGAGGACCTTCGGCCCTATTCGCGCTTCCTACGTGGATCCACTCTGGAACCACGAACAAAGGAGTCTCCCGTGGAGATCGTCGAGAGCGTGTCACCCGGAATCTATCTGGGCTGGGGTCCGCTCGTGGTCCAGCTCGGCAACCTGATCGTCATCGCGGTCATGATCGCACTGTTCGTCCTCGCGCTCGTGCTGCCGTTCCCGAAGGCCCGGCGCCGGAAATGAGCGCTGCAGAGAAGGTCACCCCCGAGGTGCAGGACGCAACTTCGGCGGACGAGGTCTACACCTGGACGGGACGCACGCGCCGGTGGCTCCTCACGAAGCTCCCGCCGGACAAGCTGCTCCCGCAGGACCAGCCCAGCTATGTCGCATCCTGGATCTACATCTTCGGCATGGCATCCCTCGCCGCGCTCGCCGTCGTCATCGTGTCGGGCCTCGTGCTGAGCTTGAACGGGCCGTCCTGGTCACACACCTCACAACTCGGGCATTTCACGAACGGCGTGCACTTGTGGAGCGTCGAGCTCTTCTTCCTGTTCATGGTCGTGCACCTCTGGGGCAAGTACTGGATGGCCGCCTGGCGCGGAGGACGGGTGCTCACCTGGATCACCGGTGTGATCGCGTTCGCCGTGTCCATCGTCGCCGGCTTCACCGGCTACCTCCTCCAGACGAACTTCGACTCCCAGTGGATCGCGTTCGAGGGCAAGGACGCGTTGAACGCCGCCGGCATCGGTGCCTGGTTCAACGTGGCCGACGTCGGGCAGATGTTCGGCTGGCACATCGCGGTGCTCCCGCTCGCGGTAGCCGCGGTCGTCGCGCTCCACGTGCTCCTTGTGCGCATGCACGGGGTCGTGCCACCGATCGACGCCGATGAGACCGATGACCAGGTCGCGCGCGCTGGGAACGAATCGGAGGTAGTGCGATGAAGTCGTCACCGAGCATGTCGTGGCGTGCGGGCAACGACCTGGTGAGCCGACCGTGGCGCGGCCGAGTCCGCGACTACGACCTCTTCAAGGAAGTCACCATCGGAATCGTCGTCGTGTCGCTGATCACGATCGGCCTCGTCGCCGTCCTCGGGTCGCCCGACGAACCCAGCGTCACGCTCAAGAGCTGGGCGACGAGCCAACCTGTCGACTTCGCGACGACCGCGACAGCCGAGCTCGGAGGAACGAGCGACACCGCCGGGTATGGGCCCCCGTACAACACGACACCGGATGCGACCCAGACTCTCGGACCCCTCGACCTGCAGAGCATAGCCGGGGTGCGCATCCCGGTCGACACCGCGAACGCGTTCGTGGTCAGGCCGCTGAAGACGCTGCGGTCAGCTCCCGATGCGCTCGCAGCGTGGTCGGCGGGATCCGCCGCAGACCAGACACGGTGGACGACCGATTACGCCAAGGCGCTCGCTGCCGACAAGGGGACGTCACTTCCGCCGGCCAGCGGAGGCGACTACGGTCCTGTACCGGCCATGATCGCATCGCTGTCCTCGTCGGCGCGGAGCGGAGCCCTCGACGGCGCGGTGGCGGGTGAAGGTGGCTTCTACAACCTCGATTTCACCCCGGCGATCCTCTTCCTCGGAGATGGCACCTACTTCCAGAATCTCGCCACCGCGCAGCACCTGACAGGTGACCAGTGGGGGATGATGAACGAGACCGGCAACTATCCCGGCCAGTCGTGGCTGTGGCTGTTCTCCTTCTTCTACCAGGTGGAACCGTTCGCGTCGGCGCCCAACGCCGACCTGCTCATCGTGCTCATCATGGGCATCCTGACGGCGCTTCTCGCGCTGCTCCCGTTCATCCCAGGGTTGCGCACCTTCCCGAAGTGGATCCCGATTCACCGCCTGATCTGGCGGGATTACTACAGCAAGCAGGGGGTTCAGCCGGGAACCGCCGGCCCCGAGCCAGCCTCGACCCGTTCGGAGACTCCCCTCGAGAGAACCCACTGATGCGGGTCCTCGTCTTCGGTGCGGGCGTGATCGGCCGGATCTATGCGGCTCGTCTCGCGCTCGCGGGCAACCAGGTCGTCCTGGTGGCCCGCGGATCCGCCGCGACCACGCAGGCGAAAGGCATCCGGATTCACGCCATCGGTGAGCGAGAGCGGACTGTCCGGGTTCCGATTGTGGCCGATGCGTCTGAGGCGGGGGACGTCGACATCGCCTTCCTCGCAGTCCGGCGTGACCAGCTCGACGCCGCCATGCCGGATTTCGCGCGCATCCGATCGCGGCTTGTCGTCAGCCTCATCGACATTCCACGCGGGCTTCCAGAATTCAGAAAGCTGATCGGCCCTGCGCGCTTCATACCGGCGTTCCCGGGCGTCGCGGGCTCCGTCTCCGACGATGGGGTGGTGAACTTCATCGACGTCCGGCAGCAGCCGACGACAGTCGAGGATGCGCCCGCCACCGCAGAGGTGGTCGGGCTTCTCGAGGAAGCGGGATTCCGAACGGCGACGGTGCCGAACATGGACTCCTGGCTCCAGACCCACGTCATTTTCATCACGGCCTTCGAAGCGGCGATCGTCCGTGTGGGCGGCGACGTTGCGTCGCTCGCCCGCGACTATGACGCGGTACATGATGTCGTCGTCGAAGTGAGGCGCGGCCTGCGGGCGTTGACGGCACGAGGAGTACAGGTGTCGCCGACTTCCCTGAAGACCATCTTCATTCGGATGCCGCTCTGGTTCGCGACCCGATACTGGATGCGTCAGCTGGCCGGTCCGCTTGGTCGCTTCGGGTTCCGCCCGCACGCGATGAAGTCACAACACACGGAACTGCCGGCGTTCCTGGAGGATGTCCACGCGCTGACCGGGCTGTGACCTTCCACGTAGCCCAAGAGCGTACTCAATCATGACCAGGTCACTGACGAAGACTCGCGTCTAGGCTTTGCCGGCACCCACCTCGGATTCAAGTACCAGGTTCCGCGCGTGCGGCGGTAGCCTCCCTTGGTGGGAGGGACAACCATGACGTTCCGCGATTTGCACTTCGAAGACGAGTTGTTGCTGCTGCCGAATGCGTGGGATGTCGGCTCAGCGCTCGCGTTCGCCGCAGCAGGGTTCCCGGCAATCGGCACGACCAGTTTCGGGGTGAATGCGTCGGCCGGCCGACCGGATGCCGCAGGAGCGAGCCGGGATGCCACCGTTGCGCTGGTCGGGCACATCAGGTCGCTTCCGGTTTTCGTTTCCGCCGACATCGAGGACGGCTATAGCGATGATCCGGTCGAGGTGGGCGACCTCGTTGCGGAGCTCAGAGTCGACGGCGTGAACATCGAGGACTCTGCCGACGGGCGACTCGTAGACCCGGCGATCCCGGCCGCGAAGATCACTGCTATCAAGCGTGCCGCACCGGAGGTATTCGTCAACGCGCGAGTCGACTCGTACTGGTTCCACGAGGACGACACAGTTGCTGCCGTCCTTGAGCGGGCAAAGGCCTACGCCGATGCGGGCGCTGACGGCATCTTCATCCCCGGGGCGGCCGACCCGGCGACACTGGAACAGTTGACCACTGGCATCGCGCTTCCCGTCAATGTACTTGTCGTGCCGGGCCTCACTCTGGACGACCTGAAGAACCTCGGCGTTCGGCGGGTCAGCACGGGGTCGCTGCCATACCGGGCCGCGATCGATGCCGCCGTGGAAGTCGCCGCAGCCGTGCGAGACAGGCGTGAGGTAGCGACGGCGACATCCTACGAAGAATCACAACGCCGACTCCTTGACTTCGCGTCGCGCACGAAAGCGAGCTGAAGCCAACCCGGCGGTCCCGCTCACACCCCTGTACCTACTTCTCTTCGCAGTGACCTGCTTCGTCATGTCGAGCGGGATGATGCCGACGCTCAGGCTGCCGTGGGCTCGCTGATTGCGTCGTAGTCGGCGGTCAGCGGCGTTGGCTTGAAACCCTTGATGATCAACCAGATGCCCAGGGACAGTTCGAACAAGGCGACGGGCAGTGCGGCGAAAACGGCGATCGGGGACACCTGGGAGTAGGCGCCAAAGTAGACCGCGATGTCGGATGCGAGGAGCAGCGGTGCGCCGATGAACGCGACGATCGGGAAGATGCGAGGAACGATGGCGGACCGATACAGCAGGTAGCCCAGGAGCAGGTCGCAGGCGACGGGCATCAGGCTTTGGGAGAGCAGGAACGTCCAGGTGTAGTTCGCAAGCAGGCCGTGGCCCATCGTGGTCAGCGCCGCTGTGCTCGCGCCGGCGGTGCCGGCAACATCGTTTCGCAGGGTCATGATCGTAAGCAGACTGACGACGCTGACGAAGATGAGGCAGGTTTCCAGGAGCCGGGCGGCCACCAACCCCAGGGCGGCGGTTTGACTGATTCGTTTGGTCAGCGGGTACAGCACTACGGCGGTGCTGATGCCGGCCAAGCCGACGACGACTTCGGACAGAACCCCCCACTGCAATGCCGTTGTGCTTCCGGCGGTCCCCAGAACGAAGGTACGGACGTTGTCCTTGATGGGCGCGTACAGCGCCAGCGTGGGGATGGAGACGAACGTGAGCACGTACAGTATGCCGACGGTCAGGGAGATCCGCCTCGTCGGGCGCATCCGGCCACGCGAAACGGGGACTCTTACCGGAGGGGTGATGTCGGTGTTGGCGGCCATGGTGTGCTCCTTGCGGAGAGATGGGTATTGGTCGGTCATCCGTGCGGAGTAGGCGCTGACCCGGTAGACCCGGCGGTTCATGCCCATGAGGAGGTCGAATACGCCGCGGGGTTTGCCGGCGGTTGGGAACTTCCGCACCGGTCTTGGCAACGATATCCTGTTGTAGACGACATGGCAAAGCGAACATGTCCCAAATGACAGGAGACGTGCTGCCATGGCTGAGTGGGGTTTCCTGACCAATCACTTACATGCGCTCTACTGCGTCGCGCGCCACCCCGGAATCCGGATCCGGGAGATCGCCGAAAGCGTGGGCGTCCAGGAACGGGCGGCACACCGCATAGTGGCGGACTTGGTCGAGGGCGGATACCTGACTCGCAGTCGGGTAGGCAGTCGCAACTTCTACGAACTGCATCCGAACCAGCCGATCCGCCGGGAGGGGCTGGACGAAGTCGCGGTTGGTGAGATTCTCGACGTGCTTCTCAAGCGGAAGTGACAACGACCCCACCCAACGCCTGCCCTCGACGCGTCCCGCTGGAGGATCGGCTACTGAAATCGGACTTCGTTCGCGAATCTCGTATCGCCCGAATCGCCGGCTCGTCGAACTCAGAGAGCAACGCGTCCGCTTCGTCGCTCGATCAGCACTGTGTCGCGCCATTCGCCGATATGTGGCCCGTAGCGCATCCGGGCGATGCGTTCTCGGATACCCACCCGGCGGAAGCCGAGCTGTTCATGGAGCGCCAAGCTGGCGATGTTCGCGGGGAAGACGCTCGACTGAATCGTCCAAATGCCGGCGTCCTCGCACGCCTCAATGAGTTCGGAGAGCAGCAAACGACCGACCCCTCTGCCCTGCGCTTGACTTCCGACATATACGGAATGCTCCACGACGCCGTGGTAGACGTCGCGTCCTGAGACGGGTGAGACCGCGGCCCAGCCGAGGACGGTCCCGTCGTCATCGACGGCGACGAGCCGTGCCACGTTGAGCCTGCCGGCGTCGAATTGCTCCCAGGTCGGCGGTTCCGCTTCGAAGGTTGTGTCGCCGGTGGCGATACCTTCCCGATAGATCCGCTCGACCGCCCGCCAGTCCGACGGGACGAGGGGCCGAATCGTTGTCGCCATGGTGCTCCGTTCTAGGTTGCGCGTGCGAGGGCGAGAGGAAGGAGCGCAATGCCCGCCATCACGAGGGCCATCGCTGAATACGAGCCGACGCCGGTGGCGATGATCGGGCCGAGCGCCGGCGAGAGGGCGGTCAGGATCGTGATTGGAGCTGCGAAGACACCGTTGATCGACCCGTAGTTCTGGGTGCCCCACCGGTCTGCGACGGCGGACGCCTGGACGAGGGTGTGTGCTCCGCGTACCGCGCCGGTTGCGATGGCGGTCGCGATCAGCAGCCAGAGCGGTCCGGGGATGAGGGCGAGGGAGGTGAGAAGGACGACGGATAGCGCTGACACGAGCGCGAGCGGCATCCATGGTCGTGTCCCGTGCGGCGTGACGAAGAACAGCAGCCGGCCGACAACCTGGCCGGCGCCGACGAGTCCGAGTACGAGGGCCGCCGTGCGGTAGCTGAATCCCTTCTCGGTGAGGAGGGGGATGAGTGACAGCGTGACGGTGTAGAGGCTGGCTGTCAGTAGCCCCACGGCGACCGTCAGCGTCCAGAACCGACGGGTGCGAATCACCGTCGAAACGGTATGCGCACGGGCGGTGTGATCCTGGCTCTGGTGCGCCCAGGCTTGCTCGACGGTGAACCAATGCAGGGGAAGCGTGATGACGAGCAGGACGCCCGCGAGGACGATCAGAGCGGTCTGCCACCCCCACGCAGTGAGAAGCGTGGCAGTGATCGGGGCGAACACTGTCGAGGCCAAGCCGCCCGCTAGAGTGAGCACCGCGAGCGCGCCTTGTCGCCGCGCCCCGTAGCGGCGGGTGATGACGGCGAACGCGGCCTGATAGAGGACGGCGGCCTGCGCCACACCCACGACCGTCCACGCTACGAAGAACCAAAGAAGGCTGGATGCGTGGGCCGCTGCGATCATTCCGGCAGTGCCTGTGATGGCGCCGAGAGACATGACGACGCGGGGGCTCCACGTGTCGATCAGTCGACCGACTGCGATGCCCGCTGCGGCGGAGACGATGAGGCCGGCTGAGATTGCCGCAGTGACTTCGGTCAGTGTCCAGCCGGTGTCGGCGGCAATCGCGGGTGCAGCGACGATCGGCGCGTAGTAGAGGACACCCCAACTGACGATCTGGCCGACCGAGAGCGCCGCGAGTGACCAGCCGGAACGCGTTCTGCTCGGTGCGAGCGTCGCAGTCCCGGTCGTGGTCACGCCGTCTTCAGCAGCTGCGAAACCCGATCGAGCGCTCCGGGAACCAACTTGTAGTAGGCCCAGGTACCCCGTTTCGAGCGGGTGAGGTAGCCGGCGTCCATCAGGATCTTCAGGTGATGGGATACGGTCGGCTGGCTCAGTCCGATCGGATCGGTAAGGTCGCAGACGCACGCCTCCTCGCCTTCGGATGCGGCAACTATGGAGAGCAGCCGCAGTCGGGTGGGGTCGCCGAGCGCCTTGAACGCGACAGCCATTGACTCGGCATCCTCGGTCGAGATCGTCTCGCGGGTCAGCGGGGCGCAGCACGATCCTGCGGCGGTGACCGAAAGTAGTTCGACGGTTGTCATGACGCACACTCTACCCGTTCATTGACATTCTTCGATGAATGGATGATAGTAACTTCATCGACAAACTTCGATGTACCGGAGGAGCTATGACGCTCATCGACCTGACCGCACCTGCCGTGCGCAGCAGCCGCCTCGACGGCCTGCCCGTCGCCATCATCGGCGCCGGCCCGATCGGCTTGGCCGCGGCTGCGAACCTCGTGGAACGAGGCATCGACTTCGTGATCTACGAATCGGGCGAAAGTGCGGGCAGCAGCATCGACCAGTGGGGTCACATCCTGTTCTTCTCGCCATGGCGGCACTTGATCGACCCGGCCGCCCGCCGACTGCTCGAGGCGAACGGATGGCGTGCTCCTGGTGATGTGACCGCGCCGACCGGGGCCGACTTCCTCAGCCGTTACCTGCGCCCGCTCGCTCAGCTCGACGAGATCGCCTCTCGGACTCGCTCGGGTATCACGGTCAGCGCGGTCAGCCGAGTAGGCATGGACCGCACCCGGACCGCCAACCGCGCACAGACACCGTTCCTCTTGAGGATCACAGACGCATCCGGCGCTATCGACGAGGTGTCGGCTCGCGCCGTCATCGACGCGTCGGGGACCTACCTGACCCCGAACAGCCTGGCCTCGACCGGGCTGGAACCGCTCGGACTACCTGAGGTAGCCGACCGGGTCAGCCACGCCCTTCCGGATGTGCTGGGCCGCGAACGGTCCCAGTTCGCCGGCAGGCACACCACCGTCGTCGGCGCTGGCCACTCGGCTGCGAACACCGTGCTCAACCTCGCCAGGCTGGCGCAGGAGGAGCCCGGCACCCGAATCACCTGGCTGATCCGTAACGCCAGTGCGGTCCGCGTGTCGTCCTCACCAGATGACGAGCTCGCCGCACGTGCCGCGATCGGCTCCCGAGTCGACCAGTTGGTCGCCGACGGAACTGTCGAACAGCTGGACCGGTTCGAGATCGTGCGGCTGACCCGGTCCGGATCCGGTGTTCGCCTGATCGGGCACCGCAACGGCGAACTGGTCGAACACCAGACCGACATCGTGGTGAACGCAACCGGGTTCCGGCCCAACCTCGACATGCTGCGCGAGATCCGGCTTGAGCTCGACGAGATCGTCGAAGCGCCGAAACGACTCGCGCCGCTCATCGACCCGAACATCCACAGCTGCGGCACCGTCGCCCCACACGGGTTCGCCGAACTCGAGCAGCCAGAGCCGAACTTCTTCCTGGCCGGAATGAAGTCCTACGGTCGAGCACCGACCTTCCTGCTCGCCACCGGCTACGAGCAGGTGCGGTCGATCACCGCGTGGCTTGCCGGCGACGTCGCGTCGGCCACGAACGTGCAACTCGTGCTCCCTGCCACCGGAGTCTGCTCGACCGATCAGGCACCCGGCTCCTGCTGCTCCTGACGAGGTTGCGCTTCGTCGCATAGGCTTCGGTCTATGAGTGGGGTGCCTGACGCGACCGGGACGCTGCGCAGTCTCAAGCGCATCCGTCACGCGGCTTGCCGAAACCCCTCGGCCTGACCCAGCCGACGGTGAGCCATCGCCTCAAGGTGCTTCTCGATGAGGGGCTGCTTCAGCGAGACGGTCGAGCGCTACGTGCACGAGAGCCACGAACTGCTAGTCAGGCTGTCCGGCATCACCCGAAACCTCGCCTCGCTTACCTCCCAGTTCGCGGCTGACCGGCTGAGCGCCCTCGCGAACCAGGACCACGTCGTCGGCGACCGCCCCGAGGTGCTGTTCGTCTGCGTCCAGAACGCGGGCCGATCCCAGATGGCCGCCGCGATCCTCAAGCACCTTGCCGGCGACCGTGTCCATGTGCGCACGGCTGGTTCCAACCGGGTCGATATGGTTCGCCCGACCGTGGTCGCGGCGCTCGATGAGATCGGGGTGCCGATCGCCGGCGAGTATCCGAAACCCCTCACCGACGAGGTTGTGCGCGCTGCGGATGTGGTGGTCACGATGGGTTGCGGCGACGCCTGCCCCGTCTACCCGGGGCGCCGCTACCTGGACTGGGAGCTTGGCGACCCGGCCGGGCAGCCGTTGTCGAAGGTGCGTGAAATTCGTGACGACATCGAAGCGCGCGTGCGTGAGCTGATCGATTCGCTCTGATCGGCGAACCACAGCTGCGCGACCTCCGACCGTCAGCTATGACATCGGCGTCGCTACCAAGTCCGGCGCCACCAGTCTTCCCGCGCGCTTCGTCGGGTAGAGGAACCGGATGAAGACGAACCCGACCGCGCCGCCAATGAGCTGGGCGGTGAGGTAGCCCGGGACTGAAGTTGGTGCGATGCCGGTGAAGGTGTCGGTGAACATCCGACCGATTGTTATCGCGGGATTTGCAAAGCTCGCGGAACTGGTGAAGAAGTAGGCGGCGCCGATGTAGGTGCCGACGGCCGCGGGCGCCCAGCTGGTGCGACCGGACCGGGCGAGGCTGAAGATGACGAGGACAAGGCCTGCCGTCGCGATGACCTCGGACAGGAAGTGCGGTCCCGTGATCCGGGCGGTCTGACTGATCTCGACCGCTGGCAGCGCGAACATCACGTTCGCAAGGATGGTGCCCAGGATGCAGCCCGCCACCTGAACCGGGATGTACAGGCCCGATTCGCGCCAGCCGCGGAGTCCGAAGGCGGAGTCGACTAGCGACACGACCGGGTTGAAATGGGCACCGGACACCGGGCCGAAGATGAGAATCAGCGCGAAGAGCCCGGCCGCGGTTGCCGCGGCGTTCTCGGCCAACTGAAGTCCGATGTTTCCGGGCGAGAGGCGTTGCGCCGCTATCCCTGAACCCACCACCAGTGCGGCGAGCAGGGCGCTTCCGGCGAGTTCCGCGGTCAGTTTTCGGGCGGTCGAAACGGGTTCGGCAAGCGTCATTCCGTCAGCATACACATTGACAGACATCTATGGGTTTGCGCATACTAGAACCATTGACGGCGGTGAATGCATCCCAATCATCCGCCCATCCCGAGCCCTTGGAGAGCGCCGCAATGTCTGAGATCCCTGTCGTCCTCTTCGTCTGTATTCACAACGCTGGACGGTCGCAGATGGCCGCCGGCTACATGGCTGCGCTTTCCGAAGGGAAAGTGCAGGTGCTCTCGGCGGGGTCGGAGCCGAAGGACCAGATCAATCCGGTGGCCATCCAGGCGATGGCCGAAGAGGGCATCGACATCGCCAACAATGTGCCGAAGATCCTGACGACTGAAGCCGTTCAGGACTCGGATGTCGTGATCACGATGGGATGCGGGGACACCTGCCCGATCTTCCCCGGCAAGCGTTACGAGGACTGGGAACTCGAAGACCCCGCGGGCAAGGACATCACCGTTGTCCGCCGCGTCCGCGACGACATCAAGGGTCGCATACAGACTCTCCTGTCCGAGATCATTCCCGTCACCGCGTAGCAGGAGACGGATCACCATGAGCGAATTCAGCAACCGCCGGGCAATGCCCGGGCTCGCCTTCCCAGAGCAATCGCTGCATCGACTCTCGATCGAACTCTCGGAACGCTTCGCTGGAGTCTTCGCCGAGGAGACCGTTGAACGGTATGTGCTCGAGTCGTACGCGGGCCTTCTGCGTACCGCCACCGTAAAGGCGCACCTCGCTTCGCGGACCGCACGATTCGCGGCTGACCGGCTCACGGCGCTCGCCCAGGTGAAGGGCGCGATCGAATCACCGCTTCCGGAGATCCTGTTCGTCTGCGAACAGAACGCCGGCCGCTCGCAGATGGCCGCCGTCCTCACGAACCATCTGGCCGGCGGGCGAGTGCACGTCCGGTCTGCAGGGTCCGCGCCCGCCAGTGAATTGAACGCATCCGTGGTCCAGGCGATCGAAGAACTCGGTCTCGACATCAGCCAGGAGTTCCCCAAGCCGTTGACCGACGACGTCGTCCAAGCGGCAGACATCGTCGTCACAATGGGATGCGGTGACGCCTGCCCCGTCTACCCAGGCAAGCGTTACCAAGACTGGGCTCTCGCCGACCCGGCCGATTTGCCGATCGAGCAGGTCCGGATCATCCGCGACGAGATCAAAGCGCACATCGACAAGCTGCTCGCATCGTTGGAAATCGAGGAAGTCACGGCGTAATGATCGCGGTGGCGCGTCCAGATGCCCAACTAGGTTGAGAAAAAGCCCAAGTAGCTTGAGACGTGACAACTGGAGCGAGTGACGGGAATCGAACCCGCGCTATCAGCTTGGGAAGCTGAAGTTCTACCATTGAACTACACTCGCGCGGCCCGGAATCCCAGTAAAACACTGGGAAGTAGGGCTGTCGCCCAGACTACCCGGTCAATGGTTTTTGGCCAAACTCGCCGTCTACTCACCGCTTTGGGATTTCAAAGCGGTTCGCGCATGACCCTAAGGCACGATTCCGGTCGGTTGGAGAGCTTTTTTGGATGACGGATACTGACTCCGCAGCTGCGACGGGAAGTATGAGGGGCCACGGTTTTTCACGATTGTTCTGCGCGGGCGCGGCTGAAGGTCCCGACAGGTCGATTGTTAGTTTCGGCGCTAGTTCGCCAACTTTCAATACGCGCCCGGATTCCGTTGCCTACTGTGATCCGTTGTCGTGGGTGCAGATCCGGGTCGCGCAAATTGCCTTGTCTAATGGGTCACCCACGATGTGACCTCTCCGGCGGCGAGGCGGCGGCAGGGCGATTGCGCACCGACGACCGCAAGCTCTGGCGCATCGGCATCGCCAAAGCGCGACCCTCAGTTGGATACGCTGTTCCGAAACCCCAAACTCGAGCTTTCAATCTCCTTAGGGGTGCGCCAATCAGCTCGACCGGACCCTATCGCTGATCGACAGGCACGCGCAAATGGTCCTCGCCCCGAAGGATCGCGCGGATGCGTTCGACAGGGATTTTGGGGACGCGGTGCTCGTCCGTGAGGCCATTGGTTTCCTGCGCCGTGTCGGTCAGTTGTGTATAGCACCAGCCAGCGAGGGTTTCGGTTCCGCGGACCGCAGCGAAAAGGCTGACGAGGTGCTGTTCGAGGTGCTCGTGCGACTCGACAAGCTGATATCCCCACGCGCCTTCCTCTGACGGCTCGATACTGACACCGCCAAACTCGCTGAGTACGACGGGCCGTGCCGCGGTGCGCGTGCGTTCCTCGTCGGTCCCAACCAGCATCCGTCGTCCATTGGGGGCGATCTCGTCCAGACAGCCACGCACCGCGTCCCCTGTGCCGTACGAGGCGAGCAGCTGGACCGGGTCGTTCTCGTAGTCGTGGATGGTCAGCAGGTCGGAGCACGTGTGTTCCCAGCCATCGTTGGAGACGACGAGCCGTGACGTATCGAGTGATTTCGTCAGGTGGTACATCGCGCGAACCAGGCTCTGCTGCGCGGGGTCTTTCGCCACATGATGAACGCCCCAACTCTCGTTGAATGGCACCCAGACGGCGATGCTCGGATGCGAGGCATCCCGGCGGATCACCTCAGTCCACTCCGCCAGAAGGCGAGCGGATGCGGTGGCCGAGAACTCGTACGTGCTCGGCATCTCCTCCCACACCAAGAGGCCCAGGCGGTCGGTCCAGTAGAGGAACCGAGGGTCCTCGATCTTCTGATGGACGCGCACAGTGGTGAAGCCGAGCTCACGGATGAGTTCGACTTCCGCCCTCAAGGCGCCCGGACCCGGAGCAGCGAGGTGTGAGTGAGGCCAATAGCCTTGCGAGAGAACGCCTCGGATGTCGTATGGTCGCTCGTTGAGCAGGAACCGCCCCGCACCCTCGCCGATCTGGCGGAAACCGAAGTAGGAAGCGATGGTGTCTCGCTCCTGCCCGGGTACTTCGAGTTCAACAGTCGCATCGATGAGCGTGGGCCGCTCTGGCGACCAAAGCACATCCTCGTGCGCCTGCCCGTTGCGCAACGCGTCGACGGTGACCACCACGGTCGTGCGGGACTCCGACACGAGCAGAGTCTGCTCTGCCAGCAGTTTGCTACCGAGGCGCAGGGTGACACGCGCGTTGGTGCCGACGACGGGATGGGCGGAGAGTTCGATCGCCAGTCGCACCTCAGCTGTGATGATGTCAGGTCGCCACGCAAGGTGCGTGATGTGTACACCAGGAACTGACTCGAGCCAGACCGGCTGCCAGATGCCGCTCGTGCGGTCGTACCAGACCACGTGTCGCTGCTCGGCCCAGTCCTGCTTTCCGCGAGGCTGGCCGAGATCGAGCGGGTCATCTTCGACGCGAACGACAATCTCGAAGCCCTTCCCTGGTCGCGGAACCGTCGCCGCGAACGGGGTGTGCCCGCCTTCGTGGTGGACAACGTGTAATCCGTTAACCCACACGTCGGCCCGGTAGTCGACGGCCCCGAAATGGAGAAGCAGCGTGTTTCCGTCAGCGTGACCGGTCGCCTCGATCTCGCTCGTGGTGACCGTGCGTCGGTACCACAGAACACGGTGATACCCGGTTTCCCCTATACCCGAGGCCTCGGACTCAGGGGGGAAGGGGACGATGATCCTGCGCGAGAGCGATTGTCCGGCATGCCAGCCGCGCTCGCGGCCCGCGTCCGCGTCGTCGAATTCAAACTCCCACGCCCCTCCGAGTTCAGCCCACCGGTCGCGAACGAGCTGCGGCCGCGGGTATGTCCCGTCTTGCTCGCTCGCCGCCAAAAATGGTTCAACACGCATGGGAGAACCATATGGCTTCCTTGCAGCGCTGTAAAGCAGGGATCAGGTTGTGGCGCGTTCAATGATTGAATGGGCCACGATCTCGTGGCGCCCACTACCGTCGTATCCCTGCATTCGGTCCTCGAGCAGAGCGAACGCGGCGCTAGCCAGTGCCTGCTTGTCGGGCGACACCGAAGACAGCGCGGGAGTGCTGTAGCGAGCCACCGCCGTGTCATCCCAGCCGAGTACAGCAACATCCTCCGGCACCCGGCGCCCCGCGATCTCGAGCCCGCGAAGCGCCGCCATTGCGAACAGGTCGTCCCGGCAGAGCACGGCGTCGAACTCGACACCCGCAGCGATCGCGGACGAAATTGCGCGCACGCCATCTTCGAAGCCGAACCCCTCGCTCTGCAGCACGAGGTGGGCATCGAGCCCGACCCCAGCCGCGAGCAGCGCCTCTTGGTAGCCGAGCAGCCGGAGGTGCGTGGACTCGGTGATGTCGCCATGGACCGTGGCCAGGAACGCGATGCGACGGCGGCCGCGCCCCAGCAACATCTCGACGCCGTCCCGCGCCGCCCGAGTGTTGTCGATCATGACATGGTCCGTGTTTACTGGCCTCGCGGCCTCTCCGAGAAGCACGAGTGGCGTTCCCGGACGCAGGCGAGCGATCTCAAGAGTGTCGATGCGCGCTGGCTGGAATATGACCCCGTCGACCAGTCCCTCGTCGCGGTCCCTGATCACGGCGCGTTCGGCCTCGACGTCGTTGAGCGTCTGCTCGACCAGGATTCGATAGCCGTATCGTGCAGCTTCTTCGCCGATATGCCGGCCCAACTCGGCGAAGTAGAACTGATCGATCTCGGGGATGGCCAGGGCAATCATGCCGGTCTTGCCCGTAGCGAGGCGCCTCGCCGTGAGGTTTGGCCGGTAGCCAAGTGCGTCGATCGCGGCCTGCACCTTATCCCGCATCGCCTCGGAAACGTGTTCATAGTCATGCACCACGTTCGAAACGGTCTTCATCGAGACGCCGGCGAGATCTGCCACGTCCTGGAGGCGGACGCCGCCTGCTGATCTTCCGAGTGTCATGACGACAGCATAATTAGCTTGAGCCCAAATCGTGGGAGATCTTTGACATTTACAGCGCTATAGATTAGCGTCCTCAAATAATCGAGCTACCCAACGGTCGACGACGACCGAGCCGCCTCTGGCAGCGGAGACCGGCACAGGATGCTCGCGGCACCAGGAGACAGACATGAAGAAACGCAGCGCCGCGTTCGCTCTAATAACGGCCGCCGCCCTCGCACTGAGTGGATGCAGTGCCGCTCAGCCGGCGGGCGATAAAACTATCACGTTCATGGGCTGGGGATCTCCCGAGGAGATCACCGCTTTCAAGACCATGATCTCGCAGTACGAGCACAAGTACCCGCACGTGAAGGTCGACTACATCACGGTCCCGGATACTGACTTCGCGACAAAGCTCCAGACTATGATCGCCAGCAAGAAGACGCCCGATGTCTTCTACTTGCAGCCAGAAAAGGTGATGCCGTACGCCGACGCCGGCCTGATCGCCGACCTCAGTTCCTACGTCAAGAACAACGAGGTGTTCAAGGCCGACAACGTCTGGAAGAAGGCGCTGGACATGTACCGTTACGACGGGAAGTCTCCCGGCAAGGGTGCCGTCTACGGACTGCCCAAGGACATCGGACCGTTCACACTCGCGTACAACAAGGACTTGTTCGACGCGGCAGGAATCACCGCCCCGACGGACGACGCTCCGTGGACCTGGGACCAGTTCGAGGCCGCCGCGAAGAAGCTGACCCACGGCACGGGTGCCGACAAGGTGTACGGTTCCACGCCGTACTCGGTCGAATCCGCCGTGTGGTCGAACGGCGGCGACTGGCTCAACGCGAACCACACGAAGGTCACCGTCACCGACCCGAAATTCGTGGATGCGCTGCAGTGGGTCGCGGATCTCAACCTCAAGGACCACGTCGTTCCGACCCCGGCAGAGCAGTCTGCGCTTCCGGACTACCAGCGCTTCGTCGACGGCAAGGTCGCGATGATGGGCATCGGCCCGTGGAACCAGGGCGGCCTGTGGAATGACGCCAAGTTCAACTGGGACATCATGCCGTGGCCGGTCAGCCCGGCAACGGGTAAGGAAGCGATTTGGTACGGCAGCATCGGCCTCGCGGTCTCGAACACCAGCAAGGATAAGAGCGATGCGTCGAACCTGGCCGCGTTCCTAGCCTTCAACAAGGACGCCCAGCAGACCAACATCGACAAGGGGCAGGCCATCCCGAACCTCGTCGACATGGCGAAGAACAACTACTTGAAGACGGATAAGGCTCCGGCGAACAAGCAGGAATTCATCCGGATCATCGAGGACTACGGCCGCCGTGCGACGCAGACCTACACCTACAACAGCGACTGGTTCGGCACGTTCAACGCCAATGTGGCCAGTGTCTGGAAGGGTGAAAAGACTGCGGCTCAATACACCGCTTCCATCCAGGACGAGATGCAGAAGCAGCTCGACGACGGCATCGCACAACAAGGCAAGTAAGGTCTGACAAACGCAATGGTGGGGCGCGAGACCGGTAAAACAGTCTCGCGCCCCACCGTGCGGCCGATCTGAAATGGAGCACTGCGGCCAATGAGCATGACGACAAGGCGCCCAGCATCGAGGCGGCGGCCATCGATGCGGCGGCACGAAACGGCGTGGGGCCTCGCTTTCGTCACGCCCATCGCGCTTCAGGTGATCCTGTTCTGCATCGTCCCTGTCGGGATCGCGATCTATGCCGGATTCACGAACTGGAACGGGCTCAGCGGTCGTCAGGACTTCATCGGGTTGGAGAACTTCGCCACATTCTTGACCGACAAGTACTTCTGGATCGCGTCGGGCAACACCTTGGTGATGTTGGTCCCGATCCCCTTCTATCTGTTCTTCGGCATTTTGCTCGCGGTCGGTGTCCACCGAGGAACGCCCGGCAGCGGCGTCTTTCGAATCCTCTTCTTTCTGCCGTACATCTCATCGATAGTCGCGCTGGTCGTGTTGTGGAAATGGATCTTCAACTACCAGTACGGACTCGTCAATCAGGGACTCGCGCTGATAGGCATCCAGGGCCCCGACTGGCTGGGCGACCCGGCCTGGATCAAGACGACGATCGTCCTGATGATCGCCTGGAAGTTGATCGGAATCACCTCGATCTACGTCCTCGCGGGTCTCAATAACATCTCCGAGACGTACTACGAAGCCGCCCGGATCGACGGCGCCTCCGCCGCACGCCAGTTTTTCCAGATCACCCTGCCAATGCTTACGCCTGCGATCTTCTTCCTGACGATCATCGGAGTCATCGGGTCGCTTCAGACCTTTGTCGAAGTTCAGCTCTTCACCGCCGACGGCGGACGCGACTACAGCGCTGCGACCATCACCTACTACATCTGGCAGAAGGCGTTCGGCTCCAACGAACTCGGACTCGCATCCGCCACGGCTGTCTTTTTCGCGCTCGTGATCCTCGGCGTGACGCTCATCCAATTCCGGCTGTCCCGCCGGTGGGTCTTCGAAGGAGAATGACCGTGGCTCGCACGAACACCACCGTCCGGAGGACCGGCACCGTCATCGCGTTCACCCTGATGCTCCTGGGCGCGCTCACAATGGTGCTCCCATTCCTGTGGATGTTGTCGACCTCGCTGAAAGAGTCGAAGTTGGTCTTCGACTATCCCCCCCAGTGGATCCCCAACCCGGTCGAGTGGGAGCACTACATCGAGGTCTGGCACGTTGTACCGCTCGCTACTGGTCTGCTCAACAGCCTGATCGTGACGGCCTTAGTCGTGGTCGTCGGCACCCTCTCGTCAACGATGGCAGCGTTTGCGTTCGCCAAACTCGAGTTCCCGCACAAGGGTGCCATCTTCGCCGTGTTGCTCGCGACCCTCATGGTGCCGATCGTCGTGCTGATCATCCCGCAATTCTTGATCTACGCGCAGATCGGCTGGATCGACACCCTGCTCCCGCTGATCGTCCCCGGCCTCCTCGGCAACGTGACGATGATCTTCTTCCTGCGGCAGTACATGCTCGGCCTGTCGACCGAGCTTCTGGAGGCGGCCAAACTCGAAGGCGCCGGGTTCTTCCGCATTTACTGGAGCATCTTCCTCCCTCTCTGTAAGCCGGCGATCGCGGCCAACGTGATCATCGTCTTCATGGCCACCTGGAACGACTACCTGGGGCCGCTCATCTTCACAAACTCGCCGCAGAATTCGACCGTGCAGCTCGTGATCGCGTCGTTCAGCGCGTTCCACGCGGAGCAGACCGACTACCCCATGGTCATGACCGCGTCGATCATCGCCGTGCTGCCGGTCATCATCCTCTTCACCATCGCGCAAAAGTACTTCGTCAACTCGTTCGCCTTCAGTGGGATCAAGGGCTGACGTGGCGACTTACCAGAATCCCGTCGCGCGAGCGGGCGACTTCGCCGATCCGTTCGTACTCCGCCACGACGGCAGGTACTACCTGTACTGCACGAATCCCGACGTTCGCTGCTGGAGTTCGAACGATCTTGTGACCTGGCAGCTCGAGGGGCCGACGATCGGCGAAGACGTCTTTCCCGGTCTCGTGCCGTTCGCCCCCGAAGTCGTATACGCAGGCGGGTTCTTCTTCATGTACACGTCGCCCTCGGGTCAGGGCCATTTCGTGCTGCGTTCCGAGTCGCCGACCGGTCCGTTCGTCCCCGTCTCGGGGAACGTCGGGCACGCGATCGATGGCAACGTGCTCATCGACGACGACGGTCGCTGGTACTTCTACTGGGCCGGCGACGAGGGCATCTGGGGATGCGAGATGGCGTCGCCGACGGATTTCGGAGAACCTGTATTCACCGGCATTCACATGAACGGATGGACGGAGGGCCCATTCGTCAGTAAGCGCGATGGCGTGTACTCCATGACCCTCACCGGAAACCACTACCTGAGTCGCGGGTACCGTATTGATGCCGCCTGGAGTGACCATCCGCTGACAGGGTACCGGGCCGATCCGCTCAACCCGATCCTGATCAGCACAAGCGGGCCCCGCGTGGGACTCGGTCACAGCAGCAGCGTCTCCGGACCGGACCTGGTCTCGACCTACATCGCCTACCACAATCTGAACCCCGACGCCTCGCGCGATCTCGACATCGATCGACAGGTCTGGAGCGGGTCCAGCCTGCAGGTGCTGGGGCCGACGATGACAGCCAGAGTGCCTTCGATGCCCGACGAATGGTGCGACTGGGGCGCTTCGGTGGCCGACCGCTGGGTTGTTTCGGACGGGCACCTGGAAGCCCGCGATTTCGCGGGAATGCTCCTCGGGGAAGGTGCGGTCGCCCAGTGGAATGTGGAACTCGGCGAGACTTTCACGGCGGAGCTGAACCTGACTGGCGTTGGCCACGGGCTCGTACTCGATGATCATTTCGTGCAACTGCCCGAGGGTGTGGCTGAAGCGGCGCTGCATTGCTGGAAAATCATTCAGGATGACAGGTTGCGCATCTGGGTCGACGAGCGGGCCGTTTCGGTAGCGCGGGACGTGGGCGTGAAGCGCCTCGGCATCGCCACGGGCGCAGCGCCGGTTCGTCTCGGCCACATCGCACTGACACGGACGACCGCAGCCGTCGCAGAACGTGTCGCTCCCAAGCCGGCACCCGGTCGCTTCTGGGCATCCCTGGGCACCGGCGGCGAACTCGTCCGCGCAGCTGGTCAGCCCTACGACGAAGTGCGCCTGCGTCCTGGTGAGGAGATCAGCTACAAGTTGCAGGTTCAAAGCGACGGTCCGCAGCGCGTTTATCTCGCCGGCGATTTCGAATCCGGAGACCTGGCCGTCGACCTCCGTCTCGATGACGGGGAACTCGTCATACGTGGGATGAAGGGCACTCCCACCCTCGCGCTGGTCACAGTGATGTCCGCGCCCGACGGCACCTCGGCATCCGTCGAAGGCGAAGAGATCGAGGGTTACGGCAAGCGCCTCCTCGGCGACGCCACCTGGGACGACCTCACGATCGATGCGACCGTCTCGGTCGCGTTCGGCGGCGACGTATCGCATGCCGATCTTCTCCTGCGGGCGACACAGCTCTCCGAAGGAGGAGAAGGAGACGATACCCGGCTCGGTATCAACTTCCTACTCGGATACTCGGTTCAGTTGCACCGGGATCACGTCGTACTCGCCCGGCACGCCTACGACGAACGGGTGCTCGCGACGCACCCGTTCGATGTTGATCCATCGATATCCCATCAGGTCCGCCTCCGCGTACACGGAGGCACCATCTCGGTCGAACTCGACGGCCTGAGCCTCTTCGACGTGCACGATCCCCTGCCTTATCCGGCAGGTTCGGTCGGCATCCGCACGTCGAACGCCCGCCTGCATGTCGAGCGACTCGAGCTTGCTGCAGGGGGACGAATGCCGGATAACTAAGGAGTCAACACAATGAGAACTTCCACCCATCCGCTCCGTCGAACCCTGCTCCCAGGAGCAGCGCTGATCGCGATACTGCTCATGTTGCAGGTCGTGTTCACCGCATCCCCTGCATCCGCATCGCCCGGTACCGTTGTGGCTGCGCCGAGCTCAGGAACAGGCGTAGAGAACAACGACTACCCACGCATCATCAGGTTGGCAGCGAGCGCCGATACCAGCAGACTCGGCGACTTGCTCGTGATGTACAGCGTCAACGACACCGGCGTTCGAACGCATTCGGTGATCAAACGCAGCACCGACAATGGCGCGACATGGACCGCCATAAGCACCTTGTACTCGCCGACGGCTGGCTGGGGAATCTATTTCGGCTCGATGTACGAGCTGCCCGTAGCCAGCGGTGGCCTCGCAGCCGGCACAATCATCGCAGCCGGCAACGCCTGGGACAACGTCAACTGGGGATACCAGGAGGTGCAAACCTTCGTGAGTACCGACTACGGAGTGACCTGGACCCAGCGCGGCAACTGCGCGACGAAGTCTGGCAGCCCGAGCGGGGTCTCCACGGGGCTGTGGGAGCCGGAGATCATTCTCAACGCCGACGGTAAGCTGGCGTGCCATTTCTCGGATGAGCGCCTGCGCGCTTCGGGCTACTACCAAAAGCTGGTTATGGTGACTTCCTCGGACGGCGGCGGAACATGGGGCAGCCAGGTGGATACCGTCGCGATCGGGGACAGCAACTCGCGCCCTGGCATGCCGGTGGTTCGCAAGCTCGGCAACGGAACCTACGCCATGGCGTACGAGCTGTGCCATGACGCCATCGGCAACGCCGATCAGACGTGCCGGGTGTATCTCAAAACGTCGACCGACGGCGCATCCTGGGGTACGGCGTCGAGTTTAGGCACGCTCATCCAGACCGCCGACGGACGCCAGCTTCTACACACTCCTGGACTCACCTGGACACCCGGAGGCGGCGCCAACGGCACACTGATCGCCACTGGCCAGCGAGTCGTGACCGGCTCGGACGGCGCGACCACCGTCGTGAAGCCGGAGACGGGCCGGGTCGTCTTCACGAACACGAACAATGGTGCCGGCAACTGGCAAATCGTTTCGGCTCCGGTCACCATCGACCCGACCGGCGACTACAACAACGGGGCGGGTAAGCAGTGCGCAAACTACAGCCCGAGCCTGGTTCCCACTGCGTCGGGCACGGCCGTGATGATGGTCACGCCACGCTACGTCAGCGGGTCGACCACGCGCTGCGACGTGCGGTTCGGCGTCGGCCCCATCGGGGCGCTGCCACTGTATGCGCCGTTCGACTCCGGCAACGACATGGGCTGGGCGACATATGGCGGTTCGTGGTCGGTGAGCGGCGGCGTGTACTCACAGGTTGGCACATCATCCGGCCCGAAGTCCCTCGTCGGGTCGACCGGCTGGACGGATGTCACCATTACCACCGACCTGCGGTTAGACAGCTCCGGGCAGGCCGGTGTGCTGCTTCGCACAACCAACCCGGACATCGGTGCGGACAGTCACGCCGGCTATTATGTCGGCATCGAGTCGCTCGGCAACCTGTTCATCGGGCGGCAGAACTACAGCTGGACCGGGCTAACGTCATCCGCCGTCTCGGGCGGGGTCTCGACGGGAGTCTGGTACCACCTGCAGGCGACGATTGTCGGTTGCACGATCACGGCAGTCCTGAAACGGGACGACTCGACGGCGACGACCACGGCCTCGACGACGGACGCCGGGTGTCTGGCTGCTGGGCAGGTCGGGGTCCGGAGCCATCTAACCTCAGCGTCGTTCCGGAACTTCCAGGTAACGCCTGCCGCGGCATCTACCGCCTCGACCTACAGCGACAGCTGGGCGTCGGGGGCATCGACAGGCTGGACCACATACGGCGGCACATGGTCGACCGTCGGTGCGACCGGAACGGAGAGCCAGACCGGTACCGGCACAAATGGGCCTAAGCAGACATCGCCTGTTTCAGGGGACAATTACACAGTGTCTTCGGACGTCAAGATCACCAGCCTCACCGCACCAAGCGGAAACGGGGGTGTGATGGCGCGGGTGAGTTCGCCGGGTACCGGTCCCGACCTCTACAACGGATACTTCGTCGGAGTGGACGGCACGACCTCGCAATTGTCCCTCGGCCGGGCGAACACAACCAGCTGGACGCCGTTAGCGAACACGACCGTTCCGGGGGGTGTTGCGCTCAACGCCTGGTACCACGTGACCCTCCGTGCGACCGGCTGCACAATCTCGGCGACCGGGCAATCGGCGGCTTCATGGGACCAAGCGATAGTCTCCGTGACCGACGTTGGATGCCCAACGACCGGTGCTGCGGGCATCCGCGGGATGATTGCAGCCACGGACTTCAAGGAGTTTGCCGTCACGAAAGGCTGACAGACGCGGGGCGCGCCGGTCGTTCGAGTCGGCCGCCGCGCCCCGTCCCTCAATTCAGTCGCGCGCCCCGCCAAATGCCTGTGGATGGTCGACGTCATGCACGCATCGGCGGAGTCGGGAAAGACGATGGCGTCAAGCGGGAGTCATCCATCTGATCGGGGGGACCATTTCTGCAAGTTTCGGTAGTTGGGTGCAACCTTAAGGCGTGAAGATTGAGCCACCACCACCAAGGCCGTATGGCGTCTCAGGCGCAGCCGCGGTCGAGCTATGTCGTGAGTGGATGGTCTATCTCGGCACGGTCGAAACCCTGATCGCGCGGGAAGATGCGCGCCACCTCTGCGATCTCTATAGCAACCAATATCTAGCCTGGATTTACGACGGGCGCGCCAACCTCGATATCGACACGGTTGAGCGGGCCGCGAATGTCGCTGCTAACGATGGCCGACTCCCGCTGATCTTTGTGCCCGGAGGTGTGCGCCCGAGTGCCCGGGAATGTGCTGACTCACTCGGCGTCGCACTCCTTCGTTATCGTGCGTACGATGGCGCTCTGGATGGAGCCAACGCTCTTGGTCGACGTCTGCGCGCGAACGGTCCGGCGATCAACTGACCTGACGCCTGGTCAGAGGGACGCGGATTGCACAACGCTCTCGCGGGTCGTGCGATCTCTCATATCGACGCCGGCTCGGGCGGCACGGTTGAGCTCGGTGCGCGCGGCCGCGCGCGACGCGTGGAGCGTCTCTTCGATGGTTCGCCGCTGCATCATCTCGATGAGTTGGGACTTCGCGGACGTCTCGGTTGGGGCCACGAGGATGACGGAGTTGTTCTGTTTACCGCGTGTAAGTCCGACATAAAGTCCAGCCGCGTCCATGGTGAGTCCTAGCCGAGCCGATACCCAGGCACGCTCGGCTGCGATGATCCCCTACCTGATCTTGATCGGCGCATCGGTTGCAGTTCCCAACCCGACCGAGAAGGAAATGACCGACGTGTTCGCGTTACTGGCCGCCCTCATACCCGGTGTACCCTGCACAGCGACGCTCGAAGACGGTCCCGCCGACACCGGCAACGTTGAATGACTTCGGCGTCGTCGGCGTGCATACCGCGTACAGCGATCGCGCCCATGTTTGCTTATGGGGCTGCGGGTCCTCGTCGTTGTCCGGGCCATCGACGACGTTGCCTAGCCTGCCCCGGTAGGCAAGGCAAGTACTCGACACCGCAGTCGCAGCGCATCGTGTGCGAAACTAGCAACGTTGTAAACGAAACTCGACGTCCAAGGAGGGGGTCGCCCATGGTCGCGACGCTGAAAGATGTGGCGGGTGCTGCCGGCGTCTCGGTGAAGACCGTCTCCAACGTGGTGAACGGCTACGAGTTCGTAAAGGAGTCAACCCGAGCAAGGGTTCTGGCGGCCATCGACGAGTTGGGGTACCAACCAAATCTCGCGGCACGGAACCTGCGGACGGGCCGCACGGGGGTCATCGGCCTCGCTGTTCCCTCGCTCAGTTTCAGCTACTTCGCGGAGCTGGCCGACGCGGTTCTGGAGGCCGCTCGCAAAGTCGGCTTCGTAACGCTGATCGAGCAGACGGGCGGCAACCGAGCCGCTGAACTTGAACTGTTGCGAGGTCCCAGGCTTTCGATGCTGGACGGGCTGCTGTTCTCTCCGCTTGGAATGTCCGACGACGACGCCGCTCATCTGAACGTTGAATATCCGCTCGTTCTCTTGGGAGAGCGGATATTCAACGGACCAACCGACCATGTACTCATGCAGAATGTCAACGGTGGGTACGCAGCAACGGAGCATCTCATCCGCGCAGGTCGTCGGCGTATCGCAGTGCTGGGCGCCCACGCGGCCGAATCGGTCGGGTCCGCGGCGCTCCGCTTGGAGGGCTATCGCCGCGCACTCAAGGACTACGGCCTTGGCCTGGGGGATGAGCTCGTTATTTTTCGGGAAGGCTGGCACCGAAGCGATGGCGCTGCTGCAACCCGAGAACTCATCGAGTCGGGACGTTCGTTCGACGCGGTCTTCGCGCTGAACGATGAACTGGCTTTGGGTGCCTTGCGTGTCCTGAATCAGGCTAACATCCGGGTCCCCGAGCAGGTAGCAGTCATCGGCTTCGACAATCTGATCGAGAGCCAGTTCGCGATGCCCAGCCTCAGCACGATCGATCCGGGCCGCTCCGCCATTGCGGAGAAGGCTGTTGCCGCATTGATCGAGCGGATCGGCGATCGCGACGGAGCAGTCGGGCCGCCTCGGCAGATTGAGGTGCCCTTCTCGTTGATGGAGCGGGAGTCGACCCTGGTTAAGGTTTCAGTCACGCACTGATAACGGCCGTTGACAATCTGCAAACGTTGTTCTTATACTCTGATACAACGTTGGAAATACAACGTTGTAGAACCCGTAGATTGGCGCCGTCGCCGGTCACCCTAGAGAGGCATTCAATGAAGAAACTCGTCGCGGCCGTCGCGGTCGCAGCCGGAGCCGCGCTCGCTCTCGCGGGCTGCTCAGGCTCCGCAGGAGGCACGTCCTCTTCGTCCGCTCACGTCGATCTGACGTTCTGGCACGGCTACACTGAGGCCGACGGTAAGGTCCTGGACACGATCGTGGACGACTTCAACAAGTCGCAGAAGCAGATCACGATCAAGACCACGACGAAGACCTGGGCCGTCATCGGTGACACCCTGCTGCCTGCTCTTTCCGCGAAAAAGGGTCCGGACATCGTCGCCCTTCCGGCCGAAAACCTGCCTGTTTACGCGTCGAAGGGTGCCTTTGCAAAACTGGATGACTTCTACGCCCAGGCCAGCACGAGGAACGCCAACTTGAGCCCGCGTGCGGTCGAGATGGAGAAGGTCAACGGCGCCTACTATGGCGTACCCACCGGCTTCGTTCCGCTCTCGGTGATCTACAACAAGGGGCTGTTTACGAAAGCCGGCATCAGCACCTTTCCGACCACCTGGGACGAGTGGGTGGCAGATGCCAAAAAGCTGACCGTCGACCAGAACGGCGATGGTAAGCCTGAGCAGTATGGTCTCGCACTCCCCGATCACGCCACCGTTGGTAACGGTGTGTGGGCGAGCTTGTTCTACGGCAATGGCGGCGACCTCGTTAAGAACAACAAGTCGGCCGTCGATTCGGCCGCGAACGTCCAGACGCTGAAGTTCTGGGCGGACGCGGTGACGAAGAACCACATCTCACCGACTGGTCTCGACGGCGTTGGATCCGACAAGTTGTTCAGTTCCGGAAAGGCCGCGATGGAAATCGGTGGCCCGTGGATGGCCGGAGTGGCCTCCGACGCGAAGATCGACTGGGGAATCGCTGGCATCCCCGCCGGCCCTCAGGAGCAGGCTGCATCGGCAATCGGTATCAGCGCGGCGGTTACCGCCCAGGCCGACCCGACCAAGCAAGCTGCTGCCAAGAAGTTCTTCGACTACTTCTTCACCAAGGCGGTGGCTACCAAGTGGTCACTCGGCTCCGGATGGCCGCCGCTGCGCACCGACATCCCCGCTTCGGACGTTTCGTCGAACCCAGTCGTCGCAGCCCTGACCGCAATCTCAGGAACGGCACGTCCGCTGCTGCCCGGCGTCGCGAACAGCGTCGACGTGCTGTCTGCGGTCGACGAGGCGACACAGAAGGCCCTGGCGGGAGGCGACCCCTCAGCACTGCTGACAGCAGCCTCCGCCAAAGTCCAGCTAGCGCTGAGCAAGTAACAAGCACCAACAATCCGGTGGCCGCCGCGCTTCGAGGCCCGGCGGCCACCGCTCTGGAGAAATAACCCATGACAACGACTGTCAGAACACCCAACCGGAGGTATCGACCTCCGGCACCCTTGGGAGGCCGAGGTCCGATCCGGACGCGGCGTGGCTCGGCCAGGATCGCACTGGTGTTCCTGCTCCCGGCCCTGGTCATCCTGACCGCGTTCGTCGCCTGGCCGATGCTTTCCGCCCTACGGCTGTCGTTCACGAACAGCAGCGGATTCGGCGTCGAGCAATGGATCGGCCTCGACAACTATGTTCAAATCTTCACTGACCCAAGCATCCTCGGAACGCTCGGTACGACGGCGTTGTATGCCGTCCTCTTCACCCCGACTGCGCTGATCGGAGCGCTCGCGCTCGCGCTCCTGCTGAACAATCCGCTGCTCACTGCCCGTGGGATTTTTCGTACGGCCCTGTTCATCCCCTTCATCGTCTCGCTCGCCGTCGCAGCGTTCGCCTGGTCGTATTTGCTCGACCCGCAAGTGGGCTTGCTCAATTACTGGCTGCGATCACTCGGCATCCAGCTCGGCAACGTTCTGCAAGACCCGGTGCTCGCGTTGCCCACCGTCGTCCTGGTCGCCGTGTGGAAGAGCTTCGGTTTCTACATGGTGATCTTCATTGCCGGACTTCAGGAGATCCCCGCCAGCCTCTACGAGGCGGCACGACTCGACGGGGCCGGAGCGTGGAAGCGCTTCCTGCATGTGACGCTTCCGCAACTCAGCAACACCCTGGCCTTCGTGGTCGTTTTCGCAATGATCGCCGCGCTCCAAGCATTCGACCAGATCTATGTGATGACCGGTGGCGGCCCCTACCGGTCGACGCAGACCGTCGTCATGGAGATTTACGAGGAGGGCTTCAAGAAGCTCGATCTCGGGCTCGCCTCGGCGCTCTCCTACGTGCTGCTGCTGGCGACGCTCATTCTCAGCCTGATCCAATTCCGATTCTTCGGCCGACGTGAGAAGGACCTGGGCTGATGACCACTGCTACCTCCGCCGCCTCTTCCCACACCCGTACCTCCACACGGAGGCGCCCGAGTGCCGGGCCCACCGCGGGTCGCTGGCTTCTCTTCGCAGCCGTGGTGGTGCTCACCCTCATTGTTCTGCTTCCGGTGATTGTCATTGTGTTCACGGCTTTCAAACCGGCCGCCGAGATAAACGCGTATCCACCGACGCTGGCCCCGAGCGGCTGGACGATGGACAATTTCGTGCGGATCTTCAACGACCTGCCGTTCGCCCGGCTTTTCCTGAACAGTTTCATCTTCGCCGGCGGGGTCACGCTTTTCGCCCTGGTCTTCGACTCGCTCGCGGCGTATGCCCTCGCGCGGCTGGATTTCCGGGGCAACCGCGTGCTGCTGATCGTGATCGTCGCGAGTTTGATGATCCCGTTCCAGGCGACCCTGATCCCGATCTACCAACTTGTCGGAAACCTCGGCTGGGTCAACACGTTTGCCGGACTGATCATCCCGCGTGCGGCCGACGCATTCGGCATCTTCTTCCTCCGCCAGTTCTTCATCGCCCTCCCACGCGACCTTGACAATGCGGCGAGGATCGACGGCGCGAGCGAATTCCGCGTGTTCCGGAGCGTGGTGCTTCCCAACGCCCTTCCGGCACTGCTGACGCTGGCGATCTTCACCTTCGTGAACAACTGGAATGACCTGCTGTGGCCACTGGTGTTCACCACCAGTCCCGATATGGGCACGATCACCTCGGGACTGACCTTGCTGACCGGGCCGAGCGGGATCATCCCGTACGGCACGATGATGGCCGGCTCCCTCATCGCGGTGCTCCCGCTCGCGATCCTGTTCCTCATCATGCAACGACGCTTCATCGAGAGCGTCGCCACCACCGGATTGAAATGAGGACCGTGACCCCGCCAGCCCCCGCCCCTCGTTGGTTCGAAGATGGGCGGCTGCACTTCGCGCTCGGAATAGAGGACACCTTCGTTCCCCAGACCCGAACCGGCGAGCGCGCGATCGACGAGTACGAACTCACCGATCACTACGCGCAGTACGCGAGCGACTTCGCTCTCGGTGCGTCAACCGGAGCCGATCTCCTCCGCTGGGGCGTGCCGTGGTATCGGGTATCACCCGAGCGGGGACGCTGGGACTGGTCGTGGACGGACCGTGCACTCGAAGCCATGCGTGCATCCGGACTAACCCCGATCGTCGACCTGATGCACTACGGGACGCCCACCTGGCTCGAGGATGAGTTCGCGCATCCGGACTACCCCGAACACGTGGCGGAGTACGGAACGCGTTTCGCGGAACGCTATGGCGACTTCGCAACGGACTACACGCCGGTCAACGAGCCCGTCATCCATGCGTTGTTCGCCGGCGAATACGCGTACTGGCCACCGTATCTGTCAGGCGCGCGCGGCTTCGCGACCATCGCCGTGAATGTGGCCCGCGGGTTCGTGCGAACCCAGCAGGCGATCGCTGAGCTGGTACCGAACGCCACCTTCGTGCACGTCGACGCGGCGATGAAATTCGTCGGAGACACCCAGGCGCCAGAGCACCGGGATGAAGCTGTGCGACTCACCGAGCAGGTGTACCTGGTGGAAGACCTCGTGACCGGCCGGGTCATGGAGGAGCATCCGCTCACGGCCGTCCTGCGCCGGAGCGGTGTGGACGACAACACCCTCGCGTGGTTCCGCGAAAATCCGGTGCATCCGGATGTGATGGGCGTCAATTATTACCCGGGGCACTCGACGGAATTGTTTGAGGCGGGTGTCCACCACTCCGGTGGCTTCGCGGACCCGCGTCCGTCGGTCGATCGCGGCGTGGACGGGCTACGGGACGCACTCCAGACCTACTCCTTCCGGTACGGCGCTCCCGTGATGGTCACAGAGACCTGCGTGACCGGATCCGTCGAAGAGCGCATCGCGTGGCTCGACGAGTCCGTCGGCCTCGTTGAAACCATGCGCTCCGAAGGGACGCGCATCGTCGGGTACACCTGGTGGCCGCTGTTCGACATGTACGAATGGACCTGGCGCCACACCGAGAACGCTCGCCGTGACCATCTCCTGACGATGGGCCTCTACGACCTCATCGAAACCGACACCGCTCTCGTCCGCTCCAAGAACCCGGTCGCCGACCGTTATCGGCACCACGCCACGTCCGACCGCCGCTTCGCCGCCCGACCGTAACGGATCATATCCATGCATAACGCACACCTCACCATCAACCCGGCGGCCACGATCGGCGCCATCAACCCTCGGCTGTTCGGCTCGTTCGTCGAACACCTGGGACGCTCCGTGTACGACGGCATATACGAGCCGGGTCACCCTCTCGCAAACGCCGACGGCTTCCGCACCGACGTGATCGAGCTCGTCAAAGAGCTGGGGGTCACCGCGATCCGCTACCCCGGCGGCAACTTCGTCTCCGGCTACAAGTGGGAAGACAGCATCGGTCCACGCGAGCAGCGGCCGCGGCGACTCGACCTCGCCTGGCATTCTGCCGAGACGAACGAGATCGGCCTGCACGAATTCAAGCGCTGGCTCGAAGAGGTCGGCAGTGAGCTGATGCTCGCAGTGAACCTCGGTACCCGCGGAACTCCGGAAGCTCTCGACCTGCTCGAGTACGCCAACCTTGCGGAAGGCACCGAGCTCGCGCGGCGCCGCTCGGCCAACGGACGCACCGAGCCGTTCGACGTCCGCATCTGGTGTCTCGGCAACGAGATGGACGGACCCTGGCAGCTCGGACACCGCTCGGCCGACGACTACGGCAAGCTGGCGGCGCAGACCGCCAGGGCGATGAAGATGTTCGACCCGAGTCTTGAACTTGTCATCTGCGGGTCGTCCAGCTCATCGATGCCCACCTTCGCCGAATGGGAGAGGGTAGTGCTAACCCACGCCTACGACGCCGTCGACTACATCTCGTGCCACGCGTACTACGAGAACACGGGTGACCTCGGAAGCTTTCTCGCCTCGGGTGTCGACATGGAACACTTCATCCGCAGCGTCGTCGCGACCGCCGACCATGTCAGGGCCGTGCGCGGAAGCGACAAGACGATCGATATCTCGTTCGACGAGTGGAACATCTGGTACAACAGCCGTTACGAGAACGTGGACAAGATCACCGGTGTCGACAACTGGCCGATAGCCCCGCGGCTGCTGGAAGACGAGTACTCGGTAGCCGACGCCGTCGTCTTCGGTAGCCTGCTGATCACGCTGCTGAAGCACGCGGACCGGGTCACCAGCGCGTCACTCGCGCAACTCGTGAATGTGATCGCCCCGATTATGACCGAGCCGGGCGGTACATCGTGGCGTCAGACCACGTTCTACCCATTCGCCGCGACCGCCCACAATGCCAGAGGCGTCGCGCTCGACGTGACCCCGGTGAGCGGCACATACGAGACCGAGAAGTTCGGCGACGTCCCTCTCATCGACGCCGTGGCGAGCCTTGACGAAGGCACGGGCAAGATCGCACTCTTCGCGGTCAACCGGTCGACGGATGAGGGCGCGTCTCTCGAGATCGATCTGGCCGGCCGGCTCGACCTCGACGCGTTCATAGTCACTGCGCGAACGCTGAGCGACAACGATATCAACGCGTCGAACACCCTCGAGAACCCGGACCGCGTTGGGCTTGCCGAGAACACCACCATCGCCGCCGAAGGTGGTGTCCTGCGGATCGAACTACCCGCAGTCTCCTGGACCGAAATTCTGCTTACCCCTCAGGCGTGACGACGCGGACCGCGTCGCCACAGCGCCTGCGGTCCCGCGGCGCGAACAACGAGATCGGAGACACGATGATCGGATCGACATGGCAAGCCGCACGGCGCACCCGCCGCCGGATCCTTGCGGCGGCGGTGACCGCGGTGGCGGTGACGCTTTTCACCCAAGTGGCGTTCGCGCCGCCTGCCCGGGCGGTTACTACCGGCAACGGTGCACTTGTGTACGCGCCGGCGGCAGGCACGTCCTTCAACCCCGAGGGCGGCCGGCCGGCGGGAACCACCTACGCCAAGAATATCGTTCTGAAGAACAGCGGTTCAGCGAACGGCACCCAGCTCGTCACCTACGACCAACTGGTTCTTGTTAACGGCAAGCAGGTGTATCCGATCTATCGGAGCATCGACGATGGTGCATCGTGGACTCATCTAACCGATGTGGTGCCGAACAATGACTTCCCTACGCTCGCCAGAACGTCGCAACCGTTCCTCTACGAACTTCCGCAACAGGTGGCGAGTCTGCCCGCCGGCACGATCCTGCTCTCGGGCATGATCATGCCGACGGACCGGTCGAGCAGCCGGCTCGTGGTCTACAAGAGCGCCGACCATGGAGCCACATGGTCGTACCTGAGCACTATCGACACAGGCGGCCCCGCGACCTATGACCCGAGCCCGACCTCCACAACCACCACAGTGTGGGAGCCATCACTCATCGTCGATGGCAACGGCAAACTCGCCGCATACTTCTCCGATGAACGGCAGAAGGCGAGCGGTGTGCTGCAGGCGGTGTCATATCGCGAGTCCGATGACGGTGGTTTGACCTGGGGCGCAGAGGGCAACGTCTCCGCGCCGACGAATCAGAGTGATCGCCCCGGGATGATCACCGTCACCAAGCTCCCGGACGGCCGATACCTCGCGACCTTCGAGGTCGTCAACCGACCGAGCCAGACCAACAACACGGCTCCGGTGTATTTCAAGACCTCGCCGGATGGGGTCAACTGGTCGCCGACGACCAGTATCGGAACGCAGATCGCACTGGCGAACGGGCGCGGCATCGGATCGTCGCCCTACGTCAAGTGGGTGCCAACCGGTGGACCGAAAGGGATGGTGGTAGTTGCCTCCAAGTGGGGACTCGACGCCTCGGGCAGCATCAGCGGCGGCGAGGATTTCTACGTCAATTACAACCTCGGCGCCGGACCGTGGGAGCGCCTGCCAATGGCCGTCACCTATGACTCCACTGACAGCGCTGGAGGGACTTTCTCGGGATTCGCCCAAAGCTTCGACTACAGCGTCGATGGTCGCACGCTCTACCAGGCGACCAATGTTGAGAACCTCACCACCACCTACAACGACATCCGGGTCGGCTCCATCCCGCTGGACGCGCAGCAGTACGAGGCTGAGAAGGCGGCCCGCACCTCCGACACCTCGCTCGTGACGGATGTGAACGCCGCCAACGGGAGCAAGGTCGGAAACATCAACCTCTCCACGAGTGCCGTTACGTTCACGGTGCGGGTACCAAGCACGGGCACATACACGCTCAACGTGCGTTATGACAACGGAACCGGCGCGACGAGCTCGCACAACGTCTCCGTCAATGGGGGTACTGCGTCGGCGATCAGTTATCCCGCCACCGTCGACTGGGGCCGTTTCGGCTGGGCGCAGAAGACGGTGACTCTCAACGCCGGCTCAAACACCATCGTGTTTTCCAAGGGCACGTCGTATGCGGAGCTTGACCAGTTGCAGGTATACCAGCCGGGCGCCCAGCTCGACTCGCAGTTCCGCATTGTCAATCGGAACAGCGGAAAGCTTTTGGAAATCTCCTCAGCGCTCCTGACCGACGGAGCACCGGCCGGCCAGTGGGCTGACACAGCGAATCCCACCCAGATCTGGAATTTCCATCCGGTGACCGGGAGCACACTGCTGTTCAACGACAACAGCGGCAAATTGCTCGAGATACCCGGTGCGCAAACCGGGAACAACGTGCAGGCCGGTCAGTGGGGCCCGACAGGCAGCGCCACGCAGAACTGGAACCTTATGACGAGCGGCGGCAATTGGACTCTGACGAACGCGAACAGTGGGAAGGTGCTCGAAATCGCAGGGTCGTCCACAGCAAATGGAGCAGCGGCCCAGCAGAACCCGTCGACGGGCGCCGCCAACCAGCAGTGGCAGTTCGTACGCGAAGGGACCCAGTAGCGACCGGTCAGCGCCGCCGCACCTCGCGGGCACCAATGCTGTGTCGGCGAGCTGCCGGCGGACATCTGAGCTCGGAGCTTAGGTCCATGGCTAGTCGCTGAAAATTGCAGAAGCCAAGGTGACCGGGGTACGCGACACTGAATCCACGTGGAACGCGTGCCACCTACGCTTGCGCCACGATGATCGCTGCGGCGGTTGTCCCCAGCACGGCCACGAGCGCGATCGTGCCGACGGTGAAGAAATGGCGTCGCCTGTTGGTGCGGCTCTGGGAGGCGATTTCAGTCAGAACGACCGCGCGCATCCGAGCGACTTGGGTGTCATCCGGCCCCAGGGTGGTGTTCATGAGTTCCCCTTTGCGGTTTCGGTCAAACGGGTTCGTAGCGTGCCCCGCAGGCGCGCGAGCCGGTTTCGGACGGCACCGTGGGAGGACCCCATTGCGCGTGCAGCGTCGGCGTAGCTGAGGCCCTCCTCGATGCACAGCGTGTAGAGCACCTGGTCGTTCTCAGACAGCGCGGCAACCGCGTCCTCGACCGCAACCATGAGGTGGCGGCGCTCCAACTCCTCAACCGGACCCGGCCGGGCATCTGGATGCATGCTCAGGTCCGCGTCCCCCAGACGGTCGCGTTCCCGGGATGCCGCGCGCACTCGGTTAAGGCTGGTGTATCGGGTCGTGGTGAGCAGCCACGGCAGACCGGATTCATCTACGATCCTGATCTCGCGGACACGTTTCCAGGCGGTGATGAACACCTCCTGCGTTACGTCCTCCGCATCCGGGACCTGCCGCACAACGCTGAGGGCATACCGGTAGACGGTGCGCACGTGGCGGTCATAGAGCGCCGCGAACGCATCAACGTCACGGCCGGCCGCCCGGTCGATCAGGTCGGCGTCCGACACCTGATCGACCGGCGCCCCTAGCCCAAAGAGTTCAGGTCAACCGTCGCGACGGCGATCCGCGATGCCGCCGGCCTCGAGCGGGCGCAACACCAGTTGGGTCTCTCGACGTATGCGACGACGGAGCAGTCCTACCTTCCACGGGTGGTGCAGGTGCCCGACTCGACAGCGATACTCGAACGATTCAACGTGCGGGGAAGCACCGGTACTGGACTCGCGTCGCTCACCGTTTACTCACCGCTTTGAATGTGATTCAACGAGTTTCAGCCGTGATTGGGTTAGAAGCACAATAGTAGAAAAACCCTGATCATTGGGGTTTAGAGATCGAGTAAGATCCTGTGCAATCCCGGGTGGCAGAAGCTGAAGTTCTGCCATTGAACTACACCCGCATGGCCCGCAATCCCAGTAAATACGCGGAAGTTGGGCCGCTGCCCGGCGTACCCCTCGCAAGCCCGTTGCTGTCATTGGTGTTCCCCCGGTCTGGGCAGTTTGAGGGTCGTCGCCGAACCAATCGGCTCGGCGAGCACGAATGGACGGAGATCGGGTGGAACGAGGGACGACGCCTCGTTCGATGTTGAGCACGACGCCGCTGTTCGCAGAACCAGGTCGAGGGCCGGTTCGCCGGTCGGAGCGGACGAGCAGGTCAGGAGCGGGGGTGTGAATAGTTGCTCGTTGAGCTCACCCGTGATGTCGCGTTCGGCACCATCGTCACCCAGGCGCGGATCCGGGAGCGTCCTGAACCGATAACCGTGGATAAAGGCCGCGGCCGCGCCCGCGCTGAGGAGGACGGCACCGGTCAGGAACAGTATGAAGGTGGAAGGTTGCATCGGCAGCTCTCTGGCCGAACGGTGATCGTGGTGAAGTGTGGCGAACGGCTCACTTAATAGACGAGTGGGGCGGCGAGTTGTCACGCGGAAACCGCCCCTGTGCGACCCGCGGAGAAGAAGGGCCGCCGCCTCGAGCACGAAATCCTGTGCCTCCGTCAGTGATTTGCCGTTGTATCCGCACGTTACAAATGTCCCCGGAACCGGTCCTTAAGGTGTGAGGCACCGGAAAGCGAAGAGCTCGATGCCGCACGAGACGATCGCAGCGGCGAGGTGGGAGAAGATGTCAGAACCAATCGGACATGTGTCAGCTGAGCAGGCCCATAGAGCGTTGAACTCGCTCCGGCGGGTGATCATCGGTGAATACATCGCGAAGCTTCCCAAGCAGCTCTCGGTTCGCCAGACCGGCTACCTGTTGCAAGCATCGGACCACGAAATCCTCAAGCTCATCTTCCGCGGAGAAATTATCGCCCGAAGGAGCAAAGACGGGATCGTCATCGTTCCGGCGGACAACGCTGACCTGCTCATGACTACGCCATTGCTCAGGCTGCCGCTGCCGGAACCGGCTGACCTTTCGGACCCCGTCTGGGTTGAACTGGCCCTTACCCGCCGCGCCTGTAAAGAGCTGAATCGCCGGGCTGCACACCACCAGGTCACGCCCTCCGAGCTGGTCGAGGGCATGTTGGGTCGTGACTGAGTGACGCAGACGTCCGCAACTCAGTGGGCGTCAGGCCTCGCTGCGTGTGAAGTCGACCCACTCGGCAAAGGTGTGATCGTGCCCGATCACACAGTCGCACCGAGCCAGAATCACCTTCCCATCAGTGCCGACAAATCGTTCGGAATGCGACGAAACCCGCCTCGCGATCGGAACACTCGACTCGCTCGGTGAACTGGCTGTAGTCACTGGGATCCCTTCGTCACTCGATCGGACCAGCGGCGGCGCACCGCGGTCCTCTGCTGTTAGACCATCGTGGATGCCTGCACATAACGGACCCACCTCGAACCGGCTCTCTTCCCCGGCGCGCCCGACCGCAAGCCAATGCAACTTCATCGCGACGCGCGAACTGATCCCGTCGATCGATCGGGCACGGCGGCGCAGGCCAGCGGCCCTTGAGCCCCGTCTCATACCCTGTACCTGAGGCCAGCGGAGTCGGTTCTTTCGGCTGAGGCGTCGTGCCGGCGATGATCGTAATGTTGCTTGGATGAAGCGCACTTTCGATGCTCGCTCGTGGGCGCCCGACGTGACCGCAGGGGTCGTCGTGCTGATCCTCGGGCTCTGGGAGGCGCTCGGCAGTCTCGCCTCCGGGTACGGCAACGGGGTGTCGCTGCTGGTGGTGATCGGAACGGCGGCCGCGGTTGCGCTGGTGCGACGGGCGGGATGGTGGTCGCTGTCGATCCTGTGGGGCATGCTCATCGTGCAGGGCCTCACCACAACCGACCTCATGCTGGTCGAGCTTGCGATCGCGGGCGTCGTCTTCGGGCTCGCGCGCTGGGGTTCTCGAGCATTGCTGTGGGCCAGCGGACTGTCGATCCCTCTCGCAACTGTCCTGGGTGTCGCCTATTTCACCGCGCTCGCCCAAGGCTTTTGGACGACGCGGGTCGCGCGCAACCTTCTCATTCTGCTGGCTGACAACAACATTCCCTGGCAGCTCGTCGTGCTGCCCCTCATCGCCGGGTTGCTCACGGTGCCCTGGATAGTCGGGCTGGCCGCAAGGTATTGGTCGGCCGCCCGGATATCGCAACGTTCGCAAAAACAGGCGGAGACGGCGGTACGGGTCGCCGAGCGTGACCGAGCCCGTATGGCCGAAGTCGCGGTGCTGCGCGAAGAACAAGCCCGCCTCGCCCGCGATGTCCACGACGTCGTGGGCCACTCGCTCACCGTGATACTCGCGCAGGCAGAATCGGGCCAGTACATCGCCGACATGGCAGCCCTCAAGCGGGCGATGGCGAACATCGCGACCACCGCGCGTTCGTCGCTGCATGAGGTGCGCGCCGTGCTCTCACTCGAAGGAGCAGCGCACCAGAGCGATCTCGACGCACTCATCACCACCACCCTGACGAGCGGTCACGCCATAGAAACGAAGACCATTGGTACGCCGCGACCGTTGCCACCCGAACTGGGAGCGGTGGCGTTCCGTGTTCTCCAGGAGATGCTCACCAACGCGATCAAGCACGGCCGCCGGGGCGGCCCGATCACGGTTTCTCGGGAGTGGGGCGACCGGCTCGTCATCTCGGTGACCAATGAGCTCGCCGCCGATCAGCAGCTCATGACCGCGACAGGAGGCAGCGGCATCGAGGGGATGCGCCGGAGGCTCGAGTCGGTTGCCGGCGTCCTCGACGTCCCGCCCGACTTGGGCGACGGGGCCGATTTCACAATTGCGGCGTCGCTGCCCCTGCGCGCGAACCGCACCCATGGTTAGGCTCGCAGGATGAGTGAGACTATCCGCGTCGCCCTCGTCGACGACCAGGATCTGTTCCTCGAAGGCGTGCGCGTGATCATCAATGCTCAGGACGGTATGGAGGTCGTCGGGTCGGCCCGCGACGGCGAACAGGCCGTCGCGCTTGTCGATTCGCTGTCACCTGACATCGTGCTGATGGACATCCGGATGCCCGACCTCGACGGTGTCGAGGCCACCCGGCGTATCTTTCTGCCTGAACGAGTACAGGCTCGCACGCATCCCCTGCGCGTGCTGGTACTTACGACCTTCGATCTCGACGATCGCGCCGCCATGGCGATCCGATACGGCGCCAGCGGGTTCATCCTCAAGGACACGACCCCCGCACTGCTGATCGACGCCATCCGTACCGTGCACGCAGGCAACGCCGTCCTCGCTCCGCAGGACCTCACGACCCTCCTCGACGGAGAGTTCCACTCGCGCACACCCACCCCGGCCGCCTTCGCCACCCTCACCGAGAAGGAGCTCGAGGTCTTCGCGGTCGTGGCTCGCGGAGCATCCAACGCGGAAGCCGCACGAGCACTGTTTGCCAGCGAGTCGACCATCAAAACGCACGTCGGATCGATACTGCGCAAGCTCGCCTTGCGTGACCGCGTGCAGATCGTCGTGTTCGCCTACGAGCACGACCTGATCTGAAACCGCGACGGCGAGTCCGGATGGACGACCAGTCCTGAGACTGCCGACCTCATGAAGCCAGCCCATCGCGACGATTCGCGGTGCCGGTGTGGTTTCGCTTTTCGTGGTGTTCCGCTTGTCCTCAAGTACTAGAAATTGGGCTCCCCGGGTACTAGTGGTTGTGTCCCTCGGGCCGATGCCGATGGGTTCCCGTCCGGGCAGTCTCGATTGAGTGGGTTTCTTCCGGCTTCGACGCATCGTCGTCATCCTCGTGTTGATGTACGCGCTGCTGGTCGCACCCGCCGATCACAAGCCGCGCAGCGATTTCGCCTAGCCCTCTTCCGACTGAATCTGTAGGAGTTCCATGAGCCCCCTTCTTTCCCGCCGCTTGGCGTCCGTCACCGCGATCGGCGTCGGACTGCTCTTGACCGGTTGCTCCGGCGCCGGGTTCCACCGAGATACGCCAATGTCCGGAACCGAAGCGGTGGTGACCGGGACCACGCAGTCAGCTGCTGACAACACCGCCAAGCAGCTCGCCTACGCGATGGCGCATTGGAACGACTACAACACCGCCGAGTACGGCGATCTCAACCCGGTCGGCGGCGACTGCGCCAACTTCGTCAGCCAAACCCTGATCGCCCGCGGCTGGAAGATGAACTCCCAGTGGTTCAACCACAATGCTGCTGATCAGTGGAGTCCGGCTTGGGGCTATGTCCCGGCGATGGACGACTATCTCCGCGCCAACGCCACGCAGCTCGGCATCACACAGTTTGGGCTCGACCATCGCGACAGGATCAAGGTAGGCGACATCGTGATGTTCGACTGGGACGACAACAACTCCCTCGACCACGTTCAGATCGTCTCGGCCAAGTCGAGGGCCGGCTCCACGATCCGGATCAAGATGGTCGGTCACAACGTGGACACTGACTACCGCGACCTCGACGAGACGATCACGGTCGATCATCCCGGAGCCGTCGGCCACTTCTGGGCGCTGTCGAAATGACGCGCGACACCCACTCCCCGTATGTCCGACGAACCGAAGGAACCGCTCCGATGAAACACTCCCGCGCCTCCCGCGCCATCGTGATCGTGAGCGCGCTCGCGCTCACCGTCTCACTGGCCGCGTGTGTCGCTGGACCGAAACTGGCCGAGACCCTCCAGCCGGTGTCGACCCCGGCCGGGCTCACCGACTCTGACGGCTACATACCAAACGGCGACACGCTCACGCTGAACAGCGATAAGCCTGCGATCACCAGGTTGGATCCGGCGTTGCTGTCGGCCCTCCGATCCGCGGACACGGCTGCAGAAGACGAACGCGGAATCTCGATAACGATCACCGACGGGTGGCGGTCGAAACAGTATCAAGACTTCCTCTTCGGCCAGGCCGTTCAGAAATACGGCAGCGAACAGGAAGCAGAGAGATGGGTGAGGCGCGGCACCGATTCCGCTCACGTCTCCGGTCACGCCGTGGACATAGCGACAGCAGATGCGATGGACTTCCTCAACCGCTTCGGCTCACGCTGGGGTCTCTGCCAGGCCTACGCGAACGAGATCTGGCATTTCGAGTTGCTCACCACCGCGCGCGGCACCTGCCCGCCAATGGCCACAGACGGTCGCGGCTGAGACGGCGGTCATCAGCGAAACTCGACGCTTCTGAAAGAGGGAGCCTTTCGTCTCGATGCGCGCTCCGTTCCCGCGCGCTTGAGCTGGGCAGCGCTCTCACGGAACGAGGCCCTGCGAGGGAACCGCCAGTGACGGTGGAGGTGCGGGATGATGCTCGGGTGGACGAAATCGAGACAGATGCCGACCGGGTGCCGGGTGCGGCCTCGGTGCTTGCCCTGTATGTGACGGCCGCGCCGGGCGACGAGCTCGGCCAACGTCGGGCCGAAGGATCCCGGCGCCGGTTGCAGGGGGCGTTATGGACGGCGTCGATCGTGCTGGTCGATCACGTGTTCAGTGACCTTGCCGTTCTGGAACGAGCGGATGCGGTCGACGTCGACGACATCGACCAGTTCGATCAGTTCGACGCTGACGTGTTGTGGGTACTGCCCGAGTTGCCCCCGGCGTTGGTCGACCAGTACGACGTCCGGTTCACCCGCCGGTTCTTGGCCGCCGCGATCGCGGTCACCGGCCGGCTCACGGCCGGGTGGATCCCACCCGTATGCGTGGCGGAAGAGCTCGCGATCCGACTGCTGCTGAACCAGGTCGAGGTGATCGTCGACCTGCACGAGCTCGATATCGCCCCAGGCTGGCGCGGGCTGCTCGAGGGGGCATTCTTCGAGGATCTCGAGCACGAGCTCCTCTACAACGGACCCGCCGACGACCTGCCAGCCCCAGGCGTTCTTGGAGAAACCGGACAGAGCGTCGACGACTGGTTCATCCCGTTCGGGGAACCCGCTCCCACCATCCCATACTTGCTCGACCGGTAGCCGAGGATTCTCCTTAGTGGGGAGACTGCGACGACTGCGCTCAGGCGTGAATCGAATTACTGCGTCCGAAGTTCCGTAGCGACGCGTCAGGCAGCGGCGTCGAGCAGTGGAGCCCAGTCGTTTCAAGCGCAGCTGGCAGCCCGCCTGGTGCTGCATTCGTTCAGCGCTTCGGCCACTTCTGTTTCAGACGTAACGAGCGCCTGGATGTTTCCGCTCTCGACCTTGAGTAGTTCCTGGTACAGCTTCATGCCGTCCGGTCAGGATGCGTGTGTCGATGTGTCGGCCGGAAAGAACGCGCCTCCCGGCTCACCGATCGGCACCTACGTCTGCTTCGGATCGGGCACCGACTTTCAGTTGTTCACACTCGATCCGCTCGCGGGCACGCTCGTCGCGATCCGAACCGCTGTCTCGAACTTCAACGTGGCGGCCGACCCCGATGGGGCTGTGATCGTGCAAGTCAACGATCCTTCTAATCCCGCGCAGCGGTGGGAACCTCAGCTTGAATCGCCGGGTGCCTTTCAGTTCGTCAACGAATCCAACGGGTTGTGCTTGACAGCTCCCGCCTCGTTCGGGCCGCTGTCGGTCAGCGCCTGCGATGGGTCGCCCGCCCAGGCTTTCACCGCGGTCCCAGGGTGAGGCTGCCGTTGAGCGACATCATCACCTATCAGGTGGCTTCCGGCCAGCCGGATGTCGTCACGCACCGGGTTGTGAAGGTCATGGTCGACGTACACGTCCTCGTTTCATGTTGATGCGGCCCATTCGTCGGACCCGAATACCTCGTAGTGCACATTCTTGGCCGGGACTCCAGCTGTGATTGCCTGCTCGCGAACGTGTTTCATGAATGGGATGGGTCCGCACAGGTACATGACAGGGTTTTCCGGCAGGTGGGTGTCGTGAGTCTGGGAGCTTGTCGCGTTGGCAATCGGTTCTGTCTATTGGAGTGATGGGGGTCAGGCGATCAGACTGAAGGTAGGCGTTTCGGGAGGGTTGGCGTTCGAAAGATGAGCACACAGGATGTGCCCCGCGCCGGCGGATTTCCACAGGAGTATTCCTCGTTCCTCGGCCGGAGAGCGGAATTGGCGGCGGCGCGCGCCGCGCTCGGTTCGACGCGGCTTCTCACACTTGTCGGCTCGGGCGGGGTCGGCAAGACCCGGTTCGCTGTCCGGCTTGCGCAGAGCGTGAGCCGTGTCTATGCGGATGGCGCGTGGTTCATCGATCTCAGCGACGTGGCGGCCGGCTTCGTTTCAGATGAAGTGTGCCGGGTGCTGGAGCTGCAGAGCCGCTCGCCCGACGAGTACGAGGCGCTTTCACGGTACTTCACCTCCAAGCGAGGCCTTCTGGTGCTGGACAATTGCGAGCACCTTGTCGATGAAAGCGCTCGACTCGTGCGGCGCATCCTCGACGACTGTCGCGGCATGACCGTTCTGGCGACGAGTCGCGCGGCGCTGCGGATCAGCGCCGAATCGGTCTTCGTCGTGCAACCTCTCGTTACGTCGTCAGAGGGTCGGGGGGTGACGCCGCCGGCCGTGGCGCTGTTCCTGGATCGCTGTGCGACGGTCCTGCCTCGCCCTACGCCTGCCGATCTGAAAGCAATCGCCGAGATCTGTCGGCGACTCGACGGACTGCCGTTGGCGATAGAGCTCGCCGCCGCGCGAGTCACAGTGCTGACGCCGGTTCAGATGCTGGATCGTCTCGCTGAGCCTCTCGCGCTTCTTGCTGCGGGGGACAGGGATGCGCCGGATCGGCAACGGACTCTGCGTGCGACCATCGCGTGGAGCTATCAGTTGTGTACAGAGGTCGAGCGCACGATGTGGCGTCGCATGTCCGTTTTTGCCGGAGGGTGGGACCTTGAGTCGGCGGAGTGGATGACCGCAGGCTTGCCAGGCGGAGATTCGGCTCTCGATGTTGCTCAATCTCTTCTCGAGAAGTCGATCATCACGCGTCGACAGTCAGGTGGGGTCGCCTATTACGACATGCTCGAGACCGTTTGGATGTTCGGGCTGGAGATCTCTTCGGCAGAGGAACACCAGGCGGCGCGGTTGCTGCACCGGGATTGGAATCTGCACCGCCTGGCTGCACTCGAGGCCGACTGGTATGGGCCGAACCAGGCATACTGGCTGTCCCTGACACGACGGGACCTGCCGAACATCCGGGCGGCCCTCGAATTCTGTATCGACGATGGGGACGGCGCGCGGGCCGCGACGTTGCTGATGACCGCGTGGCGCGTGGTCTGGCAGGCGCACGGGCGCAGCGCCGAGTTCGGACGATGGGCCGCCCGCGTTCTCGACCTCGACGTTCCGCCAACACCGGAGATCAGCCAACTGATGACGCTGCAGGGTGGTCTCGACGTCGTCCGGGGAGACGCAGACCGGGGGCTTGCGCGTTTGGCGCTGGCTGCTGAGCTCGCAGAACGGTTCGGTGACCGGTTCTCCATTGCATGGGTCTACGACATGCGGGCCTCGATGGCGCGGGATCCGGAACAAGCCCTCGCCGACTTCGAAGTGTCGCTCGCCGTTCAAGGGGGCACCAACCTGATTCCCGCGCGGGCGAACTGCGAAGAGAAGGTCTCGCTCGCTCACGACCGCGTTGGGCACGCCGACATCGCGGCCCGGATGCGTGAAGCGCTGGTGGATCGGGGGATAGAAGCCGGGGACTCGTACGAGACCGCGTTTCTCCTGGTCGGCGCCGGCAATCACGCGGCAGGGCGGAACGAGTTTGGGAATGCAACGATGTTGATGCGTCAATCGTTGAGTCTCACCCAGAATCTCGATGACCCCATCGGGGTTGGGGTGGTCGAAGAGTTGCTGGCGAGTGTGGCACTACGCCTTCAGGACTACCGCCGGGCGGCGACCCTTCTTGGGACCACACACTTCGTGCCGAATCCGGCCGGTGCCCTCGCCTCCGCCTACCCCGGCAGCGTTTCGATTCGCGCTGAGATCGAATCCGAGGCGAGGCGAATGCTCGGCGCGCAAACGTATGACTCCGCCTTCGCCCGGGGCAGATCGCTCACCTTTGCCGAGGGAATCGCGTACGCGCTCGACGCGCCCCTCCCGGTTCGATCGGCGTCCAGACCAGGGGCAACCGGGGTGCTGACCGCACGTGAGAGCCAGGTCGCTTCTCTCGTCGGACAGGGACTGACCGACAAGGACATAGCCGACCGATTGGTCATATCGAGACGAACAGCAGAGGGACACGTTGCGAACAGCCTCGCCAAACTGGGTTTCACGTCGCGAACCCAACTTGCAGCGTGGACCGCTCAGGAATCTGGTGATCCACGCCCTAGTTCCGTCCAGCCATAACGCCGCCGTCCGCATTCCAGATGGCGCCGGTCACCCATCCTGCCGAATCGGAGAGGAGAACAGCCACGACGGAGGCGATATCGTCGGGAGTTCCAACCCTGCCGATGGGGTGGAAGGAGTCGAAGCCTGTTATGGCTGCATCCACCTCATCTTTGGGAATGAATCCCTCATAAATCGGTGTACGCACTACCGCAGGGGCAACGGCGTTCACGCGAATACCGTAGGTGGCGAGTTCCATCGAGAGGTGCTGAGTCAGCGAGTGGAGGCCCGCCTTCGCCATCGAATATGCGGAAGAGGGGGTGGCAGCAACCGCCTGATGTGCCCACATGGACCCAATGTTGACGATGGAGCCGCCCTTGCCGGCCGCGATCATATTCGTGACGACCGTCTGCGTGATGAAGTAGGTGGCCCGGTTGAGTCCGAGGTAGCGATCGTAGTCGGACTCAGTGTGGTCAAGGAATTTCTGGGGTGCGAAGACTCCGGCTGAGTTCACGAGAAGTGTTGCATCAGCGTGCTTGCTTGTCAGTTCCTCTCGGAGGTGGGTGACATCGTCGGGGTCAGAGAGATCGGCGGAGATCCCCTCAACAGATCCGTATTGACTCAACGAGTCGACGGCTGCGGCAGTTTTCTGCGTGGCGCGTCCGATAATCACAACTTCACCCCCGCCCTTTACTACTCGCTCGGCCGTGGCGTATCCCATCCCGCTTGTGCCGCCGACCACGACGAGCTTCTTTCCTGCAAATTCCATGGTGGACATATGCGTCGCTTTCCTTCTGATACCTAATCTCGAGCGTTGGTGCTCGGGCGGGGTAGAGGGCCTCTATCCCCATCCGAGGTCGTGCAGCAGCGCGGCTGAAGAGACAGGGCCTCCACGGCGAATGCGTGAAGGCCCTGTCCGCTCGCGTGCAGGCTACGAATGCTGCCTGCGTCGGCGAATCATCGAGAGGAGCCCGAGCGCGCCGAGGAGAATCGCAGACGCAGCGATTCCGGCCGGCAGATATACCTCTGAGCCGGTCAGAGCCAGCCCTTCGGTCAGGGTGGGCGTCGGTGAAGGCGGCGTCACGACGGATGCGATGTCCGCGACGAATCGCGCCTCAGCGTTGCCCCGCGCCACGAGAGCGGTGCCGTCGTGCGTGATCGCGATCACAGCCACCACGGCGACGGATGACGTCACCGTCGCGTGGTAGATGCCCAGGGCATCCGGGTCTTCTTCGAAGACCGAGATCGCACCAGTGCCGAGGCTCTCAGAGCTGGTTCCCGAAAGCAGGTCGGCTGCGCCGGCCACCGGGTTCCCGAACCGGTCCGCAAGGGTCACGGTCACTTCATGGGTCCCATCGGGGATCATGCGCGGATCCGAAGACACTGTGAACCCGGTGTCGCTGTTGGCCGGATCGACGGCACCCGCGATGAACCCCGCCACTGTATTCGCGCCACCAGTGATTTCGCGGTCGCCCAGTTTCACGGTCATCGACTTCGGCCCGGCCACGGTCGATGCGATGTCAGCCGTGTACGTGCCCGGCGAGATCTCCGTGAAGGATCCGACTCCTCCGAGGCCGAGCTCCTCTGTGGTCGCAGCGGTCAGCGCGCCGGCCTGACCGTCGACGTTATTGCCTTCCGCGTCGACCAGGGTCACAGTGACCTTGTGGGTCTCGGCCCCGACGACCTTCGCTCCCCCCGAGACACTGAACCGGGTGCCCGGGTCGGCAAGATCGGCTTCGCCGGCGACAAAGTTCGCCGTAACGTTTCCGGACGGGTTGAGGTCTGCTCCGCCAAGTGCGACCGAGATGTTCTTCGGTCCGGAGACCGTCGAGGTGATCGACGCCACGTAGGTACCCGGTGTGGTTTCACTGAACGAGGTGATGGCGCCCCGACCCAAGGATGATGTCGTTCCGGCCGTGAGAGCACTCGACTGCGCGAGGACAGGATGGCCCGAGGCATCCTTGATCAAGGCGGTGATCGTGTGGGTCTCGACGCCGTCAGCGACGCGGGTTCCGCTGCTCACCGACATCGTCGACTTCGCGAGGTCGGCAGCACCCGCGACGAAGCTGATCTGCTTGGTCACCGGACCGGTCGCGCCATCGACAGTGAATGCAACGGTTCCCTGACCGAGAGCAGTCGAACTCACCTGTGCGCTGTATGAGCCATCGGCGTTACGGCTGACGGTACCCACGGTACCGATGCCGGACGAGACAGTGACCGTGTGTGGAGCGGTGAGGGGGTCGCCGACGGTGTCGAAGAGCCGAACCGTCGCGGTCGCGAACGAGGCGCCGTCTGCGACGGCTGTTGTCGGGGTCAGGTCGAGGGTCGACCGTGAGAGATCGAGGGCCTGGTTCACCGTGAGCGTCTGAACTGCGCCGCAGTTGGGGCCGCCCATGGTGCTGCACGGCGCTGGATTCATCACGTCGGATCCGGCGGATGCGATTCCCGCGGAGAATTGGCCAGCGGCTGTGGCGCGTGCAGTGATCTGGATGTTCGACCCGGCGCTGAGCGACAGGTCGCCGACTGACCACGTTCCGGTGGCGCTGTCATACGTGCCGTCACCGGAAGCCCTTGTGAATGCGAACCCCTGGGGGAGCCGGAAAATCGCCCTGGAGTTGGTGGCGTCGGAGGGGCCCTCGTTGGTGAGGCTCAGCGAAAAGACGACGTCGTCGCCTACGAAAAGATTCGATGGTGAGACTGACACAGCGGGCACGATTTTCGCCAGAGCGAGGGTTGCCGAGTAGGTGGAGTAGTACGTCTTCGTCACGGTCTCGCCAGGCGCAGCCGAAACGCGGAAAGATACGGCCATGCCGTTGTCGAACGGATCGGTGCATGCAGTGACGGGGACGCAACCGTTCGGAAGCGGTGCGTAGGCCACCGCACGTTGGGCCACGTCGGTGTATTGGCCGGCCGCGAAGGTCGCATCCGGTTCAGCCGACACGAACGAGATGTACGGACCGGTGGCCGTCGCCTTGCACGAAGCCCTCCCCTCGACGACTTCGCTCACCCCCACGTCCGATCCGCTCAGCATGCAGTCGGCATACGAGTTCAAGGCGACATTCGCCGATGTCGCCGAAAGGTTCGCATAGCTCAGTTCCGTCTTCACGAAGTCATCGCCGAGGACATAGGAATCGCGCTTGGTGACCGCGGCACTGTCCCCTGTCCGCGTCGTCTGAATCCAGAATGGATCTGCCGGCGTGCCCGTCCCCCCGAACGTCTGGACGGCATTCGTGGTGACCGTCAAAGTGTTGTCGGGCAGGACGGCCCAGACAGCTGTGCCGGACGCCCCACCCTGTTCTCCATTGAAGTACGCGAACCCGAGCGACGGGTCGGATGAGTTGAGCTGTGACCGCAGTTCAGCGTTGACTGCGATCGACTTGATCGGGCTGGAGCCGTCAAGGGTGATCATCCCTGTCGTGACCGAACCCGTGGCAGCAGATGCCGGGATGGCGCCGGCAAGCGCTGTCGCGAGCGTTAGGGCCACCGCCGTGACAGCGCCGATCATCTGCCTCCCGTGCGATGTTCGCCGGCGTGGATGGGCGAGGGCTGACCTCGTACTGTCGTTCATTTCTTGCCTCCGGTCGGGAACGCCAGAGCGCACGGGGACACCTCGGCCCGATTGCCGATGAGGTCACCGAATGCAGCGTTCTACCCGAATGGACATTGGCAAGCGCGTTTCATAACGCGAAACGGATCAATGAGCTTGTATGCGGTTTCAGGCCGATGGACCGCCAGGCGCACCGATGAGGCAGCGGCCGGTCGAGATCGGCGCGGCCGTGATGCTGCGGTAGCCGGTGCCGTTCGGCCCGTACTGGCCGATCAGACAGGTCGAATCCACGAGAGCTGCGAACTGGATGGAGGGCGACTTGAGTCCGACGCTCGTCACGTCGGTGGTTACTTCGAGCGTGTCGGCGGCGAAGCCCGCCGCCTCCAGCCCAGCCAGGAAGGCCGCCCCGGTGGGGGAGGTGTTGCTGGTGCGCAGGTTGGTCTCGTCGAAAAGGGCGTGTTTGACCCCGAGCGGAGTCTTCGTCGGAGTAGGCGCGGGGCTCGCGGAGTAGGCCGGCGTGGCAATGGGCTCTTCCGGGACGGGAGCCGCGCACCCCGCCAGCCCGATCAGGGAACCGGTTCCCAGGAGCACGGCGATGAGCGTGGTCGTCTTCATTGCCCCACCGTTCCCTCTCCGGCGCTCTGCATGCTGTCGATCCAGGGGAAGACCCAGGTCACGCATGAGAAGAGAACGATCGTGACGACAACGATGATCGCGAGGACCCGGACCCAGGCGGGCCCGGGGAGGATGCGCCAGAATGCGCCGTACATGGGGACTCCGTTTCCGCAGGTCAATTCTGCGCGTTCACGATCGAGGCGATCGGTGCGGGGATGTCGGTGGGTCGCTGCCAGGACTGGAACGATCCGTAGGCGATCAGTCGCTCCGCAGCGTGGAACGGCGGATTGCAGGTCGTGATGGTGATCAGCCTGTCCCGAGCAATGGTCCGCTGATGGGCGGGAACGGGCAGCAGCACGTCGACGGCCTTGGGCTGGACAAACTGGAAATTCCTGAAGACATACGTGTACCAGCCGGCTTTCGTCTGGATGTAGATCTCGTCGCCGATCTGAAGCTTCGAGAGCACCCCGGTGTTCTTCGTCCGCGACGGAATGAAATTTCCCGACTTCATCCACTCTCAGAAGCGGATGCCCGGCTCGGGTCTCCGCGACGCCGACATGCAGTGGGACTTCTGGACGCTGTCACCCGAGTCCGCCCACCAGGTCGCCTATCTCATGGGTGACCGGGGGCTGCCGCGTTCCTGGCGCCACATGCCGGGATACGGCTCGCACACGTATCAATGGATCAACGCTGCGGGCCAACGATTCTGGGTCAAGTACCATTTCCACGCGCTACAGGGAAACGAAGAACTCGATGGAGGACTCGCTGAAGCGATCGCCGGTACCGATGCGGACTTCTACCGGCGCGACCTGTACGAGGCGATCGAACGATGCGACTTCCCGAAGTGGCGGATGTTCGTTCAGGTGATGCCCTACGAGGACGCGAAAACCTACCGATTCAATCCGTTCGACCTCACGAAAGTCTGGCCCCATGCCGACTACCCACTCATCGAGGTCGGCATCCACACCCTCAACGAGAACCCGGAGAACTTCTTCACGCAGATCGAACAGGCGGCCTTCTCTCCGGCCAACCTGGTTCCCGGCATCGACATCAGCCCGGACAGGATGCTGATGGCTCGCGTATTCGCGTACCCAGATGCGCAACGCTACAGAGTCGGAACCAACTATGCCGAGCTGCCGGTGAACCGGCCGCTCTCGCCCGCGGACGGCTACACGCAGGACGGGCAGGCGCGGCACAGCCACAAGCCGGCTGCGTCGCCCGTCTACGCCCCGAACTCGTTCGCTGGTCCCATGGCGGACGAGGCGCGAGCGGGCGCCGGCGGCTGGGAGTCCGACGGTGCCCTGATGCAATGCGCGGCCTCCCTCCACACCGAAGACGACGACTTCGGTCAGGCGGGGACGCTCTATCGTGACGTGTTCTCGGATGACGCGAGATCACGATTCCGCGAGACGGTCGCGGTCGCGCTCGCCGGAATCAGGAGCGCGGGGATTCGGGAGCGAGCTCTCGAGTATTGGACGCGCGTCGACGCGGACCTCGGTCGCGCGCTGCGCACTCGGCTCACTCGCGAACCGTGAGGTTAAGGCCGTCGCGTAAGGAATCGACCGAAATGGCGTCTATTCCATTAGGTGCGGGTGCTGTGCGAGCATCCGCACCGCTCTCGTCACGCCACGAAACCGCTCACCTTATACCACCCGACGTGATTCGCCAAGGGTCCCAGCCCGTCCCGGACTTTACGCAAGACTGGGCGAAACGGATAGATGCGGGAGGTTTATGGTGCGTTCTGGTGAGCACTACGCCCAGTTGGAACGTGACCTTCCGGGGGCCGCAGGACGAGGTGAGATCGTCGCGTTGTTCCAGCCGCAGTATTCTCTGGCGACCGGTGCGATAGTTGCTGCGGAAGCGTTGAGTCGTTGGATCCACCCTCACTTCGGCGTGATCTCGCCGTCGGAGTTCATCCCGATGGCGGAACGTCTGGGTCTGGCCGACCGGATCGGCGATGCGATGTTGCGGATCGGCTGCGACGCCGCCCGAGACTGGCAGAAACGGGGCCACGAGATCGAGGTCGCCGTCAACGTCTCCATTCTCCAGCTCCGCTCCAGAAAGATCGTGGACACGGTCGCCAGACTGCTCAAGGATCTCTCCCTCTCTCCGCGCTTGCTGACGTTGGAAGTGACAGAGTCCACACCGCTCGCAAACGTCCCGGAGGCGGCTGACACCCTCCGCGACCTGAGCGAGCTCGGAGTGAACATCTCTGTTGATGACTTCGGCGCTGCTTACTCCTCGCGCGAGCAAGTCATCGCGTTGCCGGCAACCGAGCTGAAAATCGATCAGGCTCTCGTGCAGGAACCCGTGGGCGACGACAGCGAAGAGTTGGCCCGCGCGGTCGAGTTCGGCAAGGCGCGGGGGATGCGCCTGGTCGCGGAGGGCATTGAAACCGTCGAGCAGCTGGAGCGGGTCCGTGCGCTCGATTGCGACCGTGGGCAGGGATTCCTACTGTCACGCCCGACGACCAAAGCCGACCTGGACGTGATGTTGGTCTCTGATGGCCGAATCGACCAGGACCACTAATACTTGCAAACTTGACGATTTCGCGCCCAACCGTCACGCTCAAGACATGCACCACGAGAAGCCACAGAGGTGAAGCCCACCCTGCGCGACGAGGTCGCGCGGATGCAACCATTCCCGCGCGCCCTCATCGACCCCTCTCGCGTCATCGAAGACGCGAACCTTGCGCTGGAAGTCTGGGCTAGCCTGCGCACCGGAACGCTGGTTGGAATGCCATTGGCGGACGTACTCGGCGTCGACGATGACGAGCTTGCTGCGGCACTCGCTACCGGCAATCCCGGCGGCATCCGCCTCGCCTCCTCCACCCACGGGTACCAGGAGACCCGGAGTTCCGTGGTGATCCGTGCCGTCCGAATCTCGGAAGGGCGCACGATCGTGGCGTTCGATCCCGAGCTTTCAGCGGTAGGAGACCAGACCCGCGCGCTCGGTCGACGGGAAAGCGAGCGCTTGCAACTGCTGCTCTCCGCATCCGTCGCATTCGCGAACACGCGATCAGAGGAGGAGCTCGGCGAGCTTCTCTCGGAGACCGCCCGTCGCGCCTTCAACGCCAACGCGTGCAGCGTGCACACCGGCGAGGCGGGAAACTACACGCTCGTCGCCGGCGAAAACCGGCTGGCTGACGTCTGGCCCGACAGCGCTCCGCCGCGCGCCAGGGTGACGGTGCAACTCGGATATGTGGTGACGGTGGAGACACCCGATGAGGCCGACGCGGTCGTACCCGGCCTCGGGTTGGGAGACATCTTCAGGCGGGCCGGCGTGTACTCCGTCATCGGTGCGCCGATCATCGAAGACGGGACCCCGTTCGGCGCATTCGTCTGCTACTTCGACCAGCACCGAACCTTCGACGACCAGGCCGTGCCGTTGGCCGAAGCGCTGGCACAGCTCGCCGGACAGGTCCTCGTGCGGCTGAGGCTGGAGGCGCGCTTGCGCCGGGCGGCGATGCTCGACGAGGTGACCGGGCTGCCCAACAGGCGCCTTTTCGACGAGAACCTCCAGCAGGCGCAACACACGCCCGCGGATCAGATCGCCGTGCTCTTCGTCGACCTCGACGGGTTCAAGAACGTCAACGACCGCCTCGGACACGAAACGGGCGATGCGGTGCTCAAAGAAGTCGCCGACAGGCTGCGCACCGTCTTCCGTCAGGAGGACTCGATCGCGCGGTACGGCGGCGATGAATTCATCGCGGCGCTCCACGTCGTAGGGACAGCGGATGCGATCGAACTCGCTGACCGCGCCCGGGCAGCGATCGCCGAACCTTTCGTAGGCCTTCCCCCGGAGATGGACATCACCGCGAGTGTTGGCATCGCAATCACCGACGCTGATGTTGCCGGTCAGTCGATCGACCACCTCATCCGGCTGGCAGACCAGGCGATGTACGCCGCAAAACGGGGTGGCGGCGACCAGGCGATCGTCTATGGGTGGGAGCACGAGGCAGCACGATCCCAGCCGTAAGCCGGCGCCGTCGTCGGCGTCGCGGAGTGATCGCCGCCGGTCTCGACTGAACGGTTCAGAACTCAGGATGTCTGGTTCGGCAGGCGCACGGCGAGGGCGCCCGGCGCGATCCACGTCTTGATGGCGGTCGCATACCCGAGGCCGTCCCCGTCGAGTTCGATCTCTTCCGGCTTGCTGAAGCGCACGCGCAACTCCTTGCCCCTGAGGTAGCGGAGAGCGTGGACGTCTTTCGTTGTGAAAAGTCGCCCGACCTCGGTGCGGCGGAGCACCCCGTTCTCCCAGAACACTTTGCCGACGATCTGAAGCCAGCCGAGGAGATCCTGCGGTCGCATCATCACAAGGTCGAAGAGTCCGTCATCGACTTCGGCATCGGGGAGAAGGACGATGTTTCCGGTCAGGGTTCCGCAGTTCCCGACGATGAGTGTGTGCGCACGGACGGCTTGTTGCTTGTCACCGTCGAGCGAGTACCGGAGCCGGAGCTGGTGCGAATCGCGCAAGGCGCGGATGATCGCCTGGGCGTAGGCGAGCCATCCGACTCGCGCCTTCAACTCCTCGTCGGTCTTGGCCAGCATCTTGGCGTCGAGTCCCAGGCCGGCCATGACGACGAAGGCATGGTGGGTGATCGCGTTGTCCTCTCGGCGGATATCGATACGGACGACATCGATGCGCCGATCCGCGCCCGTGAAGGCGATTCGTACGGACTCGGCCAAATCGTCGATGGTCAGATCCAGGTTCCGGGCGAGCAGGTTGCCCGTGCCGGCGGGCAGGATCGCCAAGGGAACGTCGGTGTCGGCCAGAGCTTCGACCACAGCGCGCACGGTGCCATCGCCGCCCGCCGCCAGCACGACAGAGGCACCCTCGGCCAGCGCGCGCTTCGTCTGACCTGATCCGGGATCGTCCTCGGTGGTCGCAATCCACAAGGTCGGCGCCCATCCCGCCGACCCGGGCTCGTCGGCGATCGCCCGTCTGATCTCGGCCTCGTCCACTTTTGTCGGGTTGTAGACGACGGCCGCTCGAGGCTGGGGGTTGGATGTGGGCACGCTACCTCTTATCTGTAATCGCGTGGCAATCGACCAGGCTGCTTATCGTGGGCTCAGAGATGCGCGAATCGGGCGCGGACGATGCAGTACGCCCCGTAGGCGATGAGGCCGACGCCGACCACGATCAGAATCGCGAAGCCGTATGGCAGGGCCGCGAGAGTCTTCAATCCGGCATCGAGGCCGTCCGCCTTGGCCGGATTCGCGCTCGCTGCTGCGACGACGAAGAGAATTCCAACCACTCCCAGAGCGATGCCCTTTGCGACGTAGCCGAAGATTCCCAGGACGACGACGACTCTGCCTGCCCTGCCCTGAGGGACCGTGATGTCTTTCTTGAACCCACGGCCGATGCCTTTGACGAGGAAGTAGGCGCCGACGCCGACGATGGCGACGCCGATTGCTGCGATAGCGAATATTCCACCAGGGGAGGACATCAGGCGGGCGCTGAGGTCGCCGGTGCTCGACGCGCTGCTGGTCGAGCCGCCGAGCGCGAAGACCAGCGCTGTCAAGGACAGGGCAATATAGGCGATGCCCTTCACGAAGTTGTTGACGAAGTGCGCCACTCGTTTCTTCGGGTCACCCATGCGGGATAAGAAGGCGCTCACGACCAGCCAGAGGCCCAGGGCAGCCAATCCGATCACCAGTAGCCACAGAACGAAGACGCCGCCAGGGGTCTGGGCCACCTGAGCCAACGCACCGGATTGGTCCGCCTCCGTGCCGGCAGCGCCGCGCGCTACTGCGATCGCGAGCAGCCCGATCAAAGCGTGCAGAACGCCCGAGGCCACGTAGCCGATCCGTGCGAGCAACCGCAGGCCGGGATTGTTGACTGTTGCTCGTGCCGCCGCCGTTGCGGCGTTCGCACTCGTGTCCATGATTCTCCAACCATGCGCGGCCAGAGGACGCGTCATCGGCTAATTCGGGTTCAATCAGGCTCCGCACAATGCGAGGCGCGGGCACCAGCGTATGCGTTGCGTGCGACCACACGGATGGGCTGGTCTCCGGGCCGAAACAGGTGTATGAGAATAGAACACCAGGGCGACCCGCGACCTGCTTGTGCTCGGAGAGGCGGTGGCATGAGCCGGCAGCAGATCGACGCACCCTTGTTGCTTGACCGCTACCGGCCCCAACGGCTCCTGGCTCGTGGTGGGTCCTCGCTGGTCTTCCTGGCCACCGATGAGAACCTCAGCCGCGAGGTCGCACTCAAGCTGTTCGCGTCGGGCCGCGACGAGTACGAGGCCCGTTTCCGGGCCGAACTGCGTGTCCTCGCGAGTCTCCGGCATCACGGTGTCGTCTCGATCCTCGACGCGGGTGTCGATCACTCGACACCTGACGACCCGCGGCCGTTCTTGGTCATGGAGCTGGTCGACGGCGATACTCTGCGGACCGGCATGGAGAACCGCACCATGTCGACGCGTCGCATCGGCGAGGTCGGGTTCGAGGTCGCGGAAGCGCTCGAGTACGTGCACACCCGGGGCGTCATCCATCGCGACGTCACCCCGTCCAACATCATGCTCGTCGACTACGGCACGCGGTTCTCCCGCCCTCGAGCGCAGCTCACCGATTTCGGCATCGCGATCGATTCCTTCACACCGCAAGAGGTCGATCGCACTATGGGAACCGCCGCCTATCTCAGCCCCGAACAGGCCCTGAACAAACCACTCACTCCGGCGTCGGACATCTACTCGCTGGGGCTCGTGCTCCTCGAATGCTTCACCGGGGCGCGCGCTTTTCCCGGATCGGCAGTCGCATCCGCGATACAGCGACTCGATGCGGATCCTGACATACCGAGTACCGTGCCGACGCAATGGCAGAGCCTGATTCGCAGGATGACCGACCGCGACCCGGCAGCACGACCATCGTCCGCCGATGTGGCGAGCGCCGCTCGCGAGGCGCTCCGCACGATGGGGGCGAGCGACGACGACTGAACGGAAACGCGGAGGCGAGTCTGTCAGTCGAATATGATCAATCCGCCACGGTGGCTCCAGGCCGCCTCAGCCTCACGATGAGCCGGCAATGAAGGGAGCCATGAAATGGGCAGTCTTGTGTACGGTTCGCCCGGCGCAACTCTCGAGATCGACGATCGCCTGCTGGCTCACCTTCAGCTGGTGATCACCACCAAACTGCGCCGAAACGAGCAGTTCCTCCTTTCCTGGGACAGTGAGGGACCCTATGACAGCGGACACACAGCGGTGTGGATCAATCCGTCCATCCCTCTGCACTTCAAATACGTGGGCAGTAAACGACCGGTACTGAACCGGGCGTGGAGCGAAGCCCTGATGGACTCCGCGAACAGCACCGGTGGGCTTCGCGCCGTCCCGGAACCGGCAGCCGACTGATGGGAACTCTGTACTACGGCGGGTCGACGTCGACGGATGAATTCGACGATCGAGTCCTGGCGCACCTGCAGCTGGCGATCGTCGCCAAGCTTCGGCGCGGAGAGCCCTTCGTGTTCTCGTGGGATGTGGAGCGTGAGAAGGGCAGCGGATCGAACGCCATCTGGATCAGCCCGACCATCCCGCTGCGGTTCACCTACCAGGCTGGCAGACGCGGCCCGATAAACAGGTCTTGGGTGGAAGCATTGTTGAAGGCCGCGAACAGTGTCACGGGCCTGCGCATCGTCGACGAACCGGTGGAGAGCGTACAGTCGGCTTCGCGGGACGACGAGTGAACGAGGGAACGGACGAATCGTGATTGTTAACAGGCTCACCGTCGACGGAAAGGACTACTTCCTCCCCGACCCCGTCACCGAGCTGCGCGAGAAGATCAAGGCCGCCGTGCAGGCCGGCGGGGATTACGTCAACATCCCACCGTTGCGTTCCGGTCCGGGCGTCGACATTCTGTTCTCGCCAGGGATGCCCGTGGTCTGGACGCAGATCGACGTCGGAGGCGAAGGCGCCTCCGAAAACGCCGCGACCGTGGAATCCGACTCGAACATCGAGGACGACAGCTTCGGCTCTCTCTGAGTGCCGACCGGACGCGCCAGCCATGCACGGGGCGCTTTGTCAACCCCTCCGGCGCGAATGCGTTACCCGCATACGGTTGAGAAATGTCGGCAGACCAGAGCGTACTCGAACGGGCCAAGAACACAGGCGGCGTGACGAAGGCTGCGTATAAAGCAGAACTCGAGCAGCTCCAGACAGAGCTGGTGGCCATGCAACGATGGGTCGCAGCCACTGGTGCGCGCGTCCTCGTCATCTTCGAAGGACGGGATGCCGCGGGCAAGGGCGGTGCGATCAAACGGGTCATCCAGCGGCTCAATCCTCGATCCGCCCGCGTCGTCGCGCTCCCTGTTCCGAGCGAACGCGAGAAGGGGCAGTGGTACTTTCAGCGCTACATCGCGCGGCTCCCTGCAGCGGGCGAAATCGTGTTGATGGACCGGTCCTGGTACAACCGGGCAGGCGTCGAGCATGTCCTGGGCTATTGCGCCCCCGAGGAGTACGACCGTTTCATGCGGCAGGTTCCCTCGCTGGAGCGGATGCTGGTCGAGGACGGCGTCATGCTGTTCAAGTATTGGTTCTCGGTGTCCGACGACGAGCAACAGAAGCGGTTCAAGTCTCGACTCAAAGACCCGATGCGCAGGTGGAAACTTTCCGAGACGGACCTGCTTTCGATCACGAAGTGGGAAGAATACTCGCGGGCCAAAGACGACATGTTCAAGGTGACGGACATCCCTGAGGCGCCGTGGTGGACGGTTGAGAGCGATGACAAGAAGTCGGCCCGCCTCAACATGATCAGTCATCTGCTGACCCAGATCCCCTACGAGAAGGTGGCGCTGAAGAAGTTGAAGCTGCCTGAACGGCCTTCAGCAGACGACTATGAACGCCCCGCCCCTGAGCTGTACAAGTACGTTCCCGACCGCGCCGCCGACCTCGACCGAAACTCAAAGGCGGGTCAATGATGGCCTCAGCATCTACCGACGAGCGTGGAACGATGCGTCGTTTTCACGAGAAGTTCATCGTCGAGGTCCGAACGGTACCGGCGTCGTCTCGGCGCAACCTCTACATCATCGCGGGCGTTCTCGTCGTCGTCGGTTTGGTCGCCTTCCTCGTCATCCTGGATTCGATTCGCGAGGGGGACGGCCTTTCGGCGATCGACCGACCGGTGCAGGGGTGGCTCGAGGGACTGCGCTCGCCGACGCTGACGGTCGTAATGGCGACCATCGCGACGGTCTTCGGACCGATCGCCCTGCCGATCATCGTCCTCATCACCACCGTGTGGTGGGGCTTCGCCGCCAAACACGCCTGGCGACCGTTGCTCCTCGCCGCAAGCATGATCGTCGGCGTGGTGACAGTTCAGATCCTTGCCCCGGTCATCGGCCGTCAGCGACCGCCGATCACGTCGATGCTGATCGGCGTGGATCACACCCCGTCGTTTCCGTCGGGGCATGTGATGGGTGCGACCGACTTCCTCGTGATCACCACGTACCTGGTCTTCTCGCGTCGCCGTAACCCTGTGTCTACGGTGGTCGCGCTCATTGTGGCGATCGTCCTCGCGATCGCGACGGCCGCGAGCCGGGTCTATCTGGGTTATCACTGGCCGACCGACGCGCTCGCCTCAATGTCGCTCTCGCTGATTGTGATCGGCGGTGCGATCGCCGTTGACACGTGGCGGACCGTGCGGGTCGAGCCGGCCGGACGGTCGCGATGAGCGGGGACCAGTCGGGCGCGAGCGACACGCCACAAGAGGCGATCAAGGACGTCGTCGAAAGCGCGGCTCCCGGTGAGGTGAAGATCGCGCGATTGTGGTGGGTCGTCTCGGGTGCGGGAGCCCTCCTTCTCGTCGTGCTGCTGGCGGCAGTGATCTTCTACCGGGAGGCCGACAAGCCGTTCGGCTTCGAGGTCGAGTGGATGGGGGAGCTGGTCGAGGCGCGCGCCCCGGTTTGGACGATCCCGGCCCTGGTATTCGACTGGGTGGGCGGCGGAATCAGCTCGATCGTCTATGTGCCACTCGCGATCATCGGCGGGCTGCTGATCTGGCGGCGACCATGGGGAGCACTGTACTACGCGGCCGCTGCGGTCGCGAGCGTGACAATCACCACGATCATCAAGAATCTTGTGGGGCGCCCGCGACCGACGGAGATCCTCGTCACACCCGACTTCGGCTCCTTCCCCTCCGGCCACAGTGCCAACGCGGCGCTCATCGCCACGACCCTCGGAATCATCTTTCTGCGAACCTGGGTGTGGATAGCGGGTGCGGTCTACACCGTCCTGATGATGCTGAGCCGCACCTACCTCGGCGCCCACTGGATCTCGGATACCGTCGGCGGGATGCTCGTCGGGGTGGGCGTCGCGATCATCATCTGGGCGCCCTTCGCCTTACGGCTCTATCGTGAACGCAGACTCCCGCATCCGCCCGTCTGGGTCAAAGTGGAGCGGCATCCAGGTTAGCCCGCCCCACCGCCGCCGGATCAGGGTGCCCGAACACCGACCCGGCGGCACCGCCCACTCAGGCGGCGTCTGTCAGCGGGGGTGCCGCCTCCGGCCTCCCCGATGCAGCAGGGGTGGCGTCGTCTTTGCCGCCACCCCCGTGCAGCTCGCTGGCCGAGTTCTCTCGGGCCAGGAAGTTCCCGAGCTCGCCGATCGTCGACATGAGCGGCGCGGGGAACACGACGAGCGTGTTCTTGTCGACGCCGATCTCGACGAGGGTCTGCAGGTTGCGCAACTGCAGGGCGAGCGGATGCTCCATCATGATGTCCGACGCATCGCCGAGCTTCGCGGCAGCCAGTGACTCTCCTTCGGCGGCGATGATCTTGCCGCGCTTCTCGCGCTCGGCTTCGGCCTGCTTCGCCATCGCGCGTTTCATCGATTCCGGCAGCAGGATGTCCTTGAGTTCGACGAGCGTCACCTCGACGCCCCAGTCGAGCGTGAGCAGGTCGAGGATCCGGCGGATGTTCAGGTTCAGCGCATCGGTCTCGGCAAGCGTCTCGTCGAGGCTGTGCTGGCCGACCACTTTGCGCAGCGTGGTCTGCGCGATCTGCTCGATCGCGGCGAACACGTTCTCCACGCCGATCACCGACTTGACCGGGTCGACGACGCGGTAGTAGGCGACAGCCGACACTCCGACGCTCACGTTGTCGCGGGTGATGATGCCCTGCGACTGGATGGGCAGCGTCACGATGCGCAGCGACACCCTATGCATCACGTCGACGAACGGGATGATGAACCGCAGCCCGGGCTCGCGCACTCCGCTCAGCCTGCCGAACCGCAGCACCACACCGCGCTCGTACTGCTTGACGACACGGATCGACGCGGCCAGCAGGATGATCACCACAACGATGACGATCGTGAGGACGATATAGAACACAACCATGAGACTCAACTCCATGGCGTCGGGTGGAACTCGACGTCGCTCATCCATATTCTCCCTCTGACCGGCACCTGTTCTGCGATTCATGGGCATCCTCACAGCGACCGGATTTGCGCCCAGTAGGCTACGAACGTGCTTCTCTCAGATCGCGACATCAAGGCCGAGCTCGGTGCCGGGCGCATCTCTCTCGAGCCGTATGAAGAGGGGATGATCCAGCCGTCGAGCATCGACGTTCGGCTCGACCGGTTCTTCCGCCTCTTCGACAACCACAAGTACCCGTTCATCGACCCGGCAGAGGATCAGCCTGACCTCACGCACCTGGTCGAGGTCGACCCGGAGCAGCCGTTCATCCTGCACCCGGGCGAGTTCGTGCTCGGTTCGACGTTCGAGCTGGTCTCGCTTCCGGATGACGTGGCGGCACGCCTCGAAGGCAAGAGCTCGCTCGGACGCCTCGGTCTGCTCACGCACTCGACGGCGGGCTTCATCGACCCCGGTTTCTCGGGTCACGTCACACTGGAGCTGAGCAATGTGGCGACGCTTCCGATCAAGCTGTGGCCGGGAATGAAGATCGGGCAGATGTGCTTCTTCCGCCTGTCTTCGGCGGCCGAGAAGCCGTACGGGTCGAGCGAATACAGCTCGCGCTACCAGGGTCAGCGGGGCCCGACCGCCTCGCGGTCGTTCCTGAATTTCCACCGCACCGATGTCGGCTCGACTGAAGCGGGCCGCCCCGGCAACTGAACCGCCACCGCCTGGGAGGGCAGACGAGTGACCGAAGCGCTTGATTCTTTCGCACGAGACCTTGTCGCGTCCGGGCCCCAGTCCGCGCATCCGGATCGCATGCAGTTGTTCGGGCAGCTCGTCGGAACCTGGCGGGTGACGAACCGCCTACTCGACGAGCGGACCGGCGCGTGGTCGGTGACGCCGCTCGAGTGGACGTTCGCGTACGTCCTCGACGGACGCGCGGTTCAGGATGTGCTGGTGCGGCCGGATGCGGACGACCCGGATGCGCGCGCGGCCCTCGGGACCACGGTGCGCGTGTACGACGCGCAGCTCGGGGTGTGGCGCGTGAGCTGGTTCGGTACGGCCTCAGGGGACTTCTGCACGCTGGTGGCGTCTGGTCATCGCGATGGGATCCGCCAGGACGGGACACAGACGGACGGGCGGCCGATCCGCTGGAACTTCAGCGCGGTCACGAGTGACTCGTTCGCGTGGGACGGCTGGGTGTCGAGCGACGAGGGCGCTACGTGGTGGCTCGAGCAGCACATGGACGCAGTCCGCGGGTAGCTGGATTCGTGTCCCCCATATGCGGGGTACGGAATATGCTGCCAGGTTTATCCACCGACGTTGTCCACAGGTGGATGAATCCGTTTCAGAGCTGATCCGACTCGATCTCGCCCGCATACAGTTGCGGCAATTGGAGGGTCAACCACGGGCTGAACGCCCACGGAGTGGCTTCTACGGCCGAAATCAGCGTGCGCGCCTCCACCCACTGCCATTCCATGACTTCCTCGGGGGAGGGAGCGAGAGGATCCGCCGTGGTCGCGGTGAACACCGGGCAGATCTCGTTCTCCACAACCCCGGCCGCATCCACAGCCCGGTAGCGGAAGTCGGGAAGTGCGACCGTCAGGTTGTCCAGCGTGATGCCGAGCTCGTCGGCGGCGCGACGTGCGATCGCCGTTTCCATTGGTTCGCCGGGGGCGGGGTGGCCGCAGAACGAGTTCGTCCATACTCCGGGCCAGGTGCGTTTGGCGAGCGCGCGCCGGGTGACGAGGATGCGCCCCTCGCCGTCGAACACATGGCATGAGAATGCGAGGTGCAGAAGGGTGTCCGTGCCGTGCACGGTCGCCTTGTCGGCCACGCCGATGGCTGTTCCCGCGTCGTCGACCAGGACTACCTCTTCGATCGTGTCGGCCATCTGCCCATTCTGGCCGATACAACTGGAACGCCGATACGAACCGGCGCACTCGGTTCGCGACCCGAGTGTGCCGTTCGAGTTATGCGTCCTTCTGGGGGTCGGTCGCGTCCGGTCCGGGTGCGCCGTCGGTCGGTGCTTCGCCGGCGTCGGTGTTGGATGCGTCGCCGTCGGTGTCAGCCTCGGCGTCGTCGGTCCAGCCGAGGTTTCGCGCCATCTTCTCGAGGGTGGCCATCGTCGTCTGGTAGTCCGCGTCGTCGATGCCGTCGGAGACGGATGCGCGCAGCTCCTTCACGCGCGATTCGGCCTCGTCGTGCGTGGCGCGGCCGGCATCCGTGAGAGTCGCGGCGCCGTCGGCGAGGACGACCCAGCCACGCTCGGTGAAGGACACGAGGACCTCGGCGACGCTCCGTGGACGGCGGCGCTCGCCGCGGACGCCCTTCTCCCCACCCTCAGCGGCGTGGTCACGGTGACCGTAGCCGGGGCGGTGGTGGTCGTAGCCGAAATCCCCGTGGTGGCCGTGGTGGTCTCCGTGACCGGGGAAAGCGCCGTGACCGGGGTGGTCGTGGTGCTCGTGGCCGGGGTGAGCCGGATGTTCGTGGCCGGCGTGCTCCGGATGCTCGCCCTGCGCCTGCGCCTGCGGCTGCGCGGGATGCTCGCCGGTCTCTGCGGCCCGGGTGTGAGCATCCGCATGCTCTTCGGCGAACGCGCGCCACGGACCGAATCCGGGGCCGAACCCGCGTGCGAACCACGGACCGTAGCCGAAGGCCGGCCCGAAGCCGGGTCCATACCCGGGGCCGAATCCGCGGCCGGTGCGGCCGAACCGCGCGCCCATGCGGCGGTGGCGCTCGCCGGGCGGTAGTGCCGACTCGACGTCGTCGACCGACTGGGGTCCGTCGGTGAGGGTGTGCAGGATCCGCCACTCGCCGCGCGAGAGGTCGAGCTCCGTGAAGGCGCCGCGCATCTTCTCGCGCAACCGGTATTCGATGACGCCGAACCAGTAGCCCGGCGGTCTTGGTGAAGTTTCGTTGGTGTTCATGGCTGAACAGTCCTTTCCTATTGCATGTACTATTACAAGCAAATGTATAGTTACATACATGGAATCCGGTGGTCAAGCGTCAGACGAAAACTCCCAGCTTCGCGCAGAAGATGTCGCGTTGATCGAGGCGGCCCTGGTGGCCATCCGACGTGACCACGCGCGCATGCACCTGCAGAAGCGCGCCGAGTGGGCGGCCGAGCACGGCGCCGACGGAGCGCCCACAACCTGGCCCGGCGGACAGTGGCCACCGTCCGGTCCCTGGCCCGGCGGCGGACCCTGGCCGGTCTCGCACCATCACGGCGGCGGCCCACGCGGACCCGGCTTCGGCATGGGCGGCCCCGCCCACGAGCACCGCGGCCGGCACGACCGATCCCTCGGCCGTGCCGCACGGTTCCGGATGCTCGACGCGCTCGAGGCGGCCGAACGCGACGGCCGGGCCCTCACCATCAGCATGATCGGCGAAGCGATCGGCGTCGACCAGCCGCGGGCGAGCCGGCTGGTGCAGGAAGCATCCGATGCCGGCCTCGTGCGACGCACGGCCGACCCGGCGGATGCGCGTCGCAGCATCATCGAGCTCACGGCGGCCGGCAAGGCCCAGATCGTGGAGGTGCGGTCCGCGCGACGGTCCGCGGTCGAGGATGCTCTGGCGAGCTTCACCCCGGACGAAGCCCACACCTTCGCCCAGCTGTTCAACCGTTTCGTCGGAGCGTGGCCGCGCGAATAGTGGCCGGTGAACGGTGTCGGGCGCCGGAGTACCATGACTCGGCATGGGGAAACTGATCTACTCCGGCACCACGTCCCTCGACGGGTATCTCAACGACGCAGACGGCTCCTTCGCCTGGAGCGCACCCGACGAGGAGGTGCACTCCTTCGTCAACGACAAGGTGCGCCCGGTCGGCACCTACCTCTTCGGCCGCCGTATGTACGAGGTGATGCGCGTCTGGGAGACGCTCGACACCGCCGGCGAGCCGGAGGTGATGGCCGACTTCGCGGGAATCTGGCGCGACTCCGACAAGATCGTCTACTCGTCGACGCTGGACGCGACGTCCACGTCACGCACCCGTCTCGAGCGATCCTTCGACGTGGACGAGATCGCCCGGATGAAGACGGCTTCCGACCGCGACCTGTGCGTCGGAGGGGCCGGGCTCGCGGCCACCGCCATTCGCGCAGGGCTGGTCGACGAGTACCACCAGTACCTGGCGCCGATCATCGTCGGCGGTGGAACGCGGTTCTACCCCGACGACGCCCTGGTCGAGCTGGAGCTGCTCGAGGAGCACCGTTTCACGAGCGGCGTGGTGTACGTCCGCTACCGTCCGCGCCGCTGAGCCCCTGCCAGGTCGTTATGCCGCCTCGGCTGCCCGCGCAAGGCGCGTCGGGCCCGACTTCACGGGGATGAGCAGCGCCAGACCGATCGCCAGTACGAGGACGATCCCGAGGATGCCCCAGAACTGTGCGCCTCCGACGGCGACGAACGTGGCGAAGAGCAGCGGCGCCAGAAAACTGACGGCACGCCCGGTCGTCGCATACAGCCCGAACACTTCGCCCTCGTGACCGGCAGGGGTCAGGCGCGCGAGGAACGTGCGGCTGCACGACTGCGCCGGGCCGACGAACAGGCAGAGCACGAGGCCGCCGATCCAGAAGGCGGTCGCGCCGAGATCATGGGCGAAGAACACGGCGAGACCGGCGACGATGAGGCCGACCAGCGACGTCACGATCACCGGTTTGGCGCCGAAGCGGTCGTCGAAACGTCCGGAGATGATCGTGCTGACGCCGGCGACGACGTTGGCGGCGATCGCGAAGATGATGACCTGGCCGCTCGAGAAGCCGAACGTCCCGGCCGCGAGGATCCCGCCGAACGTGAAGACACCGACCAGGCCGTCCCGGAAGAATGCGCTCGCGATCAGGAAGAGCACTGTATTGCGGCTCTGCTTCCACAGCCGGCCGACATCGCGCACGAGCACGGCGTACGACTGGAAGAACCCGACACGCACGGCACGGCGGTTGGCCGGGATCTCCGGCACGGCGAAGAGCACCGGCAGCGAGAAGATCAGGGTCCAGGCGGCGGCGATCAGGGCGATGATCCGGATGTTCAACCCGTCCGCCTCGCTCACGTGCAGCAGGCCGCCGGTGCCAGGGGCCGAGGAACTCTCGACGACGAGGCCGAAGTAGACGATGAGGAGCAGCACGATCCCGCCGAGGTAGCCGGCGCCCCAGCCGAAGCCACTGACCTTGCCGACGGTCTTCGGTGTGGAGACCTGCACGAGCATCGCGTTGTAGTTGACGGTCGCGATCTCGTAGAAGATCGTCCCGATCGCAAGAAGGGTGACACCGAAGAGGAAGTAGCCCGGCTCGCCTTTGACGAAGAACATCAGCGCGGTGATGAGCACGACGACGCCCGTGTTGATGCCGAGCCAGAGTTTGCGGCGTCCGGACCCGTCGGTGCGCTGCCCGAGGACCGGGGCCAGCAGAGCGACGATGATCCCCGCGATCGCGAGACCCCATCCCAGCCCGCTCGAAAGGGGAGCCTCTGCGGCGGTGACGGCCGCGTGCGCCGGGCCGTGCACATCCGTCTCCGCATCCCGCGCCGTGGCGAGTGCCGGGCTCACGAACAGGCTGCCGGTCAGGTACACGGTGAACACGAACGTGGTGATGACCGCGTTGAACGCGGCGCCGCCCCAGTCCCAGAGCGCCCACGCGACGATGCGTCCGCGGGGGATCACGCGGTCCGGCGAGGAGTCGATGAAAAGGGGCGACGCCTTCGTGACGAGCGCGTCGGTGCTTGCTGGCACAGCGGGGACTCCGTTGTCTCCCGGCCTGGTGTCGTCGGTCATGGTCACAGAGTAGTGACCGCTCCCGTCGAGGGATGCGAAAAGTGGTCGTGCGGCCGAAGAATTCACCACTTTTGGCGACTTTCGTCGGGGTAGGCGGATCCGGCGTCAGCGCTTGCGGATCGAGTACCTGTGCTCGGGCCGCCCGGTCTGCCCGTACCGCAGCTCCAGCGTGATCGCGTTGCTCTGCTCCAGCTGGGTGAGGTACCGCTGCGCGGTCGCCCTGCTGATCCCGACCGAGGTCGCGATGTCGGCGGCCGACACAGGGGCATCGCTGCCCGAGATCGCGTCGTACACGAGCTTCAGCGTCGGCGCGAGGTGCCGCAGTTCCGCGCTGACCTGGGCGGGCGTAGCGGGCCGCAGCAGGTCGAAGATCTTGTTGACGTCGTCCTGGGTCGGCTCGTCCGGCCATTCGGTGATGTGGGACTGCGCGTTGCGGAACGCGGTCAGCCGCTCGGCGAGGGCCGAGAACCCGAACGGTTTCACGATGTAGTGCACGGCGCCCAGCTGCACCGCCCGCCGAACGGTGGCCATGTCGGTCGCTGCCGAGATCACCATCACGGCCGGTGGCGACGGGGTGGCGAGCATCCCGCGCACCACTTCGAGCCCGTCGCCGTCGGGCAGGTAGATGTCGAGGAGCACCAGGTCCGGATGCAACGCCTGGGCGAGTTCGAGCGCGTCCGCAGCCGTGTGGGCCTGTCCGACGACGCGGAAGCCGGGCACTCCTTCGACGAAGCCGACATGCACGGAGGCGACGCGGTAGTCGTCGTCGACGACCAGCACCCCGAGGGTCTCGGCGTTCATCGGACCCCATCGGAGACGGGGGCGGAGCCGGGGACGGCGGCGGTGGCGGATGCGCGCGGCAGCGTCACGATGAATGACGCGCCCGGCCCATCCGACACGGTCACCGTCCCGCCCAGCTTCGTCACCGTGTTGTTGACCAGCGAGAGTCCGAGCCCGCTGTGCCGCTCGAGCGTGCCGCGTTTGGTCGTGTAGCCGTTGCTGAAGATCTGGGGGATCTCGGCCGCGGCCACGCCGGGCCCGTTGTCCGTGACGCGCACGGTGAGCGATTCCTGGTTCTCGACGACACTGACTTCGACCCGCCGTGGTCCCGGGACGCCCGCGAGGGCATCGAACGCGTTGTCGATGAGGTTGCCGAGGATGGTCGTGAGCGCTTGCACGCGGTCGGGCGCGTCGCCGAGATCGGTGTCGGGAAGGATCACGAGTTCGATGCCGCGCTCGTTCGCCTCCGCGGCCTTGCCGAGCATCAGCCCGACGATCTGCGGCGCGGCGATGTGCGTCCGCAGCGTCTGGTCGAGGTCGGCCGTCGTTCCGCGGATCTCGTTCACGTACTCCAGCGCCTCGCCGGGACGCCCGAGTTCGAGCAGGCCCGCGATCGCGTGGATGCGGTTGGTGAACTCGTGCTGCTGCGCCCGCATCGACTCCGTGAGGCTGCGCTCGCCGGCGAGTTCGCTGGCCAGCCCTTCGACGGCGGTGCGGTCACGCAGGGTGACCACGGCGCCGTGGGCGCGCCCGCCGAGTGTCACGGGCATCCGGTTGATGACCAGGCAGTAGTCGTCGGTGACGACGATCTCATCGGTCACCGCGGTGGTGCCGGTGAGGAGGTCGCGTAGCGGCCCCGGCGCGAGCACGTCTTCGAGCCGCCTGCCGGACGCCTCCACCGAAAGCCGGAGCAGTTGCTGCGCCTCATCGTTGACCACGCTGATGCGGCCGCCGGGATCGACGGCGATGACGCCTTCGCGGATGCCGTGCAGCGTCGCCTCTCGCTCCTGCAGCAGGCGGGCGATCTCGTCGAGTTCCAGCCCGAAGGTCCTCCGTTTCAGGATGCTCGCCAGCCCGAAGGAGGCGAGGGTTCCGATCGCGAGGACCAGCACGAACCACGCAGCGTACGACGGGAGCTCGCTCAGGAGTTCGCTCGAGACGGAACTCTCGCGGATGCCGACGGACACCTCTCCGGCGAGCGTGCCGGTCGGTCCGTAGAGGGGCACGCGCGCGTTCGCGTTGACGCCGGTCGAACCGGGGTCGGTGCGGAGGTGCACCTTCCCGTCGGCCGCGACGAGCGGTTCGCTGACCTTCTTGCCGATCAACGCCGGATTGGGATGCGAATGCCGCACGCGGTCGAGATCGATGACGACGACGTAGGCGGCGCCCGTCCGGGCCGCGGTGGATGACGCGAGGTCCTGGATCGTCACCGAGCATCCGATGCCCGGCACCGCCATGCACTCCTGGATGGTGGGCATGTTCGCAAACGTCTGGGCGATGCCGGCGGCGCGGGCCTGGAAATCCGAGTCGAGGTTGCTGCGGGCGGTCTGCGCGAACAGCGCGAAGCCGACGGCCATGGACGCAGTGAGGATCACCAATTGAGCCAGGAAGATCTGGGTCGAGAGCTTACGGATCCGTCGTCGCATCACAGGGGGGATTCTCTCAGGGCAAGCTGCGTATTGCACGCGAGCAGAATGCGCAGAACACACGTGAATGCGCACAAAAGGCCAATAGCGCACAAGCGAGACACAGGATGCGCGCCTGCCTCACTATCGGTAATCACACCGAAAGACAGAGAGGTCTTGGCATTATGGGTGATCCCAATCCCAGCCGTACACACGCGGCCACCGCCGGCGCAGAAGATGCGGCGCGGATCGACATCGTCGGACTGACCAAACGGTTCGTCACGCCGAAAGGCGAGACCTTCACGGCCATCCACGACGTGACGCTCACGGTCGAACCCGGCCAGTTCTGCGCGATCGTCGGACCGACCGGCTGCGGCAAATCGACGACACTGGCGCAGGTCTCGGGCCTCGAGCCGCCGAGCGCAGGCTCCGTGCAGGTCGGCGGTCACATCGTCGACGGCGTCACGCGCGGAGTCAGTTACATGTTCCAGGCCGACTCGCTCTTCCCGTGGAAGACCGTGCTCCACAACGTGATGATCGGCCCCATCCTCCTCGGCACGCCGAAGCGCGAAGCGACCGAGCTCGCAATGGACTGGCTCCGCCGGGTCGGCCTCGCCGGCTTCGAGGACCGGTATCCGCACCAGCTCTCCGGCGGGATGCGCAAGCGCGTCGCGATGGCGGCCGCCCTGATCAACCGTCCGCGCATCCTGTTGATGGACGAGCCGTTCGGCGCCCTCGACGTGCAGACGAAGGCGATCATGCAGACCGAACTGCTGCAGCTGTGGGAGGAATTGCGTCCATCCGTGCTGTTCATCACGCACGACCTCGACGAAGCCGTGGCGCTGTCCGACCGCGTCGTGATCATGACCAGCAGCCCGGGAACGGTCAAGGACATCTTCGACATCGACCTTCCGCGGCCTCGCGGCGATGTGCAGGAGATCCGGCACGAGAAGCGGTTCCTGGAGATCCAGGGACAGATCTGGGCCTCGCTCAAGGACGAAGTCACCCGGGCATACGAGCAGACGGCGGGGGCAGCAGCATGACCGCGGCAGTGAACACCAAACCGGTGAGCACCAACGGCTCCTACGTCGTGGCGCAGGAGATCGAGATGCGGGCCAGCGCACGCAGGTCGCGGTCGCGCCGGACGGCATGGATCTGGTTCGGGCGCATCATGGTCGCCGTCGTCGTGATCGGCGGGTGGCAGGCGCTCACGGCGACGAGCATCGTGGATAAGTTCTTCTACGGCCAGCCGTCGGGGATCTGGGACAGCCTCGTGCACCTCTTCACCCAGGGCTCGGCGTTCGGGTCGATCTGGGACAACCTCTGGGTGACGGTCCAGGAAGCCTTCTTCGGCTTCATCCTCGGCACGATAGCCGGTGTCGTTGTGGGCATCCTGCTCGGCTCCAACCGGTATCTCGCGGCGGTCTTCGGCCCCTACATCAAGGTCGTGAACTCGATCCCGCGTATCGTCCTCGGCTCGATCTTCATCGTGGCGTTCGGCCTCGGGGTGTTCCCGAAGGTGCTGCTCGCCTCCGTCCTCGTGTTCTTCGTCGTCTTCTTCAACGCGTTCCAGGGTGTTCGCGAAGTCGACCAGAACCTGGTCGCCAACGTGCGGGTCCTCGGCGCATCGCCGCTGCAGGTCGCCCGTCACGTGACGATCCCCTCGGCGATGACCTGGATCATCGCCAGCCTCCACACGGCGTTCGGGTTCGCCATCATCGGCGCGCTCGTCGCTGAAGTCCTCGGAGCCCAGCAGGGCATCGGCCTGATCATCAGCCAGGCCCAGGGGAGCTTCGACCCGAACACGGTGTTCGCCTGCATGGTGATCATGGCCGTGGTCACGCTCGGGGCGGAGTACCTCATCACCCTTCTGGAGCGTGTGCTGCTCAAGTGGCGCCCGCCGAACCGCTCCGAGGCGCAGGCGATCTGATCGCCGACCGTCCCACCCCCACCACTGCTGTGTCAGCACAGAAACCCGCCGAATCCCCGGCGCACACGAAAGGAAACGCATTCACATGAAGAAGCGCACGATCAGCGCAGTCGCTGCGGCCGGAGCACTGATGCTCAGCCTCGCGGCCTGCAGCAGCGGGACGCCGGGCGGCAATGCAGCCGCCGGCAACACCGCAGCCTCCGTCCCCACCGTCAAGATGATGGTCGGTGGCATCGACAAGCAGATCTACCTGCCGTATGAGCTCGCGGCGAGACTCGGCTTCTACAAGAAGTACGGCGTGAACATGGAGCTGTCGACCGAGCAGAACGGCGGCGTCGGCGCTGAGGATGCGATGGCCTCGGGTCAGGTCGACATGGCCGGCGCGTGGTACAACCACACGATCGACTTCAAGTCGAAGGGCAAGGACGTCATCGACGTCGTCCAGCTCTCGGGCGCCCCGGGCGAGCGTGAGATGTGCGGCAACAAGAGCGGCGTGCACTCGGCAGCGGACTTCAAGGGCAAGACCCTCGGCGTCACCGACCTCGGTTCGGGCACGGATTCGCTGACCCAGTTCCTCGCTCACACGCAGGGCATCGCGAAGTCCGGCTACCACACCCTCGCGGTGGGCGCCGGATCGACCGCGATCGCCGCCATCCAGCGCGGGTCGGCCGCCTGCGTCATGACAACGCAGCCGACAGTCGGCGCGCTGACCAGCAAGAACCTCGCCTACACCGCGGTCGACCTCGCCACGGCTGAGGGTGCGACCAAGGCGCTCGGCAGCGACTGGCCGGCGGCGGGCGTGCTGGCGAAGACCGACTGGGTGAAGTCCCACGAGGATGCCGTGCAGAAGGTCGTGGATGCTCTGGTGGCCACCATGCACTGGATCGACACGCACTCTGCGGCGGACATCGCGAACAAGCTCCCACCGGAGTACGTGCAGAACGCCACGATCACCAAGCAGCAGTACATCGACGGCCTGAACACCGACAAGGGTCAGTTCCTGCCTGACGGCATCATGCCCGCAGGCGGACCCAAGACGATCCTCGACATGGAGAAGGCGATCGGCGTCGACACGTCCAGCGTCACCCTCGGCGACACCTTCACCAACAAGTACGCCCAGGCGGCGAACAAGCTGGAAGGGTTCACCACCACCTCCACCCCGGCGGGTGCGGACGGCTGATCTCCCCCCGGATCGCAACCGCACCATCCGATCGGCCCGCCTGCACCCAGGCGGGCCGATCCTTTTGCGCCCCGGACCGGGAATTCTGTGAGTCTTCCCGAAGTTGAGTCAAGTACACTCAAGTTTTGCACGCTCGACTTGACATCACTTCGACCGGCTGTCAGGCTTGAGTCGTCAGGACTCAACTCTTGGCCCACGACTTTCACAAGGCGACAAGCCGGCAACAAAGGAGAGAAAACAGATATGTCACGTGCAGTAGGTATCGACCTCGGAACCACGAACTCCGTGGTCTCGGTGCTCGAAGGTGGAGAGCCCACCGTCATCGCCAACGCAGAGGGATTCCGCACCACCCCATCCGTGGTCGCCTTCACCAAAGACGGCGAGGTGCTCGTCGGCGAGACCGCGAAGCGCCAGGCCGTCACCAACGTCGACCGCACCATCGCATCCGTCAAGCGCCACATGGGCACCGACTGGAAGGTCGAGATCGACGGCAAGAAGTACACGCCGCAGGAGATCTCGGCACGCATCCTCGGCAAGCTCAAGCGCGACGCCGAGCAGTACCTGGGCGACACCGTGACGGATGCGGTCATCACCGTTCCGGCATACTTCAACGACGCCGAGCGCCAGGCCACCAAGGAGGCCGGTGAGATCGCGGGCCTCAACGTGCTGCGCATCATCAACGAGCCGACCGCGGCCGCCCTCGCCTACGGCCTCGACAAGGGCAAGGAAGACGAGCTCATCCTCGTCTTCGACCTCGGTGGTGGAACCTTCGACGTCTCCCTCCTCGAGGTGGGCAAGGACGACGACTTCTCGACCATCCAGGTGCGTTCGACCGCGGGTGACAACCGCCTCGGCGGCGACGACTGGGACCAGCGCATCGTCGAACACCTGATCAAGAAGTTCAAGGAGACCACCGGCGTGGACGTCTCCAAGGACAAGATCGCGCTCCAGCGCCTGAAGGAGGCGTCCGAGCAGGCCAAGAAGGAGCTGTCGAGCAGCATGTCGACGAGCATCCAGCTGCCCTACCTCTCGCTCACCGAGAACGGCCCGGCCAACCTCGACGAGACGCTGACCCGCGCCCAGTTCGAGCAGATGACCAGCGACCTCCTCGACCGCACCAAGAAGCCGTTCGCAGACGTCATCCGCGAAGCCGGCATCAAGGTGTCCGACATCGCACACGTCGTGCTCGTCGGCGGTTCGACCCGCATGCCCGCGGTCAGCGACCTGGTCAAGCAGGAGACCGGCGGCAAGGAGCCCAACAAGGGCGTCAACCCGGACGAGGTCGTCGCCGTCGGCGCAGCCCTCCAGGCCGGCGTCCTCAAGGGTGAGCGCAAGGACGTGCTGCTCATCGACGTCACCCCGCTGAGTCTCGGAATCGAGACCAAGGGCGGCATCATGACCAAGCTCATCGAGCGCAACACGGCTATCCCGACCAAGCGCAGCGAGACCTTCACCACGGCCGACGACAACCAGCCGTCCGTCGCCATCCAGGTCTTCCAGGGCGAGCGCGAGTTCACCCGCGACAACAAGCCGCTGGGTACCTTCGAGCTGACAGGCATCGCGCCGGCGCCCCGCGGCATCCCGCAGGTCGAGGTCACCTTCGACATCGACGCCAACGGCATCGTGCACGTATCCGCCAAGGACAAGGGCACCGGCAAGGAGCAGTCGATGACGATCACCGGCGGCTCGTCGCTGCCGAAGGACGACATCGAGCGCATGGTGCGCGAGGCCGAGGAGCACGCCGCCGAGGACAAGAAGCGTCGTGAGACCGCCGAGACCCGCAACACCGCCGAGCAGCTCGCCTACTCGATCGAGAAGCTGATCAAGGACAACGACGACAAGCTGCCCGAGGACGTCAAGAACGAGGTCCAGGGCGACGTCGACGCACTGAAGTCCGCTCTCGCCGGAGACGACGAAGACGCGGTGAAGACGGCGTACGACAAGTTGAACTCCAGCCAGCAGAAGCTGGGCGAGGCGATCTACGCGTCGAGCCAGGCCCAGGAGGCCGCTCCTGCAGAGGAGCCCGAGGCCGAGACGAACTCCGATGAGGACGTCGTCGACGCCGAGGTGGTCGAAGACGAGGAGACCAAGTAGTCATGGCCCAGACGCCGAAAGGTCCCGCGGGGGACCAGCCCGACGAACACGAGGAGCCGGTCATCCGCGACAAGCGGCGGATCGATCCCGAGACCGGAAAGGTTCGGCACCCGGAGGGCGGGTCGGAGGCTGACGCCTCCGGCCCCGACCTGGCCCATGAGGAGCTGGTCGACGTCGGCCCGGCCGACAGCGACGAGTTCGGTGTCTTCCTCTCGGACGACGACCTGGATGTGCTGAGCGGTCAGGCGACGTCGGACCAGCTGGCCGCCGAGCGGCTCGCCGACCTCCAGCGGGTGACCGCCGAATACGCGAACTACCGCAAGCGCACCGAGGCCAACCGCGAGATCGAGCGCGAGCGCGCCGTCGGCGAGACCGTCAAGGGTCTCCTGCCCGTGCTCGACGACCTCGACCGCGCCGAGAAGCACGGCGACCTCGAGGAGGGCACCGCCTTCGCGACCATCGCGGCGAAGCTGCGCACGTCGGTGGAGCGCCTCGGTGTGAAGCCGTTCGGTGCGGCAGGCGACCCGTTCGACCCGCAGATCCACGAGGCGATCTTCCAGCAGCCGAGCCCCGACGTCGAGACGGACACCGTCGCCGATGTCGTGGAGACCGGCTACCTGGTCGGCTCCACCCTGGTGCGGGTGGCGAAGGTCGTCGTCTCCGTTCCGCAGCACTAGCAGCATCCGTCTGCCCCATCCGCCCGCTCCTCCTTCGCAATTCGGGAGAGCACCGGGCGGTGGGGCAGACGTGACGCTTTTCGCGTCAGAAAACAGACTTTCTCGAATTGCGCACGGTTAGATAAGAGGGAGAGGAGGCGCCATGGCAAGCCAGGACTGGTTCGACAAGGACTTCTACAAGGTCCTGGGCGTCTCCAAGGACGTCAGCGCGGCCGAACTCAAGAAGACGTACCGCAAGCTCGCACGCAAATACCATCCGGACTCGAACCCGGGCGACGCCGCCTCTGAGGCGAAGTTCAAGGAGATCAGCGAAGCGTATTCGGTGCTGAGCGACGAGGAGCAGCGCAAGGAGTACGACCAGATCCGGGCCATGGGTTCCGGCGCCCGCTTCACGGCTCCCGGTTCGGCCGGGCAGGGCGGCTTCGACGACGTCTTCGGCGGGATGTTCGGGCAGGGCGGCCAGCGCGGGTACACCACCCAGCAGGGCGGCCAGTTCGACGACATCTTCGGCAGCATGTTCGGCGACGGCCGGTTCGGTTCTACCACCGGCGGGTTCCGCGGCTACGGCGGACCGACGCGAGGCCGCGACGTGACCGCCACGACGACCATCGACTTCATCACCGCGACCCGCGGCGAGACGATCACCCTCCAGGCCGCCGACGGCAAGCCGATCAAGGTCAAGATCCCCGCCGGCGTCGCAGACGGCCAGAAGATCAAGCTGCGCGGCAAAGGGCAGCCGAGTCCCGACGGCGGCGAGTCGGGCGATATCGTTCTCACCGTGACCGTCCGCAAGCATCCTGTCTTCGAACGCGAAGGGCTCAACCTCCGCGTGACCGTTCCCGTGACGTTCGCCGAGGCGGCGCTCGGTGCGACCATCGAGGTTCCCACGCTCGGCGGCGAGCCGGTCAAGCTGCGGGTGGCACCGGGGACCCCGAGCGGACGCGTGTTGCGCGTGAAGGGTCGCGGAGTGCAGACTCCGAAGGGCACCGGTGACCTGCTGGCGGTCGTCCAGATCGCCGTGCCGTCGCACCTGTCGGCCGACGCCGAGGAGGCCCTGCGCGGCTTCGTCGAGAAACTGCCCGACGAGAACCCGCGCGACGACCTGCTCGCGAGGTCGCGAGGCTGACATGGCCAACATCGACGAGCACACTCAGGTCTTCGTCATCTCCGTCGCGGCCGAACTGGCCGGGATGCACCCTCAGACGCTTCGTCAGTACGACCGGCTCGGGCTCGTGAGCCCGTCGCGCACGCCAGGCAAATCCCGTCGGTACTCGATGCGCGACGTTGCGAAACTGCAGGAGATCTCGCGGCTGGGAGCCGAAGGCGTGAGCCTGGAGGGCATCCGCCGGATCCTCGAACTCGAAGACCAGGTGGGCGCTCTCACGGGGCGCATCCGCGAACTCGAGGCTGCGCTGTCGGATGAACTGCTCAACCGCCCCGGGCGCCGCGTGTTCGCCGCGGGTTCGGCCGGCGAAGTCATCTCGCTGCGCGCCGGTACGCGGATGCGTCGCAGCAACCAGATCGTCGTCTGGCGCCCCCTCGACCGCGACTGAGCTCCTCCTCCCGATCCACTCGACGGAGCGGGGTGGGGCGGGGTGGGTGGGGCGGGGCGCGTAATGCGTGCGGCGAGCATCCGTGAGTCGTCGTAGAGTGAAGCGGGCTCCACAAGAGCCCTGATGCACGACACTTCACACGACGAAGCGAGAAGGTGGCGATGAAGGCCCTTTACAAAGCCGAGGCTGCAGCAGGCCTCGAACTGATCGACGTTCCCGAGCCCGAGACCGGGCCGGAGGATGTCAAGGTCCGCGTGCTGCGCACCGGTATCTGCGGGACTGACCTGCACATTCTCCGCTGGGACGACTGGGCGGCCTCGGCCGTCAAAGCTCCGCTGATCCCCGGGCACGAGTTCTTCGGCGAGGTCGTCGAGGTCGGCCCGCTGGTGCACGACGTCGCCGTCGGCGACCTGGTCTCCGGCGAGGGCCACATCGTCTGCGGCACGTGTCGCAACTGCCGCGCCGGACGCCGGCAGATGTGTATCCGCACCCAGGGCCTGGGCGTGCAGCGCAACGGCGCCTTCGCCGAATACCTCACGCTGCCTGCGACCAACGCGTGGGTGCATCACTCCTCGATCGAGCCCGACGTCGGTGCGCTCTTCGATCCGCTCGGCAACGCGGTGCACACCGCTCTCGCGTTCCCGGTGGTGGGTGAGGATGTGCTGGTCGCCGGTTGCGGACCGATCGGCCTGATGGCGATCGCGGTCGCCCGTCACGTGGGTGCCCGGTTCATCGTCGGAACCGACATCAGCCCCGACCGGCTGGCGCTCGCCGAAGGGATGGGCGCCGATTTCACCGTCGATGTGCGCAACGCGACCATCCGGGATGCGCAGACCGCGCTCGGCATGCGCGAAGGCTTCGACGTCGGGTTCGAGATGAGCGGCGCCCCGACCGCGCTGCCGCAGATGATCGAGAACATGAACCACGGCGGACGGATCGCGATGCTCGGCCTGCCGTCGACCCAGATCGCCGTCGACTGGGGAATCGTGGTCACCCACATGCTCACCCTCAAGGGCATCTACGGTCGTGAGATGTTCGAGACCTGGAACGCGATGGGCGCGATGCTGCAGACCAGCGCGACGCTGCGCACCGCGATCGCCTCGATCGTCTCCGACCGGTTCCCGGCGAGCCGCTGGGAAGACGGGTTCGCCGCAGCAGCATCGGCACACGGCGGCAAAGTCATCCTCGATTGGACGGAACTCTGATGTACGGAACGTTTCGGGAACACGTTGCAGGCCAACTCGCCGAGATCGATGAGGCGGGGCTCACGAAGCGTGAGCGCAGCATCCACGGGCCGCAGCAGGCGCTGATCGTCGCCGACGGCGCGGAGGTGCTCAACTTCTGCGCCAACAATTACCTGGGGCTCGCCGATCATCCGTCGCTTCGGGATGCCGCGAAGAGTGCGCTCGACGAGTGGGGTTACGGTCTCGCGAGTGTGCGTTTCATCTGCGGGACCCAGGAGCAGCACCTGGAGCTGGAGCGCCGGGTGTCGCAGTTCCTCGGCACCGAGGCGACCATCCTGTTCTCGTCGTGCTTCGACGCCAACGGCGGTGTCTTCGAGACGCTGTTCACCGCTGAGGACGCGATCATCTCCGACGAGCTCAACCACGCGTCGATCATCGACGGGATCCGTCTCTCCAAGGCGCAGCGGCTGCGATACCGCAACCGTGACATGGCCGACCTGCGTGCGCAGCTCGAGGCGGCGGCGGATGCGCGGTTCCGCGTCATCGTGACCGACGGCGTGTTCTCGATGGACGGCTACATCGCACCGCTCGCCGAGATCTGCGACCTGGCCGACGAGTTCGGCGCACTCGTGTTCGTGGACGACTCGCACGCGGTCGGATTCGTCGGCGCACACGGCCGCGGGACTCCCGAGTTCTGCGGGGTCGCCGACCGGGTCGACATCTACACCGGAACGTTCGGCAAGGCCCTGGGCGGCGCATCCGGCGGCTATGTTTCGTCGCGGCAGGAGATCGTGGACCTGCTGCGCCAGCGCGCACGGCCGTACCTGTTCTCGAACACGCTCGCGCCGTCGATCGTCGCCGGGACCCTCGCCGTGCTCGACCTGCTCGAGCAGTCCGGCGATCTGCGCGACAGGTTGCGGGCGAACGCAGCACTGTTCCGGACTTTGATGACGGATGCCGGGTTCGACCTGCTGCCGGGCGAGCATCCGATCGTCCCCGTCATGTTCGGGGATGCGGCACTCACCGCCCGCATCGCCGACGAGATGCAGCGGCGCGGGGTGTATGTGACGGCGTTCTCGTTCCCGGTGGTGCCGCGCGGGCTGGCCCGCATCCGCGTGCAGTTGTCGGCGGCGCACACCGAAGACGAGGTCCGTCGCTGCGTCGACGCGTTCGTCGGGGCGCGCGCGGCGGTCGCCGCATAGGGTCGCTGCGGTGCGGGCGCGGCCGTCCTCGCCGGACACCGCCGTTCTGCGAACCGAATTGGGTGGCATCGAATCGATGAGGCACCCGCCGGAGCTGCGATTGGTTGCCAGAAAACGGGTCCCGGCGAGGGTTGGTCGCCAAACTTTTGGCGACCAATCTTGCGGCGGGTATCGGTGGAGCGGGCGACGCGCGATTGGTTGCCAAAAGGTGACACCCTGGCGTGATTGGTTGCCAAAGGATTGGCGACCCGTGCGCGCGACCTCGGGCGCGCGACCTGCGGGCGCGGCGACCTAGGGGCGCGCGACGGGCGGCGCGGTCGACTCGCGGGGGATGACCGCCAACTCGGGTAGGCGCACCCGGTCGACGCGCGTCCCGGAGCGCATCCGCGCGAACGCGTCGAGCAACGCCTCGGCGAGCACCGCCGACGGGAACGACACCGTCGTCAGGCGCGGGATGAACTCGGCGGCAGGTGGGTGGTCGTCGGCCCCGATGACGGATGCGTCGGCCGGCACCCGCACACCCGCATCCGTCAGTGCACGGATCGCCGCCATCGCGAGCCGGTCGTCCGCCGCGATGATCCCGGTCGGCGCCGCCGGGTCGAAACGCCAGCCGTGGGCCCAGTCGCGCAACGACGCGGCGGTGCCGGCGGCGTTCGCAACGGTGAGGGTCGCGCCTGCCGCGCTCGCCGCATCCGCCGCCCCGCGGAGACGTTCGCGTGCGCTCGCGAGCGCACGATCCGCGGTCGGCAGCAGGAACGCGAGCCGGCGATGCCCGAGGGTGAGAAGGTGTTCGGCCGCGAGGCGCCCGAACGGTTCCTGCGGCACCGCCAGGGACGGTGCGTAGTCGACGGATGCGCTCCCGTACACGACGAGCGCCCGCACTCCCGCGAGCCGCAGCACTTCGGTCGCCGCCTCGTCGCACCGTTCCGCTTCGGCCAGTACGGCTTCCGGGCGGTATTTGGCCCACAGGTGCGCTGCCTCGATACCCGTCTGCTCGCGGTCGGTGTACCAGACGGCGTCCGTTCCGTCGTCCGCTGTCTCGGTAAGGACCCGCTCGAATGCCCGGTCGACGGCCGCGCCGTAGTCGCGGGCGGGCTGGGGGATGAGGAAGCCGGAGGCGAGTTCGCCGCTCGCCAGGGAGCGAGCCGCAGAGTTGGGGGTGTAGCCGAGGAGCCGGGCGGCTTCGAGCACGCGGTGCCGGGTGTCATCAGACACCCGCGAGTTGGGTTTGTCGTTGAGCACGAACGACACGGTCGCGCGCGACACCCCGGCGGCGAGGGCGACGTCGCTGCTCGTCGGTGCTTTGACGACCTGTGGCGTGAACATGGCAGGACACAGTCTAGATTGATAAAAAGCTTGCATTGCTAACGCGCGTAAACAAAAACCGAGTAGTGGGTTGTATTCGGAGGAGACAGCGCGTATGGTTACGCGAGTTAGCAGGCATCGTCGCCTGCGCTGAAAGGACCCCCAACCGTGACAACGCAGTCCACGACGCCGTCGGGCGAATCCAGCCCGACCGCGGAGCCGATCATCGCCACAGCCCTCGCCGGCACCGTCGAAGCTCCGAACTTCACCGCCTCTCCCGCTGAGGCGGTCGGCGGCAAGGAGGTCCGCATCCCCGGCCTCCGCAAGCTCATGTGGTCGACCCTCGTCGCCAACATCGGCATCTTCCTCATCTGGGGCGCCGTGCCCGGCATCCTCCTTCCCTTGCAGGTCCAGGGCATCACCGGTGACGCCGGCAAGGCGGGCGCACTCGCTGTCATCGCTACCGTCGGCGCCTTCGCGGCCATGCTCGCGCAGCCGATCGCCGGTCTCGTCTCCGACCGCACCCGCAGCAAGTTCGGCCGCCGCGCACCCTGGATGGTCGGTGGCACGCTGGTCGGCGGCCTCGCACTCATCGGAATGGGCGCAGCGAACACACTGGTGCAGCTCGCGATCGCGTGGGTCATCGTGCAGGTCGTCTACAACTTCGCCCAGGGTCCGCTGAGCGCGATCCTTCCGGACCGCGTCCCGAACTCCGCCCGTGGCGTCTTCTCCGCCTTCGCCGGGCTCGGCTCGATGCTCGGCGCTCTCGGTGGCCAGATCGTCGGTGCACAGTTCGCGACGGCGATCCCCGCCGGCTACCTCGTCTTCGGTGGCTTCGCGCTCGTCGTGACCGTGCTTTTCGTCGTGCTCAACCCGGACAAGTCGAACAAGGGCGAGCCCAAGCCGCCGTTCAACTTCACGACGTTCCTCAAGACGTTCTGGGTCAGCCCGCGCAAGCACCCGGACTTCTTCTGGGGCTTCACCGGCCGACTTCTTCTCTTCGGCGGCTACTTCATGGTCACCGGATACCAGCTGTACATCCTGCAGGACTTCATCGGTCTGGGCGACAAGGCCGTCACGGTCGTCCCGCTCCTCGGCATCACCAGCCTCGTCGGCATCATCATCGCCACCGTGATCGCGGGCCCGCTGTCCGACCGCCTGGGTCGTCGCCGCATCGTCGCCGTCGTCGCCGGCCTCATCCTCGCCATTTCGCTCGGGTTCCCGATCATCATGCCGACCCTCACCGGCATGCTGCTCTTCTCTTTCGTGAGCGGCCTCGGCTTCGGCGCGTACCAGGGTGTCGACCAGGCCCTGATGAGCGAGGTGCTCCCGTCGAAGAACGACTTCGCCAAGGACCTCGGCGTGCTCAACATCGCAGCCACCCTGCCGCAGACCCTCGCCCCCGGAATCGCCGGCGCGATCGTGGTCGCATTCGGCAACAGCTACGCGCCGCTGTTCCCGATCGGCATCGTCATCGCGATCCTGGGAGCTCTCGCCGTCATCCCGATCAAGTCGGTCAGGTAGCGCACAACGCGCTCACTGCATCCTGACCCGTCCCGACACATCCACGCACTAAACGCAAGGCAACCATGAACGCGACACCTGAAGCATCCGCCACCACGGCATCCGCCACCGAAGCGCCCGAAGCCACCGAAGCCCCCGAAGGCGGTTCGCCCGTGACCACCACAGGCGCCCCCGGCGACGAGGCGACGATCGCCTCCCTCCTCGCCCGGCTCACGCTGGAGCAGAAGGTGCGGCTGCTGACGGGCGCCACGTTCTGGACCCTGCACGACGAGCCCGAGATCGGCCTCGAGACGATCATGGTGTCGGATGGCCCGGCCGGTGTGCGCGGCGCGGCCTGGGATGAGCGCGACAGTTCGGCGAGCCTTCCCTCGCCGACCTCGCTCGCCGCATCCTGGGATGTCGACCTCGTGCACCGGCTGGGCCGCCTCATCGCCGCCGAGGCCCGGCGCAAGGGTGTCGGGGTCGCGCTCGGCCCGACGGTGAACATCCAGCGCTCGCCACGTGGCGGCCGTCACTTCGAGGCGTACAGCGAGGACCCGTGGCTTTCCGGCGTGGTCGGCACGGCGTTCGTGAAGGGCATCCAGTCGGGTGGCGTGGCGGCGACGCCGAAGCACTATGTCGCCAACGACAGCGAGACCGAGCGGATGACTGTCGACGTGACTGTCGACGAGCGCACCCTGCGCGAGGTCTACCTCGCCCCGTTCGAACGGATGGTCACCGAGGGCGGAGCGTGGGTGGTCATGTCGTCGTACAACGCGGTGAACGGCGTCACGATGACCGAGAACGACCTGCTCACGTCGCCGCTGAAGGACGAGTGGGGCTTCGACGGCGTCGTCGTCTCCGACTGGATGGGCGTTCGCGACACGGTCGCAGCGGGCAATTCGGCTCAGGATCTCGCGATGCCCGGCCCCGACGGCGTCTGGGGGGATGCGCTGGTCGAGGCGGTCCGCGCCGGACAGGTCGGCGGAGCTGCGGTGGATGCGAAAGTGCTGCGGATCCTGCGGCTCGCCGGCCGGCTCGGCGCGCTTCGGGATGTGGATGCTGCGGCACCCGTCGCACAGCCCTGGCCTGTCGAGGAGGTCACCTCCCTCCTGCGTGAGGCGGCCGCCGACGGGATGGTGCTCGTCCGCAACGACGGAATCCTCCCGCTCGACACTGCCGGTGGCCAGACGATCGCGGTCATCGGCCAGCACGCCAAGGTCGCGCGCAGCCAGGGCGGCGGTTCCGCCACTGTGTTCCCCGACCACGTCGTGACACCGCTCGCCGGTCTCCTGACCGCGTTCGGCGCGGACTCGGTGCGGTTCGCGCCGGGGGTGAAGGCGTCCGAGTCGATCCTTCCGTTCGAGCCGACCGTCGTCACCGATCCCGTGACGGGTGAGCCGGGCGTTCACGTGCGGTTCCTCGCCGACGACGGCTCGGTCGTGCTCGACGAGCACCGTGTCGGCGGCCGGCTCGCCTGGCTCGGCGACCCTGTGCTCGCGGATACCGCCGTCGTCGAAGTCACGGCGACGTTCACCGCTCCCGAGGGCGGCGAGTACTCGGTCGGGTTCGCCGGCCTCGGGACCTTCCGCTTCGACGTCGACGGCGAGAACAAGAGCGACGGATTGTTCTTCCCCGAGGGCACGGATCCGTTCATGGCGTTCCTGAACCCGCCGAAACAGGTGTTCCCGGTGCGCTTGGCAGCCGGTCAGCAGGTCGAGTTGCGGCTGCTTCACGAGCCGATGCGCCAGGGCGGCGTGCCTGCGGTGATGTTCACTCTCGGCTACGAGGAGCCGTTCGCCGCGGCCGATGCCGAGCTCGAGCGCGCGGTCGCGCTGGCCGCGTCGTCGGATGTGGCGGTCGTCGTCGTCGGAACGACGGAGCAGCTCGAGTCCGAAGGCTTCGACCGCGCGGACCTGCGGCTGCCTGCCGGTCAGGATGAGCTGGTGAGGCGCGTGATCGCCGCCAACCCGCGCACGGTCGTCGTGGTCAACTCGGGTGGCCCCGTGATCATGCCGTGGATCGACGAGGCGCCCGCCGTGCTGCTGACCTGGTTCCCCGGGCAGGAGATGGGCGACGCTCTGGCGGACGTCGTGAGCGGCGTTCGCGAGCCGGGTGGGCGCATCCCGACGACCTGGGCGGCCGCCGAGGACGACGTCCCGGTGTGGCAGGTCGAACCGGTCGACGGGAAGCTGTTCTACACCGAGGGCCTGAATGTCGGCTACCGCGAGTGGGCGCGGCGCGCTGCGCTCGGGGGTCCTGCGCCCGCGATCGCATTCGGCCAGGGGCTCGGGTACACGACGTGGGAACTGGGCGAGGCCCGGGTTGCCGATGCAGCGGATGCTGCCGGCGGCTTCACCGTGTCCGTCCCGGTGACGAACACCGGCTCGCGCGCCGGCAAGCACGTCGTCCAGATGTACCTGTCGCGCGTGTCGGAGTCGGCGGTGGAGCGCCCGGCGCTCTGGCTGGCCGGGTACGCGGTCGTCCGTGCCGAATCCGGCGAGTCGGTCACCGCATCCGCCACCATCGAGCCGCGTTCGCTGCAGTACTGGTCGGTGGATGACCACGCCTGGCGCACGGAACCCGGCACCTACCGCGTGCACGTCGGCTCCTCGGTCGCCGACCTCGCGTCGAGCATCGACGTCGACATCTCCTGATTCGTCGAGCACAGGCAAAAGCATCCCGAACCGCGGGGATAGGCGGACTTTTCGTGTGCTCGACGAAGCAGGGTGGTTCGAGGTGGTAGGAAAGAGGGCGTGGTCGAATCCGGAGAGTTCGCGTTCGAGGGGCTCCGACGGTGGCCGGATGTTGAAGCACCGAACCTGTTCGCTGCGGACGCCGCCGACCGGCTCCTCCTCGACACTGCGGCTGAGTCGGCGCAGCTTCCGGGCGAGATCGTCGTCATCGGCGACAACTACGGCGCGCTGACCCTGGGGGCTGCGGCCCGGTTCGGGGTGCGGGACATGCGGGTGCACCAGGATGGGCTGGCCGGCGAGCGCGCTCTCGCGGCGAACGCGGAGCGGTTCGGGATGACGGATGCGTATCGCTCGCTCGATCTGGTTCCCGAGCTCGTCCGGGATGCGCGCACCGTGCTGCTGCGCCTGCCCCGGAGCCTGGATGCGCTCGAGGAGATCGCGGAATGCATCGCCGGGAACGCGCATCCGGATGTAACCGTCTATGCCGGTGGCATGCAGAAACACCTGACCACAGCCATGAACGAGGTGCTTCAGCGGTCGTTCGTCAGTGTGCGTGCCGGGCTCGCGCGGCAGAAGGCGCGGGTGCTGACGGTCGGCGGCGGTGTTGTGGCGGGCGCGGCCGGCGAGTGGCCGCGACGACAGTTCGACGAAGAGCTCGCACTGTGGGTGTGCGCACACGGCGCGGCGTTCGCGGGAACCTCCGTCGACATCGGCACGCGGTTTCTGCTGACGGTAGTGGAGGAGGCGCGACCGGATGCGTCGAGCGCGATCGACCTCGGATGCGGCACCGGCGTCATCGCGGCGTGGCTTGCGCGTGCCCGGCCGAGCATCCGGGTGACCGCGACCGACCAGTCGTCGGCTGCCGTCGCATCCGCCCGGGAGACGATGCGCGCCAACGGCGTGGACGCGCGCGTATCAGTGGTGCGCGATGACGCGCTGTCGTCGCAGCCTGACGGGAGCGCGGAGCTGATCGTCGTGAATCCGCCGTTCCACATCGGCGCGGCTGTGCATGCGGGCGCGGCCCTCAGGTTGTTCGGCGATGCTGCGCGTGTGCTCGCGCCGGGCGGCGAACTCTGGGCGGTATGGAACTCGCACCTCGGCTACCGCGGCCCGCTCGAACGGATCGTCGGCCCGACGACCCAGGTCGCCCGCAACCCGAAGTTCACCGTCACGAAGTCCGTGCGCCGCTAGCTCTGCGGCGCGAATCCGACTTTTCGAACATTTCGCGGGTGCCGCGCGGTCTCCCGCGCCGCTGCGCTACGCCTGCGCCCCGGCCGGGACCGAGTCGATCAGCAGCCGCGTATACGGATGCTGGGGGTTGCGCAGGATCGCGTCGGTCGTTCCGCGTTCCACGATCTCGCCGCGCCGCATGACGACGGTGCTCTCGCAGACGCGTCGCACGACAGCGAGGTCGTGGCTGATGAACAGCACGGTGAGGTGCCGTGCGCGCCGGATCTCGGAGACGACATCGAGCACCTGTGCCTGCACCGAGACGTCGAGTGCGCTGGTCGCTTCGTCCATGACCAGCACTTCCGGCTCGATCGCGAGGGCACGGGCGATCGCGACGCGTTGGCGCTGACCGCCGGAAAGGGTGCGCGGTTGCGCCTGCGCGTGCTTCTCACCGAGTCCGACCTGGTCGAGCAGGGTCAGGGCGCGGATGCGTGCATCCCGCGACGAGAGCGTCGAATGGAGGCGCAGCGCGTCCTCGATCGCACGCCCTGCGGTGATGCGCGGGTCGAGTGAAAGGTACGGATCCTGGAAGACCATCTGCACGCTGCGCGCGTGCGCGAGTCGTTCGGTGCGGGTGCGGGCGGGCGGTCCGTTCGACGCCGTCCACGCGGATGTCACCGGCATCGGGATGCTCGAGGCCGACGATCATGCGGGCCAGCGTCGACTTTCCCGACCCTGATTCGCCCACGACGCCGAGCGCTTCGCCTGCCGGAACGGTGATCGACGTGTCGATCACCGCGTGGACGGGTTCCTTGCCGCGCGGGTTGTATGTCTTCGACAGTGCGCGCACGTCGAGCATCGGAGCAGCGCCCGCCCGAGCATCCGCCACGGTCGCCGACGCCGTGCCCGCCTGCACAGGATCCGCCGCCATCACGCCCGCATCCAGCACCGGAGCATCGCCCGCGAGCGTCGGCGTCGCCGCAACCAGCCGCCGCGTGTATTCCGCGCGCGGATGCAGGAACACCTGTCGCGCATCCCCGTCCTCCACGATGCGCCCCGCGTTCATCACGTAGACGCGGTCGCAGATCGACGCGGCCAGGTTGAGGTCGTGGGTGATGAAGAGCATCCCCATGCCGCGCGCCGCGCGCTGTTCGGTGAGAACCGAGATGATCTCCGCCTGGGTGGTCACATCCAGCGCAGTCGTGGGCTCATCGCAGACGAGAAGCTGCGGCGATCCCGCCAGCGCGCCCGCGATCATCACCCGCTGCAGCATCCCGCCCGAGAATTCGTGCGGATATTGGCGCAGGTGCTCTTCCGGTCGCGGCAGGCGCACCGCGTGAAGCAGGTCGATCGCACGCTCACGGGCGGCGGATGCTGACCACCCCTCGCCGAGACGCAGCCCCTCCGTGAGATGGTCGCCGAGTGTGCGCATCGGGTTGATGCCTGCGCGGGGATCCTGGAAGATCATCGCCGCCCGAGACCGCCGCAGCTGCAGCAGCGTACGCCGCGACGCACCGAGCACCTCGGTGCCTTCGAGCCGCACCGACCCCTCGGTCGTCGCGCCGTCAGGCAGGAGCCCCAGCACCGCGCGTGCCGTGAGCGACTTGCCCGAACCGGATTCGCCGACCAGACCGACGGTCTCGCCGTCGCCGACCCGGAGGGAAACGTCGTGCAGCAGCCGCGCCCCCGTCGGGAGACCGAGCGTGAAGTGTGAGATGTCGAGGAGCGTCATGCGGCTGATCCGCCTCCGATGCGGTCTGAGAGATCTTCGCCGACGATGTTGACGGCGACGACGACGATCACGACCGCGATGGCGGGCACGATCGCGGGCAGGAAATGTCCTCCGACGATCCCGGCCTGCGCCTCGTTGATCATGGCGCCCCAGTCGGCGGTCGGCGCCTGCACGCCGAGGCCGAGGAAGGACAGGCCCGCGAGCTCGGCAAGCACGTAGCCGAAGTTCAAGGTCGACTGCGCCCCGACGATCGGGGAGACGTTGGGCAGCACGCGGCGGAGGGCGATCCATCCGCCCGAGAAGCCTTGCACCCGATAGGCGGACACGTAGGGACGGTTGCGTTCGGCGAGCACGAGCGACCGGGTGAGCCGGGCGACGAACGGCGCGTACGCGATGCTCATCGCGATCACGGGCGCGACCAGGCCTTTGCCGAAGAGGGCGACGGCCATGATCGCGATCAGCAGCGACGGGAAGGCGAACAGCACGTCGAACACCCTTCCGAGCACGGCGTCGATCCAGCCGCCGCGCCAGGCGGCCAGCAGGCCGAGCAGGATGCCCGCGAACGTCGAGGCGATCACGACGATGAGCGGTCCGAGAAGTGCCGTGCGTGCGCCGAAGATCAGGCGACTCAGGGTGTCGCGGCCGAGGGCATCCGCGCCGAGCCAGTGAGCGGGACTCGGCGACGCGTAGATGGCGGCGAAATCGATGTGGTCGGGGTCGTAGGGTGCGATCAGCGGGGCGAATACCGCGGCAAGGGTCATGATCGCGATGATCGAGAGGCTGATGGTCCAGCTGAGTGCCGGTCGGTGGGCACGGGATGCGCGGAGCACCTTCACGGCCATGGTGGGTGTTGTCATCGGGCACCGGCTCCAGCTGCTGATCGGGGGTCGACCACGGGTTCGAGGATGTCGACGATCGCGTTGACGACGACGAAGGCGGTGACGACGAGGAGGACGATCGCCTGCACCACCGGAAAGTCGAGCCGGTCGACGGACTGCACGAGCAGCGAGCCGATCCCGGCCAGTCCGAACGCCGACTCGACGATCGTGCTGGCGACGAGCAGGCCCGCGACGAGCACGCCGCTCACCGTCAGGATGGGTCCGATCGCGTTGCGCAGCACGTGCCGGCGGATGACCGTGGCCCGGGTGAGCCCGCGGCTGGTCGCGACCTCGACGTGCTCCCGGCCGAGCTGGTCGACCATAGAGGTCCTGGTCACCTTGCCGATGAGCACGATGAAGACGATGGCCAGCGCGATCGACGGCAGGATCAGGTGGTAGATCGTGTCGAAGAATCCGTCGCCGGAGCCGAACGACGGGAACCAGCCGAGCTGGACCGCGAAGATCGAGATGAGCACGATCGACCCGACGAACGACGGGATCGCGGCGAGCACGGTGAGCCCGACCAGGATGGCGCGGTCGAGCATCCGCCCCTTGTAGAGCGCGGCGACGATTCCGGCGGCGAGCCCGACGATCGTGATCATGAGGCCGGCCATGATCACCAGGCCGAAGGTCACCGGGATGCGCTCGCCGATGACCGTGGAGACATCCTGGCGGTATTGGAGGGAGCGCCCGAAGTCGCCGTGCAGGATCCCTGTGACCCAAGTGACGTACTGCTGCCAGGGCGGGAGATCGAGTCCGTACTGCTTCGTCAGGTCGGCGATCGCCTGCGGGTTCGGATGGCGGCCGCGGAGCAGGAAGTCGATCGGATTCCCTGGCACCAGGAACCGCGAGAAGAAGACCAGCAGGGATGCGAGGAACAGGGTGAGCAGCAGGGAGCCGAGTTTGCCGAGCACCCGGCGGGCGACGGTCATCGAACCGCCGCCGCGCCGCCGCGCCCCCCGGAGCGCCGACCGGCCGGCGCGCGCCCTATCGCGCACCGACCGGCCGACGCCGGCTTCACCGAGCGCCAATGGTGGCCGCCCACGGGTAGTAGAGGAAGGCGACCGACGGCTGGACGCCGGTGATGTGCTTTCCGAGGTAGACCGACATCGGCGCTTCGAACAGCGGCAGCCAGGGCAGCTGGTCGTTGGCGATGCGCTGCGCTTCGGCAGACTGCTCGGAACGCGCCGCCGGGTCGTCGATCGCCGCCGCTTCGTTCACGGTCTTGTCGAAGGTCGGGTCGGACCAGTTGCCGTAGTTGCTGTAGTCGCCGGTGCGGAGCACGGAGTACATCTCCAGCGGGTCGGGAGACGAGAGGTACCACGACGTGTACCAGAGGTCGGCGCCGGCTCGCGCGTTCGGGTCGGTGAAGAGGGTCGTGTACGCGTTCGGCGTCACCGTGTCGATCTTTGCTTTGAGCCCGATCGACTCAGCGGCCGCCGCAGTCGCCTGGGCGACCACACTGAAGTCGGAGCCGACCGGCGACGTCCTGATGACGATCTGCTTGCCTGCCGCGCCGGCCTTCTCGACGAGTGCCTTGGCCGCCTTCACGTCGTACGGATACTTCTGGAGTCCGTCGAACGCTTTCGCGAGCGCATCCTTGCTGGCACCCGCCCACACCGAGCGGGTCGTGAGCGCGTTCGTGACGGTGCCGTAGCCCTTGACCGCTGCGTTCACGATGCCCTGGCGGTCGAGCGCCATCAGAAGGGCCTTGCGCACGTTGACGTCGCCGAGCGGCCCCTTGAGGTTGCCGACGATGAGACTGTTGACGGCAGTGTTGAGGCCGAAGTAGAGGCCGCCGGAACCCGTACTGGTGCTCTTGAGCTGGTCGACCGCATCCATCGGGATCATCCAGCTGCCGTCGACCTGGCCCGACTTCAGGGCGTTGGTGCGCGCGGTCGAGTCGTTCATGAACAGGAACGTGACCTTGCCCGCCTTCGCCGTGAGCTTCGAGTCCCAGTAGTTCGCGTAGCGGGTGAGCGTGATCGACTCTCCCGACTTCCACGAGGTGAACTCGAACGGGCCGGTGCAGTTGACTCCACCGGTCGAGTTGCCGTAGTCGACACCCTTCGCCTTCAGTGTCGCCGCCGATTCGACGACGCCCGCGGAGCCGCCCATCGCCAGGTTGAATTGCGAATCCGGCTTCGACGTGGTCACCGTGACCTCCATCGGCCCGGTCTCCTTGATCGACGAGACGTTCTGGTACACCGAATACCAGGACGAGCCGACGGCCGGGTCGAGGTGGCGGTTCATCGAGGCGACCGCATCCGCGGCCGTCATCGGGGTGCCGTCGTGGAAGGTCACGCCGTCCCGCAGCTCGTACACCCAGGTCGTCGGCGACGGGTGGCTGAACGACTTCGCGAGCCCGGGTGACAGGGTCCAGTCCGGGTTCAGCCGCAGCAGCGACTCGCAGACGTTCGCCAGCACCTGGTTGTCCGGGTAGTCGAACGCGTGCGTGTAGTCGAGCGAGTACGGTTCGGCGTAGACGGCCCAGGTGAACGAGTCGATGTCGCCCTTCGGCGCGGCCGTCTGCGTGGTCAGTTTGTAGGCGGGATGCTCGGAGCTGGTCTGCTGCGCGGTCTGCGGTGAGCAGGCGGCGAGCAAGAGGCCCGCGCTGAGGGCGCCGGCGACGGCCGCTGCGCGCCGGCGGTGCCGGTTCGGGTGGGATGAGGTCATGGTGCGCTCCTTGCTGTGGGGGAAGGGAGGGGGATGTTTCAGTCCGCGCGCGTGTAGACGGGTTCGCCCTCTACCCAGGTCGAGACGACTTCGGATCGGTGGATGTCCTCCGCCGGCACCGCGAACGGGTTCGGGTCGAGGACGACCAGATTCGCGAGGTAGCCGGCTGCGATCCGGCCGGTGTCGTGGTCGCGGTGGTTCACGTACGCCGAACCCGAGGTGTAGGCGGCGAACGCGGTGGAGAGGTTGATGCGCTGGTGCGCGCCGCCGAGCGGCTCGTCGCCGCTGCCGGGGGAGACCCGGTTGACGGCGATGTGGATGGCCTCGACCGGGTTGGCGCTTGAGACCGGCCAGTCGCTTCCCGCGGCGAGCCGCGCTCCGTTGCGCGCGAGATCGCCGAACGGGTACTGGCGGTTCACGGCGCCCTCCTGGAGGAAGGGCAGTGTCAGAGTGTCGAGCTGCGGTTCGTGGCAGGCCCAGAGCGCCTGGAGATTGGCTGTCGCGTCGAGGGTGGCGAAGCGGGCGGCGTCGTCCTCGCTGACGACCTGCAGGTGCGCGAGGTGGTGGCGCCCGTCGGACGGCCCGTTCGCCTCGCGTGCCGCTTCGACCGCATCCAGTGCCTCCTGAACGGCGCGGTCGCCGAGCGCGTGGAAATGCACCTGGAAGCCCTCGCGGTCGAGTGCCGTCACATAACCGCGGAGAAGGCCGGGGTCGATGAAGGAGAGGCCGGCGTTGTCCGTGTCGTGACCGTGCGCATCCCGGTACGGCGCCTTCATGGCTGCCGTGTGGTTCTCCGCGACCCCGTCGACCATGATCTTCACGGTGCCGATCTGGAACCGGTCGGAGCGGAGAGCGGCGACCTCGTCCCGGCGCGCGATCATCGTCGCGACCTGCTCGGCGCCCTCGGAGCGCGACCACCACTGGGCACCGACGACATGGGCGACGAGCGTGCCCTCGTCGACCGCGCGGAGGTAGGCGCCGAGGTTCTCGCTGAGGCCCGCCGCAGAGCCGATCATCGCATCCTGCCAGCCGGTGATGCCGAGCTTCAGGAGCTCGTCCTGAGCCTTGAGGAGGCCGGCGTAGCTGAGGTCGTCGTCGTTCACGGGCCGCACGGCAGCGAAGAGGTCGGCCGCGCCTTCGTGGAAGGTCCCCGCGGGGAAGCCGCCGGACTCGCGCTCGATGCGACCGTCGACCGGGTCTGGAGTGGTCTCGTCGACACCGGCCAGGCGGATGGCGCTCGTGCTCGCCCAGATGCTGTGGTGGTCGCGGCTGCTCAGGAAGACGGGGCGGTCGCCGACCACTGCGTCGAGGGCGGTGCGGGTCGGGGCGCCTCCCGCGAAGTGGTCCATCGACCAGCCGCCGCCGAGGATCCAGCCGTCGGGGTTCGCCGTCGCGTATTCGCCGATCCTGCGGAGCGCGTCGTCCGCATCCTCCGCTTCGGTGAGGTTGCACTGGAGGAGCTCGATGCCAGCGCCGACCGGGTGGACGTGCGCATCCTGGAAGCCGGGCGCGACGAGCGCGCCGTCCAGGTCGACGACCCTGGTGGATGCGCCGGTGTGCGCGTGCGCCTGCTGCTCGGGCACGACGTCCAGGATGCGGCCGTCGCGGATGATGACGGCAAAGCCGTCGAGTGGATGGCCGGAGCCGGTGAAAATCGCACCGCCCGTCAGGACCGTGTCGGCTTCTGTCACGTGAGCACCTCGTTCGTTCGTCGTCGAATCGGAATTGTTGAGGATGCTATCCGCGTGTCGTACGTGCTGTCAACAGTGTTGACAACACCGTATCCTCGCTTAGAGTGGTCGCGGATCGAGTGGACCGGCAAGCGGGCCGCCGATCAGGCTGAACGCGAGGAAACAATGACGGAAGCGCGAGTACCGGGAGCAGCGACGCGTGCTCGGCTGAGCCGGGACGCGGTCATTCGGGCCGGCCTGGAACTGGGCGCCCGTGCCGACACGGCGAGCGTGTCCGTGCGCAACATCGGAGGGCTGCTCGGGGCCAACCCGACGGCCGTCTACCGCTATTTCCCGAGCAAGCAGGCGCTGATGGAGGCCCTCCTCGACGAGGTGCTGGCCCGCGTCATCGCGCGGGTCGACTTCTCGGCAGACTGGCGCACGCGGCTCCTCGACCTCGCGACGGGGACGCTCGTGGAATTCGTCGCCTTTCCGTCGATCGCCATCGAGGCCACGGTGCTCACGACCAACGGACCGGCCGAGACCGACACGATCGAGTGCATCCTGTCGGCCTTCTCCGAGGCCGGCCTGGCCGGGGACGAGCTCGTGCAGCACTACGCGTTCTACGCCTCCTACGTGCTGTCGGAGGCGGCCGGGATCGCGCGCGGCCGCAGCGACCACGCCGACCCGCTCTCCCAGCCGAGCCCCTGGCTCGAGGGCCCGCTCCTGGTCGACCCGTCGAGGCAGCCCCACATCGCAGCGGTCGCGAGCGAGATCCAGGCCCTGCAGGACCAGGACATCTTCCGCTTCGGGGTCGAGCGCATCATCGAGTCGGCGAGCCGTTCGGCCGCGAAGTAGCGCGCTCCCGCCTCCGCTGCGCCCATCCGTTCGCCAAAGAACGACGTCGCCTTCGACCCGGAACGTCGTTCTTCGGCAAATGGATCCGCGTGCGCGATTGGGTGGGACGGGGTCAGCTCGGGAGGAGCGAGGCGACCTCGGCATAGCCGTCGCGGATCACAGTCGACGGGTCGTCGTAGACGCGGGTCTCGCCAGAGGCGGCCGTGTACCTCGGCCAGCCCGGGTCGCCGGTCGTGATGAAGTTCACGGCTCCCGCATGCACGGCGTCGGCGAGGGACTGCGGCGGGTGGTCGCCGGCGATGGCGTCGACCTTGTCGGCCGCGAGGCAGTCGAAGAAGAACGGCACGTCGATGCAGTGCACGGCCATGCCGAACGTCGGCGATGTCCAGGAGAACCGGTAGAGCCAGGTGGGGGCTTCGCCTCGGGCGTGGATGATTCGCAGCGCGAGGGTGCGGAACATCCGGTCGGTGAGGTAGCGGCCGACGATCGCGGCCGTCCCTTTCTTCGCGACCGTGCGGTTCGCCGCGACGTAAGCCGAGCGGGCCTTGCCGGTGAGCCCCACCTTGCCGAGCAGGTAGCGGGACGGGATCCAGCGGAGTTTGTCCTTCGCCTCGCTGAGGATCATCGAGAACTCGTCGTCGGTCGCGCCGAGGACAAGGGGCTTGTCCGCCCCGATTCCGGACCGGATCGCATCCACCGTCTTCAGCGGAACCAGGTCGCCGTCGATGACGGGACCGAGCGTGAGCCCTCCGTCGACGAACTGACGGAGTCCGTCGAGCGGGTTGCCGCCTTCGGCGGGCGCCGTGAGCTGTTTCTGCAGTTCGAGCACGCGCTCTTCGCTGAGCGAGGAGAGCCCGGCACGGTCAGGCGTCACGCCGCCGGCCTCCGCCAGTCGCCTGCCGAACGCTTCCGCCTCGTCGACCGAGACGTCGGCGGCCGCACCCGAAATGCAGTAGACAGCCTCGAAGAGCGGCTGCGCTGCGGGCATCCCGAGGAGGGTGAGAACCGCCCCGCCGCCGGCGGACTGGCCCGCGATCGTGACACGCGCCGGGTCTCCGCCGAACGCCGCGATGTTGTCGCGCACCCACTCGAGTGCGAGCATCCAGTCGAGCACTCCGCGGTTGAGCGGAGCATCCTCGATCCAGCCGAATCCGTCGAAGCCGAGGCGATACGAGATCGAGACCGTCACCACACCGTCGCGGTTGAAGGCGGCGCCGTCGTACCAGGGGCTCGCAGGCGAGCCGGCGAAATAGCCGCCGCCGTGGATGTATACCAGCACCGGGAGCGCCGTGGTCTTCCCGGGCGCCGGGGTGAAGACGTTGACGTTGAGGGTGGAGTCGCCGGGGATGCTCGGCTCGGGGATCAGCGTCACCCCGGGGTCGCCGCGCTGGGCCGTCGGCGCATACTCGAGCGCGTCGAGCGTGCCCTCCCACGGGCGCTTGGGCATCGGAGCTGCGAAGCGCAGGTCGCCGACCGGGGGTTCTGCGAAAGGGATGCCGAGGAAGGCCGCCGAGGCGCCGCCCTCACCAGGCGTGCCTCGCCATGCGCCGCGCACGCGTCCCGCGCGGGTCTCGACCTCGATGACTGTTCCGGTGCTCGCGAGGGTCATGCGGGGCTCCTTCTGATTGGGTGGCCTGTAAAACCCACCGTCATTCGGTCTCAGCATCTATTTTGCCAGAAGAAAGTTCAACCGCTGAACTAATCGCGCATTCGCCGCTCGCGCCGCCGTCCTGGCCGTCGCGGTCGCGCGACTTGGCACTTGTTGTCGCCGCACGGCGATTCACCCCGACAACAACTGTCAACTCGATGCCGCGCCCGGGTGCTGTACGCCTGCGCCGCGCGCCCTGCGGGCGGTTGCGCGTGCGGGGTGGGTGCGGCATCCTGACCGCATGGACCCAGCGGATGCGCAACTCGCCGAACGTGTTCGTCTCGGGCTCGCCGCGGGCAGTGGCGACAGCATCCGACTGCTGCTGGTCCCCTACCTGCACTGGGTCCGCCCAGACGGAACGGTGGTGCGCGGGCGCACCCGGGTGCTGGCCGACATGGCGGCCGACGGCGCGCTCGAGCCGCCCGCAGCGGTCGAACTCCGCGACGGACAGATCTACCGCTGGGTCTCGCCTCCGGCGTGACCCCGTTCGCGGTCCAGTGATGTTCACAAAACAGGAACCCGTGTGACGGATGGGGTCGGATGCGCCCGGTCGCCTCACCGCCGTGCCCCAGGAGCCACTCCTCTCACACGATCTCCTGTTTTATGAACGTGCTCCGCCTTGCTGCGCAAGCGCCGACTCGCTGCCCGGCGCCCCGGGCGCGCGTCTGGGCGGATACACTCAGCGGGCGCTGGCGGAATACTCCGCCCGTTGCTAAAGTTGAGCCAGACAGACTCAAGTTTGACCGCCACACGGCACAGCAGCAGAAAGGACCCAGATGGCGAACATGCAGGGCGCCCCTGCCTCGACCGACGAGCAGAAGACCGCACTCGAGCAGTACGGGATCAACCTCACCGAGATCGCCAAAAGCGGCAAGCTCGACCCCGTGATCGGGCGCGACGCCGAGATCCGGCGCGTCAGCCAGGTGCTGACCCGCCGCACCAAGAACAACCCCGTGCTCATCGGTGAACCGGGCGTCGGCAAGACGGCGGTCGTCGAAGGCCTCGCCCAGCGCATCGTCGCCGGCGACGTCGCCGACTCGCTCAAAGGCAAGCAGCTCGTCACGCTCGACCTGTCCGCCCTCGTCGCCGGCGCCATGTACCGTGGCCAGTTCGAAGAGCGCCTCAAGGCCGTGCTCAAGGAGATCAACGACGCCCAGGGCCAGATCATCACGTTCGTCGACGAGCTGCACATCCTGATGGGCGCGGGTGGCGGCGAAGGGTCGGTAGCCGCATCCAACATGCTGAAGCCGATGCTCGCCCGCGGCGAGCTCCGCCTCATCGGCGCGACCACGCTGAACGAGTACCGCGAGTTCATCGAGAAGGACGCGGCCCTCGAGCGCCGGTTCCAGCAGGTCTACGTCGGTGAGCCGAGCGTCGAGGACACGGTCGCCATCCTGCGCGGGTTGAAGGGGCGCTACGAAGCGCACCACGGCGTGACGATCGAGGACTCTGCGCTGGTGGCTGCCGCATCCCTCTCCAACCGCTACATCACCGCGCGTCAGCTCCCTGACAAGGCCATCGACCTGATCGACGAGGCGGCCAGCCGGCTCAAGATGGAGATCGACTCGGCGCCCGTCGAGATCGACACGCTCCAGCGGGTGGTCGAGCGGATGAAGCTCGAAGAGTTCGCCCTCGAGAAGGAGAAGGACGACGCGAGCAAGGAGCGCCTGGCCAAGCTGCGTGAGCGACTGAAGGAGAGCGAGAGCGAACTCGCGGAGCTGCAGGAGCGTTGGCGGCTCGAGAAGGCATCCCTCAACCGGGTCGGCGAGTTGCGCTCCCACCTCGAGGAGGCGAAGACCCAGCGTGACCTCGCACTGCGCGACGGGCGCTACCAGGAAGCGTCGAAGATCGAGTACGAGACGATCCCGTCGATCGAACGTGAACTGGCGGTCGCCGAGCAGGCCGAACAGCATCCGGATCACCCGCGCATGGTCAACGAGCAGGTCACGAGCGAAGACATCGCGGCGGTCGTGGCGGCCTGGACGGGCATCCCGGTCGACCGGCTGACCCAGGGTGAGACCGAGAAGCTGCTGCGTCTCGAAGCCGAACTCGGCAAACGCCTGATCGGGCAGAAGCCGGCGGTCAAGGCGGTGGCGGATGCGGTCCGCCGCACGCGCGCAGGCATCTCCGACCCCGACCGGCCCACCGGTTCATTCCTGTTCCTCGGACCGACGGGCGTCGGCAAGACCGAGCTGGCGAAGGCGCTCGCCGCCTTCCTCTTCGACGACGAGAAGGCGATGGTCCGCATCGACATGAGCGAGTACGGGGAGAAGTTCTCCGTCTCCCGGCTCGTCGGCGCCCCTCCCGGCTATGTCGGCTACGAGCAGGGCGGTCAGTTGACGGAGGCCGTGCGCCGGCGCCCTTATTCGGTGATCCTCCTCGACGAGGTCGAGAAGGCGCATCCGGAGGTCTTCGACGTGCTCCTGCAGGTGCTCGACGACGGCAGGCTCACCGACGGTCAGGGGCGCACGGTCGATTTCCGCAACGCGATCCTGGTGCTGACGTCGAACCTGGGCAGCCAGTTCCTCGTCGACCCGACCCTCACCGAGGCCGAGAAGCATGAGGCCGTGCTGCAGATGGTGCGGCAGTCGTTCAAACCCGAGTTCGTGAACCGGCTCGACGACATCGTGGTGTTCTCGACGCTCACCCAGGAGGAGCTGGGCGAGATCGTCGAACTGAACATCGACCGCCTGACGCGCCGCCTGCAGGATCGCAGGCTGGAGCTCGCGGTGACTCCGGATGCGCGCCGCTGGCTCGCCGGACGCGGCTACGACACGATCTATGGAGCGCGACCGCTGCGCCGGCTGATGCAGCAGGAGATCGACGATCGGCTGGCGACGGAACTGCTGGCGGGGGAGATCCACGACGGCGACACCGTTCTCGTGGATCTGGCGCCCGAAGGCGACCGGTTGTCGGTCGCGCCGTCGGTGTCCGTTCCGGCGGGCATCGCCGACGAGGATGGCCGCGAGGGCGACGACCTCGAGGGGTGACGTTTCCGTCGAGATAGCCCGTTCCGGCCGAGAGTTCCCGTTCTACCGGACTGTCTCGACCGCAACGGCGACTCTCGGTGCCGGTGCCGCGCATCTGCGCCGGCCCCCCACCCAGCACGGGTGAGGGGCCGTTCGTCCGAATGTTACGGCGTGGCTGGCCAGCCGTGCTTCGGCGGCGTCTGGCCGTGGCCCTTCGTGGGGACCACCGCCGTCACCGCTCCGGTGGTCGGAGACAGCAGCACCTCGCGGTTCTGCGGCCGGGAGAAGTTGAACAACCCGCCCAGCGATCCGGCGCGCGTGTCGAACGATGCGTCACCGATCCGCCCGGTTCCCCAGTTGCCCTCGATGAAGCGCAGCACGGAGGCCTGCTCGATCGGCGCGTGGTCCACGTGGTTCTGCGCCGCGTAGGGCGAGATCACGAGGAGCGGGAGTCGCTGGCTCGGGCCGCAACGGTCGGCGTACCCGCCGGCCACGTGCGAAACGCTTGTGCAGACGGCCGAGTCGGCCCCAGCATCCGCCGAACCGTTTGCGACCTTCGGCGCGACGTGGTCGTACCATCCGTCGGAGTCGTCGTAGGTGACGACGACCGCGGTGCTGGACCACGACTTCGACTTCTGGATCGCGTTGATCTCGTTGACCAGGAACTTCTGCTCATCCAGCGGGTCACTGTATGCCGCGTGGCCGTCCTGTGCCTCCGGTGCCTTCAGGAAGGAGACCGCCGGGAGGTTGTTCTTGGCGAGCGCGGTGTCGAACGAGCTCAGGTCGTACTGGTGGTTCGCCTGGTCGGTGTGCCCGATGGCTGCGGACGACGACGGCGGAAGGTGGTGCGGGTTCGACGTCGACTTGTAGTACTGGAAGGGCGAGTGGTGCGGCGAGTAGTCCTTCGGCGTCGATGCGCCGACGTTCGCCGTCACCGTGTCGCACTTCGCGTAGTCGCCGGTCTTGCCGTCCCACGCCGTGCTCGGTGTGAAGCCGCCCTGGAACCAGCCCCAGGTCACGTGCTCCGAGTTGAGCAGGTCGCCGACGTTCTTGCCGGCCATCCCGACGACGGCGCTCGTCGCGGTGTGGTCGCTGTCGGAGCAGTCGTCGTACGCGGGGTCGGGGTCACCGATCACCGTTCCGACACCGGCCTTGTTCGGCGAGCTCACCGCGGTCGACGTCGGAAGCACGGCGCCGGTCTTGGGGTCGTACGCCGTCGCTCCGTGGGTCTGGCCCGAGACGAGGTTCAGCGCGCCAGGGGTGGAGGGCCCGAAGGTCGTGTCCCAGGCGTTGTCGCTCATCGCGTAGTTCTGTGCGTAGTTCCACAGGCCCGTGACGGTGTTGCCGTCGTAGTAGTCCATGGCGAGGCCCGGTGCCCCGAACAGTCCCGTACAGGTGTCGGTGCTGGTCTTCTGCACGAACAGGTCCATCTTGCCGGCGTCGACAGCCTGCTGCTCGGCCGAGTAGCCGTGGTTCTGGTCGCAGGTGAGGGCCTGTGCCGGGGTGAGTCGTTTCGGCGGGTACAGGTTGGGGTTGGTGGTGAGTGCGCCCGACGTGACGAGGTTGTTGACCTTGGGCGTTCCCTTGGCAGCGGTGAAGTGCGTCCCGTCGGTGTTGGCCGCGGTCGGGTAGGTGCCGAAGTAGTGATCGAATGAGATGTTCTCGTCGAAGATGACGACGAGATGCTTGATCGGCGTAGCGGTGCGGCCCGACTGGTCGTGGCCTCCCGGGTACGCCATGGCAGGCGACATTGCGAGTAGTCCTGCGCCGACCAGCGCGGTCACCCCGACCGCGGCGAGACCGGCACGGCGCAGACTGAACTGTCTGAACACGTTTACCCTTTTCTTCTCTTGTGATATCCGGCGCGTCTGCGCCGAACCCGTGCGCTCGCCTGCGCATCGCCTCGTCGCGATTCAGGCGAGCATGCCCCTGCCGAACCAGTCGGAGGTGTCGCGCACCCCGGGGAGCGCGAAGTAGTACCCGCCGCCGAACGGCGAGATGTAATCGACGAGCGGCTCGTCGACGAGCCGTCTCTGCACAGCGACGAACTGTCGTTCGAGGTCCTGGTTGAACGCAGTGAAGATGAGCCCCATGTCGAGGTTGCCGTTGCTGTCGAGACCTGCGTCGTAGTTGTATGCCCGGCGGAGCATGCGTTGCTTGGCCGTGGCGTCGGTGCGCGGGTTCGCGAGTCGGATGTGCGCATCCATCTGGATCACATCGCCAGTCGGGTCGTTCTCGTAGTGCGGGTCGTCGTGTTCGTTCGACGCCGTCAGCGGAGCGCCCGAGCCCCGCCGACGGCCGATCATGTTCTCCTGTTCGTGGAGGTTCACGCGGTCCCAGAATTCGACGAGCATACGGATGAGCCGCACTACGTGATACGTGCCGCCCGCGACCCAGGCGGGCTCGTCGGCACCGGCCCGGGTCCAGACGAGGTCGTTCATCGCCGTCGCATCGTTGACGAGCGGGTTGGACGTTCCGTCCTTGAACCCCATGAGGTTGCGCGGGGTTCCGGATGGACGGGGCGGCGACACGAACCCGTCCTGCCGCCAGCGCACCTGCATCCCGCCGCGCGTCGCCCGCGTCAGCTCCCGGATGGCGTGGGTCACGGTGTCGCGGTCGTCGGCGCACACCTGCAGAAGCAGGTCGCCGTCGCACACCGCGCGCCGCAGCGCGTCGTTGGGGAAGTCCTCCATCGTCCGCAGCCGTGCCGGCTTCGCGGAGGCCAGGCCGTAGCGGCCATCGAAGAGGGATGCGCCCACCGAGAGCGTCACGGTCAGGCCGTCGGATACGACGACCGGTCCCAGGATGCCGGAATCGGCGGGCGGTGCGGTGAGGCCGGGGTCGGCGGGCGTGCCGCCTGCGGTGAGGAAACGGGCAGTCGTCGTGAGGGTCTGAAGCAGGTCGATGAGCTCGGCGCGGCCGGCGGCTGTGGCGTCGAGGGCGACGTAGGCGGCGGCCTTCTGTTGCGGCGTCGTGATCCCCTGCTGGTGGCGACCGTGGAATTCGTACGCGGTACGCGGGGAGGCGGCGGATGCTGCGCTCGCTGTCAGCGCCGGCGCGGCCGCAAGCGTGGCGGGTGCGGCGATCCCTGCGCCGAGCACGGCGCCGAGGAATCCGCGCCGACCGAGACCGGTGCCGGCGATGCGGCCGGTGTCGCCGGCATCCGCCGAGTCGCGCTTCGCCGTGCCTGCCGAGTCATGACTCGCCGTGCCCGCCCTGTCGCCTGTCATGGTTCCCTCCGGATGTCACAGATCGCCGCGACCGGCGCGAGCAACTCCGCCGTCTCGCTCAGCGAGGCGTCGAGCCGTTCGCGCTGCGCCAGCGTCAGGCTCGCGACGCGCGGCCAGGACCCGTCCGCGCGGCGAAGCGACTGCACGAGCGCCTGGCTCCGAGCGATGCCGGCTTTCGTCGCGTCGAGCTGCGGGTAGCGCGTCGCGAGGATGCCCTCGAGCGGTTCGAGCGCAGCGGATGCACCCTGCAGGTTTGCGCCGATCGTCGCGATGTTCGTGCCGGACCCCGCATCCGTCGTCCCCTGCAACTCGAACTGGATGGCGTTCTCGACGATCTCGTGGGCGCGCAGCCCGATGTCGCCGGGGTCGACCTCGGCGTCGGAGAACGCCGCGCCCAACGCGGCGACCGCCGTGGCCAGGGCGGCGACGGCAGGCTGGATGCTGGTGGCCGGCGCCCCCGACCACAGCAGGGCTTCGACGCGATGGAACCCGGTGAGCTCAGGGTCGTTCAGCGCGGTGCTTCCGGGAGCGGGCGGCCCGTTGATGGCGGTGTCGAGGTCGCCGAACGCGCCGTACGCCGCGCCGAGGGTCTCATAGGTGAGGTGCGCGGCCAACCAGGCGGTCTTCGCACCTGCTGAGTCGCCCTCCGCAACGTCGTCGCTGAGCGACTGGACCTGCTTGCGCAGCACCGGGATGCGCGACGACACCCAGGTTCCGTACGTCTTGGCGACCGGGATGAGGTCGTTGCGGGTGACGGGAACCATGCCCGGCGTGAGGGCGACGGATGGCGGCGCGGCACCGACCGAGACGGGCGGGCCTGTCACGGGGTCCACATCCGCCGGCAGGCAGACGAAGCGGTACCGGCCGGAGCCGAGCGCGACGCGCGCCGTGACGTGAGCTCCCGCGCCGATGCCCTCGAGGTCCAGGTACACCTTCTTCGAGTCCACTGACTGGAGGTACACCTCCATGCCGGCGACGGTGCCGTTGGTGACGGTGAAGGTCTGCACGCCGCCGTCGACGCGTGCCGGCGCGGTGGTGGCGGCGGGAGCATCCGTGCCGCTCCCGGCACCCCAGCCGGCCCCGCAGTGGTCGGGGTCGGCTGCGATGCTGAAGGAGGTCGGCGGATGCGCGGCCACAGCCGGCCGGACCGCCAGCGTGATCACGACACCGACGACGATGACGACTCCCAGGGCCGCCCAGAGCAGGGAGAACCGGGAGCGCTGCGACATCGTGCGGAACCTCCCTGCGGTGGACTGTGGGGCGGTGGATCCGGCCGCCTCTGCGATGCTATGAGCGACGCCCTTCGGGGTGGACCGGCTTCACTGTCTGTTCACCTGCCTGCCATTGCAGCGTCCCCGAACGGGGGTGATCCGCTCAGCCGGGTTGCGCATCCCCGTCCACTCGGCGCGACACTCGGCACCGACACCCACCAAGCGGCGCGCGTAGGCTCGGAGCATGCATGCAACGGTCATTCACGGCGAGCGGGACATCCGCTACGAAGAGGTTCCCGATCCGGTCCTGTCCACAGGAGGAGACGCGATCGTCCGCGTCGTCGCGGCCTGCGTCTGCGGGTCGGACCTGTGGCCCTACCGCGGCGTCACTCCCACGCACGAGCCGCACCGCATCGGCCACGAGTTCGTGGGCGTCGTCGAGGAGGTCGGCCCGAACGTCACGAAGGTGCAGGTCGGCGACTTCGTGATCGCCCCCTTCTACGATTGCGACAACACGTGCATCAACTGCCGCAACGGTGTGAGCACCTCCTGCCAGCACGGCGGATGGTGGGGCACTGAAGACGAGTTCGGCGCCTTCGCCGACGGCGGCCAGGGGGAGCGAGTCCGCGTTCCGCACGCCGACGGTTCGCTCGTCGCGACGCCCGAATACCCGGCAGAGGAGCTCATCCCGAGCCTGCTCTCCCTCGCGGATGTGATGGGCACCGGTCATCACGCGGCCGTCTCGGCGGGCGTGACGGAGGGCAGCACGGTCGTGGTCGTCGGGGATGGTGCCGTCGGCCTCTGCGCGGTGCTCGCGTCGAGGCGGCTCGGCGCATCCCGCATCATCGCGATGTCCCGGCACGAAGCGCGGCAGGAGCTCGCTCGCGCGTTCGGCGCGACCGACATCGTCGAGGAGCGCGGCGACGAAGGCGTCGGACGAGTCAAAGCGATGCTCGACGACATCGGCGCCGACTGCGTGCTCGAGTGCGTCGGAACGAAAGAATCGATGGACCAGGCGATCCGCTCGGTGCGACCGGGTGGGATGGTCGGCTACGTCGGCGCTCCTAACGGCGGCCCGGAGCTGCCCGTGCGTCGCCTGTTCAACACGAACGTTGGTGTGAACGGCGGGGTCGCGCCGGTGCGCGGTTACGTCGAGGAACTGTTGGCGGATGTGCTGGCCGGCACGATCGACCCCGGTCGCGTCTTCGACCTGGAACTTCCGCTCGCCGACGTGGCCGAGGCCTACGCGGCCATGGATGAGCGCCGCGCCATCAAGGTGCTCCTGCGCCCCTGACGGGCACGAAGCACTAGCCGCACTACTTCAGTCTCGGCGCACTCAGTACAACTAGTGCGCCGGGATCAAACTAGTGCGAGGAGCGAGCGCATCGGCCGCGCATGCGAAAAGTCGCCCCGTTCGTGACGAACAGGGCGACTTTTCGGGTACTCGCTCCCCGTGCGGGCGGAAAGCGAGCGGTCAGGCGGGCCTTATGCGTTGACCAGGAGCAGCTCGTCGAGGTCGGTGCGGCTGCGGGGCGCGACCTCGCGCTCGCGCAGGGCCTCCGGGAGGTCGTCGGGGGAGCCGAGCACGCCGAGCGCGGTCACCGAGATCGGCGCGAAGCGCTCCTCGATGCCGAAAGCCTCGCGCAGGCCGTCAGCGATGAACCCGCCCATCTGGTGTACGTGAAGACCGTCGTGGTGGGCCTGGACCGAGAGGTGCGCGATCGCCTGGCCGACGTCGTACTTGCCCCAGGGGCGCTCCTTGCCGTTCTCGTCGACAGTCTCGGCGAGGGCGACGATGAGCACGCCGGCCGATCCCGCCCAGGCCTGGTTGAAGCCCATGAGGTTGGCGGCGATGGTGTCGAACGCTGCCGTCCCGCGGCGGGCGACGATGAAACGCCACGGCTGCGAGTTGTTGGCTGACGGCGACCAGCGTGCGGCCTCGAGGGCGGCAGTGAGCTTCACTTCGTCGACGGGCGCGGTCGCGTCGTACGCGCGCGGGCTCCAGCGGTCCGCGAGCACGGGGAGAAGGGGTGCGCTGGTGTCAGCCGTGCGGGTAGGGAGTTCTGCGATGGACAAGGTGTCTCTCCTGTGGATCAGAGCGGGGGATAGGCGCCTTTGCCAGAACATGACAACGCATCGGACGCCGGGTTATTCCATACAGATGCATAAAATGTTCTCCATGCCGGAATCTTCTTCCGCGAACACCGCTGCCCTGCTCGACGACCTCGCCCACCGCGGCTGGCCGGCCCTGGAGACTCACGCGATCGGGGCCTGGGTCGTGCGCTGGGGCGGCGGCGTCACCAAGCGGGCCAATTCGGTGCTGCCGCGGGGCGACGTCGACGACCTCGACACGGCGATCGACACGGTCGAAGCGGCCTACCGCGGCCGCGGCCTTCCTCCTGCGTTCCAGTTGAGCCCCGGGTCGCGTCCGTCGGCTCTCGCGGGCCGGCTCGAAGCCCGTGGATACGTCGAGGACTCCCACACGCTCGTGCAGGTGGCCGACGTCTCCCGGGTCGCCCGACGCGCATCCGCCGATCCGTCGGGGTCGGCAGAGTCGTCCGGCGTGGTCGTCCTCGCCGGTGCTCCGAGCGACGACTGGATGTCGTTGTGGTGGAGCGTCGACGGCAGGGGAGGCGACCGGGAACGCGAGATCGCGCGCCGCATCCTGACCGGTGTCCCTGCGCTGTACGCCTCGATCCAGGATGAATCGGGGACCGCCGCGGCCGCGCGGCTCGCCCTCGTCGACGACTGGGCCGGACTCTACGCCGTCGCGACCCGGCAGGATGCGCGGCGTCGCGGGCTCGCCCGCAGGCTGATCATCGCGCTCGCCGGCGCGGCAGCCGACCGGGGAGTGAAGCGGATGTGGCTCCAGGTGCTCGCAGACAACGCCGCGGCGATCGCGCTCTACCGCGACCTCGGCTTCGAGACCGTCTCGGGCTACTCCTACTGGACGGCGCCTTCGGACTAGCGGCGACCAGCGACCAGCGACCGGCGACCGGCGAGCGGCGAGCGACGCAGGATCACCCGATCAAGGTGATTCAGGATGCTCGCCCTGCGTGCCACAGTGGGGCGTCCCGTTCGAGGCGGAGGGTCCTATGTCCGATACTCCTCCCGATGGTCCCGGCCCCACGCCGAAGAAGCCGCTCTGGAAGCGGGCCTGGTTCATCGTCACTGCGATCGTCGTCGCCATCGTGCTCGTCGCCGGCATTTCGACCGCGGCGACGGAGATCGCGACGATCGAATCGCAGTCGTCCGCGACCACTCAGACTCCCCCTCCGCCTGAGCCGACGCTCCCGGCGGCTGCCGCTCCCGAAACACCCTCGGCAGAACCGACTCCGGAGCCGACACCCGAACCGACCACGATCCCCTCCCTCGCGCCCACGTCTGAACCGACACTCGTGCCGACCCCGGAACCGACCCTCGAGCCAACGCCCGAACCGTCCCCGGAGCCGACACTTGAGCCGACACCACCGCCGACAGAACCGCCCGCCGTCAATCCCGCTCGCTTCAAGACGGCCGCAGGCAAACACCTCAACGACGTCGAGAAGAGCCTCACTGCGATGTCCGCCGCCATGTCGGAGTTCAACAACCCGCTCGTCGTGGCCAACGCGGCGAGGCTCGCTCTCAACGCCAAACAGCTGAAGGGGCTCGAGTCGCCGGCGAACATCGCCGAGGAGTGGAAGGCGGCCAATGAGGCGCTGACGGCTCTGGTCGCAGAGATGAAGGTGGCGGTGAAGGCGGAGGATTATCCGGCGCTGACGAACCTGATCGAGGCCGGCCACTCACAGGTCGCCGCGATGAGGGACATCGTCTCCCGCGCCGAGTGATGCCGGGCCGGGGCGCCGCTCCGATGCAGGGCCGGGCACTAATCCGACGGCGCGGTCGGGGCACCGAGCCGACGCAGGGCCGGGCACCGAGCCGTCGTGACGGTCAGCCCGCCCAGGTCGTCGTGATCCCGCGGCCGCCGATCGTCAGCGCGATCCCGGTCACCTGGTTGAGACGCACCGTCGCATTGAGGGTGACCGTCGTCGTCGCGCCCGTGCCGGTCGTCGTGGTCGTGGCCGTGCCGCGGACAACGCCGCCCGTGCCGTACGCGGTCAGCTGCATCGCCTGGCTGCGGCAGGCGGCGGGCACGTTCGAGATCAGCAGCGTCGCGGTGCGATTGGCGGTCACGTTCGTGGACGACACGGTGAGTGTCGTGGTCGTGCAGGCTGCGGGCCCCGTGAACGACTTGAGGGTGCGCGCCTGCACGTTCAGGGCAGCAGCGCTGGAGATGGACAGACAGACGACCGACAGAAGCGCGAGGGACAGGACGAGAAGGCGGACGGTCTTCATGACACGACCGCCTTCTCGCCGTCGTCGACGGCTGTCGCTTCCCGGTCGGTGGAAGCGACAGCCGACGACGCCTTCGCCGCTGAGCGCCGGCCGCGTGCGAGTTCGCGTGCCGGCCACAGCAGCAGCGCTGCGGCCATCAGGAGGAACGATGACCACACGAACGGTGCCCTGAGGAGGGAACCGACGGAGGGGATGTGGATGAGCGCGATTCCGAGGATGTCGCGATCGGTCGGCTGCCACGGGTCCTTGTAGCTGTTGTTGTCGCCTTGCATCACCCATCCGCCGGCGCTTCCTGCGGCGACGATGCGGTGGATGACCAGGGCGCGTTCATTGAGCCCGGGAGGCTGGTAGATGACGATGTCGCCGACGGCCGGCGTGCCGCAGCGGGCGACGACCAGGTCGCCGGTGTGGAAGGTCGGCTCCATGGAGTGGCCGGAGACGACGGTCATGGTGGTGCACCCGCCGAGGCTGGTAGGCCAGACGAGTATTGCGAGGATGACGAGCAGTGCGGATCCGAGACCTATCCGCACTACCCGCCAAGCCCTCGTGTGTCCTGTCGTGGATTCGGGTTCCATGACGGCACAGATGGCGACGGCGCTTCAGCAGCGCCGTCGGCCACCTAGTTGTAGATGACCACCGCAGTGCCGACGACGGACGTGGCGGTTACCGTCGTCGCGCCGGGGACGGCGAGGGTGACGGTTCCGGCCGCGGCCGTTCCGGTGACCTCGACGAGGGATGCGCTGGATGCGCCCTGCAGTGTCACGTTGATGGATTTTCCTGCGCACGCGGCGTCGATGGCGCCGAGCTTGACGGCCGTGACCGTGTAGCCTGCCGGGGCGGTCGCCGAGTACGCCGTGGTGAAACCGACGGTGATCGGGGTCCCCGCGGGCTGACACGCAGCGACGACGCTGGTGCCTGCGCCGACGGAGCCACCGCCGAGGTTGAGGCTTGCGGCGCTCGAGATGGTGAGCCCGACGATGCCTGCGACGCCCAGGGCGACGGCGGCTGCTTTGAGGGTGGTGGATTTACGGAGCTTGGGCATTTCGGGTGTTCCTGTTCCATCGGGGCTGCAAATGGTCGGGTTGGAACGTGAGTCTCGGGGGTTCGGGTCCCCGGTCCACGTGGGTAGAACGTGAGTGAAACTCGGCTGCAGCAGTGCGAGCCTAACCAGATCAGGCATCGTGTGGGTCAAAATGAGGACACATTCTGTACCCCAGTGGGAGGGGTATCCGCGCTCCAGTTCGGGGGGTTGCCCCGCGCGATTTTTTGGCCGCTGACCGGGCTTTTACGTTCGCGCTGTTAAACAACGATGACGGGGTGCGCGGGTCCTAGGGAGACTCGCACATCCCGTCATACGTTCGGGGTATCGCCGATGGATTATTCGGGTTCCGCGGCGACTCTTGAACTCTACCGAATAGAGGACCCGTGTGGGTCAAAATGAGGACACGATTTGTACCCCACTACGAGTGTCACGCTGGCCCGCGTTCGGGGCACATTTCGCAGAACTCAGGCGTGCAGCTCGAACTTCAGGGCGGCGACGAACGCGTCGATGTCTGCCTCGGTGGTGTCGAACGAGCACATCCACCGCACCTCGTTACGCGCCGCATCCCAGTCGTAGAACCGGAAGTGGCCGCGAAGCCGGTCGGCGACTCCCGCGGGGAGCGTCGCGAAGACGGCGTTGGCCTGGGTCTTCTGGCTGAAACCGACCCCGGCGATCTCGCCGTCGGCGACACCCTCTTCGAGCGCCGTGCGGAGACGCGCCGCCATGGCATTCGCGTGCGACGCGGAGCGCAGCCAGAGTTCATCGGTGAGCAGGGCGATGAGCTGCGCCGAGATGAAGCGCATCTTCGACGCGAGCTGCATGTTGAGCTTGCGAAGGAAGATGAGCCCGTCGGACGCTTCAGGGTTCAGCACCACGACGGCCTCGCCGTAGAGCATGCCGTTCTTCGTGCCGCCGAAGCTCAGCACGTCAACGCCCGCGTCGCGCGTGAAGGCGCGCAGCGGGACGCCCAGCGTGGCAGCGGCATTCGAGATGCGGGCGCCGTCCATGTGGAGCTTCATGCCGAGGCCGTGCACGTGGTCGGCGATGGCTTTGATCTCGTCGATGCTGTACGCAGTGCCGAGCTCGGTCGTCTGAGTGATCGATACGACGAGCGGCTGTGCGCGGTGCTCGTCGCCCCAGCCCCACGCCTCGCGGTCGATGAGCTCGGGCGTCAGCTTGCCGTCCGGCGTCTCGATCGGCAGCAGCTTGATGCCCGCGACGCGCTCGGGCGCGCCCGCCTCATCGGTGTTGATGTGGGCCGTCTTCGCGCACAGCACGGCGCCCCACCGCGGGATCATCGATTGGAGCCCGACGACGTTGGCCCCCGTTCCGTTGAAGACAGGGAAGACCTGCACGCCCTCTCCGAAGTGGTGCTCGAACACCTCGTGGAGGCGAGCGGTGTAGACGTCTTCGCCGTAGGCGATCTGGTGGCCCTCGTTGGCGGCAGCGATCGCGTCGAGGATTTCGGGGTGCACGCCGGCGTAGTTGTCGGATGCGAACCCGCGCAGGTTCAGGTCATGGAGTTGCAGAGTCACTCGTCTATCCTCGCGTAACTTCGACGCTCACGGCGTCACGGCGTCGGGAGCTGTGAGCAACTGCCGAACTCCGTTGATTGTGGAGGGATCCGCATCCCACAGTTCGACCACGCGCTCCGCGAGCATCCCCTCGAGTCCCGCGAGTGCCTTGACGACGAAGATCGCCGCGGCCGCATGCGGAGCCTCCTTGCGGAAGCCCTGGGCGACCGCCCGCGTCCATGCGTCCCCGGCAGCCTTCGCTGCCGCGTAGTTCGCTCCCCCGGCCAGCGGATGCTCCACCGCTGTCGCCGACACGATCGCCAGCCGGCCCGCCGGTGACGACACCAGGTCGTCGTAGAACACCCTGGTCGTGTTCCTCAGCGTCGTGAACGCGCGCTCGAGGAACTCCCAGTCGTCGTCGGTCTGCCCGGCGATCCCGCCGCCTCCGCGCCAGCCGCCGACGAGATGCACCAGGCCGTCGATGCGTCCGAACTTCAGGTGGATGCGCATCGCCAGCTCCGCCACCGCGGAACGGTCGGCGAGATCGCAGACCCGGGTGTCGACGCCCGGAACGGCCTTTTCGAGCCGTTCCAGCGCATCCTCACGGGTCCCCACCGCGAGCACGGATGCGCCGGCGGCGACCAGCGCTGCTGCGACGGCTTCGCCGCTCGCGCTGGTCGCCCCCGCGATGAGAACGGTGCGTCCCCGCACTCCGTCAGCCATCGGACTCCTGTCAGTCTTCGCCGCGGATCCCGGCCGTCGACTCGATCACGCTGAGCATCTTCTTGCTGAGCGCCTCATAGAACATCGACAGCGGGAACTCGTCGTCCAGCACCTCATCGGTGTAGCCCTTCGGCGGACCGGCGAGCACCTCATCGGAGAGACCGCGAGCCCAGTTCGACGCCGGGTTGGGCGTCACCGTCTCGGTGAGCATCTCGTACGCCGCGAGCCAGTGCGCCACCTTCGGGCGGTCGATCGAACGCCAGTAAAGGTCATTGATGCGGTCGCTGAGCGCGACCACGACCTCCGGAACGGCCTCCCAGTCGATGGTGAGCTGCGTGTCGGTCCAGTGCAGCACGTGGTGCTGGTGCATCCACGCGAACAGCAGCTGACCGCCGAGTCCGTCGTAGTTGCGCACCCGGCTGCCGGTGATCGCGAAGCGGAAGATGCGGTCGAAGATGATCGCGTACTGCACCAGGTGCGCGTGATCGCGGATCTGGCGCTGCGCATCCGTCAGTCCGGCATCCGGGAGAGCCGACAGCTCGCGCTCCAGTTTCACCGACTCGCGGAACGCCGTCAGATCGCACCGCAGTTCTTCGAGCGAGTACAGGAAGAACGGCATGCGCTGCTTGATCATGAAGGGATCGAACGGCAGGTCGCCGCGCATGTGGCTGCGGTCGTGGATGAGGTCCCACATCACGAAGGTCTCCTCCGTGAGCGACTGGTCGTCGAGCATCCGCGCAGCATCGGCCGGCAGGTCGAGCTTCGTGATCTCGGCTGCCGCGCGCACCACGCGCCGGTAGCGCGCAGCCTCGCGGTCCTGGAAGATCGCACCCCAGGTGAACGTGGGGATCTCGCGCATCGCCACGGTCTCCGGGAACAGCACGGCGGAGTTCGTGTCGTAGCCCGGCGTGAAGTCGACGAACCGGATGGGGACGAACAGCTTGTTGCCGTAGTCGCCCGCCTCCAGCTCACCGATGAAGTCCGGCCAGATGACCTCGACGAGCACGGCCTCGACCAGACGGTTCGTGCTGCCGTTCTGCGTGTACATCGGGAACACCACGAGGTGCCCGAGGCCGTCGGTGCGGTGCTGCTGGGGCTGGAAGGCGTTCAGGGAGTCCAGGAAATCCGGGACGCCGAGGCCGTCCTCCGACCAACGGCGGAAGTCGATCACGAGCGCGTCGAGGTAGGCGCGGTCGTGCGGGAACAGCGGAGCGAGCTCGGCGATGGCGTCGACGATGTCGCCGATGTGGCCCTTCGCAGCCTCCTTGTCGCCCTCCTCCGGCACGGAGCCGTCCTTGATCTGGAGGGGCTGCAGCGCGACGGCGGCCGCCTTGAGGCGGAGCCATGCCGGATGCGCTGCCACGTCGCGAGCGCCACGTGCGTCCTCGACGACCTCGGGCTCTCCGACAATTGCTTCCGCTTCGAACTGGGATACGGACTGTGACATGGCGAACCTCCCGTCGCGTGGTCGAGCCGCGGGCGCGGCGATTTCGGATGCTTCTGTGCGCATCCGTTTCGAGCCTAGCCGCGCAGGTTGAGCGTTTTCTTGACCACCTTGGCGATAAGTTGCGCCACTGACGGCTCTCGCGCACGTTTCCGCCGCGCCGGTAGGCTCGACGCATGGCCACAGCGGCAGAGGTGATGGATGCGCTGGCCGCGGTCTCCGACGCCGACGACGCGGTCTTCCTGCAGCGCTTCTTCAAGACGGGACCCGGGCAGTATGGCGAAGGCGACGTGTTCATCGGGGTGCGGGTGCCTGCGACGCGCGCGGTCGCGAAGCGTTTCGCCGACCTGTCGCTCCCCGAGATCGGGGTGCTGCTCGACAGCGGAGTCCACGAACACCGGCTGGCCGGCCTGATCATCCTGAACCGGCTCTTCGAGCGCGCGAGCAGCCCGCGCACCCGCGACGAGGAGCAGCGGGTGCGACTCGTGGACTTCTACGTGGATGCGGTCCGTCGCGGCCGCGTCAACAACTGGGACCTCGTCGACGGATCTGCCGAGTTCGTGCTGGGCGAGTACCTGGTCGACCATCCGCGCGACCTGCTCTTCGAGCTCGCCGCGAGCGAGATTCTTTGGGAGCGGCGGGTGGCCGTGCTGTCGACGTTCGCGTTCATCAAGCGCGGCGACCCCTCCACGACCCTCGAACTGGCCGAGGACCTGCTCGACGACCGCGAGGACCTCATGCAGAAGGCGATCGGCTGGATGCTGCGCGAGATCGGCAAGCGCGTCGCCCCCGGCATCCTCCGCGGGTTCCTCGACGAGCATGCCGCGGCCATGCCGCGCACCATGCTCAGCTACGCCACCGAACACCTCACCTCTGCCGAGCGGGCCGCGTACCGCGCCGCCCGCTGACCCCGGAGCGCTCGCCGCAGGCCGGCCTCTCGGGCCACTCTCAGGGCGATGCGCGCCGAGGCATCACAATAGGAGGATGACCAGAACGGTGCGGGGCGCCCGAATCCTCATCACCGGCGCTGCCTCCGGCATGGGCCGGCTGTACGCCGAACGGGCCGTGCGCGAGGGCGCACGCGCCGTGGTGCTCTGGGACAAGGATGCCGATGCCCTCGACCGTCTCGCCACCGACCTGCGAGCCATCGTCATCGCCGACCGCGATGAGGCTCCGTGGGGCGCGCCGCTGCGCTCGCCGAGTTCCGCTGCGGGCCGGCCGGTCACGAGCGTCCATCCGTATCTCGTCGACGTCGGCGAGCTCGGCGCGATCGCCCAGAACGCCCAGGCCGTGCGCAAAGAGGTCGGCACCATCGACGTGCTCATCAACAACGCAGGGATCGTGCGCGGCAAATACTTCTGGGAGCACGACAACGGCGACGACACCCGCCCGACGATGCAGGTGAACGCCCTCGCTCCGATGTACATCACGCGGGAGTTCCTTCCCGGGATGATCGAGAGCCTCCGCGAGGCGCGCATCGTGAACATCGCGTCGGCGGCCGGCACCGTCGCGAACCCGCGCATGAGCGTGTACGCCGCCTCGAAATGGGCGGTGATCGGGTGGAGCGACTCGCTCCGGCTCGAACTGAAGCAGCAGGGATTCGGCCACGTCAAGGTGACGACGGTCGCGCCGAGCTACATCTCGACCGGGATGTTCGAGGGCGCGCGCGGTCCGCTGATGACCCCGGTGATGGACCCCGCCTACGTGGTCGAACGGGTCTGGCGGGCGATGCTCGCGGGCCGGCCGATGCTGATGCTCCCGTGGACGGTGGGGCTCGCCAAAGCGATGAAGGGCGTCCTGCCGACCCGCGCCTGGGATGCGGTGGCCGACCGGGTCTTCGGCGTCTACACCACCATGGACGGTTTCACCGGCCGCAGCTAGAGCCCCTCCCCAGCCCCCTCCCGAGCCCCCCGAGCCCCCTCCCGAGTCCGCGAGCACAGGAAAAGGCACCCTAATCCGTCGCGATCAGCTGCGTTTTCCTGTGCTCGCGTAACGCCGGCGGCCTAGAGGCCGTTGCGGACCATCCAGCCGCGGAGGACGTCGGCGAACTCGTCCGGATGCTCGACACTCGGCAGGTGCGCTGTGTCGCTGAAGATGTAACCGTCGGCCGTGGGGATGCTGTCGAGCAGGTACGCCTGCTGCGCCAGCGCCTCCGACAGGTCGAACTCGCCGACCGTCACCAGCGCCGGCACCTCGATGTCGACGACCCGGTCGAATGCGGGCGGATCGAGCGGAATCGCGATCGGCGCCTCACGCGCATGTTCGACGTTCGGCAGGTCCAGCTCGTAGGCGAGCTCGACGAACCGTGGGTCCAGGTCGTCGTTGTTGCGGGTCGGGCCGATCGTCCACAGTTCGACGTTGAGCCGCGAGAGCAGATGCCAGTCGCCGGCCTTGTACGCATCGTCGCACCGGTCGAAGAGTGCGTCTTCCGTGTCCGTGAGCTCGGTCTCGGGGAATCCGCTCGGCCCCGATCCGATCGTCACCAGCCCGGTCACCCGCTCGGGGCTCTCCAGCGTGAGATCGATGGCGATGCGGCCGCCGCGCGAGCATCCGATCACGAGCGCCTGCGTGACACCCAGGTGATCGAGGAGGTCACGAGCGTCCTGCCGGTCCGAGAACTCGACGTTCTCGGTGGTCGTCCGGCCGAACCCGCGGGTGTCGAAGCTCACGACGAAGTGGTCGTCGGCGAGACGATCCACGAGCGGATCCCACATGCGCAGGGTTGCGACACCGGCATGGATGAGCAGCACGGCCGGCGACGAGATGTGCCCGGCCGTCTCGTAGTACAGGGATGCGCCCGGGACCTCGAGTGTCGGCATGCTTCGAGCCTAGCGAGAGCGGCGCATCCGATGTCAGCCGAAGATCATGGGACGGTCGTCGTCGTCTTCCTGCGGCGCGAGGTCGAGGTCGACGACGACCGGAACGTGGTCGCTCGGCGCCTGCCCCTTGCGTTCGTTGCGGTGGATGCTCGCCCCGCTCACGAGGTCGGCGAACGGCTTCGAGCCCATGATGAAGTCGATGCGGAGTCCCTCATTGCGGGGGAAGCGGAGCTGCTTGTAGTCCCAGTAGGTGAATCCCTCGGGGACGAGGGGGCGGACCACATCCGTCAGCCCGATCGTCTCGAACGTGTTGAACGCGCTGCGTTCGGGTGGGGAGACATGGGTGGAGACGCCCGGGATGACGCTCGGGTCGCCGTTGTCGGAATCAAACGGAGCGATGTTCCAGTCGCCCATCAGCGCCAGCGGCTGGTCGGGCTTCTCGGCCAGCCAGCGCTGGGTGTCGGCGGCAAGGGTCGCGAGCCAGTCCAGCTTGTATTCGTAGTGCGGGTCGTCGAGTGCGCGGCCGTTCGGCACGTACAGACTCCACAGGCGGATGCCCTCCACGGTCACGCCGAGCGCACGGGCTTCGCGGGGGAGGTCAGGACCCTCCTCGCCTTTGGAGAAACCGGGCATGTCGGGGAAGCCGACCTCGACGTCTTCCATCGGCAGGCGACTGGCGAAAGCGACACCGTTCCACTGGTTGTGGCCCTCGATCACGAGCTCGTACCCGGCGTCTTCGAAGGCCTCGACGGGGAACTGCTCGGGCTTGCATTTGATCTCCTGCAGGGCGAGGACATCGATGTCCTCCCGCACCAGCCAGTCAACGGTGCGCACAAAACGTGCACGGATCGAGTTCACATTCCAGGTAGCGACGCGCATGACCCGATGCTATCGATTACCCCCGACCTCTAGAATCGGGACGTGACCGACCCACGACAGCAGCTCATCGACTACATCTCGGCCGACGCCGTGTTCCATGGCGACTTCACGCTCACCAGCGGCAAGAAGGCGACCTATTACGTCGACCTGCGCAAGGTGAGCCTTGACCACCGCGTGGCGCCTCTCATCGGACAGGTGATGATCGACCTGATCGCAGAGATCCCCGATGTCTCCGCCGTCGGAGGGATGACGATGGGCGCTGACCCGGTCGCCGCGGCGATCCTGCACCAGGGAGCAGCGCGCGGACTGGCCTATGACGCCTTCGTCGTTCGCAAGGAGCCGAAGGACCACGGCCGCGGCAAGCAGGTCGAGGGGCCCGACCTCGCGGGCAAGCGCGTGGTCGTCCTCGAGGACACGTCGACCACCGGCGGGTCGCCCCTCAAAGCGATCGAAGCGCTCGAGAAGGTCGGCGCGGTCATCGCCGGTGTGGCCGTCGTCGTCGACCGCAACACGGGCGCACGCGAGGTCATCGAGTCGGCCGGCTACCCCTACTTCGCGGCCATCGGCCTCGCCGACCTGGGGCTCGAATAGTGGTCGACCCGCGCGACCGGGACGGCGCCGACGATCCAGACGCCGGCGGCACCGCTGGCCATGGCGGGTCGGATGCGCCCGGGTCGGATGCGTCTGGGTCGGATGGGCCGGAAGCGGATGCGCCTGCAGCGGATGCTCCTGAAGCAGGCGAACCCGAGTTCGGGAGCTCCGATTGGTTCTACCACCAACTGAGCGGGGGCCGGCGCCGGGCTCGAGAACCCGAGGCCGCCGATACCGGTGCGAGCCCGACCGAGCCGGTCGTGCCTCCCGGCCCCGCATCCCCGCCACCCGTGCCTCCGATCGCGCAGCCTCCGATCGTCGAGCCGGCGATTCCGTCGTTCGACCCGCAGTTCCCCGACGTGACCGCCCCGTTGGTGCCGCCCGCCCCGGAGCCCGCCGCCGATGAGACGACCGGCCCCTGGAGCATCCTCGACGTCCCTGTCACCGCTGCTGAGCCTCCGGAGCCTGTCGCCCCGGGCGAGCCGAAGCTGCAGACCGGCCCGATCTTCGAGCCTGGCGCGCCGTTCGTCTGGGGACTGAAGCCCGGAGTCGGAGGCGACCCGCTCGTGGAGTCGGCTGCCGGGTCGGAGCAGCCCTCCTCGCCCGCCGGGTCGGCGGACGACGTTGCCGGATCTTCCGAGTCCGATGCGCTGGAGGCTTCTGGCCCGACAGCGCCGATCACTCCTGCGCCGATCACTCCTGCGCCGTTCGTTCCGGGTGCGGAACCTGAATCCGATGAGGTGACGCCGCCGACCGTGGCGTTCCAGCCGCCCGTGTTCGAAGTGCCGCTTGCAGCAGCACCGGAGCCCGAACCAGACGCGTCGCAACCGCCCGCTGAGGAGCCCGCGGTGCCGCGATCGGTCGCCCCGGATACGGCCCTTCCGTGGACGCCCGCTCCCCTCGTGCCGCCCACCGTGCAGCCTGCCGTGCCTGAGGCGAACGAGCCTGCGCAAGAAGCCGCCGAGCCCGCGGCTCCGGAACCGTGGTCGCCTGCACCGCTTGTGCCGCCTGCTTTCGGTGCTCCGGTCGTCCTGCCCGAACCGCCCGCGGGCACCACCCCGATGCCAGACGCGCAGACCGGTGCTCCCGCCGAGGAGACGGCGTCCGCGTCCGACGAAGGCGACGGGGGCACGGACGACGGCCTCGGTCTCGCCGCACTCCTCGGCATGTTCGACGAGGGAGAGCCCGAGCCCGGGCCTCCCTCGGAGTCCGGGTCTGCTTCGGAGTCCGCCGCTGAGCCACCCGTCGCCCCGGGGTTCTTCGAGCCGGCGCCGCTCGTCCCGCCGGCGTTCTCGGAACCGGATGCGCCGGTAGCCCCGCTCGTCCCGCCGGTGTTCTCGGAGCCGGACGCGCCAGCTGCCCCGCCCGTCGTGCCTCCGGTCGGTCCTCCCGTCGCGTCCCCGGCAGCGCCGCCCGTCGAGGGGCCCCGCTTCCCCACTGTCCCGGGCGTGGTTCCGCCCCCGCCGGTCGGTGCAACGGGCGCCATCCCGCCCGCCCGCGCATCCGACGCCCTCCCGCCGCTCGCTGCGGCTGGCGCCGCAGCCGGCGCGGCCGCTGCAGCCGCCGGCGCCTCGCGTGAGGACGACGACGACGAAGGGATCGACGACCTCGCCGCCGCCCCGTATGACGAGGCGGAGGCGCGAGCTGCCGCGGCCGACACCTCCACTGTTCTCATGGACGCTGCGGCACTCGAGGCAGCGCTCTCCGATGAGGAGGAGCCGGCTGTCGAGCAGGCCACCATCCTCATGGGTGGCGTCCCGTCGCCCGCTACCCAGGCGCTCGACGCCGAGAGCCTGGCCGAGGCATCCGAACCGACGGCAGCGATGGCGCCCGCATCCGCCGCGGCAGCTGCCGCAGCCGCCGGTCCCGACGAGGTCCTTCCGACGTCACGCCGTTCACGCGGCGAAGCGTCCGGCGACGGCACTGGACCGGGGACTCCGCATCGCACCAACCGCATCCTGTTCTGGGTGGCCGGCGGCCTGCTGGCCCTGCTCATCCTGATCGTGCTGTTCGTGTTCGGGACGCGACTGCCGAGCATGTTCGCGGCCACGACACCGTCGCCGACGCCGAGCGCGTCGACCACGGCGAAGGCCACTCCGAAGCCGAGCGCGAAGCCCACCGTCATTCCGAAGCCGGCAGCAGCCCAGCCCGCCGGCGAGCACGCGTGGTCGACTCTCGGCGGCGGGGAGTGCATCCAGCCGTTCACGACGCCGTGGGCGGAGACGTTCGTCGTCGTCGACTGCGGCACTGCGCACACCGGCCAGATGGTCTACACGAACCTGTTCTCCGCCGATCCGGCGGCCCCGTACCCGGGCGCCACCGTCCTCGCGAACCAGATCAACGTGCTCTGCACGAAGCCGGGCGTGGTCAACCTGCAGGCCGCGAGTGCGTACCCGGATCTTCAGCTCCAGGGCACCTACCCGGTCACCGCACAGCAGTGGCAGCAGGGCCTGCGGTCGTACTACTGCTTCGCGAGCCGTTCGGGCGGCGGTCCCATCACCGGCTCGGTCGCCGGCCCCGGCCCCCAGGGCTGATCCGCGCGCCTCGCGCTCGCCCCCACGCACTGACACTCGTCGAGAACAGGGTTGTTCCTGTTATTCGCGTTGCATAACGGGAATAACCCTGTGCTCGGCGTCCAGCGCCCCGCGCTCGCGCTAGAGGTCGGTCTCGACGGGGGCGGGCGCGACGAGCTCGGCGACGCCCGAGACGATCTCGTCGGGCCGGAACGGGTAGCGGTCGACCTCGGCCTGGTCGGAGATCCCGGTCAGCACCAGGATCGTGTGCAGCCCCGCTTCGATACCGGCGACGATGTCGGTGTCCATCCTGTCGCCGACCATCGCCGTGTTCTCCGAGTGGGCACCGATGCGGTTCATCGCCGACCGGAACATCATCGGGTTCGGCTTGCCGACCACATACGGTTCGCGCCCCGTCGCCTTGGAGATCAGCGCGGAGACCGCACCGGTCGCCGGAAGCGGACCTTCCGCACTCGGCCCGGTGGCGTCCGGGTTCGTCGAGATGAACCGTGCACCGCTGCCGATCAGCCGGATCGCCTTGGTGATCGCTTCGAACGAGTAGTTGCGGGTCTCGCCGACGACGACATAGTCGGGGTCGACGTCGGTCATGATGAAGCCGGCCTCGTGCAGGGCCGTCGTGATGCCCGCTTCGCCGATCACGAACGCGCTGCCGCCCGGCATCTGCGACTTGAGGAAGTCGGCCGTGGCGAGCGCGGAGGTCCAGATCGCCTCCTCCGGCACGTCGAGACCGGATGCACGGAGCCGCGCTGCGAGGTCGCGCGGCGTGAAGATCGAGTTGTTGGTGAGCACGAGGAAGGGGGTGCCCTGGTCCCGCCACTGCTGGATCAGTTCCTGGGCGCCGGGCAGCGCGCTGTTCTCATGGACGAGCACGCCGTCCATGTCGGTCAGCCAGCATTCGATCTCGTTGCGTCGCGACACGCACACCCCTTTCGACGGTCCAAGCCTATTGTGCACAACGATGCCACTTCGTTTCGGGGAGGTTCCAATGCGGTACCAGTAACCTGAACGAGTGGAACCCGAGTACGCAGCCAATCCGACCGCGGAGCTCACCACGCACGGCGTCGGTCCCTGGCAGGGCGACCTGCCGGACGAGCCGTTCTACGACCCGGATCTCCTGGCCCACGGCGACACCCGCAACGTCATCGACCGCTACCGGTACTGGCGCATGGAGGCGATCGTCGCCGACCTCGACGAGCACCGGCATCCGTTCCATGTCGCGATCGAGAACTGGCAGCACGACATGAACATCGGCTCGATCGTGCGCAGCGCGAATGCGTTCGGCGCGGACACCGTCCACATCATCGGCCGTCGCCGCTGGAACAAGCGCGGCGCCATGGTCACCGACCGCTACCAGCATGTCGTCCACCACGACGACGTGGCCGATTTCGTGGCCTGGGCGCGCGCATCCGCCCTCCCGATCGTCGCGATCGACAATGTTCCCGGTTCGGTGATCATCGAGACGTTCGCGTTTCCGCGCGAGTGCGTGCTCCTGTTCGGGCAGGAAGGCCCGGGGCTGTCGGATGCTGCACTCGCCGCATCCGATTCGGTGGTCGAGATCAGCCAGTTCGGCTCCACGCGCTCGATCAATGCGTCGGCTGCGGCCGCGGTCGCAATGCACAGCTGGGTGACGCAACACGTCGATTTCAGCTGAGGCGAGACGCAGTCGGCGCGTCAGCGCGATCGGAAGTCGACGCGCCACACCAGTTTCAGCCCCGACCAGTCCACGTCGACCGCAGCCACTTTGACGTCGACGAGGCCGGCGCGTTCGAGGGCCGTGTTCCGGATGACGTTGTCGCCGAGGTCGCTCACATGGCCCGCGGCTTTGCGGGGCCACGCGATCCACAGGGAGCCGGCAGGGAACACGCGCTCGGCGAGGTCGTCGAGCTCGGCGACATAGTCGGCGGCCGTGCGGTAGAAGGCGAGCACCAGGTCGAGCGGCCCGTCGTCCGTCGGGTCGTCGGGCATCCATTCCACGCCGTCGGGCGCATCCGGGATGCTCCATCCGGCATCCGCGTGCGTCACCAGCACCCGCATCCCGGGCTTCACGCCCAGCTTCTTCCACAGCGGAGTTCCGGAGTATCCAGCCATGCCGCAACGCTAGCCGAGCCGTCCCCGACCGTGGTCGCGAGCACAGGAAAAGGCAGCCTAAATGACCGCCTGAAGCCGCCTTTTCCTGCGCTCGCCGGTTTGGATGGGCGAGGGCGCGAGGGCGCGGGATGCGCGCGTCAGCGCTGGGGACCGGCGGCGTCGGCGATGCGTGCGACGGCGGCCGCATCGAGGTCGTAGATGACGGCTCCGTCGTCGGGGCTCGTCGCGGCCACGAACATGACCCGCGGCTCGGCGTCGCCGACCAGCTCGATGTACGCGAACCCGGCGCCGACGGAGGCGCGCTCGGTGCCCGGCGCAGCCAGCGGGTCGGCGGTGTTCGCGACAGCCGGAGCGACGATGACGGGGATCCCTTCGGCCGAGCCGACCAGCGAGTGGTGGTAGTGCCCCGCGAGGATGAGCCGCACATCCCCTGTCGCGCACACGTCGAGGAGGTCGGCCGGGTTCTGCAGCTCGAGCGCGCCGAGCAGAGTCGTCTGCGCGCGCACCGGCGGATGGTGCAGCACGACGATCGCGCCCCGCTCCGACGGCGTCTCGAGCGCAACCCGAAGCGCGTCCAGCTGGGATTCGTCGAGGTTCCCGTAGCCGGCGCCGGCCACGGTGCTGTCGATGGTCGCGATCCGGAAGCCTTTGACGTCCTGTGCGTGTGTCCGCTCGCCGAGCACCTCTTCGAAGCCTTCGCGCAGGTCGTGGTTGCCCATCGCGTAGACGACGGCCGCTCGGCGCTCGGCGGCCCACGGTTCGATCATCCCGGCCAGGATGCGGTACGACTCGGGCGAGCCGTCGTCGGACAGGTCACCGGATACGACGACCACGTCGACAGAGTCGAGCTCGCTCGCGCGGTCGAGCGTGCGTACGAGCGCCGCCGTGGTGTCGACGATGCCGTAGTGCAGCTGCCCGTCGCCGTACAGGTGCGTGTCGGAGAGATGGAGGATGCTCAGGGTGCGTTCAGTCGGCGATCTCACCTTGCCACCCTAAGTCGCGCCGCCGACGATCGCCGCCATGCGTCACCCGATCAGGCTGGGTCGCAGGTCGCGCAGGGTGCGGAAGTGGGTCATCCGCGTCACTCCGATCGCCGCGACGATCAGTGCGATCAGCGCACACAGCCCGAGCACTCCGGCGTCGGCCCAGGCTGTCGCCGGGTTGCCTCCGTACATGAGCTGTCGGATTCCGTCCACCGCATACGACATCGGAAGCACATGATGCAGCGCCGCGAGCGGACCGGGCAGTGTCTGCCACGGGAACGTTCCGCCTGCCGTGACGAGCTGCAGCACCATCAGCACGAGGCCGAGGAACTGTCCGACGCTGCCGAGCCAGACGTTGAGCGCGAGGATGATCGCGGCGAAGGTGAGTGACGCGGTCGCCATCATCGCGAACATCCCCAACGGGTTCGAGATCGGGAACTGGAGGGCGGCCGCGACGACCCCGAACAGCCCCACCATCCCGATCGCCCCGAGCAGCCCGGGCGTCAGCCAGCCCGCGAGCGTCACCTTGATCGGCGAGTGCAGAGCGGTGATGGCCCGACGGGATACCGGCTTGACGATGAGGAACAACGCGTAGATGCCGATCCAGGCGGCCAGAGCGATGAAGAACGGCGCGAGTCCGGCGCCGTAGGTGCCGGCCGAGGTGATCGACGTGTTCGTGAGCTGAACCGGATCGGCGATCGTCGACGCCTGCTTCTTCTGCAGCTCGGGGGAGTCGTCCGGAATCTGCGCCACACCGTCGGTGAGCCCGTCGTGGAGCTTCACCGTTCCCGCGTGCAGCGTGCCGAGTCCGTCGCTGAGTGCCGAGGCACCGGATGCGGTCTGCTGCGCTCCGGACGCCAGTTGCGATGCACCCGTTGCGGTCTGGTGCGCCCCTGACGCCACCTGCGCGCTGCCGGCCGCGACCTGGTTCGCCCCGGCGGAGAGCTGGTCGACCTGCCCGACGAGAGCCTGCACCTGCTCGTTTCCCGACGCGACCTTCGCGCCCAGCGGGTCGAGTGCCGCGAGGGCGGCGTCGATCTGGGCCTGGGTGGCCCCGGCCGCGGTCAGCCGGTCGATGACCCCCTGGCGGGCCTGCGGGACGGCTCCCGCCACCTGGTCGGCCAGCGCTCCCGCCTGGTCCGCCTTCGCTGCGAGTTCGGCGTTGCCGGCCGCCACCTTCTTCGCGCCGTCCGCGACCTGGTTCGCGCCCGCGGCGACCTGCGAGGTTCCGCCCGCCAGCTGGTTCGCGCCGGTCGACACTTTCGCGGTCCCGGCAGCGAGCGACGAGGCGCCCGCCTGCGCGGTCGCGGTTCCGTCGACGAGCCGGCTCGCACCATCCGCCGCCGTGACGAGGTTCGAGCGAATGGTCGCGAGACCCATCAGGAACTGCTGCGCCGCCTGCTCGTTGACCTTTTTCACGATGGAGACGCGGATGCTCTCCGCCGCCTGCCGGCCGATCGTCGACGCCAGGTAGCTGTTTGTATCGTTCGTCGTCAGCGTCACCGTCGCCTGGCGCGGCGTGCTTCCGGATGCTGAAGCCAGCGCCTCCGAGAAGTCGCTCGGGAACGTGACGCTGAAATCGAACTTCGAGCTGTCGACGCCGGAGGCCGCCGATCCCGGGGTCACGACCTGCCAGTCGAACGTGCCATCTTTGACGAGTTCGTCCGCGATCTCCGTGCCGTATTCGACGGTCTTGCCGTCGACGGTGGCACCAGTGTCGTCGACGACGATCGCCGCCGGGATCTGGTTCAGGCGCGCGTACGGGTCCTGGTTCGCCCAGAGGTAGAGGCCGCCGTAGAGGATCGGCACGGCCACCAGCGCGATGAGCGCGACGATGGACATCGGGTTCGCGTTGAGACGACGGAACTCCGCCGCGATCATGGGGAGGATCTTCATTCTGTCTTCTCTGCGTTCTTCACGTTCGCGTGGTCGTCGTCGGGCGTCTGCTCCTGGGGTTCGCCGGCGCCGCCGGCAAGCAGGGCAACGGATGCGTCGCCGGCTACCACGAGCACAGCCAGATCGCGCGCCGCGAGCCCCTGCGCTAGCGCCCACCATTCCTTCGGGTCGCCGCCGTGTCGGTCGGGCGATGTGATCACGAGCCCCATCACGCCTTCTCGCCTGATCGCGAGTTCGGTGAGCAGGCCGATCCGCACGGTGGGCGGCACGTTTCCGATCGCCGACCGCGCCCACTCCTTCGCGTGGAGTTCCTCGAGGGTCCGGTTGACCGCGATCGGGTTGGACGGACGGCCCGCGAACATCAGCTCTTCTGCGACGATGCCGGCGACGGTGACGTCGGCTGCCGGTTCGCAGACCGACGGGGCGTCGATGAGCGCGATGCGCTTGCGCATCTCCGAATAGTCGGTGGCGCCGTCGATGGTGACGGTTCCCGCATCCGGACGCATCCGCCCTGAGGCGATCAGCCCGAGCACCGTGGGACGCTGCTCCGTCTCAGCTCGCGCGAGCGTCACTTCGCCGGTGCGGAAGGTGACGGATGTGGTGGGCAGTGCGGCGTTCCTGGCGCCTTTCGCGACGCCGTCGAGCACGATCTTCACGCGAGGTCCTCTGCGCGAAGATCGGGGGTCGTCCGTATAAGTTCTTCGGCCTCGCGCCAGCCGATGCCCGCGGCACCCAGGCCGTTCAGCATGACCAGGCGGCGCCCTTCGTCATCGGACATCCCGGTACGCGTGGCCTCGTCGAGCACCGCGACGGCGGCGGCCTCGATGAGACGCGCGAGCGTCCCGGCTTCGATGTCGCCACGGAGTGAGCCGTCGGAGATTCCACGTTCCACCGTCGCGAGGAGTTTCTGCCGCGCCGGTTCGAGCGCTTCGGCGACGAGCGCCCGGTGCGGACCGCGAACGGCGAGCTGCGCGGCGACGCGCACGTGCTCGACCTCGGCCCAGAGGGTCGCGCCGTAGAGGGCGATCTCGACGCGTGCATCCGGATGGCTCAGCGTGAGCAGGGACGACCCGATGCGGGCCGCGCCGCGGGTGAACGTCTCGACCAGCAGGTCGTCGCGGGTGGCGAAATGGCCGTAGATCGCGCGGCGGCTGAGGCCGGCTCGTGCGGCGATGGTCTCGAGGGATGCGTCGATGTCGTCGTTGAGGGCGGCCGCGGCGGCGAGGATGATCGTCTCGCGATTCTCGGCGGCGTCGCGCCGGGGTGCGCGGGTCTGTGGGCTGCTCATTGCACCCATCGTACTATCTTGCACACAGATGTGCAAGATAACCTGACGCAGCCCGAGTGCGACAGGTTCGGTCGAGACCGCCCGCCGCGCCAGCCGTGGTCGTCCGCAACTGTCACGCTCGGCGACCCGTGTCGAGCGCCACGATAGGATCGAGTGTGACGGGAACCGGCCCGACAGCGTTGCGCGCGCGGCTGGCCGTGAGTCCTCCACGCGATCCATCCGCCATCGAGAGGACTGAACAGTGCCCGCGATCGTGATCATCGGTGCCCAGTGGGGCGACGAAGGCAAAGGCAAGGCGACCGACCTCCTCGGCAGCCGAATCGACTACGTGGTCAAGTTCAACGGTGGCAACAACGCCGGCCACACGGTCGTGATCGGCGACGAGAAGTACGCGCTCCACCTGCTGCCCTCCGGCATCCTGACCGAGGGCGTCACGCCGGTGATCGCAAACGGTGTCGTCGTCGACATCGAGGTGCTGTTCGAAGAGCTGGATGCGCTCATCGCCCGCGGCGTCGACGTCTCGCGCCTGCGCGTCAGCTCGAACGCCCACGTGATCACCCAGTACCACCGCACCATCGACAAGGTGACGGAGCGCTTCCTCGGCAAGCGCCAGATCGGCACGACCGGTCGCGGTATCGGCCCGACGTACGCCGACAAGATCAACCGGGTCGGCATCCGCGTCCAGGACCTGTTCGACGAGAACATCCTGCGTCAGAAGGTCGAGGGCGCCCTCGATCAGAAGAACCACATGCTGGTCAAGGTCTACAACCGGCGCGCGATCACGGTCGACGAGGTCGTCACCGACCTGCTGAGCTACGCCGAGCGGCTGCGCCCGATGGTCGCGGACACCGGCCTGCTGCTGCACCAGGCGCTCGACGCCGGCAAATACGTGCTGTTCGAAGGCGGGCAGGCGACCATGCTCGATGTCGACCACGGCACGTATCCGTTCGTCACCTCATCGAACTCGACCTCCGGCGGGGCCGCCACCGGCTCCGGCATCGGGCCGAACCGCATCGACCGGGTGATCGCGGTCGTCAAGGCGTACACGACACGGGTCGGCGCCGGTCCCTTCCCGACCGAGCTGTTCGACGAGTCCGGGGAATGGCTGCGCGAGCGGGGCTTCGAGTTCGGCACGACCACCGGCCGCCCGCGCCGCACCGGATGGTACGACGCGCCCATCGCACGATACTCGGCCCGCATCAACGGGGTTACCGACTTCGTGCTGACCAAGCTGGACACGCTCACGGGGCTCGAGCGCATCCCGGTCGCTGTCGCCTACGACGTCGACGGTGTGCGGCACGACGAGGTCCCGGCCTCGCAGAGCGACTTCCACCACGCAGTGCCGATCTACCAGGAGTTCCCGGGCTGGTCCGAAGACATTTCGGGCGTCCGGGAGTTCGCCGATCTGCCGAAGAATGCGCAGGACTACGTCCTCGCCCTCGAAGCGATGAGCGGCGCTCGCATCTCGGCGATCGGCGTCGGCCCCGGTCGTGACGCCATCGTCGTGCGCCACGACCTCGTCGACTGACGCGCACCCCTGCCTGCTCCGCGGCCCAGCCTGCTCCGCGGCCCAGCCTGCTCCGCGGCCGTGCCTGCTCCGCGGCCCGCCGCTCGGGCATCGGTTCGCCACAGTCCGACGTTGCGGTCCCGGTCTGTGGTAGATCTGTGGAGAACGGATCGATGACGACCCGAGGGGCGCATCAGAGGGAGGCGACTCCGAACCAGGTCGGCAGGTGGCGGACCAGGTCCTCCTGGTCGTCGCCGATCCAGGCGACGTGGCCGTCCGGCCGGAGCAGGATCGCGGGAGCGTCCAGTTCCGCGCCGGCGTCCACGACGTGGTCGACCCGATCCGTCCATCCGGCCACGGAGAGTTCGCCGGTCCTGTCCAGCAGAAGGCCACGACCTTCGCGCGTGAGCTCGTAGAGACGACCAGGTGACAGGGGGATGTCACGCATGCGTCTGCCGAGCAGGTCGGGGCCTTCTCCGAAGTCGTAGCGGATTCCGGTCGAAGTGACCTTCTCGGCCAGGAAGCGGCCGACATCCGCGAACTCCATCAGCTCGGTCAGCAGTCTGCGCACGGCCTGCGGCCCGGGCTCGGGGGAGAGCAACTCGCTCTGGGCTCGGGTGATGGTCAGCACATCCTCCGCGACCGGGTGACGCTCGGCGAAATAGCTGTCGAGCAGTTCATCCGGTGCCCAACCGTCGACTGCGGCGGCGAGTTTCCAACCCAGGTTGAAGGCGTCCTGGATGCCGAGGTTCAGGCCCTGCCCTCCGAGCGGCGGGTGCACGTGCGCCGCATCGCCGGCGAGCAGCATCCGGCCCACCCGATAGCGTTCGGCCAGGCGGGTGGCGTCGGTGAAACGGGTCAGGGAGCTTGGTGAGTGGACGCCGAAGTCGGTGCCCGCGTACGCCCGCAACTGCGTCCGGAACTCATCCAGGGTCGGCGGAACCGACCGGTCCTCTGCCACGCGCGCCGCAGGAACCACGGCCCGGTACAAGCCGTCGCCCGCCGGTCCGATCCCGAACCCCTGGTGCGTCCTGCGCACCTCCTCCGAGATGGCGGCCACCTCATCCGCCGGCGCCGTCACCTCGACTTCGCCGAGGAGCCACTCGGTCGTGGCGGCCTGGCCGGGGAACCCCACACCGAGCAGTCTGCGCACGAGGCTTCGGCCGCCGTCGCAGCCGACCAGCCAGCGGGAGCGCAGCCGGGTTCCGTCGGTGAGCTCGACGCTCACCCCGTCCTCATCCTGCTCGACACTCAGCGCCTCGCTGCCGCGGCGGACCCGCGCGCCGAGCTCGACGGCACGCTCGGCAAGCAGGCGGTCGGTGACCGGCTGCGGGATGCCGAGGATGTAGGCGTGTGCGGTGTCCAGGTCCGGCGGCGTTGGACCGGCTATCCCGGCGAAACGGCCGACGCCGCCCGGATACTGCTTCCCGTGCGTGAGGAACCGCTCGAGTAGCCCGCGCTGGTCCAGGATCTCGATGCTGCGCGGATGCAGGCCGAGCGAGCGGACCAGCCGGCTCGGCTCCGCATCCTTCTCCAGTACGAGCACGTCGACCTCGTGTAACCGCAGTTCGGCGGCCAGCATCATCCCCGTCGGCCCGCCGCCGACGATGATCACGTCGAGCATCGAGACGTCCCTAGAACCACATGCTCAGTCGTGGCGGCACGGAAGTGCGGAACAGTCGGTCGAGCGCGACCGCGTCGCCGTCGATCCTGCCCGACAGGGCGAGATGGCGCGCCGTGTCGTGACCGAGGTAGAGGGCACCGAGCGAGCTGACCGAGAGCGTCACATCCGCAGGCGCCTCGGTCGTCTCGACGCTGGCTTCTCCGCCACTGACGCGCATCCGGTACCGTCCGCCGGCGAAGCCGAGGTCGTCCACGACATCGAGCACGAGCTCGCCGTCGTGCTCGTAGCGGCGTGCGGCGAGCGCCGCCGGGAGGTCGAGGATGCGCACCCACAGGTGCTCCTGCTGGCTGACCAGGCGGGCGCCACGGATGTCGGAGACCAGGAACGGCAGCGGTTCGTCGACGCCGCGTGTGTCGATGTGGACTTCGGCGACGAGGTCGAGTTCGAGCAGGAACCGCCAGAGTGCGGTGAGGGCCTCATCCGTCGTCGCCGCCAGATAGGTGACATCGACGATATGGCGAGTGAAATCGTCGGAATCCTTCACGACGTAGTTCACGAACCCTTCCGGCTCGCCCGCGCGGGAGTCGTAGCGCACGAGGCGATACTTGGCCGCATCCGGGTTGCCCTTCAGTGGCCCGATCAGGCGGTCTGCGAGCACGCCGGCCGCGGCCACCTCGCCGGCGCGGCCCGCCACGACCTTGTCGATCACGGCGCGGCCGATCTCCCGGTACTCCTCCGGCTCCGTGAACGACAGCCGTCCCGTCGTCGCGGGGCCGACCCAGTTCACGCGCTTCGTGTCGACCCGCCACTCGGTCGCCCACGTCGCCGGCCCGAAACCCCAGCGGCCGTAGATCACCGATTCCGAGACCGTCAGGACGGCGAGGGGTACGCCGAGCGCATGAGCGGTTCGGAGCTCCGCACCGAGGAGGGCGCGGGCGATGCCGCGTCGCCGGTGCGTCGGGGCGACGGTGACCGAGCTGATCGCCCAGCTGTCGACGGCGGCTCCGCCGGGGACGGTGAGCGGCGCCACCCACGAGCTGACCGTGCCGACCGGAGCTGCGGCCGAGGGGATCGCATCGTCGTAGACGGCCGTCGTGCGGTTGTCGCTCAGGTATTCGCGCGCCTCGGCCAGCGCATCCTCAGAGAGGCGTCCGCCGAGGAATCCGCGGAAGTCGGCGAAGAGCCACTGGTCGAACGCGGCCTGGTCGGACGTGTCGACGAGCGACAGTCGAAGGCCCTCATCCGCGATTGCACGAGCCGATTCGTCGTCGATGGGCTGGGTCAGATAGGTCTCGGTCACCACTCCACCGTATCGGGCAGGTCAGCGCGCGGCGAGGGTCTGGAGCAGGGTGACCAGGTCGAGGGGGCGTTTCAGCGCCGGGGCGAAGAAGGCCTCGTCTGCGGCTTCGACCGCGTCGATCGCCCGTGCCGCAACAGCGGCGCCGTCGGAGGTGACGGTGAGCACCTTCGCCCGGGCGTCCTCGGGGTCTCGCGTGCGTTCAAGAAGGCCCTTGGCGATCAGCCGGCCGACGACCTCGGAGGTCATCCGCGCATCCGACCCCGTGTAATCGGAGAGACGCGACTGCTTCGGATGCTCGCCCTGGCCGTTCAGCCACCAGGTGGATGCGAGGATCACGAACTGCACGTGGGTGAGGTCGAGCGGTGCCAGGGCCGCCGCCATCACCCGCTGCCAGCGCAGCGTGGTGTGCCAGAGGAGAAAGCCCGGACTGGTGGCCGGACCCTCGGGAAACCGGGTCATGCGCGACGTCGGGCAGCGTCGAACAGTGCCTCCATCGACTCCGGGAAGTCCGCGCTGATCTGCGGGCCCAGTTCGGCTCCGACCTCGTCCGCTCCTTCGCCGTCGATCTCGAGGCGGTGCGTGACCCTGGTGCCGTTGTCGATCGGAACGAGGGTGTGCCGGAAGGTGAGCACGAGCGTGCCGAACTCGGTGCGGTCGGCGTAGGTCTCGTTCTCGACGAGGTCGACGATGGTCGACGGGAACGGATCCTGCCCGACGGGGGTGACGATCAGCTCGGTGCCGACGGCGAATGGTCCTTGGAGTTCGAAGGTGTCGGCGCCCTCATAGGTGAGGGTGCCGGTGTGGAGGTCCCTGAGGGCCGCCCAGACGGTCTCGCGATCGAGTGTCGTCTCGGCGGTGTGTTCGTTGGTCCACATGATCGGTGCCTTTCTGTCGGTGGTTCTCGTAATTTGCTCTATGCGTAGATAATCTACGCGTAGATGAAAGGATGCGCAACCCCCGATATCTACGCGTTAGGGTCTGTCTATGGCCCCGAACGACACCCCCGCCGCCGAGCTGGACACGTCCGCCGACGCTGCCGTCTACGAACAGTTGCACAGCATCCGCCAAAGCATCGACAACATCGACGCCGCCGTCGTGCACATGCTCGCCGAGCGCTTCAAGTTCACCCAGCAGGTCGGCAAACTGAAGGCGGCCCACGGACTGCCGCCCGCCGATCCGGAGCGCGAACGCGAACAGATCCAGCGACTCCGGGCGCTCGCCGAAGAAAGCCACCTCGACCCCGCATTCGCAGAGAAGTTCCTCAACTTCATCGTCGCCGAGGTCATCCACCACCACGAGCGCATCGCGGGGTCCGCCGCCGACGAACGCGCATCGTGACCCGGCCGGTCGGCCCGCTGCCCGACGAGGTTCCAGACCAGTTGCCCGGCCAGACCGGAAAAGTCGTCGTCGTCACCGGTGCCAACAGCGGGATCGGCTATTTCACGAGCGAACAACTCGCCGCGGCAGGAGCGCACGTGGTGCTCGCCTGCCGCAGTCGCGAACGCGGGCGGGCGGCGCTCTCCGCCATCCGTGGGAGGGTCGCGGGCGCCAGTGTGGAACTCCTCGACCTGGACGTCACAGATCCCGAGTCCATCCGGGCCGCCGCCGACGTGCTCGCCGCCCGCCGACGACTCGATGCGCTCGTCGAGAACGCCGGAATGGTGCATCCGCCGGCGAAACGGGAGACGGATGCGCGGGGCAACGAACTCGTCTTCTCGACCAATGTGCTCGGGCATTTCTCACTTACGGCGCTCCTCTATCCGACGCTGGCGGCGACCGCCGGGTCGCGCGTGGTGGTGCTCGGCAGCATGGCGAGCCGCCTCTCGACGTTCCGTATCGACGACCTGCAACTCGTCCGCGGCTACACCGGATGGCGCGCTTATGCCCAATCCAAGATCGCGGTGCAGGTGTTCGGATTCGAGCTCGATCGGCGGCTGCGCCTGGCGCGCAGCGGCGTCACCAGCCTGGTGGCGCATCCGGGCTATTCGATCAGCGGGCGCACGCCGCGCATCCAGGGCGTCAACGAGCCGACGCGGATGACCCGGTTCGTCGACAACCTGCAGGCGCTGGGAACGCAGGGCAAGGATCGGGGCGCGTGGCCGGTAGTCCGTGCGGTCACCGATCCGGATGCGCAGGGCGGGGACCACTGGGGCCCCCGCTACCTGACGCGCGGGGTACCGACGCGACAGCGCCCGACCTCGACGAGCCGTGATCCGCAGGTCGGTTCGCGGCTGTGGTCGCGGCTCGAAGAATTCACCGGGATGCGCTTCGACGTGAGCTAGAGGGGCTGGCGCCCTATACACCCTCGGTCGGCGCGGGCCTCCAGCGCTCGCTCAGGATGGGGGTATGGGCTGACGTGCATGGACATCGCTTACACAGCAATCGCGCACGCATCGGGTGGGGGCCGCGACGGCCACGTTCGCAGCGAGGACGACCTCCTCGACTTCGACACCCGGCCGCCCCGCGAGCTCGGAGGCTCCGGCCTCGGCACCAACCCGGAGCAGTTGTTCGCGGCGGGGTTCGCAGCCTGCTTCCTGAGCGCGCTGCATGCCGTGGGGCGTCGCGAGAAGGCCGACACCCGGGATGCGGGGGTTTCGGCGAGCGTCGGCATCGGCGACAACGGGAACGGCGGTTACGGGCTGACGGTTGAACTGGACGTGTACGTGCCGAACGTGTCGCGTGCGACGGCGGAAGAGCTGGCCGAGAAGGCGCACCACGTGTGCCCGTACTCGAACGCGACGCGTGGGAACGTCCCGGTGAGGATCACCGTCGTCGACTGAGGGGTGGGTCGAGGAGTGCCGGGTGTGCCGGCAGCCTCGTTCGTCTCATGTCGTGTCCGATTTCCGCGGACGCGTGTCGGCGGGTACCGGTAACGTCGAAGCGTGAAAGTCGCCGTCCAGTTCATCGCAATGGGTGTCATCTGGGGCGCCAGCTTCCTGTTCATGAAAGTCGGGCTCGAGGGTGTGAGTTTCGGGCAGGTGGTGTGGGCGCGCCTGGTGTTCGGTGCCATCACGCTCGGGATCATCGCCGTGGCGACGCGGAGCCGCCTCCCACGCGAGCCGATCGTCTGGCTGCATTTCCTCGTGGTGGCGATCACCTACTGCGTGGTGCCGTACCTGCTCTTCGCCTGGGCGGAACAGTACGTGTCGTCGAGCCTCGCGAGCATCTACAACGCGGTGACGCCGATCACGACAGCGATCCTCGCAACGCTCGCGTTCCGGGTCGAACGGTTGAACCGCGACCAGGCGCTCGGCGTGGCCGTGGGCATCGTCGGAGTGGTCATCGTCGTCGGGCCGTGGCAGATCGCGGCGCTCACCGGCAGCCTGTGGGGCCAGCTCGCGTGTCTTGGTGCGGTGACCTGTTACGGCTTCAGTTTCGGGTACATCCGGCGGTTCATCAGCCACCGCGATATGCCGGCGACGACGGTGGCGGTGATGAACATCGGTGTGGCAGCGGTGATCATGGTGGCGTTGACGCCGTTCGTCGCCTGGGGTCCGGTCACGTTCAGCTGGCCGGTGCTGCTGAGTCTTCTCGCGCTGGGCGCGCTGGGCACCGGGGTCGTCTACATCTGGAACATGAATGTGCTGCGGGCGTGGGGCCCGACCGCGACCTCTGGCGTGACGTACGTGACGCCGGTCGTGGGTGTCGCGCTGGGAATCCTGGTGCTTCAGGAGTCGCTCAGCTGGAACGAGCCGGTGGGCGCCGTTGTCGTTCTGCTCGGGATCCTGCTGACGCAACAGCGGGTGCGCGTGCTGACCCGGCGTGCGGTGGCTGAGGCGCCGATCGCGGTGGCGCCGGCGGCGTCGGGGGCGACGAAAGCAACGGATGCGCCGACGCCGGCCGACTCCTCGACACCGACAACTCAGGTCGGGTCGGTGAATCGGCCGGAGTAATTGCCTCCGCGCCTGCCTAGCTGTCGGTCTTGGCGAGGTAGCCGGCGCCGGGCTTGGCGGAGACGACCGGGCCGAAGTATTCGGGCAGGGTCGCCTTGTGCGTGCTCGAGAGCTCTTCGAGACCGACGGTGAAGTGGTCCTGGATCTCCAGCACTGGCTGGGTGCCCACTTCTGCATCGGTGACGCCGATGCGCAGCACCGGGTAGCCGCGACCTTCGCACAGTCCGCGGAACTTGACGTCGTCTTCACGGGGAACGGAAACGATGACGCGCCCGGTCGATTCGCTGAAGAGCGCCGTGGTGGCGTCGACGCCGTCGCGTTCCATGATCTCGGTGATCCACACGCGGGCTCCCACGCCGAACCGCAGCACGCTTTCGGCGAGGGCCTGCGCGAGGCCGCCGTCGGCGAGGTCGTGGGCGGATGCGATGAGGCTTTCGAGGGAACCCGCGCGCAGCAGCTCGCCCAGCTCGCGTTCGCGCGACAGGTCGACCTCGGGCGGCAGGCCGCCGAGGTGCCCGTGAATCGTGCCGGCCCATGCGGAGCCGTCGAGCTCTTCGCGCGTGACGCCGAGGAGGTAGATGTTGTCGCCTTCGTCCTGCCATCCGCTGGGAATGCGGCGGGCGACATCGTCGATGACGCCGAGGACCCCGACGACGGGCGTCGGGAAGATCGGAGTCGACCCCGTCTGGTTGTAGAACGACACGTTGCCGCCCGTGACCGGGATCTCGAGCTCGAGGCACGCATCCGACAGTCCTTCGACCGTCTGGGAGAACTGCCACATCACTTCGGGGTTCTCGGGGCTGCCGAAGTTGAGGCAGTCGGTCACCGCCGAGGGGACAGCACCGGATGCGGACACGTTGCGGTACGCCTCCGCCAGCGCCAGACGGGCGCCCTGCTTCGGATCGAGCTGACAGTAGCGGCCGTTCGCGTCGGTCGCGATGGCGAATCCGAGTCCGCTCGATTCGTCGACGCGGATCATCCCGGCGTCGTCGGGGAAGGCGAGGGCGGTGTTGCCGCCGACGAAGTAGTCGTACTGGTCGGTGATCCACCCCTTGTCGGCGAGGTTGGCGCTGCCGAGGAGTGCGAGGAACTGTTCGCGCAGCACCTCCGGGTCGGCCGACCTCGGAAGTCGTGAGGCACCGTCGGCCTGGAGAGCGTCGATCCACGTCGGGTAGGCGACCGGACGCTCGTAGACCGGGCCGTCGACCGCGACAGTGCGCGGCTCGACGTTGACGATCTCCTCGCCGTGCCAGTTGATGACGAGACGACCCGTGTCGGTGACTTCGCCGAGGACGCTCGTCTCCACATCCCATTTCGCCGTCACCGCGAGGAAGGCGTCGAGAAGCTCGGGCTTCACGACCGCCATCATGCGCTCCTGGCTCTCCGACATGAGGATCTCTTCGGCGGTGAGGTTCGGGTCGCGCAGGAGCACCTTGTCGAGTTCGACGAACATGCCGCCGTCGCCGTTGGAAGCGAGTTCGGACGTGGCGCAGGAGATGCCGGCAGCGCCGAGATCCTGGATGCCTTCGACGAGCTTGTCGCGGAACAGTTCGAGGCAGCACTCGATGAGCACCTTCTCGGCGAACGGGTCGCCGACCTGCACGGCCGGCCGCTTGGTCGGGCCGCCGGCAGAGAACGTGTCGGACGCGAGGATGGACGCGCCACCGATGCCGTCGCCTCCGGTGCGTGCGCCGAACAGGACGACCTTGTTGCCGAGGCCGGACGCGTTGGCGAGGTGGAGGTCTTCGTGTCGGAGCACGCCGACGGACAGCGCGTTGACGAGCGGGTTGCCCTGGTACACCGGGTCGAAGTACGTCTCGCCGCCGATGTTGGGCAGGCCGAGACAGTTGCCGTAGAACGAGATGCCGGAGACGACGCCGTGCACCACGCGGGCGGTGTCGGCCTCTTCGATGGCGCCGAAGCGCAGCTGATCCATGACCGCGACCGGGCGGGCGCCCATCGAGATGATGTCGCGGACGATGCCGCCGACGCCGGTGGCCGCGCCCTGGAACGGCTCGATGTAGCTGGGGTGGTTGTGCGACTCGACCTTGAAGGTGACCGCCCAGCCTTCGCCCACGTCGACGACGCCTGCGTTCTCACCCATGCCGACCATGAGGTTCTTCTTCATGGCAGGCGTGACCTTCTGGCCGAACTGGCGCAGATAGATCTTGGACGACTTGTAGGAGCAGTGTTCGCTCCACATCACCGAGTACATCGCGAGTTCACCGCTCGTCGGGCGCCGGCCGAGGATCTCCCGGATGCGCGCGTACTCGTCGTCTTTCAGACCGAGTGCCGCGTACGGCTGCTCGCGTTCGGGGGTCTCTAGGGCGTTCGTGACGGTGTCGACGACGGATGCGGTGGAAAGGTCGGTCACGGGAGGGAGTCTCCAAGAAGTCGCGGGGTGCCGGGCATCCCAAGTCTACCGGCGTGCCGAGGTCGCGCATTCGGGCACGAGGCGTCGCCGACGGCAGCGACTTGAGGCTAATCATTGTCTTGGGCTTCGCTTGAGCGCGATTCGCCTCAAGTCGGCTTCCGTCACGTCGCATTGCGAGCCCGGAACACGCTGGCAACGCGCTCGATCGTCGAGGCCGGACCTCCGAAGAGGCCCTGCGCCCGTATGCGCACGACGAGCCATCCCGCAAGCATTGCCGCCTCGATCCGTCGCTCGTCGATGTCGTACTGGCGTCCGCTCGTTCGATGCTGCTGACCGTCGTATTCCACCGCGATGCTGAAGTCCCGGTAGACGAGGTCGAATCTGCCGATCGACCTGCCGGCCTCATCGCGGATCACGGCATTGAGCTCGGGCTCAGGAAATTTCGCGGAGCCGAGGAGCAGGCGTAGCAGCGACTCGGGTCGTGACTCGGAGCCGGGCCGAATGAGATCCAGCGCCATCCTGGCATTTCGCGCTCCGCGACCGCGGAACGTCGCAGCTCGGCTCCGGAGTTCGCCGATACTCGAGAAAGGCCGGAGGGGAAGGCCAGTGTGAGGCGTGAGAACGTGGGGATCCAGGATGAAATGGTCGCCGATCGCAACCAGGTCTTGCAAGCTGAGGACGGAAGCGAGCTGAAGCCAGGTCGTTGCCGGATCCGCCACGGGAAGTCCGAGGATCTGCGTCGTCGGCTGAGGTCGGGCAAGTTGATGACCGACAACGCCTGCGCCCTCGGGCGCTCGCATCGGTGCGACGCTGTAGACATGAATTCCGTCTGATGCCGTTGGCTCGAACGGAAGGGGGGCTTGCCATAGTGCTGCCGCGGTCTCGCGTCCGAACATCTGACCCGGGCGCAGCAGGTGAGCGTACGAGGCGCAGAGACTCTCGACCGAGGCGATCGCGGATACTGGCGCGCGCACCCCATGGAACGGGCGATGCAGGTTGGGCCCGGACAGTCGCGCGCCACTCACGCCGGCGGCCCTGGCGTCGGCAACCGTGAAGCTTCGTCCGACTAAGGCGGCCGGCAGGGGTTTGCGATGGGTCATGCCTCAATCGTGATCGATCGTGAGATTCACGGCGCAAATTCATCCACACCCGCAGCCACTTGCAGCAAATCGAGGTCCGACAGCCCTGAAGAGGCGCGTTTGCCTCAAGTCGGCGGGGGGCGGGCGGGAGAGGGGCAGCGGGGGCAGGCGGCGGCCCGAGGCAGCAGGCGGGCGCCCGCTACGCCTCGACGAGGGTGCTGCGGATGACCGAGGTGAAGAAGGTGAGGCCGTCGATGCCGGACCGCATCGCAGCGGAAGTGTCGGGGCCGAAGCCGGGCTCGACGGCGTGCTCGGGGTGAGGCATGAGGCCGACGACGTTGCCGCGCTCGTTGCGGACGCCGGCGATGTCGTTGAGCGAACCGTTCGGGTTGACACCCTGGTAGCGGAAGACGACGAGGCCTTCGCCTTCGAGCCGCGCCAGCTCGTCGGCGGGCGCGATGAAGCCGCCCTCGCCGTTCTTCAGCGGGATGACGATCTCCTGGCCCTGCTCGAATCCGCTGGTCCACGGAGTCGACGTGTTCTCCACGCGCAGGTGCTGGTCGCGCCGGATGAAGTTGCCGTGGTCGTTGCGGATGAGCCCGCCCGAGACGAGGTGGGCCTCGGCGAGCATCTGGAAGCCGTTGCAGATTCCGAGAACCGGCAGCCCCTTGCCTGCGGCGTCGATGACCTCGGTCATGATCGGCGAAAGGCTGGCGATCGCCCCGCAGCGCAGGTAGTCGCCGTAGCTGAATCCGCCCGGCAGCACGAGGGCGTCGACGCCCTGCAGGTCGTGGTCGCCGTGCCAGAGCGCGACCGGCTCCGCCTCGGCGAGACGGATGGCGCGGAGGGCATCGCGGTCGTCGAGCGAGCCCGGGAAGGTGACGACGCCGATGCGCATCAGGCGCCGGCCTCCGGGTAGTGGATGCCGACCACGTCTTCGATCACCGAGTTGGAGAGGATGTCGTTCGCGATCTCTTCGACGGCCGCCCTGGTCGCATCGTCGATCGGCCCGTCGACCGTGAGCTCGAAGCGCTTGCCGAGCCGGACAGCGGTGAACTGGCCTTTGCCGATGCGCGCGAGTGCGCCCGCGACGGCCTTGCCCTGCGGGTCGAGCAGCTCGGCCTTCGGCATGACTTCTACAACGATGGTGGGCACGGGCACTCTCCGCTCGGCAGCTGGGTGGGGATGAGTCGATTCTATCGGGGGATCGCGGGGGTGCGTGCCGGTTGTCCACACCCCGTCACCCGACGGGCGAACGCGACGGCGGCATCCGCGTACCGCTCCCGGATGTCTGCGAACAGCTCGCGGCTCGCGCGCCCCGGCCAGCCCGCAGGGAGGGCCGTCTCGGGCAGCCCCGGATCGAGATACGGGATCACACGCCACTCGTCGAGCGCTCCGACCCACGTCGCGAAGGCCTCGCGGTCGCCGACCGGGGGTGCGGACGCGGCGGGCGCGTAGCGGTCGAGGAATCGCTGGTGGAGCATCCGCACCCGCTCGAGATCCCACCACCGGCCGGCGAGTTCGGCCAGTGGACGGTCCGCATCCGGACGTGCGCCGGTGAACACTGTCACTTCGCCGGTGAGCCGGAGATCGGCGAGGATGTCCCGTACGTCGTCGGCGACCCGCTCCGGCCCGATCCACAGCGCGTCGCTGACGGTGCCGCATCCGATCCAGTCGAGCCGTCGCCGCAACTGGTGGCGGCGATCGCGGTGCCGTTCCGGGATCGAGAACGAGACCAGGCACCATGCGGCGTCGGCGGATGCGGTGGGCTGGAAGATCCGCGCATCCCCCCGCTCCAACATCGGGACCGCCTCGCGCCGGAGCGCATAGCCGGCGACGCCGTCGCGCGGTTCGCGGACCAGTACGCCGCGCGCAGCCAGCCGGGTGAGGGTGGACCGCGCAGTCGAAGCGGGGATGTCGAGGGCGTCGAGCATAGAAACGGCACCGGATGCGGGCATCCAGCCGCCGAGCTGGCGCAGGCTGCTCCCGACGATGGTGCGCAGGAGCGACATCGAGCCGCCCGGCCGCGAATCGAAGTCGTCGAGAACGGCGGCTCCGGACCCCGAGGCGGCTGCCGCGCCGGCGCTCGCTCCGGCGCCCGCCGGCTCGGCGCCCGCCGGCGCAGCGGTCTGCGTCATCCCAGTCCCGACCGTTCCAGCAGTTCGGCGCGCAGCGTCTCCCGAACCGCCGCCATACCGCGATACGTCTCCTCGAAGCTGGTGCTGAGCGGCGACAGGCCGATCCGGAGGCCGCCCGGGTCGCGGTAGTCCGGGAGGACATCCTGCGCCCAGAGTCGCGCCGTCACCTCACGCATGGCCGGGTGGCTGAGGGTGACATGTCCTCCGCGCATGGCGGGGTCGCGCGGGCTCGCGACCGTCACACCGAGCGGGGCCAGCCAGTCGTCGGCGAGCGCGATGGCGAACTCGGTGAGGGCGATCGACTTGTCACGGACGGCCTGGATGCCGCACTGCTCGATCATCGCGATCGTGTCCTGCATCGCGAGCATCCCGACGATCGCAGGCGTGCCGCTGATGAAGCGACGGATGCCGTATGCCGCCTCGTAGCGCGGGCCCATCGTGAAGACTTCCTGGGTCCCCATCCACCCCTGGATCGGCTGCGTCAGTGCATCCTGCAGCTCTGCCCTCACATAGCCGAACGCGGGCGAGCCGGGGCCGCCGTTCAGGTATTTGTACGTGCATCCGGCCGCGAGGTCGACGCCCCATGCGTCGAGTTCGACCGGCACCGAACCGGCGGAGTGGCACAGGTCCCAGAGCACCAGGGCGCCTGCGTCGTGCGCGATCTTCGTGATGGCGGGGACGTCGGCGATGAAACCGGACCGGTAGGCGACGTGGCTGAGGAGAACGAGAGAGGTCTGCGGCCCGACCACCGCCGCGACCTGCCCCGGTGTGACGCCCCCCGCCGTGTCCGATTCGATCCAGCGCAGGGTGAGGTTGCGCTCCTTCGCGATTCCTTCGAGCACGTACCGGTCGGTCGGGAAGTTGTCGGTGTCGACGACGATCTCGGTGCGGAACGGCCCGTCGTCGCGGAGGGAGAGCTGTGATTCGAGGGCCGCGCGGGCGAGCTTGTACAGGGTGACAGTCGTCGAGTCGCCGACGAAGGTCTGGCCGGGCGCTGCGCCGATCGCCGCGCGCCCGATCGCGTCGCCGATCGTGAACGGCAGCGCCATCCATTCTTCGTCCCAGCCGCGGATGAGGCGCCCGCCCCACGCCTCGGTGAGGAACTTCTGGATGCGCTCCAGGCTGGCGCGGGTCGGCCGTCCGAGCGAGTTGCCGTCGAAATAGGCGACGACGCTGCCCGTGTCGGCCGCGCCCGCACCGCCGTCGCCGGCATCCGAATCCTGCGGGATGCCGTGGAACTGCCGGCGGAAGTGCGCGAGACCGTCGCTGCGGTCCATCCGCCGCGCATAGCCGAGGTGGGCGTCGACGCCCGACGAGGATGCGGGCCTGGGAGCGCTGCCGGGTGTGGGTTCGGTCATGTGCGGATCCTCCTGGTGTGCGTGTGCGGTGCTGTGCGGGTGCGGTGCTCTGCGGTGCGGCGGGTTCGGTGTCGGATGTCAGCGGGTGAGGGAGTCGACCGTGACGCCGCGGGATGTCGTGAGCCATTGTGCGGCTGCGGCCGGGTCCGAAGGCGGTCGCCCGGGCGCCCACGCGAAGCGCGGACCGATCGTGGTGAGGAGTTCGTCGCCGGCGATGGCCGAGACCAGCCGATCCCGGTCGAGCCCGGCCGCCGCGAGAGCGAGCAGCTCGCGGCCGTTCACGCCCACCGGGAGCGCGCCGTTGCCGAGGTCGGTTCCGTACAGGATGCGGCCCCCCGCGTCGGCGAAACGGCGCAGGTTGTCGAGGGCGAGCTTGAAGTCGCCGATCGGGGTACCCCATCCGTGGATATCGAGTGTGGACACCCATTCCGTGCCGCCGTCGGCCATCGCGTCGATGAGGTCGTCGTCGAGACGTTCCGAGAACGGCGTGTGCGCGAAGCGGTCGGCGCCCGCTTCGAACGCGCGGCGTGCCTGCCCGACACCTTGGGCGTGCACGACAGCGGGGAGTCCTGCGCGATGGGCGGCGCCGACGATCGCGGCCGCGAGGTCGGCCGAAGGCGCAGGCCCGGCTTCGCTGTTCATCGTGAACTTGATGGCGGATGCACGGATCGCGACCTGCGCATCCACCGCCGCTTCCGCATCCGCCGCGTCCCGTACCTCCACCGTGGCTCCCGGGGGCGCCCACGAGCTCTGCGACGGGTAGCCGCCCGGGCACGTGATGAGCGCGCCCGCGATGCTCACCTCGGGCAGGCCGGATTTCGGGTCCCTGCTCGCATCGCGGAGGCGCGCCACCTCGGAGGGAACCCAGCCGAGGTCCGCGACGGCGGTGATGCCGCCCGCCATCAGCGCGGACGGGTCGGTGAGCCCGAGGTGCACGTGGTGATCGATCAGGCGCGGGAACAGCGTCCCCGGCAGTTCGAGGTCCGCATCCGTCTGGCGATCGCCGACGGCGTGCAGCCGGCCACCCGCCGCGACGAAAACGGTGCGGTCACGCCACCCGCCCGACCACCACTGCTCGACGCCGAGCGTGAACCCGTCGGCGACCACGTCAGTCTAACGAGGGGACGGGCGCGCCGATCTCGGTGCGTACGGCGAACAGTTCAGGAAAGAACGTGAGCTCGAGCGCCTTCTGCAGGAAGTTGACGCCGGTCGAGCCTCCGGTTCCGGTTTTCATGCCGATGGTGCGCTGCACGGTCTTCAGGTGCCGGAACCTCCAGAGCTGAAAATTGTCCTCGAGGTCGACCAGCTCCTCGCAAGCTTCGTATTCGGCCCAGTGGTCGGTCGCGTTCTCGTAGATCCCGCGGAACGTCTCGACGAGTTCCGGGCTGAACCTGTGGGCTTCGGTGACATCCCGGCCGAGGATGGCCTGGGGGATGCGGAACCCGGCGCGATGCAGGTACCGCAGGAATTCGTCGTACACACTCGGCTGCTCGAGCAGGTCGGTCAGCAGCGCATGGGCGGCCGGGTCGCTCTCGAAGACGCTGAGCATCCGCCGGTTCTTGTTGCCGAGCACGAACTCGACCGCACGGTACTGGTAGGACTGGAACCCTGACGAGTTGCCGAGGAAGCCGCGGAACTCGGCGTACTCGGTCGGCGTGAGAGTGGCGAGGACCGACCACTGCTCGGTAAGTGTCTTCTGGATGTGCTTGACGCGCGCGATCCGCTTGAGGGCGACCTGCAGCTGGTCGGCGCGCAGCAGGTCGCACGCGGACCGGAGCTCGTGCAGCACCAGCTTCAGCCACAGTTCGGTGGTCTGGTGCTGGATGATGAAAAGCAGTTCGTCGTGATGTTCCGGCGTGCTGACCGGCCGTTGCGCGCTGAGCAGGACATCGAGGTCGAGGTAGGAGCCGTAGCTCATCCGCCGGCTGAAGTCGGTGACGATGTCCGGATCGAATTCCCTGGTGTTGTCGTCGACGGTCACGCCCGCCCCTCCTCGCTGAAGCATCCTGTTGCATTATCGCGCCGATCGTCACGAGAATGCAACGCGGTCGCTCAGCTTGCGATGAGCGGGGTAATAGTCGCGAGCTCGGCGGCATGTGCCGCCTGCTCGACGTCGAGGTCGTATCGGTTCTGAAGATTCAGCCAGAAACGAGGAGTCGTGCCGAACGCGCGCGCAAGCCTGAGCGCGGTGTCCGGCGTGATCGAACGAGTGCCGTGGACAATGCTTCCAATGCGCGGCGCGGGGACATGGATCGCCTTTGCAAGCGCGTACTGGCTCAATCCGAGCGGCTTGAGGTACTCCTCGAGCAGGATCTCTCCGGGATGGATCGGAGGGTGCGCGGTGGTCATTTCTTCCTCCTAGTGATAGTCGACGATCTCTACGTCGCTTGGCCCTGACGGGGTCCAGACGAAGCAGATTCGGTATTGGTCGTTGATGCGGATGCTGTGCTGTCCCTGGCGGTCGCCGCCGAGGCTCTCAAGTCGATTGCCCGGTGGTGCGTTGCAATCGCCCAATGTTTCGGCCGCGTCGAGGATAAGCAGTTTGCGATGCGCCATCCGCTGGAGATCCGGCCCCAATCCGCGAACGTGCCTTCTGGCCCAGACGGACTCGGTTTGGCGGTCGGCGAACGAATGGATCACGATTTCAATAATAACGTTTCGAGTTACTAACGCAAAACGTTACTAATAGTGAACGGCCAGGTGCCGCCATCCGTTCACCTCCCGGTAACCACCGGTTGGCGCAGGATTCGCCCTGCCTGCTTAGCGTTTTCTACGGATGCACAGCGCTCGCCGTGCAGCGCGCCGAGCGGGAGGGGACTGGGCGCAACACCCCGTTCTTCGCGCGCTGACCGCACAGAAAGGCACCCCAATGACCAAGGACGGGATCCTGACGTCGGAGTTCGACGACGCAGGAACGATCGACGACGTCGTCGCCGCCACCGAGACAGCAGACGACGAGTTCGACGAGTATGACGAGTTCGACGTCACCGACATCGACGAGGTCCGTCGTGAGGACGACGAGGATGCGGATGAGGACGTGGACCTGGAGCTCGTCGTGTTCGATCTGGTCGGCACGACGGTGATGGCGGACGGCGTGACCGTGGTACCCGGAGCGGAGGACGTGATCGGACTCCTGCGAGATGCGGGCGTGAAGGTCGCGTTCACCACCGGACTCCCGGCGTCGTCGGCCCAGGCCGTCATCCGCTTGCTCGGCAGCGAAGACCTGGCCGACGTGGTGCTCGGCCCCGCCGACGGGCGCAGCGACCCGTACCCCGACCTTGCGCTCACCGCTCTGCTGCGCACAGGAGCCACGAGTGTGGAAGCCATGGTGGTCGTCGGCAGCACAGCATCCGGGATGGCCGCCGGAATCGCCTCCGGCGCCGGCCTCGTCGTCGGGGTACTGACGGGAGCGGAGGACGAGGCGACGCTCAGCGACGCGGGAGCGGATGCGGTCATCGGCAGCATCGCCGAACTCCCCGCGTTGCTCGGTTTTGACGACTAGGGCGGTCACCCCCCGCGTCCTGGAACCTCCGGCACGCGCCGGCAAGGGGGTGGGGGTGTTCCCGTCCGCTACAGCGATGGTGTGGACGGGCGAGGGCCATGCGCACGAGGCGGTCGCCGTTCCCGGGGTCCGGCTGAGCCCGGGGGATGCGCTGGTCGAGGTCGAACTGGCGACAGTGTGCGGGTCGGATGTGCACACCGTTCTCGGGCATCACGCGGCCCCGACGCCGCTCATCCTCGGCCACGAACAGGTCGGCCGGGTGGTCGCCCTCGGCCAGGGCGGTGCGAAGACGACGGATGGCCATCGCGTCTCTCTCGGCGAGCGGATCGTGTGGTCGGTGTCCGTTCCGTGCGGACGCTGCGTGCGTTGCCGCCGCGGGCTCGGCCAGAGATGCGTTGACGTGCAGCGCTATGGGCACGAACGGATGCGCAGGGGCTGGGAGCTTTCGGGCGGGTTCGCCACCCACGCCCACGTCCTCGCGGGCACCCCGATGGTCGCGGTCCCGGATGATGTTCCAGCCACCGTGCTCGCACCGGCATCCTGTGCCACCGCAACCGTCGCTGCGGCGATCGAGGCCGCCTCGGAGATCGCCGTTCTGGACGGTGCGGTTGTCGTCGTCACAGGCGCGGGGATGCTCGGGCTGACAGCCACGGCGATGGCGACCGATGCGGGAGCGCATGTCGTCGTCAGCGATCCTGTCGACGAGCGACGCGAGACCGCGTTCGCGTTCGGAGCTGAAGCCGTCGCCGACCCTCGCGTGGGCGTGAACTCCCCGCGCGGATTGGCCGCCGCCATCGCCAAGGCCGGTGGGCGACGGGTCGACTGCACGGTGGGACTCGACATGTCGGGAGCCCCCGACGCCGTCCGCACGCTGCTGACGACCGTGGATGTCGGCGGTGTCGTCGTGCTGGTGCGTTCGCTGGCTCCGGGCGCCGACCTGCCGCTCGATCCGGAGCAGCTGATACGCCAGCTGCTCACGGTGCGGGGCGTCCACGACTACGCTCCGCGGCACCTCGAGCATGCGGTGAAGTTCCTGGTCGGGGCGGGGTCACGTTTTCCTTTCGCCGAACAGGTCGCGAGCATGCTGCCGCTGGCCGAAGTGGATGAAGCACTCGCGCTCGCTGCCGCCGGTGTCGGTCCGCGCGTCGCCGTCTCCCCCCGCATGTAGCCCGCAGGGTTCGCGTCGCATCCCGCGCCCGTGTCCTCCTCGCCGGCTCGCGACTTGGCAGTAGTTGTCGCGCGTCCTCGCCGGCCGGCGACAACAAGTGTCAACTCACCGCCGGGCGCGCGCGGAAGGTCATGCGGCGTCGACCCGCCGGGCGGGGAGGGTCGGGCGCGGGAGGGGGTCAGGCGGCGGCGACGGCGCGCACGGTGTTCGACCAGGGGTCGTCGAAGGAGACCGACCGGCCGTCGTCACGGGGCTCGACGCCGTAGTGGCGCATCCGCTCGGTGAGTTCGCCGAGGTCGTCGGCACCCGGCACGCGGATCTCGACCTGCCCCAGCCCGAGCGCGAGTGTGCGGGGGCCCGCGCCACGGCTGTTCCAGGTGTTCATCGCCATGTGGTGGTGGTAGCCGCCCGCGCTGACGAACAGCGCCTGACTGCCGAGGCTCGCCGTCGCCTCGAAGCCGAGCCGGTCCACGTAGAACGCCCGGGCCGACGCGACGTCGCCCACCGCCAGATGCACGTGGCCGACCGTTGCGGCGCCCACCTGCCCGATGTCCGCCCCTTCGGTGAGGTTCTCCTCGAGGAACGCATTCGGGTCGAGGTACAGCGTCGCCATCTCGACCTGCCCGTGCACCCAGCTCCACTGGGTCCGGTCGCGATCCCAGTACAGTTCGACGCCGTTGCCTTCGGGGTCGCTGAAGTAGAAGGCCTTGCTCACCAGGTGGTCGGCGCTTCCGGTGAACGTCCCGGGGGCCACGCGCGCCACCGAGTAGACGGCGGCGGCGAGCGCCTCCTGCGTGTCGAACAGGATGGCCGTGTGGAACAGACCGGCCTCGTGCGGCGACGCGTGCTTCAGCTCTGGCGCGTGCCGCAGGATGACGATCGGGGTTGTGCGGCGGCCGAGTACAGCGACGCCGCCCTCGTGGCTGAGCACGCTGAGCGTCACGCCATCGCGGTAGTACGCGATCATGCGGTCGAGGTCGGCGACGAGAAGCGTCACCGCTCCCATGGACGTGTCGGCTGCGAGAAGTTCGGTCACATCTTGTAGAACGTCAGACCGCACCTGTGTATTTCGCGGGCGCGCCAGAGTGCGGGCCGGCCCGCGTCGGTCACTCGCCGGTGAGGCGTTCCAGAAGCTCGCGGTAGCGGGCGGCGGTGCGTTCGACGATGTCCGCAGGCAGCTCGGGCGGAGTGCCGGTGTTGTCCCAGTTCGCGGCGAGCCAGTTGCGTACGATCTGCTTGTCGAAGCTCGCCATCCGCTCGTCGGGTGTCGTGCCTGTCGCCCAGGCTGCAGCATCCCAGTAGCGGCTCGAGTCGCTGGTCAGTACCTCGTCGGCGAGGGTTATCGCGCCGGTCTCGCGATCAGCGCCGAACTCGAACTTGGTGTCGGCGATGATGACGCCGCGCTTCTCCGCGATCGCCGCCGCCTCGGTGTAGATCGACAGCGACAGGTCGCGCAGCCTCGTGGCCGCATCCTCACCGACCAGCTCGACCGTGCGCTCGAACGTGATGTTCTCGTCGTGCTGCCCCATCGGCGCCTTCCAGGCGGGAGTGTAGATGGGCGTCGGAAGACGATCCCCGTTGGAGAGGCCGGCCGGAAGCGGGATCCCGCACACGCTGTGAGTGTTCAGATACTCGGTCCAGCCGCTGCCGGTGAGGTAGCCGCGCACGACGCATTCGACCGGGTACATGTCCAGCGGCTTGACGAGCATGGCGCGCCCGGCGACCGCATCCGGGATGTCGTCGACGACGCGCTCGCCGTCGAACCGGTGGTCGGCGAGCAGATGATTGGGCACATCCGCGAGCTGGTCGAACCACCACAGGCTGAGGGTGGTGAGCAGTTCGCCTTTGCCCGGGATGCCGGGCTCGAGCACGTGGTCGAACGCACTGACGCGGTCGCTGGCGACGACGAGGACGGCACTGGCGTCATCCAGCCCGGTGGCCTGCCCCGGGACGTACAGGTCGCGCACCTTTCCGGAGTAGACGTGCGACCAGCCGGGCAGGACCGAGGATGTCGAGTTCACGCGACAATGCTAATCGCCCCGCCCGCGCTCAGTTGATGCAGGCTCCCTGCGCGTAGGTCTTGGCAGGGGAGGCCGGGGTGGTCGCGGACGTTGACGGAGTGGATGCGGTGCCTGTGGATGCGGCCGCCGCCTGCGCCTGCAGACCGTCGGTTCCGAGCACGAGTGTGACACCGCTCACCGACGACGTCGCCGTCAGCGCGGCCCCCGGAACGTGCGAGGCGACCGCCTTCGCCGCGGACTCCATCCCCGACGGATACTCGATGGTCGTCGTCGCGGTCGTTCCGGTCGTTCCCGCTGTGCCGGTCTTGAAGCCGAGAGCGGCAAGCGTCGTGGTGTTGCTCGCGGCTGCGCCATCCGTCGCGCTTCCGTTCAGAACCGTGACCGTCACCGACGACGGTGCCGCCGCCGTCGCTTTGTCGTAGGCGCTCGGATTCCCGATGACCGAGTGGATGAACGCGGGCATCGCCGCCGTGTCCACCTGGACGATCGACACATCGTTCCCGTCGACCGTGATCGTCGGGGTGCCACTGACCGGGATGGTCGCCGTGGACAGGTTGTTCGCGCTGAGCCCGTGGAGCTGGGTCGCGAGCGCGATCAGGTCGAGGCCGGGATCGGTCTGGATGGACGAGCTGACCGCATCGAGCACGTTCTGCAGTTTGAGCGGGTTGAGGAGGGTGCCGGCCGACAGCACCTGGCGCGCTTCGACCGACAGGAAGTACTGCTGACGGACGATCCGGTCGAGGTCGCCGTTGGGCAGCCCGTGGCGCTGGCGTACGAACGCGAGCGCCTGGTGTGCGTCGAGTGTCGAGACGCCTTTCGGCAGGTTCACGGTCGAGTACGGGTCGTCGACGGCGTTGTTCAGACACACCTGCACGGGTCCGAGTGCCTTGACGACGTCGTAGAACCCGAGCATCGAGATTCGCACGTAGTGGTCGATGGTGAGCCCGGTGAGGTTCTGGATGGTCGTGATCAGCAGGCGCGCGCCCCCGGCATCCCCGCCGCCGTTCTCGCTGCCGAACGCGAATGCGGCGTTCAGCTTGTTCATTCCGAACCCGGGGATGTCGACCCAGGAGTCGCGGGGGAACGAGATGAGCGTCGCCTTGCGTCCGTCGGCCGGCACGTGCAGGACCATCATGGTGTCGGTGTTGGTGCCACCGCCGTCGGCCGTGGTTCCGAGTTCGGCCAGCTGCTGCGCTGTCGCGCCGGCGGGACGGTGGTCGTCTCCCACGAGCAGGATGTTCTGGTCGGTGCCGTCCACGTCTTTGGCGGGCGCGTTCGAGTGGGAGATCACGTCGACGTGGGTGACGCCGGACACGAAATGCTGGTAGTTGTACCAGACGTAGCCGCCGGTCGCCACGAGGAGGGCGACGACCGCGACCACGACCCATCGGAATATACGCACACCGAACGGTACGCAGGCGCGCCCGAATGTGCGCCGGGAAACGCGTGCGTCTTCAGGGGATCGTCAGGATGCTCCCGGCGTCGTCGAACGTGCGCGTTCGCTCGCGGAGCGGCGTCAGGCCTTCTTGCCGCCGTCGACGGGCAGCACGAGCCCCGTCGTGTAGCTGGAGGCGTCCGTCGCCAGCCACAGGACCGCTGCCGCGACCTCGTCGGCCCGTCCCATGCGACCCATCGGCACGTACTTTCCGATGCCGGCGCGCACCTCGGCCGGCTGGTTCATCACGGGCCCGGATTCGATCGGCCCCGGCGCGACGGCGTTCACTCGTATTCCGCGCGCGGCATAGTCGATCGCCGTCGTCCGGGTCAGCCCCACGACGGCGTGCTTCGCGGCGGAGTAAGCCGACATGCCCGGTGCGCCGCCGGTCCCCGCGCTCGACACGATGTTCACGAGTGCGCCCCCGTCGGGCAGTTCGTGCAGCTCGTTGCGCATCGCAACGGCGACCGCGCGGAAGTTCACGGCCACGACATCGTCGAACTCGCGCGGATCGAGCTCGGTGAGCGGTGCCGGTCGATGGCCGCGACCGACGTTGTTGACGGCGATGTCCATCCCGTGGGTGGATGCTGTGCGCGCGATGGCGCCGGACAGCGCGTCGTCGTCGGTCGCATCCACCGTCTCGGTCGCCGGGCACTCGAGCCCGGCTGCGAGCATCCGTTCGCGCAGGTCGGCGAGCGCGACGTTGTCGCGCGCCGCCGGGATCACGCGGATGCCCGCCTCGCCGAGCGCGAAGCAGATCGCGTTGCCGATCAGTCCGTTCGCTCCGAGAACGAAAGCCGTCTTCGTCATGAGAGGTCCGCCTCGGCGACTGCCACGTCACGAGCGCCGCTCTGCTTCACATTGCGCCGGTCCTTCGGAAGCAGGAACCCGACCGCGATCAGCCAGAGCAGCCCGCCGAACCGCCCGATCGGCAGGAGGAACTGGAGCGGTTCGATCGCCATCGAGAGGAACGAGAGCTCCGAGAGCGCCGCGATCACGAGACCCGTCCACGCGAGCCAGCGCGGAACGAAGCCGAGGATGAGCGAGGGCACTGCGATGCCGGCGACGAGCAGGCCCATACCGGTCACGAACCCGACGCCGCCGGTGATGAAGGTGAAGTAGGTGAGCGTGAGCGCCACGGTCGGGTCGCTGCTCACATCGGGACGGCTGACGACATAGGAGCCGAGGGCCGAGACCATCAGCAGGAGCGAGGCGGTGATGCCTCCGTAGAAGCCGATCCCCGGTCCCGGCACACGGACGCCGAGGCGGAGGAGCCGAGCATACGCGGTGGCGGCGAAGATGCCGAGAGGGACGGCTGAGCCGAACTGGATCATCGAGGTGATGCGGATGCTCAGCCAGTTCTGCTGCGCGTAGGCCGAGACCGCGTCCGCACCGGCGAACGGCGAGACGAAGGCCTGGCCACCGGTGAGAGCGAACGCGACGATCAGGCCGGCGATGACGAGCGCGGTCGAGACGACGGCGAGGACGCCGAGGTTGGGGCCCCCGGAGCCTGATCGTCTCCGCGGGGTGGTGGGTGCCGTGTCCATTGTTCCTCCGAAATAGTTATACATAGTAATGATTACATAGTGTAATTGTTTCGGCAAGGCTGTATTCTGTTGCTGTGACCGACCGACCCGCCGCGCCCGCGCATCCCCGGGGTGCACCCGCGCGTACCGCGTTCCTGCTCGCGCAGCTGGGGGCGGATGCGGCCGACCGCTTCGCCGAGCGCGTCGCCGACCTCGGCCTCACGCCCCGCGATGCCGGCGCCATCCGGGTGCTCGGACGCTCGCCCGGAATCAGCCAGCGCGAACTCGCGGCCCGGCTCGGCACCACCCCCAGCCGGATCGTGCCGCTCCTCGACTCCCTCGAGCAGCGCGCGCTCGTGGAACGTTCGCGGTCCGAACGGGATCGCCGCAACTACGAGCTCTCCCTCACCGAGACTGGACAGGCACTGCTCGGGCCGCTCCGCACCATCGCCGAAGCGCACCAGCACGCGGTGCTCTCGGCGCTCACGCCCGACGAGCAGGCGCAACTCGCGGCGCTGCTGGGCAAGCTGTCCGCGGGCGGCGGGTTGTCTCCGGATGCGCATCCCGGTTACGCGAGGCCGGCCGACGCTGAGGCGACGCCAGCCTCCTGACGAGTGCGCGACGCGCGGCCCCATCGCCGGATGACAGACTGGGACCCACGACGACGGCGCAGCGGAAGGATCACGATGGGCGAGCTCAATTGGGCGGGGAACTACGAATACCGGGCGGCGCGGATCGCTGCGCCGACCTCGCTCGACGAACTCCGTGACGCGGTTTCGGGAGCATCGAAAGTGCGCGCGCTCGGCAGCAGGCACTCCTTCAACGCGCTCGCCGACTCGTCCGAGCTGCTCGTCAGCACGGCGGGTCTCCCCCCGCTCGTTCGCATCGACGAGACCGCGCGCACTGTCACGGTCGGCGGCGGGATGCGTTACGGAGATGTCGCCCGCCGGCTCCAGGACGCAGGCTGGGCTCTCCACAATCTCGCGTCCCTCCCGCACATCTCCATCGCGGGCGCCGTCGCGACGGCGACCCACGGCTCGGGCGACCGCAACGGCAACCTCGCGACCGCTGTCCGGGGAGTGCGGATCCTCAGGGCCGACGGCGAACTGGTCGAGCTGCACCGCGGGGAACCCGGCTTCGACGGCGCCGTCGTCGCGCTCGGTGCGCTCGGAGTCGTCGTCGAGGTGACGCTCGACATCGAACCCAGCTTCGACGCATCCCAGCGGCTGTTCGGGGGGGTCCCGTGGGAGGCCGTCGCATCGCAGTTCGACGCGATCACCTCGAGCGCCTACTCGGTCAGTCTGTTCACGACGTGGGACGAGCCCACTGTCGCGCTCGCCTGGGTCAAGGAGCGGGCGGATGCTCCGAGCGGCATCGAGGACGCCTTCTTCGGCGCACCCGCGCTCATGGCACCCCGCCACATGATCGAGACGATGGATGTGCGCAATACCACCGAGCAGCTCGGGGTCGTCGGACCCTGGAACGAGCGGCTGGCGCACTTCCGCTTCGAGTTCACGCCGAGCAACGGCGCGGAGATCCAGTCGGAGTACCTCGTGCCGCGGGCGCGGATCGGCGAGGCGATCGACGCCGTGCGCCGCATCGCGAAGGTGGTCTCGCCCCTCCTGCTGGTGAGCGAGATCCGCACCGTCGCGGCCGACGAGCTCTGGCTGAGCTCGGCTTACGGAACCGACGTCGTCGGTCTGCATTTCACCTGGGTGCGCGACCAGGCCGGGGTGGAAGCTGTACTGCCCGCGCTCGAGGATGCACTTCTCCCGCTCGGATCACGACCGCATTGGGGCAAGCTCTACCTCGATCGCGACGGGGTCGTGCCGTCGCTGTACCCGAGGCTCGACGACTTCCGTGCGCTCGCGCGCAGCTTCGACCCCGACGGCGTCTTCACGAACGACTTCGTCGCCCGCTACCTCCAGAGCTGAAGGCGCGCCGAGCACAGGAAAACGCGGTTTATTGGCGACGTATTCGCGTCCTTTCCCTGTGCTCGCCGGGCAGTCCGACGCGTGGGCCAGCCGAGCACAGGAAAAGGCGGCCTTTTCGCGCTTTTTTCGCGTCTTTTTCCTGTGCGCGCGGGCATGGCCCGCGTGCGCGCGGGCGTGGTCTGCAGCTAGCCCGCGACGCGTGCCGCGATGTCCGTGCGGTACTGGCCGCCCTCCAGCTCGATCAGGTCGAGGGCTTCGTAGGCTCGGGCTCTGGCCTCGCCGAACGTGGTTCCGCGAGCGACCACGCTGAGCACCCGGCCGCCCGTCGCGATGAACGTTCCGGTCTCGCGGTCGAAAGCGGTGGCCGCGTGGGCGATCGTGACCTCGGGGACGGCTGCCGCCGCATCCAGCCCGTGAATGGCGCGGCCCGTGATCGGCGTCTCAGGGTAGTTCTCGCTGGCGAGGACGACTGTGACAGCGACGTCGAGGGCGAACTCGGGATGCGCCACCCCTGCGAGTGACCCGGTCGCGGCCCCGAAGAGCAATTCGGACAGAGGGGTCACCAGACGTGGAAGCACGACCTGGGTCTCGGGGTCGCCGAACCGGGCGTTGAATTCGATCACCCGGATGCCGCGATCCGTGACGATGAGTCCGCAGTAGAGCAGCCCGATGAACGGGGTCTGCTCCTTTGCGAGCTGACGGACTGTCGGCAGCGCGATCGTGCGGATCACCTCGTCCACGAACGTCTCGGGCAGCCATGGCAGCGGAGAGTATGCGCCCATCCCTCCCGTGTTCGGACCCTCGTCGCCGTCGCGGAGTCGCTTGTAGTCCTGCGCGGGCGAGAGGGGGAGCACGTTGTGCCCGTCGCTGATCAGGAACAGCGAGACCTCCTGGCCGGCGAGGAACTCCTCGACCAGCACCGAGCCGTGCTCCAGCCAGTAGGTCGAGTGCGCGATCGCCGCCTCGCGATCTTCGGTGACCATCACGCCCTTGCCCGCAGCGAGGCCATCGGCCTTCACGACGTAGGGGGCGCCGAACGCGTCGAGTGCCTCCTCCACTTCGAGAAGGGTCGCAGCACGCACCGCGCGACCGGTCGGCACGCCCGCCTCATCCATGATCCGTTTGGCGAACGTCTTGGAGCCCTCGAGCTGCGCGGCCGCCTTGCCGGGGCCGAATACCGGGATGCCGCGGGTGCGCAGCCCGTCCGCGACGCCGGCGACGAGCGGCGCTTCAGGTCCGATCACGACGAGTTCGATGTTCTCCTCGATGGCGAAGTTCGCCACCACCTGCGCATCGAGCTGGTCGAGTGCGATCACCGTGACGTCCTTCGCGATGCCGGCATTGCCGGGAGCGGCGATGATCTCGTGCCCAACGTCCTCGCTGAGTAGTGCGGTGATGATGGCGTGCTCGCGAGCACCGGATCCGAGAACGAGAATCTTCACGGAACCAGACTATGTCCCGTCCGGCGGCCGCAGGAATGCGGAGCGGTCCCTGTGGAGAACGGGTTTGGCAGGATGGTGTCATGGCACGCGCGCGAATAGGTGACGACGTCGGGTCGGCGGCGGTGGCGGATGCGCTGGCCGACGCATCCGACACCCGTACGCTCGCGACCGCCGTGCGCTACCTGCTGCAGCTGCTCGCCGAGCGAGCGCCCGGCAACACGGTCGAGGTCCGCGTGCCGCCGTACGGCGCGGTCCAATGCATCCCGGGGCCGCGCCACACGCGCGGGACCCCGCCGAACGTGGTCGAGATGGATGCGCGCACCTGGCTCACGCTCGCCACCGGACGCAGCACCTGGGACGAGGCCGTCGCGGCTGGAGCGGTGCACGCCTCCGGGCAGCGCGCGGACCTCGCAGCCCTCGTTCCGCTGCGGGTCGCAGGCGTCTCCTAGCCGGCCCCGCCCATCCGATCTGCTCCCAGCTTTCATGAGGGACAATGGACTCATGAGCGAAGCGCCCGAAGAGAACGCGACGGTCACCGAAGACACGGTGACCGTGAAGCGCACTCCGCGGTACTTCCGTTTCATGTTCGCCGGCTCGGTCGTGTTCGCACTGATCGCGCTCGCGCTCACGTTCGCCTTTCCTGAGAACCCGACGTACAGCCGGGCCCAGGTCTTCGGGTTCCTGCTGATCGCGGCCATCGTCCTCGGTGTCGCGGTCGGCTCCCTTGTCGCGCTGGCCCTCGACAGGGTCGCCGGCAGGCGGGCGAAGACGGTTCAGGCGGATAGACTCGACGTGCGCGTAACGAACGACGACACCCACAATCCCATCGAGAGCTAAGGGGTATCCGGTTTGTCCGGAGGCGACGGTCTTCTCAGTCACGATCTCATGCCAGGCGAGAAAGGCCCGCAGGACGCCTGCGGAGTATTCGGCGTCTGGGCACCAGGCGAAGAAGTCGCCAAACTCAGTTACTTCGGCCTCTATGCGCTGCAGCACCGCGGCCAGGAGTCGGCGGGCATCGCGACCAGCGACGGCAAGAAGATCCTCATCTACAAAGACATGGGTCTCGTCTCGCAGGTCTTCAACGAGAACGCGCTGAACACGCTCACCGGGCACATCGCCGTCGGTCACACGCGCTACTCCACGACCGGCGCGTCCAGCTGGCAGAACGCGCAGCCGACCCTCGGCCGCACTGCCGCAGGAACCGTCGCGCTCGGCCACAACGGCAACCTGACCAACACCGCCGAGCTCCTGCAGCTCGTCCACGAGCGCTACCCGCAGACCGACGGTGAGCTCTCGCGCGGCAACACGACCGACACCGCCGTCGTCACCGCTCTGCTGACCGGCGACCTCGACCACACGCTCGAAGCGACCGCGATCGAGGTACTTCCCCGGCTGCGGGGCGCATACTGCCTCGTCTTCATGGACGAGACCACCCTCTACGCGGCCCGCGACCCGCAAGGCGTCCGCCCGCTGGTACTCGGCCGTCTCGAGCGCGGCTGGGTCGTCGCATCCGAGACAGCCGCACTCGACATCGTCGGAGCGAGCTTCGTGCGCGAGGTGGAGCCTGGCGAACTGATCTCCATCGACGAGAACGGGCTGCGCAGCGTTCGGTTCGCCGAAGAGAAGCGCGCCGGCTGCGTCTTCGAGTACGTCTACCTGGCCCGACCCGACACGACCATCGCCGGACGCGGGGTGCACGAGGCGCGGGTCGAGATGGGTCGCCGCCTGGCGAAGGAGCACCCGATCGAAGCCGACCTGGTCATCCCGACGCCCGAATCCGGCACGCCTGCCGCGATCGGCTACGCGCAGGCGAGCGGCATCCCGTTCGGGCAGGGCCTCGTCAAGAACTCCTACGTGGGCCGCACGTTCATCCAGCCTTCGCAGACCATCCGCCAGCGCGGCATCAAGCTGAAGCTGAACCCGCTCAAAGAGGTGATCAAGGGCAAGCGCCTGGTGGTCGTCGACGACTCGATCGTGCGCGGCAACACGCAGCGTGCACTGGTGTCGATGCTGCGCGAGGCGGGGGCTGCCGAAGTCCATGTGCGCATCTCCAGCCCGCCCATCACGTGGCCGTGCTTCTACGGCATCGACTTCGCGTCGCGGGCCGAACTCATCGCGACCGGACTCGGCGTCGACGAGGTGCGCCAGTCGATCGGCGCGGACTCGCTCGGCTACCTGAGCGAAGACGGGATGATCGCCGCGACCGAGCAGCCGCGCGACCGCCTCTGCACAGCGTGCTTCACGGGCAAATACCCGATCCCGCTGCCCGACGCGCACCACCTCGGCAAGAACCTGCTCGAGCGGCCTACAGCGGTCGACCCCGAGAGTGTCGCCGCGGGCGGCTGCGACCCGGGGCCGGATGCGGAGTTCGAGGTCGTCCTCGACGCGTCCGAGCTGCGCGAGCGGGCGCTGGCCCAGTCCGGCCAGCTGCCGTTCGGCGACCCCGGCCGCCAGGAGTAGGCGCGGCGCTTCCTCCGGCTCGCCGCACTAGTTCCGTCTCGCCGCACTAGTCCTACGTAGTGCGCTAGGACTCAACGAGTGCGGCTGTGCGGGAGCGCGTCGCCGCACAGGCTCTGAACCCGAGCACACGTTGCCACTTCGCCCCACGCGCACTCGTTCGGCGCCACCGCACGCGTACAGCGACGTGCGCTCGGATGTACCACGTGCGGTTGGGCGAGGCAGAGCGAGGATGCCCGGAGCGGCCCGACGCGCGCATCCCGGCCCGGTACTCTTGAAGCGTGACCGAACAGCCCGCATCCGCCACGTCCTCATACGCCGAAGCCGGTGTCGACACGGCGGCGGGTGACCTCGCTGTCGAGTTGATGAAGTCCGCGGTCTCCCGCACACACGGCCCCGAGGTCCTGGGCGGTGTCGGCGGTTTCGCCGGCCTCTTCGATGTGTCCGCGCTCAAAGACTTCGACCGTCCGCTCCTGGCGACCTCGACCGACGGCGTCGGCACCAAAGTCGCCATCGCTCAGGCCATCGACAAGCACGACACCATCGGGCAGGACCTCGTCGGAATGGTCGTGGACGACATCGTCGTCGTCGGCGCGAAGCCCCTGTTCATGACCGATTACATCGCCTGCGGCAAGGTCGTCCCGTCGCGCATCGCCGACATCGTCGCCGGTATCGCCCGGGCGTGCGCCGAGACCGGCACCGCACTTGTCGGCGGCGAGACAGCCGAGCACCCGGGACTCCTCGGCCCCGACGACTACGACGTGGCCGGCGCGGCGGTCGGCGCTGTCGAAGCGGATGCGGTGCTCGGCGCCGACCGTGTCCGCGACGGTGACGTGGTGGTCGCCCTCGCGTCCTCCGGACTCCACTCCAACGGTTTCTCTCTGGTCCGCCACATCCTGTCGAAGCGGGGAATCGGCTTCACCGATCATTCCGACGACTTCGGCGGTGTCGTCGGCGAAGTGCTTTTGGAGCCGACCCGCCTCTACACCAGCCCTCTGCTTCGCATCCTCGGCGATCCCGCGTTCGGCGGCGCCGTCCACTCGCTGAGCCACGTCACCGGCGGCGGCATCGCCGCGAACCTCGCCCGCGTGCTCCCGCTCGGATCCTGGGTCGAGGTCGACCGCTCCACCTGGTCGCCGCTCGCGGTGTTCCGCGTGCTGAGCGACCTCGCCGGCTCCACGCTCGAGTCCAGCGAGGGAACCTGGAACCTCGGCATCGGCATGTTCGCGGTCGTCGCGCCGGAGGCGGCGGATGCCGTGGCCACCGCGCTCACGGCTGACGGCATCCCCTCGTGGACGGTCGGCACGATCGCCACCTCGGCCCGCGATCTCGCCGGGTTCGAGCAGGGCGCCAAGGGCGTGGACGGCGGCGCTGTGCGTCTCGTCGGCTCGTACGCCGGCTGAAGCGGCACAGTCTCCCGAACCGAGCGCCGTCTCTCGTCCGAGGGGCTCTGCCTCTTCGTGCCGTTCCCGGATCGTTACTGTCCGATACGTCGGTGGTGATCGGCGCGCCGATAGTGTTGTGCTCCCGGATCAGTGAGAGCGGAGAACGAGGGGGAGGACGCAATGAGGCGGTCGTTTGCGGGCGTGGTCGCCATGGCGTGCGCCTTGGCGCTGCTGACTGGATGCACATCGCCGGCACCAGAGGATTCGTCGCGGTCCTCCGTCGCGCCCATCGCGAGTGCTGCCCCGACCGCGACGCCCACCCCGACCCCTCCGATCCCCACCCCGACGCCGAGCCCGGACCTCTCTGATACCGGAGCCTGGGTCGTCGACTTCGACCAGGTGGCCGGGGTGGAGGTCGGGCAGTCGCTTGCCGCACTCGCCACCGCCGCCACCATTCCGGCCGTCACCGACACCGTCGACTGCCCACCGGGGTATTCCGCCGTGTTCGGGACGACCGCGGACCACCCCGTCTCCATCGCCCTCATGGATCTCGAAGCCCGGGGCCACGCCGAAGCCGACCCTCCGTTCACGTACGCCTCCTTCATCACGCAGACCGTGGCCGACGCGCCGATCGCCGCTTCGCCGTCGACGCCGGCAGGCATCCGTCTCGGCTCGTCGGAGTCCTCGCTGCTGAACGCCTATCCGGCTCTTCAGAAGTCGCACTCGAGATACGACGAGAACATGGGCTACACGACCTATGCCGCAGGCCCGATCGGCGGACGCTACCTGGTCTTCCAGGTGGGCACTTCCGCGACCGGATCCCGAACCGTGGTCACCATCCAGTCGTCGACCTATGCGGGCGTCTACGACGTTTGCGATTGAGCTCGATTTCGCGGGAACAGCCCGACGTGGGGGCGACCGTCCGGCGGCCGCCCATACGTTCCCGACACGGTCGCCCGCACAGGTAATCGGTCGCCCCACCGGCCCGATAACATTGCGCGTGTGAAACGTTCGCCCGGGCGCGGTTTCCGCGCAGTCGCGGCGGTCGTTCCGGGCGCCGTCTTCGCGCTCGTCGCCCTGGGTCCTGCTGTCGCCGCCCCCGACCCGATCACGGTCGCACCCTTCGTCGACTGCGTCAGTTCAGCACCGGGCGCGACTCCGGATGCATTCACCGTCGTCTTCGGATTCCGCAACTCTTCGGCATCCGCCGTCGCGTTCGCGCCCGGGTCCGCACAGAACACGTTCACCCTCGGCGGCGATCGTGGCCAGCCCGCCACCTTCGACCCCGGCGTCCACCACGCTGTCTTCGCGACGACGTTCTCGGGAGGGCCACGAGACCTGACCTGGACGCTCGGAACGACGACGATCGGCATCGACGCGACGACCCCGTCATGCGGGACCGCGACGACCGTCGCACTGTCGGCTCCCCCAACCGCGGCGGCCGGGGATCCGTTCGACGTCACGGCGAGCGTCGGGCGGATGCTCCTGGCGTCACCGACCACCGGTTCCGTCGAGTTCAGCGTCGACTCCGCCGTGGCCGCGGTCGCTCCCGTCGACGGACAGGGCGTCGCTCGTGCCAGCCTGGACGCGCCCGAAGCGGGATCGCACACCATCACGGCGCGGTACGTCCCGCAGACGGCCACACCCCAGCTGCTCGGGTCGGCCGCCGCAGTAGCGCTCAGCGTGACACCCGCCGACGCGATCAGCATCGCGAGCTCAGGTTTGTCAGCCGACGGCCACTCGGCGCGCTTCATCGTGTCGCGGACCGTATCCGACACGACCGCACACGTCGACTATGTGACGGCCGACGGGTCCGCCCAGGCGGGGCGCGACTACGCGTCCTCCCGCGGCACCGTCCGCTTCGCCGTCGGACAGCGCAGCGCGACCGTCGCGATTCCGCTGCTCGACCGACCGTTCGGGTCCCCGGCGGCCAGCTTCTTCGTGTTGCTGCAGCGCGCATCCGGCGGTGTCGAGGTCGCGGGCGCGACTGCCGTGCTCCCACGCGTCGCCGCCGTCACCGCCCCGACGGCCGGACATGATGCGGCCGGGGCCGGGCTTGCGCCGGTTCCGCACGTTCCGTCCGCGAGTTCCGTCGCGGCGCCCTCGACCGGCACCCACCCCGGCGCCGGCTCCGCAGACCTGGCCCTCCTCTTCGGCGGACTGCTCCTCACCGTCGGCGCAGCCTTCGGCGTCGTCGGGATGATGCGCCTCCGCTCCTCCGAGGGCTAATTCGTCCCCCCAGGGCGGCGACCACAGGAAAAAGCAGGGCAATCCGCTCTCAGAGGCTGCCTTTTCCTGTGCTCGGCAGCCGTGACGGATGTCACGGGCAAGACCTGACGGATGGGATGCGCACCCGGGCCCGCGCGAGGCGAGGCTGAGAAGGTGAACACACCAGCCATCCAGCTCACCGACCTGAAGAAGTCGTTCGGACACATCCAGGCGGTCAACGGAGTCAGCCTCACCATCGAACCCGGCGAAGTCGTTGCCCTGCTCGGGCCGAACGGCGCCGGCAAGTCGACGACCATCGACCTGGCGCTCGGACTCGCGCATCCCACCAGCGGCACTGCCGAGCTCTTCGGTGCGAGCCCGCGGTCCGCGATCGAGAACGGCCGCGTCGGCGCCATGCTTCAGGGCGGCGCGCTGCTGCCGACCCTCACCGTCGCGCAGAGCGTCGGCCTCGTCGCCAGCGTGCACCGGCATCCGCTGCCCGTGGAGGAGGCGCTCGCGCGCGCCCGCTGCACCGAGATCGCGAAGCAGAAGGTCAGCAAGCTGTCCGGCGGCCAACTGCAGCGCGCACGGTTCGCCGTCGCTGTCGTCTCCAACCCCGACCTGCTGTTCCTCGACGAGCCGACCGCCGCGATGGATGTCGAAGCTCGCCGCACATTCTGGCAGTCCATGCGCGAGTTCACCGACGAGGGCCGCACGGTCGTCTTCGCCACCCACTACCTCGACGAGGCTGACGCCTACGCCGACCGCATCGTCATGCTGAGCGCCGGGCGCGTGGTCGCCGACGGCAGCCCCACCGAAGTGAAGGCGGTCGTGTCGGGCCGCCGTATCCGCGCCAGCGCCGACTTCGCGTGGAGCGCCGAGATCGAACGCGAGTTCGCCGACCTCCCGGGGGTGCGCAGCTTCGAGCACCGCGGCAGCCAGTTCACGCTGGTCAGCGACGATTCTGATGCAACGCTGCGAAGCCTCCTGAGCGCCTACCAGGAGGTCCACGACATCGAGGTCACGTCGCACACGATGGACGACGCGTTCCTCGCACTCACCGAAGGTCGTTCCGACTTCGCCGACGAGAAGCCGGCGACCACAGACGCCACAATCCTGGAAGGGGCACGCTCATGAGCATCGCCTACGTCGGACTCGAGTCGTTCCGGCAGATCAAGAATGCCCGTTCGATGATCTTCACGCTGGCCGTCCCGCTCGTGATGCTTGTCGCGTTCGGCGGCACCTTCGGCGGAGCAGGACAGGTGGATTCGGTCACCAAGCTTCCCTGGATCGTCGTGACGACCATCCAGGTCGCCGGCTACGGCGGGATGATGGCGGCGCTCTCGCAAGCGTTCAACATCGTGACAGAACGGTCCATCGGGTGGAACCGGCAACTGCGCATCACCCCGCTGAGCGGTACCGGCTACCTCATCTCGAAGATGATCACCGCGATGCTGATGGGCCTCGTCTCGATCATCGTGATCTTCACAGTCTCGGTCCTGCTGTACCACTCGACCCTGCCGCCGATGAACTGGATGACCGCGGGCCTCGGTCTCTGGTTCGGTATCCTCCCCTTCTCGCTCCTCGGCATCCTGATCGGACAGTTCGCGAAGCCCGAATACGCGCAGCCGCTCTTCATGGCGGTGTTCATGGGGATGGCGGTGCTCGGCGGCCTGTGGGTTCCGCTCCAGATCTTCCCGGCCTGGGTCGCGAACGTCGCGCAGGTGGTGCCGTCGTACTGGCTGAACCGGATCGGGCAGATGGGGGCGCACCAGTCGGGCGATGTCCTGACGCCGGCCCTGGTGCTGGTCGGATGGACGCTCGCGCTCGGCGCATTCATCATCTGGCGGTATCGCCGGGATGCCGCGCGCAGCTGACGCCCGTGCGCTCGAGGCCAGGTCGGCCCGGTCTACAGTGATCGGTATGGACCTGGCCTCCCGCACGTCGGCGGAGCGTCCCACGAGCTGGGACGAATGGTGGGGCCGGGCACGCGAGTCCATGACCGACCGGGCGACCCGGGGCTGGTACGTCGGCGCGTGCTTCGGCCTGCTGTATCAGGCGCTGACCGTGATCGCGGTCTGGCTGTCGCCGGGGACTGTTCCCGCGAAGGTCGCCGCGACCGTCCTGCTCATCGTGTATTGCGGGATCTTCGTCTTCCTCGCGCCGATGGTCTGGTGGGCTCCGCTACGCGACCGGATCATCGCCGTGACCGGGTACTGGGTACTCTCGTTCGTCTTCTTCCCACTGCTCGGCGGCACAGCCTTCTGGCTGTGGGTGCTCGTCGCCGTCGTCTCCGCCGCGGTCTTCGAGGAGTTCGCGATCGTCGCGACCTTCACGGCGGTGCTCATCATCATCCCCCTGATCTACGGGGTGCTCACCGGGTTCGCGGACAGCGCCGCCTGGTCGGGCATCATCACCTTCTCGGTCACGTCGATGATGTTCGGGCTGAACCGCCAGATGCGCACCGTGCGCGAACTGCGACAGGCGCAGAGCGAAGTGGCACGGCTCGCCGTGGTCGAGGAACGCGCCAGGTTCTCCCGCGACATGCATGACGTGCTCGGGCACTCGCTGACCGTGGTGACCGTGAAATCGGAGCTCGCCCGCAGGCTGGTCACGCTGGACCCTGCGCGCGCCGAAGAGGAGATCGCCGACATCGAACGACTGTCGCGCGCAGCACTCACCGACCTGCGCGCGGCCGTCGCCGGCTACCGCGAGATGAGCCTGTCGACCGAGCTCGCCGCCGCGCAGACGGCGCTCGCCGCCGCCGACATCGAGGCGCACCTGCCGCGCAACGGCGAGATCGTGCGCCCCGAGCTGCGCGAGCTCTTCGGCTGGGTGCTGCGCGAAGGCGTGACCAACGTCATCCGCCATTCGGGCGCACGCAACTGCTGGGTCGAACTCAGCGTGGACTCGCTCGTCGTCTCCGACGACGGACGCGGAGCCGGGATGATCGGCGTGGTGGGCGCGGATGCCGCCCCCATCGCACAGCACGGGGGCAACGGCCTGGATGGTCTGGTCGCGCGCGCGAGGGCGTCCGGCGCCCGCGTGGTGGCCGGCCCGAGCATCCAGGGCGGTTTCCAGCTCAGCGTACGGAAGGCGGCCGAGTGACCGAACCGATCAGGTTGCTCCTCGCGGACGACCAGGCACTGGTGCGCGGAGCCCTCGCGGCGCTGCTCGACCTCGAACCCGATCTGACCGTGGTGGCGCAGGTCGGGCGGGGAGACGAGGTCGTCGACGCGGCACGGCGCACCTCCGCCGACGTCGCGCTGCTCGACGTCGAGATGCCCGGGATCGACGGCATCTCCGCGGCCGCCCTGCTCGCCCGGGAGCTTCCGGCCTGCCGGTCGCTGATCGTGACGACCTTCGGGAGGCCGGGGTATCTCCGGCGGGCGATGGAGGCCGGAGCATCCGGTTTCGTCGTGAAGGACACCCCGTCGGGGCAGCTGGCGGATGCGGTCAGGCGCGTGGCAGCCGGCCTGCGTGTGGTGGACCCGGCCCTCGCAGCCGAATCGCTGGCCTCCGGCAACTCGCCGTTGACTCCGCGTGAGACCGAGGTACTCGTCGTCGCAGGCAGGGGAGGGTCGATCACCGATATCGCGCGCGAACTTCACCTCTCCGAGGGGACCGTCCGCAACCACTTGTCGAGCGCGATCGGCAAGACCGGGGCGCGCAACCGTTCAGAGGCGGCCGGGATTGCAGTTGATCGGGGATGGCTTTGACCGAGTCAGCGTAGCTGCCTCGGAGCTGGCGTCGCGGGATCGCGATGCGATCCTTTCAGCTCCAGCGCTCAGGCCCGCTTGGGCTGGTCTTCTTCTTCGTACGTATCGCTGCTGGTGCTGCCGTAGCCCTCGGGCTCGTAGTCGGCCCACGCGGCGTACTGGTCGTCGTGATGCGAGTGCCCGGTAAGCTCACGCTCGAGCGCGTCGTAGTTCACCTCAGGACTGAATGACTTCAGCTCGCGCGCGATCTTGGTGTGCTTTGCTTTTTGACGGCCGCGCCCCATGCGTGACCCCCTTACGATGCCAGGCCCGGGTGGGCAATGAGTCACCCGGGCGACCGAACAGGAACAGTGAAAACTAGCCGCTAGTTTAGCATGCAGGGCACCGTGCACCCCTTGTGTGCCGCACAGGGAATCATGATGGGATGAGGCGTGACCACGAGCAGTAACGAAACCCAGGTGGTGATCGTCGGTGCGGGCCAGGCAGGGCTCGCCGTCGCGTATTACCTGAGGCGTTTCGAGCTTACTCCTGGCGTCGATTTCATCATCTTCGACCGCGGTCCGGGCACGGGCGGCGCCTGGCAGTTCCGGTGGGATGCGTTGAAGCTCGGGAGCGCCCACAAGGTGAACGATCTCCCGGGAATGGCCGAGCTCGGGATCAGTTTCGACACCGCTGACCGCTCTCTTCCCGCGAAGGACATCGTGGCCGGCTACTACCGCCGCTACGAGGAGCATTACGAGCTGGACGTGCAGCGTCCAGTGACGGTCACGAGCGTTTTCAATCGGGGCGCCGACCTGGTCGTCGAGCATTCGCACGGCGAGACAACGACGCGGATGCTCGTCAACGCCACCGGCACGTGGGGCTCGCCCTTCGTGCCCTACTACCCGGGCGTGACGACGTTCAGCGGGCGCCATGTCCACACCAATTCCTACGTCGCGGCCGACGAGTTCGCCGGCAAGCGCGTCGTCGTCGTCGGCGGTGGGACATCGGCGATCGGCTTCCTCCTCGAACTCGAAGGTGTGGCGAGCGAACTGTTCTGGGCGACCCGCAGACCGGTCGAGTTCCGCGACGAGTCCGAGCTGACGATCGAAGGCGGGGTCGCGGCGGTCGCGGCGCAGGATGCGGCGGCTCGCGCCGGCGAGGCGCTCCCCAGCATCGTGAGCGGAACGGGTGTGCCGCGGACGCGGCGCGTGGCGGCAGGCATCGAGCGCGGGGTGCTCGTGGAGCGCCCGATGTTCAGCGCGATCGAGGAGCACGGCGTGCGCTGGCCGGATGGAACGTACACCGAGGTGGATGCGATCATCTGGGCGACCGGGTTCCGCCCGGAACTGCGGCATCTCGCACCCCTGAGACTGCGCGAGAAGAAGGGCGGCCTGACCGTCGCATCCGGAGCGTCGTGGCAGGATCCGCGTATATTCCTCGCGGGGTATGGGCCGCAGGCGAGCACCATCGGTGCGAACCGTGCCGGACGCGTGATCGCACGACAGATCATGGCGCAGCTGTAGGCACCTCGCGACTTGCGGCAAACCCGGCTCCAGCGTGCCCTGTTGCGGCGATTTGCCTCAAGTCGAGGAGCGGCAGGCGGTCAGGACCGCCTGACCCGACCCTCCGCGTCGACCGCCACGGAGAACGGCTCGCCGGCGAAGCGCAACCCGCGGGCATCGATGGTCCCGGATGCGGTCAGTGGCGACACACGCAGCTCGCCGCCCTGCGCATCCGCTTCGAGTCCCAGCAGGGTGCCGAGCACTGCGATCGCGGCCGCGGCCGACCAGGCCTGCGGGCGACAGGCCGCCGGGTACGGGATGGGCGTCGCGGTCCGGGCGATCGAGTCGCCGGAGTGCAGCTCGGGCATCCGGTAGTCGAAGCCGTCGGCTGCGCGGAGCAGGCCTTCGATGAGCGACGCGGCCTCGTCGGGGAAGCCTTCGCGTCCCAGACCCGCGATCGCGATCGCCGTGTCGTGCGTCCACACCGAACCGCCGTGATAGCTGAGCGGCCAGAACCCCTCCGAGTCGCTCGACATGGTTCGCAGGCCGAAACCGGAGTTCAGTTCGGGGGAGGCGAGGCGCCGCGCGACCAGTGCGGCCTGGTCCCGGTCCAGGATGCCGGTGCCGAGCAAGTGGCCGATGTTGCTGGTCACCGTGTCCACTTTTCGTTTGTGCGCATCCAGCGCGACAGCCGGGTAGGCGCCGTCCCGGTCCTGGATCCAGAACGACGCGGCGAAGCGTGCCTTGAGCGCCGCGCCCCACTCGCGCCAGGCCTCGCCCGAGCGCCCGAAATGCTCCAGCAGTGCGGCCCCGCCGACGGCGGCCTCATAGGCGTACGCCTGTACTTCGCAGAGGGCGATCGGTCCTTCGGCCAGTGACCCGTCGCGCCACTGGATCGAGTCGCCGGAGTCCTTCCAGCCCTGGTTCGCGAGCCCGTGCCCGGTGGTGTCGACGTATTCGAGGAAACCGTCGCCGTCGCTGTCGCCGTAGTCGCGCATCCATGCCAGCGCAGCTTCGAGGTTCGGAAGGAGCGCTTCGACCTCGGAATCGGGCATCCCCCACTTCCAGGCGTCGTGCAGCAGGGTGATCCAGAGCGCGGTCGCGTCGACCGTCCCGTAGTACAGGGGCGGCAGCGAGATGTTCAGGCCGGGGATCGCCAGCACCCCGGGCCGCAACTCGTGCATGATCTTGCCCGGCTGCTCCGCCGTCTCGGCGACCTCGCGGGTGCCCTGGAGGGCTGCGAGGACCCGCAGCGTGGAGGCGGCGAGCTCCGTGCCGAGAGGCAGCAGCATCCGTGCAGCCCAGAGGGAGTCGCGACCGAACAACGTGAAGAACCACGGGGCCCCTGCGGCGAGGAAGACGTCATCCGGCCGGTCGCGGGTGACCATGCGGAGCGCCTGCAGATCGCCGATCGCCGACCGCACCCACGACGAGAGGCGCGAGTCGCCCGCGTCGACGTGGACGGCATCCCATTCGGTGGATGGCGCGGCGCCGGCCACGACAGCCGAGTCGTCGATCGCATGGATGCGCCAGGTGACGGAGGTGGACGCCCGGGCGGGAACAGTGACGGCCCATTCCAGGCGAGCAGTCCGGCTGCCCTCGGTGTTGCCTGCGGTCCCGCCGCTTTCGCGATAGTCGACCTCGATACGAGCATCCGGCGCCTCGAGTCGCGCTCCGACAGCGCCGGAGCCGAAACGCAGCTCGCCGTCCTCAGCGCGTGCGTCGATCTCGACGTCGCTGCCGCTCATCCCCGCTTTGACGACCTGCATGGGCGTGAAGTCGGCCTGGAGGTCGACCGCGATCGTCGTACGGATCTCAGAGGGGAGTGCGTTGGTGAGCGTGAGGGTTTCGCTGAGGGTGCCGGGGGCGACCGTGCGGCGCCGGTCGATACGGACGCGCGGGTCGGCCGTGTTGTCGTCGATCCCGCGGGCCAGGGAGGTGAAGACGGCCGTCGCGGCATCGACCGCGGAAGTCGCGATGTGCTCCGGGGCGACTCCGCCGACGGTGAGGGCGACCCGGTTCAGCACCCGGAGGTCGGAATGGTAGAAGCCTTCGATGCCGCGCGGACGGATGTCGCCGGCGGGTCCCGACCACGCCTGGCTGGGCGTGGCGAGCAGTACGACGCTGTCATGCAGCAGGGGTTGGAACGGTTGAGTCATCGTGCGATCACGCCTCCTCGGCGGTCGAGTGTGTTGTCAGTGATGCGATCGGCGGTCTGCGTAGACCGCGTCGGTCCAGCTTCCGGGATTCAGGCCTCCGCAGGTCGCGACGATGGTGGGCGCTGCGGCGGTCACTCCTTCACCGCGCCTTCACTCGTGTTCATGATGCGGCGCTGGAAGACGAAGAACATCACGGCGACCGGGATGGTCATGATGAGGGCTGCGGCGAGCTTGAGCGGGTATTGATTACCCTGGCCGAGCTGACCCGCCGTGAGCGAGGCGACGCCTTTGGTCAGCGTCGTCAGGGCGGGGTTCTGGGCGGAGACGATGAAGTGCGACAGCTCGTTCCACGAACCCTGGAACGACAGGATGATGATCGTCACGAGAGCAGGCCGGGCCATCGGGAGCACGACGGACCAGAACACACGGAACGTGCCGGCGCCGTCGATCCTGGCCTGTTCCTCGATGCTCACCGGAATCGACTCGAAGAAGCCCTTCATGATGAACACGCCGGCGGCATCGACGAGGAGCGGAAGGATCATCCCGCCATACGTGTCATACAGCGAAAGCTGGTTGAGGACGAGGAACTTCGGGATGAGCAGCACCACAGCCGGAACAGCCATGACCGCGATGAGGCCCGCGAAGATCACGCTGCGGCCGCGGAAGTGCAGTCGCGACAGGGCGTAGCCGGCGAGCGAGTCGAAGAACACCCGTCCGCACGTGACGAACACGGTGACGATGACGGAGTTCTTGAACCAGGTCGGGAAGTCCGAGTTGCGGAACAGCGACTGGTAGGCGGCGGTGGTCCAGGTGTTCGGGATGAGCGACAGCGGCGTCGCCGTCGCCTCGGCGTTCGTCTTGAACGAGGTGGAGATCTGGATGAGGAACGGGAAGATGTAGACGATCGCGATGATGACCAGCACCGCGTAGAACACGGAGTTCGCCGCGATGCGGCCCCCCGACATGCGCCGGCCGGACGTTCGGCCCGACAGCCCGGGCGGTCGGCCGCCCGCCGACGAGGTGTCCAGAGCGTTCGCGGTGTCGCTGGCGATCGCCGCCTTCTGCGATGCGAGGCTCATGATCTGCCCTCCGTGGGTTGCGTGACCTGGTAGCGCCGCATCCGCCGCTTCGACACCGGGCGGTCACGCAGCACCCAGCGCTGGAACAGCGTGAAGACGATGATGATGACGAACAGGATGAACGCGATGGCCGCGCCCTGCCCCCACTGCTGGTTCGTGAAAGCCGCCTGGTACGAGAGGTAGGCCGGAGACAGGGTCGTCTTGGCTGGGCCGCCCTGGGTTCCGGTGTAGATCTGGTCGAAGATCTGCCAGCCGCCGATCAGGCCCAGCGTGAGAACGGTGAACAGGGTCGGGCGAAGCTGCGGAAGGGTGATGCGCCAGAAACGCTGCCAACCGCTCGCGCCGTCCACCATCGCTGCCTCCGACACTTCGACGCTCAGGTTCTGCAAGGCGGCGATGAAGACAAGCATGAACGTGCCGCTCGTGGTGAAGATGGCCATGATGATGAACGCCGTCATCGCGACGGACGGGCCGCCCAGCCAGTCCCAGTACGAGACACCGAGGAGGGTGTTGCCGGTCAGCGCCGGCGGACCGGTCGTGATCCCGAAAGCCGCGAGCAGGTTGTGGAAGATGCCGCTCGGATCACTGAACCAGTTGGGTCCGTTGACGCCGAACCACGCCAGGACCGCGTTGACCGCGCCGCTCGCGTTGAAGAGGAACAGCCACAGAACCGTGATCGCGACCGAACTCGTCACCGACGGAAAGTAGAACGCGGTGCGGAAGAAGCCGCGGCCACGGAGGATCTGCCGATTGACGAGCACCGCGAGGAACAGGGCCAGTGCCGTCTGGAGCGGGACGACCAGGACGACATACCAGGCGTTGTTGCGCAGCGATGTGCCGAAGTCCTGCTCGGACAGGCCGCCGCCGGTCAGCAGCGCCTGGTAGTTGCTCGTGCCCACGAACTTCACGTTCGACGAAAACGGGCTGCCGTTGCCGTTCCAGTCGGAGAAGCTCACCCAGAGCGCCATCAACACGGGGATGACGAGGAAGAGGCCGAGAAGGATCAGCATCGGGGCGGTGAAGATCCAGCCCGAGGCGGCCTCGCCGCGACGGATGCCGCTGGAGCGACGTCTGGCGGTGAGGCGAGGCCGGCTCGTGGACGTGGTCATGGTGTCATCTGCCCTCTACTCGAGGATGGCATCTACTTGAGGATGGCCTCGAGGTTCTTCTGGGTCGCGTCGAGGATCGCTTTCGGATCGCTCGTCGCCAGTGAGGTCAGCTTCGAGTTGAGGTCGGTGACGACGTCGGCCGAACCCTTCGCCGTCGGCACGCCCTTGGCGTAGTTCGCGCCATCGAGGAACGGCACCAGTGCGGCGTTGTCCTTCTTCCACTCGTCGGCGGCCGACTTGATCGAGGGCAGCACTCCGAACGCTTTCGAGAATGCCAGCTGGTCGCTCTTGGTGGTCAGCTGTTCGACCAGCTTGAGAGCTGCGGCCTGGTTCGGGCTGTCGGCGGCGATGCCCCAGCAGTTCGAGAACTGGAGCGTTCCCTTGCCGGCCGGGCCAGCGGGCAGCGGAACAACCGTGTACTTGACGTTCGGGAAGTCGTTCGAGAGCTCACCCACGACCCAGTTCCCTTCGATCGTCATGGCGGCCTTTCCCGCGCCGAGCGCCTGGCCGCCGTCACCCTCGCCGAGGCCTTCCTTGGCGTACTTGTACACGCCCTCGTTGAGGAGCTTCTTGACATAGGTGAGCGCGGTCACGTTGGCGTCGCTGTTCGCGGTGGCTTTCGTGCTGTCGTCATTCATGAGGTTGCCGCCGGCCTGCACCATGAAGGAGCCGAGCCGGGCATACTCACCGTTCGAACTCAGACCGACCACCTTCGGTGTGGTCAGCTTCTTGGCGACGGCCTCCAGCTGGTCCCAGGTCGTCGGGTAGTCGGATTCGGTGAGTCCGGCGGCCTTCCACAGGTCGGTGTTGATCACGAGCTGAAGGGTTGAGAAGTCTTTCGGAGCGCAGTAGAACTTGCCGTTGTAAGTGAACGAGTTGACGAGCGCAGGATAGAAGTCGCTCTTGTTCTTGAGCATGTCGCCGTAGGCCAGCAGCGAGCCGTTCGAGGCGTAGCCGGCGAGGGAGTCGGTTCCGAGGTAGAACACGTCGGCCGGCTTCTTGGCGGCGAACCCCTGGGACAGCTGCTGGTTGAGGTCGGTGGCTGCGATGACGCTCGCCTTCGTACCCGAGCTCTTCGACCAGTCCGCGACGGCTGAGGTGACGGCCTTGGTCTCTGCGTCGCCGCTGGAGCCGATGAGAACGGTGAGGGGCTTGTTCGACGAGGTCAGCGCGCCACTCGACGAGCTGCTGCCGCTTCCGCTGAATCCTGAGCCGCACGCGGTGAGCGTGAGGGCCGTTGCCGCCGCGAGCGAGACCGCGGCGAGCCACCTTTTGCTGCTTCTTTGCATTGTTTTCTCCTTGGTGGTCGTGCCCGCCCCGGGGAGGGCCGTGTGGCCGCGCGGGGGATTTGATCGTTCAAAAGTTGTGACCAGGAGCTAGAATTTGAACGATCAAATGGTAGGCGTCACCACGATAACCACCCCATTCGAGGGGTGTCAAGCCGTTGACGAAAGTGTCAGAAAGCGCATCGGCGGTAGTGTCGGCTGCAGAATTTGAACGATCAGATCCGCGATCGAGGCGAGGAGGCGACATGGGAATACTCCCGACCGTCGAGGACGTCGCGGTCGCGGCAGGTGTTTCGCGGCAGACCGTCTCGAACGTGCTCAACTCGCCCGCGATCGTCCGCGCCGAGACGCGGGAGCGGGTCGAGGCCGCGATCGCCGAACTCGGGTACCGGCCCCACGCATCCGCCCGCCGCCTGCGAACGCAGAAGAGTTCGACCATCGGCATCCGGCTCGATCCGATCACCACCGACGGGATCTCGGGCTCCATCCTCGACCGCTTCCTCCACGCGCTCACGGAGCAGGCCGACGCGAAGAACCTCCGCGTCACCCTCTTCACAGCGCCCGACCCGGAGGCGGAGATCCGGCAGTTCCAGCGACTCAGCGACGGGGCCGACGTGGATGCGTTCGTGCTGACATCGACGTTCTACGGAGACCAGCGCACGGAATGGCTCATCGAACACGGGCACTCGTTCGTGACGTTCGGGCGTCCATGGGGGATCGACGACATGAACGACCCGAAACACCTGTGGGTCGACGTCGACGGGAGGGACGGGCTCGAACAGGCGACGTCCCACCTGCTGTCGACCGGTGCCAGGCGCGTGGGCTACATCGGCTGGCCGAGCCCCTCCGGCACCGGCGACGACCGGCGGCGTGGGTGGCTGGAGACGATGCAGGCCTCCGGCGGACTCGGCGACGAGGTGCTGCGGACGCTCTCGGTGGCGACCGAAGACGGCGTCTCGTTCGGCGCGGATGCGATGCGGCGTCTCGAGGCCGCATCAGGCGGAGTGGATGCTGTGGCCTGCGCGAGCGACTCGCTCGCCCTGGGTGCGCTCATGGCCACCGCCGGCCGCATCCCGGTCGTCGGTTACGACAACACGCCCGTGGCCGCGTCGATCGGCTTCTCGAGCGTTGAGCAGCCTCTCGACGAGGTCGCTGCCGGCGTGCTCGAGCTGCTCACGGGTGCGCACGGCGGCCGGGTGCACAGCGGGTCGGATGCGGTGGCCGACCCCCGGCACAGGCTCGTGAAGCCGCGGCTCGTGGTGCGCGAGTTCCGGCCGCTCGGGGCGGGCGCACCCGGCGCGTGAGTCTGTTCGATGTGCACGCGTTCTGAACCGGTGCACGCGATACAACCTGTGCGCGGGTTCAGAACGCGTGCACGAGCGTCCTTGCCCGGCGAACTTCGCTCGCCGCACGTGTCCGGCCCGGCCGCACAACGTAGAGACGTGCGGTGAGACGAAGCTAGTGCGGCTGGCGTGCCCGCGGATGTGCCGGGGCTTTTCGCACGCGCACTGTCCGACCGCACTCGTACCTACGCGTGCGGTCGCGCGAAACTAGTGCGGCAGGCGCGGGCCTCGCCGGGCCTGGCCCGCTCAGCGCTTCGCGCGCGCCGGCTGCTTCGGATTCTGCTGCTTCGACGCTGCAGCGGCGGGCGCGGCAGGAGCCGGCGCGACGCCCGCTGCCTTCGCCGCGGCCGCGCTCTTCTTCGCCGCGGCAGCGCTCGACTTCGCCGCCGCGGCAGTGCTCTTCGCCGCGGCGTTCGCAGCCGCCTTCGCCGCAGCCGACTCGGCAGCCGCCGACGTCATGCCCTGCCGCACGCGCAAGTTGGTCGACGCCGGCTCCAGGGGACGTCGAGCGACCGGGCGGATCGGCTCGCCGCGGCGGTCCTGGCCGGGCAGCGGGCGCGAGCGGCGACCGTAGATCAGCGACGACGAGTCGAGCAGCCAGGGCACGAGCGCCACCGTGACGCCGTGGCACAGCATCAGCTGCTGGCGGATGCGCCGAGCCCGGTGGTTGTGGAGCATGTTCTCCCACCAGTGCCCGACGATGTACTGCGGCAGGTAGACCGTGACGACCTCGGAACCGTGCTCTTCGCGCCTGTGCTTGAGGTATTTGATCAGCGGCAGTCCGAACTCGCGGTACGGCGACTCGATGATGGTCAGCGGCACATGGATGTTCTGCTCGATCCACTGCCGCTGCAGTTTCGCAGTCGCGTCGTCGTCGATCGACACGTGCACGGCCTCGATCGAATCGTGCCGCGCTGCGATCGCATAGTCGAGCGCCTTGAGGCCCGGCTTCTGCATCTTTCCGATGAGCACGATGGCGTGGTCGCCGTTGCTTCCGAACGTCGTGACCGGGTCGACTTCGACCTCTTTCTCGACGTCACGGTAGTAGCGGTTCACGCCGAGCATCAGGGTGAAGAGGATGGGCATGAAGATGAACACGAGGTACGCACCGTGCGTGAACTTCGTGATCGTCACGACGATCAGTACGACCGCGGTGAGCAGCGCGCCGAAGGCGTTGATCGAGAGGCTCCGGATGACGCTTCCACGTTCGGTCGTCCCGGCGCGCAGCAACGTGATCCAGTGCTTCACCATCCCGGTCTGGCCGAGGGTGAACGAGACGAAGACGCCGATGATGTACAGCTGGATGAGCTGGGTCAGGTTCGCCTGGTACACGATGAGCAGCACCGTAGCGGCGAGCGCCAGCAGGATCATCCCGTTCGAGTAGACCAGGCGGTCGCCGCGGGTGTTCAGCGACTTGGGCGCGTAGGAGTCTTTCGCGAGCACGGAGCCGAGCAGCGGGAAGCCGTTGAACGCCGTATTCGCCGCGAGGAGCAGGACGACCGCGGTCGCGGCCTGCACGACGAAGAAGAGCAGGGAGTTGTTGCCGAACGTGGCGGATGCGATCTGGGCGATCAGCGAGCGCTGCGGCTCCGTCGCGCACTGGGCCCAGCCCTGCAGGTCGCACGGGTTCTCGGCGTAGTGGACGCCGGAGATGAGTGCGACGGCGGTGAGGCCTGCGAACAGCACGATCGCGATGCCGCCCATCAGGCCGAGGGTGTGGCGGGCGTTCTTGATCTTGGGGGTGCGGAAAGCCGGGACGCCGTTGGCGACCGCTTCGACACCGGTCAGGGCCGAACATCCACTCGAGAACGCACGAAGCAGCAGCAGGATGGTCGCGGCCTGCGTGATGCTGGCGGCCTTCACCCCGAAGGCCGCCGACTCCGCGACCGGGGGATGACCGAGGAACGTCTGGACTAGCCCCGTCACGATCATCAGGAAGATGCTTCCGATGAAGATGTAGGTCGGGATGGCGAACGCCTTGCTGGATTCGCGCACCCCCCGCAGGTTCACCGCGGCGATGACGACGACGAAGCCGACGGCCATCTCGACGCGGAACTCGCTCAGGAACGGCAGCGCGGAGATGATGTTGTCCACGCCGGAGGCCACCGACACGGCGACCGTGAGCACGTAGTCGACGAGGAGGGCGGATGCGACGACGAGGCCGGCCTTCTCGCCCAGGTTCTTGTGTGCGACTTCATAGTCGCCGCCGCCGGACGGGTAGGCCTTGACGAGCTGACGGTACGAGGCGACGACGGTGATGAGCAGCACCACGACGGCTGCGGCGACCCACGGCGCGAAGCTCAGGAACGCAAGTCCACCGAGCAGCAGGATCATCAGGAGTTCCTGCGGAGCGTACGCCACAGACGAGAGTGCGTCGCTGGCGAAGATGGGTAGGGCGAGGTGCTTCGGGAGTAGCTGTCCTTCGAGTTTTTCGCTCGGAAGCGGGTCGCCGATCAACCACCGCTTCGGGGATCTCCCCTCATTTGTCACGAGGGTCGAGAATACTCGCTGCTAATCCACTGTCAAGTCGGCGCGTCGCCGCTCACTCTTGTTGCGCGGCTGCAATGACTTGATTCAGCGACGCGCGGAGCCGTTCCAGCTCGTCCAGCCGCATGCCCAGCCGCTCCACGATCCGTGGCGGAATGGTCTCCGCCCGGCTCCGCAACGCGACTCCCGCATCCGTCAGCGTGAGCTCGAGCATCCGCTCATCCGCCTCGCTCCGCCTGCGTCGGACGTACCCGATCGCCTCAAGCCGTTTGAGCAGGGGCGAGAGCGTTGCGGGCTCGAGCTGCAGGGTCTCACCCAGGTCTTTGACCGAGCGCGGGCTGCGATCCCAGAGGGCGAGCATGACCAGATACTGGGGATGGGTCAGCCCGAGAGGCTCGAGCAGCGGCCGGTAGACCGCGTTGACACTGCGGGATGCGACAGCGAGGGCGAAGCACACCTGGTTCTCGAGCTTGAGCAGGTTCACCGGTTCGGTCTGGACGGGCATGTGCCCAGTGTAGCCATTTAGTTAGTACACTAATGATTGTGACACGAAATGATTTCGGTGAAGCACACCCCCACGAAGGCTTCTTCAACAAGCTCAACCGCGTGCTCTTCCCCTGGCTCGGCCCGCCCCCGCTCGGCCCGTACGACGAGCCTCCCGCCCCATCCGCGCCCCCGCCGTGCCCGCTCTGCGGCAAACCCATGGCCGACCACGACATCGACCGGACCGGCATCAAGACGCAGCTCTACTGCCCCTGAAGCACGCTCGCCGCGACCCGGCGCATTGGGAAAACTCACAGCGACCTCGAAGCGCACGCGCGTACTTTCGGAGGATGGCAAGCAACACCGGCCATACCGGCAGACCACCGTTCGCGTCTCGCGCCGCGGAGTGGCTGGACGACAAACTGATCCCCGTTCTGGGACCACCGCCGCTCGGCCCCTACGGCGCGGACGATCCGCAGCCTGAGGCACACACGAGTTGCCCCGTCTGCGGCGAGCCGCTGGCGCAGCACCGGGTCGAGCGCGACGGAGAGCACTCGTACCTGCACTGCCCGAACTCGGCGACAGTGTTCGAAACCGGCCGGGCGGCATAGGCCACCGCCCGCATCCACGGCCGACCGCGTCTCAGGCCGGCCGCGCGGGAGTTCGTGCGTCCCGCGCACCCGCGCCCGCGCATCCGCTTCGAGCCGCTCGGTTCGGCGAGCACAGGAAAAAGCAGGCTCAGGCTTGCGCATGAGCCGAATTTTCCTGTGCTCGCGACCGGCGGCCCAGAGGGGCCGGCGCGGCGCGCGGGTCAGGTCCGGCTGAGCGTCTCGAGAATGGATGCGCGAACCCGGGCGAGCTCGAGGCGCAGCTGGGGGATGACCGACTCGGGCAGCCCTCCGCGAGCGGCCTGGGAGCGCAGATCCGTCCGCAACTGCTGCCGGAACTCGTTCAGGATGGCCTCAGCCTCGCGCGCCGCAGCGTTCGCGGTCTGGCGGGCGTCGTATTGGTAGTCCACCGGACGCTTGCTGCGCTTGGCGTCGCGCGCCGCAGAGGCGAGATCCGCCCGCAGGCTCCGCATCGCCTCGTTGACTCCGGCGCGCACCTCGTCGGCGAGGCGCCGCACCGAGTCGGTGACCTCATCCTCGATCGCATCGAGCTCGCCTTCGCGCGACTCGAGTTCGGCCCGGCCCTCCTCCGTGATCGAGTAGACGGTCTTGCGGCCTTCGGTGTTCTTCGTGACCAGGCCTTCTTCTTCGAGTTTCGCCAGTCGCGGGTAGATGGTCCCGGCGCTCGGACTGTACGTGCCGCCGAAGCGCTCGCTGAGCGCCTGGATCAGTTCGTAGCCGTGCTTCGGCGACTCGGCCAGCAGGCTCAGCAGGTAGAGGCGCAGGTTGCCGTGGGCGAAGACGGGATTCATGCGGTCGCTCCGCTCGTTCCCCTCGTGCTGGAGGCATCCGCGTCCGGCTCGCTGCGGAACACGGAGACGTCGCCCGAGACCGAGTTCACGGTGATGTCGACCCAGGTGCCGTCGAGGGTGCCCGTGGTGCCGCTGAATCCCTTGCCCGCGGGGCCGTGGAGCACGGCGTTGTCGAGCTGCATGCGACCCGAGACGGTGTTGATGCGGTAGCGGGCGCCGACGGCCTGGGGGATGCGGACCGTCAGGTCTCCGGAGACCGTGTTGGCGTTGATCTCATCGGGGGTTCCGGTGATGTCGAGGAGCACGTTGCCCGAGACGCCGTCGGAGCTGAACCGCTGGATCGCCCCGGTGGCGGTGACGTCGCCCGAGACGGTGTGCGCGTGGATCTTGCCGGTGTGATTGCGCACGGAGAGCTCGCCGCTGACCCCGTTGAGTTCGAGGTTGCCGCTCAGGCCGTCGACGACGAGGTCGCCGGAGACGGTGCTCAGCCGGGCGTCGGTCACGAGGCCGGAGACGAGCGCGTTGGCGGAGACGATGCCGAACTTGAGTGCGACGTCGCGGGGGACCAGCACGCTCACATCAGCCTTGGCGTTGCTGCGGAGCGACTTGAAGACCTCGATGAAGTTGTCCCACCGAAGCTGCGGGTGGTCGATTTCGAGACGGTCGCCGTCGAGTGTGATCTTGAGGTCGCGCCCGGAGATCGAATGCACCTCGACGCGCGCGCCGGGCTCGTCGTGACCGATGATGTCGATCTGTCCTCCGACGAATCCGACTTTGAGGCTACGTACCAGCTCGAGGTCGATGACCTTGGTCTCGCCGGGCAGGATCAGCCACTTGTCCTGTGCCATGTTCGTGCTCCCTTTGTTCTACGTTTCTGGGCCGCCGTGGAGCGGTATTCTCGGTGAATCGCGATATATCGCGTTGTTGACGAGAATCACGATATATCGCGTTGGCGAGGATTGCAACCCCTCGTCGCAGGATTCAGCGGATACGCGGCCGGGCCGGCGGGATCCGTGACCAGGCGGGACGTGATGCGCGGCTAGGCCGGCCGCATCCGCCGGGCTCCCTGCAGCCACGGGTGCAGCATCCGCGTGACGAACGGGAGCAGCAGATACGTCATGATCGGCGTCAGGATGAGCGTCGTCACCAGGACGGTCACGAGCGGCCAGAGCTGGTGCCAGCCCGGAACCAGCCAGTTCACGAGCGACGTGAACGCGAGGTTCAGCGGAAAGAACCCGAGCCAGATCGTCACGGCCTGCTTCCAGCGCGGGGGTGCTGCGGCGATGCCGGGCTGGGGTGCGTCGAACCAGCCCTCGATGCCGGTCCGCTTCTCGACGCGTGCCACCTCGACCAGTTCGCGGCCGTCGAAGAGCCAGTCGGCACGGTCGTCGGATGCCTCCCAGGCTTCAAGCGTGCGCGCGTCGGCGAAACGGTAGAGCATGTGCCACTCGTCGGAGTCGGCGGATGCGCGCACCCAGCCCGAGCCGAGGAAGCCCTCGTATTCGTTGGCGAGGTTGACACCTTCCTGCACCCAGTGGGTCACGTCGGCGATGCGACCGGGGTCCACGCGGCGCGTGATCGCGACGGTGACGGGGATGGGGCGAGGCTCTCGTGAAGCGTCGGAGCGGGGCTCTTGTGGAGTCATGCATCCAGTGTGACCGGCGAACATTGCAGATTGATTTCAGCGCGAGCTTGACCTTGACGTTGCGTCAACGTCTAGCGTGAATGTTGCGCGGTGCTCATGCTCGCGGAAAGGAGAAACGGATGAACGCGGCAGTGACCGAGGAGACCCGGGACCGGTCCATCCAGGACATCGCCCGCCTCGCCGGAACGACGAGCCGCACGCTCCGCCACTACGACGACATCGGACTCCTCGAACCGAGCCGGATCGGCGCCAACGGGTACCGGTATTACGACCAGCACGCGCTCGTGCGGCTGCAGCGCATCCTGCTGCTCCGCGACCTCGGTCTCGGACTCCCTGCGATCGCGGAGGTTCTCGGCAACCAGGCGGATGCAGCCCACGCCCTCGCGGGCCACCTCGAGTGGCTGCGCGAGGAACAGAAGCGGCTGGCGCGACAGATCGCGTCCGTCGAAACGACCATCGAAGCGATGAAAGGAGGTGAACAGATCATGGCAGAAGAGATGCTCGACGGATTCGACCACACCCAGTACAAGGAGGAGGTCGAAGAACGCTGGGGCAAAGACGCCTATGCGAAGAGCGACGCGTGGTGGCGCGGAATGTCGGCGAGCGAACGCGCGGACTGGCAGCACCGGCAGAAACAGCTCGCTGCGGACTGGATCGCGGCCGCCCAGGCCGGCGAAACGCCCGACGGCGAGGTGGCGCAGGCACTCGCGCAACGTCACTTCGACTGGCTTCGCGACATCCCGGGAACGCCGGGTGGCGGCGCAGAAGGCCCGAGCAGGGCGTACTTCACCGGGCTCGGTGAGATGTACGTGGCCGACCCGCGTTTCGGCGCGAACTACGGAGGCCAGGCGGGCGCGGAGTTCGTGCGCGACGCGATGAAGGCGTACGCCGACCGCAACCTGTAGGTGTCGCCGGGCCGGAAGGCTGTGCACCCTCCGGCCCGGGCCTCGCCTGAGTCGGCGCTCACGGGGCCGAAAATGTCGGGATGACGGCCGGAGAAGCGCATTTCGGGTGTCAGCCGTCAGTGGTGGGTCGCGTGGGCCACTCGCGTGACCCGGCCTGCGCGGGGCCGCCGCCGACCGAACAGCCGGTCGTCGAGCCAATAGGCCGCGATCGTGCGTGCATCCGCGCGGGGCGCCTGACGGGAGCGGTCCGCCCCGTGTGCGCCGATCGCCGAGCTCGTGGCACGTCGCATCGCGCGGTCGCGGGATCCCGCATCCGACTCGAGGAGAAGACCCTCGCGCACGTCGTACTGGACCGCCTGCTCCGCGGAGCCTTCGAGTTCCCGCTCCTGCGCATCCGCCTTCGCCGCCTCCGGCAGCCGGATCGCGAACAGCGGCAGAGTGAGGCTGCAGAGCGGCCCGATGAGCACGGCGAAGGCCAGGGTTCCGATGCCTACGTTGCCGCCGAGGAACCATCCGATGACCAGCACCGTCACCTCGATACCGGTTCGTACCGACCAGATCGGCCAGCCCGTGCGGGCGTGGAGGCCGGTCATCAGGCCGTCGCGCGGGCCTGGGCCCATGCGCGGGCCGATGTAGAGGCCGGTCGCGATCGCCAGCAGCCCGAGGCCGGCGGTGAAGAGTGCGACCTGGATCCAGGGCTCCGTCTGCTGTGGGATGAGCCAGAGGCCGAACTGGGCCGCCGGTCCGATGAGCAGCACGTTCAGCACGGTGCCGAGTCCGGGCCGCTGCTTGAGCGGGATCCAGAAGAGCAGGACGACCAGACCGACGATGTTCGTGATGAGGCCGAACGGGATGTCCGTCTTGAGTGAGAGGCCCTGGGCGAGGACGTCCCACGGGGAGACACCGATGCCGGCGCGCACCATCATGCTGATGGCGATTCCGTAGAGGAAGAGGCCGACGAGCAGTTGGATGAGGCGTCGCGTCAGAAGGAGTCGGGATTTCACTCTTCCATCCAATTTCAGAATTGGACTTTGATCAAGTAGCCAATTCGCTTAAGGTGGCTTTATGTCGGATGCCCAACTCAGCGCTCGCGCACTCGAAACCCTGCTCGGCGAATGGCGAGGGCCCGGGGCGCACTACCAGGCGCTGGCCGACCGCATCCGCCTCCTGGTGCTGGATGGGCGCATCCCGATCGACACGCGGCTGCCCGCGGAGCGCGACCTCGCAACCCGCCTCGAGTTAAGCCGGACCACCGTCACCGCCGCCTACCGCGAGCTGCGCGAAGCCGGGTTCGTCGCGAGTCTGCGAGGGTCGGGGACGGTGACACGGCTGCCAGGCCCGGTGCTCGTTCCGGCGCCGGCGCAGGCCGACGGACTCCTCGACTTCAGCAAGGCGGCGCTGCCGGCCGCGACGAACCTTGCCGCGGCGGCGCGGGCTGCTGCCGAAGAGCTGCCCCACTTCCTGGCCGACTCCGGGTACGACCCGGTCGGACTGCCGCACCTGCGCGAAGTCATCGCGGAACGGTACCGGATGCGCGGCCTCCCCACCGAGCCCGAGCAGATCCTCGTGACCGTCGGCGCCCAGCAGGCGATCGCGCTCATCGCGCGGACCTTCCTCAGCCGCGGAGACCGCGCGCTCATCGAGATGCCGACCTACCCGCACGCCTACGAGGCGCTGCGGTCGGCGGGTGCGCGGCTGGTGCCGGTGACCGTCGTGCCGGTGGACGGGGCGGCGCGGGCTGCCCCTGCGCACGCCACGGCGGCGACTGCGCGACGGTACGGCTCCGGCGACGACGGCTGGGACTCCGACTCGATCGAACAGGCCATCGCGCGGTCGAACCCGACTCTCGCGTACGTGATCCCCGACTTCCACAACCCGACCGGCGCCTCCATGTCGGCGACGACGCGCGAGCGGCTGCTCGCCGCCGCCGCCGGGCACGGGATGATCGTGGTCGCCGACGAGACCACCGCCGACCTCGACATCGACCGCGTGGAGACGTTCGGTCCCCTTGCCACGCACGGTCAGAGGCGCGCCGGGGACGCGCCGGTCATCCACATCGGTTCGGCCAGCAAGAGCCTGTGGGGTGGGCTGCGGATCGGCTGGATCCGCGCCGAGCGGCCGATGATCCGCAAACTGATCGCTGCGAAACCGGCCAACGATCTCGGCACGCCCATTCTCGAGCAGCTCGTCGTGGCGCGCATGCTTCCCGGGATGGCGTCGATCGTCGAGGAGCGGCGCGGCCAGCTGCGCGCGGGGCGCGAACAGGTGCGGATGCTCGTGGAGGACCGCTTCCCCGACTGGACGATGCCCGCACTCGACGGCGGCCTGGCCGCCTGGGTCGGAATCGGCGCGCCGATCAGCTCGCAGCTCGCGCTCGCCGCCCGCAACAACGGGTTGTCCATCACGGCCGGCCCGCGATTCGGCTTCGACGGCGCCTTCGAGCGCTTCCTCCGCATCCCCATCACGTACTCAGCCGCCGAGACGGCGCGGGCGTTCGATGCCCTCGCCGCCGCCTGGTCGACCGTCCTGCGCCATCCCGTCCCCGACACCGGCTACCTCGCCGACGTCGTCTGACGGGCGCCGCGCACGCCCGCCCCGCCGACGCAGGGCGGTGACTTGGCACTTGTTGTCGGTGACGCCAGCGGGTGCCCGACAACAAGTGCCAAGTCAGCATTTGCCAGGGAGGCGAGATGGAGCCTGTGGACAGAATCGAACGCTTCGGCCAAGAATCGGGCAGGGTCGATGGATGGGCTCACCAACTCCGCTCGATGCCCGGTTTCGAGGTCGTCCATTTCACACATCCGAAGCGAACCGCGCCGGAATCAGCCACGAGCGGCTCCGGCGTAGTGATCTCGCGTCGCCATATCGAGGTGTGCGAATCCCTTGCACAGAGTCTCCCTCCTTTCATGACTTGTGCTCTGCGGCGGCCACAATCATGGGGACGGATTCGGCGTTCAGCCATGGCACGGCTGCCCGACTCCTCGGAGTTCCGCTGCCTTTTCGACTGGAGCGAGAGTCGCGGATCCACGTCGCGGTGAGACCTCCGCGCCGAGCGCCGAGGGTCGATGGGATCGTGGGGCACCAGCTCGATCTCGGCCGTGACCACATCGTTCGGCGCCGCGGTCTTCCTGTGACGTCGCCCGAGCGAACGTGGTGCGACCTGGCAGTCGTGCTCTCCGTCCGTGAACTCGTCGCGGTCGGTGATTTCCTCATTGCGCGAAACCGTCCGCTCACGTCGCGGGATCGATTGCGCACGATCGTCCAGCAATGGTCAGGTCGACGAGGCGCTGCGACACTCGTGTCGGCATTGGGTCTTCTGAGCGAGAGGGCGGAGTCGCCTCCGGAATCGATTCTCAGGGTGATGCTCGTCGAGGCGGGCCTACCCAGGCTCGATGTGAACCTGGATCTGAGGGACAGCTCGGGCGCCTTCCTTGCGCGACCCGATCTACGTTTTCCCGACCACCGCCTGATCGTCGAATACGAGGGTGATGGGCATCGCGCCGATCGCGAGCAATGGCGCTCCGACTTCGGGCGCACGGCCCGCCTCCAGGTGTTCGGCGAGGAGGTCCTTCGCGTCGGCGCGGCCGATCTGCGCGACGAGCCCGCTCTTCTCGCGGTCGTCCGTGCCCTCTTGATGCGCCGGGGCTGGCGCCAACCATGACGACTTGGCAGTTGTTGTCGTCGGATGGCGGACGGGCCGACAACGAGTGCCAAGTCGTGGGTGCGTGCGCGAGGGATGCGCTGGCGCGGGGAGGGACAGCGGTTCGAGGGACTCCTGAGGGAGTAAACAGTCCCTTGGGGATAAGACCACGGTCTGATGTTTTTGCACAGGCTGCAATGAGATACTGGCCCCCGAGCGCCACAGCAGCTGCTCCGCGGCCGCGCAAGCGGCACCCCTTAATCACATTCCGCCAAGGGAACATCTGTGCATTTTCTCGCCGTCCTCAGTATGAAGAATCGCGCGCTCATCGCGCTCGTCACGGTCGTCATCGCGATCTTCGGAGGCCTCGCCCTGACGAGCCTCAAGCAGGAGCTCGCGCCGTCCATCGAGTTCCCGCAGCTCGCAATCGTGACCAGCTACCCCGGCGCGTCGCCCGAGGTCGTGAACAACGACGTCAGCACGCCGATCGAGACAGCGATCCAGGGCGTTCCAGACCTCGACAGCACCTCAGCGGTCAGCAGCACCAACAACTCGCTGATCACAGCTAAGTTCACCTACGGCACCAACCTCGCGACCGCTGAGCAGAAGCTCGACCAGGCCATCAACCGCATCAAGGCGACGCTCCCCGACGGCGTCGACCCCCAGGTGCTCTCCGGCAGCATCGACGACCTCCCGGTCATCCAGCTCGCCGTCACAAGCAACGAAGACCAGAAGACCCTCGGCGCGAACATCACGAAGCTCGCGATCCCCGACATCAAGGATGTCTCGGGCGTCAACGACGCTCAGCTGATCGGTGAGGTCGGACAGCGGATCACGATCACCCCCAACAGCACGAAACTCGCTGAAGCCGGACTCACGTCGCAGGCGATCAAGGACGCGCTGCAGCAGAACGGTGTGCTCGTCCCGGCAGGCGCCATCACGGAGAACGGCAAAACCCTGTCGGTGCAGACCGGCACGCAGCTCGGTTCGGTCGACGACATCGCGTCGCTCCCGCTCATCCAGTCGCGCGCGGCCGGGGCTGCGAGCCAGTCCGGCGCAGCTGGCGCTGCGGGCGCCGCAGCACAGGAAGCCGCCGCTCAGGCGGCAGCGACACCGCCCGCCCCCAAGACCATCGGAGACGTCTCGACCGTCGCGATCACGGACGACCCGACGACGTCCATCTCGCGCGTCGACGGCAAACCCGCCCTGACCATCGCGGTCACCAAGCTTCCGTCGGCGAACACCGTCGAGGTGTCCAAAGGCGTCAACGCGATCGTCTCCGACCTCGAGGCCAAGCTGGGCTCGAACGCCAAGATCACCGTCGTGTTCGACCAGGCGCCCTTCATCGAGCAGTCGATCGCCTCGCTGACAGAAGAAGGCCTGCTCGGCCTCGTCTTCGCGGTGCTCGTGATCCTGCTGTTCCTGTTCTCCGTTCGGGCGACCCTCGTCACCGCGATCTCGATCCCCACAAGCGTGCTGATCACCTTCATCGGTCTGCAGGCGTCCGGCTACACCCTCAACATCATCACGCTCGGTGCGCTGACGATCGCAATCGGACGTGTGGTCGACGACTCGATCGTCGTGATCGAGAACATCAAACGGCAGATGGTTCACGGCGTGGATCGAGCGGTGACCATCGTGCGCGCCGTGCGGGAGGTCGCCGGGGCGATCACCGCATCCACCATCACGACCGTCGCAGTGTTCCTGCCGATCGCATTCGTCGGCGATGTGACCGGCGAGCTGTTCCGGCCGTTCGCCCTCACCGTGACGATCGCCTTGTTGTCGTCTCTGCTCGTCGCGCTGACGATCGTGCCCGTGCTGGCGTACTGGTTCCTGCGTCCGCCGAAGGGCAGCAAGCACGAGGTCGTCGTGCTCTCGGAAGACGAGGGCGGCGCTCCGGGTGAGGACGAGCTCGAGCACCCGTCGCGTCTGCAGAAGGGGTATCTGCCGATCATCCGGTGGACGCTCAAATACTCGAAGACGACCATCGCACTGGCCCTGCTCGTCCTCATCGGCACCATCGCGCTGACGCCGCTGATGAAGACGAACTTCCTCGGTTCGACCGGCCAGAACACCCTGTCCATCTCGCAGACCCTGCCACCGGGCACCAGCCTTCAGGCGCAGGATGATGCGGCGAAGGTCGTCGAGCAGAAACTGCTCGACACGAAGGGCATCAAGACGGTGCAGCTGTCGATCGGTTCGAGCGGCAGCTCCCTGCGCGACGCCTTCACCGGCGGCGGCGGAAGCATCACCTTCTCGGTGACCACCGACCCTGATGTCGACCAGGATGCACTGCAGAGCACTGTCGAGGCCGAGATGGCGAAGATCACCGACCAGGGCGACATCACCGTCTCCGCGTCGAGTGGGTTCGGTGGGTCCAGTGACATCGAGATCGACATCACCGCGTCGACGAACGAAGACCTGCAGACGTCGACGGATGCGATCGTCGCCTCGCTCAAGAAGCAGGACTCTATCTCGCAGACCAGTGACAACCTGAGCGCGTCGCTTCCGTACGTCGCCGTGAAGGTGGACCGCACGAAGGCGGCGCAGGCCGGACTCAGCGAGGTCGCCGTCGGCACCGTCGTTTCGCAGGCGATGCAGCCCACGACGGTCGGATCGGTCGCGATCGACAACTCGACGCTCAAGATTTACATTCAGAGCGACAACCCGCCGACGACGGTCGCAGCGCTCTCTGCGCTGAAGATCCCCACCGCGGCGGGCCCGGTCGCGCTCGACACGCTCGGCACGGTTGCGCAGACGAACGGTCCGGCCACGGTCACGACCGAGCGCGGCCTGCGCAGCGCGACGGTCACGGCGACGCCCGCCACCGACAACCTGTCGACGGCGAACGCCGACGTGCAGACGGCGCTCAAGGACACCGACCTCCCGGCCGGCGCGACCGCGAAGGTGGGCGGCGTCACCGCAAGCCAGGGGGACGCGTTCTCGCAGCTCGGCATCGCACTGCTCGCGGCCATCCTGATCGTCTATATCGTCATGGTCGCGACGTTCCGTTCGCTACGCCAGCCGCTGCTGCTGCTCGTCTCGATCCCGTTCGCGGCGACCGGTGCGATCATCCTGCAGATCATCTCGGGCATCCCGCTCGGTGTCGCCTCGCTGATCGGTGTGCTGATGCTCATCGGTATCGTCGTGACGAACGCGATCGTTCTCGTCGACCTGGTCAACCAGTACCGGCGTCGCGGCAGATTGGTTCCGGATGCGGTCATGCACGGCGCTTCGCGTCGTCTGCGGCCCATCCTCATGACGGCGCTCGCGACGATCTTCGCTCTGCTCCCGATGGCGATCGGCCTCACCGGTGGCGGCGGGTTCATCTCGCAGCCGCTCGCCATCGTCGTGATCGGCGGTCTGGTCTCGTCCACGATCCTCACGCTGGTGGTGCTCCCGACCCTGTACAACCTGGTCGAGGGTGCGCGCGAGCGTCGCGTCGCGCGTCGCGCGGCGAAGTCGGGGGCGGATGCGGCCCCAGCCGTCGAGCCGGGCACTCCCGGTGACGAGGTGGCTGAGCCCGCGCCCGCACAGCCGTAGCCGCCGCGTTGCCTCTGCAGCAACCCGGCTGACGTCGAAAGGCCGCCCCGCCACTCTGGCGCGGGCGGCCTTTCCGCTGAATACTGGGGTCACCTCCAGTGGAAGGTGGCCCAACGATGGAGATCATCCAGGTAGCACAGCACGCCGACGACCTCGACCGTGCCGCAGCGTTCTACGAGCGCCTCCTCGGAGGCCCGCCCGCAGCACGCTTCGACCCTCCCGGTCTGCTGTTCTTCAACGTCGGCATCGGACGGCTGCTGCTCGAGCAGGCGGCGCCGTCGGCGCTCGTCTACCTGCAGGTCGGCGACGTGCGCGCCAGGACCGAGGCGCTGCGCGCGGAGGGCGTCGAGATCACCGGCGAACCGCAGGTGATCTTCAGTCACACGGACGACACTCTGGGACCGGCCGGGACCGACGAGTGGATGTCGTTCATCCGTGATAGCGAAGGGAACACGGTCGGGCTGGTCAGCCATGAGCCGCGGCACGATCCGTGATCGCCCTGCGTCGTGTCCGTCATCCCAGACATCCCTGAAACGGCTGCCATTCCTGCGGTGCCCCGCAGTTGCTAGCGTCGACAACGTGACCCCACGTGCGCTCTCCGTCGACCCGCTCTGGCCTCGATCCGGAGACTGGCCGGCTCCCGGCGACTTCGCCGCCGACGCGCGTTTCGACCTGACGCTGCTCGGCATCCCTACCTGGCGCACCTCCCTCTCGCAGACCGGCGCGGGCGAGACGCCCGCCGCGGTGCGTGTCGCCCTCCGCTACTACAGCGCGTTCGTCACGCCGGATCGCGGCGCCGAACCCAGCGCCCGTGCCCTCGCCGACCTGGCTATCGTCGATGCGGGAGACGTGCACGAGCCCGACGGCCCCGACGGCGAGGCGCGTGCGATCTCGGCGGTGGCGGATGCGGTGGCCCGGTCGGCAGCGGTCGTGGCGCTCGGCGGCGACAACGCCCTCACGGTCCCGGCGGCACTCGGCGCATGGGGCGTCGACCTGGCGACGGCAGGTCTCGTCACGCTGGACGCACACCACGACCTGCGCGACGGTGTCAGCAACGGGTCGCCTGTGCGGCGCCTTGTGGAGGCCGGACTGGATGGGCACCGCATCGTGCAGGTGGGGATCGCCGATTTCGCGAACTCGGCCGAATACTCTGCGCGGGCACGCGACCTGGGCATCACGATCATCCACCGGGACGAGTTGCACCGGCGACCGATCGAAGACGTGATGACGGAGGCGTTCGAGATCGCTGGAGCCGCAGGCGGGCCGGTCCACGTCGACCTGGACGTCGACGTCTGCGACCGCTCGGTCGCTCCCGGATGCCCGGCATCTGTGCCCGGCGGGATCTCGGCTTACGAGCTCCGCAAGGCTGCGCGCGCAGCGGGTGCGCATCCATCTGTCCGGTCACTCGACCTCGCCGAGGTGGACGCGACAGCGGATGCGCCGGATGGCCGCACTGTGCGCCTCACCGCGCTCTGCGTCCTCGAGTTCGCCGCCGGGCTCGTCGCCCGCTGACGCCGGCGCACCCAGCGTCGCTGCGCCGGGAGCCGAGAGTCGCCCCTGTGGCCGAGACGATCCGGTGTGCCGGCGACACTCGGCGGCAACGGCGATACTCGGCGACCAGACGGCGGGACCGGCGCATCCGGCCGCCGGGGTCAGGCCCGGCTGAGGAGGGCGTACCGCTCGTCGTCGACGGGGCCGCCCCAGAGGGCGATGTCGCCGGTCAGGTCGATCACGTCGGCGGACGTCCGGTGCCCCAGATCCGCACGTCGTCGCCGCCCATGCGTTCCATTCTGCCGCGCACTTTGTGCCCGAGAACGTCCGTTCCGGACGAGACGGTCCGGCACAACGGGCGCGCTCGGCCGGAGGTGCCGCTCTCGGCGGACCGGCGGCCGGGGCCGTCGCCGCGTCAGGCGACGCGCGCGCCGTCCTTCCACACGCCCTCGACGAGCGGCACGCCCGGCCGGTACGCCAGGTGCACATACGAGGGCGCGGCCAGCACCGCGAGGTCTGCCCGCGCGCCGACCGCCACCCGGCCGATGTCGTCCCGCCGCAGCGCCGCCGCCCCGCCGGCGGTGGCCGACCACAGGGCCTCGGCCGGCGTCATCCCCATGTCGCGCACCGCGACAGCGATGCAGAACGGCATCGACGACGTGAACGATGAGCCGGGATTGCAGTCGCACGCGATCGCGACGGTGACGCCCGCGTCGATCAGGCGGCGGGCATCCGGATACGGCTGCCGGGTCGAGAATTCGACCCCCGGCAGCAGGGTGGCGACAGTGGATGACCCGGCCAGCGCCGCAATGTCGGCGTCGGTCAGGTAGGTGCAGTGGTCCACGCTCGCGGCATCGAGCGACACGGCGAGCTGCACTCCTTCGCCCGGGCCGAGCTGGCTCGCGTGTACCCGCACGCCGAGCCCCCGAGCGGCGCCCGCCTCGAGCACGCGACGCGACTGCTCCACGGTGAAGGCGCCGGTCTCGCAGAAGACGTCGATCCATCGTGCGTGCGGCGCGCAGGCGTCGAGCATGGCGCCGGTCACGAGGTCGACGTACGCGTCGGGGTCGCCGGCGTAGTCGGCAGGCACGACGTGCGCTCCGAGAAAGGTCACCTCATCGGTCACGGACGCGGCGATCGCGACCAGCCGTTCCTCGTCGTGCACACTCAGCCCGTAGCCGCTCTTGATCTCGACTGTCGTCGTGCCCTGCCGGTGCAGCTCGCGGATGAACCCTCGCAGGCGCCCGCGAAGTTCCGAATCGCTCGCCGCGCGTGTCGCCGCGACCGTGCTGCGGATGCCCCCCGCCGTGTACGGCTCGCCTGACATCCGCGCCTCGAATTCCGCCGACCGGTCCCCGGCGAACACGAGGTGGCTGTGCGAGTCCACGAAACCGGGGATGACGGTCGCCCCGCCGAGGTCGGTCACGACATCCGCAGCGAGAGCACCCGATGCCGCGTCGGATGCCCGACCCACCCACGCGACGCGACCGTCCTCGATCAGCACAGCAGCATCCGTCACCAGATCGAGCCGGTCGACGCCCGTCGCACCGGGGTCGGCCGGATCGTTGGTGACGAGCTGGCCGATTCCGGTGAGGAGTTCGCGGGTCACGTCGATCAGTCTTCCATCATGGGAACGCGCAGACCGCGTTCCCGCGCCACCTCTGCGGCGCGCTCGTAGCCGGCGTCGACATGGCGCATGACGCCGGTGCCCGGGTCGTTGGTCAGCACGCGCTCGATCTTCTCTGCCGCGAGCGCGGTGCCGTCGGCGACGACGACCTGGCCCGCGTGGATCGACCGGCCGATGCCGACGCCGCCGCCGTGGTGGATCGAAACCCAGGTCGCGCCCGACGCCGTGTTGAGCAGGGCGTTGAGGAGGGGCCAGTCGGCGATCGCGTCGGAGCCGTCGGCCATCGCCTCGGTCTCGCGATAGGGCGACGCGACCGAGCCGGAGTCGAGGTGGTCGCGGCCGATGACGACGGGTGCGCTCAGCTCGCCGCTCGCCACCATCTCGTTGAATTTGAGGCCGGCGAGGTGCCGTTCCTTGTAGCCGAGCCAGCAGATGCGCGCAGGCAGGCCTTCGAAGTGGACCTTCTCGCTCGCCTGGGTGATCCAGCGACGCAGGTGCTCGTCTTCGGGGAACAGTTCGAGGATGGCGCGATCGGTGGCGGCGATGTCGGCGGGGTCGCCCGAGAGCGCCGCCCAACGGAACGGTCCCTTGCCCTCGGCGAAGAGCGGGCGGATGTACGCGGGCACGAACCCGGGGAACTCGAAGGCACGCTCATAGCCGCCCAGCTGGGCTTCGGCCCGGATCGAGTTGCCGTAGTCGAAGACCTCGGCGCCCGCATCCTGGAACTCGACCATCGCCTTGACCTGCTTCGCCATGGAAGCGCGGGCTCGCAGCGTGAACCCCTCGGGGTCGGCCGCGGCGGCGTCATGCCATTCGGCGACAGAGATTCCTTCGGGCAGGTAGCTCAGCGGGTCGTGCGCGCTGGTCTGGTCGGTGACGATGTCGATCGCGACACCGCGGGCGAGCAGCTCGGGGAACGCACTCGCCGCGTTGCCGACGAGACCGACGGACAACGGGCGGCGCTCGGCTTTCGCGGCGAGCACCCGCGCGACAGCGTCGTCGAGGTCGTCGGCGAGCTCATCCAGGTAGCCGTGGTCGACCCGGCGTTGCAGGCGTGTGACGTCGACGTCGACGATGAGGACGACACCCTCGTTCATGGTCACGGCGAGCGGCTGGGCCCCGCCCATCCCGCCCGCGCCGCCGGTCAGGGTCAGGGTGCCCGCGAGGGTTCCGTTGAACCGCTTGGCGGCGATCGCGGCGAACGTCTCATACGTGCCCTGCAGGATGCCCTGGGTGCCGATGTAGATCCACGAACCGGCGGTCATCTGCCCGTACATCGTGAGGCCGAGCGCCTCGAGGCGCCGGAACTCGGGCCAGGTCGCCCAGTCGCCGACCAGGTTCGAGTTGGCGATGAGCACGCGCGGCGCCCACTCGTGCGTGCGGAACACACCGACCGGCTTGCCGGACTGCACGAGCAGTGTCTCGTCGGCCTCGAGCGTCGTGAGCGTGCGGACGATCGCGTCATACGCATCCCAGTTGCGCGCCGCTTTCCCGGTGCCGCCGTAGACGACGAGGTCGTCGGGACGCTCGGCGACCTCGGGGTCGAGATTGTTCATCAGCATGCGGAGGGGGCCCTCCGTCTGCCACGACTTGGCGGTCAGGGTGGTGCCGCGCGGGGCGCGGACCTCACGGGGTCCCGACATGGTGTGCTCCTTCGAACGGATGTGGCCGGTGCGGCGCGTGGGTGGGGTCAGGCAGGTCAGTCGGTTCGGGTCAGTTCAGCGGTCCGGTGACGGCTTCGGCGGCGGCGAGGATGCGCCCCTCCTGCACGAGCGTCACGACCGCTTCGATCTCGGGCGAGAGGTAGCGGTCGGGGCCGGGGCCCTCGGCGACCTCGCGGACCGCGGCGAGCACCGCGCCGGTCGCGGGACCGGGAAGCAGCGGTGCGCGCAACTCGGCGCCGCGGGCGGCCGTCATGATCTCGATGGCGAGGACGCGACCGAGCCCGTCGAGGCTGCGGCGCAGCTTGCGGGCGGCCGCCCATCCCATCGAGACGTGGTCCTCCTGCATGGCCGACGACGGGATGGAGTCGACGGAGGCCGGGGCGGCGAGCCGCTTCAGCTCGGACACGATTCCGGCGGCGGTGTACTGCGCGATCATGAGCCCGGAGTCGACGCCGACCTCGTGGGCGAGGAACGGTGTCAGGCCCTGGTTTCGAGCCGGGTCGAGGAAGCGGTCGGTGCGGCGCTCGGACATGCTGGCGACGTCGGCGGCCACGATCGCGAGGAAGTCGAGCACGTAGGCGACCGGAGCACCGTGGAAGTTGCCGTTCGACTCGACGCGGCCGTCGAGTGTCAGTACAGGGTTGTCGACGGCGGACGCGAGCTCACGCCCGGCGACCAGCTCGGCGTGGCCGAGGGTGTCACGTGCCGCGCCGTGCACCTGCGGTGAGCAGCGGAGGGAGTAGGCGTCCTGCACGCGGGTGCACTCGGGTCCCTTGTGGCTGGCGACGATGGGCGAGCCCGCAAGCACGGCGCGCAGGTTGGCGGCGGCAAGGGCCTGACCCTGCTGGGGCCGGAGCCGCTGCAGGTCGTCGGCGAAGACCGCATCCGTACCCATGAGCGCCTCGACGCTCATCGCAGCTGCGATGTCGGCTGTGGTCAGCAGGGCGGCGAGGTCGTGGGTGGCGAGGGCGAGCATCCCCAGCATCCCGTCGGTGCCGTTGATGAGGGCGAGGCCCTCCTTCTCGGCGAGACGGAGCGGGCGGATGCCCGCAGCAGCGAGCGCGTCGGACGCGTCGACGAGATCCCCGGCGACGCGCACCTGGCCTTCGCCCATCGCAGCGAGCGCGCAATGGGCGAGCGGGGCGAGGTCGCCCGAGCAGCCGAGCGAGCCGTACTCGCGCACGACCGGTGTGATGTCGGCGTTGAGGAGTGCGGCGTACGTCTCGACCGTGGTGCGGCGCGCGCCGGTGCGGCCGGTCATGAGGGTGGAGAGGCGCAGCAGCATGAGGGCGCGGACGACCTCGCGCTCGACCTCGGCGCCGGAACCTGCCGCGTGTGAGCGGACAAGGCTCGCCTGCAGCTGGGCGCGGCGGTCGGAGGGGATGAACGTGGTGGCGAGCGCGCCGAAGCCGGTGGAGATGCCGTAGTGGGGCTCGGTGTCGTCGGCGAGGGCTTCGATGATGGCGCGGGACGCCTCGACGGCGTCGAGGGCGGCGGGGTCGAGTTCGACGTGCGCATCGTGGCGGGCGACGGCGACGACATCCGCGATGGTGAGGGGGCCGGCTCCGACGAAGACGCGGTCCACGGACGTGATGGTGGTCATGTTCCGATCCCACACCACGGCTGTCGCGCTCACAATGCGGTTACACTGCTCGGTGTCTTGCATTCCAGACAGGAGGTCGGCGTGGCCGCAAGCTCGAAGGTCCCCGCGGCGGAGAACACGCTGCAGGTGCTCAGTTTTCTCGCAGCGCAGCGCGGGCCGGTGCCGGCCGCCACGATCGCCGCATCCCTCGATCTCCCCCGGTCGACCGTGTACCACCTGCTCGCAGTGCTTGTCGATCACGGCTTCGTGCTGCACCTTCCGGAGGCGCGTCGGTACGGGCTCGGCGTGCGATCGTACGAGCTGAGTTCGGCGTTCTCACGGCAGGAACCGCTCAGCCGGCTCGGCCGTCCGATCCTCGCCGGGCTGGTCGACCGCATCGGCGAGTCCGGGCATCTCGCTGTGCTCCACGGGCGCGATGTCGTCTACATCGTGGAGGAGCGCGCCCCGCGGCGTCCACGGCTGGTGACGGATGTCGGCGTGCGGCTGCCCAGTCACCTCACGGCGAGCGGGCGGGCGCTGCTCGCGACCCTGCCGGCCGGTCAGGTGCGTGCGCTGTACCCGGATGCGGCGGCATTCGTCGACCGGGTCGGCGGCGAGCCCCACACGTACGGCGCGCTGAAACGCATCCTCGAGCGGGTCCGGGCGGATGGATACGCCACAGAGGATGGCGAGGTGACGCCGGGATTCGCGTCGGTGGCGGTCTCGGTGCGCGACCATGCCGGATGGCCGGCGGCCGGTATAGCGATCACGTTTCCGCGGGAGAACATCCCGCACGACGAGTGGGCCGGCCTGGCCGCGCAGATCACCGAGGCTGCGGCGGAGCTGTCGCGGCGCATCCGCGGTCTGCCCGTCTAAGTCTGGTATCCCGGACGGGCGTGCGCGATGCGCTCGCCGCACGTGTTCGGTCTGAGCGCACTCGGTCGTGCGCTCGCCGCACGTGTTCGGTCTGAGCGCACTCGGTCGTACGAGTGCGGCGGGGCGGAACTAGTGCGCGGGGACGGAAGCGGCGGGGGAGGGCGCGACGATCGGCTTCGCGTAGCAGACGCTGAAGTCGTCGCCGACGTACGGTCCGAAGTTGGGGATGCGCGTGTACCCGCGATTCTCGTACAGCGCGATGGCCGCGTGCTGCAGCGGACCCGTCTCCAGCTGGATCGCCTGGACGCCTGCGGCGGCGGCGGCCCCTTCGAGCCGGTCCATGAGGGCGGATGCGAGACCCTGACCGCGCGCATCCTCGTGCACGAACATCCGCTTCAGTTCTGCGGTGCCATCGGCCCTTTCGACGAGGGCGGCCATACCGAGTGCGCGACCGGCGGAATCGCGGCCGACGAAGACCGTGACGCCGGGCCGCTCGAGTTCGCTCACATCGAGCAGGTAGCAGCTCTCCGCGGGATACAGCGAGAAGGCGAATTCGTCGCCGAGGCGCAGCAGCTCCTCGATCTCCGGGTCGCGCGGCGGCTCGATCGCGATGGTCACAGTCACCCGACCACGATAACAAGCTCGCGGCTACGCTCGCTTCATGGCCCAACGCCTCGCCCGCGCCACCGAACGTGTCTCGTCGGTGGAACTGCTCTTCGACCTGGTCTTCGTGTTCACGATCACGCAGGTCACCGAGATCGTGGTCGCGCATCCGACCGGCGCCGGCGTCGCGCAGGCTGCGCTGACGATGGCCGTCGTGTGGTGGATGTACGACGCGTTCGCCTGGCTGACCAACCAGTCCGGTGAAGGTGCCGGCCTGCGCATCGGGCTGGTCGGTGCGATGGTCGCGTTCCTGCTGCTCGCGGTCGCGATTCCGGATGCGTTCGACGCCACCGGGATCCTGTTCGGTTTCGCGTACCTCGCGATCGTCCTCATCCATTTCGGTCTCTTCGCCGCGTTCGGGGCTCCCGGGTCCGCTCGCTCGATGCTGCGGGTGATCCCGTTCAACGCCGGCGGGGCGGTGCTCCTCATCGTCGCGGGCTTCGTCACGGGCCCGGCCGACTGGATCCTCTTCGCGCTCGCGATCGCGGTGCTGGTCTCGACGTCGTTCACCAGCGGCCCGGTCGGCTTCGACATCGGCGCATCGCATTTCGTCGAGCGGCACGGCCTGTTGATGATCATCGCGTTCGGCGAGTCCATCGTCTCGGTCGGCGTCGGCGCGGGCGGCCACCCGTTCGACCTCGCCATCCTTGTGGGGACAGTGCTCTGCGTCGGGGTCGTCGCTGCGCTCTGGTGGTGCTACTTCACCGGAGACGACGAGCGCGCCGGCCGCAGCATGACGGGTGCTCCCACGCAGCAGCGCGCGTACCTCGCGCTCACCGCTTTCGCACTCGACCACTACGTGATGATCTTCGGCCTCGTGCTGTTCGCGGCCGGGGTGAAGCTCACCATCGGCGACGTCTTCGCTGTCGCACCCGCTGCCGGAGTGATCCTGCTCGGAGCGGGCGTCGCGCTGTACCTGGTCGGGGATGCGCGCTACCGCCAGGAGCTCGCGCTCGGTCCGGCCGCGCTGCGATACGCGGGGGCGGCGCTCGCCGCAGCGAGCATCCTTCTGGGTCTCGTGGCGCCTGCGGCGTGGCAGCTGCTCGCGCTTCTCGTCATCGTCGCCGGGGTCATCGCGCTGGAGTGGAGGCGGGATTCCCGGAAGTCTCCGTGACTTCACAGGCAGCATCCGGTAACGTAGGAAGGTCGGCTCTTGACACCGCGTGTTGTACGCGGATGGGTTTGTAAGTCAGGTGGGCCGGTTTCACCGCCAAACGGCGGGCGAATGATCACTGTATGTGAACGGTCCCGGCCAAAGACTTGCCCGGGTTTCTTATGACCACGACGAATCGTCGTGCGTTCAGTCATGCACTCAAGACAACCCAGGAAAATACCTATGGCCAACTTCAAGAAGCCGCACGGCAAAACTTTCGAACCCCGCGACAGCGCTCGCAAGGGCGGACCCAAGTCGGGCAGCCGCAGCCCCGGACACCGTGGCTACCGTCCCGCCGAAGAGGGCGCAGCCCCCAAGAAGCAGCGCTGGAACGCAGACGAGCGCGCAGCTCGCGCAGAAGGCCGTCCGTCGGCCGGTCGCAGCGAGCGCCCCAACTGGGAGCCGCGCGCCAAGGGCTCCAGCTGGGAGCCGCGCGGTGCGCGGACCGAGCGTCCCGCTTATGGCGATCGTCCGCAGCGGAGTGAGCGTCCTGCTTATGGTGAGCGCCCGCAGCGCAGTGAGCGTCCGGCTTACGGCGATCGCCCGCAGCGGAGTGAGCGTCCTGCTTATGGTGATCGCCCCGCTCGTTCCGAGCGTCCGACTTATGGTGACCGCCCGCAGCGCAGTGAGCGTCCTGCGTATGGTGACCGCCCGCAGCGCAGTGAGCGTCCTGCGTATGGTGACCGCCCGCAGCGCAGTGAGCGTCCTGCGTATGGCGACCGCGCCCCGCGCACAGAGCGTCCGGCTTATGGTGACCGCCCGCAGCGTACGGAGCGTTCCGCGTATGGTGACCGTCCGCAGCGCAGTGAGCGCCCTGCTTATGGTGACCGTCCGCAGCGCGCCGAGCGTCCCGCTTACGGTGACCGCGCTCCGCGTGCCGAGCGTCCGGCTTATGGTGACCGCCCGCAGCGCACCGAGCGTCCCGCTTACGGTGACCGCCCGCAGCGCAGTGAGCGCCCCGCCTACAACGACCGTGCCCCGCGCCGCGACTTCGGCAATGACCGTCCGCGCCACGAAGGCGGCGACTCGAAGTTCTACCCTCACCCGTGATGAGAAGGCTCACTTCACCCCGGCCGACGACGTCGTGCTCGAGCGGCTCGAAGCCGATGCCATCCAGGCTGTCGACGTCGAAGGCGTGACCTTCGCCGATCTGGGCCTCGGCGGCAACATCGTCAACGCCCTCATCGAGCTCGGTGCCGCATCGCCCTTCCCGATCCAGGCCGCGACCATCCCCGATGTCATCGCAGGCAAGGACGTGCTCGGCCGCGGCCGCACCGGCTCCGGAAAGACCATCGCTTTCGGTGCTCCTCTCGTCGAGAAGCTCATGGAGAACGGCGGCGGCAAGAAGCGTCAGATGGGCCGCAAGCCGCGCGCCCTCATCCTGGCTCCGACCCGTGAGCTGGCGCTGCAGATCGACCGGACCGTGCAGCCCATCGCACGCAGTGTCGGCCTCTTCACGACGCAGATCTACGGCGGCGTTCCCCAGGGCCGTCAGGTCGGCGCCCTCCAGCGCGGTGTCGACATCGTCATCGGCACGCCCGGACGCATCGAAGACCTGATCGAACAGGGCCGACTCGACCTCAGTGAAGTCACCATCACGGTGCTCGACGAGGCCGACCACATGTGCGACCTGGGCTTCCTCGAGCCCGTGCAGCGCATCCTGCGCGAGACGTCCGAAGGCGGGCAGAAGCTGCTCTTCTCGGCCACGCTCGACAAGGGCGTCGCCCAGCTCGTCAACGAGTTCCTGCCGGAGCCGTCAGTGCACGAGGTCGCCGGTGAAGACCAGGCGTCGTCCACGATCGACCACCGCGTGCTCGTCATCGAGCACCGTGACAAGGGCCGGATCATCGAGCAGCTCGCCGACCGCGAGGGCAAGACCCTCGTCTTCGCCCGCACCCGCGCCTTCGCGGAACAGCTCGCCGACCAGCTCGACGACGCCGGCATCCCGGCGGTCAGCCTCCACGGCGACCTCAACCAGTCCCGCCGTACGCGCAACCTCGCACAGCTCACGAGCGGCCGGGTCAACGTGCTGGTGGCGACGGATGTGGCAGCCCGCGGCATCCACGTCGACGACATCGACCTGGTCATCCAGGCCGACGCTCCCGACGAGTACAAGACCTACCTGCACCGCTCGGGCCGTACGGGCCGCGCCGGCAAGCAGGGCACGGTCGTCACGCTCATCCCGAAGCAGCGTCGCCGTCGCATGGACGAGCTGCTCGGCCGCGCCGAGATCGAGGCGGAGTTCGCCGACGCCATCCCGGGCGACCAGGTGATCACCGACCTGGCCGCGAACGTCTAACGCAACGCGCGACCGGCCCCTTCCCGTCCTCGGGAGGGGGCCTTTCGCATCCCACGCCGCCCGCCTCAGACGGAGCTCACCCGGCCCAGTGTGTCGCTATCACGGGGCCAGAACGACACGGTGGGCCAACTCGCGACAGCTCGCCGCGAGCACGCCGGTCAGCGGCCTTCGGTCGGCCCGTTCAGCCACTGGATGAGGCCGTCGATGACGGCCGCGACCGCCGCAGGCATCTCGACCGCGCCCGGCTCGAGGAGCCACTGCACCTGGAGGCCGTCCATCGCGCCGATGAGTGCAGAGGCCGCCTGCCAGAGGCGCGCCTCCTCGACGTCGGCCGGCGCGGTCTCCCGGAACGCCTCGGCGACCATCCCGCGGAGGCCGGTGAAGCGATCGCGGAAATACTCCTGCGCGGGGTGATCTTCGGTCACGGACTCGGCCGAGAGCACGGCGTAGGTCTGCACGATCCCGGCCCGGGTCGCGTTGATCTCGGTGGTCCGGACGAGGTGGTCGAGCAGGTCTTTGCCGACCGGCGGATGCTGGCCTTCGAGGTGGACGACGTCGACCTGGTCGCGGTGGTCGAGCACGGCGATGAGCAGCTGGTCTTTCGAGCCGAAATGGTGCAGTACGCCCGCGTGCGTCATCCCGGCCTGTTCGGCGATCTCGATGAGCGAACCGTTGTTGAACCCGCGCGCGGCGAAGACCGCCATGGCCGCGTCGAGGATGCGCTCGCGCTTCGCAGCCGTGCGCGCCTGCGGCTTGACGACCTTGTCTGCCGCGGCCACGGGATACGTGGATCCGTGAAGCGTTGGGGCCATTCTCTTTCCTCCGGCAGGGTCTTCGACGACGTTATCGAATTGTAATCCAATTTACTTACAAACAAGTCAGTAAGTTTGGTCTACAGTGGCTCCAGCGGATCAACGATGAGCCGCAGGAACGCGGATCAACGACGAGCCGCCCTCTGGAGTATAGACATGCAGACGTCCCCCGGTACCGGTCTCGGCACCCCGTGGATCACCGACTCGATCGATCTTTCGACCGTCCCGCTCGAGCTCAAGGTCCGGCTCCTCACCGGCGCCACCGCATGGACGCTCCACACCTTCCCCGAAGCCGGCCTCCGCCCGCTGGTCGTCTCCGACGGACCCATCGGAGTCCGCGGCGTCGACGACGATCCGACCCCGTCCGCACAGCTCCCCAGCCCGTCCGCCGTCGCCGCCTCCTGGGACCTCGACCTCGTGGCTCGCCTCGGTTCCCTCGTCGCGGACGAGGCGAAGCGCAAGGGGACGGATGTGGTGCTCGCCCCGGTCGTGAACCTCCAGCGCACCCCGGTCGGCGGCCGGCACTTCGAGTGCTATTCCGAAGACCCGTACCTGACCAGCCGAGTCGGCTCGAGCTTCATCGCCGCCGCCCAGGACCGCGGTGTCGGGATGAGCGTCAAGCATTTCGCAGGCAACGAATCCGAGACCGACCGCACGACCTATGTCGCACGCATCGACGAGCGGACCATGCGCGAGGTGTACCTGGCTCCGTTCGAGCACGCCGTGCGGAACGCCGGCGTGTGGTCGGTCATGGCCGCATACAATCAGGTCGACGACGGAGTCCAGACGGCGCCGTCCACCGAACACGGCCGGCTCCTCAACGACGTTCTCAAAGGCGAGTGGGGCTTCGACGGCGTCGTGGTCAGCGACTGGCTCGCCACCAACACGACAGTCGAGTCGGCGGTCGGTGGCCTCGACCTCGTGATGCCCGGCCCGGGCGGCCCGTGGGAGGAGAAGCTCGCCGCGGCGGTTCGCGCAGGCGACGTCCCCGAGAGCGTCATCGACGACAAGGTGCGGCGCATCCTCCGACTGGGCGAGCGTGTCGGCGCGATCGGGGACGAGCCGACGCCCCTCGTCGACCCGGACCTGCCGTTCGCGCCCGAGACCCGTGCGCTGCTGCGCGAGGCCGTCGCCCGCTCGATCGTCCTCCTCCGCAACGAGGATTCGTTCCTCCCGCTCGACCCGGGCGCTGTCGCCACCGTCGCGCTCATCGGTCCGAACGCCGTCGAGCCGTTCGTGCAGGGCGGCGGAAGCGCGTTCGTCGACGCGCCGTACCTCTCGACCGCTGAGGACGCCATCCGTGCCGCCCTTCCGAACGCCGTCGTCACAGTCCACCGTGGCGGCACCGGCCGCAGGCACGCCCACCCGATCGGGCGCGGACTGGTCAGCGCCCCGGACGGCACCGCCGGCTACGAGCTCACGCTGCTCGACGCCGGCGGCGACCCCCTGGGCGCCGCGACAATCGTCGAGGCCCGGGAGAGCTGGAACCGCCACGTTCCTCTCGACGCGCGCAAGGCGCGCATCCGCGCATCCGTCCGCCTCTCCACCCCGGGTGTCCACCGCCTGGAGGTCGGCCTCTCCGGAGCGCACCGCGTCTGGTTCGGCGAAGAACTCGTCTCGCGGTCCACCACGATCGTCGGCCACGACGTCATCCTCGATTCTTCTGCGAACCACCCGGACGGCCCGAGTCGCCGGTTCGCCGTCGACGAGGTGAGCGGTCCGGTCACCGTCGAAATCCACGCCGAAGTCCAGGTCGTCGACGCCGCCGGTTACGGGACGTTCGTCCGTTTCGAGCTCCGGCACGAGCCGAACGACCCCGACGTCGATGGCGAGATCGCGGAGGCCGTCGAGGCCGCCCGACTCGCCGACGTGGCCGTCGTGATCATCGGGACGAACGAGGAGACGGAGTCCGAAGGCTGGGACCGGCCCGACCTGCAACTGCCCGGCCGGCAGAACGAGCTGGTGCGCCGCGTGGCGGAGGCCAACCCGCGCACCGTCGTCGTCGTCAACGCCGGCGGCCCGCTCATCCTGCCGTGGCTCGACGAGGTCGCCGCGGTGCTCTGGTGGTGGCTTCCCGGCCAGGAGGCCGGAAACGGGCTGGCGGATGCGCTCCTCGGCACGATCGAACCCGGCGGCCGCCTGCCCTGGACGCTCCCCGCATCCGAGGCCGACGTCCCGGTGCCGCATGCCCTCCCGGTCGACGGCGTCATCGAATACACGGAAGGCATCGACGTCGGCCACCGCGGCTGGGATCGGCTCGACCGGACCCCGGCGCGGCCCTTCGGTTTCGGTCTCGGTTATACGACCTTCTCGTCCGGCCCCGAGACGATCGAAGGCTGGGACGGCGACGAACTCATCGTGACCGTGCCTGTCACCAACACCGGATCGCGCCCCGGACGCGCCATCCCACAGCTCTACCTCGAAGACGTCACGTCTCCGGTCGACCGGCCCGTCCGCTGGCTGGCCGGCTTCACCATCGCAGACCTCGAGCCCGGCCACAGCGCAGGTGTCCGCATCGCCGTGCCGCGCCGAGCCTTCGAGATCTGGAACGTCCAGGCGCACTCCTGGGATTTCGCCACCGGTCCGTACACCGTGCGAACCGGCGCATCAAGTCGTGACCTGTCCGACGGAGTCACCGTCGACATGTCCCCGCCGACGGGTCACGCTGCACCACCGGACGCCTAGGCGCCCGTCACGGGATGGCGCCCAACGCGCCCTCCCTTTCCCATCAATGCAAGGAGGCACTGTAGTGAAACGCAGAATGATTGGCCTGGCGGCGACCGCGCTCGCGGTCGGGCTGGTACTGACGGGCTGTGCTGGAAGCAACAACAGCGGTGGGGGCAACCTCCACCCGCTGACCATCGGCATGCCCGACGGCCCGCAGTCCAACAACTCGAACCCGTTCGTGACGACGTCGTCCGCGGCGATCCTCGGATACACCTACCTGATCTACGAACCCCTGGCGCAGTGGAACCCCACTCTCCCCGCCAAGGACCCGACCCCGTGGCTCGCCAAGGAGTGGAAGTGGAATTCGGACTTCACCGAGCTCACGGTCACGCCGCGCGAAGGCGTCAAGTGGTCGGATGGCAAGGACTTCACCGCCGCCGACATCGCCTACACGTTCAACCTGCTGAAGAGCACGCCGGCGTTCAACACCGACGCGCTGCCGATCGAGTCGGCTGATTCGAGCGACAAGACGGCGACCATCAAGTTCACGACCTCCCAGTTCCTCAACCAGACGAAGGTCCTCCAGAAGTACATCGTTCCGGAGCACATCTGGTCGAAGATCTCCGACCCGACGAAGGACACCAACCAGAAGCCCGTCGGCACCGGTCCGTACGCGCTGAAGAGCTGGACCCAGCAAGTCATCACCTTCTCGCCCAACAACACGTACTGGGGTGGCAAGCCTCCGGTCCCGTCGATCCAGTTCACGTCGTACACCGACAACAACGCGCAGACCGCGGCGCTCCTCAGCGGACAGTCGCAGTGGAGCTACGTGTTCATCCCGGACATCGACAACACGTACGTCAAGAAGAGCCCGACCAACAACGCGTACCTGCCGACCGGTCTGGGAATCGACGCTCTCTTCCTGAACACCGCCAAAGCCCCGTTCGACAACGTGGCGATGCGACAGGCCGCCAACATGGTGATCGACCGCAACGCCGTTCACGTCCAGGGCTACTCCGGCTTCAAGGGCCTCGTCGACACGGTCACGGGTCTCCCGTCACCTGCAGGTGACGCGTTCACGGCTCCGGATTACAAGGGCAAGAAGGCCACCGTCGACATCGACGGCGCCAAGAAGGTGCTCACGGATGCGGGCTACACCTACCAGGGCTCGAACCTGATCGACCCGTCGGGCAAGCCCGTCACGGTCACGTTCCAGGACCCCGCCGGATGGTCGGACTACCTCGCTTCGCTGCAGATCATGGCGGACAACCTGTCCAAGATCGGCGTGAAGGCCACGGTCGAGACCCCGACGGTCGACGCCTGGACCTCGGCGGTCGCCTCCGGTGACTTCCAGGCCACCCTGCACTGGACGAACACGGGCGCGACGCCGTGGGACATCTACTCCGACACCATGGACGGCACCCAGCTGAAGCCGCTGGGCCAGGCTGCCTCGTGGAACTTCGGCCGCTTCAAGAGCGACGAAGCCACGAAGGCCCTCGCCGACTACGCCACGACGACGGATGAGGACCAGCGCAAGCAGGACATGTACACCCTCGAGAAGATCATGGTCGAACAGGTCCCGGTCATCCCGATGGCGGCAGGTCCGATCGGTGCCGAGTTCAGCACGAAGTACTGGACCGGTTTCCCGACGGCGAAGGACCCGTATGCGGTGCCCCAGCCGACGCAGCCCAGCCTCTCGCAGGTTGTCATGCACCTGAAGCCGGTGTCCGGAAAGTAGGACAGCCGCGGGTGGGTCCGGCATGGCGCCGGGCCCACCCGCCCTTCGGTTTCTGGTCCACACACAAGCAGGGAGTGCTATGAGCACGCACGATGAGGTGCGGGATGCGAGGGCTGCGACGACGCAGATCCCCGTTCTCGAGACGGTGAACCTCACCAAGCATTTTCCGGTCCGCGGACCGGGTAAGAAGGTCGTCCATGCAGTCGAAGGCGTCGACATGAAGCTGTACCGGGGCCAGGTCGTCGCCCTCGTCGGCGAATCGGGGAGCGGCAAGTCGACGGTCTCACGACTGATCGCCCAGCTGCTGACCCACACGGGCGGCACCATCCTCCTCAACGGCGAGCCGGTGAACGCCCACTCGGGACGCGCGTTCCGGCAGTACTGCCGCAACGTGCAGATGATCCTGCAGGATCCGTTCGCGTCGCTGAACCCCATCCACAAGATCCGCTACGTGCTGACACGCTCGGTTCGCATCCATCACCCGCGTGCTTCGAAGGCGGAGCGCGAAGAGCTGCTCAGCAAGCTCCTCGGCCAGGTCGACCTGACCCCGTCGGAGCGCTACCTCGGCAAGTTCCCGCACGAGCTGTCGGGCGGCCAGCGCCAGCGCGTCGCCATCGCACGCGCACTCGGTGCGAACCCGAAGGTGCTGCTCGCCGACGAGCCCGTCTCGATGCTCGACGTGTCCATCCGCATCGGGGTGCTCAACCTGCTGCGCGACCTGAAGGAGCGCCTCAACCTCGCGATCCTCTACATCACGCACGACATCGCATCCGCCCGCTACTTCGCCGACCAGACGATGGTCATGTACGCGGGCCAGGTCGTCGAACGGGGACCGAGCGAAGAGGTGACCCAGCGTCCGGCGCACCCGTATACGCAGCTGCTCATCGCATCCGCTCCCGACCCCGACGTGCTGTCGACGCGCTCCGAGACCAAAGCTCAGGGCGAGCCCCCGAGCCTGATCACACCGCCTGCGGGCTGCCGGTTCAACCCGCGCTGCCCGTTCGCCATGGAGCGCTGCCGCACCGAGGCGCCGCCCGTTTTCCAGGTGACCGACGAGCACCAGGCCTCATGCTGGCTGTACGCCGACGACGCGACCGCCGAACGCGAAGCTGCATTCGGGGTGCACGCATGAAATTCTTCCTCCGTCGTGTCGCCTTCTACCTCTTCACCGCGTGGGCGGCCATCACGCTGAACTTCTTCATCCCGCGCCTGCTGCCCGGTGACCCGGTCCAGTCGCTCATCAACAAGTTCCAGGGACGCCTGAGCACCGACGCCGTCGCCTCCCTCTACGTTCTGTTCGGCCTCAACAAGCACACCACCGTGTGGCAGGACTACGTCACCTACTGGCAGAACCTGTTCAAAGGCGACCTCGGGATCTCGTTCACCTACTTCCCCACCCCGGTGAGCGAGATCCTGCTCCAGTCGCTGCCGTGGACCCTCGCCCTCGTCGGCATCTCGACGGTGATCGGATTCGCACTCGGCACCCTCGCCGGCGTCGGCCTCGGCTGGCGCCGCGGGACCTGGGCGGACAACATCCTCCCGGTCACGAGCTTCTTCTCGTCCATCCCCTACTTCTGGCTCGGACTCATCGCGATCTCGATCTTCGCGGTCAACCTCGGCTGGTTCCCGGCCTCCGGCGGGTACGACCCGGCGACGGTCCCCGGATGGTCGTGGGACTTCATCAGCGGCGCCATCTACCACGGCATCCTGCCCGCGCTCACGATCATCGCGAGCTCCATCTCGGGCTGGATCCTCAGCATGCGCAACATGATGGTGACCGTCTCGAGCGAAGACTACGTGACCGTCTCGCAGGCGAAGGGCCTGCCCGAGCGCAAGGTCATGCTCGGCTACGCGGCACGCAATGCAGTGCTGCCGAGTGTGTCGGGCTTCGCGCTGTCCCTCGGCTTCATCGTCGGCGGCACGCTGGTCGCCGAGATGGTCTTCTCCTACCCCGGTGTCGGCTACGTGCTGTTCCAGGCGATCGGGTCGAAGGACTACCCGCTCATGCAGGGAGTGTTCCTCGTCGTCACCATCTCGGTGCTCGTGGCCAACATGCTCGCCGACGTCGCATACACGTTCCTCGATCCACGCACCAGAGCGGAGGGCTGACCCATGTCCGTACAAGCTGATTCGGGTGTCGTCGCAGGCATCACCGTCGACTCGACCCCGGTGCTCGCACCGCGCCGCCGCCGTTCGACACTCGGCATCTTCCGCAACCGCAAAGCGGTCATCGGGCTGTGCATCCTCGGATTCTTCACGCTGATCGCGATCATCGGCCCGTACATCGCGCCGTACGATCCGAGCGCGACCAGTCCGGATTCGCTGCAGCCGCCGAGCCCGGAGCACTGGCTCGGCACGACGATCACCGGCCAGGACATCTATTCGCAACTGCTCGTGGGGACCAGAGGCGTCATGGTCGTCGGCTTCCTCGCGGGCTTCCTCGCCACGATCATCTCGGTGATCGTCGGTGTGACCGCCGGATTCCTGGGCGGCACGAGCGACGAGGTGCTCTCGCTCGTCTCGAACGTGTTCCTCGTGATCCCGGCCCTGCCGCTCATCATCATCATCGCGGGGCTGCTGCCCTCGGCCGGCGGGGTGACCATCGCCCTCGTGATCGCGCTCACCGGCTGGGCGTGGGGGTCGCGCATCCTGAGAGCCCAGACGCTTTCGCTGCGCAAGCGCGACTTCGTCGAGGCGGCGCGCGCGAACGGTGAGCCGCTCTGGCGCATCATCTTCTTCGAGATCATGCCCAACCTCACCGCCATCATCGCGTCGGGGTTCATCGGAACCGTGATCTTCGCCATCCTCTCCGAGGTGACCCTCGCGTTCATCGGCGTGACCAGCATCTCGACCTGGAACTGGGGGACCGTGCTGTTCTGGGCGCAGTCCAGCCAGGCGCTGGTCCTCGGCGCATGGTGGTGGTTCGTCCCCGCCGGACTCTGCATCGCAGCGGTCGGCACCTCGCTCACTCTGATCAACTTCGGGATCGACGAGTTCGTGAACCCGCGCCTGCGCAGCACGGCGGCCAACGCGGGGGTTCTGCGCAAGAAGAAGATCCGTGCCCGGATCGGCTTCACCCCGGTGTATCGCGAAGGCGAGCCGGCCGCGAGCCGCACGATCCCGGCAGCGAGCCGCACGACCAAGGAAGGCGTGAACGCATGACGATCGCAGAGCGCGTCGCACCGGCCAGCCGGCCGGCGACGAAGAAACCGGTACTCGAGATCAGCAACCTGTCCGTCGACTACGGCTACGACGAGAACGCGGTGCACGCCCTCTCCAACGTGAGCCTCACACTCAACGCGGGAGAGATCCTGGGGCTCGCCGGAGAGAGTGGATGCGGAAAGTCGACGCTCGCCTACGCCGCGACCCGCCTGCTGCCGCCGCCCGGGGTGATCACCGGCGGAGAGGCCGTCTTCACGAGCTCCCGCGATGGCCACTCGTACAACCTGCTCCGCATGTCGGAGAAGGGACTGCGCAACCGCCGCTGGCAGGACACGGCGATCGTGTTCCAGGGGTCGATGAACTCACTCAACCCGGTGCACCGGATCGGCCGGCAGTTGATGGACGGCATCGCAGCCCACGAGAAGATGCCGGCGCACCTGATGCGCAAACGGGCCGTCGAACTCCTCAAGCTGGTCGGCATCGCGCCCGACCGCCTGGACAGCTTCCCGCACCAGCTCTCGGGCGGGATGCGCCAGCGCATCATGATCGCGATGGCGCTCGCCCTGGAGCCCGAAGTGGTCATCATGGACGAGCCGACGACCGCCCTCGACGTCGTCATGCAGCGTCAGATCGTCGAAGAGATCATCGACCTGAAGGACCAGCTCGGCTTCTCGGTGATCTTCATCACCCACGACGTGTCCCTGCTGCTCGAGATGGCGGACCGCATTGCGATCATGTACGCGGGGAACATCGTCGAGGATGCGACCGCAGAAGAGGTGTACCGCCAGCCACGGCATCCGTACACGGCCGGGCTGCTGCACTCGTTCCCTCCGCTCCACGGTGAGCGTCGGGAACTCGCGGGCATCCCCGGATCCCCGCCCGACCTGCTGCACCTGCCCCACGGATGCCGGTTCAACCCGCGCTGTCCGTTCGCGTTCGACGCCTGCCGTGCCGTGGAGCCCATCCTCGGGCCGACACGGTTCGAGGCGGAGGAGCCGCACCGGAGCGTGGCCTGTCTGCTGCACGACCGGGGGATGGGCCCGTCCGCCCTGCCCGACCTGCTCGCGGTGCGCCCCGGCGCCCGCCCGTTGCTCCCCGTCACCCCGTAGACCGGATGGGCGGCCCGCCGCCTCATCCCCCGGACGCCACGTGTGCGTGTGGCCGGCGCGAATGCCCCTTCCTCACCGGAGGGGCATTCGTGTGTCCGGGTTCGTCGTCGAGCCCCCGACCGCCTACATGCCAGTCGCCGCCCAACGGGTTGCCCGCATCCACTTATGTCCGCATCCACCGACCGCCGAGTAGTGCGCCGGCAGGCCGCTCAGGGGTCGGTGGGGTCGATGTTCGCCGCAGCCTCGAGGGCGGCGAGGGCGGCACGGATGCTCTCCACCTCGTCAGGGGTGCGCTCGGCGAGCAGCGTCAGGACTGTGCGCGCCCGGTCCGAACGGGCGCGCAGGAGCAGCTCGACCCCCGCATCCGTCGCCTCGACGAAGACTGAGCGGCGGTCATCTGCGTCCGGCTGTCGTTGCACGAGTCCGCGCGCCTCCAGGTCGGCCACGACGCGGGTGATGGTGGGAGCTGCGACGACCTCGATGGCCGCGAGCTCGCTCGGCCGCAGAGGACCCTTGCGCACGATGCTCGACAGGGCCGAGAGCTGGCCGTGGCTCAGGCCGCCGGTGGAGGAGCGCATGCGCCTGTTGAGGCGTCCGATCGCGAGCGCGAGGCGTCCGGCGAGGTCGTCGTCGGTGTCCTGTGCGAGGTCCGTCTCGTCCGGCGCAGCCGTCGTCGCGCCGACCGGGTCGAATTCCACGAAGGCGTTCAGCGACGCCGGAGTGTCGCTCGTCGCTCCCGTCGGGGACGTCGCGGAATCAGCACTCTGAAGGCTCCTGTTGTCCGTCATCGTGTCCGCCTCCCTGCCCTACGCCCTGCTCGCACTCGCTTCTTCGACTCTCTGCTCGACGAGCTTCTCTTCATGAACATACTTGGCTCCGCCCAGGAACGACGCGATCGCCGCGATCACGGACATGACCGCCGCCGCGACGAACACGACCACGAGGCCGTCATGGAAGGGTCCGGAGATGAGTTGAGGGAAGAACTCGTGACCGGTGAGCGCCTGCACGTTCGCCGGCGACAGCTTGTCGAGGACTCCGGTCGGCTGAAGGATGCTCTGGATCGGGTTGTAGCCGAGGAAGGCTGCGAACAGGCTGCCGACAGGCGGAGTCTGCCCGACGGCCGTCGCGACCGGCCCCGGCACTCCGTGAGCCGTCAGGCCGTTGGTCAGCGCCGTGGGAAGCGAGGCCGAGAGGCCGGCGATCATGAGCGAGAAGAAGATGCCGATCGACAGGGAGCTTCCGGCGTTCAGGGCGGCGCCGGCCATCCCGGATGCGGACCCGCGCTCGGAGGCGGGCACACTGTTCATGATCGACGTGCGGTTGGGGGCGCTGAACAGGCCGGACCCGATGCCGTTCAGACCGGTGATGACGGCGAACTCCCAGTACTCGAAGTTCACCGGGATCAGCAGCAGCATGATGAAGGTCGCGGCGACGAGCAGCAGACCGACTGTTGCGAACCCGCGTGCGCCGAACCGGTCGGAGAGTGCGCCGGAAATCGGGCCCGCGATGAGGAATCCGATGGTGACCGGCAGCAGGTAGATGCCGGCCCAGAGCGGTGTCTCCTCGTACGAGAAGCCGTGCAGGGGCAACCAGATGCCCTGCAGCCAGATGATCAGCATGAACTGGAGGCCGCCTCGACCGATGGCGGCGAGGAGTCCAGCGAAGATTCCGCTGGCGAACGAGCGGATGCGGAACAGGCGCATGTTGAACATCGGCGACGGCACGCGCAGTTCGAGGTAGACGAAGAATACGAGCAGGAGGATCCCGCCCGCGATCGACCCGATCACCCAGGGGTTGCCCCACCCGGTGGAACTGTCGCCGTAGGGCTGGATGCCGTAGGTGATGCCGGTCAGCAGGGCGACGAGGCCGATGCCGAAGGTGGCGTTTCCGAGCCAGTCGATGCGGCCCGGGTTGCGGGTGCCGACCTCGTGCAGCGACTTGTACGACCAGATGGTGCCGACGATGCCGATGGGCACGCTGACGAAGAACACGGCCTTCCAGTCCCAGGCCGCGAGGAGGCCGCCGACGATGAGACCGATGAAGCTTCCGGCGATGGCGGCGACCTGGTTGAGGCCGAGGGCGAAGCCGCGCTTGTTGGCCGGGAACGCATCGGTCAGGATGGCCGTCGAGTTCGCGAACAGCATCGCACCGCCCACGCCCTGAACGAAGCGCCAGACGATGAGCCACATGGCGCCGGGTCCACCTGTGAAGGGAACGAGCCAGAGCGCGATGGCCGCAACGGTGAAGATCGCGAAGCCGAGGTTGTAGATGCGCACGCGGCCGTACTGGTCGCCGAGGCGCCCGAAGGTGACGACGAGCACTGCCGTGACGAGCATGTAGCCCATCAGCATCCAGAGCAGGTAGCTCACGTTTCCCGGCTCGAGCGGGTTCAGGCCGATCCCTTTGAAGATCGCCGGAAGTGAGATGAGCACGATGGAGGCGTTCACCGTCGCCATCAACATGCCGAGGGTGGTGTTACTGAGGGCTACCCAGCGGTAGTGCGGGTGGTCTTTGTTGAAGATGCCGGTGCGGGTCGCCAAAGAAATGCTCCGAGTTCACATGCGTAACGAATTAGTTGCTGTACGTGAACTAACTATATTCCTTGCAGGCGCTGACGGCCGCCGGCGATATCGAAACGTGAAGTTAACACGGGGGTAATCCCGGGGCAATCGCTGGCGTCGAGCATTGCATCAATGCACCTGTCACCTGACAGGTATCGGATGCTCCACCTGCGGAAGGTGTTTCCCCATGAGTGCTCTCGATCAACCGCTTCCCCCCTCCGGCTACGCCCAGGAACTGCGCCGCGGTGTCGGCTCGTTCGCGTCGTTCGCCGCCGGCTTCTCGTTCGTCTCGATCCTCACCACCGTCTTCCAGCTCTTCGGCCTGGGCTTCGGCTTCGGTGGCGCTGCGTTCTTCTGGACGTGGCCGCTGGTGTTCGCCGGCCAGCTCCTCGTCGCGCTGAACTTCGCGCAGCTCGCTGCGAGCTGGCCGATCTCGGGCGCGATCTTCCAGTGGTCCAGTCGGATGGCCGGCACGACCTTCGGCTGGTTCACCGGCTGGGTCATGATCATCGCGCAGATCCTCACCGTCGCGGTGGCGGCCATCGCCGTCCAGGCGGTGCTCCCGTCCATCTGGGACGGATTCCAGATGGTCGGCGGCCCCGGCGCGGATCCCTCGCTGACCTCGCCGACGGGCGCACAGAACGCTGTCGTGCTCGGCCTCATCCTCCTGGTGATCACCACCCTGGTGAACATCATCAGTGTCCGGCTCATGGCGATCACGACGAGCGTCGGCGTACTGGTCGAGATCATCGGCGTCGCCGTGGTCGTCGTGACGCTGTTCCTCCTCCCCGTGCGCAGCCCATCCGTCGTCTTCACGACCCAGGGCGCGGCGCCCACCGACAGCCCGTACATCTGGGCGTGGCTGGCCTCGTCGCTGATGGCCGCGTATGTCCTCGTCGGATTCGACTCGGCCGGGGAGCTCGCCGAGGAGACCCACGCCCCGCGCAAGACCATCCCGAAGACGATTGTTCGCGCGGTCGTCGTGTCCGGCCTCGGGGGCGCTCTGCTGATCGTGGCGACGCTCGTCTCCGCGCCGAGCCTCACCGACGGCAAACTCGCCACCGGCGGCATCGCGTGGGTGCTCACCGAGCGGCTCGGCCCGGTTTTCGGCCGCCTCATCCTCATCGCCGTGGTCGTCGCCGTGTTCGCCTGCACCCTCGCGGTGCAGACTGCGGGCTCGCGGATGCTCTACTCGATGGCCCGCGAACGCTCGCTTCCGTTCTGGCGAACGCTCGCCACGGTGTCGCCGCGCACAGGCACGCCGATCGCCGCCAGTATCGCGGTCGGCGTCGGCGCGGCGCTGGCGCTCGCCGTCAATTTCGGCCAGAGCGCCATCTTCACCGCGCTCTCCAGCCTCTGCATCGCCATGCTGTACATCGCGTACCTCGGCGTGACGGCCCCTCTGCTCGTCACCCGCCTCCGCAGGCGGGGTGCCGGGATGCCCTCGGGGGTCGACGAGACCGGGAAACGTACGTTCACGCTCGGCCGCTGGGGAGTCCCGCTCAACGTCATCGCCGTGGTCTACCAGGTCGGCATGATCATCAACCTCGCCTGGCCCCGCCCCGAGATCTACGACCTCACCGGCAACACCTGGTGGCTGCAGTGGAGCGCTGTGCTCTTCATCGGAGCCACGCTCGCTGTCGGCGTCATCGTGCATCTGCGCAACCGGGCGCGGGACGGCGCCATCCAGCTCGGTCACCTGCCGGTGACGGCGGAGGTGCCCATCGTCGCCGACGCGACCGCATCCTGATCCTCTCGCACCGCTACGGAAAGAACCGCACCATGCCCTCGATCGCAGAACTCCACCAGACGGACAGTGTGCGCGCCTCGCAGGCGGACGCCCGTGCCCAGTCGGCCCGGACGTCCGACTACCGCCCGTACCGGCCGGCATCCTCGTCGCCGCACATTCCGCCCGGCGTCGACCCTGCGTCGCTCACCTGGGCGGAAACGGTGGCCCCGGGCGGGTACACGCACAAAGTACTCGACCGCGGCACGAGGATCCGGCTCGACGACCCGACCGGGCTCGCCTGCGCTCATGTCATCGTCTACAACGCTCTGGAGACTTCGGAGCGGTTGAACGTGGCCGACACCGTCAAGATCCCCTGGCAGGCCTATCTCGCCACCGGCCACCCGCTGCTCTCGGGTGACGGGCGCATCCTGGCCACGATCACGGCTGACACCTCGAGCCGCCACGACGCCTTCTGCGGCACCACGACGGACGAGTTCGCGTCGCACAAATACGGGTCCGCCGCCCCGCAGGGTCCGGCGCCCTCCGGGCGGTCGCTCTTCACGCTGGCCGCAGCGAAGCACGGCCTGACGACGCGCGACCTGCCGCCGAGCGTCTCGTTCTTCCAGGGCGTGCGCGTCGAGGCGGATGGGACGCTGGCATTCCTCGGTTCGGCGGGCGCCGGAACCCAGGTGGAGCTGGTGGCGGAGCTCCCGCTGCTGATCCTGATCGCGAACGTTCCGCATCCACTCGACCCCTCCGACGACTACGTGGTCGGACCGCTCCGTGTCCACGCCTGGCGCGGGACGGCCACCGGTGAAGGCGACCCGCGGTTCAGCGCGTCGCCCGAGCTGCACCGTGCCTACCTGAACTCGATCGACTATGCGGAGGCGCGCGGACTATGACACTCACGACCACCACCGACCGCTCAGGCGCCCGAACCATCGAGACGACCGTGCCTGTGGTCCCGGCCCTGGCAGAGGGAACCGTGCTCGATCCATCCGGTCCCGCCGTCGCGGGCACGATCATCCTGGACGACACGGTCGCCCCGCTCGCACCGTGGTCGGGAATCGTGCGCACCGGCCAGGTGCTGACGATCGTCGATGTCGGCGGCAACCAGTCGGCGGACTGCCTGATCTACGACGCGGCAGACGCCGACGAGCGGTACTCGGTGCCGGATACGCTCGCCTGGCAGGGCAACGCCTACATCCGCGAGGGGTCCGTCCTTCGGTCGAACCTGGGTCGTCCGCTGATGACCGTGGTCGTGAATGAGATCGATCGTCAGGACACCATCGGCGGCGCCTGCTCCAAGGAGTCCAACACCCTGCGCTACGGGCAGCACACCGAATACCAGCACGGCTGCCGCGAGAACTTCCTGGCCGAAGCCTCCCGCTACGGCCTGGGTGCGCGTGACCTCGTCTCCAACCTCAACTGGTTCATGAACGTCCCTGTGGAGGCGGATGGCGCCCTCGGCATCGTCGACGGCCTCTCCGCACCCGGCAAGCGCGTCGCGATCCGCGCCGAGCGGGATGTGCTCGTCATCGTCTCCAACTGCCCACAGCTGAACAACCCCTGCAACGACTTCAACTGCACCCCGCTGCGGATGATCGTCACCGCCCCGACAACCGGAACGGACGCCGCGTGACCGCCTTCGACACCCTCCTGATCGCGAACCGGGGCGAGATCGCCCGGAGGATCATCCGCACCGCCCGCGATCTCGGCCTCCGGACGGTCGCCGTCTTCTCGGATGCGGACCGTGCGGCGCCCCATGTGCGCGAGGCAGACGAAGCCGTCCGTCTCGGACCCGCGCCGGCGCGCGACTCCTATCTCGACATCGACGGGATCCTCGACGCGTGCCTGCGGCTGGACGTGGGGGCCATCCATCCCGGCTACGGCTTCCTTTCGGAGAACCTCGACTTCGCGCGCCGCGTCGAGGAATCGGGTATCGCGTTCATCGGACCGACCCCCGACCAGATCGCCGCTTTCGGTGAGAAGCACACCGCCCGGGAGCTGGCTGCGCTCGCCGGGGTGCCGATGCTGGCCGGTACGGGCCTGCTCGCCGACGCCGAGCAGGCGGTCGCGGCGGCCGACCGCATCGGCCTGCCCGTCATGCTCAAGGCGACCGGCGGGGGTGGCGGCATTGGGATGCAGGCATGCGCCACTTTGGGCGAGGTGCGGGAAGCGTTCGAACGGGTCGCGCGGCTCGGCGAGAAGAACTTCGGCTCGAACGGCGTCTTCCTCGAGCGTCTGGTGCGCCCGGCGCGGCACGTGGAAGTGCAGCTGTTCGGTGCGGGCGACGGCCGTGTCGCCATCATCGGCGACCGCGACTGCTCGCTGCAGCGCCGCAACCAGAAGGTCATCGAGGAGGCGCCGGCGCCGGCACTTCCGGACGCCGTGCGTCAGCAGCTGCACGAGTCTGCGCGTGCGCTCGCCGCATCCGTGAACTACCGCTCGGCGGGCACGGTGGAGTTCGTCTACGACCCGATCCGCGAGGAGGCGTCGTTCCTCGAGGTCAATACGCGCCTGCAGGTCGAGCATCCCGTGACGGAGGAGGCGTACGGCGTCGATCTCGTCGAACTCATGCTGCGGCTCGCGCGTGACGGCACCGACGGACTGGATTCCGATCTCTTCACAACGACGTTCGAGGCGTCGGGTTCGGCGTTCGAGGCCCGCGTCTACGCCGAGGATCCCTCGAACCACGGCCTTCCGAGCTCGGGGCTCGTCACGCAGGCGGTCTTCCCCGGCACTGGAGCGCCAGCTCTCGCCGGTGTGCGCGTCGACGGCTGGATCGAGACCGGGCTCGAAGTATCGCCCTATTACGACCCGATGCTCGCCAAGGTCATCGCCACCGGCGAGACCCGCGAGGATGCTCTCGACCTGTTGCGCGAAGGCCTGGAGGCGAGCCGGGTCGACGGCGTCGTCACCAACCTCGGGCTCCTGCGCTCCCTGACCGAAGACACGGCGCTTCGCTCGGCCACGCACTCCACTTCCACGCTCGACGTCACCGCAGATCCCGATCCGCGCATCGAGGTGATCGAGGCGGGTGCGATGACGACAGTGCAGGATCTCCCGGGTCGCGTGGGCTACTGGCAGATCGGCGTTCCGCCGAGCGGGCCGATGGATGCTGTCTCGCTCTCCGAGGCGAACCTCGCCGTGGGCAATCCAGCCGGGGCACCGGGCCTGGAGATCACGGCGACGGGACCGAGCCTCCGCTTCAGCACACCGACGCTGGTCGCGCTGGCCGGCGCGCCGATCCCGGCGTCACTGGACGGCGAGCCGGTCGTGCTCTGGGAACCGATCGCCATCCCGGCCGGCTCCACGCTGGAGCTGGGGACGATGCCGGGTCCCGGCCTCCGCACCTACCTCGCCGTGCGCGGCGGTATCGACGTTCCTCTCTATCTGGGCAGCGCATCCACCTTCACGCTCGGCGGCTTCGGCGGCCACGCCGGCCGTGCACTCGCACCCGGCGATGTGCTGCGGCTCGGATCGCCCGACTCCGATGCGCCGCATCCCGCCCTCCCTGCGGGCTCCCGGCTCAGCACGATCGGGGGACCGACACCACTCGAACGCCGGCCGGCCCTCACCGCCGGCTGGCAGGTCGGGGTGACGGAGGGTCCGCACGGCGCACCCGAATTCTTCACCCGGCGCGACCTGGACGAGTTCTACGCGACCGACTACGAGGTCCACTACAACTCGGCCCGCACCGGCGTGCGCCTCATCGGGCCGCAGCCGGAATGGGCGCGCAGCGACGGCGGTGAGGCGGGGCTGCATCCGTCGAACATCCACGACACCCCGTACGCTGTCGGCGCGATCGACTTCACGGGCGACACTCCGATCATCCTCGGACCGGACGGGCCGTCGCTCGGCGGCTTCGTCTGCCCGGCGGTCGTCGCGAGCGGCGAGCTCTGGAAGCTCGGGCAGCTGCGGCCCGGCGACTCCGTCCGATTCGTGCCGGTGCGGGAGGCGGATGCTCAGGAGCTCGTCGAGCGGCGTTCGTCACCGGTGCTGGTCGGTTCCGGAGGCGACGGAGACGACGGCGTCATCGCACGCGCCGACGCCACCGAGGAGCGGCCCAGCGTCACCTACCGACGCGACGGCGACGACAACCTCCTGGTCGAATACGGCGACATGACGCTCGACCTCGGGCTGCGGATGCGTGTGCACGCGCTCATGACGACGCTGCAGGAGAACGCGCCGAAGGGGGTCGTCGAGCTCACGCCCGGCATCCGCTCGCTGCAGATCCACACGGATGCGTCGGGGCTGAAGGCGACGGCGCTCGCGGGGCTGCTCCAGGAGATCGAGGAGGACATCCCGCCCACCACCGAACTCGTCGTCCCCTCGCGCACGGTGCGGCTCCCGCTGTCGTGGGACGACCCGGCGACCCACCTGGCGATCGAGCGCTACATGAACGGGGTTCGCAGTGACGCTCCGTGGACACCGTCGAACATCGAGTTCATCCGCCGGGTCAACGGCCTGGACTCGGTGGACGACGTGTACCGCACCGTCTTCGACGCCAGCTATCTCGTGCTCGGCCTCGGGGACGTCTACCTCGGAGCGCCGGTCGCGACCCCACTCGACCCGCGGCACCGCCTGGTGACCACCAAGTACAACCCGGCCCGCACCTGGACCGCCGAGAACTCGGTCGGCATCGGCGGCGCCTACCTCTGCATCTACGGGATGGAGGGGCCGGGCGGCTACCAGTTCGTCGGCCGCACCGTGCAGGTCTGGAACCGGTTCCGCCGCGGGGGCCTCTTCGCAGAGAGCCCGTGGGCGCTGCGCTTCTTCGACCGCATCGAGTGGTACCCGGTCTCGGCGGACGAACTGCTGGAGCTGCGGGCGGAGACGGATGCGGGGCGTGGCGATTTCGAGACGATCGACGGCACGTTCGCGATCGCCGACCACGAAGCCTTCCTCGACGAGAACGCCGACTCGATCGCGGCGTTCCGCGCGCGGCAGACCTCCGCGTTCGAGGCGGAGAAGGACCGCTGGCGCGCCTCGGGCGAATTCGATCGGCAGCACGACACCGCGGTGACGACCGTCGTGGACGAGATCGTGGTGCCGGACGGCTCGATCCCGGTCTCGGCGCCGTTCACGTCGACCGTCTGGCAGATCTCGGTCGAGCCGGGCGCCGTGGTGAGCGCCGGCGACAAGCTCATGGCGCTGGAGGCCATGAAGATGGAGTCCCCGGTGGTCGCCCCGATCGACGGGGTCGTATCCGGTGTCTACGCAACGGCGGGCGATCAGGTGTCGCCCGGTCAGGTACTTCTCTCGATCGGAGCCCACGAATGAGTTCACTCGCCCGCGTCCGAGACGCCTACGCCCGCATTCGGGAGGCGGATCGCCCCGAGATCTGGATCAGCCTGCGCGACGAGGCGTCGGCGGCGCACGAGGCTGCGGCGGTCGACGCTCGGGTGGCGGCGGGCGAAGTGCTCCCGCTCGCGGGCCTGGTGGCCGGGGTCAAGGACAACATCGACGTGGCCGGTCTTCGGACCACGGCAGGCTCCCCGAGCTACGCGTACGCACCGGATGCCGACGCGACAGCGGTGGCGAGGTTGCGCGCCAACGGCGCGATCGTGATCGGCAAGACGAACCTCGACCAGTTCGCGACCGGCCTCGTCGGCACCCGCAGCCCGTACGGCGCGGTCCGGAACGCCTGGGACCCGGAGCGCATCTCCGGAGGCTCCAGCTCCGGCTCCGCCGTCGCCGTGGCGCTCGGCATCGTGGACCTCGCCCTCGGCACCGACACGGCAGGATCCGGTCGTGTGCCGGCAGCCCTGAACGGGATCGTCGGAGTCAAGCCCACCCGTGGTCTCGTGCCCGCGACCGGGGTCGTCCCGGCGTGCCGCAGCCTCGACTGCGTGACGGTGTTCGCCCGCGACCTCGGGCTCGCCCGACGCGCGGCCGAGCTCCTCGCGGGCGACGACGGACTCGACCCGCTGGCGCGCTCGGCTGCGGAGACGGCCGCCCGCGAAGTCGGCGCTGTGGCGGCCGCCCCCCGCGTCGCCATCCCCACCGCTCCTCATCTCGCGGGGCTGGCCGACGGCTGGGCCGAGGCCTTCCAGGCGACGGTCGATCGGCTCGTCGAAGCCGGGGTGGAGGTCGTCGAGGTGGACATCGAGCCGTTGCTCGACGCCGCGAAGCTTCTCTACGACGGCGCGTTCGTGGCCGAACGGTATGCGGCGGTCGGCGCCCACATCGACGCCCACCGCGACCTCGTCGGACCGGACCTGGACCCCACGGTCTCCGCGATCATCCTCGCGGGTGCATCCCGAACGGCCGCCGAACTGTTCGCCGACATCGAGCGCGTCGACCGGCTGGCCCTGCTCGGCCGCGCGGCGCTCGACGGATGCGACGCGCTGCTCACGCCGACCACCACCTGGCACCCCACGCTGGCCGAGCTCGCGTCCGACCCGGTCGGCGCGAACAGCAGGATGGGCAGGTTCACGAATTTCGCGAACCTCCTCGACCTGTGCTCGCTCGCCATCCCGGCCGGCACTGTGGCGGGCCTTCCGTTCGGAGTCATGCTCACCGCCGACGCGTTCCACGATCGGGCGATCGCGCGCATCGCCGAGCTGATCCTCGCCCCGGCGGTCGACGTCCTCGTCGTCGGCGCCCACCTGACCGGTCAGCCGCTCAACGGGCAGCTGGTCTCCGCGGGCGGCTCCTTCGCCGGCGCCGTGATCACGACGCCCGACTACCGCCTGTTCGCGCTCGAGACCACCCCGCCCAAACCGGGGATGCTGCGGGTGTCGTCGGGCGGCGCATCGGTCGCGGGCGAACTCTGGTCGCTACCGGCCGCCGGGTTCGCCCGGTTCGTCGGCGCGCTGCCCGCCCCGATGACCATCGGCCGGGTGACGCTGACGGACGGACGGGTCGTCGCAGGCTTCCTCTGCGAGCCGGTCGCCACCGAGGACGCCCTCGACATCACGCCATTCCGAGGCTGGCGCAACTGGCTGGCCGCCGCGTCGGCGGAGGCCCCGGCGTTGGTGCCACAATCTATGGCATGAGCTCGCCGTCCGTCAGTCCGAACCGGCCGGGACGTCCGCGCGCCGCGGCCGACGGGGCGACGTCACCGCTGTCGGGACGCGAGCAGATCCTGGATGCGGCGGCTGCCCTCTTCGTCGAGTCCGGATTCTCGGGAACCTCGACGCGGGCCATCGCCGACCGTGTCGGCATCCGGCAGCAGTCGCTCTACTACCACTTCGCCGGCAAGGACGAGATTCTGGTCGAGCTGCTCAGCAACTCCGTGCGACCGAGCAACGAGTTCGTCCGTTCGATCGAGACGAGGGTGCCGCACGACGTCGGAGCGGCCGGAGCGTTGTACGCCCTGGCGAGCATGGATGCGCGGACGCTGCGCCGCACACCCCACAACATCGGCGTGCTCTACCTGCACCCCGAGGTCCAGGACGAACGCTTCGATGCGTTCCGTCAGGAACGCGCCCAGCTGCGGGCGGCGTACGGGCGCCTCGGGGCGGCCGCTGCGCATCCGGATGCGGTGGCCGGCCTGGACGAGTCACGTCTCGGAATGCTGCTCATCCAGCTCGCCGAGGTGGTCATCCAGCTGCGCCGCGACGGCGAGTCGGCCGATGACGACGATGCGACGATCGCGGCCTCGTGCCTGCGGCTCGTTGGGCTGACGACTGCGGAGATCGAGACCGCGCGGGCGGAGGCGGTCGACCTCATCCTGATGGCAGAGGAGAGCGAGACCGCGCTTTCCTCGAGCTGAGTACGGGTCGCCGGTCGTCGGGGCGCGGTCCCGTCACCCTGCAGCGAGCATCCCCGTCGCGGCCAGAGCGAGGACCAGCCCGGCCCACTGCACCGGCGCGATTCTTTCTTTCAGCACGATCGCGGCGAGGATGATCGTGCCCGCCGGATACAGCGCGGTCAGCACGGACATGACGCTCAGGTTGCCGATTCGAAGGCCGATCAGCAGAAGAATGTTGGCGCAGGCATCGACGGCGCCACCGGCGACGGCGAAAGGGAGCCCGGGGCGCCATCCGCGATTCGCCGCGATCCGTCCATCCACCGGCCGTCGCCTCCGGCGCGAGGCGAGCCAGACGACGCCGACGGTCGCGAACATGATCGACGCGTTCACCAGCCGATTCAGGACCAGCGGAGCGAGGCCCGAGTCGTCGGGCGTCAGGTCGATCAGGATGAGGAAGACGCCGATGAAGGCGCCCGCCGCGACCGCCATCACGAGGCCGCGGGACCGGGGACGCACGGCGCCGCGCTCCGGAACGAAGCCCACGAGCACGACAGCGACGAGCGCGAGGCCGAGCCCCACCCAGCCGATCGCAGCGAACCGCTCACCGTGCAGCAGGCCCCAGGTGAGCGGAACGATCGCGGAGACGACCGCAGTGAGCGGCGAGAGGATGCTCATGGGCCCGATCGCGAGGCAGGCGTAGAGCAGCGAGAGTGCTATGGCGCCGGCCACTCCCGAGAGGGCTCCCCACAGGACGGCGGATTCGCTCCAGCGCGCACCGAAGAAGGGGAGCAGCACCAGCAGCACGACGAGGCCGGAGAGGGCGGAGAGGCCCGCCGCACGGACCGCGCTGATGCGCTGGGCCGCGAGCCCGCCGAGGAAGTCGGCGGAGCCGTAGACCAGCGCACCGAGGAGACCGAGTACCGGGGTGAGCATCGCGCCGAGCATATCGCGGGCCTCTGACGACGGCCGCGGAGCCGTGATAATCCACAGATGCCGGGATCGGTGCCCGGGCGTCGGATGCTCCGGTTACGATCGAGCAATGAGCTGGAGCGCCGAACTGCCGTGGGAACCTGACGACAGGGATGCGCCGCCGGAGTTCGAGCCGCCCTTCGATCCGACGTATGAGCCCGACTTCGATCCGGGCTACGAGCCGGCGTTCGAGGCTCCGTCGGGGCCCGGCGGCGGCTCCGCTGGAAGCCCTGCGCGTGCCACGCCGCCGGCGGCGCGCGCGACGCCCCCGCAGTACGCCACGGCCGCTGAGGCGCTCCACACCGTCTTCGGCTATGAGACCTTCCGCGGGCAGCAGGCTGCCATCATCGACCAGCTGATCGGCGGAGGCGACGCGGTCGTGCTGATGCCCACGGGCGGCGGCAAGAGCCTCTGCTACCAGATCCCCTCGCTGGTGCGCGAAGGCACGGGAGTCGTCGTCTCCCCGCTGATCGCCCTCATGCAAGACCAGGTCGATGCGCTCATCGCCAACGGCGTGCGTGCGGCCTTCCTCAACTCGACCCAGGACGCGACGGAGCGGTCGCGGGTGGAGCGCGCCTACATCGCCGGCGAGCTCGACATCCTCTACGTCGCACCGGAGCGGCTGTCGTCCGAGGCGACCAAGCGCTTCCTCGAGCGTGGCACCATCGCGCTCTTCGCCATCGACGAAGCCCACTGCGTGTCGCAGTGGGGCCACGACTTCCGCCCCGACTACCTCGCGCTCTCCGAACTCGCCGCGCGCTGGCCCGACGTGCCGCGCATCGCCCTCACCGCGACGGCGACCGAGGCGACCCACCGCGAGATCACCTCGAGGTTGGGGCTGCAGAATGCCGCCCAGTTCGTCGCGGACTTCGACCGGCCGAACATCCAGTACCGCATCGTGCCGAAGGCCGAGGTGCGCACGCAGCTGCTCGATTTCATCACGACCGAGCATCCGAATGACGCGGGCATCGTCTACGGGCTCTCGCGCAACACCGTCGAACGCACGGCCGAATTCCTGAGCGCCCGCGGCCTCAAGGCAGTGCCGTACCACGCGGGACTCGACGCCGGCACGCGGGCGAGGGCGCAGGCGCGCTTCCTCCGTGAAGACGGTGTGATCGTCGTCGCCACCATCGCCTTCGGCATGGGAATCGACAAGCCCGACGTGCGCTTCGTCGCCCACATCGATCTGCCCAAATCGGTCGAAGGCTACTACCAGGAGACCGGTCGTGCCGGCCGCGACGGCCTGCCATCGACCGCCTGGCTCGCCTACGGCCTGAACGACGTCGTCCAGCAGCGCCGCATGATCGACGACTCGCCCGGCGACCTCGCGCACCGCCGCAAGCTCACCGCGCACCTCGACGCGATGCTCGCCCTCTGCGAGACCGTGCAGTGCCGACGGGTCAACCTTCTCGGCTACTTCGGCCAGCGCTCCGAGCCGTGCGGCAACTGCGACACCTGCCTCACCCCGCCCGAGAGCTGGGACGGAACGGTCCCGGCGCAGAAGCTGCTGTCGACCGTCGTGCGCCTCCAGCGCGAACGCAATCAGCGGTACGGCGCCGGGCACCTCATCGACATCGTGCGCGGCAAGCAGACCCCCCGGGTCACGCAGTTCTCCCACGACACCTTGGCCACCTGGGGCATCGGCTCCGACCTGAGCGAAAGCCAGTGGCGCGGGGTCGCACGGCAGCTCCTCGCGCAGGAGCTGCTCAAGACCGAAGGCGAGTACGGCACTCTGGCCCTGACCCAGGGCGGAGCCGAGGTTCTGGGCGGTGAGCGCACGGTGATCCTCCGGCGCGAGCCGGAGCGGCCGGAGCGTGCATCCCGCAGCGTGCGCAAGGCGACAGCCTCAGGAGAGCTCGCCGACAACGACGTCGAGCTGTTCGAAGCACTTCGCACCTGGCGTGCGGAACAGGCGCGCGAGCAATCCGTGCCGGCCTACATCGTCTTCGGCGACGCCACCCTGCGCTCGGTGGCGACCGAGCGGCCGTCGACGCTCGCCGATCTCGACGGCATCACCGGAATCGGCGCGAAGAAGCGCGAAGCCTACGGCGAGGCCCTCCTCGAGGTCGTCGCCGGACTCGGCGTCTCGCGCCGGTGAGCGCTCTGCCGGGCACGGGCGCCGAGTTGAGGCAAAACGGGTGTTCGGTCCCTTCGGGACAGCGATTTACCTCAATTCGAAGTAGGTCCCAGCGCACTCAGGCCACGACGAGCCGCCCGAGGTGACCCCGCAGTTGCTCGGCGACGTCGACTGCGGCCGGGTCGTACAGCCACTGCAGCTGGAGGCCGTCCCAGAGGGCAAGGAGCCAGGCCGCTTCGAACGCAGGGTCCGCGCCCCGGGGCAGCCGGCCATCTGCCGCGAGAGCCGCGAACATCGCCGTGAAGTAGGCGCGACCGGTCTGGAATCGGTCTCGGAAGAACTCGTGCCCCGGATGCTCGGGGTTCGCCGACTCGGCGGCGAGCACCGAATACAACTCGACGAGGCCGGGCTCGCCGGCATTCTGCCGAGCGCCGTCGGCTAGACCGGTCACGAGCTCCAGCGGCGCCGTGGTGGGGGCGGGGACCCCGAGCGGTGCGCGCTCGTCCCGGCGGCGCAGAACGGCGATGAGCAGATTGTCCTTCGAACCGAAATGATGCAGCAGGGTGGCTTTCGAGATGCCGACGGACTGCGCGATCTCCTGCAGGCTCGTTCCACGGAAGCCGGACGCGGCGAACAGTTTCATGGCCTCGTCGACGATCTCGTCGCGCCGGGCCCTGCCGACCGCGTAGCCGCGGGTCGCGATCTCGCCGGATGCCGTCGCTTCGCCAAGCGCCGCCGGCCCGGCGGGCAGGACTGCACACGCGCGCGCCAGGGCGGCAGGTGCCGTCGCAGACCCGCCGGTCAGCCACACGAGGTGTCCGCGCAGCAGTTCGGGCACATCCACCACCGGGTCGTAGAGCGATTGCAGCTGCAGCCCATCCCATGCGGCCGCGAGACGAACCGCCTCATCGTGCGGCGCTATGGCTGCCGTGACGAGTCCCTCATCCACTGACTGCCGGAACTGCCTCGCAGACAGTTCGCGCAGCGATTCATAGCGCAGGGCGAACCGGGCGTGAGCCGGATGTGCCGCGCTCGCCGCCTCGCCGGCCAGCGTCGTGAAGAGCTCGACGTACCCGGGAACGGTCGCGTTGTGCTCGGCGAGCTCGACGAGTGCGAGCGTGCTGCCCGCGCCGAGGATGCCCGCTTCGGCGACCCAGGCTTCGTTCGCGCGTTCGTGGCGGTCGAGCAGCGCGAGCAGAACCTCGTCGGTGGAGGCGAAGTGCCGAAGGAGACCCGGATGCGAGATCCCGGTTCGCACTGCGAGCTCGCGCAGCGAGACCCCGGCGAACCCGGTTTCGATCGCCAGCTCGTTGGCCGCGTCGAGGATGGCTTCACGTGTCGCGACCCCGTTCGCATAGCGACGGGGTGCGACGGAATCCGGCGAATCCACTGTGACTCCTCTCCATCGGCCACCAAAATGTTACCACTCGGTTGATTTGTGGCGTAGGCTACCGGCGAGCCGAAGCAGGCTCCTCGGGAAAGGAACCCTTCATGACAGAGTCGTCACCCACGATCACGACCCCAGACGCCGACGCAGACGTCGATCCCACCTTCCGCGACTCTGCGCTGCCCGTCGAGCAGCGCGTCGAGAACCTCCTCGGCCAGATGGCGCTCGAAGAGAAGGCCGGCCTGTTCTTCCAGACGATGATCACCATCGGCGAAGACGGCTCACTGTCCGAAGGCGACGCCACCTTCGGGATCGCTCCGACCAGCGACATGGTCAAGGGCCGCCACATGACCCACTTCAACGTCTTCGGCGCCGCCTCGAGCGCCACCCAGATGGCCGAATGGCACAACCGCCTGCAGGAACTCGCCGCCGGCACTCGCCTCGGCATCCCGGTCACGCTCTCCACCGACCCGCGCCACTCCTTCAGCGAGAACCCCGGCGCTGCGATGCTCGCCGGCCCCTTCTCGCAGTGGCCCGAAACGCTCGGCCTCGGCGCGATCGGCGATGAGAAGCTCGTCGAGCAGTTCGGCGACATCGCCCGCCAGGAGTACACGGCCGTCGGCCTGCGGGTCGCGCTGCACCCTCAGATCGACCTCGCCACCGAATCGCGCTGGGCGCGCCAGGTCGCGACCTTCGGTGAGGATGCTGAACTCACCTCGAAGCTCGGCGCCGCCTACATCCGCGGTTTCCAGGGCTCCGAACTCGGGCCCGACTCGGTCGCCACGATGTCCAAGCACTTCCCCGGCGGCGGACCGCAGAAGGACGGCGAGGACCCGCACTTCGAGTACGGCCGCGAGCAGGTCTACCCCGGCGACAACTTCGAGTACCACCTGAGGCCGTTCGAGGCCGCTTTCGCCGCCGGCGGCAGTCAGATCATGCCCTACTACGGCATGCCGGTCGGCACCGAGTACGAAGAGGTCGGCTTCGGCTTCAACAAATCGGTCATCACCGGTCTGCTGCGCGAGCGCTACAACTTCGACGGAATCGTCTGCACCGACTGGGGCCTGCTCAGCGACGCCGAGCTCATGGGCCAGGCGTTCCCGGCGCGCGCCTGGGGCGTCGAGCACCTGTCCACCCGGCAGCGGATGCTCAAAGTCATCGAGGCCGGTGTCGACCAGTTCGGCGGCGAGGCGATCCCCGATCTCCTCGTCGAGCTCGTCCGCAGCGGCGAGGTCAGCGAGGAGCGCATCGACGAGTCCGCCCGGCGTCTGCTGCGCGAGAAGTTCGTGCTCGGGCTGTTCGACGAGCCGTTCGTCGACGTCGAACGTGCGGAGGCCATCGTCGGAAACGCGGAGTTCCGCGCGGCGGGCGACGCGGCGCAGCGCGCATCCGTCACTCTCCTCACCAACCGGGTACTCGCCGGCTCCGAGTCCGCCGTGCTGCCCCTTTCGCGCGGCGTCAAGGTCTATCTCGAAGGCGTCGACGCTGCGGTGGCCGGCACCTATGCGACCGTCGTCGAGACTCCCGAGGAGGCGGATGTCGCCATTGTGCGCATCGGGGCGCCCTTCGAGCAGCGCGCGACGTTCTTCGAGAACTTCTTCCACGCGGGTTCGCTCGACTTCACGCAGGAGAAGGTCGACGAGCTGCGTGCTCTTGCCGCGACCGTTCCGACGATCGTCGACGTGTTCCTCGACCGCCCCGCCATCCTGACGCCGTTCGTCGACGATGTCGCGGCGATCGTCGGTGACTTCGGCGCGAGTTCGGCAGCGGTGCTCGACGTCCTGTTCGGCGACGCGGTGCCGCAGGGCTCACTGCCGATGGAGCTGCCGTCGTCGATGGATGCCGTGCGCGCCAGCCGTCCGGACGTCCCGTTCGACACGGCCGACCCGCTGTTCCCCTTCGGTCACGGCCTGCGCTACTAGCAGCGCGGCGCACCTCGCCTCGGACGGTGAGTCGCGCATCCACGCCCGCCCGCGTCGGATGCGCACTCGCCGTCCCGCCTATTTCTGCGGCTGAGGGTAGATGGTCTCGTGTCGCGCGAGCATGTCGACGTATTCGGCGATCTTGCGGGCACGCGTCTCGGCGCGTTTGACGTTGGCGATGCGGAAGAGGATCGCGAATCGGTTCTGGCCCGAGATCGCCGCGAAGAACGCGGCCGCCTCCGCATTGCCGGCCAGGGCATCCGCCAGATCGGGCGGGACCTCGGCCGTCGACTGGGGCGGATACGCGGCGGCCCAGCGCCCGTCCGCTTTCGCCCGCTCGACCTCGGCCAGGCCTGCCGGACGCATTGCACCGGATGCGATCAGCCGCTCGATGTGGTCGCGGTTGCGCACCGACCAGATGCTCGACTTCGTGCGTGGTGTGAACAACTGGAGGAAACGGCTGTCGTCGAGCCCGTTGCGGCGTCCGTCGATCCAGCCGTAACAGAGTGCGACGTCGAGATACTCGCCGTAGGCGGCCGTTCCGCCCGCGCTCTTCTTCAGGATGGCGAGGCGCACGCCGTCCGTGTCGGCATGATGCGCGTCGAGCCAGGCCTCCCATTCGGTGGCCGTGTCCACGTACAGGATCTCCCGCTCGTCCATGCCGCCCCCTTGCGCCCGGTCGGGTCTGCGCGTACTCATTGTGTCTTCATCCGAGTATCCCAGCCCCCGCCGACAGGGAGTCGAACCGCAGCCGGATCAGGGAATCTTTATGGGTGAACAGGTGTTTACCTTTGTGTAGTGAATCGACTCGAACTCGAAGGAGGATGGCATGGCACGAATGATCGAAGAGCTCGAGGATGAGACCGGCGCCATCATCAAGTACAAGAGGCACACCAACGGGCGTGGCCTCGTATCGCCGTCTGCACGTGTTGCCGAGACGGCGTTCGTCGACGCGACCGCCTATGTGGAGGCGCACGCGCGCGTCGGACTCGACAGCTGGATCGGCGCCGGCAGCTGGATCGACAAAGGAGCCACCGTCGGTGACCGCACGTTCGTGGGATCGAACGTGCACATCGGCGAAGGATGCGTCGTCGGCAGCGGCGTGCGCATCGGTAGCAACACGAAGATCGGCGTGGATGCGATGGTCGGCAACGGTGTGCGCGTCGAGCGGGACCAGCTCATCGCACCCGGTAGCGTCATCGAACTGAAGGGCGCCGCCAAGGCGCGTGCCGCCAAGTCGGTGCGTGCGGCGACGGCCTACGGCGAGTCGCAGCGAGCCCGCCGGGCCGCCTGACGCCCTGACGCCGCTCCCGCGCGGCCTCGCGCCCACGAAAGGTGCGAGAAGTGGTCTCCGGAGGCCGGGAAAGCCACTTCTCGCACCTTTCGGCGCATCAAGCGCGCCAGACCAGCGCCGCCAGCCGGTCGAGGCAGTCGTTCCAGCCCTGCTGGTGCGACTCGGCCTCGTCTTCGGTGTCGAATCGCTCGTGGACGATCGTGAGGATGGTCCCTCCGTCGCCGGAGTCGGCGAACGTCACCGTCACCAGGGTCTCGTTCTCGTCAGCATCCCACCGCCAGGTGAAGACGAGCCGCGCGTGCGGATCGACCGCCGCGAACTCGCCGGAGACGCCGATGCCGGCGACGGACGACGCGAGGCGCCAGCGGCCGCCGACGCGGGCATCCACTTCGCCGACGGTGTCGAACCGGGTCGGCCAGAACCAGGCGACGAACTCGGATGCGTCGGTCCAGGCGCGCCAGACGCGTGGCCGGCCGGCGCGCAGTGTCCTTGTCACGGTGAGTGCGGTCATGGGTTCTTCTCCAGGTGCGCTTCGAGCGCGTCGATGCTGGTGTTCCAGAGGTCTTCGTAGTCGCGAAGCCATTGCGTGGCGGGCCGGAGGGCGCCGCCGACGAGCGTGCACCAGCGCGTCCGCCCGGTCTTCGCCGAGGTGATGAGCCCCGCGTCCTCGAGGACTGCGAGGTGTTTGACGAACGCGGCGAGGCTGATCGGATGCGCGGCCGCCAGCGCGCTCACGCTCTGCGGCGCATCCCGCAACCGCTCCACGACCGCGCGCCTCGTCGGGTCGGAGAGCGCGTGGAACACCGCTTCGATCTCTGCGCCACGCTCAACCATATGGTTAAGTATTGCGCCCGACCTTTGTCGCGTCAAGCAGGCGATCGAGGGGGCGAACTGTGGCTATTCCACAGGGCCGCGGGCGAGCATCCGGCCCCCTTTTGTAGGCGGTGCACCGACGACTTCGCGTTGGACTGGCGCAGACCTACGGTGGAGGAAGACTGCTCGAGACCGAAGAGGAACTCATGGTTGACACCATCACGCGCACCGAAGCCACTCCCGACGCCGGAATGGAACCCGCCGCCAGCACCACACCCGAACAGATCGGATCGGCGACCCCGCGTGTCGATATCGAAAAGCTCGGCCGGCAACTGCTCGGCACCTGGGCGGATGCGCGCCTCGCCTCTCGCGCGCTCTCGAGCCGGCCGGAGATGCAGAAGGTCGAAGGGCTCAGCCTCGAAGACCACCGCGCGCGCACGTTCGAGCAGCTGAAGCTCCTCGTCGCGAACGGGCAGGTGCACAAGGCGTTCCCGAAGAGCGTCGGCGGCCAGGAGGACAACGGCGGCAACATCGCCGGCTTCGAAGAGCTCGTCGCAGCAGACCCGTCGCTGCAGATCAAGTCGGGCGTGCAGTGGGGGCTCTTCGGCTCCGCGGTCATGCAGCTCGGCACCGAGTACCACCACAAGAAGTACCTCCCCGGCATCATGAGCCTGGAGGTGCCCGGTGCGTTCGCCATGACCGAGACCGGTCACGGGTCGGATGTGGCCAGCGTCGGCACCACGGCGACCTACGATCCGGAGACGCAGGAGTTCGTCATCGACACGCCGTTCCGCGCGGCGTGGAAGGACTATCTCGGCAACGCTGCCAATGACGGCAGGGCCGCCGTGGTGTTCGCGCAGCTGATCACCAAGGGCGTCACCCACGGTGTGCACGCGTTCTACGTGCCCATCCGCGACGCCGACGGTGAGTTCCTCCCCGGCATCGGCGGTGAGGACGACGGCCTCAAGGGCGGCCTGAACGGTATCGACAACGGGAGGCTGCACTTCACGGAGGTGCGCATCCCCCGCACCGACCTGCTCAACAAGTACGGCGACGTCGCCGAGGACGGCACGTACACGTCGTCCATCGACAGCCCGGGGCGCCGGTTCTTCACGATGCTCGGCACCCTGGTGCAGGGGCGCGTCTCGCTCGACGGCTCCGCCGTCGCGGCGTCGAAGATCGGCCTCAAGATCGCGATCACCTACGGGAGCGAGCGCCGCCAGTTCACAGCGGGCAGCGAGACCGACGAAGAGGTCATCCTCGACTACCAGCGGCACCAGCGGCGTCTCTTCCCGCTGCTCGCCACGACCTACGCCGCGAGTTTCGCCCACGAGGTGTTCCTGCAGAAGTTCGACGACGTGTTCAGCGGGCGCGCCGACACGGACCAGGACCGCCAGGATCTCGAGACCATCGCGGCTGCACTGAAGCCGCTCTCCACCTGGCATGCCCTCGACACTCTGCAGGAGTGCCGTGAGGCGTGCGGAGGGTCCGGGTTCCTCGTCGAGAACCGACTCACCTCGCTGCGTGCGGACCTGGACGTCTACGTCACATTCGAGGGCGACAACAACGTGCTCCTCCAGCTGGTCGCCAAGCGGCTGCTGACCGACTTCAGCCGCAAGTTCGCGAAGGCCGACGCCGGAGCTCTCGCACGCTACGTCGTGACCCAGGCGGCCGGCCGCGCCTATCACGGCACGGGGCTGCGCAGTGTGGCCCAGACCGTGAAGGACTTCGGTTCGACGGCGCGCTCGGTCAACTGGCTGCAGGAGCCGAACACGCAGCGCGAGCTGCTCACCGACCGGGTGGCGACCATGATCTCCGAGATCGCGGGCCGTCTCCGCTCGGCGGACAAGTTGTCGAAGAAGGCTGCGGCCGACCTGTTCAACTCGCAGCAGAACGAGCTGATCGAGGCCGCCCGCGCCCACGCCGAGCTGCTCCAGTGGGAGGCGTTCACGGATGCGCTCGAGCAGGCCCCCGACTCCGGCACGCGCCAGGTGCTGACCTGGCTGCGCGACCTGTTCGGGTTCGGGCTCATCGAGAAGCACCTGGCCTGGTATGTCATCCACGGGCGCCTCTCGCCGCAGCGGGCCCAGGCTGTGACCGCATACATCGACCGGCTGATCACGCGCATCCGCCCGCACGCCGTCGACCTGGTCGACGCGTTCGGCTACGGGCCGGAGCTCGTCCGGGCGAAGATCGCGACCGGTGCGGAGGCCGAGCGCCAGGCGGAGGCGCGGGCGTATTACGCCGACCTGCGCGCATCCGGCGACGCTCCCGTCGAAGAGAAGTCACTCAAGACGAAGAAGCGCTAGCCCGTTTCGCGGCTGGCGTGCATACGTTCTGAACGCGTGCCCAGATTGCAACGCGGGCACGGGTTCAGAACGAGTGCACGCCAGCTCGTGGGCGCGCCTGCCGGGCGACCGCAGCGTCAGATGAGGCCGAGCGCGCGTACCGCGTCGCGCTCCTCGACGAGCTCGGCGACAGATGCGTCGATGCGCGCACGCGAGAACGCATCGATTTCGAGGTCGGGCACGATCTGCCACTCGCCGCCCGCCGACCGCACCGGGTACGACGAGATCAGCCCTTCCGGTACCCCGTACGCGCCGTCGGAGACGACGCCGGCGGAGGTCCACCGCGCGCCCGTGCCGTTGACCCAGTCGTGCACATGGTCGATGGCCGCGCTCGCCGCAGAGGCCGCGCTCGACGATCCGCGCACCTCGATGATCTCCGCCCCCCGTTTCGCGACCCGCGGGATGAACTCGTTCGCGAGCCACGCCTCGTCCACGAGGTCGGTCACCGGCTCGCCGTTCACCGTCGCGTGGCTGATGTCGGGGTACTGGCTGGCCGAATGGTTGCCCCACACGATGACTCCGTCGATCGCGGCGACCGGCACTCGGAGCTTCCTGGCCAGCTGCGCGACGGCGCGGTTGTGGTCGAGACGGGTCATCGCGGTGAAGCGCGACGCCGGGATGTCAGGGGCGTGGGCGCTGGCGATGAGCGCATTGGTGTTCGCCGGGTTCCCCACGACCAGGACGCGGACATCGGATGCTGCACCCGCGTTGATCGCCTCGCCCTGGGGGCCGAAGATGCGCCCGTTCGCTTCGAGCAGGTCGGCGCGCTCCATGCCGGGGCCGCGCGGGCGCGCCCCGACGAGGAGGGCAATGGTCACGCCGTCGAAGGCGGTCCTGGCGTCTTCGGTCACTGTCACGTCGCGGACGAGCGGGAACGCCCCGTCTTCGAGTTCGAGGGCCGTGCCTTCGGCCGCGGCCCTGCCCTGGGGGATCTCGAGCAGGCGGAGGTTGACCGGCGTATCCCGCCCGAGGAGTTGCCCGGAGGCCGCACGGAACAGCAGCGCGTAGCCGATCTGGCCGCCGGCTCCCGTCACTGTGACGTTGACTGGGGTGGCGAGTGGCGTGGTGCTCATCCCACAAGCCTAGGTCTGGCTCTATGCTCTGGCCATGCGAACCTTCTATCCCGAGATCGAGCCTTACGACTCCGGCCTTCTCGACGTCGGTGACGGGCAGCAGGTGTACTGGGAGACCAGCGGCAACCCGGACGGCAAACCGGTCGTGTTCCTGCACGGCGGCCCGGGCGGCGGAACCAACCCGAACCAGCGGCGGCTGTTCGACCCCGAGAAGTACCGCATCCTCCTCTTCGACCAGCGCGGATGCGGCCAGAGCCTCCCGCACGCGAGCGACCCCGAGGCCGACCTGAGTGCCAACACGACGTGGCATCTCGTCGCAGACATGGAGCGGCTGCGCGAGATGCTCGGGGTGGAGAAGTGGCAGGTCTTCGGCGGATCGTGGGGGAGCACGCTGGCCCTCGCCTACGCCGAGACGCATCCGGAGCGCGTGACCGAGCTCATCCTCCGCGGCATCTTCACGCTGCGCCGGTTCGAGCTGGAATGGTTCTACGAGGGCGGCGCCGCCGCTCTGTTCCCCGACCTGTGGGAGGGCTTCCTGGAGCCGGTGCCGGTCGTCGACCGCGGCCACCTCATCCGCGCATACAGTCGCCTGCTGAACGACCCCGACCCCGACGTGCACGCGCCTGCCGCGGTGGCCTGGTCGCGCTGGGAGTCGTCGACGATCACTCTGCGGCCGCGGCCGGAGCTGGTGGAGGAGTTCACCGAGGAGAAGTACGCGGTCGCCTTCGCGCGCATCGAGAACCACTTCTTCATGAACGGGGGCTGGTTCGAGGACGGCCAGCTGATCCGCAACGCCGCGAAGCTGCAGGGCATCCTCGGCGTGATCGTGCAGGGACGCTACGACGTGTGCACCCCGCCGATGACGGCGTGGGACCTGCACAAGGCCTGGCCGGAGGCAGACCTGCGGATGATCGACGACGCGGGTCACGCATTCGACGAGCCGGGCATCCTGCACGCCCTGATCAAGGCGACCGACCGCTTCGCGGACAAGTAAGGCCTCCCCGTACCATTTCCTTGAGGGGGCGGGGTTCCCCGGAGGAGAGGTGGCGGATGCCCGAACTCGTACTCAGGAACGTCCGGCCGTGGGGTGGCGCGGCAGTCGACCTGCGAGTGGCGGGCGGACGCATCACGTCGATGTTCCCGCACGACGCCGACGATCCGCGCGCGCTGACCGGCGCTCCGGACACCGTGTTCGTGGACGGCCGCGGGCTCCTGGGCCTTCCCGGGTTCGTCAACGCCCACGCGCACCTGGACAAGAGCTGGCTCGGGCTCCCGTGGGTGTCGTACGGCGGTGAGGCGACGACGGAGGGGCGTATCCGGCACGAGCGGGCGCACCGTGACGAGCTGGGCATCCCGAGCGTCGCCACGACGACGACGCTGCTGACGAAGATGGTGAGCCTGGGAACGACGGCGTTCCGTTCGCACGTCGATGTCGATCTCGGGGTCGGGCTGGACGGCATCCGTCATGTTCGCGACGCGGTCGCCGGGATCGGCGCGCCGGTCGGGCTGGAGGTCGTCGCGTTCCCGCAGGACGGAGTGCTCCGGCGTCCCGGCGTGCTCGACCTGCTCGACCGCGCCGCCGCGGAGGGCGCCGACCACATCGGCGGGCTCGACCCGGCCTCCATCGATCGTGACCCGGTCGGGCAGCTCGACGCGCTCTTCGGAATCGCCGACCGGCGCGGGGTGGGAGTCGACATCCATCTGCACGACGGCGGCGAACTCGGCGCGTTCCAGTACGAGCTGATCGTCGAGCGCACGCGGGCACTGGGTCTGGCGGGCCGGGTGAACATCGCGCACGGTTTCGCGATCGGCGACGTTCAGGCCGTCCGCCAGCGTGCGCTGGTCGAGGCGGTGGCGGATGCCGGCATCACGATCACCACGGTCGCGCCAGTCAACGCACCGCGGCTGCCGCTGACCGAACTCCGTGAGGCGGGCGTGAGCGTCGGGCTCGGCACGGACGGCATCCGCGACCTGTGGGGGCCGTACGGCGACGGCGACATGCTGCGCCTGGCGACGCGGATGGCCCAGCTCGCCGGATGGCGGAGGGATGAGGACCTCGAGGCCGCGGTGCGCATCGCGAGCAGCGACGCGGCTCCGTTCGTGGGCCGCGAGGTGCACGACCTGGTCGTCGGCGCGGCCGCGGATGTGGTGCTGGTGGATGCGGCGAACGTGCAGGAGGCACTCGTCGAGGCTCCCCCGCGGCAGCTCGTGATCAGCGGTGGGGTGGTCGTCGTGGATGCGCTGTCAGGGGGGGAGCAGGGTGGGAGGGCGGCGCGACCCGTGCTCTAGCTCGATGCCGCTCCAGGTGGTTCAGGGACGCGCCTTCGCGAGCGGCTTGCGATCGGCGCCTGTACCCGGGCCTTCTGCCGGGCCGGAGCCGGACGTACTTCGGTCGACGGTGTGCAGGCGCGCAGGGCCGTGTGCGTCGACGATGTCGCCTGGCTGCCAGGTGTCGACGACGACGCTGCGCCGCCACCGCGGCACCGAGGTCATGATGACACCGAGTGGGCGCACCCGGTTTGCTTCAAGGAAGGTGACGAGACGGGAGAGGTCGTCGGGCTGCGTCCGCGCGAACTGCACGACGATCACGACGGAATCCACTTCGCCGGCGACGGATGCGAGGTCGACCGGTCGCGAATGAGGGCTCGCCTGAACGACGGTGAACTCGAACAGGTCGCCCATCGCTTCGAGGACCGAGCCGATCTCCCGCGCCACGACCTCTCGGGTCGGGGCGGCGTCGGCGGGGCCGGCGGGCAGGATCGCGATCGTGTCGTCGACGGGGACGATGATCGCGTCGTCGATCGTCGCAGAGTCAGCGAGCACGTTCGTCAAGCCGAGTTGCGCGGTTCGCGCCTCCTCGGGGAGGGTGCCGGCGGTCGCCGCATCCGTCTCGATGATCGCCGAGGAGCGCCCGAGTTCGCTCGCGGCGCGCGCCAGCTGGAGCCGGAGGTCGCGCACGGTGGCCGGCGTGGTGGCAGGTGCGAGCGCCAGTACGCGGGGAAGCCGCCCGTCGCCGATCAGTTGCAGGTTGGTGAGGATCTCGCCGTGGGCGATGGCTGCCGCCGCTGCGCGATTCCGGCCGAGAAGGCGGGCCCAGCCGCGGTGACCGCGCGGCACGAGGCTGATGAGGGGGAGTCCGCCCGCTTTCCGGATTCCCGCTGCCGTGCGCAGCCTGCGATCGAACAGGGAGAGGAGAAGAGCGAGGATGAGGCCGCCGGCGAGGCCGCTGAGGAGGCCGATGGCGAGGTTGACCGTCTTGTTGGGGGATGCAGCCGCCGTGGGCGTCTGTGCGGGCACGGTGAGGACCAGTTCGATCGACGACACCGGGATCGGGTTCTTGCCCGTAGCGGACTGCGCGAGCTTGGCCGTCTCGAGCGTGCTGACCTCTTTGGCGAGTTCCGCCGACACCGAGTTCGCGATCTGTGCCGCGAGCTTGGCCTCGTCGGCCTGCGCCGTGACTTTGAGTGCCACCGTGTCGATCGGGTTGGATGCTGAGACGTTCGCGGCGAGGGCCTGGGGCGTCGTGTCAAGGCCGAGCTGGTCGATCACCGGCTGGAGTACGCTCGGGCTGTCGACGAGGTCGGGGTACGACTTGACGCGCTGCACGCTGAACTGCGACCGGTCATAGAGAGAGGATGAGTCGGAGTCGACCTTGAGGAACAGGGTCGCGCTGGCCTGGTACACCGGGTGCGTCGTCACGGTGATGGCGACGGCCGCCAGGAGCCCGAGGACCACGCAGGCGACTATCGCGAGCCATCTCTCGCGAAATACGCGCATATAGCCGACGAAGTCCACCGCGAATCCCCTACGTTCGAGATCAATTAGTCAATCGAACATAACACTAAACTTGAGGATCTATCGACACCTGAGCGGGGGACAAGGATGCATGCTGAGAACAGTCTCAGGATACTCTTCGACGCCTACTGGTGGCAGTCGGGGCCGCCATCGGGGCGCAACGTCCTGACCTCGCTCGTCGACGCGTGGGTCCAGGAGTTCCCGGGCGACGAGGTGACCGTCGCGCTGCCGCCCGGGCTCGACCGCGGCTCGACCGTCCCCCTCGTCCCTGATTCCGTCGCCGTCCGCAACTTCCACGTGCCGCTCCAGGCGCTCGCCGCATCCGTCGAACTCGCCGCTGCACGCGGCTACGACGTCGTGCTGGCGCAGAATTTCACCCCTGTTCGATCGGATGCCCTGCGCGCGACCTTCGTGCACGACGCCATGTTCCAGGAGCATCCCGAGTGGTTCACGCGGGCCGAGCGCCAATACCTCGCGGCGATCCCGGCGCTCGCCCGCGGCGCCGACCTCGTCTTCACCTCGTCGGAGTCGGAGAAGGAGCGGATCGTGCGCTTCAATGCCGGGCTCGCCGGCGCGACGAAAGCGGTCGGTCTCGGACTCGCGACCGGTTTCGCCTCGGCCCAGGCGACGCCACCGTCCGACGCCCCCGCGCCCGGCCGCTACCTTCTCGCCGTCGGCCGCCTCAATGTGCGCAAGAACCTCGAATTCCTGGTCGATGCGCTCGACGGGGCGGGCATCATCTCGCCGGAGCTGCCGTTGCTCGTCGTCGGTGTGGCGGATGGGGCTGCCGGGCAGTCGGTCGCGTTCGACCGCGCCGTGCGGGCCGGCAGTGTGGTCGTCTGCGGCTACCTTCCCGACGGCGAACTCAAATGGCTGTACGCGAACTGCGCCGCCTTCGTCTTCCCGTCACTGGATGAAGGTTTCGGGCTGCCGCTGATCGAGGCGGCGTCGGTGGGGGCACCGATCGCACTGAGCAGCATCCCATCTTTTAAGGAATTCGGCCTGATCGGCAATTTCTTCGACCCGCGTGACGCGGGTTCCGTCGTCGAAGCGGTCACCCGCGCACTCGAGGAAGGTCGTGCCGGTGCTGCGGCGAGTGCCGGCCTCGTCGAGCGCTACACGTGGAAGGCGACGGTCCGCGCGATGCGCGGCGCCATCGTCGAACAGATCGAACGGAGAAAGGAACCCGTGTTCCGTCGCATCATCGACAGTGCATATAAGAGGACGAGGGGACTCGACCAGGGCCTCGATGAAGACCTCGGTGCCGAAGACCTGGCGCGCTCCGTCGGGCGTCGTGTCGTCGAGCGGGTGCGGGCGGGCCTTCGTGGCTATCCGTCGAGCTACTTCGGCCGATCGGTGACACTGCGCAACCGGCGCAAGCTCCGGCTCGGATCGGACACGATCCTGGGGCACGGCGTGACCATCGACGCGCTCTCCAGGAGGGGTGTTGTTCTCCGCGATCACGCGACGGTGGACCAGGGTGCGATCCTGCGTGGGTCGGGGGTCATCCGCAACCTCGGTGTGGGCATCGTGGTCGGGCCGCGCACGTCGATCGGCGCCTTCAATGTGCTTCTCGGCCAGGGTGGTATCCGCATCGGCTCGGACTGCCTTCTGGGGCCGTCGGTCACAGTCGTATCTGAGAATCACGTGTACGTCGACGACAGCCGCCCGATCCGCGAACAGGGCGAGGTGCGGGCCGAGACTTTCATCGGCGACGACGTCTGGATCGGGGCGGGAGCGGTGGTGCTCGGGGGCGCCCGGATCGGCACGGGGGCGGTGATCGCGGCGGGTGCCGTGGTGCGCGGTGAAGTGGGTCCGATGGAGATCTTCGGGGGAGTCCCTGCACGGCTGATCGGACGACGCACGGCAAAAGGTGACGATTTCTCGCCCGAACTGGGGTAACATCCGCACGCTGGTGCATTTGCCTTTGGTTGCTTTTCCTTGTAAACAGGTGTTGGTCTCATAGAATTTCACCCCCGTTTGGGTGTCATCCGCCCCCGCACGCTACCCCCCCAAAGAGGAAACTACGTGAGCCATCGCCACCCCCGTCATGCCCGCCCGAATTCCCCGAAGAGATTGCGTTTCGTGATTACGGCCGCGGCCGTTGCCAGCACTCTTGTCGCCGGAACCGCCGTCTACGCCGCAACATCGTCAGCACAGGCCGCCTATTACGACGGTGCCATCGTGGTCAACGACACGATGAACCGCTCGGTCTCACCCGGCTGGGGCGTTGCCCCGGTCGGCGGCGCCTACACGATCTCGTCGCCCTCGTCGTTCAGCATCAACGGTGCGAACGGTGCGGTGTCCCTTCCCACTCCCGCGGCCTCCCGCATCGCCACGCTCTCAACAGTGAGCGTGCGCGACGTGCGCGCCGGCTACGCTCTCGCGCTCGACAGCCTGGCCGCGTCCGGCAACGGCACGTCGACCGGCGTCCAGCTACGCGTGAACGGCGGCTCGTACTACCGGGCTGACGTGCGCATCGCAGCAGGCGGCGCAGCGACCCTCCAGATCGTACGGATCAACGGCGACGCAGCGGCCCAGACCACCCTTGCCTCGTCGACGCTTCCCTTCACGATCGGCGCGCACCAGCTGGCGCACATCGAATTCCAGTCCACCGGCACAACCAGTGTCGACCTCGCTGCCCGAGTGTGGACCTCGTCGATGACCAAGCCCGGCTGGCAGACGACCGCCACGGACAGCTCGGCCGCCCGCCTCAGCGGCGCCGGCGCCATCAGCCTCTGGTCGTACGAGTCGAAGACCTCGACGTCGGCCCGACTGGCCGTCGACAACCTCGTCGCAACCGAGCTGACGACGACGCCGAACGGTTCCACGCCGACGACGACGCCGTCCCAGCCGGCCACGCCGGCCCCGACGCCGACCCCGTCGCAGACGCCGACAGCGACCCCGTCGCCCACCCCGACGCAGCCGGCCGGTCCGACCGCACCGGATCCGGGCTCGAGCGCGACCGCCCCGGCGAGCGCCACCCGCATCTCCGCCGGAAGCGCGCCGATCGGCTCGACCGCCTACGCGATTCCCGCGGGAGCGTACTTCGTGTCCACCTCGGGCAGCGACAGCGCAGCCGGGTCGCTCAGTGCGCCGTTCAAGACCGTCGGCAAGGCGATCAGCGCCGCGCCGAGCGGGTCGACGATCGTCGTGCGGGCCGGTTCGTACCACGAAGGCATCACGATCTCCGGCAAGACCCTGACGATCCAGTCGTATCCGCACGAGGCGGTCTGGCTCGACGGCAGCAGTGTCGTCGGAACGTGGGCCAAGTCCTCCACGGGATGGGTGTCCGGCGGCTGGACCGCGCAGTTCGACTCGAGCCCGACCTACACGTTCGGCGCACCTGACGGCACGAGCGCCAACTGGCAGTTCGTCAACCCGAAGTACCCGCTGGCCGCTCACCCCGACCAGGTCTGGATCGACGGCGTCGCACAGACCCAGGTCGCGTCCGCATCCGCGGTGAAGCCGGGAACCTTCGCGGTCGACTACGCGAGCAAGCAGCTCTACCTCGGCACCGACCCGGCCGGCCACACGGTTCGCGCGAGCGACATCGCGAAGGCTGTGAGCATCCGTGGCGACAACAGCGTGATCCGCGGCATCGGAATCCGCCGCTTCGCGCCGTCGGTCGCCCACATGGGCGCGGTGACGGCCGAGAAGCCGGGCATCACACTCGAGAACCTTGTCATCAGCGACAACGCCACGACCGGACTCTTCGTGATGCAGAGCGGCTCGACCGTGCGCAACGTGACGCTGTCGCACAACGGCATGCTCGGTGCGAGCATGTCGACGTCCGACAACCTCACCGTCACCGGTGTCCTCGCGTTCGACAACAACACGGAGCACTTCAACAACTCCCCCGTCTCCGGTGGCGTGAAGATCTCCCGTTCGCGCAACGTGACCGTCTCGAAGAGCGTCTTCGTCGACAACCTCGGCCCTGGGCTCTGGTTCGACGAGTCGGTCTACAACGGCAAGGTCGCAGGCAACGACATCGTGAACAACGCCGGTCACGGCCTGATCACCGAGATCTCGGCCAAGTTCGACATCGTCGACAACCTCGTCACCGGCAATACGGACAACGGGATGAAGATCAACGACACGAGCGGTGTGCGGATCTGGAACAACACCGTCACCGGCAACGTGCGCAACCTCAACATCGTGCAGGACACCCGCCGGGCGAGCAACACCTCGATCGCCGGACACGACCCGCGCCAGCCGCTGCCCGACCCCACCGTGACCTGGGTCAACGGCCCGGTCGAGGTGCGCAACAACATCATCGGCGACGCGAAGGGCGGCGCGAACTGCCTGCTCTGCGTCGAGGACTACTCGGCCGCGTTCAGCGCCAAGGCGATGGGTGTCACGGCGCAGGGCAACGTCTACCAGCGTGCCAACGCGCAGACGCCGTCCGCACTGGTGATCTGGTCGCAGGGCGCTGCGGCTGCCTCGCAGTACTCGTCGCTGGCGGCGTTCCAGACCGGGGCAGGGCAGGACAGCACCGGAGTCGAGACGACCGGCAGTGCCGTGCTCGGCTCGAAGTGGGCGCTGCTCCCCACGCTGGCCTCACAGGCGGCGACCCGTGCGCAGGCCATCCCGGCCGACCTGGCCGCTGAAGCCGGCGTCACGAGCGGCAGCAAGCAGCTAGGCGCCTGGGCGAACTGACAGAAGCGCCCGGATCCCCGCACGCTGCGGGGACTCCGGGCGCTCTTCCCGACTGCGCATGAGGTGGTCGCTCTCCAGGATGAGTGCGACGCTGAAGAACAGCACGAACATCATGTTCGTGTCGATCAGGCCGTTCTCGAGGAAGCTGCGGATCACCAGGAACGTGATGAGCGGCGTGGTGATCGACCGCAGCGTGCGCGCGCGGAACGACCATGAGGCGACGACGACGATCCAGCCGGCCATGATCACGACGCCGATGACCCCCGCCTGGGCGAGCGCCGAGAACCAGCTGCTGTCGAGCACCTGGTTGTCCCAATACTGACCGGCCACCTGGACCTGGCGCACCGCCATGCCTGAGCCGATCCAGTGCGCCCAGCTCGTCTCCGGCGTGGAGAGCACCGCCTGCCACGCGATCGTCCGCGAGCTCAGGGTCACGATGTTCTGCCCGGAGGCGTCTCCGCGCTCCGCCACGCTCGTGATGAGATTCGTGAGAGTCACGGCGGCCGCCGTGAACGGCACGAGCAGTACGAGCGCGATCACTGCGTTCGGCCGCAGGCGCCGCGCGTGGAGGAAGACGACGACGAAGGCGGCCAGCATCGCCAGCAGGCCCGTCCGTGACTGGGTGAGTACCACGATCGCGATGAGGAGGGCGAGCATCGGCACGCCGCGCGACCATCGTCGGTTGCCGATGATCAGCTCGTGGAGGAGCCCGATCGCAGGGGCGGCGCAGAGGAGCGCGATGTCGTTGGGGTTGAGCGGGGGCAGCGTCGCGACGAGTCTGTCGCCGCCGGCGACGGACGCCACTCCTGAGGCAGCCGCGAAGAGGCCGAAGAGCGCCATCGAGGTGAGGAGTGATCGGATGACCTCGAGCGGCGGCGTGGACCTCACGACGAACACGATCGCGGCGGCGACGATCCCGATGCGCACCGTCGAGACGCCGGCAGCGGTGAAGTTTCCGGAGGCGTCGCCCCCGATCAGTGCGACACCTGCGAACGCGGCGACGAACGCGATCGAGGTGATCCCGATCGGATTCCTCAGCGAGGACCGCCGGGCGCCCAGGAGTGCGAAGAGGAGGGCCGCGATCCCGACGACCGCTTTCGCGATGACCACCGGGTCGAATGAGCCCTCGAAGTAGACGCTGCGACGCCACGGGACGATGCTCGCGATCAGGAGGATCCAGACGAGATACGGTGCCATCCGGTGGCGGCGGGCCGCCTGCCGGGCCTCGCGCTCATCCGGCGCGTTCGAGACAGGGATGCGGCCGAGCAGAGCGGATGCGCTCCAACCCTCGGTCCCCCTCACCTCAGTCATCGGCTGCCCCGTTCGTCACCGCTTCAGACCTCGGCGGTCTGCGCGTGCGCATCCGGCCGCGCGGACCACTCGCTGTCCCGGCGCCGGCGCGAGCCGATGCCCCGGATGCTCGCGCCGTCTGCCAGACGACGGGCGAGGTTCTCGTACAAGGCCGCCACATCGTCCCAGTCGTAGCGCTCGGACGCGCGCTGCTGGAGCCGGAGGCCGCGGTCGCGCTGCTGGGCCTCGCCGGCTTCGGCTCGCATGATCTGGTCTCCGACGCTGTTCACGCTGTCGAAGTAGACCCCGTCGTCGCCGAGGACGTCGTGGTTGAACACCACGTCGTACGCGATGACCGCGGTGCCCGCCCCCATGGAGCGCAGGAGCGACGGGTTGGTTCCGCCGACCGAGTGGCCGTGCAGGTAGGTGAGCGCATTCGCGTACAGCTGGTCGAGGAGCTCCTGGTCGAACACCCCGCCGAGCATCCGGACGCGCTGGTCGGCCGCCGCCATCGAGGCGATCGACTCTGTGTATTCGGCGGAGTACGGCGCGGAGCCGACGACGACCAGGGGATAGCGTGCGTCGCTCAGGCCGTAGCCTTCGACGATCACGTCGACGTGGTTCTCCGGTTCGAACCGGGCGACCACGAGGTGGAAGCGGCCCGGCTCCAGGCCGAGCTCGGCCAGGCGCGACGACCCGGGATCGGTGAGGATAGGGGCGCCATAGGTGATGAGCTCGGTCGGAACCGCGAACTCGCTCGCGTAGTAGTCGGCGATGCCCTGCGCGTCGGCGATGAGCGCATCCGCCGAGTGGACGGCCCTGCCCTCCGCCATGCGGTAGTAGCGGCGGCCCGCACCGCCCCACTTGTCACGCTTCCATTCGAGGCCGTCGACGTGGACCGCACTCGGGATACCCCGGAGGTGAAGGACAGGGACGAAGGGGGAGTTGGCCGCGTTGAAGACGAAGGCCATGTCCGGTCGGCGGTGACTGACCGCGTGCGCGACCGAGAAGAAGGTGTGGCTGAGCGTCTCGATTGCCTTCGAGCGCACAGCCGGACGGTAGACCAGGTCCATGCCGAGGTACTCGGCAGGTCGCGGGCCGTCATTGCTTCGGCAGTAGACCGTGACCTTGTGCCCACGGGCGACGAGCCGGCGGCCGATCTCCTCGACCGCCGTCTCGAAGCCGCCGTACGCAGCGGGCACGCCCCGGGTTCCGATCATTGCGATGTGCAAAGGTTCGGAATCGGAGCGTGCTCGCTTCGTCACGGTTGTCTCCTCAGCTGTGTTCTAGTTGCCGGTCTTGGTCGCGACCAGGTTGTCCCAGAGCGACTGTATCGGTGCGTTGGTCGACGAGCTGGAGTTGTACGAGAAGAACCCGATCCGACCGGCGACCTGGAGGGCCGCTGTCGAATCCGTGGCGGTGCGCTGCCAGGTGGCAGGCTCCGTGGTCCCGTTCTTCCAGACCCGCGCGTTGAGCGTCGTGGGCGACGTTCCGTACGCCTGCACCTTGATGTTGAGCTGGTCACCCACGGTGTAGGTGAGGCCCGCGATCACAGTGTCGGCGGCCAGTGTCGTCTGCGCGCCCGTCGAGTCGGTCCTGGTCAGCCCGAGCGAGACGGTTCCGTTCGCGAGGAACATCACCTTCGCCCGGTACTCGCCCGTGGTACCTGCGCCGCGAGCGATGACCGAGGTCGTCACTCCGCCGCCGGTGGGCGCCTTGTCAAGACCGACACTGACCAGCACCTGGGTGTCCGTCGAACTCACTCCGGAGAGGTAGATCGCAGGGCCCGAACCGGGGTTGGCCATCTTGATGTATCCGATGCCGTTCACGACGAAGTTGCTCGCCGTGCTCACCGTGCTCCAGGCTCCGCCGACATCCGCCGTGCCCCAGCCGTTGGTGACGTTGCGTCCGAAGGCGTCCTGCGCGAGGACGACGACGGAGTTGACAGTCACCTGGTGGGAGACGGTGCCGGTTGCAGCCTTGTCATCCGTGACAGTGAGGGTGACGTTGTAGTTGCCGGACGCTGCGTACGTGTGCGACGGAGTCGCACCCGTACCAGCGGCCGAACCGTCACCGAAGTCCCAGCTGTACGTCAGCGTCGCACCCTCGGGGTCGCTCGAGGCGCTCCCGTTGAACGATGCCACAAGGCCTGCAATGGTCGACGAGAAGGCCGCTACCGGCGGCTGGTTCGGCGGCGCAGTGACCGTCACCGGGTGGGTGACCGGTGCGCTGCTCGCGCCGACTCCATCCTTCACCGTCAGGCTGACGGTGTAGGTGTTCGCCGTGGCGTACGTGTGCGAGGGAGTCGCACCCGTTCCCGTCGTGCCGTCACCGAAGTCCCACGCGTACGACGCCACCGGACCTTCAGGATCCGAGGATGCCGTGCCGTCGAACGCAACTGTGAGGTTGGTCGGCGTCGCGCTGAACGCGGCTGTCGGCGGCTGGTTCGGTGCCGTCACCGTCACCGCGTGCGTCACCGAATTGGTCGCATTGCTCGTGTCCTTCACTGTCAGGGTCACGTTGTAGTTGCCAGCGGATCCGTAGGTGTGGGACGGGTTGACTCCGGTGCCCGCGGCCGAGCCGTCTCCGAAGTCCCAGCTGTACGTCAGCGTGGAACCTTCAGGGTCGCTCGAGGCGCTCGCGTCGAAGGTCGCGGTCAGGTCCGTGTGAGAGGACGTGAACGAGGCCACCGGCGGCTGGTTCGCCACGATGCCGGCGCCGGCCTGGTAGTGGGCCAGGATGCGGCTCGCCGAGAGGACCGACGAGTACACCGAGGCTTCATCGAGCTTGCCGTTGAACCACGGGCTCGACGAGCTCCAGGTGTTGTCGCCGCCGATCCGCCAGTAGCCGCTGTAGCCCTGCGCCTGCGTCTGCGGGTTGGTGGCCACCAGGGCACCGTCGACATAGAGCTTCATGCCGTCGCTTCCCTGGCTGGCGACCACCTGGTGCCAGTTCCCGTCGTTGTACGCGAGCGGACTGATCGCCAGGTTGGTCTGGCCGGTCCACGCGCCGAACGCCAGCGTGCCGTCGTTCTGCATGTAGATGTGCCGGTCGTAGTTGCTCGACAGGCCCGTCTGCGTGTTCCCGAACCCGATCAGCTTGCCGCCGACGTGGGTCGTGGTGTTGAACCAGACCTCCTCGGTGTAAGCCGTGGGGTTGCTGGCCTGGTTGCTGGCTGCGACCATGCCGCTGGACCCGTCGAATGCGAACGACTTCCCGATCCCGCCGGCGAGGGCGCCGGACTGGTTCTTCGTCACGGTGCCGCTGATGAGACCGTCATTGCCGGTCACACCCGCGTCCTTGGCGACGGACCCTGTGGTGTCGTCGAGACGCCAGTAGAGGTCGGGGTTGTCCTGGTAGACGAGCTTGCCGTAGGAGTCAGCAGGGGCCGACGGGATCGTCGACGTCCTTCCGGTCGACGTCCAGTGGTTCAGCTCGGTCGTCGGCGAGATGACCGTCGGGTAGATGGCCACGTTGTCGATCGTGCCGGTGAAGTCCTGCGACGAACCGGTGTTCGGCCATCCATTCTGGTTGTCACCGCCGACCCTCCAGTAACCGGAGTATCCCTGCGCCGTCGTGACGTCGCTGCGCTGGGCGACGCGAGCGCCGTCCATGTACAGCTTCATCCCGTCCGGGCCGAGAGACGCGGCGATGAGGTGCCAGTTGCCGTCATTGAAGCCCGGCTTGCTGGTTACGGTCGCGACGCCACCCGGGTAGACACCGAACGTGATCCGTCCTGCGCCATCCATGTAGATGTGGCGGTCGTAGTTACCAGAACTGCCCGTCTGCACGTTGCCGAAGCCCATGATCTTTCCACCGCTGGTGCTGGTGGTCTTGATCCAGGCCTCGATCGTGAACACGTTCGGTCCGGTGATCGCCGTGCGGGTTGCGATGGTGCTGCTGTCCGAACCGGTGAAGTTCGACGCTGCATCGTTCGGAATCGCGCCCGGAACGTTGCGGGTCACGGCTGTGCCGGCATCCGCATCGTTGAACCCGACGTTGTCGTAGACGACCGTTCCGCTCGCTTCATTGAGCGGCCAGTACGTCGAAGCTCCATCGGCACCGATCATCTGGGTGTACGCACTCGGAGCTGCCGAAGAGATGACGACCGCTGCCGAACGCGGGCCTATGGTGCTGTTGCCCCACGGGTCCTTGACCTGGATGCGATAGGTGTGCGAGCTTCCGGGCACCAGTCCGCTGTCGACGTAACCGAGTTGCGGAAGGGCCCACCATTGTGAGTTGCTGTCCACCGAGTAGATCGGGGTCAGGCTGTTGTCGCGCAGCACCTGGTAGGTGAGCACGGCGTCATCCGGGTCGCTTGTGCCGGTGAAGGCCACGCGGGCGGTCCCGTTCGACAGCGAGAGCACACTGGGCTGCAGGGTCGTGCGATACTGCGGCCCGACCTTGTTGGGCGCGGTGTCACGTGTTGCGAAGGTGGCGAGGCCCTGCTGGGCGATGCCGTTCACAGTCGTGAACTCTCCACCCATGACCAGGTACTTCGACCCGTCCGACCCGAGCGACCATCCGCCCTGGAAAGCGCCCGTGTAGTTGCCGGTGTTGACTGCCGGGTACCAGTTGAGCTGGGTGGGGATGGGCTGACCGGAGTAGTTCGAGTTGGCCCCCGGAGGCTGCTGGTCGAATCCCGTCGGGTAGATCGTGTCTGCGGTTGCGCGCATCCACACCGTGGGGTTCTGCTGCGGGAACGTGTTCACCGAGAGGCAGTCGTGCGAGTGGTCCACGAAGTAGACCACCTGACCGATTACCTGGGTGCCGTAGGTGGCGCCGTAGCAGTTGTCGAGCCAGGTCAGGTTGCCTGTCGCGAAGTCGGCTGCGAACCGTCCGTCGAACCAGTGGCCGCCCTCGCCGTCGGCGGTGCCGTAGACGACCCCGTCCTTGAGGAGGAGGTCCGTGGTCCAGGAACGGGCACTGGCGCCTTGCGCGGTCGGGATCGGCCGGCTGGTCCAGGTCTGGGTGGCGCCGACGGTGCCGTCCACGGCCCCGATTCCGACGATGCCCTGACTGTTCAGGTTCTGGAAGCGACCGCCGATGACGACGCGTGAGCTGTCCGGCGAGACCACGAGGGCCTCGACGATGTCGTCAGCAGTCGGCGCCCATGCGGTCACGGCTCCGGTGGAGCGGGTGAACGCCGCCAGGTTGGTGCGCGACTGGCCACCCGCCTGGAGGAACGAACCGCCCGCGTAGACCGTGGTGTTCGAGACCGCGATGCCGACGACCGTGCCGTTGATCGACGGCTGGAAGTTCGGGTCACGGTTGCCGGAAGGAAGATCGAAAGCGACGATCTTGCTCTGGGATGTTCCCCCGACCGTGTTGAAGTTGCCGCCGACGTACAGCTTTGTTCCGTCGGGCGACACCTTCACGCTCGTCGCCTGAGCGCTCAGGTTCGGGTTCCAGGGCAGGATCGCGCCCGTGAGGATGTTGTAGGCCATCGCGTTGTTACGTGTGACCTCGTTCACCCCCGGCGCCGAGCCTGACGGCCTTGCCGCCGTGAAGGAGCCGACCGCGTATGCGGTCGTGCCGGACACCGCGACGTTCCAGACGACACCGTTGATCTGCGGTGAGGTGAGGACATCGGCGCCGACCGTTTGTGGCAGTGTCGGTGGTGGCGCATCCGCCGAGGCCGCGAGCGGCGCAAAGGCGAGGCCGGCGACGACGAGAGCCGCCGCCGCCACGGTACTTGCGGCGGTTATCAGTCGCCTTTTCATTGATGAGAACATGTGCGTAGCTCCCGGTTGAGGTTGGAATGGTGCTGTGGACTTAGACATGGACCCTGACCTTGCTTTCGAGGATTCGAGCGGGGCCGGGGCCGGCTTGCTGCTCTGTTCGCGGTTGTCGGGATTTTCGTGAGCGCGGCGTTGTCGGTTCCGTATGAGCTGCTTTGCGTTGCGTATGGGTCGGTTCTGCATGACCGGTATCTCGGGAGTCCGAGGCCGGGCGACGCAGGAGGAACCACCGAATGGCGAGTCCTCCCAGCAGGGACCCCCCGGCGAGCGCCAGGGGCGTGAAGGCGACGGATGCTCCGCCGGCCAGGAGGAGCGCCGCAAGCAGCAGTGAGAGCGCCGAGTCTGCGACCCGGAGCCCGAGCACTGCTGCCTGCCTGCCGCGGACTGCGGCGAGCGCTCCATACGGGGTGACCGCGGCCACCGACGCCGAATAGGCGACCCAGCCGACGACAGTCCACACATCGAGCGCGTCGCCGGTGATCACTTTTCCGAGAAGAGGGAGCATGAGGATCGACGCCCCGCCGATGACGACGGTGGCGGCGAGGAGGGTGTAGACCCCGTGGTCGGCGCGGCGCAGGAGCGCGGCGAGCCGCACATCCCTCGCGCTCGCGAAGGACGCGAAAAGGAAGGAGGAGAGCCCGGAGACGAAGAGGAGCGTCGGGGAGACGTAGATGCGCGCGGCCTCGAGCTGGCCGGTCGCGGCGAGGCCCAGCATGACGAAGACGAGCGTGCGCACGCAGGTGAGGAGCGCCGGCCGAACCGCTTGCTGCACTGCGCGCCAGCTGCCGTAGCCGGCGACCTCTCGGTACCCGCCGGTGACGAAGGCAACGACGTACCGTTCGGCCCGCGGCTGGAGTACGACGCCGACGACCATCCCGACGGCCTGTCCGACGGCGAGCGCCGCGAGGAACGATCCGAGGGTGAGAGGCCCGGCCTTCGCAGCGGCGGCGAGCAGGAGGAGCGAGCCGACCAGGGCCGACGCATCCATCACCACGATCCGCCAGAAGCGCAGCTGCGCCATGAGGAGTCGGCGCAGGGCGTCCTCGAGCACGAACGCCACCGTCGCGGCGGCGAAGAGCCAGGCCTCGCCGACGGTGATGAGCCCGGTGAGCGCGAGGATGAAGCCGCCCCCGAGGGCGGCGGAGAAGCTGAGGACCAGCAACCAGCCCTGCAGAGCGGAACGGATGCGGCGATCGGAGCGATCCAGCACCGTCAGCGAGTCGCCGACGAAGCCGGTGACGAACCCGGTGAGGAGGACGATCACTCCGTACAGGATGGCGAACGCGCCGAAACCTGCGATCCCGAGAGCATGGGCGGCGAGCAGCTGGAGGACGAGGCTCGCGCCCGCCTGGGACACCTGGGCGCAGACAGCCCCCAGCGCCCGGCCCGAGCGGCGCCGGGACAGGGAGGGCTGCTGCTGCGACAGGTCGGACATCAGTTCGGGATCGTTCCGGTGAAGGCCGCGGGCTGGTGTGCGCCGTCGAGGTCGACGTAGAGCGTCGCCTGGTTGGTCGACTTGGGAAGCTGGAAGCCGTAGGTCGCTACCTGGTCCTTGCCTGCGGCGAGGGTGCCGTAGAAGTCGCCGACCTTGGCCTCTGTTCCGTAGTACGGGGCAGCAACGAGGTTCGAGCCGTATTTGAGCGTCGCGACGACGGCCGCGAGGTTCAGCGGCTTGGTGCTGCCGTTGTGCACGGTGACGGCGATGATGATGAACGGAGCGCCGGTGATCTCGCCCTTGCCCTGGTCGGTGGTGGTTCCGCGTGCGAAGTCGGAGACTGCGAGCGTCACGCCGTCGGGGTAGCCGCTCTTGGTGGCGAACGTCGCGGCGGTCGCGGCGGCCTTCTTCGCGGCCGGGAGCTCACCGGCGCGATGGACGACGGGCGCGCCCTTCGAAGAGTCGACGAACCCCTGCTTGGGCGATGCCGTGCCGGAGGGCGACGGTTCCGGTGTCGCCGTCGTCGACGATTTCGGATCGGCCCCGCTGTAGCCCGCATGGGGCTGAGCGACGGGGCCGGCGCATCCGCTCAAGAGAGCGACCCCCAGAATCGCAGTGGCGATGTACGCAGTCGCCGTGGCGACGAGTTTGCTGTTCATTGCAGTACCTGTTTTCTTCGAGACCTTGGGTGGTGCAGCCCGAGCGGCTAGTAAGCTCCGACGGGATGTGTGAGCACTTTGACGGTGCGCCACATGATGACGAGGTCACCGGTCAGGGACCAGTTCTCGACGTAGTACAGATCGAGCCGCACACTCTCCTCCCATGAGAGATCGGACCGTCCGTTGACCTGCCACATGCCGGTGAGGCCCGGCTTGATATAAAGCCGACGGTGGACATGCCGCTCGTATTCGCGGACTTCGACGGGCAGCGGCGGGCGTGGCCCGACCAGGCTCATGTCCCCCACGAACACGTTCCACAGCTGCGGAAGCTCATCGATCGAGTACTTGCGGAGTACGCGGCCCACACGCGTGACGCGCGGGTCGTTCTTGATCTTGAACATCACGCCGTTGCCCTCGTCCTGGGCTTTCAGCTTCTCGAGATCCGTCTCGGCCGTGACGACCATCGAACGGAACTTGTACATCTTGAAGGTCGCGCCGTTGCGTCCGACCCGTTCCTGGCTGAAGAGGGCGGGACCGCCGCTGTCGAGGCGCACCAGGATGGCGACGACGAGGAAGAGGGGCGACAGCAGCAGGAGGGCGAAGCCGGACGTCGTCACGTCGAGGGCTCGTTTCATCATGTGCTTGCCGCCCTCGAACTGAGGGATCTCCACGTGGATGAGCGGGAGCCCCTCGACGGGGCGGAAATGGATGCGCGGGCCGGCGACGTCGACCAGCCGCGACGCGAGGACGAGCTCAGTCGCCGTTCCCTCGAGCTGCCAGGCCAGGGATCGGATGTAGTCGCTGCCGCCCTGGGGCTGGCCGGCGACGATCACAGTGTCGGCGTTGAGGGTCGCGGCGGCCTTGGCGACGCCGGCGAGGTCGGACACCACCGGGACCTCGTGAGCGGGGAAGACGACGGGACGGCTGGGGTCGTCGACGGATGCGCCCACCACGTGGTACGCAGCGCCGGACTTCTTGTCGATCTGCTTCACGACGTATTCGACGTCGTCCGCGCCTCCCACGACGAGGGCGCGCGACAGGTAGTGGTCGAACATCCGCTGCCGGATCAGCCATTTGCGCCACACCCACCGGCTGGTGAGCACGCCGAGCACTCCGACGGGGAGGGCCAGTACGAAGTAGCCGCGCGCGATGTCGACCTTCGCGACCAGGAAGACCATCGCGAGGAGGCCGAAGGTGATCGCACTCGCGCTGACGACCCGCCTGTATTCGGTGACGCCGATACCGACCACCCGCGGATCGCGTGTGTGATAGGCGGCGAGGGTGAACATCCAGACCAGCGAGATGATCACGGCGATCGAGAAGTAGTCGGTGCGGTAGCCGCCGACGAAGGCGTGCGTCTCGTCGAAACCGAACCGGAGGAACATCGACCCGAAGCAGAAGGCGACGATGATGACCGTGTCAGTGACCAGGAGGCGCAGGCGGTAGCTGCGGGCCCAGGCGCGCTCGCTCGTCCGGACGACGGCGGGGCGGAACGGGAAGTGACTGACGGCCGCTCCGGCATGGCTGTGGAACGAGAGGCGCGGCTTGAGGACGGTCATGCGATCCACCGACCTGACCTGATTGCGGGGGAGTCGACGGCAACTGGGGGAAAGCCGTGGTCTCGAACGGCTTTGTTGCCGCCGGCTCCGTCCGTGGGGGTCACACTGTGCGTGTCGCGTCCGCTGAGCACCACGAAGGATCGGGTGGCGGGTGTCGGTCGAGTGGTTCGACCTTGGGCGAGCACGTTCACAAGAGTGTCCCTGCGTGTCGGGTTTACAGGCGATCATTCGGGTATGTGAAAGGGGAGAGAGACCGTGGCACGTTAACGCTGAGGAAACTGATTGTTTCTCACCTATTCACAAAAGTGAGAATACATCGGTTTTAGACTGAAGCAAACCTCCCCCGTCCGGGGGGTGCTCGCTGCCCCCTTGTGTTTTGGGCGATTCGCAGCGTTCCATCAGCACCCACCCGTATGCTGAGGCCATCTACGGACGTCCGTCCGAGAACGCCGGCTGAGAAGTCGATTCGACGAAGGCTGGCTGATGACGGCTCTGACCGCAACCCTGGGACCGGTACGCCGAACGGTCAAACGCATTGACGCGACGCCGAGCGTGACCAACACGTACTCCACGCTGCTGAACACCGTGCGCGATCACGGCCTGCTCCGCCGCACTCCGTGGTTCTATGTGACCGTCTTCGGCATCCTCGTGGCCGCACTGGGCGGCGCGACGACCGGCTTCGTGCTGCTCGGCGACAGCTGGTTCCAGTTGCTCATCGCGGCGGCGCTCGGTGTCATCTTCACCCAGTTCGCCTTCCTGGCGCACGAGGCGTCGCATCGCCAGGTGCTCGCATCCGGACCGGCCAACGACCGTGCGGGCCGCCTGCTCGCCACCGCCGTCGTCGGCATCAGCTACGCGTGGTGGATGACCAAGCACAGCAGGCACCACGCGAACCCCAACACCATCGGCAAAGACCCCGACATCGCTTTCGACACCGTCTCGTTCATCGAAGAAGACGCCGCGAAACAGCGGGGCATCGTGCGGGCGATCACCAAGCGCCAGGGCTACCTCTTCTTCCCGCTCCTGCTGCTCGAGGGCATCAACCTGCACGCGCTGTCCTTCCGCACGCTGGTCGGAAAAGAGAAGGTGGACGGCCGGGCCCGCGAGATCGTGTTCATCGCGATCCGCTTCGCGATCTACCTCGGCGCCATCTTCACGTTCCTCCCGCTCGGTATGGCCTTCGCCTTCATCGGCGTGCAGCTCGCCGTCTTCGGCGTGTACATGGGCGCATCCTTCGCCCCCAACCACAAGGGCATGCCGATCATCGAAGCCGGCGTCAAGGTCGACTTCCTGAGCAAGCAGGTCCTCACCTCGCGCAACATCCGCGGCACGGGGATGTCCACCTTCATGGGCGGCCTCAACTACCAGATCGAGCACCACCTGTTCCCGAACATGCCCCGGCCCCACCTGCGCAAGGCGGCGGCGATCGTCAAGGAGCACTGCGCCACCGAGAACATCCTCTACACCGAGACGACACTTCCGAAGTCGTACGGCATCGTGGTGCGCTACCTCAACCGGGTCGGCCTGTCTGCCCGCGACCCGTTCGACTGTCCGGCCGCAGGAGAATTCCGCCGCCGCTAGTTGTACTGCCCAGGCAGGTTGGTTAACCGGGTGATCGGTGGGACCTTGCCGATGGCGGTGTGGGGCCTGTGGTGATTGTAGTTGTGCAGCCAGGCTGGGAGGGCTGCCCTGCGGGCTGATTCCGAGTGGTAGTGGCGGCTGAACGCCCAGCCGTCGGCGAGGGTGCGGTGGAAGCGCTCGATTTTCCCGTTCGTCTGCGGGCGGTAGGGTCGGGTTTTCTTGACCTTGATGCCGAGGTCGGCGCAGGCGTCTCGCCAGGCGTGCGACTTGTAGGCGGACCCGTTGTCGGAGAGCACCCGTTCGACGGTGACGCCGCGGGCCGCGAACCAGGACACGGCCCGACGGAGGACGCCGATCGCCGTGGCTGCGGTCTCGTCGTCGTGGATCTCGGCATAGGCGACCCGGGAGTTGTCGTCGATGACGGTGTGCACGAACGCGGTCCCGACCAAGGGTTGGAACCGTTTGTTGCGCGGCTTCCCTGGGGTGGCGGCCCGGTTGCGGTCACCTTGCTGCCGGCCGACGAACCGCCAGCCGCCGCCGTCCGGGATGTTTCCGAGCTTCTTCACGTCGACGTGGATCAGCGCACCCGGCTTCTCGTGCTCGTAACGACGGACCGGCTCGCCGGTTCTGACATCGACATGGTGCAACCGGTTGAGCCGACACCGGGTGAGCACCGCGTGAACCGTTGAGGCGGGCATCCCGAGCTGCGCGCCGATGCCAACCGGGCCGAGCCGTTGCTTCCACCGCAAATGCACGATCTTCCGCACCATCGGTTGCGGTGTCCGGTTCGGGGACCGGTGCGGGCGCGAGGACCGATCGGCCATCCCGTCGCGGCCCATCGCCGCATACCGGTTAGCCCACCGTTTCGCGGTCGGCCACGACACATGGAAAAACGTGGCTGCGTGCGCGACCGGCCACCCTTCCTCAACGATCAGACGCGCGATCCGGGCGCGTTGGACTGGGGTGAGGGCTGCATTAGCGTGGGACACGAGGGCCTCCCGGTTCGAAGTGGTTGTCTAAGCAGCTCCACTCTCACCCGGAGGCCCTCGTCACATCCGGAAACGACTACAGCGAGTCGTCACACATCAACCAACGTCCCCGGGCAGTACAGCTAGAAGCGGGCTCCGCGACTTGAGGCATATCGCCCTGCCGGGGGCACCTTTACCGGGGTTTGCCTCAAGTCGATGAGCGCGGGCACCCGCGTCGGGGGTCCGCGTTAGCCTGTTCCTATGTGCGGGCGTTTCGCGATGGACAAAGAGACCGACGACCTGATCCAGGAGTTCGTGGCCGAGGGCGGCGACTTCCGTGACTGGCGTCCCAGCTACAACATCAGTCCCACCGACCCGGTGCCGATCCTGCTGGAGAGCAAGAAAGGCGACGAGCCGCCGGTGCGGCGCCTCGAGCTCGCCCGGTGGTCGCTCGTGCCTTCGTGGTCCAAAGAGCTGAAGACCAAAGTTCCGACGTTCAACGCCCGCGCCGAGTCCGCCGCCGAGAAGCCGATGTTCAAGGCTTCCGTCGTCTCGAAGCGGGCCATCGTCCCCGCGATCGGCTACTACGAGTGGCAGACCGACCCGGAGACGAAGAAGAAGACGCCGTACTTCATCCACTCGGCCGACGGCGAGCTCATGGGTTTCGCCGGACTCTACGCCTGGTGGGCCGATCCGGCGAAGGAGCGCGGCGACGACGATCGCTGGCACCTGACGACGACAATCCTCACGTCCGACGCGGTGAAGACTCTCGAGCACATCCACGACCGCAACCCGGTGCCGCTGCCCCGCGAGCTCTGGGACCACTGGATCGACCCGACAGTGGTCGGTGACCAGGCGTTGCTCGACGAGGCGGTGCGCGCGGCGGTCGCGGTCGCCGACCAGCTCGTCTTCGATGTGGTCGGGCCGGTCACCGGCGACAGCCCCGAGCTCATCCGGCCGATCCGCGAACAAGGCTGAACGGACTCCCGGCCGACGCCTTCATCGACCATTCGACCGGTGCCGAGTACCGGGTGGGCGGGTCGACCAGACCACGCCCCCCGGGACTCGCCCCACACGCACCGGGATGGCACCCGCCGTTCGTGAAGCGCGGCCCCCAGGGCGCTCATCCAGCGCGATGGACCGACCCTACGTTGCCGTGCCCGCCGACATCTAGGGGATGACAGGTGGCACGTTGCGTGGTACGAAAGCGGCAGTGGGACCGGGGTTGCCGCGACGTCAGCCGAGCTGCCCGCGACGTGCGGATGCCCACAGATCCACGCCGGTGTCGACCGCGTGCTCGTCGATGGCCGCCAGTTCGTCGGGGGTGAAGTCGAGGCGGTCGAGCGCGCCGATGTTCTGCTCGAGCTGGGTGACACTCGACGCGCCGGTCACGAGAGAGGTGACGCGCGCATCCCGGAGCGCCCAGGCGAGCGCGAGCTGCGCGAGCGACTGGCCTCGACCGCTCGCGATCTCGTCGAGGGCGCGGATGCGGTCCAGCGCTTCGTCGGACAGCATCGACCGGTCGAGCGAGGAGTTCTCGGCCGCGCGAGAGCCCGCCGGGATGCCGTCGAGGTACTTGCCGGTGAGCATCCCCTGAGCGAGCGCCGTGAAGCCGATGACGCCGATTCCCAGCTCGCCGGCCGCGTCGAGCAGGCCCTCCGTCTCGACCCAGCGGTTCAGCATCGAGTATGAGGGCTGGTGGATGAGCAGCGGAGTTCCCAGATCGGCGAGGATGGCCGCTGCGCGACGAGTGTCCTCAGCACTGTACGACGAGATGCCGACGTAGAGCGCCTTTCCGGACCGCACCGCAGTGTCGAGCGCGCCCATCGTCTCTTCGAGCGGTGTGGTCGGGTCGGGTCGGTGCGAATAGAAGATGTCGACGTAGTCGAGGCCGAGCCTGGCGAGTGACTGGTCGAGGCTTGCGAGCATGTATTTGCGCCCGCCGCCGCCCTGCCCGTACGGGCCGGCCCACATGTCCCAGCCGGCCTTGGACGAGACCACGAGCTCGTCACGGAACGGACGCAGGTCGTCTGCGAGGATGCGACCGAAGTTGATCTCCGCGGAACCATAGGGGGGACCGTAGTTGTTGGCGAGATCGAAATGGGTGATGCCGAGGTCGAAGGCGCGCCTCACGATCGCACGCTGCGTCTCGTAGGGGCGGTCGTCGCCGAAGTTGTGCCAGAGGCCGAGGGAGAGCGCGGGCAGGTCGAGTCCTGACCGGCCGGTGCGGCGATACTGCATGCTGTCGTAGCGGGACGTTTCGGGTTGGTACGTCATTCGGGCTTCCTCATCTCGTGCGCGCGCGTACCTCTACATTCGCGCGCGCGCGCGAATCTGTCCAACAGCGCCGCCCGATGAGACTCAGCGCCCCCGCCGATGAGTGCCGTGGCCGCGTGCCGAAAGCGACGGTTCCGGTCGAGAGTGCCCGGCGGACCTGCCGCGCTCGTCCGGAAGGGTCGGTCTCGGCCAAGTGACGGCCCGTCAGACCCCGAGGATCTTCGCCTTGGCGGCGGCGAACTCCTCGTCGGTGAGCGCACCGCGGTCGTGGAGGTCGGCGATCTTCGCGAGTTCGTCCGCGGTCGAGCCCGGCACGGCGGATGAGGGTGCCGGCTCGGTGGACGGAGCGGCGGATGCGGGTGCCGGCTCGGTGGACGCGGTGGATGCGTCGGCGGGTGCGGCGGCCGGCGGTGCCGGCTCCGAGGCGGATGCGCGTGCCATCGCTGCGGTCACAGCGTCGACGAACCGCGGCGCCAGTCCCGGGTTGGGCCGAAACGTCGTGATCGTCGGCGCGGCTTCGTCCCCCGTGCCGATCCGCAGGAACGACGCAATGAGAGCCCGCTCGAATTCGATCGAGCGGAGGTCGGTGAGCGGATGCGTGACGAGCGTCAGCGTGTGCCGCACCGACCCCGCGAAGATCAGCCGTTCATCCGTCAGCGCGAGCAGTCCGGAAGGGTTCGCGTTGCTCGAATTCGACACCCAGAGGGCGGCCCGCAGGGTCGTCTGGACCTTCTCGCCATCGTGCAGGATCTCCTCGATGCCGGCGAGTGTCTTCTTATCTGCGGCCACGGTCAGCCTTCAAGCCGCCAGAACGCGGCGACCTCGGGCGCGACCTGCCGACCGCGGTCGCGGCCCGCAATGGCGGACGGGCGTCGTGACGCCGGATCGAGCGGGTTTGTCCCCATCGCCGCGATCGAATCGGCGTCCGCGAACACGGTCATCACCCGCTTCGAGGTCAGCGCCTCGAGTTCCGCATCGGGCACGGACTGCCCGAACGGGGACTGCTCGAGCGAGGGAACGAGGATGAGCACGCGCGCGGCGCCGGCCGCGAGGTCGGCGTTCGCGAGGGAGCGCATCCCGCCATCCATGTAGTGGCGGCCGGCGATCTCGACGGTCGGCCAGATTCCGGGCACCGCGCTGCTGGCCGCCACCGCGTCGACGAGGTCGACTCCCGAGGTGCGGTCGAAGACGCGGAGCTCGCCCGTCTCGGTGTCGATCGCTGTGATGAGGAGGGTGCGCTCTGGCCAGTCCGCGCCGGCGAGTCGTGCTTCGATCACGGCGCGACGAGCCCTGACGGAGGGCGTTTCGGCTCCCCTCGCGATCGCCCCTATGCGGCGGCGCGTCGCCTCCGGTGACTCATCGGATGCTGCACCGTCGCTCATCATCGCACCGAACTTCTCCAGGTCGAGCTCGACTTTCAACTCGCTGTGCTCATCCGACACCTGCGCCGCGAACAGGTCGGCGAGCGCACGTCCGCTCGCCAGCTGGGCGGCGACGTTCGAGCCGGCCGATGTTCCGATCAGGGTCGTCGATTCGGCGATGATCTCGTCGGCGAGCGACGGATCGACGTCTGCGATTCCCATCAGGATGCCGGTCTCCCAGGCGATCCCGGCAACCCCGCCACCGGCGAGGACGAGTGCATCAGTGGTCATGATGCAACCCTATGTCGGCGTCCGCCCGCCGAGTGTGACCGGTCCGGTCGAGCGGGTCAGGCACAACGGTCGGGCTCGACCGGAGGCGACGCGCTCGCCCCGGCGGCGAAGCGGCCAGGGTGCAGGATAGGAGGATGCCGACGTCGACCATCGTCTCCGAACTCCGCGAATTGCTCGAACCGGACCAGGTCGTCACCGACGATGACGTGCTCGAGGAGTACAGCCACGACGATGCGGAGTGGGCCGCCTACGTCCGGCCGCTGGCGGTCGTGCGTGCCCGCAGCACAGAGGATGTCACGCGCGTGGTCGCCTTCGCGGCCGCCCACAGCATCCACGTCGTCCCGCGCGGAGCCGGCACCGGGCTCTCGGGTGGGGCGAACGCGGTCGAGAATTCGATCGTGCTGTCGCTCGAGCAGCTGACCGCGATCGTCGAAGTGAACCAGGCGGAGCGCTACGTGGTCGTCGAGGCCGGCGTGATCAACGACGTGCTCCGCACTGAGGTCGCCCGCCACGGTCTCTGGTATCCGCCCGACCCCGCGAGCTACCGGATCTCGACCATCGGTGGCAACGTCGCCACCAACGCGGGCGGCATCTGTTGCGTGAAATACGGCGTGACCCGTGACTACGTTCTCGGTTTGACCGTGGTGCTCGCGGACGGGTCCGTCGTTCGGCTCGGGCGCTCGACCGCGAAGGGGGTCGCCGGGTACGATCTCACCGCTCTCATGGTCGGGTCCGAGGGCACGCTGGGCATCGTGACCGAGGTCACGCTCAGGCTGCTCCCGCTCGCCGGTCGCGACGAGCGTGCGGTGATCGGGTACTTTCCTTCGCTGCGCTCGGCGGGGGATGCGGTCGCTCTCGTCTCGCGCGCCGGTATCATCCCCTCGGCACTGGAGCTCGTCGACCGCACCTGTCTGCGCGCCGTCGACGAATGGCAGGGGCTGGATCTTCCCGGCGATGTCGACACTCTCCTGCTCGCGAAACTGGATGAACGGGGCACCGCCGGCGACGAACTCGCCGACGAGATCGCACGGCTGTTCGGCGAGGCCGGCGGCACCAGTGTCGAGCGCGCAGGCGACGCGGACGAGGTCGATCGCCTGTTCCTCGCGCGGCGGCTCGCCTACCCGGCGCTGGAGCGGCTCGGGCCGGTCCTCACCGAGGACATCTGCGTGCCGCGCGCGGCGGTCCCGGAGATGCTGGCGCGCATCCAGGCGACGGCCGCCGAGCACGACGTCGTGATCGCGAACATCGCTCACGCGGGCGACGGGAACCTGCATCCGCTGATCATCGCTCCGGTCGGCGACGACGCCGCCAAGGAACGCGCGAAGCGTGCGTTCGACCGGATCGTGGCCGACTGTCTCGACCTCGGGGGGACGGTGACGGGCGAGCACGGTGTCGGGCTCCTGAAGCTCGATGGCGTCGGGCGTGAGCTGGGTCCCCGGGTCGTCCAGCTGCACCGGGCGATCAAGGATGCGCTCGACCCTCACGGCGTGCTGAATCCGGGAAAGGCGTTCCCCGCCTGAGTCGGGGGCCCGCTCGCATCCCATCCTGACGCGAATCGCACAAAGAGAATAAGGAGTGCACAGATGCCCTCGATCACCGCGAGACGCCGAAGATGCTGAACACCGAGGACTGGGCGTATGGCTTCTACGACTACGAGCGCCCTGTCATGGGCACGATGTTCGAGCACGGGGTGCCGCCGACGGGCCGTGGAACGCCACCGGCCGAGCGCGGCGAGCGGCTGGTCCGGCTGATGGCGGCGATACGCTGTTCGTCGCGGGTCGCCAGAGCGAGTTGTGGCCGTGCGAGGCCGCGCTGAGCGATCTCGCGTCGTCTGCCGTGATCGAGGATTGCGGTCACGCAGCGAACATCGAGCAGCCCGAACGGTTCAACGAACTCCTGGTCGGTTTCATCGCGAACCTCTGACGAGCGAAAGCGATTCATTCCGCTCCGGGCATGTGCTGCAAGACACCGGATTCCTACCCCCAAAAGAGGGGTCAGTATGGCTGCAGAGGCGCGAATTCCCCGGGTTTTCCGCGATTCTGCAGCATTTCGTACCAAAACAGCTGTATATGCAATTTGCTTGCGTGTGCCCCCCGAACAGGCCTAGGGTGCTTAGTTGTCAGTGGGAGGGGATTCTCACGAAACTGCTCCACCGACACCACACCAACTTCGTGCACACGGTTTCGGTCGCCTTCGGCGGCAGCGTTCGGTAGTTCGCGGGTACGTCCCTGACGGGTGCGGTACCTGCGCTGTTCGGCAGCATTGGGGGTGCGCAATGGCTTGGCCGGGTTCCGGACCAAGAGTCCACCAGACAAGCCCACATCGCGCCTCAAAACCGACCGCATCGCACCCCGACGACCTTCAGGCGGAGGCTCCGCTCGCACGACGCCACCACGCGCTCTGGGGCACCGTGGCTGTGGTCTCGGCCCTCGCCCTCGGAATCGCACAGGCCGTTGTCTTCGTGCCGGCGGTCGAGGCGTCGAGCCTGGCGAAACCGGCTGTCACCAGCACTGCTGCCGCCCCCGCGCTCGTGCCTGTGGCGGGGCCGCCGACGGTCATACCGAAGACGGTGCAGGTCACGACTCCCGTCAGGCAGCAGACCACCACGCGGACGACCACGATCGTGCGCAGGGTCGCGATCGACCCGCGCGTGCTCGCCGCGATTCTCGCTGCAGCGCAGGCGCAGCTCGCCCGGCAGGCTGCCGAACAGGCGGCCGCGGCGCGCGCGGCAGCCGCCCGGTCACAGGCTTCGCACGGCACCAACTGTGTCAGCTCATCCAACACCCCGAGCGCGACGCCGAGTCCGTCACCGACCACGACGAGCGGTTCCGGCACGGTCACGAGTTCGTCGAGCACGTCGACCTCGAGCAGCACGCTGACCTGCGGACCCGGAACGACGGGGCCCTCGCAGGTCGGAAGCACTCCGACGCCCACTCCGACTCCCACTCCGACACCGACACCCACTCCCACCCCGACGCCGACCCCCACTCCGAGTCCGTCGCCGACCCCGGACCCGACGCCCACCCCGACTCCGTCGCCCACGCCTGACCCGGCGACCTCGAACCAGGCAGACGCAGCACCGCACACTGTGACCATCGCGGGCGGACGGGGCGCCGGCCTCATGCAGGCGACCCTGACGATGCTTCCGGCCGATGATCCGACGCCGGCAGCGACACCCGACCCGGCCTCAACGGCCCCGGCAGCCGATCCCACTCCCGCAGCTCCGGCTCCCGACCCCGCACCTGCGCCGGCCCCCGACCCCGCCCCCGCGCCACCCCCGGACCCGGCCCAGTCGTCAGCTCCGGCGACACCGGCCGACCCTGGGCCCACCGCTTCGCCGACGTCGTCTCCTGCTGCCGGCCCGGCCACGGATTCGCCCAGCACAGCGACGACACCCGCGACGGACCCGAGCACCTCGACTTCCGCCGACCCAGCGACCGCGACCGCGAACCCGACTGCTCCGACCGCGGCAGCGCCGGCGTCACCCTCGTCGTGGACCTACACCCCGGGCACCGCCTCCGCGACCCACTCGATCACGGTCCGGATCGACGGGGCCGACCTGGTGATCGTCGACAACGGCGTCGAGACGCGACGGCCGATCGCATCCCTCCTCGGCCTCCAGGTGACGACGGTCGGCGGCCAGGTGGTCAGCCTCACCTTCGATACCTCGACCGGACCGATCTCGGTCCCGGTCTCGTTCGCCGGCAGCGGCGCCGACCTCTTGTCGGTGATCGGTGACCAGCTCCACTGGTCCGTCTCGGGAGCCGGATCCGGGTCGGTGACCGGAGGCGGGATCGCGGCACTCGACTACACCGGCGCGAGGACGATCTCCGCGACCGGCAGCGGCAACACGATCGTCGGCCCGTCGGCCGACACGGCCTGGTCGATTGACGGATCCGACGCGGGAACGGTCGCCGGCCAGCGGTTCACCGGTTTCGGCAACCTCCAGGGCTCAGCGGGCAACCGCGACACGTTCACCTTCCAGCACGGCGGGAGCATCAGCGGTCGGCTCGACGGAGGTGCGGGCGGCTTCGACACGCTCGTACTGAACGGTGCGGGCGGACACGTCACGAGCATCCCGAGCGGAAGCCAGTCGGGGACCATCACCTTCGAAGGCCACACCATCGGGTACTCGGGTCTCGAACCGATCACGGTGAACGGGTCGTCCGACCTCGTGGTCACCGGCACCACCCCCAACGACACCCTCCAGGTCGGCCCGGGCGCCGCAGGTCAGATCACGGTGAAGAGCCTCACCGGTGCGATGGAGACAGTCAGTTTCGCGGTCCCGACCGGTTCGCTGAAGATCATCGACACCGCGACCGGCGTGACGGTCGTGATCATCGGCGACTTGATCCTGGCCGGTGTCGACCTCGAGATCGACGCACCCACGATCATCGTGAACTCCGGTGTGACGATCGACACCCGCGGCGGAACCGGCGCTGGCACGGTGCTCCTCAACGCCCGCGACACCCAGACCGGTGGCTCGCCCGCGTCGGCGTCGGTCACGGTGAAGGGCGCGACCATCCACGCGAAGTCGATCGACCTCGAGGCGACGGCATCGCAGACGCCGGGCGCAGGCTCCATCCCCGGTGTGAACACCGTGAGCGCTTCATCGTCGGCGCAGGTCGCGGTCGTCGGATCCTCGCTCCTCGATGCGACCGGCGACGTGACTCTGCGCAGCTCGTCGTCCATGCAGGCGACCGTGAACTCGACAGGCACGGGCGCTTCGAGCGCCGTCGACGCAGCGGTCGCGACGGCTGACATCGACACCAGTGCGATCACGCACGTGTCCGACGACTCGACGATCTCGGCCCGCGGCGTACTGTACCTGATCGCGAAGAACGCGACGAACGTGACGACGACGGGCGACGGCACGGCGGCGACGGCGGGAGCGGGCATCGCGATCTCCCGGGTGACCACGAACACTGCGGCCTACATCGACAGCCACAGCAGCCGGGGTGTCGACGCGGGCAGCCTGGTCGTCGCGGCCGACTCCGACAGCACGGTCGTGAGCGTGGCGACGGCAAGCCCGGGCGGATCGACGCAGAACGATTCCTCGCCGAGCGTCAGCACGTCGACGGCGTCGCACCCCGGCGGCTACGCGAACGCACCGGGCGGAGTGATCGGCATCGCGGGCGCCCTCGCCTTCACGAGCCTTACCCAGAACACCACCGCATACATCGCGCCGGCGGGCGGCGGCCTCGTGATCGCCGTCTCGAACACGAGCGGCCCGACGGCGGGGACCGCCCCGGTCTCGGTCCATGCCGGATCGTCCGGCACGGCGACCAGCAGCGCGGACGGAAGCACCGTCGGCGGAAGCTCCGCCGGAGTCGGTACCGCGGTGGCCGTCACTTCAGCCGACGTGAACACGACGTCCTCTGTCGGCAACGTCACGCTCACGACTCCCAAGGTCACGGTGGATGCAGCAGCGCAGCAGCCGACGAACGGCAATGCGAACACCTTCGGAGCGACCTCTACCTCAGGGGCCGGCGGCGCGTCGAACGTCGGCGTCGCGGGTTCTCTCGCCGTCGATGTCGTCACACTGAACACGACCGCGAGCGTCGCGCCGGGCGGCGCCGTCTCGGTCGGGGGCGCGGATGTCGGGATCGCCGCGAACAGCAACAACTCCAGCGACGTCAAGGCCCTGCCCGGAAAGGTCGCCGGCCAGACTGCCGGGATCGGCGCCACGGTCGCACTGAACATCCTCAACGACTCCACGAGCGCTGGACTCCAGGACGGATCGGCGCTCTCCGGGGCACACGACCTGACACTCGCCTCGTCGGCCGTCGCGCCGGCGACGACGGAGGCGCACGGAGGCGTCTCCTCCCCGAACATCGCGATCGCCCCGGTCGTCGCGATCACGACCTCCAACGTGACGACCGCCGCGGTCGTCGGGACAGGCGCTCCGCTGGTCCTCACCGGAGCATTCATGGCGACAGCGAACGAGCGGGCGTCGGCGACGACGACGGCGACCGGTGAGGTCGATTCGGCGGGGGCGGCCGTCGGCATCGCGATCGCGCTCACCTTCGCCACCCATCTCGTGCAGGCGACGACGCACCGGGATATGACCGCCGCCGGCAACGCGTCTTTCACCGCGACCGGAGCCTCCTCGACAGCGACCACGGCCTCCGCTTCCGCCACCGGCGCTCCGGGCAGCGGCAGCCAGCCCACGCCGGGATCGCAGGTCACCGGCGCGAAGACCTTCGCGAACAACGCCGCCCCGACGACGGGCGGCGCGCTCCCCGGCGGCAGCGGCGGCAGCGGGTCGGCGCCCGCTCCGGAGCCCAGCACCCCGGCCGGCACGGTTTCGGCTGCTGCAGCGCTCGCGCTCACCGTGCACACCGCATCCGCCGACGCCTCGGTCGACGGCGTGACCATCACCGCCGGCGTCGTGAGCATGACGGCGACCCTCAACGACTCGGCCACCTCGACGGCGACCGGCTCACCCTCGACCCGCGCACCACCGGGTTCCACGACCATCGCTGCAGCAATCGCCATCACCGCGGCCGACGCATCCATCCGTGCGAACGTCGGGCCGCAGGCAACCATCCACGCGAAGGCTCTCACGCTCTCCGCAGGAGTGAACCCCACCAACGCAGCCGGGGTCGCAGACAGCACGGATCGTTTCACCACCACCTCGACGGCAGGAGCCGGCGGAGGTGGAAGTCTCGGAGTCGCAGGCTCGGTGGCCGTCTCTTCGGTCGCACTGTCGACATCCGCCGCCCTTCTCTCGGGCGCAGGCCACGCAGCCGCCGTGACGCTCACCGGCGGGACGGCCGACCTCTCGGCCACAGCGTCGTCGAACGTGTCGAGCACGACACAGGCCCTCATGTCCGACAGCGGTACGGGCACGCCCGCGACCGGCATCGGCGCCTCCTCGGCCGTCGGCATCGTCAACGACACGACGGATGCGTCGATCGGCGACGGCGCGGTCGTCACCGGGGCGCGCAACATCACCCTCGCGTCCACCGCCTCCGACGTCGCGAGCGCGACGGCCACCGGCGGGGCGTCCGCGAGCAACGTCGCCGTCGCCCCCTATGCAGCGGTGCTCATCGCGAACGTGACGACCACCGCACGCGTCGGCACCGACGCCCTTCTGACGCTGACCGGCGCCTTCAGCGCAGCCGCCACCCAGGTCGCGTCGGCATCGTCGGCCGCGAAGGGCGCGGTCGCGGGAGGCTCCGGTGCGATCGGGCTCGGACTGGCGCTCACCATCGCGAACGACACGGTCACCGCGACCGTCGCCCGTTCGATCACCGCCGCAGCGATCACGCTGGCCGCATCCGGTGCGAGCTCGTCGGCCGCAGCCTCGACCGCCTCCGCATCCGGCGCTCCGCAGAACCCGGCGGATTCCGGCCAGGGTCAGGGGGGAGGAGCAGCCGGGTCTGGCGTCGACGACCAGGTGACCGGTGCGCGCACGAATGCCGACTCCGTCGCTGCGTCGTCCGGTGCGCAAGGGTCGGGCTCCACCGCGGCCCCGAGCGCCTCGACCGCCGACGGCAAGATCAACGTCGCGGCAGCGGTCGCCGTCGTGGTCGCGACCACCGTGTCCCGGGCGACGGTGATCGGCGCCGGGCTGACGCTCACCGCATCCGGTGCGGTCACCCTGACCTCGTCGGCCAACACCGACGCCTCGAGTGCGGCCGACGGCGCGGCCGCCCACGGGGGAACAGCGACCATCGGTGCGGCCGTCGCGGTCACGCTGGTGAACGCGACCGACCAGGCGGTCCTGCCGGTCGGCGACACCATCAAGGCGAAGGCGCTCACCGTCTCCGCCAGTGTGACGAACACTGCGGGCGACCAGGTCTCGACAGACTCCGCCACCGCGACGAGCGGTGCGGGAGCGTCCGACGCGAAGCTCTCGGTCGCAGGGTCGTTCGCGCTCGTGGTCGCCAACCAGTCCACCCTCGCCCAGGTCGCAGGTGCCGTGACGCTCTCCGGCGGCGCCCTCTCGGTCGGCGCGACCTCGAACCTGGCCTCAGCGGCGAAGGCCGATCCCGCTGACGGCACCGGCGTCTCCGCGGGCAACGTCGGCATCGGAGCCTCGGTCGCCCTCGACCTGGTGACGGACACGACGACTGCGACCATCGCAGACGGGTCCGTCGTCACAGGAGCTGCCGGTGTCACGCTGAGCGCGACAGCGACGGACGCGGCGACGACCGAAGCGAAGATGGGCGCGGCCGGCGGCAAGGTGGCAGTGGTGCCCGCGGTTGCGGTGACCCTGTCCACGGTCGCGACAGCGGTACGGCTCGGCACAGCGGCGACGGCCCTGAGCCTCACCGGCGCACTCAGCGCGACCGCCGTGCAGACCGCGAGCGCATCATCCACTGCCGGAGCCACGGTGGTCGGTGCCGGAACTGCGGGCGTCGGCATCGGACTCGCCCTCGTGGTCGCGAACCACACCGTGACAGCGACGGCCGCCCGGTCGATCACTGCGACCGGCGCGATCACACTCTCGGCAGTCGGAACCAGCACGAGCGCCGCTGTCGCAAGCGCGTCCGCGGGCGGAGCCCCCGAGAACGGGGCGGCGGGATCCGGCACGGGCGGCGGTGGGGGAGCCGGGAATGGCGTCGACCAGCAGATGCAGTCGCAGCGCGACAATGCGGACACGACGAGCGCAGCGAACGGTGGTGCGTCATCCGGTTCGACCGCGACGCCGAGCGCGTCGACCTCCGACGGCAAGGTCAATGCGGCGGCCGCCGTCGCGATCGTCGTAGCAACGACCACCTCCCGTGCGACGCTCGAGAGCCCCGGCCTCACGCTGACCTCGGGCGGGCTGGTCACACTCGCGTCGTCGGCGAACACGGATGCGTCGACCACCGCCGACGGGACCGCTTCGCACGGAACGGATGCGACGATCGGTGCAGCTGTCGCGGTCACCCTCGCCGACGTCACCAACCAGGCCAGTCTTCCGTTGGGCGACACCGTCGCCGCGAAGGCGTTGACCATCGCGGCCACCGAGACGGTCAACGGAGCCGACACGACATCGACCTCCGGCGCGCAGGCCACCAGCGGTGCGGGCGGCGGCAAGATCTCGGTCGCCGGATCGGTCGCGCTCGCCGTCGTCAACCAGACGACCTCGGCGGCGCTCGCCGGAGCGGTTCACCTCACCGGCGGCGACCTGACTGTCGCGGCCGCGTCGAACGCGAGCAGCACGGTGAAGGCCGAGCCGTCGGCCGGCGGCGTCACAACGTCGAACCTCGGCGTCGGTGCCTCGGTCGCCCTCGCCATCGTGACCGACCGGACCATCGCCTCGATCGGTGACGGTGCCCCCGTGACCGGCGCGGCCAATGCCGTGGTGACGGCCACGGCGACGGACTCGGCCTCGACGGAAGCGAAGATGGGAGCATCCGGCGGCAAGGTCGACGTGGCACCCGCGGTCGCGGTGACCCTGTCGACAGTGACGACGGCGGTGCTCATCGGCTTCGCAGGGTCGGGCGGACTGTTGTCCGTCACCGGCTCGTTCACTGCGACGGCGATGCAGTCGGCGTCGGCGACATCGACGGCCGGCGCGGTCGTGGCGGGAGGCTCGACGGCCGCTGTCGGCATCGCTCTCGCGCTGACCATCGCCGGTGACTCCGTGAGTGCGACGACGGCCCGCTCGATCACCGCGGGTGCGGCCCTCAGCGTGACGGCGTCCGGGATCAGCTCCAGCGCCGCGGTGTCGAGTGCCAGCGCGTCCGGTGCGCCCGAGAACGGCGCTGCCGGCTCCGGCACGGGCGGCGGCGGGGGCGCCGGCGCCGGTGTCGATCAGCAGGTGAAAGCGCAACGCGACAACGCGGATGCGACGAGCGCGGCGAACGGTGGCGCCTCGTCCGGGTCGACGGCAAGCCCGAGTGCCTCGACTTCGGACGGAAAGGTCAACGCGGCAGCGGCCGTCGCGCTCGATCTCGCCACCGTCGCCGCGCTCGCTTCTGTCGTCGGCACCGGCGTGACCCTGACGGCCGGCGGCCTGGTGACGCTCGCGTCGTCGGCGAACACGGATGCGGCGTCGACGGCTGACGGCTCGGCCTCGCACGGCGCGACCGCGACGATCGGCGCGGCCATCGCCATCATCCTCGCCAACGTCACCAACCGGGCGATGCTGCCCGCCGGCGACACGGTCCACGCGAAATCGCTGACCATCTCGGCCATGGTGACCCCGAACGCGGCGGACACCGTCTCGACCTACGGCGCCCAGGCGACGAGCGGCGCCGGGGGCGGCAAGATCTCGGTCGCCGGTTCGCTCGGCCTCGCGATCGTGAACCAGACGACCACCGCCAGCAGCGCCGGCGCCGTGGCGCTGACCGGCGGGAACGCGACCATCGCCGCCGCCGGAAACGTCGCGAGCACGGTGAAGGCGGAGCCGACGGCGGGTGGCGTGACGTCGACGAGTGTCGGAGTGGGCGCATCCGTCGCGCTGAACCTGGTCACCGACACGACGACCGCGGCCCTCGAGAACGCTGCCACCCTGACCGGTGCGGCGAACATCGCCCTCAGCGCGACCTCGACGGATGCGGCGGTCACCGAGGCGAAGATGGGCGCGAGCGGCGGCAAGGTCGACATCGCCCCCGCGATCGCCGTCACCCTGTCGAACGTGACCACGAGCATGCGCGTCGGCACCGACGGGACGATGACCCTCACCGGCGCGTTCACCGGCACAGCGACGCAGAACGCGAGCGCTTCGTCGACCGCAGGTGCCGTCGTCTCCGGCGGTTCGACTGCCGCGGTCGGTGTGGGACTCGCGCTTGCCATCGCGAATCACACCGTCACCGCGACGACCGCGCGCAGCATTACTGCGGGAGGCGCGATCAGCCTCACGGCATCCGGCATCTCCGCCTCCGCGGCCACGGCCAGCGCCTCCGCATCGGGTGCCCCGGAGAACAGCACGAACGGGTCCGGCACCGGTGGCGGTGGCGGTGCGGGTGGCGGCGTCGACCAGCAGGTGCAGACGCAGCGCACGAACGCGGATGCGACGAGCGCAGCGAACGGTGGCGCATCCTCCGGCTCGACGACGACGCCGAGCGCGTCGACCTCTGACGGAAAGATCAACGTCGCGGCCGCGGTCGCCCTCGATCTGGCCACCACGGTCTCGCGGGCGACACTGGTCGGTACGGGCGTGACGCTCACCTCGGGCGGTCTCGTGACGCTTGCGTCGTCGGCGAACACGGATGCGGCGACGACCGCGGACGGCTCCGCCTCGCAGGGCGCGACGGCGACCATCGGTGCGGCGGTCGCGATCACTCTGGCGAACGTGACGAACCAGGCGATCCTCCCGGTGGGCGACTCGGTGCACGCGAAGGCGCTCGCCGTCTCCGCCACCGAGACGGCGAATGGCGCTGACACCACGTCGACCTACGGCGCCCAGGCGACCAGCGGTGCGGGCGGCGGCAAGATCTCGGTCGCCGGTTCCCTCGGCCTCGCGGTCGTGAACCAGACGACCCTGGCCGAGGTGGGGGGCGCGGTCGTCCTGACCGGCGGCGACGCGACGATCACGGCGGCGAGCGACGCAGCCAGCACGGTCAAGGCGGAGCCGACGGCCGGTGGTGTGACGTCGACGAGTGTCGGTGTCGGCGCATCCGTCGCACTGAACCTGGTCACCGACACGACGACTGCGATTCTCGACAACGCCGCGACCCTCACCGGAGCGGCGAACGTGACGCTCGGCGCGACGACGGCGGATGCGGCGGTCACCGAGGCGAAGATGGGCGCGAGCGGCGGCAAGGTCGACATCGCGCCGGCGATCGCGGTCACCCTGTCGAATGTGACCACGACGGCCCGCGCGGGTACTGACGGCACGCTCTCGCTTGCCGGTTCGTTCACCGGCTCCGCGACCCAGAACGCCAGCGCATCCTCGACCGCCGGTGCGGTCGTGTCCGGCGGGTCCACCGCGGCGGTCGGTGTCGGGCTGGCGCTGACGATCGCGAACCACGCGGTCAGCGCGACGACGGCGCGCAGCATCACCGCAGGCGGCAGCATCAGCCTGAAGGCGTCGGGCATGTCGGCCTCGGCCTCGACAGCCAGCGCATCCGCATCCGGGGCACCCGAGAACAGCACGAACGGCACCGGCACCGGTGGCGGGGGAGGCGCGGGCGGTGGCGTCGACCAGCAGGTGCAGACCCAGCGGACCAACGCGGATGCGACCAGCTCCGCGAACGGCGGCAAGACCTCCGGCTCGACCATGGCGCCCAGTGCGTCGACCTCGGACGGCAAGGTGAACGTCGCGGCCGCCGTCGCGCTCGACCTGGCAACCACGAGTTCCAAAGCGACCATCGAGGGGACCGGCGTCACGCTGACGGCCGGCGGTCTGGTGACGCTGGCCTCGAGCGCGAACACGGATGCGGCGACCAGCGCGGACGGTTCGGCCTCGCAGGGCGCGACCGCGACGATCGGCGCGGCGGTCGCGATCACGCTGGCGAACGTGACCAACCAGGCGCTTCTCCCGGCCGGCGACGCCGTGCACGCGAAGTCCCTCACCGTGTCGGCGACCGAGACGGTCAACGGAGCAGATGCGATCTCCACCTACGGCGCCCAGGCGACGAGCGGCGCGGGCGGCGGCAAGATCTCGGTCGCGGGTTCTCTCGGCCTCGCGGTCATCAACCAGACCACGACCGCCGAACTCGCCGGCACGGTCGTCCTGACCGGTGGGGATGCCTCGATCACGGCGGCGAGCAACGCGGCCAGCACGGTGAAGGCGGAGCCGACGGCGGGCGGCGTTACTTCCACGAGCGTCGGCGTCGGCGCATCGGTCGCCCTGAACCTGATCACCGACACGACCACCGCCACGCTCGACAACGGGATCAGCCTGACCGGCGCCCGCAACGTGAGTCTCAGCTCGACTGCCGGGGATGCGGCGATCACCGAGGCGAAGATGGGCGCCAGCGGCGGCAAGGTCGACATCGCTCCGGCGATCGCGGTCACCCTCTCGAACGTGACGACCACCGCCCGTGTCGGGACGCTCGGCGCCGGTCTCGGAATGACCGGTTCGTTCACCGGCACCGCGACCCAGAACGCCAGCGCGTCGTCGACGGCCGGTGCGGTGGTCGCCGGCGGGTCGACGGCGGCGGTCGGCGTCGGACTGGCGCTGACGATCGCGAACCACGCGGTCACCGCGACGACCGCTCGAAGCATCACGGCCGGAACGACCCTGTCGCTGAGCGCCTCGGGTGTCTCGGCTTCTGCGGCGACGGCCAGCGCCTCCGCGTCCGGAGCGCCCGAGAACAGCACGAACGGCGGCGGTTCCGGCGGTGGCGGCGGTTCCGGCGGCGGCGTCGATCAGCAGGTGCAGACGCAGCGCACGAACGCGGATGCGACGAGCTCGGCGAACGGCGGCAAGACCTCGGGCGCGACCACCGCGCCGAGTGCGTCGACCTCCGACGGCAAAGTGAACGTCGCGGCGGCGGTAGCGCTCGACCTGGCGACGACGAGTTCGAAGGCCACGGTCGAGGGGACCGGAGTCACGCTGACCGCCGGCGGACTCGTGACCCTCGCCTCGTCGGCAAACACGGATGCGGCGACCAGTGCAGACGGCTCGGCCTCGCAGGGTGCGACGGCGACCATCGGGGCGGCGGTCGCGATCACTCTGGCGAACGTGACGAACCAGGCGCTCCTGCCGGCCGGTGACGCTGTGCACGCGAAGGCGCTCACGGTGTCGGCGACCGAGACGGTCAACGGAGCAGATGCGATCTCCACTTACGGTGCCCAGGCGACGAGCGGCGCGGGCGGCGGCAAGATCTCGGTCGCGGGCTCGCTCGGACTCGCGGTGATCAACCAGACGACGACCGCGGAACTGGCCGGCGCCGTCGTCCTCAGCGGCGGTGACGCGACGATCTCGGCCACGAGCGACGCGGCGAGCACCGTCAAAGCCGAGCCGACAGCGGGCGGCGTGACGTCGACGAGTGTCGGAGTCGGTGCATCCGTCGCCCTGAACCTCATCACGGACACGACCACGGCGACCATCGACAACGGGGTCACGCTCACGGGCGCCGCGAATGTCACGCTGAGCGCAACGGCCGGGGACGCGGCGATCACCGAAGCGAAGATGGGCGCCAGCGGCGGCAAGGTCGACGTCGCACCCGCGATCGCGGTCACCCTCTCCAACGTGACCACGACGGTTCGTGCAGGCACGGATGGCACGATGTCGCTTACCGGCTCGTTCACCGGCACCGCGACCCAGAATGCCAGCGCGTCGTCGACGGCCGGTGCGGTCGTCTCCGGCGGGTCCACCGCTGCGGTCGGTGTCGGCCTCGCGCTCACGATCGCGAACCACGCGGTCAGCGCGACCACGGCCCGCAGCATCACCGCAGGCGGCGCAATCACGCTCACAGCGTCCGGCCTTTCAGCGTCGGCCGCGACAGCCAGCGCCAGCGCATCAGGCGCACCCGAGAACAGCACGAACGGATCCGGCACCGGTGGCGGCGGCGGCGCGGGCGGCGGTGTCGACCAGCAGGTCCAGACGCAGCGGACCAACGCCGACACGACGAGCTCCGCGAACGGCGGCAAGACCTCGGGCTCGACCACGGCGCCGAGCGCCTCGACTTCCGACGGCAAGGTCAACGTCGCCGCGGCGGTCGCTCTCGACCTCGCGACCACCTCCTCGAAGGCGACCATCGAAGGCACCGGAGTCGCCCTCACCGCGGTCGGGACCGTGACCCTGGCGTCATCGGCGAACACGGATGCGGCGACCAGCGCAGACGGCTCGGCCTCGCAGGGTGCGACCGCGACGATCGGGGCGGCAGTAGCGATCACCCTCGCCAACGTCACGAACCAGGCGCTCCTGCCGGCCGGTGACTCGGTGCACGCGAATGCACTCACCGTCTCAGCGACCGAGACGGTGAACGGCGCAGACGCGATCTCCACCTACGGAGCACAGGCGACGAGCGGCGCGGGCGGCGGCAAGATCTCGGTGGCCGGCTCGCTCGGGCTCGCGGTGATCAACCAGACCACGACCGCCGAACTCGCCGGACCGGTCGTCCTCACCGGCGGTAACGCCACGATCTCGGCCGCGAGCAACGCGGCCAGCACCGTGAAGGCGGAGCCGACGGCGGGTGGCGTGACGTCGACGAGTGTCGGTGTCGGAGCATCCGTCGCCCTGAACCTGATCACGGACACGACCACGGCCACCATCGACAACGGCATCACGCTCACGGGCGCCGCGAACGTCACGCTCAGCTCGAGGGCCGGGGATGCGGCGATCACCGAAGCGAAGATGGGCGCGAGCGGCGGCAAGGTCGACATCGCACCCGCGGTTGCGGTGACGCTCTCGAACGTGACCACAACGGCCCGCGTCGGCACGGACGGCGCGATGTCGCTGGCCGGAGCATTCATCGGCTCGGCGACGCAGAACGCCAGCGCGTCGTCGACGGCCGGCGCTGTCGTCTCCGGCGGATCGACCGCGGCAATCGGTGTGGGACTGGCACTGACGATCGCGAACCACGCGGTCAGCGCGACGACTGCCCGCAGCATCACGGCCGGCGGCGCGATCACACTCACGGCCTCGGGTCTCTCGGCCTCTGCGGCGACGGCCAGCGCCTCCGCTTCGGGAGCGCCGGAAAACAGCACGAACGGCTCCGGCACCGGTGGCGGGGGAGGCGCGGGCGGCGGTGTCGACCAGCAGGTGCAGACCCAGCGGACCAACGCGGATGCGACCAGCTCGGCCAACGGCGGCAAGACCTCCGGCTCGACCACGGCACCCAGCGCCTCGACCTCCGACGGCAAGGTCAACGTCGCCGCGGCCGTCGCGCTCGATCTGGCCACGACGTCGTCGAAGGCGACCATCGAGGGAAGCGGCGTCACGCTCACCTCGGGCGGTCTGGTCACCCTGGGCTCGAGCGCGAACACGGATGCCGCGACCAGCGCGGACGGTTCGGCCTCGCAGGGTGCGACCGCGACGATCGGGGCGGCCGTCGCGATCACCCTCGCGAACGTAACGAACCAGGCCCTCCTCCCGGCCGGCGACGTCGTGCACGCGAAGGCGCTCACCGCCTCGGCCACCGAGACGGTCAACGGCGCCGACGCCATCTCCACCTACGGAGCCCAGGCGACGAGCGGGGCCGGCGGCGGCAAGATCTCGGTGGCCGGATCGCTCGGCCTTGCCGTCATCAACCAGACCACGACTGCGGAGGTTGCCGGCACCGTGGTCCTCACCGGCGGCGACGCGAACATCATCGCCGCGAGCAACGCAGCCAGCACGGTCAAAGCAGAGCCGACGGCGGGTGGCGTGACCACCACGAACGTCGGTGTCGGAGCGTCCGTCGCTCTCAACCTGATCACCGACACGACGGCGGCGACCCTCGACGACGGGATCAGCCTCACCGGTGCCGCGAACGTCACACTCAGCTCGACAGCCGGGGATGCGGCGATCACCGAAGCGAAGATGGGCGCGACCGGCGGAAAGGTCGACATCGCCCCCGCCGTCGCTGTGACACTCTCGAACGTCACCACCACGGCACGCGTCGGCACGCTCGGAGGAGGACTCGCCCTGACCGGCGCATTCCTCGCCACGGCCACCCAGAACGCCAGCGCGTCGTCGACGGCGGGCGCCGTCGTGGCAGGCGGGTCCACCGCGGCGATCGGTGTCGGGCTCGCGCTGACGATCGCGAACCACGCGGTCAGCGCGACGACGGCTCGCAGCATCACGGCGGGCGGCGCGATCACACTGAAGGCGTCCGGTCTCGGCCTCTGCGGCGACGGCCAGCGCCTCCGCCTCAGGTGCGCCCGAGAACAGCACGAACGGCTCCGGCACGGGCGGTGGAGGTGGCGCAGGTGGTGGCGTCGACCAGCAGGTGCAGACGCAGCGGACCAACGCGGATGCGACCAGCGCCGCGAACGGCGGCAAGACCTCCGGCTCGACCACGGCGCCGAGCGCCTCGACCTCTGACGGCAAGGTCAACGTCGCGGCAGCGGTCGCGCTCGACTTGGCCACGACGTCGTCGAAGGCGACGATCGAAGGCACGGGTATCACGCTCACATCCGGTGGCCTGGTCACCCTCGCCTCGAGCGCGAACACGGATGCCGCGACCAGCGCAGACGGTTCGGCCTCGCACGGTGCGACGGCGACCATCGGGGCGGCCGTCGCGATCACCCTCGCGAACGTGACGAACCAGGCGCTCCTGCCGGCCGGCGACACCATCCACGCCAAGTCCCTCACCGTCTCGGCCACCGAAACGGTGAACGGCGCCGACGCGATCTCCACCTACGGAGCCCAGGCGACCAGCGGCGCCGGTGGCGGCAAGATCTCGGTGGCCGGATCGCTCGGCCTCGCGGTGATCAACCAGACCACGACCGCCGAACTCGCCGGAGCGGTCGTCCTCACCGGCGGCGACGCCACGATCACGGCGGCGAGCAACGCAGCCAGCACAGTCAAAGCCGAGCCGACGGCAGGTGGCGTGACCACCACGAACGTCGGTGTCGGAGCATCCGTCGCCCTCAACCTGATCACCGACACGACATCCGCGACCATCGACGACGGCGTCACACTGACAGGCGCCGGGAACATCAGCCTCGCCGCCACCGCCGGGGATGCGGCGATCACCGAAGCGAAGATGGAGCGAGCGGTGGCAAGGTCGACATCGCACCCGCCGTCGCGGTCACGCTCTCGAATGTCACCACGACGGCGCGCGCCGGGACCGACGGTCTCCTGACTCTCGCCGGCGCCTTCAGTGCAACGGCGACTCAGAACGCGAGCGCCTCCTCCACGGCCGGCGCTGTCGTCTCCGGCGGATCGACCGCGGCGATCGGCGTCGGCCTCGGCCTGACGATCGCCAACCACACGGTCACAGCGACGACAGCCCGCAGCATCACGGCGGGGGGCGCCATCACCCTGAAGGCCTCCGGTCTCTCGGCCTCCGCTGCGGCAGCCAGCGCCAGCGCATCGGGGGCCCCCGAGAACAGCACGAACGGTTCCGGCACCGGCGGTGGCGGAGGCGCGGGCGGCGGCGTCGACCAGCAGGTGCAGACCCAGCGGACCAACGCCGACTCGACGAGCTCGGCCAACGGCGGCAAGACCTCCGGCTCGACCACGGCACCCAGCGCCTCGACCTCCGACGGCAAAGTCAACGTCGCGGCGGCGATTGCCCTCGACCTCGCGACGACTGTCTCGCGCGCCACGATCGAAGGCACCGGCATCACCCTCACGTCCGGCGGTCTGGTCACCCTGGGCTCGAGCGCGAACACGGATGCCGCGACCAGCGCGGACGGTTCGGCCTCGCAGGGCGCGACCGCGACGATCGGCGCGGCGGTCGCGATCACGCTCGCCAACGTGACCAACCAGGCGCTGCTGCCGGCCGGCGACACGGTGCACGCGAAGGCACTGGCCGTCTCGGCCACCGAAACTGTCAACGGCGCAGACGCCGTCTCCACCTACGGAGCGCAGGCCACCAGCGGCGCCGGCGGCGGCAAGATCTCGGTCGCCGGCTCCCTCGGCCTCGCCGTCATCAACCAGACCACGACCGCGGAGGTTGCCGGCACCGTGGTCCTCACCGGCGGCGACGCGAACATCATCGCTGCGAGCAACGCAGCCAGCACCGTGAAGGCCGAGCCGACGCCCGGCGGCGTGACGGCCACGAACGTCGGTGTCGGCGCATCCGTCGCCCTGAACCTGATCACCGACACCACCACAGCGACCCTCGACGACGGGATCAGCCTCACCGGTGCCGCGAACGTCACACTCAGCTCGACAGCCGGGGATGCGGCGATCACCGAAGCGAAGATGGGCGCGACCGGCGGAAAGGTCGACATCGCCCCCGCCGTCGCGGTCACGCTCTCGAACGTCACGACCACCTCGCGGGTTGGCACCCTCGGCACGGCCATCAGCCTCACCGGGTCGTTCAGCGGCAGCGCGACCCAGAACGCCAGCGCATCCTCGACCGCCGGAGCGGTGGTCGCCGGCGGCTCGACCGCAGCGATCGGCGTCGGCGTCGCGCTCACGATCGCGAACCACACGGTCACCGCCACGACCGCCCGCAGCATCACCGCCGGCGGCGACATCGCACTGCGGGCATCCGGGATCAGCGCGTCGGCCGCAGCCGCGAGCGCGAGCGCATCCGGTGCTCCGGAGAACGGAGCGAGCGGCTCCGGCACGAGCGGCGGAGGCGGAGCCGGAAACGGTGTCGACCAGCAGGTGAAGACGCAGCGCGACAACGCGGATGCGACCAGCACCGCGAACGGCGGCAAGACCTCCGGGTCCACCACGTCACCGAGCGCGTCCACCTCGGACGGCAAAGTCAACGTGGCGGCTGCCGTCGGAATCGACATCGCGACCATCCTGTCGAAGGCCACGATCGAGAACGCGGGCCTCACCCTGACCGCCGGCGGCCTCGTGACCCTCGCCTCCAGCGCGAACACGGATGCGGCCAGCTCGGCAGACGGATCGGCCTCGCACGGCGCCACGGCCACCATCGGAGCCGGTGTCGCGATCACCCTCGCCAACGTGACCAACCAGGCGATCCTGCCCGTGGGCGACACCATCAAGGCCCACGCACTCACCGTCTCGGCGACCGTCACCCCGAACGGCGCGGACACGACCTCCACCTACGGCGCGCAGTCCGTCGCCGGTGCCGGGCAGGGCAAGATCTCGGTCGCGGGCTCCGTGGCCATCGCGATCGTCAACCAGGCCACCCAGGCCGAACTCGCCGGCACCGTCACCCTGACCGGCGGAGATGTGGCCGTCACTGCGGCGAGCAACGCGACGAGCACGGTGACCGCCGAACCGACACCCGGTGGCGTGACCGCGACGAACGTCGGCGTCGGAGCATCCGTCGCCCTCAACCTCATCACCGACACCACCAACGCCGTGCTCGACGCCGGCATCGTGGTGGTCGGTGCCCACAACTTCACCCTCACTGCGACGGCAGGGGACCTGGCCACGACGGACGCGAAGATGGGGGCGTCCGGGGGCAAGGTCGATGTGTCTCCGGCCGTCGCGATCACCATCTCCAACGTCACGACGACGGCGAGCATCGGAACGCTCCCCGGCAACGGGACGATCACGCTCACCGGGTCGTTCTCCGCCACCGCCACTCAGACGGCGGGCGCGGTCACGTCGGCCGGGTCCGTCGCGACCGGCGGCTCCACGGCATCCGTCGGCGTCGCCCTCGCGCTCAACCTCGTGACCCACACCGTGTCGAGCACGACGGGCCGCAACATCACCGCCGCCGGCTCGATCTCGTTCGGCGCTTTCGGCTCGTCGGTCGACGGAGCAGCAGCAAGTGCATCCGCCAGCGGAGCACCCCAACAGGGCGACAGCAACGCGCCCTCGGGCGGCGTCGACGGCCAGGCGCAGAAAGAGCGCACCAACGCGATCGGCACCGACACGGCGAACGGCGGATCGGGCTCCAGCGCGAGCGCGAACCCGTCGGCGTCGACGTCCGACGGCAAGGTGTCCGTCGCAGCCGGGGTCGCGCTGAACATCGCCGACGTGTCGGCCACCTCCATCCTCCCCGACGGCCTCACCCTCATCGCGGGCGGAGCGGTGAGCCTGCGCAGCTCGGAGAACGTCGACGGAGCGGTGAAAGCCGACGGGACCGCCGTGAAGGCGACGAACGTCGGCGTCGGAGCCGCGGTCGCGCTCAACCTCGTCACGATCACCAACCGCTCCTACCTCGGAGAGCGGACCCACGTCACGTCCAACGGCTTCGACCTGCGTGCCACGATGACCGCGCTCGCGGCCGACACGACGCACACCTTCACGGTCGAAGCGGATGCGGGGGCCGGCTCGAAGAAGGTCGGCATCGCCGGCGCCCTGGCGCTCAACCTCGTCACCGACAACACCGAGGCGTACATCCCGGGCAGCGCGGTCGTCGCGGCCGGGAGCGGCGACATCTCGCTCATGGCGCAGAACCTGCGGTCCGACTCGGCGAAGGCGCTGGCGGATGCGTCGATCGGCGGCGGCGGGACGGTCGGCGTCGGCGCATCGGTCGCGATCAACGTGCTGACGACCAACGTGACCCGGGCCGAGGTCATGGACGGCGCGTCGCTGACCGGCGGTCGCAACGTGACACTCACCGCGACCTCCGCGGAACCGGTCGTGAACACGGTGACCGCGGGCTCGGCCGGCTCCAGTGTGGCCGTCAGCCCGGCGGTCGGAATCAACATCGTCGTCAACACGACGCTCGCCCGCATCGGCACCCCGGGCGCCGGAACCCTCGCTGCGACGGGCGCCGTCCTGCTGAGCGCGACCCACTCCGGTTCGGCGTCCATCACCGGAGACGCGAAGGCGGCCAGCAGCAGCGTCGCCGTCGGAGCCATCATCGCCGTCAACGTGCTGACGGTCACGACGACCGCCGCACTGGTGCGGAACATCTCGGGCACGTCGGTCGTGCTCACCGCGACCACGACGACGTCCGGAAGCGCGGATGTGACCGCCAGTGCGCAGGGCTCGACGCCCGGGACCGGCGGAAGCTCCGACGGGCAGGCCAAGGACAGTGTCCAGAACACCCCGAGCACGTCGGGCAACGAGAGCCGGCTGCCGACCGGAGACCAGTCCGCCGGGGGCGCGGTCGGCAACGCGAACAGCGAATCCGGCGGCCAGTCCGGACAGTCGTCAGGCCAGGGCGTGGGCGTGGGAGCCGCGGTCAGCGTCAACGTCGTCACCGACACGAACACGGCGAGCATCGCCGACGGCCTCACAGTCACCGCGTCCGGTGCGATCCAGGTGAGTGCTACCAACGCGACGGATGCGACGGCCAAGTCGGTCGGACTGTCCACCGCCATCAACAGCAACAACATCGGTGCCGGCATCGGCCTCAATGTCGCCACCATCGTCAACCGCGGTTCGATCGGCGTCCGAACGACCATCACCGGCGGCACCATAGTGGTCCAGGCGGTCACCCCGCCACAGACCGAGAACGACTTCACGGTCTGGGGCCTCTCTGCCGCAGGCGGCGCAGGCGACGTCAGCGTCGCGGGCTCCGTCGCCGTGCAGGTCATCAGCTTCGAGAACACCGCGCTCATCGGCGCGGGCTCGAAAGTCACCGCTACCGGCGCTCTGGTCCTGGCCGCCTCCAACCCCATGGGCCTTCAGACCATCGCCGGGGCGGGTGGACTCTCGCTCGACGGTTCCGGTGTCGGGGCGGCGATCGCCGTCAGCGTGCTCTCTGTGGACACCCGTGCCTACATCGATTCGAACATCCAGCAACCCACCACCGTGAACGCGGGCGGCGCCATTTCGATCAGCGCGTCGGCTTCTCTCGTTCCGCTCGGCATCAGCATCATCCCGAGCGTGAAGGTGCCCGACGTCACCTCCGTCGCGGTCGCGGGTGGTGCAGGCACCAGCGGCGTGGCGGTCGGCGGCTCGTTCATCGTCGACGTCTTCAACCTGACCACCCAGGCATTCATCTCGAACAACGCGTCCGTCAACCAGAGCGCGCTCCCGTCACCGGGGCAGTCGATCTCGATCACCGCCTCCGACGACGTCCGCGCGCTCGAGCTGGCCGGATCGCTCGGGCTGTCGCTCGGCAGCGTCGGCGTCGGGATCAGCGTCATCGTCGGTGTCATCAACAAGGATGTGCGCGCGTACATCGGCCACTCCGTCGTCGCGTCGGCAGGCGGCGACGTCACGCTGCGCGCGACCGACCCGCAGGACTTCACGGAGATCGCCATCGGTGCAGCCGCGTCGCAGAGCGTCGGCGTGACCGGTTCGATCGTCGTGCTGGTGCTCAACCCGAGCGACAGCTCGCCCGGCACCCGCGCCTACATCGACGGCGGTCCCCGGCAGGCGACCGTCGTGCACGCGGGCGGCAACGTGACGATCCAGGCCGAGGACAACGCTTCCAACATCGGTCTGTATGCCGGCCAGATCAGCGTCGGCGGCAGCGCCGGGGTCGGCATCTCGTCAACCGTGCTCGTGCGCAGCGGCATCGTCGACGCGTGGATCGCCGGAGGCGACGACATCTGGGCGAAGGGACAGACGGGCCTCACCATCGGCGCGACGCAGAACGAGGATGTGACGCTGATCGCCGTCGGCGGCACGGTCGGCGGCTCCGCGGCCGTCGCAGGCTCCGCGACCGTGGATGTGCTCAACAACGTCACCCACGCCCACATCGACCGGGGTGCGACGATCAACTCCACCAACGCGGGCGCCTCGGCCACCCAAGGCGTCTCCCTCAGCGCGACCGACACCACGACCATCAAGGGTGTCGCGGGCCAGCTCGCGGTCGGCGGCTCGGCCGGCATCGGGGCGGGTGCGGATGTCGAACTGCTGAACAAGGACACCCAGGCCTGGATCGACCCGCAGGTCTCGGTCCTCGCCAACGGCTCGGTCACGATCGACGCGGCCTCGAGCGAGAACGTCATCTCGGTCTCTGCGGGAGTTTCCGCCGGCGGGACGGTCGGCGTGGCCCTCAACGCGGCGGTGTCCGTGTTCACGATCGTCACGAAGGCGTACGTGGGCGAGGTGTGCAGCGCCCAGGCCGTCAACGCCACCAGCTGCGCCACGTCACGCGCCACCATCCTCGCAGGTGGCAGCGCCCGCATCTCGGCGAACGAGCAGCTGACGCTCAACGTCATCGCGGGCAGCATCGCGATCGGAGGCACGGTCGGCGTCGGCGCGTCGGCCGCCGTCCCGATCGTGAACAAGACGACCACCTCGTTCATCGGCGACAACTCGGTGGTGCGGGCGCTCGGCAACGGCGCCGGGCTCGTCGTGAACACCGGCGGCTATGCGGTCAGCGCCGTCGACACCCGTTTCACCCCGTCCGCGGCCATCGAAGGCGACTCGCGCACCCTCGACCTCGGCTACAACCACGGATTCACCGACGGCCAGCAGGTGCTGTACGACGACGGCGGAGGCACCCCGATCACCAACCTGGTGCAGGGCAACGTCTACTACGTGCACTACATCTCACCGCACGAAGTGCAGCTGTCGGCGACCCAGGGCGGCCCGATCATCGTGCTGGGCGTGCCGGTCAGGGGCGGAGAGTCCCAGCGACTGATGGCGACGGACCACGCGGCCACGCCGCAGGCGCCCGGACAGTACTTCACCCCGTCGTCCGACGTGGTCGGAAACGTGATCAACCTCCCGTACGACCTCACGGTGAACACCGGTGACCCCGTCGTCTACCGAGCGGGCGGCGGCACCGCGATCGGCAACCTCGTCGACGGGCAGACCTACTACGCGATCGTCGTCGGCCCGCACTCGATCGAGCTCGCAGACTCCGCGTGCCACGCCAACCCGGGCGGCAGCAACTGCAGCGGGGCCGTGCAGACCCCGATCACGCTCAACAAGGCGACGGCCGGGACCGACCGGGCGCACAGCATCCTCAAGCAGGGCGACCAGCCCCCGGGCGATGCGGCGTCGGTCAGCGGCCAGCACGTCATCGTTCCGAACACCGCCCCTGACTTCCACGGCGTCTCGGTCACCGCGAACAACAGCGACGACATCGGCGGGTTCGGCGTCGCGGCCGGGTTCGGCACGGTCGGCGTCTCGGTCAGCGGCAGCGTGAACGTCGTCACCGCGAACACGTCGGCGTTCATCGGACGCGTCGCGCAGATCAACGTGAACAACGCGGGCGCCTCGTCGGCGCAGAGCGTGGTCGTCACGGCGGGCAACGCCTTCCAGCTCCTCATCGTGGCCGCCTCCATCGCGGCCGGTGCCGTCGGAGTCGGAGCGAATGCGGCGGTCGGCATCGTCACCCTCAACACCGACGCCGTGATCGGAACCGGCGCCGTCGTCAACGCGGCCCGCGATGTGGTCGTCGCCTCGAACGCATCCGACCAGATCACCGCCGTAGCGGCCGCGGCGGCGGGCGGCGCGGTCGGCGTGGCCGGTGTCGTCAGCGTCATCGTGCTGAGCACCCACACCTACGCCGACACCGGGCTCGGCGTCGCGATCACCGCCGGCAACAACGTACTCTTCTCCGCGGCCGACGCGACCAAGATCACCGTGGTCTCGGGCGGCGCTGCCGTCGGCGCGGTCGGTGTCGGTGTCGGCGTCGCGGTCACCTCGCTCACGAAGGACACCCGGGCTTTCATCGGCGCAGGCAGCGCGGTCGACGCGCTCGCCCAGCAGCCGGGTGTCGCTCTCGCCGGCATCGACGACGGAACGGTCAGCGGCAGCGGCTTCGGCACCCTGCCCGCCTTCAACGGGCTCGCGGTCCAGGCACGCTCCAGCGAGAACGTCTTCGGCATGGCGGTCGCGGCCGGCGGAGGCTTCGTCGGAGTCGCGGGCGGCCTCAACGTCACCCTGCTGCACGCGACCACGCTCGCCTTCATCGACAGCAATGCGCTGAACCGCACCCGGATCAACCTGCAGGCGGGCGCCGGCTCGCAGCAGTCGGTGAACGTCGCGTCGGCGGACAAGGTGACGACCTTCACTATCGGCGGCGGACTCGGCGTCGGGTTCGTCGGCGTCGCGGGCGGCATCGACATCGGAATCGCCGACATCACCAGCCAGGCCTACATCGGCAGCTTCGCCACCCTGCACGCCGCGAAGGACGTCGCCTTCCACGCCCTCGCGATCAAGAACATCCAGACCTACGCGGTGAGCATCGGCGGCGGATTCGTCGGTGTCGCGGGCTCCGTCTCGGTGTGGAGCGTCGGGACCGCACCGACCGGCTCGTACAACGAAGGCTCGTACGGACAGGATCGCGGCGCCTGGTCGTCCACCGCCACCTACGCGCAAGGCGACGTCGTCACCGGCTCCGACGGCAAGCGGTACGGCGCGAAGGTCGCCAACCCGACACTCGACCCGGTGGCCGACACGACCGGCTCGCAATGGGAGGGCTCGACGAACGCGCTCAGCCCGTCGTCGGGCAAACCGGATGCGGCGACCGAGGCGGGCGGCCACGCGAACGGCTCCGGCACGGGCGGCTTCACCGGCATCCTCGACGGCACCTCGAACATGCACAACACGTCGGACAACACGAACGGGCGGATGCAGCCCACCCTCGGATCGGCGAACACCTCCGTTCACGGATCGGCACCCAGCTCGAACATCGTCAGCGCCGAATTCTCCAACGCGTCCGTGCCGCAGGGGACCGTCGCCACCGTCGGTGCGGGCACGGTCATCGTCGCCGGTGGAAGCGTCAGCGTCGACGCCGGTGAGAACCTTTCGGTGAACGGCCTCGCCGGCACCGCGGCAGGCGGCGCGGTCGCGGTCGGCGGGTCGGTGCTCATCCTCGGCATCACCAGCAACGTCGAGGCCTTCATCCAGGAGGGCGCCTCGGTCACCGCCGGCGGCAACGTGAACGTCAAAGCGGTGCTCACCGAGAGCGACAACGGTATCGTCTTCGCCGGAGTCGGCGGAGTGGTCGCCGTCACCGGCCAGGTGGTGCTCATCACCAGCCACGCCACCCAGAACGCCCACATCGACGACGGTGCCGCCATCCCGACCGCCGGCGGCGCGGTCGACGTCGAGGCGATCGGAACCCGGACCGTTTCGCCGCTGGCGATCGGCGGCAGCATCGGCCTCGTCGCAGCGGGCGCCTCGGTCGCCGTGGCCCTGGTCGACGGCGACACCACGGCGACGATCGGCAACGTGACGATCGGTTCCCTCGCCCCGGCAGGCGGGATCGTCGAGGTCGCCCGGTCGACGATCGTCGCTCCCGTGCAGGCGTACTCCGTGTCCGTCGGCGTCGGCGGCGGAATCTCCGGCGCGGTCGCCGTCGCCGCGATCTCCGGAACGACGACAGCGCTCTACAACGGCCACGCGACGCTCTCGGGCGGCGCATCCATCACGGCGAACGGCACGAACACCCCGACGGCGTCGACGCTCAGCGTGGCGACAGGCGCGTTCGCCGCCGGCATCAACGTGGCCGGCGCGACCACGTCCCGCACCGTCTTCGCCCGGTTCACCAGCGCCGCGAACGTCGCTGCCGGCGGCGCCGTCATCGTGGGTGCCACCTCCCGGAACCACGCGAGCGCGACCACCCCGAGCGTCACCGTCGCCCTCATCGGCTTCAGCCTGCTGCTCCCGATCGCGACGATCTCCGGTGCCACCGAATCCCACCTCGACGGCGTCGTGTCCGCATCCGGATCGATCGCGGTCACGGCCAGCGGCCAGAACCAGGCGACCGCGACAGCCTTCGTGGTCGGCATCACCCTCGTCGGCGGCGGCCAGGGCACCAGCGCTCTCGCGAAGGTCGCCCAGAGCGCCGACGTGCTCGCCAGTGTCGGCCCGACCGCCAGCCTCCGCAGCTTCGGTGCGGTGCAGGTCACGGCGACGATCGCCTCGGACGGCACACACGGCAACTACGCTTCGGCGACCGTCACCAGCGGCGGCGGCGGACTCATCAGCGCAGGACTCTTCCTCGCGAGTGCGATCCTCGCGGGAGCCACCACCGCCGAACTGCGTGCGCCCGTGTTCTCCTCTGGATCAATCACCGTCTCCGCCGCGGGGGACAGCACGGCGAACGCCTCCACCACGAGTTTCGGCCTCAGCGGGTTCGGCGTCACGGTCGCCCTGGTCGATGCCGAGGTGCAGCAGAGCGCCGGTGTCGTCGCGATCGTCTCGGGCGGAACCCTCACCTCGTCCGGCGCCGTGAAGGTCGCAGCGACCAACGCCAACCGCGCGACGGTCTCGACGGATGCCGCCAGCATCGGCCTCTTCACCGGCGCAGCCAACGCCGCCACGGCGATCGTCGCCGCCGAGACCCGGGCCGAGCTCGCCGATTCGATCACCAGCCAGGGACTCCAGGTGACCTCGGATGCGACCAGCGCGACGAGCGCCACCTCCAAGGTCGTCTCGATCGGCCTCATCAGCGGAGCGTTCGGCGACACTATCGCGCAGGTCACCGCTACTGCCGGGGTCCGTGCCCTCGTCGACGCGAGCGCCACCACGGTGAACGCCGGAGCCGGCGACGTGCTTCTGCGTGCGACGAGCGTCAACAGCGCCTTCTCCCAGCCGTCGCAGATCAGCGTCGGGCTCTTCACCATGGCCGGCCTCTCGCCGACCGCGAGCGTCGCGGCTCCGACGCGCGCCGAGTTCGACGGCGGGATCACCACGTCGGGCGCATTCTCCGTGACGGCGACCGGCCACAACACGGCGACCGCCACGGTCAAGGTCGACAACTTCAGCATCGCGGGTGCCACCGGGGTCATCGCACACGCCGATGTCACCGCGAGCGCGGCGATCGCGGCGGTCGTCGCCTCGAGCGCGCGCATCTCCGCCGGTGGCCAGTTCACCGTCACCGCGCAGACGCCGGGCGGCACGTCCGCCGACGCCGAAGTGTCCAGTAACACCGGCGGCATCATCAGCGGCGGAATCTTCTTCGCACAGGCCAGGATCGGTTCGCCCGTGACCGCGTCGATGGACGGAGCGCTCCTCGCATCCACGGGAGCCGCAGTCAGTGCCTCCGCGGCGAACACCGTCACGGCGGTCGCGAACGCGCTGAACATCAGCCTCGCCGGCTTCGGCGCCGCGCTCGTCGACGCCGAACTGCTGAACTCGGCGGGCGTCACCGCCCACTACGGCACCGGCGCCCTTGCGACGTCGGGCCTCGCATCCGTCGTCGCCTCGTCGTCGGCGACGGCCGGCGCATCCACCGACACCCTCTCCGTCGGCGCCATCATCGTCGGCCTGACCTTCCCGACAGCGCGGATCGACGCCGGGACATCCTCCGACTTCGGAGGAACGCTCACCGGCGCAACGGGCCTCACCGTCCAGTCGACCGCGACCAACTCCGCGGCCACGACCGCCGGCGCACAGAACTACGGCCTCATCACCGTCGGCTCGTCGTCACCGGTGGCATTGATCACCGGCAACGTGGTCACCCAGGCGAACATCGACGCCGGCGCCCTCCTCAACGCGCCGAGCGCCACGGTCGCCGTCGTCGCCACCGCGACCAACGGGGTCACCGCCAAGGGCGGCTCCGTCAACGGCGGACTCGGAACGGTCTCCAGCGCCAACCCGGCCGCCACCGACACCGCACGCACGTTCGCCCGGATGCTCGGAGCGGCCCACGGTGCGACCGCGACCACTCCGGGTGCCGCATCCATCTCCGTCCAGGCGACCAGCGGCGACACCTCCACCGCGCTGATCAGCGACACCAGCGGCGCCGGGGTCGCGATCTCGAACGCCGGCGCGACCGCCACGACCGCGACGACCGTCGAGACCGACTTCGCCTCCGCGGGTGCGCCCATCGCGACCGTCGGCAACATCACGATCGGGGTCGCCTCCAACCCGGTGTCGATCTCGTCGGCGCTCAGCACCTCGGTCGGCATCCTTCTCAACATCAGCAACAACAGCGCGCGGGTCGTCACGAACCCGACCGTCAACCTCACCATCGCCGCCGGCGCGCAGATCTTCGCGGGCGGAACGATCACTGTCAGCGCGCAGCAGAACACGACCGCGCCTCCCAGCCCGAACCACAGCGACTTCGACGGCAACGGCGGGGTGAACACGACCACCGACACGATCACCCTGACCGCGCAGCACTCCTTCACCACCGGCGGCACGGTCACGTACACGACCAACGGGGGGACGGCCGTCGGCGGGCTCACCAACAACGCCCAGTACAACGTCATCGTCGTCAACCCGAACGCGGTGCAACTCGGCTCGATCTTCGACGGCGCCCACATCGATCCCGCGACCGACACCATCCAGTTCGGCACCCAGGTGGGAAGCGACTTCATTCCGCTCAGCCACAACCTGCACGAAGGCGACTTCGTCATCTACATCGTGCCCAACGGCGGCTCGGCCGTCCCCGGGCTGGTCTCAGGCCACCGTTACCGCGTGCACGTCGTCGACGCGTCGAGCATCCAGCTCTTCGACGCGAGCACCCCGACAGCGCCCGTCGGAGCCAGCGGAGCCAACGTGACCGGCGGCAACACGATCAGCGTCGCGAACACCTACGGCAACGGCAACGCCGTCATCTACACGGCTCCGAACGCGCTGCACACCTTCACCACCGACCAGGTCGAGATCGCCGTCGACGGCAGCAACAACCCGATCATCTCGGGCAACCCGCCGGCCGTCCAGTTCGTGAACGACAACACCATCACCATCCAGAACCACGGCTTCAGCACCGGCCAGGCCGTCGTCTACGAAGGAGCGACCGACCCGGTCGGCGGCCTGGTCAACGGCCAGACCTACTTCGTCATCGTCCTCAACGGCAACCAGCTCCGCCTGGCCGCCAACCTCTGCGACGCCACCGGCACCTGCCTCGACGGCAGCAACAACCCCATCCCCGTCAACCCGATCACCCTCACGCCCGACCGTTCCGACGCCGGTCGCGCCGTGGTGCACGGGTTCTGGACGCCCGGCCAGCAGCCCATCCTCGGTCTCGACAACGGCGCCCGCTACTACATCGTCGGCGCCAGCAACGGCGGCTTCCAGCTCGCCACCACGCCGGGCGGGGCCCCGATCGCCCTCAACGGTACCGGCGTGGTCGGCGTCGGGAACTTCACCCCGGCGCCCGTCGACCTCGGCGTCGGAAGCGGCCCGCAGGACCTCGTGGTCGATCTCACCTCCGCCGGCAGCGGCACCCAGACGCTCTCGGCAGTCGGCATCGGTGGAAGCACCGCCGGCGGCGGCCAGCTCTCCACCGCGACCGTCAACGGCTCGGGCGGCGGCATCATCAGCTCCAGCCACGCCAACACGAACGCCTCCGAGACGGCTGTCGTCACTGTGAACATCGGCGGCGCCAACACCTCGATCACCGCCCTCGGCTCGGTCATCGTCACGACCAACTCGAACGCAGGCGTCAGTGCAGACTCCGCCAACGGCGGCGGCGGGCTGGTCGCCATCGGAAGCGCAGCGGCCCAGTCGTCGACCACGACGAGCACCACGGTGACGGTCGGAGGAGGAACCACCATCACCGCCGGAGCGGACGTCACGATCGCACCGGTCACCTTCGGCCAGGTGCAGGCGCTGTCGCAGTCGAGCGCAGGCGGCCTCGGCGCCGGGGTCGGCTCGGACGCTGGCGCCACGATGAACATCAGCACGATCACCACCGTCGCCGGCACCATCGTGGCCGGCAACGACCTCGGGGTCTCGGCCCACACCGGCGCGTTCGGCAACGTCAGCACGAGCGCCGAAGGCGGCGGACTCGGTGTGGATGCGCACGCCGGCGAATGCGGCGCCCCCGGCTGCGACCTCAACATCGGCATCACCACGACGGTCGACCTCCAGCCCGGAGCCCACCTCACCGCGGACAACGTGAGTGTCATCGCGAGCGTCGACAGCGTGAACGCCCACAACAACGCACACACGCACGCGAGGGCGGTCGGCGCAGCCTCCAATGCCTCAGCGAACGTGAACGTCACCAGCAACGCCACCGTGCACCTCGAGCACGACGTGAAGATCGTCGGCTACGAGACGGTCACGCTCAAGGCCGTGCACAATGCGATCACGCTGATCGCGTCGTCGGATGCGCACTGCGGCTGCCTCGGCGGCGACACCAACTCGACGTCGAACATCGGGTACAACAGCGAATCGAACGTGACAGCGGATGCCGGCTCGATCATCCGCACCGCCCTGCTCGATGTCGAAGCTCTCCAGCTGCTCACGAACTGGTCGCGCCCGACCAACTCGGATGGCGCAGCATTCGACGGCGGCGGCTCGCACGGCGGCACCACGGAGAACGCGCGGCGTGTGATCAGCTGGCACGCCACGGTCTTCCTCCATGCCGCCGATCCGCAACTCGTGGTCGATGCGAACGGCACCATCGTGAAACTGTTCGCGGTGACGGTCAAGGACGACCTCGGCAACACCTACGGTCTCGGTCAGACCATCCCCGTCGGCCGCATCATCGAGGTGCAGGACATCACCAACACAGGCGGCGCCCAGGCGATCTTCTTCGCGAACATCCCCGACTCACTCGCGGGCGGTTCGCCACCGGCCGGCATCATCACGGGAACCGACGGAAAGTTCATCACCCAGAACACGTTCGACTTCGTGAAGCTGTTCAACTCGTCGAGCCGCACGATGGTCGTGCACTCCATCACCGTGGTCAACCTCACCAGCGTCGCCGCGACCATCACGGTGAAGGTGCAGAACAGTGCCGGGTTCCTGTTCGCGATCGGCCCGCCGATCTTCCTGCCGACCGCGATCGACATCGAGAACTTCCTGGTGTCCGGCAACGGCACGGCGCAGCTCATCCTCGACGGGCGCATCTACAACCCGATCGGGTCGACGCGCATCGACAACCAGCACGGGGACATCCTCGCCGGCCCGGACAGCCCGCTGGTCGTCACCAACACCCTGGTGATCCTCGCCGACAACGGCACCATCGGCCTCCTGTTCACCGGCGGCCTGTTCAACCTGCGGATTCCGATCCCGGTGGTCCTGGTGCAGAGCGACTACATCGTCGACAACGTCGACCCGACCCGGTTCGTGTCCCTGATCGCGGATGCGCGTGACGACGTCGTGCTCGACATCACCTCGATCCTGCGGGGACCTGCCACGACGTTCACCCCGACGATCCCGCTCGTGCACGCGGGGCGCAACATCGACATCGTGCTCGGCGACAGCCTGCAGGGCAACGACCTGCCGCCCTTCACGTCCACCTTCCTCCAGGTGAACGTCTTCCAGCCGCCGCAGTTCACCATCACGGTGGCGCCCACGGGCCAATACCAGGTCTTCTTCCACCCGGATCCTGCCGGCCCCTTCGTGTACACCGACCCGGTGCTCGTCGCGTTCGGTACCGTCGACCTGCCGTACCCGAGCACGTACGTGTTCCAGGACCTGAGTGCAGGCAACGACATCAACGTGCGCCACACAGCGGCGCGCGCCGTGCTCAACATCGACGCCCACACGAATGTCGACGCCACCCTGAGCGGCATCGAGCTGCCGACGCCGTTCTCGACCACCGACCAGGCCGGCGAGATCGACTTGTTCACCAACGGCTCGATCATCGACACGGAGACGATCAGCGACCTGCGCGTCGGCACGATCACCTCGACGGCCAGCGACGTGACCCTGATCGCCCAGGACAGCAGCGGCGCCTCCATCTTCGACGTCGGCGGCATCACCGACGGCTCGGCCCGCGTCACCGGCAACACGATCACGCTGATTGCGCTGTTCGGCGGCATCGGGTTCGTGGCTCCTGCGGTCAACTACCTCGAGATCCACTCCTCGAACGCCGCGCGGGGCTGGGTGCTCGCGCTCGCCGCCGACGGGATCTACCTCACGCAGACCACCGGCAACCTGTTCGTGAACCTGGTCGACTCGTTCCTCGGCGACGTCGCGCTGACCGATCTGAACGGGTCGATCCTCAACAACGTCGACGGCACGGCTACGACCGTGATCGGCGTGAACATCGACCTGATCGCGCACAACGGCTCCATCGGCACGGCTTCCGCCACCGGGGTCGGCGACCTCACCATCGATACGGATGCGGCCGCGGGCGGGCGTCTGTATGCCCTGGCCGACGGCCCGGGGGCGCTGCCCGGCGCTGTCACGCCCAACGGTGACATCTACATCACCGAGGCGACCGGTGCATTGAATGTGCTGCGTGCCGAGTCCGTCTTCGGAGACGTGCGGCTGACCATCCCCTTCGTCACAGGACGAACGGATGCGGACCTCGACCTGCTGGCCGGCGGGAGCACCCTCGACGGCGCGACGACGCTCACCGAGGGTCGCATCGTCGCCCTCGGCTTCGTGCTGCTGCGCATCGGCGACGACCTCGAATCGGCGATGACCAGCCTCATCCAGGGTGCCACCGTCACGATCCTCGGCGAATACCTGCAGAACCCGGCGGCGCCCGTGGGCTCCACGATGCACTTCGCCGGCACAGTGACCGGGCAGCCCACCGACATCTTCGGCGGCGCCGGCATCGACACCTTCTTCTTCGACCACACGTTCCTCGGCGGCCAGACCAACGTCTACGGCGGCCCGACCAGCGTGGCGCGGATCCCCGACGGAAACGACGTGTTCATCGTCGACCACCTCCAGACGATGTCGACGACCCACATCGACGCATCCGGTGACGTGTACAGCGGCCTGCCGGTGCGCGACTCGCTGCTGCTCGACGGCGAGACCGGCAACAACAGCTACGTCGTCACCACCTGGGGCAGCGTCGATCCGCTCAACCACGACTACCTCATCAACGTGCTGAACTCCGGACCGCGGGGCGGCCTCAACACGCTGACGGTGAACGGCTCCGACGGACCGGACGTGTTCCTCCTGCGCGGCGCCTCCATCATCCCCGGCCAGCCGGGTGCCGCGCTGGCGGCGTTCGTGGCCCTCCTCCACGGCGTCCTCGACGCCGAGCGCATCAACTACGACGACCACATCAACAGCCGCCTCACGGTGAACGGACTGGGCGGCAACGACCTCTTCGTCGTCGACGACAACAGCGCGATCACCACTCTTGACGGCGGCGACGGCAACGACCGGTTCATCATCGGGCAGTTGTTCGACATCCCGCGCACCCCGCCCGCGGTTCACCCCGAAGACCAGTTCCCGACCGTCGCCACGAAGCTCGGGCTGCTGAGCGACGGCATCAGCTTCCCGACCACGATCTTCGGCGGGGCCGGCAACGACACGTTCACGGTCAACCACAACCTCGCCGAACTCCGGATCGAGGCAGGGACGGGCGCAGACAAGTTCCTCATCACCGTCGCCCGTCTGCCGCTGACGAAGGCCTACCTCACCGATGGTGCGCTCTCGCTCGACGGCGGTGTGGGTGCGAGCACAGTGCGCGTCACTGCGTTCGACAACCTCGGCGGCTTCGTCAACAACATCAACGGGGTGACGGGCGAGGGGCTCCACGTCACGATGCACAACTTCGCCGCGAAGGCGGCACTCGCGCTCTTCACCGGCGCGGTGCCGACGCCCACGCCGCTCCTTCTTCCTGGCGAGGACCCGCCACCCGTCGTGGTGGTGCCGCTCGCCGTGCCGGTCGCCGGTTCCGGTGTCGTCACCATCATCGAGTCGAGCGGCGGAACCGTCGTGAAGCCAGGCGGACCGCTCACCGACACGTACACCATCCAGCTGTCCACCCCGCCGACCGCGCCGGTGTTCATCACGCTCTCCGCAGCCTTCGGGGGCGGCGCGCCCTACGCGCAGATCTCGATCGACGGAGGCCTGACCTTCGCGGACACCGCCGTGCTCGAGTTCGCCGCAGGCGAGGTCGGGCCCAAGACGGTCATCGTGCAGCTGAACGCCGGAGTGACCTCCTTCCCGCCGGGTTCGGTCGTCGAGACGATCAGCCACTCCAGCGAGAGCGACGACCCGGTCTACGAGCACGCGGCCATCCGCAACGTCTACGTCAACCAGCCGCCGGCGAAGGTCGTGCCGCCGCCTCCGCCGCCCGTGACCCCGCCGACGACGCCGACGACGCCGTCCGCGACCGGGACAGGAACCGGCACCGGCACCGGCGGCCTCGCGGACACCGGATCGACCACTTCCGGCTTCGGTGGACTGGCCGGCGGGCTGCTCGTGCTGCTCCTCGGTCTCGGTCTGGTGCTGCTCGCCCGTCGCGGCCGCGCATCCGCCCGCTGAGCGCCCGGGCTGCGCTGACCGGGATGCCGAGTGTGTCACCCCCGGGACGAGGGCGCCCGGCACGCCTGTCACGCTCGTCCGCAGCTGTCGCACCCGAGCGCGGCCAGTGGGCGGCCGGCCTGTCCCGGGAGCTGCGGGACATGCTTGGATGAGCGTGAGGGCAATCGAGGGAGGGGACGGCCATGACGGAACCCGCCACAGCCGACTCCGACCCGCAGGTCTTTCTGGGCGACCTCATCGCAAGCGTGACGCGAACCTTGCCGGCCGAGGTCATGGATCGCGTCCTCGTCGTCGATCGCACGCGCACGCTGGCCGACCGGTTCGCCCGCCGTGACGGCACGATCACGCAGGTGCGCCTCACCGGGACGAACGAGTCACTGACGCTGAGCTATGAGGCCGGACCGCACTGGAGTGCAGAGTGGGCCCGCGTCTACCGGGGGGCGACCATCTCCCAGCACCCGATGACGCTCGGCGAGTGGCTCACTGCTTTTGCCGGGCAGGTGGCGGCGCTCGCCGCGGAAGCAGCGGGTGACTCCGCTGCCGGATCACGCGCCTTGCAGACCCTCGGGATCGAACCGGCCGGGTCGGAGATCCGGGTCAGCGAGTCCACGCTCGACGGGGACCTTCTGACGCTGCCCGCGAGGCTCGGAAGTCGCGTTCCGGCCGAGGCGATCGCGGCGGTACGACGCATCGCCGAACTGCTCGTCGACACCCTTCCCCGCGTCGCCGGGCAGGGCGAGGCCGAGGTGATCGTGCGCCGCACGGCGATGGTCTACCTGCCGGACACGCTCCGCGCCTACCTGTCCCTGCCCGCCGACTGGGCGGTGGAGCATGTCTTTCCCGACGGGACGACCCCGGGCCAGGCGCTGATCTCCCAGCTGACGGCGCTCGAGGAGGCGGCGAAACGGATGCGGAATGCGGCGGTCGAGCACGACGCATCCGCACTGCTCATCAATGGCCGGTTCCTGGCCGACCGCTTCGCTCAGTCGAGACTCGATCTGTCCTGACGGCGGCGCTCAGTTCGCTCCGGAGTGCGAGCGGTCCAGGTAGCTGCGCGATCGGGCCACCTGCTTCTCCAGAGCATCCACCGTCACGGCCATCGTCTCGACGGCTTTCGCGCGATAGCCGTCGATCGCATCCATCGTCGCGAAGACATTGTCGAAGGCGTGCTGGAGGGTCTCCACGCTGACGCCCGACGACGCCGCCCCTTCGTGGACCAACGTCGTCTGCTGCTTGAGGAGCTCGCTCGTGCGGTCGATCATCGCGTTCGTCGCGTCGTTCAGCGCAGTGATCTGGTCGAGCACCAGCCGCTGGTTGGCGAGCGCCTGGGCGACGACGACTGCGGTTCGGAGCGCCGAGACGGTGGTGGTCCTCGCGCGTTCGACGCCCTTGATCAGTTCCAGGTTGTTCCTGCGGACCACGTCGAGCGCGAGGTAGCCCTGCACGGAGACGGCGATCTGCGTGGTGAGGTCCTGCCGGCGCTGCCGGATCGGAAAGAGCGCGTCGGCTGTGAGCGCATCCGCCATCCGCGGGTCTGTGGCGCGCAGGGCGGCCGCCCGAGCTGCCGTCGCGTCGTCGAGGGCTGCGGCCAGAGTGACGTATTCGCCCAGTTTCCCCATCGTCGTCCAGAGCTTCGCCCGCTCCAGCTCGATTGCGGCGTTGTCCTTCAGCAACTCGTCCTGCCCCGAGATGAGGGCGCGGATGATCGCATCCAGCTGCTTCTGGGCCGGCTGGTACCGCTCGAAATAGTGCATCAGCTTGCGTCCGCCTGGGATGCGCCCAAGGACCCCCTTCGGGCCGGCCAGGTCGGCGTGCCCGGGATCGAGATCCGTGATCGTGGTACGCAGGTCCTGCAGCGTCCGTGCCACCTGGGCCTGCGGGTCCGACGGGGCTCCGCGTCCGCGAGCCGAGGCGAGCGACGAGGACGGCCGCTCGAGCATCCGGTTCGAGACCTCAGCCGACGACCGGATCTCCTGCTCTCCCATCCGCGCGATGTCATCGACTCTGCGGGTGAACTCGGGGCTGCCCGGCTCTTCCGATGCCAACCCGTTGACGAACTCTTCGGCCTTCTGCTCCAGTTCGGCGCGCTTCTCCGGCGGCAGCGCGACCATCCCGACCGCCTGGTCGCCCTTCACCTCGGGGACGGCTGGTGGGGGTGTGAGGACGATCTCCGGCTGACTCAGGTCGATCTCGGACATCAACATCCCCTCTCGCCGCGCGATGCGCACCTGAGCTAAGAGTACGTCGTCCGAGGACGGGAATCGTGAGGATTGTCGCGCTCGACTGAACAAGGGTTTAGTATGGTGAACATGGGTACAGCGCGACAGGAGAGACCTCCTTCCGGAGATCTGACTGCGCAGGCGAGAATTCGAAATGCCGCGATCGCCGAGTTCGCGTCGGTGGGGTTTTCGAAGGCGAACGTGCGCGACATTGCGTCGAAGGCGGGGGTGAGTCCTGCTCTGGTCATTCACCATTTCGGGAGCAAGGCCGGACTGCAGGAGGTCTGTGACGTATACGTCCTGAACGCCCTGCTGCGGCGCGCGCGCGATGACGCGCAGCCCGCCACCGTGCGCAACGGTATCCGCGACTATCTGGCCGATCCCTCGGAGTTCCACGAGCAGGTGCAATACATGGTGCGGGCGATCAACGAGGATTCGCCGTCCGCCGACAAGTTCGTCGCTGCCCTGGTGACGGAGTCCGAAGACCTGTTGAGCGCCGGGATTGCGGATGGCTCGGTTCGTCCGACCGCCGATCTGAGAGCGATGTCGGTGCTGACGATGCTGCTGAGCCTGTCGCTTCTCACGATGCCTCCCGCGATAGCCCGGGTCCTCGGCCATGAGTCATTGAATCCCGAGGTGATGCGTCGCATGGCGATGCCGTCACTTGAGCTGTACACCCATGGTGTCTACACCGACGACTCCATGTTGTCGTCCATCCAAGACGCCTTGAACGATCCCCCTGGCCCCACGCCAGCAGTTCCTACTACGGAGACAGAAGGAAATGAAAATGACTGACTCGGCGATTCTCACGCATGGGTTGACGAAGAACTACGGGGACCTGGTCGCCCTCGACGATGTGAATCTCGACGTGCACGTGGGCGAGGTATTCGGATTTCTCGGGCCCAATGGCGCGGGCAAATCGACGACGATCCGCACCCTGATCGACCAGATCAGGCCCACCGCAGGATCGGCGACCGTGCTCGGGCTCGACAGCCACACCGACAGTCTCGCGATCAGGCGTCGGGTGGGCTACATCCCGGGAGACCTCGCGCTCTATCCCAACATGACGGGAGCCGAGACGATCCGGTACTTCGCCCGACTCCGCGGCGGTGTCGAGCAGGCGTACATCGACGAGCTCGTCGAACGGCTCCAGGCCGATCTGTCGAAGAAGGTCAAGGAGTACTCGACCGGCAACAGGCAGAAGATCGGGCTCATCCAGGCCTTCATGCACCGTCCGGAGCTGCTGATCCTCGATGAACCGAACGCGGGCCTCGACCCGCTCATGCAGCAGGAGTTCCTGAAACTGCTCGCCGAGGCGCGGGATGCGGGCAGCACCGTTTTCCTGTCGTCACACACGCTGTCCGAGGTGGAACGGATCGCCGATCGGGTCGGCATCATCCGCAACGGAAAACTGATCGTGGTGGAGCGCATCGACGCACTCAAGCGCAAGGCGATCCGCCGGCTCGACTTCGAGTTCGCGCATCCGGTCTCTTCCGACCTCTTCACCGGCGTCCCGGGTGTGCGCGAGGTGACGATCGATGGCGTTCACGCCCACGTTTCGTACGAGGGCGCGGTGACCGAACTGTTGCGTGCCGCTACGTCGCGTGAGGTGCTCAACCTGACGAGCCGGGAAGCGGATCTGGAGGAGATCTTCCTGGCGTTCTACCGCCCGGACTCGGGGCTGGATGCGGGAACGATCGAGAACGTTCAGCGCGAAAGTGAGAGCGCGGCCCATGTTCGCTGAACTGTTCGGCCACGAAGTGAAAGAGCGCCGCTGGTCCGCACTCGCCCTGGGAATCGTCATCGGGGGAATGGGCGTGTTCATCTTCGCGATCACGGCGGGCATGAGCAATGCGATCGCAGATCTCACCAACGGCTTTCCGCCGCAGGTGACGGCGTTCATCGGCGGGGGGAGCGCGGGTGGATACGCGGTCGGTGAGCTCTTCAACCTCATCGTGCCGGCTGCGATGGTCGGGTACGCGGTGGTCGTCGGCGGATCCACGATCGCGGGCGAAGAAGACACAGGCACGATGTCGATCCTCACGGCGCAGCCGGTGACCCGTTCGTCGATCGTGACGTCGAAGGCGCTCGCCCTCCTCGCGGCACTCATCGGCTCCGCCATTCTGCTCTGGGCCGGCGTCGCGATCGCCTCGGCGAGCTATGACATCGGACTCGATCTGGCCGGCTTGACCGCGATCTGTGTCCATCTCCTCTTCCTGGCCATCATGTTCGGTGCGGTCGCCGTCGCGGTGGGCGCCGTCAGCGGCAACCCCGGACTCGCCTCAGGAATCGCCGGCGGCCTTGCGGTCGCCGCCTACGTGGCGAACGCGATGCTCCCGCTGGCGAATCTCGCCGACTGGGCGAAGCTCAGCCCCTGGTTCTACTTCGCCGGAAGCAACCCGCTCACCAACGGCATCGACGGCTGGCACATCCTGGTGCTCGCAGTGATCGCCGCCGTGGCCGTGGCCGTCGCCTATGTCGGCTTCGCCCGACGTGATCTGAAGGGATAGACACCGTGACAACCACCGTGGTTCCCCCGCACGAACGACCGACTGCCGCGCCGATCCCGCGCGCGACGGTGTCGGCGCTGATCGGAAAGGCAGTAAAAGATCGCACCCAGGTCGTCGGCGCCGCTTCGTTCTACATGCTCGCGATCGGCGCCGTACTCGGCGTGCTCTGGCCACCCCTTCGCGACGTGTTCCGCAACCTACCGCAATCGATGGTCGATCTCGTCAAGGCGATCTCCGGCGGAACCGATCTGTCGACACCGGCCGGATGGGCCAATGCCGAACTGCTCTCGCTGGTGGCGCCGGCCGCCGTCATCGTCGTCGCCATCATGAGCGCCGCCGCGTCATCGGCGGGTGAAGAAGAGAAGAAGACCCTCGGGCTCACCCTGAGCGCACCCGTCAACCGAAGCACCTTCCTCGTGGCAACCATGGTCGCGATGGCGATCTCGGTGCTCATCGTCTCGATCTGCATCGGACTCGGCCTGGTGCTCGGCAACGTCATCGGAAACCTCGGGCTGAGCCTGGCAGGGATCATCGGCGTCGCCGCTCACGCCTTCGTCTTCGGCCTCCTCTTCGGTGCGTTGGCCTTTCTTCTGGGCGCCGCCACGGGAAGCAAGAGGGTCGCAACCCTGGGGTCCACGCTCGCGGCAGTGCTGGCGTTCGCGGCGAACACGTTCCTTCCGCTCGACTCGAACCTTGCGGCAGGGCAGAAGTTCAGCCCCTGGTATTACTACAACTCCTCGAACCCGCTCACTCACGGGGCACAGGGCGGGTACATCCTCCTGCTGGTGGCGATCAGCATCCTGCTGGCAGTAGCGGCCGTTCTCGTCTTCCGCCGCCGCGATCTGCGCGGCTGAGCGGCCCCTGACATATTGATCACTAAAACGTAAGCATCCTGCATCCACGCTTGGCCCGTAGGCTTGTCGGATGGAATTCGGGTACATAGCCGTTGCAGGAATCGTGATCCTGGTGGGCGTCGCGGCATTGTCGAAACGTTTCGGCGTGGCTGCCCCGATCGCTCTGGTTCTCGTCGGCGTCGGTCTTTCCTACCTGCCCGGCGTGCCGTTGATCGAAGTGCCGCACGAATGGGTGCTCGACGGCGTGCTCCCGCCCATCCTGTACGCAGCGGCGATCAGCGTGCCGATGATCGACTTCCGCCGCAACCTCGGCACGATCGCCAGCCTCTCGGTCGCACTGGTCGTGGTGACCGCCTTCGCCGTGGGGTTCCTGCTGTTTGCGATGCTGCCCGATCTGAACCTCGCTGCGGCCATCGCCCTCGGTGCGATCATCAGCCCTCCCGATGCGGTGGCGGCGACCTCGATCGGCCGTCGTCTCGGACTTCCACCGCGAATTCTGACCGTTCTCGAAGGCGAAGGACTTGTCAACGACGCTACGGCGCTCGTGCTGTTGCGGTCTGCGGTCGCAGCGGCGGCCGGCGGCGTTCTGAGCCCCTGGGCGATCGGCGCCGATTTCCTCTACGCCGTCGTGGTAGCCATCGTCGTCGGACTGGTAGCCGGGATGGTGACCGTGTACGTGCGGTCGAAGCTCTCGGACTCCGTCCTGGACACCGCGATTTCGATTGCAGTACCGTTCATCGCCTTCATGCCGGCCGAAGCCCTTCACGCATCCGGGGTGCTCGCCGTCGTGGTCGCGGGCCTGTACACCGGTCACGTCGCCCCGCGCCGGCTGTCACCGCAAGCGAGGATCAGCGACGGCATCAACTGGCGTACCATCCAGTTCCTCCTCGAGAGTGCCGTCTTCCTGGTCATCGGTTTGGAGCTTCGCACACTGCTCGAACACGTCGACCCGACCGTCTTGACCGTCGGCGCATCGATCGGAATCGGCCTGATTGCGGTCCTCGCACTCATCGTCTTGCGATTCGCGTGGATCGGACCGATGGTGCTGTCGTTGAAGTGGCGTTCACAGCGCGCGGAGAAGTCCACCTTGCGGCTTCGGCTCGCGCTCGACCAATCCCCGGAGAGAAAGACGGCCTTGCGCGGCGAGCGGCGAAAACGCGCGAAACGTATCTACGCGATTCGGCGAGCGGACCTCGAGCACGGGCGAAGCGAACGGATCGACTGGCGCGGGGGAGTGGTTCTCGGCTGGTCGGGAATGCGCGGCGTCGTCACCCTTGCTGCAGCCCAATCGTTGCCCGAAGACACTCCGTACCGTTCCCAGCTCATCCTTATTGCTTTCACCGTCGCGGTCGTCACTCTGGTCGGACAAGGTGGCACGCTTCCTGCCCTGATCCGAGTGCTGAAGATTCGAGGAGCGGACGACGTTGAGGACACGCGCGAGCTCGCGAAGCTCCTCGACGAACTCAGTTACGCAGGGCTCGTCGTACTCGAGGACACGTCTGAGATCGTCGGCCACCCTGTCGATCCCGACATTATCGAGAGGGTGCGGCAGTCGTCGTTCCTGCGAGCCGAAGCTGCCTGGGAGCGCGCTCGCGAGTCCGTGTCGGACCCTAACGAGAATCCGAATCGCACCTATCGCGAGCTGCGACTCGCCGTGATCGCGGCCGAACGCTCGAAGCTGCTGGGCGCGCGCAGGAGCGGCACGTACCCTTCTCGAATCCTTGCGCGTGCCGAAGGGCTACTCGACGCGGAAGAAACGCGGCTGCGGCCGGCGACCGCGGGGCACTGAGCTCGTCAAATTCAGGCCACGTGCCGAGAGTGCGGCCTCTTGATACGTCTGCACCCTGTGCGCCCCACCGCACTCGTTACGAGACGCAGCAGACAGGCGGCTGCGACCCCGCCATGTATAAGCTGAGGAAAAATCAGGTACGCCTTCCGTCGAGGTGACGTCGGGGAGTAGCGTTCGGATGTCCGCACTTCGCGGCGGACCTTGTGCGAAGGAGTCGCACCATGAATTCTGCTGTCCCGCCGAACTCCTCCGACGCTGGATCGGCGCCAGGGAGCGCTCCACGTCGACGCGGGTGGATTGCCGGGGGCATTGCCGCCGTGCTGCTCCTCGTTGCCGCCTCCGTGATCGTCATCGTCGCGATGGGGAACGCATCCGCCGCGTCGGTGACCCTGATCCCCTCGGCGACCCGAGGACCCAACCCGTTCACGAACTCGGTGGCGAAGGGCGCCACCCCTGCGACGGACCCGACAGTGGCCAGGAAGAGCGCCCAACTACGCACCACGCTGCCGGTCGCAAGCAACACGAAGACCCCGGTGGCCACCGGCACGACACCCGGACTTTATGGCGGCAGCGGCAACACCCAGGTCTGCGATCCCCAGCAGCTCGTGAAATTCCTTCAAGCGAATCCGAAGAAGGCAGCGGCTTGGGCGCACGTCCTCGGGATCGCCGCGGCGGACATCCCGAAATATGTGGCTGCCCTGACGCCGGTCCTGCTCAACAGCGACACCCTGGTCGGTAATCACGGCTACCACAAAGGATCGGCGACATCGTTGCTGTCCGTCCTCCAGGCCGGCACCGCAGTCATGGTGGATGCGACAGGGACGCCACGCGTCAAATGCAATTGCGGCAACCCACTGACACCGCCCCAGCTCTTTGCGGTCCCATCCGCGCACATCACCGGACCAGCATGGCCCGGGTATGCGCCGACAGGCGTGATCGCCGTGCAACCCGGAAAAGCGGTCCACTCGCTCACGCTCGTCGACGTCGGAACCGGCGCGGTCTATGCACAGCCCGTCGGCATCGGAAGCGGCGAATGGGTCGCCGCAGCGCTGACCTCATCGTCCGGCAACAGCATCGTCGACCAGACGACGATCGAGACGAGTGCGGCCGGAACCGTCTGGAGCCCGGTTGGCGTCATCCCCGACGAATTGGTCACCGGACTCACGTGGGGAGGCGATCGCTGGATCGCGGTAGCCGACCCGATCCAGACCGAGGCGTCGCAGTCCGACATCTTCAGCAGTTCCGACCTGCACACCTGGATGAGAGTCGCAACGGTATCGGGCCACCTCACCGGCGTCGCCTTCGGCGACGGCCGGTGGGTCGCCGTCGGATCACCGGATCCCGAGATCGCGACGAACGGCCAGACGCTCTACGCCCATGTCGGCTACATCTACACCAGTACCGACACCAGCACCTGGACCCTGACCACGATCACCGACTACATCAAGTCCTACTACCTGGAGGGGTTCCTCTCGGTCGGCTTCCACGACGGGAAATGGATAGCGCTCGCTGGCAGCATCCAGAAGTCCCCGCTCATCACTTTCGAAAGCCAGAACGGAATCGACTGGACGACCCAGAACGACGATTCGATCACCGGTGTTTCGAACGGGCACCTCGCACCCGGCGACAGCGCCTGGTTGATCGCGTCGAACCGGACCGGGTCGCAGCCCGGTGGCGCGACGTCCCTGAGCCCCGACGGAATTCGATGGGCGACAGGGTACCCCGACGCTTTCGCACAGGACTTGATCGAATCCGTCGGGTTTGGAGGCGGGCACTGGATTGCCACGACCTGGATCGCGGGATCCCCCAATCCGCAGAATGCCGCCATCAGCTCATCCGTCATGTCGAGCACTGACGGCACGACCTGGTCGCACCTCGGCGAGATCGACGGGCCGACCGGCGCGATCGTCTACGGTGGATCCCCATCGACAGAGTCCGCGGTTCCGACTCCCTCGCCTACAGCCTCGGCTGCGGCATCCCCTCAATGCACGGTCGAACAGTTGCAGGCCGAATTGACCAAGGCGGGACGCGAGGGGACGGTCAGTGAGATCTTCTGCTCGGGGATCTGGGCTGCAGCCGGTGTCTCGCACCCGCAGAGTGAGACGACCCAGATCTTCAAATGGGTCGAGGGCGGCTGGACCCTGGTCGACAGGGTCACCGTGTGCGAGCAGAATGTGCTGCCACCGGACATTTACCCGCCGGCGTGCCAGAGCAACTGAGGCCAACGAGCGTGCGCGTGCACCTCTATTGGACGAAGCCTCGGAACTCGGCGGCCGAGACGCGGTCTGGGAGTAGCGTGGTCGTGTCGCGATGCTGAGTGTCGGGTCAGGTGTGCCGGGAAGTCTGGTCGGCGTCTGGTTGGTGCGCCTTGACTGGGAGGACGGCATGGCGGGTTTCGGTAGCTGCTGGGTCGCCAGCTCGTGATCGACATCGAGCCGTTCAGTGTGGTGGTCTTTGTCGCTGCGGCGGCTTTGATCGCGGCAGTGATGTCGAGCCGTCTGAGTGCGTGGATCCGGGTTCCGGCACCGGCGCTGTTCCTGCTGGCCGCGTCGGCGGCATCCACGCTCTTCCCGGTTCTCGGTACCGTCTCGAACGTCGTCAACGAACGGATCGTGACGGTCGCGCTTGTCTTCGTCCTCTTCGACGGCGGGATGCACATCGGCTGGCGCCGATTCCGCGCCTCCGCAGGCACCATAACCGTCGTCGGCATCATCGGCACCGCGCTCACCGCGACGGGGATCGCACTGGCCGCGCACTTCTTTTTCGGCTTCTCGTGGCAGGCGTCGTTGCTCGTCGGCACCGCGCTGTCGCCAACTGATCCGGCCGTCGTCTTCTCTGTTCTGGGCAAACGTGAGATCGCAGGGCGCACAGGAACGATACTCGAGGGCGAGTCGGGGGCGAACGACCCTGTCGGGATCGCACTGATGGTGAGCCTTCTGGCTGCGACCGGGACCGGCACCGGCCTGGTTGGGCTGCTTGCCGGCGCGGGCGAGTTCGCTCTACAGATGGTGGTCGGCTCCGTGGTCGGCCTCGTCGGCGGCTGGGCGCTCATGAAGCTGACACGGAAGGTCGCGCTGCCGAGCGAGGCGCTCTATTCCCTCCGGGCGATCGCGTTTGCTGCCCTCATCTATGCGGCCGCGACGATCCTTCACGGGTCCGGCTTTCTCGCAGTGTTCCTCGCGGGAATCGTGATCGGCGACGGCCGGGCCCCCTACAAACGCGAGATCGAGCGTTTCAGCGGCGGGATCGCAAGCCTCGCCGAGATCATCGTGTTCGTCGTCCTCGGGCTGAGCGTCTCGCTGAAGGACGCATTCGACCCGGGAATCCTGTGGACCGGGCTCGGCATTGCCGCCCTGATCATCTTCGTCATCCGACCGATCTTCGTCGGACTCCTTCTGGTTCCGACCCGACTGCGCTGGGGAGAGCGCGGCTTCATCGTGTGGGCCGGATTGAAAGGGGCGGTGCCGATCCTCCTCGGCATGTTCATCATCACCGCAGACGTTCCCCACGCCTCCCGGATCTACGCTCTGATCTTCATCGTCGTTCTGGTCTCCGTGGTCTTGCAGGGCGGGCTGATCCCTCTGTTCGCGCGACTCTTCGGAGTGCAGATGCGCGTCGTCGAGCCGGAGCCCTGGTCGCTCGGCCTGCGCTTCAACGAAGAGCCCACCGGTCTCCACCGGCTCACCGTCTCCGGTGGCTCCGTCGCCGACGGGTCGACGATCGAAGCGCTCGACCTCGGCGAGGACGGGTGGATCAGTATGGTCAACCGAGGCGGGCGGATGCTCCAGGTGCGTGGATCAACCCGATTGCAAGCAGGAGACGTCGTGCTCACGCTCGCGGAACCCGACGCCCACCTCGGGCACCTTTTCGATACGACTACTGACCCTCCTGCGCCGTGATCGCGAGGGCGTAAAGTTCCGGCGAGATGGTCGACGTCGAGCCGTGAAACTCGGCCGGTCGTCGTCCAATCGGCGGACTGAACAAATCCATCTGAAGTGGTACTGCGCCATTGATGGTTTTAGACCCGTGGTTTAGACTGGCGGTCTAAAGCGATGGCCGGAGAGGATTCGTCATGAAGGTCTTGATCGTAGGAGCCGGGATCGCCGGCCCCACACTGGCGTTCTGGCTGAACAAGTCGGGCCACGAGGTCACCATCGTGGAACATGCTCCCGAACTGCGCAGCGGCGGCTACCTGATCGACTTCTGGGGTGCCGGCTTCGATGTGGCCGAGCGGATGGGCATCGTGCCCGAACTGCGCACGCGCGGCTACCTGTTCACCGAGGCGAGAGCGGTCGATCGCAATGGTCGCAAGATCGCGTCGTTCAATCCCGAGGCCGTGATCGAGTCGAACGAGCGGTATCTGAGCATTCCGCGAACTGACCTCGCCGCGGTCATCTACGACGCCCTCGGCGGCGCGGTGGAGCTGGTGCTCGACGACACGGTGCGAGAGCTCGCCGACGACGGCGAGCGTGTTCGGGTCACCTTCGAGAGCGGGAGCATCCGCGATTTCGATCTCGTCATCGGCGCGGATGGCCTGCACTCCCGGGTCCGACGGCTCGCTTTCGGTCCGGACGAGCAATTCGAGAAGTATCTCGGCATGGTGGTGGTCGCGTTCGACGCGGACGGATACCCGCAACGTGACGAGCTCGTCGCGATGATGTACGCCGAGGTCGGGTTTCAGGCGATCCGCCTCTCTTTCCGCGACGACGCCACGCTGCTCCTGTTCAGCCTGCGGCACGACGGCGACGTGCCGGCCGAGCGCTCGGCACAGGAGGCCCTGCTGCGCGAGAAGCTTGGTGGTTTTGCGTGGGAGGTTCCCGAGATGCTTGCGGTCATGCCGAACGCGAAGAACTTCTACTTCGATTCGGTGAGCCAGATTCAGATGCCGTCGTGGTCGACCGGCCGCATTGCCTTGGTGGGCGATGCCGGCGCGTGTCCGTCCTTCCTTGCTGGTCAGGGCTCGGCGCTGGCCATGGTGGAGGCGTACACGCTGGCGGCGGAGCTCGCACGAACCAGCGACCACCGCGAGGCGTTTGCCCGCTACGAGGAGCGGCTGGCCCCGCTGATACGTTCCAAGCAGGATGCTGCCCAGGGATTGGGTCTGGCGTTCGCCCCGAAGAACAGGTTCCAGCTTTTCGTCAGGAATTCGGTGTTGAAGATGATGGGTCTTCCGAAGGTTGGCGACATCGTGATGGGCAGGAGTTTCCACGATCGCGTCGAGCTCCCGTCGTTTCCGGAACAGGCTGCGGCACACTGAGCGAATGGTGCGACCCAGATTCACGAAATTGCCTGTGGCTCAGCAACAGTCGATCGTGCAGGCGGCCCTCGACGAGTTCGCGTCGCGGGGGTTTCATGACGCCTCGCTCAACCGGGTGATCGATGCCGCCGGGATCTCCAAGGGGTCGATGTACTACTACTTCGACGGCAAGGAGGATCTGTATGCCTACGTCGCGCAGGTCGGCCTGGCCGGGCTGTTCGAGCAGGTCGGTCCGTTGCCCGACCTGGGGGTGGCGGATGCCGACGCCTTCTGGTCTGTTCTGGGCGACTACTACCTCCGGCTGACGCGAGCGCTCATCGCGTCACCACAGTTGGCGGCCATGCTGCGCGGCTGGGCCGCCGCGGCAAGAAGCCCCGCGTCACAGAAGGCGCAGGAGGAACTGGAACAGTCATCCCTCCCGTGGATCGCGCAGGTGCTCGCCACCGGGCAAAGTGTGGGAGCGGTGCGCGACGACGTCCCGCCCACCCTGCTGATAGCGGTCGCGATGGGCATGGGCGAGGCGATGGATGTCTGGCTCATGTCGCAAGAGGTCGACGACGACGCCCTGCAGGGGCTGATCGGGTCGCTGATGAGCATGATCAGAGGAGCAGTCGGTCCCTGACTGGGTAGCCGTCCATGGGGCCGATGCGTTCGATGATTTTCCGCAGAAGTTACATCAGGCGCGAAGGGGCTGACGATGCCGAAGAAACTGCTCATTTCCGGAGCAGGCATCGCGGGTGCCACGCTGGCATTCTGGCTTTCCCGATCCGGCTGGAGCGTTTCGATCGTCGAACGGGCGGCGGAGATGCGTTCGAGTGGAAGCCCGGTCGACGTGCGCGGCGAGGCTCTCTCGATCACGGCAGCGATGGGAGTCGACGAGCGGTTGCGCGCCTCAGACACTGGGGTGAGCCACGCGGCTTTCGTCGACGCGACCGGCCGCACCCGCGCGTCGATGCGGACTCGCCGCGCGGGAGCGAGCGAGATCGAGATCGCACGGGCCGACTTGGCTGCGGCCGTGCTCGATACCGTGCGGCCCGACGTTGAGCTGCTGTCCGGCGATACCGTCACCGCTCTGACCCAGCACCCAGACGGAGTGGACGTGACTTTTGAACGCTCGATGGATCGTCGGTTCGATCTGGTGGTCGGCGCGGACGGGGTGCACTCGACCGTTCGCCGCCTGGCGTTCGGTCCGGAGACTGCGTACGCGCGACCCTTCGGAATGGCCATCGGAACCGTGCGCGCCGACATCGACATCGCGGATCCGACGAGTGTGCTGATCTACAACGAACCGGGCCGGATGCTGGCCGTGCATCCGGCTGGCGGTCATCCGGGTGCGGCGTTCATCTTCCGCACCGATCGAGTAGTCGACCAGCGCGACCAGGCGGCTTCCAAAAAGCTCGTCGCGGACGCCTATGCCGATGTCGGGTGGCTGGCGCCAAGCCTGTTGGATCGCTGGCGCGCAGCCGACGACGTCTACGTGGACATGGTCACGCGCATGGTGGTTCCGACCTGGCACCGCGGCCGCATCGCGTTGCTCGGTGACGCTGCCAGCTGTCTCTCCCTCCTCGGGGAGGGATCCAGCAACGCGATCATCGGCGCGCACAGCCTTGCATCCGCGGTCGGGACCCACGGCGACGACCACACCGCCGCCTTCAGCGCCTACGAGCAGGAGCACCGACGCAATGTCCGTCGTGCTCAGCGGGGAGCATCCATCGCCTCGCGTTTTCTTGTACCCGCAACCGCCGCGGGCATCCGGGCACGCAACGCCATGCTGCGACTCGCGCCGGGCTAGCCTAGGCGGTCGTGGGGTTCGGCATCCCGTTCGCTGAGCTCTCGGAGTCGGTCGTTGTAGGCGTTGAGGTCGGCGTCACCGTCTCTATCGGCTTGGCGGTCGAGTCGTTTGGCGGTGCGCTCGTCGGATTTGGTCCATTGGTAGGCGACGCCGAGGGCGACGAGGACCATGGGGATTTCGGAGGCGCCCCAGGCGATTCCGCCGCCGACGTGCTGGTCGGCGAGGAGGGCAGTGTTGTTGGTCTGGCCGAGGGCGTGCCACCAGTCGATGGCGAGGATGCCCTGGCTTTCCATGAGGGCAACGCCGAAGAAGGCGTGGAAGGCGAGGGTGGCGAGCAGCACGATGAACAGGATCGGGTAGGCGGGTCGGGGCGGGCCGGGGTCGATGCCGATGAAGACCCAGAAGAAGAGGTAGCCGCTGAGGAGGAAGTGGATGCACATCGCGACGTGCCATTCGTGTGAGAACAGGGCCGATTGGAACGCAGGCGAGTAGTAGAAGATGATGAGGCTTCCAGCGAAGAGCACGCCGGCCACCGGGGGTCTGGTGAGGAAACGCAGGAACCGGGAGTGCGTGAAGAGCAGGAGCCATTCGCGGACGCCCCGGCTGCCGTCGTGCCTGGTGGGGAGCACGCGGAGGGCGAGCAGAACAGGTCCGCCGAGGACGAGGAGTGGTGGGGCGAACATCATCAGGCCCATGTGCTGGATCATGTGGGAGCTGAAGTGCACGAGCCCGTAGACTGCCGCCCCACCACTGGTCACCCAGACCAGCACGACACATCCGGCCAGCCAGCAGATGAGACGGTACACCGGCCATTTGTCGCCGCGACGCCGAATCCGGATGAACCCCCAGAGGTACAGGCCGGCGAGCACACCGGCGAGCAGTAGCCAGACCCAGTCGACGTGGAAGACAGTGAACATGCGGATGAAGGTGACTGGCGGCGGGTAGGGGAACCCGAGCAGACCCTCCTGCAGGTCGTCGCCGGTCAGAGGCTGCTGGGAGACCGGCGGGGCGCTTCGGGAGAGTCCGACGGAGATTCCGATGGCGATGGCCATGAACACCAGCTCGGTGAGGGCGAACCGTGCGAAGAGCCGTCGGTTCGTCGGATCCTTTCGCAGCCTGGGAATGACCAGGCGGCGCTGGAAGGCGCCGGCGATGCCGAGCAGGATCAGGATGGTCGCTTTGGCGACGATGAGGAGTCCATACGGTTGCAGCAGGTCGCTGAATGATCCGAGACGCAGGGACGAGTTGATGACGCCGGAGAAGGCGACACCGGCGAACGCCCAGGCGGCGAGCACCGAGTAGCGTCCGAGAGCGGTGCCGTAGCCGCCCTTGATGGTCTTGCGCATCAGCAGCAGGGCGAGGAGGCCGCCGACCCAGACGGTCACACCCACGAGGTGGAGTGCGAGGCTGTTCACCGCGTTGGCGTGTTCGAAAGACCCTGCCGCGTGCCCGGCCAAAGCGAGCGGGAGCAGGGCGAAGATCGCGAACCCGCAGGACACCCCGACCGACGTGAGCCGCCGGGCCAGAGCGGCGATGATCGTCGCTACCAGGATGCAGGTCGCAGAGACGACCAGCGACTCGCCGAGCTCGACGCTGAACAGGAAGGTGCCGAGCGTGGGAAAGAAGACCGGGTCTCCGGGAGCGACACCGGAGATGTCGATCCCGCTCAGCACCATGACGACGATGGCGGCCGCGAACCAGACGGACCCGGCCCACGCCGCCCAGCGGGTGGCGCGGCTCTGAGACCAGCCGGCCTGACCGGGTTGCTTTGTCTGCCCCGGCGTGATGAAGGACGCGACGACGAGGAAGCCGACGGTCGCTGCTGCGGCGAGGTCGTGGATGGTGCGCGCGATCGGCAGCCCGTAGGTGACGACATCTCCCGGGTCGGAGAGGGCACGCCCGGTCAGGAACGCTCCGGAGAATGTCATCGCAAGGAGAGTGAATGCCAAGCTCAGGGGCACGCACAGGACGAGGATGGTGGCGACAGGGCTGACTCGGGGAAACCGGAACTCGTGTTCGGGGAACTGGAGGTCGCTGTCGACGGATGCGGGAGTTGTCATTGTCCTCTTCAATCGTCCGCGGGAGGACGGTTCGGTGTGCTTCCCGGCCCGCGACGTGCAGTGATCAGGACGATCACCACGCCGAGGAGGGCCAGCGCGATGATCCCGGCGGCAATGCCGACGACGAGGCCGAGGTCAGCACCGCCGCCACCCCGTCCGCCCGCTGCAGCTGCAGGCGGGGCTGCCGTCGAGCCCGCTCCGACAGCGTTTCCGCATTTCGGTCTCGCAGTGCTTCCGGCCGCAGGCGATGGATCGTTGCCGGGCCGATAGGTGAAGGCGATCGAATTGGACACCACATGCCCGTCGGCCGAGACGATCTGCCAGGTGACCGTGTAGCGCCCGGCCGGGCCGAGCGCGACGGGAACTGTGACGGTGCGATCGAGGATGGTGGGGCATCCGGTCTCGAAATGACGAGTGTCGGGTCCGACCACCTGCATCAGCGCCGACGAACCATCGCCGCGCAGGTCGAGAACGCGATCGTTGAACGTCAACGACACTTTCTCGATCGGAATCGTCTGCACCGAATTGGCGGCAGGGGTGCTGTCCACGAGATAGTCGTGGGCGCTGGCGCCGGCCGCAGGGGCCAGCGCCAGCACCGCGGCGACGACCGCGCCGAGCCCGACGAGAAAAACGGTCTGCCGGAATCTCGGCAGTCGGGTCGCCGCTGACATGACTACTGACCGTCGGTCGGTGCGACCCGGCCGCGGCGGGTCAACGCGACCACCGAGATGACGAGCGCGATCGCTCCAAGCGCGAGACCGCCGACAGCGACCCAGATCGCCACCGCTTCACTGGAGCTCGTGGCGGAAGAGACCGGAGCCGCGATCGGTGTCGCCGTCACAGTCGCCGCGCCGCTGTCGGCAGGCGGAGCGTCCTTGACGTAGAGCGTCGGTGCCGGGTGCTCCGGCTCAGCACCGGACGCGGGCGTCTTCTGGTCCCAGTTCACAACCGAGCCGTCGGAGTACGTCTGGTGCGTCGGAAGCAGGATGCTTCCCGTATCGGGCACTGCACCGGCGGAGATGACGAACTCCTGGAACTGTCCGGGCGCGATCTGCACGCCCTTGTCGGCGGTCCAGATCACCTTTACGGGCGCCTCAGTGACGGTGCCATCATCCGTTTTGATGGGCTTGGCGAGCTTCTCGGTGACGACCTGGGTCGACCACCCGGCGAGCGGAATGTAGGACACCGACCCGAAGGGGGTGTCGGTCGGCAGGTCGACTTCGAGCTTGACCGTTCCCGCGGTCGCGGATTCGGTCGGAACCTTGAAGGTCAGCGTGGCGTAGCTGCCCACGGACGCCTGGTTCGGGTCCACCTTCACGTGAGCGCTCGCCACCAGCGGCGCTGCCAGCACGAGAGCAGCAACCGCTGCCGCTGCGAAAGAGGTTCGAGCAAGGACACGTTTGTTCATCGGAGAAATATCCATTCTCGGCCGCGCCATGCGGGCGGCCGGGCACGAGGAAAAAGGGAAACGCGCAGCAGGGACCACGAGGTCAGAACCGTGCGGCACGGAAGATTGTCTGCCTCTTCGGGGCGCCAGCAGATGCTAAGCGAACGAGGCGTGCCCGGCCGGCGGGCCGCGGTGACGCATCTCACCGAGCACGACGGCTAGCTGCAGCGCATGCTCGGGCAGCGAGAGTACCCCCACCCGGGCTGCCGGGACCGTCTCGGGGGCCAGGATCAGATCCGAGCCGAACAGTCTTTGCAGCTGGAAGGCGGTGAACTCGCAGAGTGCCCAGAACGACGTCTCGCCGAAACGCAATGCGGCAATCGTCACTAACGCGGCGAAACCGTGCGAAACCCACATCGCTGCCGACTCCGGCGCCATCGGCGCCATGCTCGTTGCGCCCCCGGATGAGACCATCTCCAGATGGCTGCCCAGGTGAACGTGCCCAGAAGGGTCAGCGCCAGCGAAACTTCCCGACGGGCTCAGGGCGAAAAGGGTATGGAACAAGAACTGGCTGAGTGCCACCGACAGAGTGAGCCGCCACAAGGCCAACCCTCTACCGGCCAAGGCAATGCAGGCGAGGGCCGAGAACACCAGGCTCAGCGTGAGGGCGAGAGCACTGGGGGCTACGCCCCCGCCGGCCATGTGGAAAAGCGCAGCCACAAGGGTGGCGACGCTGGCCGCAAGCAGGCCGCGAACGACCCGTGCCCAACGCGATGCCATGACGCTCCCTCAGCAGATGTAGCTCAAGTCTATCGGCCGTGTTCTCGGCAGGCGTTTGTAGCCCGACCACATCCTCGATGTCCCCGCTTCTCGCACCGAACCTAGGGCATAGCGGGGAGAGTTCGGCGTTCGGGTACACTCGTGCCTATACAGGTGGGGTGAGGACACCCGGCGATCTGGTCGGCGTGAATAATCCCCCTCGGTGCATCCGACGCACTGGGCGAGCACTCGGACACGTCACGTCCCACCTGTGCGCTCTTCCCGGGCGGGACTCTACATTCCCGCTGGAGGAAGCAATGACGATCACCGCCGAAACCCTCGGCTGCCCATTCATCGATCCGGAGCGGATCTTCACTGACCTCGCCGGCATCCGGGCCAGTGCCGGGTTCCCCTTTTCCGCCACTTATGAAGCGCGAAAGGTCACCCGCTATGACGACATCGTCACGGCCCTGCACGACCCGGACACCTTCTCGTCCGAACCGGCTGTCGGTGATGTTCCCTCGCCGTGGAAGGAGCAGTTCGAGGGGCGAGTTCCCCCGCGGGGGACAGGGGCGCGGCATGGTGTCGCTCCCTGTCGAGTGGGATCCTCGCCTGACCTCCAAGCCGCGCATCCTGAGTCCGGTGGTCACGACCACTGCGACCACGACCGCGATCGATGTCACTGTCGTAGGGCGGCGTATTCTCAGCGATGCCGTCGTCGAGTTGTCCCTGAGTTCCGATGGGTCGCCGTTCCCGTCTTGGGAGCCGGGTGCCCACATCGACCTCGAACTGCCGGATGGGGCGATCCGCCAGTACTCGATCTGCGGTGGAGATCGCGACATCATCATCCGGATCGCTGTCCTTCGCGAAGAGGCAGGCCGAGGCGGCTCCCGATCAGTCCACGACCGCGTGCGGGTCGGCGACCGGCTCCGCGTCCGCGCGACGCGGAACCACTTCCGCCTCCGCGAGGCGCCCTTCTACCTGTTCGTCGCAGGCGGTATCGGGATCACGCCGATCCTTCCGATGATCGATGCGGCGGCCGCGACCGCCGCGGACTGGCGTCTGCTGTATCTGGGCAGGTCGCGTGACCGGATGCCGTACCTCGACGAGCTGCAGGACCAGTACGGACACCATGTATACGCCTGGCCGAGCGCAGAGCGCGGTTGGTATCCGCTCGATGACATCTGGGCCAGGATGCCCGCCGGTCCAGCGCTCGTCTATGGATGCGGACCCGAGGGTCTCCTCGCCGGCTTGGAGGACAGCGCGCGACGGTACGATGCGATCGACCGGGTCGTCATCGAGCGATTCCACCCGCGGAACATCGAGCACGAGCCCAATCCGCCGTTCGAGGTCACGCTTGCCCGTTCGGGAGCAGTGATGACGGTCAGTGAGGACGAGAGTGTTCTGGATGCGGTCAACAGGGCCGGCGCTAACGTGCTCTCAACCTGCAGGGAGGGCACATGCGGCACCTGCGAGGTGAGAGTGCTCGCTGGCATCCCGGAGCATCGCGACTCGGTCCTGTCACTCGAAGAACGCCTCGAGAACGCGTCCATGATGACGTGCGTCTCACGCTGCCGCGGACAGCACCTGGTGCTCGACCTGTGAACCACTCGCGTAGCCCGCGATCCCGGTAAATACGCGGAAGTTGGGCTGTTGCCCAGAACACCCGGTCAATGGTGCCGATGCGCCGGTAACCATGATCATTCGGCGACATCCTCGTTCTCGAAGACCTCTTTGGCGATGGTCATCGCGGACATCGCTTTGGGCCAGCCGGCGTAGAAGGCGAGGTGGGTGATCGCTTCGATGAGTTCTTGTTCGGTCACCCCGTTGTGGCGTGCGTGCTGCAGGTGGAAGCGCAGTTGGTCGGTATTGCCGCCGGCGAGGAGCGCGGTAACGGTGATGAGGCTGCGGTCGCGTTTGGAGAGTTCGGGCCGCTCCCATACTTCGTCGAAGAGCACTTTGTCGGTGTAGTGCACGAGGCCGGGCGCGAAATCGCCGAATGCGCGGTGGCCGCCGGTCCAGCCGGAATGCGGTTGGGTCATGATGTCCTCCCGTTGTATTCGTCGTCGGTGATGTGTTCTTTCCACGCGGTGGTCTCAATGGGGTTGTCGGAGTTTTCGAGCATGGCGATGTGCTCCATGAAGCATCCTGGGGCCGCCGCGTGCCAGTGGTCCTGGCCGGGTGGGGTGTAGAGGGTTTCGCCGGGATGAACCTCGATGATGTTGCCGTCGCGGTCACCGAACCGGGCGACGCCCTGAGTGACGCGCAGGTATTGGCCGCGGGAGTGGCTGTGCCAGGCGGTGCGGGCGCCGGGGGCGAATCGCACGGTGGCGACGACCATGCGCTGGTCCGCGTCGTGTGGGAGCGCGATGGGGTCGAGCCAGACGTCGCCGGCGAACTGTTCCGCCGGGTTCTTGGTGGTGGGGATGCGCGGTTCGATGTTCATGTTGTCTCCATTGTCAGAAGGACCTTGATGGCCCGGCGTTCGTCCATGGCTTGGTAGCCTGCGGCGGCGTCGTCCAGGGGGAGGGTGACGTCGAAGACGGCGCCAGGATCGATCTCGCCATCCATGATGAGCGTGATCAGCTCAGGAAGGAACCGGCGCACTGGTGCGGGGCCGCCGTGCAGGTGCACGCCGGAGAAGAACAGCTCAAGACCGGGGAGCTCGACGTCATGGGAGACGCCGACGTAACCGACGTGACCGCCGGGGCGGGTGGCGCGGATGGCCTGCATCATCGACTCCTGCGTGCCGACGGCCTCGATGGTGGAGTGCGCGCCGAGCCCATTGGTGAGCTCCTTGATCCTGGCCACGCCGTCGTCTCCGCGTTCCTCGACGATGTCGGTGGCGCCGAACCGGCGGGCGAGGGCTTGCCGGTCGGCATGGCGGCTCATCGCGATAATGCGCGTCGCGCCGAGTTGCTTGGCTGCGAGGATGCCGAGCAGTCCGACGGCACCGTCACCGACGACGGCGACGGTCTTACCCGCGCCGACTTCAGCAGCGACCGCGGCGAACCATCCGGTGCCCAGCACGTCGGAGGCGGCGAGCAGTCCCGGGATCTCCTCGGGTTTCGGCTGGCGGGGTGTGGCGACAAGGGTGCCGTCGGCGAGCGGGACGCGCAGCAGCTCCGCCTGGGTGCCGAGCGACCCCATCCCGATCGCGTGAATGCAGCGCGACTGGTAGCCGGCCCGGCAGATCTCGCAGGTGTTGTCGGAGGCGAAGAACGAGCCGACGACGAAGTCGCCGATCTTGACGTTCTTCACGGCGTCGCCGACCTGTTCGACGACGCCGACGTACTCGTGCCCCATCGGCGTCGGGCCGTTCACCGGCTCGATCCCGCGGTAGGGCCAGAGGTCGGAGCCGCAGATGCAGGCAGCGGTCACACGGATGATCGCGTCGGTGGGCTGCTCGATGATGGGGTCTTCGCGCTGTTCGACCCGGATGTCTCCGGGGGCGTACATGATCACTCCACGCATAGGGGTGTTCCTTCCGTTGTGAGGGTGTGCGACGTGTCCGCGACGGTCACGGCCGTTCGGCGAGCGAGGAAGATGACTCCCGCGATGGCCGCCAAGACGATGGACGTCGTGGTGACGAGGCCCAAGGGCAGGATGCTGAGGGCGCCGGCGACGCCGACCAGGGGGGCGGCGATGCCGCCGAACGCGAACCGGGCCGCGCCGAGCAGGGAGGAGGCGGTGCCGGCGATCTGTGGGTAGTCGGATAGCGCCAGGGTGGTCGAGGGCGGGCTGGTGATCGCGGTTCCACTGACCAGCAATAACAACGAAAGGATGACCACGATCAGGGGCAGGTGCGTCAGCCCGGAGGCCAGCAGCCCGGCAGCCCCGGCCCCCGCTACGATCAGGCCGATGACAAGAGTGCCGATGACGCTCCACCGTTCGCTGCTGCGGCCGGCGAGGTAGCCGAAGACCATGAACCCAGCAGAGTTCAGCCCGAACGCCAATGCGTACTGCTGCGGGGAGAGCCCGTACACGCCCTGCAACACGTAGGTGGCGCCGCTCAGATAGGCGAAGAGAGCCGCATAGACGAAGCCTTGCGCCAGTACGGCACCGACGAATCGGCGATCGCTGAAAAGTATGCGCATATCCGCTCCGACGCGGGCGAACCCGCCGGTTGTCCGCTCCGTTGCCGGCAGCGTCTCCGGGAACCCGAACGCAGCCCAGGCGAGAATGGCAGCTCCGATCCCGGCCAGGACAAGGAACAGCCCGCGCCAGTCCATCAGGGTGGAGAGCACGCCGCCGAGGAGGGGGCCGACGATCGCGGCGAATCCGCCGATCACGGTGAGCCGGCCGTAGAACCGGATCAGTCGGCCGCCGTCGTAGACGTCGCGTCCCGCAGCCTGGGCGATCACGATGCCGACACCGCCCGCAAGTCCTTGCACCAGGCGGGCCACGATCAGGATTTCAACGGTGGGACTGGCCGCACACAATGCCGAGACGATCACGTAAGCGGTGACCCCGATCAGCAGCGGCATCCGTCGGCCGTACCGGTCGGAGAGCGGTCCGGCGATCAGTTGGCCGCCGGCGAGGCCGATCAGGCAGGCGGTCACCGTCAGCTGCGCCAGCGAGGTCGCTGCGCCGAGCTCGGTCGTGAGTGCGGGAAGCGCGGGAAGGTAGAGGTCCATCGAGATCGGCCCGAACACGGTCAGGACCAGAAGGAGGGTCGCCAACCAGCGGCCGGCCCGAACCCGGTCAACTGCGGGAGCTAGAGAAACTGTCACGTGACAAGCAAAGCGCTCCTCGCCAGGCCGAGGGAGTCTCTGATGAGAGGTGTACTGACAGGGGACCCCTGATCGGCGCTGACGGACGTAACCTCGACTGCATGGATAACCGATCCGAGGTCCGCGAGTTCCTGATGTCGCGACGCGCCAGGCTGACCCCCGAACTCGCCGGCATCCCCGCCGGCCCCAACCGGCGGGTAAGCGGTTTACGTCGTTCCGAGGTCGCCACGCTCGCCGGCGTCAGCGTCGAGTACTACGCCAAGCTTGAACGAGGAGCGATCGCCGGAGCCTCCGCCTCCGTGCTCGACGCCGTCTCCCAAGCGCTGCAGCTCGATGACACCGAACGCGCACACCTGCTCGACCTCGCCAGGGCCGCCGACGGTATCCCCGCCTCCGGCCGCGGGCGCCGCCGGACCGTTCGTAACCCGGCGACGCGTCCGTCGCTGCACTGGGCGCTCGAGGCGATCACCGACGGTGTCGCGATCGTCCGCAACGCGCAATCGGATGTGATCGCCTTCAACCCACTTGGCCGAGCGTTCTACTCGCCCGTCATCGGCGACGGCGGGCGCACACCCAACCTGGCCCGGTTCCAGTTCCTCGACCCCGTCTCCCACGACTTCTACCCCGACTGGGAACTCTTCGCCGAAATGTGCGTCGCCTTCATGCGCGCGGAGGCCGGGCGTGACCCGCACAACCGGGCGATCCAAGACCTCGTCGGCGAACTCTCCACCCGCAGCGACACGTTCAGGCAACTCTGGGGTGCACACAACGTGCGAACCCACGGCGCAGGCACGAAAAGGTTCCACCACCCCATCGTCGGCGATCTCACGCTCGCGTACGAAGAACTCGCGATCACCGCAGAACCCGGACACATCCTCCTGATCTACACCGCAGAACCCGGCTCACCCTCTGCCGAAAGCCTGCGCCTCCTCGCCTCCTGGCAAGCCGACCATCTGCCGGTCGTGGAAAGCGCTCCATGACTGACTGGACCCCCGAGGAGCTTCGCGCGATAAGTACAACCGACGACTTTCACATCGCACCGTATCGCGCCGACGGATCGACTGTGGGCACTCTGGCCTGGATCTGGTCCGTCGTCGTCGACGGCGGCGTGTATGTGCGCGCCTACAACGGCACCGAGTCCCCTGGTATCAGGCTGCGCGCGTGAAGGATCAGATTGACGACGTCTACCGGAACAAGTACGCCGGAAGCCCATACCTGCCACCGATGGTCACCGCGCGTACCCGCGCGGCAACAGTTGGATCCACGCTGATCCTCGCAAGTCTCGCCGCAACCGTCTACTGCTCCCGCCTGACCGGACTGAAGGAGGCTCCATCATGGTGAGCACGCACCGACATGGTCGTGTTCGTGGCCGGCGGCGGGATCGGCCGCGCAACAGGCCTCGCCATCGGCCAACCCTCAGCGTCGACGGAGGACAAACCGGTGGTTAACCGAAACACCCGTTTCCGCCGGTATCGCGGCTCGCTGAGCGGGGGAATTGTGGTGCTCGCACTGGCGTTGACCGGATGCACCAGCAACGACAGCCCCACAACCACGACCGGATCCACCGTGCCTGCACCGGCAACCCCATCCCCAACCGCGACATTGCCGACCAACTCCCCATCCGAGGCGACCGTGACCGATACCGACATCCTCATCACCATCAACGCAACAACCATCCGCGGAACGCTCCAACCCAGCGCTGCGACCACGTCGCTTCTCTCCCAACTTCCCCTCGAACTTTCATTCCGCGACTACGGAGGCCAGGAAAAGATCGCAGACCTTCCCCGCCCGGTATCGCTCGACGGGATGCCCGCAGGCGGTGCAGCAGAACCCGGCACCATCGGCTACTACGCGCCCGACCAAGCCCTCGTGCTCTACTACAAACACGTCGACTACTTCACCGGCATCATCCCGATCGGCACCTTCACCGACCTCGAGGCGATCCAACAAAACAGCCAGTTCCGGGCCCGACTCACTGTCGCCTGAAGGCCTTCGCGAGCACCTGATTCAGGCCTGCCCGTCAGGGCAAAGCCGCTCATCGACAACACGCCCCCATAGGAGTCTCCGCATGACTAACAACAACGTATGGTTCATCACCGGCGCCGGCCGCGGGATGGGCGTTGACATCACACAGGCCGCTCTCGCGGGCGGCCACCGGGTCGTCGCCACAGCCCGCGACGCCGCGAAAGCGACAGCGGCTGTCGGTGAGCACGAGAACCTTCTCACCGTGTCCCTCGACATCACCGACACCGATTCCATCGACGCCGCAGTCAAAGTCGCTACGGAGCGCTTCGGCCGCCTCGACGTGCTCGTGAACAACGCCGGGAACTTCCAGCCCGGCTTCTTCGAAGAGGTCAGCCCCGAGCAGTTCCGTGCGCAGATGGAGACCAACTTCTTCGGCCCACTGAACGTGACCCGTGCTGTGTTGCCGATCATGCGCGCACAGCGGTCCGGCCACGTCGTCACCATCACTTCGACAGCGGGCATCGTCTCCGGTGCCTTCGGTAGTGCATACGGCGCATCGAAATTCGCTCTGGAAGGCTGGACCGAATCGCTTCGCGAAGAGGTCGAGCAGTTCGGCATCCGGGTTACCGCGGTCGAACCAGGATTCTTCCGCACCGAACTGCTGGTGGAGGGATCCTCCACCAGCTGGCCCGAGCTGTCGATCGATGACTACGCCACAACAACCGCGAAAACCATCGAAGAATGGAAGTCCATGAACGGCCAGCAGAGCGGAGACCCCGCCAAGCTCGCTGCGAACCTCGTCAAGGTCGTCGAGCTTGACGACGCGCCGGCGCGATGGGTGGCCGGCGCGGACGCCGTCGCGGCAATCACGGCGAAGGGACAGACCCTCATCGACCAGGCTCAGGCGCACCTCGACCTTTCCGCTGGTCTCGACCACTAGGAAACCGACAAGCGGTCGGGTGAGGGCCGTCTCGGTGGATGGCTGTGCATCAGTCCTCTCGTCCGAGAGGCTCTTCAGGACAGCCGCGGGCGAGCGGCCAGGCATAGACGCCTTTCACAGTGGTCAGAGGTTGGTCTGTGCCTCGAGAAAGCCGGGGTAGCGACCGCCTTCGATCTCGACCTCGGAGTACACCGCGGTGAGGCGGGCGAGATCGTCATCGGAGAGCGCGAGGTTCGCGGCGCCGATGTTCTCCTCCAGCCGGTGCAGCTTCGTGGTGCCCGGGATCGGGACGATCCAGGGCTTCTGCGCCAGCAGCCACGCGAGGGCAACCTGCGCCGGCGTAGCGCCGTTGGATGACGCGATCGACTTCACGAGGTCGACGAGCGCCAGGTTGTGTTGCATCGCATCCGCCGCGAACCGTGGGATTTGTGTGCGCAGGTCGCCGTCCTCGAACCTCGTCGAGGTGTCGATCGCACCGGTCAGGAACCCTTTGCCCAGCGGGCTGAACGGCACGAAGCCGATGCCGAGCTCTTCGCACGCGGCGAGCACGTCGTCCTCGGGGCGACGCCACCACAGTGAGTACTCGCTCTGAATCGCGGTCACCGGCTGAACGGCGTGGGCGCGCCGGATGGTCTCGGCTGCCGCCTCGGAGATCCCGTAATGCTTGACCTTGCCGGCCTCGATCAGCTCTTTGACTGCGCCGGCGAAGTCCTCGATGGGCACGTCCGGGTTGATGCGGTGCTGGTAGTACAGGTCGATGCTGTCGAGGCCGAGGCGCTGCAGGGAGCCGTCGACCGCACGCGGGAGGTCGTCCGGTGTGAGCATCCGCCCCCGGACCTTGCGTTCGACCGGGTCGATGTCCTGTGCGAACTTGGTGGCGATGACGACGCGGTCGCGGAACGGCGCGAGCGCACGCCCGACGAGTTCTTCGTTCGCGTGCAGCCCATAGATCTCCGCGGTGTCGAAGAAGGTGACGCCCCGGTCCACCGCGGCATGCAGGAGGTCGACCATCTCGGCCTGGTCGGGATGGGTGCTGTAGCCGCCGGACATGGTCATGCAGCCGAGGCCGATCGTTGAGACTTCGAGGCCGCTGGTCCCGAGGGTGCGGGTGTGCATGGGGTACTCCTTTGTTTTGTGTCCTACCGGTTTGAGCGGGTTAGCGTCGCAAGAAACCGGCTCGCGATCGCGGTGAGAAGAGCAGCGTGGCGGCGATGGTGAAGCTGATCTGTTCTGCAGTGCGATCCGGAGGTGCGGTTCGAGCTGCTCCCCGTTTCCAACCATGATCAGGCAGGAAGCGGTGACGAGGCTGCGGTCGCGCTTGCTCAGCTGGGGACGTTCCAACACGTCGCCGAAGAGCACGTCATCCATGAGGTCCACGATCTTCGGTGCAAAATCGTCGATCGCGTGACGAAGCGAGCTTGGTTCGGTGATGTCTGCCACGACGGGACCTCTTCTTGTCAGGCGAATTCGGCCGCCACATACATCAAACCCCTGCGGGCGCGTCAGTGGGTGGGCTGATAATCATCTCGGCAGCAAAAGGGGGCGCTAGTCACACGGCGGCATCGCTGGCGGTGTCGGCGGGAGCAAACGTGAAGTCTGTGCAACGGATGCTCGGCCACGCGTCGGCGGCCATGACTCTGGACGTCTACGCGGACCTGTTCGACAACGATCTGGATGCTGTTGCAATAGCGCTCAATGATGAAGCATCGAAATCAGTTGCGGTCAAAGTGTAGCCAAACGGCCGAATCGGGCAACTCATCGAGGGCATGAAAAAGCCCTACTCCCATGTAGAAGCTAGGGAGTAGGGCAGTGGCTCCGACCGGCATCGATCCGGTGACCTTTCGATTTTCAGTCGAACGCTCTACCAACTGAGCTACAGAGCCGAAAGCCGACTTCGAGAAGAAGAGGCCTTCTAGGCAGAAGCCCTTCCTCTCGGAAGGGCTTCTCGCCTTGGCGACCCTGACGGGACTTGAACCCGCGACCTCCGCCGTGACAGGGCGGCACGCTAACCAACTGCGCTACAGGGCCTCGATGTGAAGCTATTCAATTGTACGTGTAGTTGGTGACCCCAACGGGATTCGAACCCGTGCTACCGCCGTGAAAGGGCGGCGTCCTAGGCCGCTAAACGATGGGGCCGAGCACCTGCAATCCGCTCACACGCACCGCATTACTACCGACGCACAAGCATACGGACTCCTCGGCGAAATGCCAAACCGGGCGGATGGGCGCCCCGGCGAATCCCGCGACGGGCGCGAAATCACCGGGGTATCGCCTCACGGCCGGGTTACATTCTGCCTTGGCGGCCCCTCGGGGCCACCCATGTGGCGCGCCGTTGGCACTGGCTTCGGAGAAGTCCGTTGTTACTGTTAATAGTGTTGATCATGTGGCACGAGTGACGGATGGGAACACGAGCGACAGGTTCGAGGGAACGATGAGACGCACTGAACCGGCAGCAGGGAGCACCCCGAACCGGTCCCGCCTGCGCAACCGCTGGCGTGTGCGGACCGCGGTCGTCGCGATCTTCGCCATCGTCGCTGTCGGTTCCATCGCATCCCCCGCCTATGCGACGAGCTACCCGAGCTGGCAGGACGTCCAGAACGCGAAGGCGAGCCAGGCGGCCACCGCCGCGCAGGTCTCCCGCATCAACAGTCTCATCGCGCAGCTCAAGGCGCAGGTCGCCCAGACCCAGGCCGATCTGAAGAAGCGCGGTGATGAACTCCAGGTGGCTGAGGCGAACCTCGACGACGCCATCATCAAGGCGCAGCTGATTCAGGCGCAGGCGGATGCGAGCAAGGCGAAGGCGGATGCGGCGACGACGCAGGCGGGCCGGCTCGCCGCCCAGTTGTATCGCACGGGCGGCAGCGACCTGACGGCCAGCCTGTTCCTCAGCGGCAACGGTGCCACAAAGACGAGCCCGGAGCAGCTTCTTTCCGATCTGGGCAGCATGAGCAAGCTCGTCGAACGCTCGAGTGCCATCTACGCGCAGGCGAAGGCGAGCCAGAACACCGCGAAAGCCCTGGCAGAGAACGCTGCTGTAGCCCGTGCTGCGCGCGACAAGCTCCGCGTGATCGCCGTCGCCGCTCAGAAGGCCGCTGCGGCAGCGGCAGTGGCTGCGCAGAACAAGCTGGCCGAGCAGCAGAAGCAGATCATCGTGATGAGGGCGCAGCTGGCTGCGCTCAACAACAAGGTCGCGAAGACGGTCGCGGGCTACCAGGCGGGTGTCGCGGAGGCCGCGCGCAGAGCGGCCGCTGCGGGCTCGGGCGGTCTCCCGGGCGGCTATGTCGGGCCACAGGGCTGGGCTGTCCCCGCGGCCGGCCCGATCACCGACGGCTTCGGCCCGCGCGCATCCCCTGGCGGCATCGGCAGCACCTACCACCTGGGCATCGACATCGGCGCCTACTGCAACGCACCCATCTACGCCGCGCACGAGGGAACCGTGATCTATGCGGGCCCGTTCGGCTCCTACGGCAACTTCGTCCGTATCGACGTCGGTGGCGGTATCGACACCGGCTACGCACACATCCGCAACGGCGGGATCCTCGTCGGCGTCGGCCAGCACGTCGGGGCGGGCCAGCCCATCGCACGCGTGGGAACCACGGGGGCATCGACCGGATGCCACCTGCATTACGAGGTCCGGGTGAACGGCGACAAGATCGACGGCATCCCGTTCATGAGACAGAGGCAGGCACCACTTGGCTAGTCAGAACGACAAGAAGTCGCGCGTGCGACCGGTCACCGCGATCAGCGCGGGCGTCATGGGCGTCGTCACCGCATCCGTCGGCATCATCGCGCCACCGGCGTTCGCCGACAACTATCCGTCGTGGAACGACGTGCAGCAGGCGAAGGCCAACGTCACCCAGCAGCAGGCGATGATCGCCAACATCACGAAGCTGATCGCCGGCCTGCAGACGGCGGTCGACCAGGCTCGCATCGACTCCGAGAAGGCCGCGGAGGCGTACTTCCAGGCGAAGGATGCGCTGGATGCGGCCACAGCCAAGGCGGCGGACCTGAAGAAGCAGGCGGATGCGGCAGCTGCCAAGGCGAAGACCTCCCAGATGCGCGCAGGCCTCCTCGCATCCCACCTCGCGAAGACCGGCGGCGGCGGGGACCCGACCGTCGACCTGCTGTTGAACGGCGGAGGCGACGGCTCGGGCGCGGACAAGCTGCTCTACCAGCTGGGCACGATGAGCAAGCTCACCCAGCAGTCGCAGGACGTGTACGCGGAGGCGACGAAGGACAAGAACACCGCAACCGCTCTCACCGACCAGGCCAACGTCGCGAAGACGGAACGCGCGAAGCTCGCGGAGGCGGCGAGTGTCGCCCTGGCTGCCGCACAAGCCGCCCAGACGAAGGCGCAGGCGGCGCTGGCGACCCAGCAGACGAAGTCGACAGAACTGATCGCCCAGCTCGCGACCCTCAAGAACACTTCGGCGCAGGTGGAGAGCGCCTACCTGGTGGGCGAAGCGAAGCGCAAGGCCGCCGAGGAGGCTGCGCGCCAGGCTGAGATCCGCCGTCAGCAGGCGCTCGCCGCGCAGCAAGCACAGCAGGCCCAGCAGAACCAGAACCACGGCGGCGGTGGAGGCGGTGGCGGCGGCGGCGGCGGAACGGTCGCGCCCCCGAACGGCAACGTCGTGCAGACCGCGCTCAACTACGCGTACGCGCAACTGGGCAAGCCCTATATCTTCGGCGGCGAGGGCCCCGGCGGCTACGACTGCTCCGGCCTCACGATGAAGGCCTACGCCTACTCCGGCGTGTACATCGGCTCGCACTCGGTGAACAACCAGTGGTATACCGGCGCTGCCAGGGGCCAGGTCGTCTCATTCAGCCAGCGGCAGGCGGGCGACCTCATCTTCTGGGGCGACGGCCCGGGCAACTTCTACCACGTGGGCATTTCGCTCGGCGGCAACATGATGATCGCCGCACCCACCGAGGGCGACGTCGTCAAGATCCAGTCGGTCTGGGGCAGCCCCTGGTACCAGGTGATCCGCCCCAGCGCCTGACCTGACGTAGACCCATCCGGCGGAAGGCTAGTGCCTGCCCTCGTCGGCGAGCTTCTTGAAGCCCGCCTCGACGATGGCTTCGGCCTCAGCCGCGTTGCCCCACGCCTCGAGCTTGACCCACTTGCCGGGCTCGAGGTCTTTGTAGTGCTCGAAGAAGTGTTGGATCTCGTCGCGCGTCTGGTGGGGCACGTCGTCGATGTCCTGGATGTGCTGCCAGCGCGGGTCCTTGTACGGGACCGCGATCACCTTGGCATCGCTCCCGGCCTCGTCGCTCATGTTGAGCACGCCGACCGGACGCACCTTGACGCCGACACCCGGGAACACCGGGTACTCGAGCAGCACGAGCACGTCGACCGGGTCGCCGTCGAGCCCGAGGGTGTTCTCGAAGAAGCCGTAGTCGGTGGGGTAGACGAAGCTCGTGAACAGCACGCGGTCGAGGTAGACGCGGCCCGTCTCGTGGTCGACCTCGTACTTGTTGCGACTTCCGCGCGGGATCTCGACGATCACGTCGTATTCGGCCATGAGTTTTCTCTCCCTCGTTTCACAAGACTCCAATAACGTTAGTGGATGCACGCCAGCGGTTCACCGGCACGACGGCCCCGGCTCACCCCGCCGATCGCGGATGTCCGCCGCGCGGTCCGCGAGGCGCTCACCGGTCTCGACGGGGTCGGCCTGGACGGCGAAGGACCGGATGCGGTGACCCTGCCCGAGTCGGGGGATGCGCGGTTCGGCGGCCTCGTTCTCGTCGGGCTCAGCGGGGGAGCTGATTCGCTCGCACTCGCAGCGGCGACGGCTTTCGAGGCGCCCAGGGCGGGCATCCGCGCGGGAGCGATCATCATCGATCATGGCCTTCAGGCGGGGTCGGCGGAGGTCGCCGAAGCGGCAGCCGAGCAGGCGAGGGCCATGGATCTCGATCCGGTGATCGTCAGCCGGGTCGCGGTGACAGCATTCGACGGCCCGGAAGCATCAGCCCGCTCGGCACGGTTCGCCGCGTTCGACCGGGCGATGGAGGAGACCGGCGCCAGCCACGTCCTCCTCGCCCACACGCTCGACGACCAGGCGGAGACGGTCCTCCTCGGGCTGGCCCGCGGGTCGGGGCCGACGAGCCTGCGTGGGATGGCGGCGGAGACCGGACCCTATCTGCGCCCGCTGCTCGGCATCCGCCGCGCCACGACGAGCCTGTTCTGCGCAGACAGCGGTCTGGTGCCGTGGGAGGACCCGCACAACGCCGACACCGCATTCACCCGCGTGCGAGTGCGCAGCATCGTCCTCCCCGTTCTCGAAGCCGAACTCGGTCCGGGCGTCGCCGAAGCGCTGGCACGCACGGCCGAGCAGCTGCGCGAAGACTCCGACGCGCTCGACGCGCTCGCGCTCGAGTGGGCGCTCGAACTGACCAGCCAGGACGCGGATGGCGCGGTCGCCCTGGATGTTCGCGGACTGGCCGCCGATCCGCCCGCCCTCCGTCAGCGCATCATCCGACTGGTCGTGGCCAACGAGTTCGGCGTCTCGCTCGAACGGGTGCACACACTGGCGGTCGCCGAGCTCATCACCGACTGGCACGGTCAGAAAGCTCTCACCCTGCCAGGCGTTAGAGTTGTCAGGCAGAACGGGCTGCTCATCTTTACTCAGGCATAGGCCACGAACCCAAAGGATCGCACCGCTCCATGGAACTCACGGACGTTTCCGACGACCTGACCGAGATTCTCATCAGTGAGGAGCAGATCCGGAGCCGGATCGCCGAGCTCGCGCGAGCGATCGAGGCGGACTACGCGGATACGGATGTTCTGCTCGTCGGCGTGCTGAAAGGTGCGGTCATGGTCATGGCCGACCTCGCCCGCGAGCTCAAGATCCCGGTCACGATGGACTGGATGGCCGTCAGCTCCTACGGGTCCGGCACCCAGTCGAGCGGCGTCGTCCGCATCCTCAAGGACCTCGACACCGACCTCAGTGGCCGTACCGTCCTGATCGTCGAAGACATCATCGACTCCGGGCTGACGCTGTCGTGGCTGCTCTCCAACCTCAATTCGCGCGGTCCGGCATCCGTCGAGATCTGCACGCTGCTGCGCAAGCCGGAAGCGGCGCGAGTCGACATCGACGTGAAGTACGTCGGCTTCGAGATCCCGAACCAGTTCGTGGTCGGGTACGGCCTCGACTACGACGAGAAGTACCGCAACCTTCGCGGTGTCGGCATCCTTGCGCCGGGGGTTTACTCGTAGGCGTTCGCACGGGTTTTTGCCGCGGGTAGTCACCTCGGCAGCGCAGCTGCCTCGGCGCTGGGACCGCGGGATCGCGATGCGATCCTCATAGCGCAGTCCGCGCCAAGCGAACACGCAGCAGGCATTCAGCGCTGAAGCGATACTCTTGCCTCACCATGAACGTCAAGAAGATCTTCCGGGGCCCGATCCTCTACATCGTGCTGGCCGTCATCGCTGTCTGGATCGGCTCGAGCCTCATAACAATGTCGGGCTTCAAAGAGATCTCGACCCAGAAGGGTCTGGAGCTGCTCCAGAACGACAAGGTCGCAAGCGCCAAGATCGTCGACGGCGAGCAGCGCGTCGACCTGACGCTCAGCAGCCCTGATCCGACGCTCGGCAGCCAGGTGCAGTTCTACTACGTGGCGCCTCGCGGTGCAGACGTGGTGCAGGCAGTCGACAACGCGAAGCTCTCGAAGGGCTTCAACGACGAGGTTCCGCAGCCCAACTGGCTGCTCTCGGCGCTCGGCTTCCTCCTGCCCGTGCTGCTGATCGGCGTGTTCTTCTGGATCATGCTCTCCGGCATGCAGGGCGGCGGCAACAAGGTCATGCAGTTCGGCAAATCGAAGGCCAAGCTCGTCTCGAAGGAGAGCCCGAAGGTCACCTTCGACGACGTCGCAGGCAGCGACGAGGCGATCGAAGAACTGCAGGAGATCAAAGACTTCCTCAAGGAGCCGGCCAAGTTCCAGGCGGTCGGGGCGCGCATCCCGAAGGGCGTGCTGCTGTACGGCCCTCCCGGAACGGGTAAGACGCTTCTCGCACGTGCCGTGGCCGGTGAGGCGGGCGTTCCCTTCTACTCCATCTCCGGTTCGGACTTCGTCGAGATGTTCGTCGGCGTCGGCGCGAGCCGTGTGCGCGACCTGTTCCAGCAGGCCAAAGAGAACTCTCCGGCGATCATCTTCGTCGACGAGATCGACGCGGTCGGCCGCCACCGTGGCGCAGGCCTCGGCGGTGGGCACGACGAGCGCGAGCAGACGCTGAATCAGCTCCTCGTCGAGATGGACGGCTTCGACGTCAAGACGAACGTCATCATGATCGCGGCGACGAACCGCCCAGACATCCTCGACCCGGCGCTGCTGCGTCCCGGTCGCTTCGACCGCCAGATCGGCGTCGACGCTCCCGACCTCAACGGGCGCAAGAAGATCCTCGAGGTGCACGGTCGCGGCAAGCCGCTCGCCGCAGGCGTCGACCTCGAAGTCCTCGCTCGCAAGACGCCCGGCTTCACCGGCGCCGACCTCGCGAACGTGCTGAACGAGGCCGCGCTGCTGACCGCGCGCTCGAACGCCCAGCTGATCGACAACCGGGCCCTCGACGAGGCAGTCGACCGCGTGATCGCCGGTCCGCAGAAGCGCACCCGCGTCATGAAAGACCAGGAGAAGGTGATGACGGCCTACCACGAGGGTGGACACGCCCTCGCTGCCGCCGCGATGCGGTACACCGACCCGGTCACCAAGATCACCATCCTCCCGCGTGGACGCGCACTCGGTTACACGATGGTTCTCCCGCTCGAAGACAAGTACTCGATCACCCGCAACGAGCTGCTCGACCAGCTGACGTACGCGATGGGTGGCCGTGTCGCCGAGGAGATCGTGTTCCACGACCCCACCACCGGCGCATCGAACGACATCGAGAAGGCGACCTCCATCGCCCGCAAGATGGTCACCGAATACGGCATGAGTGCAGAGGTCGGCTCGGTCAAGCTGGGCCAGTCGTCGGGCGAGATGTTCCTCGGTCGCGACATGGGTCACCAGCGGGACTACTCGGAGCGCATCGCCGAACGAGTCGACGCCGAGGTTCGTGCGCTCCTCGAGAAGGCGCACGACGAGGCGTGGGAAGTGCTCAACAACAACCGCCCGATCCTCGACCGGATCGCCGCGGAGCTCCTCGAGCACGAGACTCTCGACCACAACGAGATCGCCGAGATCTTCGCCGACGTGGTGAAGCTTCCCGAGCGTCCCCAGTGGCTGTCGAGCGACAAGCGCCCCATCTCCGACATCCCTCCCATCGCGATGCCGGTGAAGGCGCCGATCAACGCCGGTGCTGTCGACGGTGGCGTCGATTCCGAGCCGCCGTCGAAGCCGAAGCGCTCACCTGTTCGCAAGCCGCGGCCGGCCACGGCCTAGGCCGGGGCTGGGGTGCGCATGACCGGAATCGATCGGAAGCGCATCGAGGCAGCCGTCGCTGAGATCCTCGCCGCCATCGGCGAGGATCCTTCGCGTGCCGGGCTCGTCTCGACTCCGTCACGCGTCGCCGACGCCTATGAGGAGTTCTTCTCCGGGCTCGGCGAAGACCCGGCCGAGCTTCTCGGCGAAGGCGTCCCCCTCGAAGGACACGACGCCGAGACCGTACTGCTGCGCGACATCTCCTTCCGTTCGATCTGCGAGCACCACCTGCTCCCGTTCCTCGGGGTCGCGCATGTCGCGTACCTGCCGAACGAGCGCGTGGTCGGGCTGGGGCGCATCCCCCGAGTGGTCGAGACCCTGGCCTCCCGCCCGCAGATGCAGGAGCGTCTGACAGAAGAGATCGCCGACACCTTGCAGAACGGGCTCGACGCCCGCGGCGTGCTCGTGGTGCTCGACGCCCAGCACAGCTGTGTATCGACCCGGGGCGCTCGCCAGACCGAGAGCACGACGGTCACCGTCGCCAGCCGGGGCGAGCTCGCCGACCCTGCAGCACGGGCCGGTCTGCTGGCCCTGATCGGACGCGGGGTGGCGTGAGGACGCTTGTGATGGGCGTCCTCAACGTGACGCCGGACTCGTTCAGCGACGGCGGGCTCTACCTCGAGCCGGGCTCGGCTGTGGAGCACGCCCTGAACCTCGTCGAGGAGGGCGCCGACCTGATCGATGTCGGCGGCGAGTCGACGCGACCCGGTGCCGTACGCGTCGACCCGGCTGAGGAGCAGGCACGCGTCGTCCCGGTGATTCGCAAGCTGGCCGAACGCGGGGTCACGGTGAGTGTGGACACGATGAACGCGTCGACCGCGCGGGCGGCAGCGGATGCGGGAGCAGCTATCATCAATGACGTCTCCGGTGGCCTCGCGGACCCCGGAATGCCTGCGGCCGTCCTCAACACAGGACTGACCTATGTCGTGATGCACTGGCGCGGGCAGAGCGATTCCATGGATGCTCTGGCCACCTACGGGGACACGGTCGCCGAGGTGAGTGCTGAGCTCCGCGCCCGCATCGCCGACCTCACCGATCGCGGCGTCGACCCGGCGAAGCTCATCATCGACCCGGGTCTGGGCTTCTCGAAGAAGGCGGCGCACAACTGGCAGGTGCTCGGCAACCTGCGCGAGTTCGTCGAGCTCGGTTATCCGGTACTGATCGGTGCATCCCGTAAACGGTTCCTCGGTGCGCTGCTGCCGGAGGGCGCGCTCGCGACGGATCGCGACCAGCCCACCGCCGTCATCAGCGCACTGGCAGCACAGGCGGGCGTCTGGGGTGTCCGCGTACACGACGTCGCCGGCACCCGCCTCGCGCTCGATGTGGTCGAGGCATGGCAAGCTGGACGAGATGACTAGGCAAGACGGGGCGCGCGGATCGGACTCGATAACACTCACCGGGCTGCGGGTCCACGCGAACCACGGTGTCTACGACTTCGAGCGCGAACAAGGCCAGGAGTTCGTGATCGACGTGACCGCCTGGCTCGACTTCGCCCGTGCCGCGACCTCCGACGACGTGTCGGCGACCGTCCACTACGGTGAGCTCGCCGTCGAAGTCGCCGAGGCGGTGCGCCGCGATCCGGTCGACCTCATCGAGACTCTCGCAGAACGGATCGCGGGGGTCGTCCTCGCGCATCCGCCGGTCGATGCAGTCCGGGTGACCGTGCACAAGCCGAACGCACCCATCACGGTGCCGTTCGCCGACGTCTCCGTCACCATCGATCGGGAACGCGCATGACCGCGCCGCAGCATCCGCGCCCCCAGCGTATGCGTGTGTCGGTGCCGGCCGTCCTGGCGCTCGGGAGCAACCTGGGAGACCGGGAGGCGACCATCCGCAAGGCCGTCGCCGACCTCGATGCAGCGGACGGCATCCGGGTCCAGCAGCTTTCGCCGTTGATCGAGACGCCGGCCCTCAAGCTGACCGGTGTCGACTACACGGCCCCCGCCTACCTGAACGCGGTCGTGCTGGTCGACACGGTGCTGGGGCCGCATGACCTCCTCGACGCTGTGAATGCCGTCGAAGAGGGGCACGGCCGCGTTCGCGAGGAGCGCTGGGGCGACCGCACGCTCGACATCGACATCATCGACTACGACGGGCGCCGGCTGGACGACGAACGGCTGACGCTCCCGCATCCGCGCGCCTGGGAGCGGTCATTCGTCCTCGCGCCGTGGCACGCCGTCCAGCCGGATGCTGAGCTCGCGGGACACGGACGCATCGACCTGCTCCTGACCGCCGCCGGTGACGCGTATCGGCCGTATCCTGACAGCGACACTGCAGTCAGTGCCGTGCACGGCGCCAGTGCCGCGCAGGATCCCGCAGAAGACGAGAACGGGGGTGCCGTGTGAAGCGCACACGACCGACCCCGCTGATCGGGCTGGCGGTCGCGGGTCTCGTCGTCGGATTCCTCGTCGAGCTGGGCTCGGCCGGGGCCGGCCTTGCCGTGTTCATCCCGCCGCTGTCGCTGCCCATCACCCTCGTCGCGATCGCGGCCATCGTCATCGGCTTCGCGGTCCCGATCCGTCGCGCGACCCACGCGAAGGTGCGCACCAGGATCGACCCGTTCCGAGCGATGCGGGTCGCTGTGCTGGCGAAGGCCTGCAGCCTCAGCGGCGCGCTCCTGACCGGCGCCGGGATCGGCGTGCTCGCCTACCTGCTCAGTCGTTCCGTGCTTCCCGCATCCGGTGCCATCCTGCAAGCGGTCGCATCAACCCTCGGCGCCGCCATTCTGCTCGCCGCCGGCCTCGTCGCGGAGTACCTGTGCACCCTCCCGCCCGAAGACGACGACAAGAAACCGGAAGGCGACCATGCCAGGGCGTCTTGATCTCGCGACCGGCGAATGGAAGCGGGTCTCGCCGCGGTATGTCGTCGTCGTCATCGTCGGCTCCCTGGTGAGCGGACTGGTGCTGAGCGCGATCGCGACGTTCCTGTGGCTGGTCGCCGGTCTCACCTGGGCGTGGATCGCGCTCGTCGTGATCGTCGCGATCACGGTCATCCAGCTGATCATCGCACCGCGCCGCGCCCGCGCGATCGGCTATCGGATGCGCGATGACGACCTCCTGTTCCGCCGCGGCATCATGTTCCAGCGTTTCGTCTCGGTGCCGTACGGACGCATGCAGCTGATCGACATCAACCGCGGCCCCGTCGGACGGCTGCTCGGCCTCGCCGACCTCCGGTTCGTCACGGCCGCGGCGTCGACGAACGTCTCGATCCCGGGGCTCCCGGAGACCGATGCCGCCGACCTGCGCGACCGGCTGGTGGAGCTGGCGGAGAGCCGCCGGGCCGGACTGTGACCGGCGAGCGGCTGACTGCGGCGGAACGCGCCGCCGAGCAGCTGACCGACGGCGAATGGCACCGGCTGCACCCGGCCACCCCGCTCCTGAGGGGCGGCATCGTCTTCATCGCGGTGCTCGGCATCGTCCTGTCGAACCTCCGGGAACGTCTCGTCAGCTTCTTCATCGGCGCCCCCGACTTCGGCGGGGACCCCATCGATGAGATCTACAACCGCGGACTCGAAGGCTGGGCGCTCCTCGGGGTGGCGGTCGTGCTCATCGTCTGCATCGGCGCGTTCTACCTCTCGTGGCGCATGCACAGCTTCCGCATCAGCGACGACGCGGTCGAGGTGCGCAGCGGCATCCTGTTCCGCACGCAGCGCAAGGCCCGGCTCGACCGCATCCAGGGCATCAATCTGGTCAGACCGGTCATCGCCCGCGTGTTCGGTGCGGCGAAGCTCGAGGTCAGTGTGGCCGGTCACGACGCGAATGTGCAGCTGTCGTACCTGTCGTCGCAGCTGGCGGATGCGCTCCGCGCCGACATCCTGCGCCTCGCGTCGGGTGCGAAGTCGGCCCAGCGCGTGCAGCAGGGGGCTCCGGCGACGGGCGCGGCCGGGGTCGCCGACATCCTGAACCAGCGCGTGAACGAATTCCTCGCCCCGGAACTCCACCCCGATCTGGCGCCGCCGGAGTCCGTCGTGACGATACCGCCGGTCCGCCTGATCGGGTCGATCGTCCTCAGCGGATTCACCGTGTTCCTCCTGCTCGTCGGCGCGGGGCTGATCACCGGAGCCGCGACCGGGCGGCTGTGGCTGCTGCTGGTCGTGCTGCCCGGCCTCATCGGGTCGATCAGCTTCTACATCCGGCGGTTCACGAAGTCTCTTCGCTACAGCATCGCCGGAACGCCGGACGGAGTGCGGGTCGGTTTCGGGCTGTTCAGTCTCAGCAACGAGACGCTGCCGCCGGGGCGCATCCACGCCGTCGACGTCTCGCAGCCGCTCCTCTGGCGCCCGTTCGGCTGGTGGCAGATCCGCATCGACACGGCAGGTCACTCGACGGAGAAGGGTGCGGCCGGGCAACCCAACACCACGATGCTGCCGGTCGGCGACCTCGACGACGTCGCGCGCGTCCTGTCGCTGGTCCTCCCCGAGTTCGCGACGCCCGCGCACCGCGAACTCGTCGTCGCCGGAATGACCTCCCGCGGGCGCGACGGGTTCGTCGGTGCGCCGCGCCGGGCCGCCTGGTTCCGGCCGTTCTCCTGGCAGCGCACCGGCTACACCCTCACCGACGGGGTGGTGCTGCTCCGGCGCGGCTTCTTCTGGCGGAGCCTCGCGATCGTTCCGCTGGCCCGGCTGCAGAGTCTCGAACTGTACCAGGGACCGCTCGATCGGATGCTCCGCCTCGCCTCGGCCCGCCTCCACACCGTGTCCGGTCCCGTACGGCCGCGCCTCGCCGTGATCGACCGCGACCGCGGTGTGGAGCTGTTCGATGCGGTGTCGGCCGGTGCGATCACGTCGGCGCGTTCGGATCGGAGCCACCGGTGGAACGAGTCGGCCGAGTCGGCCGAGGGAGGCCCGACATGATCGAACGCCGTGCAGGACGTCTCGGAATCGGCATCATCGGCGCGGGCCGGGTCGGTCCCGTGCTGGGGGCTGCGCTCGCCGGTGCCGGGCATGCCATCGTCGGGATCTCTGCGGTGTCGGAGCGGAGCCGGGAACGGGCGGACGCGATTCTTCCCGGCGCCCCGGTGCTCGACATCCCGACGATCGTGGAGCGCAGCGAACTCGTCATCCTGGCGGTTCCCGACGCGGAGCTTCCGTCACTCGTCGCGGGCCTCGCGGCGACCGGGAACTGGCAGCCCGGCCAGATCGTGCTCCACACGGCGCCGGGGTTCGGGGTGGAGGTGCTGGCCCCTGCCGCCGCAGCCGGCGCGATCCCACTGGCTGTGCATCCGGCGCTCGCCTTCACCGGCACGAGCCTCGACATCGCGCGACTCCAGGAGACCTACTTCGCTGTTACAGCGCCGGCGGCCGTGCTGCCCATCGGGCAGGCTCTCGTCGTCGAGATGGGTGGCGAGCCTGTCGTCGTCGCGGAGGGCGACCGTGCGGCGTATGCCGAAGCGATCGCGACCGCCAGCACGTTCTCCCGGGCGATCGTGGAACAGGCCACGGGCATCCTCAGCGGCATCGGGTTCGAGCATCCCGGTTCGTTCCTGAGCTCTCTAGTGCGGTCGACCGTGGACAATGCGCTCACGCGCGCGTCGGCCCCGTCCATCGATCCGGCTGCGTTGCTCGACGGCCGGGATGAGCCGCTGGACCCGCTCGGCTGACGACTTGCCAGTTGTTGTCGCAAGATCCACGGGCGAGGCGACAACGAGTGCCAACTCGGACATGACGACGAGCCAGCGCCCGCCCTACTTGCGAAGCGACCTGTCTGCGGCTGCGGCCAGCTCGGAGCGCACCGCGTCGATGACGGCGTCGGCGCCCTGCGGGCTCAGCACGATCGTGTAGTGGTTCACGTCTGCGACCTCGGAGATCTGCAGGTAGGGATACGCGCTGCGCGCCCGCTCACGTGCCGACTGGTCGTACAACCCGGGCGGTTCGTCGAGGAAGCCGCGCGGTGCCACCAGCAGGCGCACTGGATGCGCGAGAGCGGCGAGCGAGTCGGCCACGACGCCTCCACCGAACTGGTCTCCCGAATCGGCGGCGACCGCGTCGTAGGAGGTCGACGGCCGCAGGTTCGGTTCGGTGCCCTCGAGGTCGTAGTTGGCGTAGTCGACCACATCCTGCGTCCAGTTCGCGGCGAACGCCGGATGCCGGCCCCAGAACTCGAGGTACGCCGCGCGGTCGGGGAAGGTCATCGACAGGCGTGCCAGCGCGGGGCCGAGCGTCGACGTCATCAGGTCGTCGAGCGTGACGCCGTCGGGGATGGCCAGCGGGATGCCGCCGTCGACGAGCAGGGGACCGGTGAAGAGTTCCGGGTACAGGTGGGCGGCAGCCAGCGCCACGAAGCCGCCCATCGAATGACCGACCACGAGCGCGCGGTCGAGGCCGAAGTGACGGCTGACCGCCGCCAGGTCCTCGGCATGCTGCACCATGCCGAACGGGCCGGGCAGTCCGTTGCTGCGACCGCGACCGCGCAGGTCGGGCGCGATGAAACGCACGTCGGGGAGTGCATCCGCCACCGTCGCCCACGCGAGGTGCGACGCAGTGATGCCGTGGGCTGCGATCACGGCCGGCGCATCCGGATCCATCGGCGCCCACTCCCCGACTCTCAGCATCCCGCCCCTGACCGGGACATCCATCGTGCGGTACGTCATCGCGCGCTCCATCCGCCGTCCATCGTGTACGAGGCGCCGGTCACCAGGGAGGCGTCCTCGCCGGCGAGCCAGCAGACCAGGGACGCCACCTCGGACGGCTCAGCGAGCCGCTTGATCGCGCTGTTCGCCAGCATCACGTCGCGCAGCACTTCGGACTCGGGGATGCCGTGCAGCCGCGCCTGGTCGGCGATCTGCTTCTCGACGAGCGGGGTGCGCACGTAGCCCGGATTCACGCAGTTGCTGGTGACGCCGTGCGGCGCACCCTCCAGGGCAGCTACCTTCGACAGACCCTCCAGGCCGTGCTTGGCGGCGACATAGGCCGACTTGAACTCGGATGCGCGCAGTCCATGCACCGAGGAGATGTTCACGATCCGGCCGAAACCCGCGTGGTACATGTGTGGCAGGGCTGCGCGGATCAGGAGGAAGGGCGCCTCGAGCATGAGAGTGAGGATGCGGTGGAACGTGGCCGGGTCGAACTGCTCGATCGGGCTCACGACCTGGATCCCCGCGTTGTTCACCAGGATGTCCGCGTCCAGTGCGAGAGAGGCGAGCGCGGCGGTGTCGGTGAGGTCCACCCGCCACGGCTCGCCGCCGATGTCGTGCGCCACCCGTTCGGCGCCCGCGCCATCCAGATCGGCGACCACGACGGTCGCCCCGCGTTCGGCGAGTGCCCGCGCGCACGCCTCTCCGATGCCGCTCGCAGCCCCTGTGACGAGGGCCCTGCGGCCGTTGAAACCAGCACTCACGACAACTCCGTCCGATGTGCGCGCACCCCTCGCCCACGGCTCGGGTTACAGGTACGCTAACCACCAGCGCCGGTGCCGTCAAGGAGGCCCGGACAGGCCCAGGGCGTCCGTCCTGGGCGCTGTGCGCCACCGGACACCGACGTTTGGAGAGCACGATGACACTGATCGACGGCATCACCTCGCGGAGCGTTCAAACGCCGCGGCTGCGGGCGAACGTGCTCGAGCGGGCGGGCGATCCCACGGCCGGCGGGCCGGCGGTCGTCTTCATCCACGGGAACGTGTCCTCGTCGTTGTTCTGGCAGGATGCGATGCTGGCGACGCCGGAGCACTGGAGGGTGTTCGCGATCGACCTGCGGGGCTTCGGAGACTCGGAGACCCTGCCCGTCGATCCGACCCGCGGGCTGCGTGACTTCAGCGACGATGTCGCGAGCGTGGTGGCCGAACTCGGCCTCGGCTCGGTGCACGTGGTCGCCTGGAGCATGGGCGCCGGAGTGGCCATGCAGTACGCCCTCGATCATCCGGTGCGCAGCCTCACCCTGCAGTCGCCGCTCTCGCCGTACGGGTTCGGCGGGACGGCAGCAGACGGGTCGCGGTTGACCGACGACGATGCCGGCACCGGAGGGGGAGGCGTGAACCCGGATTTCGTGGCCCGTCTCGAAGGCGGCGACCGGACTGCCGAGTCCGACGGGTCACCTCGTTCGGTGTATGCGAGTTCGTATGTCCTACCTGGTTTCGTCTCGGAGCACGAGGACATCTGGGTCGAGTCGATGCTGACGACCAAGGTCGGCATCGACAACTATCCCGGGGACGGGGTCGCCTCGGAGAACTGGCCGGGGTTCGCGGCGGGCTCCCGCGGTGTGCTGAACACGATGGCGCCGAAGAATCTCAATCTCACCGGCATCGTCGACCTCGAGCCGAAGCCGCCGCTCACCTGGATCCATGGGGCGAACGACCTCATCGTCTCCGACACCTCGTTCTTCGACCTCAACTACCTCGGTCAAGTCGGGGTGATCCCGGGCTGGCCCGGCGAGGACGTCGCACCGGCGCAGCCGATGATCATGCAGACGCGGGCGGTCTTCGAGGCCTACGCCGCGGCCGGTGGAACGTTCCAGGAACTGGTGTTGGAGAACTGCGGGCACTCGCCTCACCTCGAGTACCCGGAAGCGTTCAGGGATGCGCTGGTGGCGACGGTCGAGGCCGCCGGCGGCGAGTAGCATCGGAAGCCCGGTCGTCTTCGGGACGCACCCGTCGGGCGCGCGTCGGCCGGAAGGAACCCTGATGCCAGAAGTCGTCACCACCATCGCCGAGCTGCGCCAGCGGGTCGCTTCGGCTCGTGAACTCGCCCGCCGTGAGGGCAGTTCGGACGCGCCTGTGTCACGCGTCGTGCTCGTTCCGACCATGGGCGCACTGCACGACGGGCACCTGCAGCTGGTGCGGCAGGCGCGCGACCTCGGCGGCATCGTCGTGGTCTCGATCTTCGTCAACCCCCTCCAGTTCGGTCCGGGCGAGGACCTCGACCGGTACCCCCGCAGTCTCGAGACGGATCTGAGCCGGCTCGAGGGGCTCGCGGATCTGGTGTTCGCGCCGAGTGTCGGTGAGATGTATCCCGCCGGCTCGGTCGAGACCCGTGTCACGGCCGGCTCAGTGGCGAGCCTGTACGAGGGTGCGTCGCGACCGGGCCACTTCGACGGGATGCTCACCGTCGTCGCGAAACTCTTCAACATCGTGGCGCCTGATGTCGCGGTCTTCGGGCAGAAGGATGCGCAGCAGGTGCATCTCGTCGGACGGATGGTGCGCGACCTCGACCTGCCCGTCACGATCGCAGTCGTTGACACCGTGCGCGAGTCCGACGGCCTGGCCCTCTCCAGCCGCAACCGGTACCTCGACCCGTCGGAGCGTGCGGCCGCCGTCGCCCTGTCGCGTGCGCTCGCTGCCGGTTCGGCCATGGCCGGTGCGGGGACGGATGCCGTGCGCACCGCAGCAGGCGCCGTCATCGCCGCCGAGCCAGCCGTTAAGCTGGATTATCTCGTCGTCGTCGACCCGGAGACATTCCTTCCCGTCGGGGAGGGGCACTCGGGGCCGGCGATCGCGCTGATCGCGGCGCGTGTCGGTTCGACCAGGCTGATCGACAACGAACGGATCAGCTTCGACTGAACCGTTCGGCCGCACCATCAGCAGTACAAACGCCCCAAGCAGCAGCCGACCGAAAGACAGCCATGACCGACACCCAGCAGAACGAGCCCGAACTCACTGACGACGAGGTCAGCGAGCAGAAGGCGGTCCGGCTGGCCAAGCGCGCGCGCCTCATCGAGGAGGCTGCGTCGCCCGCCGGCGGGGCCTACCCGGTCGCCGTTCCCGTGACGCACACGATTCCGGCTGTGCGCGCCGAATTCGGCCACCTTCAGGCGGACGAGACCTCCGGAGTCGTCGTCGGAATCGCCGGCCGCGTCGTGCACCTCCGCAATACCGGCAAACTGTGCTTCGCGGTGCTGCAGTCGGGCGACGGAACACGCATCCAGGTCATGGTGTCCCTCGCCGAGGTCGGCGAGGAGTCGCTGGCCCGGTGGAAGGAACTCGTCGACCTGGGCGACCACCTCTTCGTCTCGGGCGAGGTCATCTCGAGTCGTCGTGGTGAGCTGTCCGTCATGGTCCGCGAGTGGACGATCGCTTCGAAGGCGATCCTTCCTTTGCCGAACCTCCACAACGAGCTGAGCGAGGAGAGCCGGGTCCGCAGCCGCTACCTCGACCTGATCGCTCGCGACCAGGCCCGTCTCAACGTCGTCAACAGATCGAAGGTCGTGGCGAGCCTCCGCAGCACGTTCGCCGACCGCGGTTACATCGAGGTCGAGACGCCGATGCTCCAGGTGATGCATGGTGGCGCATCCGCCCGTCCGTTCGTCACCCATTCGAACGCGTTCGACACGGAACTCTTCCTGCGGATCGCACCCGAGCTCTACCTGAAGCGCGCCGTTGTGGGCGGCATCGACCGCGTGTTCGAGATCAACCGCAACTTCCGCAATGAGGGCGCCGACTCGACGCACTCGCCGGAGTTCGCAATGCTCGAATCGTACGAGGCGTACGGCGACTACAACGTGATCGCCGAGCTCACGCAGACTCTCGTGCAGAATGCCGCCTTCGACATCACGGGTTCGCACACGGTGACCTGGGCCGACGGCACGGAGTACGACCTGGGCGGGGAATGGGATCGGATTCGCATGTATGACAGCCTTTCAGAGGCGGTCGGCGAAGAGATCACCCCGGCGACACCTGTGGAAGACCTGCGCGCCATCGCCGCCCGTGAAGGGATCGAGATCGAGCACCCTCTGCACGGCAAGTACGTCGAGGAGCTGTGGGAGCACTTCGTGAAGGGCGACCTCGTGCGCCCGACGTTCGTGATGGACTTCCCGGTCGACACCAGTCCGCTGGTGCGTGCTCACCGCTCGCGTGAAGGGGTCGTCGAGAAGTGGGACCTGTACGTGCGCGGGTTCGAACTCGCGACGGGCTACTCCGAGCTCATCGATCCGGTCGTGCAGCGCGAGCGCTTCATCGAGCAGGCGAAGCTCGCTGCCGCCGGCGACGTCGAGGCGATGCGTCTCGACGAGGAGTTCCTGCGCGCCCTCGAGTTCGGAATGCCGCCGACCGGCGGCCTGGGAATGGGCATCGACCGCCTGCTCATGGCGCTGACGGGTCTCGGCATCCGCGAGACGATCCTCTTCCCCCTCGTCAAGCAGGGCTGACCGCCGGCCGGCCGCGCGTGAGTTCGGCCGCAGACAGCCCGCGGGCCAGGCATGGCACTCAGGCGCGCGGGCCGCGCAGGTGTTCGCGGGTGAGCTCTTCCATCTGTTCGTCGGTCAGCTCGTCGAGCCCTTTTGCCTCGCGGCGGTCGCTCTGGGACCAGCGGATGAACAGGATGATCAAGACGGGCACGTCCGCGATCTCGGCGATGAACCAGAGGAAGTCGCCGGACAAGTGCTGATCGTGCAGCGCGTTCGGGAACCACAGCGGCAGCCGGCCGAGGACTGTGGGTGCGTGGTCGAGTACCGTGTCGTTGAGTCGCAGCAGGATGCCGGGCACCGCATCCAGCAGCAGCTCGACGAAGGCGAAGAGGAACTCGGCCGTGATGAACAGGCTGGTCCGGATGATGTTGTGCGAGGCGATCGGAAGCACCATGAGCATTCCGGCGAGCGGCACCAGCACCGTGATCATCCACTCCGACCAGGTGTTGTCGCGCAGTACGGCGGCGATCGGGGTGAGGAAGATGAGGAATACCGCGCACGCGAACAGCGGCGCGAAGATGGCGTTGCCGAACAGCCGCACTGGCCATGACCGGAGCGCACCGTCGACGAACCGTCGCGGCAGCCCGGTCAGCACGATGCGCGTCAGGGCGATGGGTTTTCCGAGGCTGATCAGGCCGGGGACAGCAAAGAGGAGGAGTGCCACCTTCGTGGTGAATGCCCACCGCAATTCGGAACTGTAGGCGCCGAGGAAGCCGAAGCACACCCAGGCGTACGAGCCGAGGCCCAGAAGAAAGAATCCGAGGATCGGCCTCAGTGGCCAGCGGTGACCGCGGATTCGCAGGGATACGACCGCTGCGAGGTAGAGGCCGCCGGCGACGACGATGGCTGCGAAGGCGATCGGGTCGAACTGCCAGGTGGTCAGGAAGGTGGGGATGGGAGGCGTCGGGAACTCCGTTCACAGGTGTGCGCGATACCATTATCGGGTTATGGACGAACTCTGGACCGGCATCGTATGGTCGCTTGCCCCGACCATTCTCGTGGGGCTGCTCTTCTGGGTCGTGATGCGGTCCATCGTTCGTGCCGACCGCACCGAACGTAAAGCCTACGCTCGCATGGAGGCCGAGGAACGCGCTCGCCGCGGGCTCCCTCAGAAGCCCTAGCTTTCGATACGGTTACGTAAGCGCCGGTCCGGGCGCACCGTGCGAGCGAGGGGATGAGCGCCAATGGACGCCGGCACCCTCACCGCGATCGTGGTCGGTCTGGCCCTGTTCCTCGACTTCGTCATCCGCGTCACTGCGGTCATCGTCGTTCCGCGCAACCGCAAGCCGACGTCTGCGACGGCCTGGCTCCTCGCAATCTTCTTCATCCCGTATCTCGGCGTCTTGTTCTTCCTCCTCATCGGCAGTTACAAGCTCCCGAAGAAGCGTCGCGAGAAGCAGGCGGAGATCAACAACTTCATCATCGATAGCACGGAGGGCATGGAGCGGGTGAGCCGCGATCATCCGTGGCCGCCGTGGCTCGAGTCGGTGGTTCAGCTGAACCGCAACCTGGGCGCGATGCCGCTCGTCGGCGGGAACACAGCGAACCTGATCGGCGACTACCAGGCGTCGCTCGACCTGATGACCGAGCAGATCAACAAGGCGAAGCGGTATGTGCACTGCGAGTTCTACATCCTCTCGTGCGACCAGACGACCGCGCCCTTCTTCGATGCTCTCGAGGCCGCGATCAAGCGCGGTGTGACGGTCCGGGTGCTGCTCGACCACATCGCGTCGCTGCGTACCAGGGATTACAAGCACACGATCAAACGGCTGACCGCGATGGGCGCCAAATGGCAGCTCATGCTCCCGGTGCAGCCGTTCAAAGGCAAATACCAGCGGCCCGACCTGCGGAATCACCGCAAGCTCCTGATCGTCGACGGCGCGGTCGGGTTCATGGGTTCGCAGAACGTGATCGATCGCAGCTACAACAAACGGTCGAACATCCGTCGCGGGCTCAAATGGCAGGAACTCGTCGTTCGGCTCGAGGGGCCGATCGTCGCCGGCCTCAATGCGATCTTCATCACGGACTGGTACAGCGAGACGGGCGAACTGCTCCGGCGCGAGACCGAGCCGGTCACCCTCGAGGCGTCACCCGACAATCTGGACTGCCAGGTCGTGCCGAGCGGACCGGGGTTCGAGGGCGCCAACAACCTTCAGCTGTTCCTCGCCCTCCTGTACTACGCACAGGAACGCATCGTCATCACCAGCCCCTACTTCGTTCCGGACGAGGCGATGTTGACGGCGGTCACCACTGCCACTCAACGCGGTCTCAAGGTCGACCTCTTCGTGTCGGAGATCGGCGACCAGGCGCTCGTGTATCACGCGCAGCGCTCGTACTACGAAGCGCTGCTCAAAGCGGGAGTGCGCATCTGGATGTACAAGAAGCCGTACATTCTGCACGCCAAGCACTTCTCGATCGACGACGATGTCGCCGTCATCGGCTCGAGCAACATGGACATGCGATCGTTCCTGCTCAACATGGAGGTGTCGTTGATGGTGCGCGGGCGCGCCTTCGTCGAGTCCATGCGCAAGGTCGAGGACGGCTACCGCGAGAACAGCCGCGAACTCACGCTCGAAGAGTGGAAGCGGCAGCCGCTGCGCTCGACCGTGCTCGACAATCTCGCCCGACTCACCTCAGCCCTCCAGTAGCTCGCTCAGAAGGCGTACCTCGCACCATTCTTTCGCCGTCTTCGCAAGACGCGCGTCAGACGTGATTAGAGGAACTTCGAGTTGTTTCGCCAGCGCGACATACATCGCATCGTAGGCGGACATGTTGTCGCGCACCCGCCAGGCGAAGTCGCGAAGGTTCTCGTGCTCGAAGCGATAGAGCCGAACATGGTCGAACTCGATCACGAGTTGCCACGCGTCCTCGATGCCGTAGTTCTTCGGGCCGGCGAGTCTTCGCGCCGCATTGAGCAACTCCGGTTCGATCAGGTGCGGCGCTGCAAGCATGCAATCAGCAAGATGCTTGTTCTTGTCGAATGCGATCGCGCCGCCCCTCCAGAGCATGTCGATCATCGCGCTGCAGTCGATCACAGCCGCGATCATCGCTCCCTGTCCTCACGAATCCACTGAACGATGGTCTCAGAATCGATCGGTTCTGGTTCGAACGGTGGGCGGGGCCGATCGAAATCGTCATAGCGTCGCGCCTCGCGCTCGGCGGTGAGTTCGGCCCACCGCTGCTCGATTCGTAGCCGCTCGGCGATGCTCGTGAGCTCGCGCCGAAGGTACTCCGAGTAGGAAAGGCCCTTGGACGAGGCTGCAGCTTTGAGCCGCTCGTTGACGTCTGGGTCGAGATCTCTGACTTGCACTGTGACTCCCATGGTTCGATCGTAGGCACGATGCATGCAGTTTGGAAAGCTTTGCATGCATCCCGCCAGAACCCAGCCTGCCAGGGCCGTGGAATTTCGCCGCACCGGTCCAACGAAGTTGTGGACAACCCGGACGACAGCTGAATTGTGGAGGAGAGGTAACTAGCCGCGCGGCTTGAGCCGCACCGTCGGCAGCTCCGGCGCGGGAAGGGCCGACCCCGGGTACGCGGGGATCGCACCGAACCGAGCATGAGGATCCTCGCCGTCGATCACATCCCGCTGCCACTCGGCGCGGAACTGCACCACATCCTCATGGCTGCGCCCGATGAAGTTCCACCACATCACGATCTGCTCGCCGAGGGGTTCGCCGCCGAGCAGCAGCACCCGTGCGGCAGTCTCCCTTGCGCGCAACTCGACCGTGTCGATGCCCGGGCCGAGATAAGCGAGCTCGGAGGCCGAGATCGTCTCACCCCGGACATCCACAGGGCCCGCGTCCACCAGGACACCGTGCTCGAACGACGGGTCGAGCGGCACGACGACCGACGATCCGGCAGGCAGATCCAGCTGCGCGCCCAGCAGCGGACTGAACATCGTCGCATCCGTACCGCTGCCGGCGAGCGAGCCGACGAAGGTGCGCACCACAGCATCCCCCAGCGGCATCGCCTCGGGTACGTGATGCTCGAAGAACGGCGCGACATCGCGCGAACCCGACGGCAGCGCGACCCACAGCTGCACGCCGTGCAGTGTGGTGGTGGCGGCCGTCGATACTTCGGAATGGCTGATCCCGTGGCCCGCGGTCATCAGGTTCAGCTCGCCCGGGTGGATCAGTGCATGGCTTCCCACGCTGTCGCGATGCTCGATCTCGCCTGCGAAAAGCCAGCTCACCGTCTGCAGGCCGGTGTGCGGATGCGGCGGCACGCGCATCCCGCCCGTCACCGAGACGTCCTCCGGACCGTAGTGGTCGATGAAGCACCAACCCCCGATGAGGGAACGCCGACGCTGAGGAAGGGTGCGCCGCACATTCATCGCGCGCGGACCTCCGAGCGGCACGTCACGGGGCAGAAGAACCTCGATCGAACGCGTGTCGTCGACGCCGACAGATCCACCGGCGACGACCTCCGCCGGATCCCGCTCCAGGTTGCTCACGCAAGCATCATACGTTCGCCGCCGAATCATGGCACCTCTTCCTAGAATGTGACCATGCTCACCACTATCCGCACCCGTCGTCGCCCCCTTCTCGGCCTCGCGGGCGCGGTGATCGTGCTGGCTGCGCTCGCCGGATGCTCGACCTCGGTCTCGCATCCTGTCGACGATTACAAGGGCGAGCCGAGAGGCGTGGTCCCGCCTGCGAGCAGCGCGGGCGGTGCCGCCTACGCGGTCTGGTTGAAGGGCGGCGCCCAGTTCGCCATCGTGCTCTACGGCAGCTCGACGTGCCCGCCCAAAGTTGCGACGGTCGAGAGCATCGCGAGCAACCAGCTGAAAGCGACCCCCGCTCCGATCGGCGATGGGGTCTGCACGCGAGACTACGCGCCGCACACGACCGTCTTCGCGACGCCGGGTTCCGTCACCACGAAGTCGGACGTCACCATCAAGCTGCCCGACTCAACGCTGACATTGCCCGGAATCCGCGGCTGACGCCCGGCGGTAACCGCATCCACACTCCCTTAACGCCCACGGCGAACAGGGGCAGTATCAGGCGCCTTCGCTGGTTACTCTCTTTGTAACGGCGCCGACCCTGCCATGGCGCTTGAGGAGTAGAACATGTTCGAGAGATTCACCGACAGAGCACGCCGTGTCGTCGTCCTGGCCCAAGAAGAGGCCAAGATGCTCAACCACAACTACATCGGCACCGAGCACATCCTGCTGGGGCTGATCCATGAGGGTGAGGGTGTCGCGGCGAAGGCGCTCGAGTCGCTCGGTATCTCGCTGGATGCCGTGCGCGAGCAGGTCCAGGACATCATCGGCCAGGGCCAGCAGCAGCCGACCGGGCACATCCCGTTCACTCCGCGCGCCAAAAAGGTGCTCGAGCTCTCGCTGCGCGAAGCTCTGCAGCTGGGCCACAACTACATCGGCACCGAGCACATCCTGCTCGGCCTCATCCGCGAGGGCGAGGGTGTCGCAGCCCAGGTGCTCGTCAAGCTCGGCGCAGACCTCAACCGCGTACGCCAGCAGGTCATCCAGCTGCTCAGCGGCTACCAGGGCAAGGAGCAGGTGCAGGTCGGCGGCAACGACCAGGCCGCAGCCCAGGCCGGCAGCCAGATCCTCGACCAGTTCGGCCGCAACCTGACGCAGGCGGCGCGCGACAACAAGCTCGACCCCGTGATCGGCCGCGAGAAGGAGATCGAGCGGGTCATGCAGATCCTGTCTCGCCGCTCCAAGAACAACCCGGTGCTGATCGGTGAGCCCGGCGTCGGCAAGACCGCCGTCGTCGAGGGCCTCGCCCAGGCGATCGTCCGCGGCGACGTCCCCGAGACGCTGAAGGACAAGCAGCTCTACACGCTCGACCTCGGTTCGCTCATCGCCGGCTCCCGCTACCGTGGTGACTTCGAGGAGCGCCTGAAGAAGGTCACCAAGGAGATCCGCACCCGTGGCGACATCATCACGTTCATCGACGAGATCCACACCCTGGTCGGTGCGGGTGCAGCCGAGGGCGCGATCGACGCGGCCAGCATCCTGAAGCCTCTGCTCGCCCGCGGCGAGCTGCAGACCATCGGTGCGACCACGCTCGACGAGTACCGCAAGCACTTCGAGAAGGATGCGGCCCTCGAGCGCCGCTTCCAGCCCATCCAGGTGGCCGAGCCGTCGCTGCCCCACACGATCAACATCCTCAAGGGACTGCGCGACCGCTATGAGGCGCACCACAAGGTCTCCATTACGGATGGCGCGATCGTGGCTGCGGCGAACCTCGCTGACCGCTACATCAGCGACCGGTTCCTGCCCGACAAGGCCATCGACCTGATCGACGAGGCGGGCGCCCGCCTGCGACTGTCGATCCTCTCCGCCCCGCCGGAGCTGCGCGAGTTCGACGACAAGATCTCGGCTGTGCGCTCGCAGAAGGAAGCGGCCATCGAAGACCAGGACTTCGAGAAGGCGGCCAGCCTGCGCGACGAGGAGAAGAACCTGCTCGGTGAGCGGCTTCGCCTCGAGAAGCAGTGGCGCAGCGGCGACGTCAAGACGACGGCCGAGGTCGATGAGGGACTCATCGCCGAGGTTCTGGCACAGGCGACCGGCATCCCCGTCTTCAAGCTCACAGAAGAGGAGTCCGCTCGACTGGTGTTCATGGAGAAGGCCCTGCACGAGCGTGTGATCGGACAGGAGGAGGCCATCGCGGCCCTCTCGAAGACGATTCGCCGCACGCGCGCCGGACTCAAGGACCCGAAGCGCCCATCCGGTTCGTTCATCTTCGCCGGCCCCACCGGAGTCGGAAAGACCGAACTGGCCAAGGCGCTCGCGGAGTTCCTGTTCGACGACGAGTCGGCCATGATCTCGCTCGACATGAGCGAGTACGGCGAGAAGCACACGGTCTCACGACTGTTCGGTGCCCCTCCCGGGTTCGTCGGCTTCGAAGAGGGCGGTCAGCTCACCGAGAAGGTGCGCCGCAAGCCGTTCAGCGTCGTGCTGTTCGACGAGATCGAGAAGGCGCACCCCGACATCTTCAACTCGCTCCTCCAGATCCTCGAGGAGGGACGCCTGACAGATGGCCAGGGTCGCGTGGTCGACTTCAAGAACACGGTGATCATCATGACCACCAACCTCGGCACCAAGGACATCACCGGCGGCCCCGTCGGGTTCCAGGTGGAGGGCGACCCGCAGACCGGCTACGACCGGATGGCGGGCAAGGTGAAGGACGAGCTGAAGAAGAACTTCAAGCCCGAGTTCCTGAACCGTGTCGATGAGATCATCGTCTTCCCGCAGCTGAACAAGGCCGAACTGCTCCAGATCGTCGACCTCTTCATCAAGAGGCTGTCGGTCCGCCTGCTCGACCGCGACATGACCATCGAGCTCGCGCTCGCGGCGAAGGAGCGCCTGATCGAGGTCGGGTTCGACCCGTCGCTCGGTGCGCGGCCCCTGCGTCGTGCTGTCCAGCACGAGATCGAGGACCGACTCAGCGAGCGCATCCTCCACGGCGACCTGAACGCGGGCGACCACGTGCACGTCGACTTCAAGGACGGCGAGTTCGTGTTCACGACGACGCAGCACGCGGAGCCGATCGGGGCGGGCATCAACGCCACGGCGGCCATCGGCGCCGGCGCGGCCACCCCCGACCACATCGCGGCAGGCGGCGAGTAGGTCTCACGTCGGAGGGCGGGGCGGATCTTCTGATCCGCCCCGCCTTCTTCGTTCGCGCCGCGAGGGCTCGCGTGGTCCCCTAGGGTTGATCCGTGACCTCGACCACTTCTTCGTCATCCGCGGGCATACGCGTGCGACGGGCGCGCACGAGCGACGTCGCGGCCATCCAGGCCCTCGTCGAACCACTGGTGCAGCGGCGCATCCTTCTCGGTAAGGACGCCGTGGTCTTCTACGAGTCGGTGCAGGAGTTCCGGGTCGTCGAAACCGACGACGGGACGCTCATCGGATGCGGGGCGCTGCATGTCATGTGGCGCGACCTCGGCGAGGTGCGCACCCTCGCGGTCGCAGACGAATGGCTGCACGCAGGCGTCGGACACGCCCTGCTGTCGAGGCTCGAGGACGACGCGCGCGAGCTGGGACTCAGCCGGCTCTTCTGCCTGACCTTCGAGGTCGGATTCTTCACGAAGCACGGGTTCGTCGACATGGGAGACGAGACCGTCGATCCCGAGGTCTATGCCGAACTGGTGCGATCGCACGACGAAGGTGTCGCCGAGTTCCTCGACCTCGCCAGAGTCAAACCGAACACGCTCGGCAACACGCGGATGCTGAAGCACCTCTAACCCGCCTCCGTCCCGCGTTTTGCCGCGGAATTCCGCGCCTTCGCGCGTACCCTGATGCCATGTCGACGTTCAAGCATCCTGTCGGCCCACAGCCGAGCAAGGTGTACTGGCGCCGCCGACTGGTCGTCGGTCTGGCAGCGCTGGCCATCATCGTCGTCGTCATCCTGATCGTGGTCCGTCCGGGTGCATCCAACGGGGCGCAGGTGACACCGCCCCCGACCACCGCGACCACGCCCGCGAGGCACACGGCGGACCCGCAGAGCACGACCATCCCGACCGACCCCACGACGGCGAGCGGTGCGGCGTGCAAGGCGGCGAACATCACGGTCGCGGCGATCACCGACAAGCCCGCCTACGGGGCGGAAGAGATGCCGCAGCTGTCGATCTCGATCACGAACACCGGCCCGAACGCCTGCAAGATCGACGCTGGCACCAAGGCGCAGGTGTTCACGATCACCAGCGGAACCGAGGTCTACTGGAAGTCGACAGACTGCCAGACCGGCGCCATCGACGCCGAGGTGCTGCTGCAGCCGGGCAAGACGGTGAAGTCGCAGACTCCGCTCGCGTGGGATCGTACGCGATCCGACCCGGCGACCTGCAGCGCGAAACGGAACCCTGTGCCGGCGGGCGGCGCGTCCTACCACCTGGCGACGTCGGTCGACGGCATAACGTCCGCGACGACCAAGCAGTTCATCCTGCAGTGAGGCGCGGCGGCGCGTGCGGGCCGGCCGGAGCGAGTGCATGTGGTGGTGCGAGAGCACTTCGTAGGCACGAGCGCGGGTGCGAGTGCGCTCGGACCGAATGAGTGCGAATCCGTCAGCCTAGGCTGGGACGGTGGATGAGTCGCCTTCTGTCTTGACCGCGGTCGGGCGCACTGCCGTCGCCGTCGCCCTCGCGCGTGCGCTCGAGTCGGAGCGACCGCAGCCCTGGTTCGATGACCGCCTCGCGCAGGGCCTTGCACGGTACGTCAACGAGGCACGGCAGGCTGACAACATCGATCCTCCGCGCATCCGGGATGGGTTGCGTGACTGGGTCGCTGTTCGGACCCGGTTCCTCGACGAGCTGCTGCTCGACGCCGTCGCTGCCGGAGACCGGCAGATCGTCGTTGTCGGCGCCGGGCTCGACGCGCGGGCGTTTCGGCTGCCGCTCGGGCCGGACGTCGTGTTCTTCGAGGTCGATCGGACGGATGTTGTGGCCGTCAAGGAGCGGATGGTCGCGGCGTCCGGTCTGAAGGCGCAGGGCTCGCGGCGGATGCTCGTGGGCGATGTCACCGACCCGGGCTGGCTTGTTGCGCTGGCCGAGGCCGGGTTGCGGGAGGAGTTGCCGACCGTATGGGTGCTCGAGGGCTTCCTCGTTTACTTCGAGCCGGAGGTGCGGACACGGTTGCTGCAGGACTTGGCGTCGGCGTCGGCACCGGGAAGCCGGCTCGGCGCGACGGTCAGTACCCGCGGCCACGACCCCGCGCGGCCGCTCTGGCACGCGTTCGCTGGAGTCGACTTTGTGGAGTGGTTCGCGGAGTGCGGCTGGGATGCGTCGGTCACCACGATGGGGGAGCGGAGCCTCGCGTACGGTCGGGCGCTGACCGAAGGCGACGTCGAGCACCGGTCGGGCGTCCTTGTGGATGCTCGTCGCTCTGCGAGCCCTTTGTGATCGTTGCTTGTGTCCCAGCGCACTTGGTAAGTCCCAGCGCACGTTGTAGGACTAGTGCGGCGGGGCGTAAGTAGTGCGGCGAGGCGGAAGAACGTGACCGGCCGGGTCAGAACGCGGCGTCGAGTTCGCGGTCGCGCTGGCTCGCTCCGGTGCGGAAGGCCCGTCGCAATGCCTGCATGATCGTCTGGGTCTCGTCGTCGAGGCGAAGTGTGAAGCCGAGCCGCTTCGCTTCGGCACTCCGTTGCTTGCTGTGGGACACCGGCCTGATTTCGCCCGCGAGGCTGATCTCGCCGAATGCCGCCATCGTGTGGGCGACCGGGGTGTCGTGGACGGCCGAGGCGACGGCGATCGCGATGGCGAGATCGGCGGCGGGCTCGGTGAGCCGCACCCCTCCGACGGTGGAGATGTAGACATCCTGATCGCTCAGCCGGATGCCCGCCCGACGCTCCAGGATCGCGAGCAGCATCGCGACGCGCGAGGAGTCGACTCCGTTCGTGACCCGCCGCGGATTGGGGGCCGTGGTGCGCACGACGAGCGCCTGGATCTCGACCGGCAGTGGCCTGCGGCCTTCCATTGCGACGGTGACGCAGGTGCCCGAGACGGGGGTCGCCGCCCGGCTGAGGAAGAGCCCGCTCGGATCGGCCACCTCAGCGATTCCGTCGGCGGTCATCTCGAAACAGCCGACCTCATCCGTCGGCCCGTACCGGTTCTTCAGCGCGCGCACGAAGCGGAGGCTGGTCTGGCGGTCGCCCTCGAACTGGCACACCACATCCACCAGGTGCTCGAGCAGGCGGGGGCCCGCGATCGAGCCGTCTTTGGTCACGTGGCCGACGAGCAGTACCGGGAGATTACGGTCTTTGGCGACGCGGATGAGGGTGGCGGCCACCTCGCGAACCTGGCTCGGGCCTCCGGCCAGACCTTCTCCGTTGGAGCTCGAGACTGTCTGCACGGAGTCGACGATCACGAGCTGCGGATCGACCGCATCGATCTGGCTCACGATGGTCGCGAGGTCGGTCTCGGATGCCAGGAAGAGGTTCTGATGGAGCGCGTTCGTGCGCTCGGCGCGAAGCCGCACCTGGTTGACCGACTCCTCTGCACTTACGTAGAGCACGCGCGACTGGCGCACTGCAGCCTTCGAGGCGACTTCGAGGAGGAGGGTCGACTTGCCCACGCCGGGTTCGCCGCTCAGCAGCACGGCGGCTCCAGGGACTATGCCGCCGCCGAGGACGCGATCGAACTCCGCGATGCCCGTCGGCCAGTGGCTCACGATGCTCGTCGGGATGGCCATGATCGAGCGAGCTGCCTTAGCATCGCTGATCTGCACGGGCTTCAGCGCGCGCAGGATGCCCGTCTCCGCTGCGGCCTCGACGACCGTGCCCCACTCCTGGCACTCACCGCAACGACCGGCCCATTTCGCGGTCGTCCACCCGCATTCGGTGCAGCGGTAGTTGAGTTGAGCTTTCGCCACGCGGGGCCTCCTCGGTCGTTCACAACTGTAGGCGGGACCACCGTCATCGAGGTCGCGCGACGCCGATGCTGTGCACAGTCGCCCGTGAACCGGTCACCCTGTGGAGAACCCCTTCCGTTGTCACCGGTTCGGCGGACAATGAACCGCATGGCCAACCTCACGTTCACGGTCGCCTCGGGTCGCAGGGTCGGCGTCACGAGCCTCGGCGACCCCGATGCCGAACGACTCATCGTCTTCTGTCATTCCGCGCCCGGCTCGTCGGTGTTCGATCCCGATCCGCTCGTCACGAACACCCGCAATGTACACGTCGTCGCGCTGGACCGGCCCGGCTACGGCGCATCCGATCCGCTCCCTGCCGGCCACTGGCCGAGCATCACGCGCTACGCGGACGACGTCGCCGAATACCTTCGCCTCGTCCAGCGCGACGAGGCGGCGATCGGAGTCGACCGTCCCAGGACAGTCGGTATCGCGGGCTGGTCTGCGGGCGGCCGCGTCGCACTCGCGATCGCGGCACGGCATCCAGAGCTCGTCGACCGGGTCGCGATCGTCGCCACGCCTGCGCCGAACGAGCAGGTTCCCTGGATCCCCCCGGCGCTACAGGAGATGTCGGATGAGTTAGGAAAGCACAGCCCTGATGCAGCGATCGAAAAGCTCGGCGATCAACTCGACGGCCAGTTCGGCGCGATACTCGGCGCACGAACCGACCAGGCGATCCCCCTTGATGCGGTGGGCGCGACTGAGGCCGATGCTACTGTTCTCGATCTTCCGGGCGCCCGCGATCGCCTGGAGCGGATGGTGAGGGATGCGTTCGCGCAGGGAACGCGCGGCCTCGCGGCGGACATCCTGAGCTACACCGCCCGCCCGTGGGGCTTCGAGGTCGCGGCGGTGAACGCGAAGACCCTGATCGTGAACGGGCAGGCGGATGCGATCGCCGGCAACGCACACGCCACGTGGTATCAGCGAACCATTCCGGACGCACGCGTCGAGATGGTCCCGAACCGGGGACATCTGGTGATCGTTCCGGCGTGGGATCGGGTGCTGGCCCACCTCGCGCCGGGCACGAAGCTCAGGGGCTAGGAGCGCGTGTGGCCTCGACCCGTCCGTCGGCGGCCTCGGGGAACTTCTCGAGCATCCGCTTCGTCACAGTCGGCAGGAACGCCGACGCCCACACCCGGTAGCCGTGATCATTCGGGTGGAACAGGTCGTTGGCGAACTGGGTGAGCACGCCCTTCACGCCTTGCCGCTTCATCGTGTCGTGCAGGGGAACGACGCTCAGTTGGCGTTCGGCGGCGGCCTCGCGGAGGATGCGATTCGCCGCAGCCACCTTGCGCTCGTTGTGAGGCAGGTAGAAGCACGGCACATCCGCCACGATCGCGTCACCGGGAAGCGCATCCAGCACGTTGCGGATGTCGGCTTCGAACGCTGCCGGGTCGAATGTCGCTATGTCGTTGGCGCCGATAGAGACGGTGACGAGATCGGGGGTGTAGGTGAGGAAGCGGGGGAGCTGTTCCGCTGCCGCCGTGGCGGCGGTGGCTCCCGACACGCTCAGGTTGACGACGCGCACCGACCGACCGGTCACCTCGCGCACATGGTCAGCGATGAGTCCGACGTAGCTGTTGCGCGGGAGGCTGGCGCCGATGCCCTGCGCCGCGCTGTCCCCGAGCGCCACATAGAGCAGCTCGCCTTCCGTTTTCGCATGGTCGCGCCACCACTTCGAGTGCACAGGAAGTGTTTCGCTGACGAGTACGCGGTTGCGTTCGAGCCGCTCATTCGCCCGGCGCAGTCCGAGCCAGGCGAGGACGGCGACAGTCGCGGTCGAGAGTCCCGCGCCGATCATCGCCCAGGTAGTTTTCGTCGCCACCCGAGAACTGTACCTCTGCCGTCCGAGGTCGGTATCGTTGTCCACAGGTCTGCGCGTTCGCTGAATTGGCGCGATATGCCCCTGTTCGCGTACAGTAGTCGGCGGTACCGTGTCCGAGCGGCCGAAGGTGCAACTCTCGAAAAGTTGTGTGGGTGAAAGCCCACCGTGGGTTCAAATCCCACCGGTACCGCCAATTGAAACCCCCGCGATCCCTGTTTTTACAAGGGATGCGGGGGTTTTTGCTTGCTCGAGAATGGCCATTTTGCCCACGGTTTGCCCACACGCGGCAGAGGCGTCGCGGGTATCTCAGTCCTCGCGCGTGAGGGCGAAGGGGTCTTCGTCGCCATCGATCCAGGCAGTGTTGTCGTTCTGATGGATGATCACGCTGACGGTGGATGCAATCGGCTGAAGGCCGCGGGCGTCGTCAAGGGCTTTCCAGCCGCCCGCGTGAGCGATCTCCTGCGCCGCTGCGGAAGGATCTGCGATCGCGACGTCGGCGTCTTCCTCGGTGTCCTCCGGCCACGCGCGTGTATAGGCAGCGCGCCCGGCGGCTTTGAGACCATCGGCATCCACAACTCGGTAATCCCAACGCCCGACCACCGTCAGGACGTCGCCGTCGACCGTTTCGTCTTCGTCTTCGTCCTCGTCGTCGGACTCATCGGCATCAAGCCCCAGCGGGAAGCGTCCGCACCAGTCGAATTCGGCCTCATTGAAGGAGGCCGCTGCGCGGAAGAGCCGCTCTACCGACGAAGAGTACGGTGCATGCTCCACTTGGCGCCCGGACCGGTCGAGCGTGAGTTGCGCGTGCTCACGCAGCGCGATGATCAGCTGGTCGACTGACGCCGCGTACGCCTCTTTCGCTGAGGGTGTCCACTGTGTTTCTGCCTCGGATTCGTCGCTCATCCCGCCACTCTAGGTGACGCTTTGTTCCCTGACTTATCGGAGGTGCACAGATGCGCTCGCCTTGCGCTTACTTGAGTTCTGGACGGGAGGTACGGGTGTCTTCGGTCCGTGCTGATCGAGGACCGCTTGGATGATCGTCGCTGTTCTATCGGTCAGTTCGTCACCGGGATAGACCGACTCGTACAGAGCATCGACCTCGTCGACCGTGATGAGGCCGACGGCAGGGATGAGCACTTCCAGATCTTCGAGCTCGCGTCGGCCGCGTTTCTGGGCAGCGTAGACCTTCATCGCGAGCAAGGTTTCGGCGTCCGCGACCTCGATGGTCACGCCTTCGGCATCATAGATCTTCACCCAGCCTGCTGTGCGACCGTAGCCGGTGGGAAGGAATTGTGCGGCGGCGTCGTTCAGCCAATCGCTGCGCCAGTTGCGCTCTGACGCGATGGCGGCTGCCGCCGCCAGGACGACGTCGGTGGGGAGACCGGGCCGTCGACGTCGACAGTCGCCGAGCGATGCTCGTTGAGAGTGAGAGCGATCGCAGCACCTCCCACGATCTGGATGCGGGATGGCCGGCCGGCATTGCGAAGGCGGCGGACGAGATCGCGGAGTCCGTCGATGATCTCCGGCCGCGTGAATTCGGCCCTGGCTGGACCCTGCGTAGCGGCTGTCATGCGCTGGTCAGCTCGTCTGCTTCGTAAGGATCAGTGGCTCGTCACCAGCGTCAAGGAAGGTCGCGATCCTCCTCGACGGATTCGGCCCAGTTCGCGGGATCGCCTGACGTCTCGGGCAGGATGTCCCCTGGTTCATCGTCGGACTCACGCTCGGCCTTCTCGTCCTTCACGGGATCGGTGTCCAGAGGTTCGCCGCTCACCGTCTCAGGGTCGGTTGCTCGTGCATCGCTCATAATGCGCCTCCTGTTTGTGTTCCTTTGTTTGTGTTCATTCGTCCTGTCCGCTCTCGCGGTGAGGCGCCCCAACGGTACGCGCGGGATCGGCTGCGTTCTACCCCTTGTCACCCCTCGCTGGGCGCGAACATCTGCGGCTCCGACCTGCATCCGTATGAGGGCCGCGCGGACATGGACGAGGGAATGGTATTCGGGCACGAGAACATGGGAATCGTCGAGGAGATCGGCTCAGCGGTCGGACGGATCAAGGTCGGCGACCGCGTGTCCGTGCCGTTCAACCCAGCGTGCGGCACCTGCCGTAACTGCAATGCCGGGTTTACCTCGGCATGCCTGCGGGCCAACCCGTCGGGCAACCCCGGAGCCGGTTACGGCTACCCGCACATGGGCCCCTACCGTGGTGGTCAGGCCGAATACCTGCGGGTGCCGTGGGCGGACTTCAACCTGCTCGAGCTGCCGGCCGGCGATGAGCGGGAGAACGACTTCACGATGCTCTCCGACATCTTCCCCGACCGGCTACCACGGTACGGAGCTCGCGCAGCTGAAGGCGGGTGAGACGGTGGCGATCTTCGGCGCCGGTCCGGTTGGTCTGATGGCCGCCCACAGTGCGTTGCTGAGAGGCGCATCCCGGGTTTTCGTCGTCGACAAGGAGAAGGACCGGCTGTCGCTAGCCGAGGAGTTCGGTGCGACGGCCATCGACTTCCGCAACATCGAGGTCGGTGAGGCGATCATGGATGCGACGGATGGGTTCGGGGTCGACTGCGGTGTGGAGGCGGTCGGCTACCAGGCGCACGACTCGGCCGGTCACGAGCATCCGGAGCTGGTCCTCGACGAACTCGTCAACGTCGTGCGTGCGACCGGACGCATCGGAGTCGTCGGCGTCTATGTGCCCGAAGATCCTGGGGCGGCCGACGACGGAGCGAAGGAAGGACGTATCGGCTTCAACTATGGCGCGGCGTTCGAGAAAGGTCTGAGCATCGGGAGCGGGCAGCGCCCGGTCAAGCGTTACACCCGTGAACTGCGCGACCTGATCATCCGCGGCAGGGCGACCCCGAGCCGCATCGTCTCGCATGAGGTCAGCCTCGATGACGCGCCAGAGGCGTACGAGCACTTCGACAACCGCGACGAAGGTTGGACGAAGGTGCTGCTGCGTCCGCAGGTAGCATGACGGGGCGGGCGCTCTGGAAAAGGGAAGGTTCTGTTTGTCGTCCGGCGATTTAGAATAGATGGAGGCTGAGCCGCTCCCGGACCCTGAGCGACAGTCAGGAGATGCCTTATGGGCACCCTTACGTACGGAACAGGGCTCTGCTTCGGCTTCGACGACCGAACGCTCGCCCACCTTCAGATCGTGATGGGGTTGAAACTCCGTCGGCGCGAAGGGTTCTTCTTCTCCTGGATCGATCCCGTCCGTCTGGGCGAGGGCCGTCTGAGCGTGTGGATCGATCCGAGTATCCCGTTGGCGTTCCGGTTCGACAATGGCGATGCCGTGGTGATCGATCGTGAGTGGCTCGAAGCGATGTCCGACCAGTCGAACTCGGCCGCGGGTCTCCGCGTCAGCTGCAAGGCCATCGACCCGGCCCGGCGGGAAGCCGTCGCCGAGCCGACGATCGCGTCGGTCTAGGTTGCAACAGACTATGCAGCACACGACCGGTCCCGACAGCACTCTCGGCTTCCTGCGCGACGGCTACTTGTTCGGTCAGAGACGGTTCCGTCCCGGCGACGACGCGTTCGCCACCCGATTGGTCGGCAGGCGTGTAGTGGTGATGAAGGGGGCAGGCGCGGCGCGGTTCTTCTACGAGGATGGCCGGTTCGACAGGATCCGCTCCATGCCGGTTTCCGTTTCGCACCTTCTGCAGGATGAGGGCAGCGTCCAGTCCCTAGAGGGTGCTGCTCACGCGCGGCGCAAGGCGCTCTTCCTCGGCATTCTCGACGACGACGGTAATACCAGACTGGTGGAGGCGTTCGCGTCCGAGCTGGAGCGGGCAGTCGGCGGCCTCACCGCGGCCGAGGAGATTTCTCTTTTCGAACTGTTCACGGGTGTCCTCACAACGACCGCCTGCCGCTGGGTGGGTTTGCCTGATTCCGTCTCGCAGGAGCTTACGAAGACCGGCGCGTTGGCCACGATGGTCGAACGTGCCGGAACCTTCGGGCCCGCCAACTGGGCTGCTCGCGTCCAGCGCAACGGGGTCGAGCGGCTGCTACAGCGCACCGTCCGGGCTGCGCGCACCGATCCCGCGACGGCACGACCGGGTAGCCCTCTTGCTGCAATGGCGGGGTATCTCGAGGGTGACGACGGCTTGCCGTCGACATTGAGCGAGCAGGATGCGGCGGTAGAGCTGCTGAACCTTCTACGTCCGGTCGTGGCCGTGGGACGGTTCATGGTTTTTGCTGCGCTGGCACTGCACACGCATCCGCGGTGGCGCGACGCTTTCACGTCGGGAGAGGAGCGGATGCTGCGGCCGTTCACGCAGGAAGTGCGCCGCTTCTATCCGTTCTTTCCGGTGATCGCCGGCCGCGCGACCGGTTCCCACGAGTGGCGCGGTCATTCCTTTCACACCGGTGATTGGGTGATGCTGGACCTTTACGCAACGACCCATGACCCCGCGCTCTGGGGAGATTCCCAACACTTTCGGCCCGAGCGATTCGTGGAAGGCGGCGTGATCGACATGAATGCACTAATACCGCAGGGAGGCGGCCACTACGGCACAGGCCATCGGTGCCCGGGTGAGCCCGTCACTGTGGACCTGGTCAACGAAGCCGTTCGGTACCTTACCCAGAGCATGGAATATGGGGTCCCCGAACAACAAGATCTGAGGATCAGCCTTCGACGTTTCCCGACCCTTCCACGCAGCGGGTTCCGCGTGGAAGGACTGACTCTCTAGCGGGATGATCGATCGGGGCCTTGGGGGTGTTGTGTTCGACGCGCAACTGAGGATGACTACGACATGCTCTGACCAGCGGTCCTCATTTGACGGTCTCCCCTGGCTTTTGAGCGTTGCCGGTCCGAAACCGCGGGGAAGGGCTACCGGCGGTAGGACGAGGGCGTATAACCGCCCCATGAGAGCACTTACCTGGCAGTCAACCAAGCATGTCGCCGTGACGGACGTAGTTGACCCGCGGATCGACTCGATTCGCAATCGGCCTTCGGTCAAGCGGGCCGTCAGCGAGACGGAAGCGTCGGCCAGCGATGCTCTCTCGTACGTTGAATCCAAGGCGTCGGACGCTTTGGGGGCGGCGGGAACCGAGTAGGGCGGCTGCGGACGAAGCCGCCGGCACAACTAGTCGGCCGGCCCTCCCGACGCCGTGTCCCGGTCGGTGTCCTCGGATTCGTTTGAGGACGAGCCATCAGGAAGCCCACCAGCATCGGCCTTCTTGCCGCGATTGAATTCGGCTGGGTCTTTGTTCGATGTGTCGCTCATGCGGGGCTCCTGTGGTTCGGGTCGCATTGATTATGGCGACCGAGACAAAGAATCACCGTGTGTTCACGGCGTCAACGGGGGTCCGTCACCTTATCCGGGGATCTCAGATCTGTGAGTCGTCGAATTTGGGCGAATACTGCGTAGCGTCGGGCCGCAATTGGACGACGTCGTCGGCGAGTGACGCGATGTCGGGCCAGAGCACCAGAAAGGAGCCGCGGGCCCGCCAGCGGAGGAACCGCGCGATGAGGGCGGGGGAGTTCACGTTTGTGCGCTCGTACCCCATGAACGAGCCGTGGGCGTGCCTTCCGACAACGAGGCCGTGCAGCCGGGCGGCGGCGAGGACACCGTCGGGCGGCCCGTCGAGGGCGAGCCGGGCATCGACGACCACGCCGAGTCGCTTGCCGGTGGCCGCGATGACCGGTGCGCCCATCACGTCACTCAGGATCATGGCGGCCCCCCGGGATGTGTGCGATCACGTGGTGGCGCATCCAGCGTTCCAGCCAGCTCGCGTCGAGCGAGTCGGCCGTCACGCCGACCGTGATGACGATGCCGGGGTCGGAGACCACCCGCCACGGAATGCGGATGAATCGAGAATCAGGCAGCCGGCCTCCGAAGATACGGGTGGCGAGGATCGGACCGGTTAGCAGCGCCTCGATCACCGGCGGCCGCTCGGGGTCAAGGTGGCCGAGGTCGTTCGGGGTGGTCAGTTCTAGGTCGTCTACTGTGCTGACGGGCACGCCGTCGCGGTCCATGATCTGACGATCGAGCAGGTCGAGTTGGGCGTCGAGGATGCGCCCCGCGACGGCCGGCGGGCGTGGGAGGTTCTTCATTGTCCTGCTCCGGTGATGATCATGAGGGGGATGGCAGCGATGGAGGCGATCAGGATGATGGCCAGGAAGATCAAGCCGAAGAAGTTCGTGACGCGACCGTTGACGTTCTCGCCCATGTATTTGGGGTCGTTGGCGATGATCAGGATCGGTAGATAGGTCAGTGGTAACGCGATTGCCGAGAAGACGACTGAGAATTCGGTCACCTGCACCGGGTCGACGCCGGTGAAGAGGATGCCGAGTGCGGCGACCAGCGAGAGGATCATTACAACGTGGAAGCGGGATGCCCTCGCCGGCGGTCGGAACTTGCCCCACGGCCAGCCGAAGAACTGCGCCAGGGTGTAGCCGCTGGAGAGTGTCACCTCGAGCGCTGCACCGAAGGTCGCGGCGACGAACCCGAGGATGGCGACGATCAGGCCGATCTTTCCGGCGGCCTGCGCGATCGGTAGGGCGGTCTCGAACAGCGAGTCGACAGCGATTCCTTTCGGTAGCAGCACGACGGCAGCGCATGCAGCGATCGAGAGGGAGAGCAGCCCGCCAAGGGGGAAGCCGACCAGTACGTTGAGACGCGACTGGGAGAGATCCTTGGCCGTCCACTTCTCCTCGATCGCGCCCGACGAGAAGAAGAACACCTCGTACGGTGTCATCGCCGCCCCAAACAAGGCGATCGCGTAATACCAGTAGGTGGGAGCCGACTCGTCGGTGTGCGGCGACGGCTGCAGCAGCACTTGCGACCCGAGAGAGGCCCAGTCGGGATGCAGCAGAAAGAGGGCAATGGCGAAGATGACGAGGGCGAGCCCCAGAAGCCCGGTGATGTTCTCCATCAAGGAGAATTTCACCCGCCAGACGACGATCCAGACCGCGATCGCGGCGACGGGGAACCACAGGGCGGGGTCGATGCTGGAGGCCAGTTGCAGTGAGAGGGCGATGCCACCGACCTCCGCCGTCAGTGTCAGCAAGTTGATGAGGAATGAGGCCGCCAGGTTGGCCAATGCGGCGCGGGCGCCGAGGCGTTCGCGGATGATCTCGAAGGTGGCGCGACCGCTCACGGCTGCCACACGCCCTGACATTTGGGCGAACAGGCAGATTCCGATGACGCCGATGACTACCGCCCAGGTCAGTGTCAGCCCGAAGCGCGAGCCGACAACGCTGCTGGTGACCAGGTCACCGATGTCAACGAATCCACCGATCGCGGTCAGGACGCCGAGGGCGACGGCGAATAGGCCCTTCACTGGTGTTCCAACTTCTTTGCGAGCGCGTCGAGTTCTTGAGCTAGCTCGTCAAGGCGGGCCCGTTGCTTGTCGAGGGCGTCGCCACCGTCCTTACCAGCGGATGCGGCATCCCGAGCCGAAATGAGTGTGTCCTGCGCTGCCCGAATGTCGGCGAGTATGCGGTCGCGCTCGGTCGCAATGCCCCCGACAGCAGTCACGACCGCGACTGACTTGGCCTCCGAGGCCAGCCGGTCGGCAGAATCAGAGAGTCCGGTGTCAGCTACGGTGCCGAGGATCTGGTCGTTCTCGTTCAGGCCGAGAACGAGGCCCGCCGCGCGCGAGGCCGACGCGGCGACGGAGGCGGATTGGGAAAGCGAGCTGCGAACGGCGCCGTCAGACGAGCATCCGGTCAGCAGGATCGCCACGCACAGGACCGGACCGAATACGATCGCACGATTCCTGCCCCCTCCGTTGGCCTTCAGAGCGCGCATCGAACATCCTCCTCACTGAGATGCGTTCGACCGGCGTTCACGGTACCCCCCTCAGTCGAGCCAGACAATCGGGCCGCGACCGAACAGCTTGACCTGGGTTGCCAGCGGCGTAGAGTTCGCGGCATGACATCCGCCGGGGCGGAGGGGTTCATGCCTGTCGCCCACGATCTCGACGCTTTGCGGGCGGCGGCGGCCGGATGCCGGGGCTGCGAACTGTGGAAGGATGCCACGCAGGTCGTCTTCTCACGCGGGTCCGCATCCGCTCGCCTGATGCTCGTCGGTGAGCAGCCAGGGGATGTGGAGGACCGGGAAGGCGAACCCTTCGTCGGGCCGGCGGCCCGGGTTCTCGACGACGCACTTGAGGTGACAGGAATCGATCGCAGCGAACTGTACGTCACCAATGCCGTGAAGCATTTTCGGCACCATCTCGACCAGCGAGGCAAGAGGCGCATCCATGACAAACCGGCCGTCGCCCACATCGTCGCCTGCCATCCGTGGCTTGACGCTGAACTTCAAGCTGTGCGCCCCCGCCTGGTGGTCTGTCTAGGCGCGACGGCTGCGCGCTCGGTGCTGGGCCGCCCGGTACGGATCGGAGCCGAGCGCGGAAGAGTGATCGCGCCGGACCAGCGGGGGGCAGTCCCGTGGGCGGTTCTGATCACCATTCATCCGTCCGCACTTCTCCGGTTGCGAGGGGAGTCGGGGTGGGATGCCGCGTTCGACGCTTTCGTCGCCGACTTGGAGACTGCGCGATCGACCGCACAGGCGATGTGACTCTCGACGACGGTTCAGCGCGTCCGTGGCGGGTCCGAGATCCTGTCCACGTTTCCGTCTATGAGAAGTCCGGAATCCTGTTCCAACGTCTGCTGCTCGACCGGGTCGTCCGCCAGGTCCAGCTGTTCAAGGTGTGACTCGCGCTCCCCACCGGTTGAGAAGTGGGGAGCGCGTCGCATCGTGTCGCTCATCTCAATTCCACGGGGTCAGGCGCGGACCGCGTATCCATGCTGCGCGATTTCCTCGAACGCGTGCCGCAGCTTGTCGCTCGCCGCGACCTCCGGACTACGTCCGCGGCCTCGCATGTCTGTCGCTTCCATTCCCTGGACCCTGCGGGGAAGAGCTCCGATGACGAAGCAACTGGATGATCAGCTCCGGATGCGTGATGCCCGGCGTCTCGCCGTACGCCGCCCCTTCCTGTCGTTCCGAAGTTGGCATCCCGAGGACACGCCGGAATGGTTGACGGACCCACGGAGGGTGTGACTACAGGATGGGGCGGCCACCCGTGACGGCGACCCTGGCTCCGGAGATGTAGCTGGCTTCGTCTGATGCCAGCAGCACGTAGACGGGGGCAAGCTCGGCCGGCTGACCTGCTCGGCCGAGGGGGGTGTCCTCGCCGAAGTGGGTGACCTTCTCGTTGGGCATCGTTGACGGGATCAAGGGTGTCCAGATCGGGCCCGGCGCGACACTGTTCGCGCGGATGCCCCGCTCCCCGAGTAATTGCGCCAGAGACGCCGTCATATTGGCGATTGCCGCCTTGGTCGCTGCATATGGCATCAAGGTCGGAGACGGTGAATCGGAGTTCACCGAGGAAGACCCGATGATCGACGACCCGGACCTCATGTGGGGCAGCGCGGCTTTGACGAGATGGAAGAAGGCCGAGACGTTGGTGGCGATCGTGTGGTCCCACTCGTCGTCGGTGATCTCTTCGATCGTCTCGTGAGTCATCTGGAAGGCAGCGTTGCTGACCAGCACATCGACCCGCCCGAACTCCTGGACGGTACGGTCGACGACGGCGCGGCAGTGCGCAGGGTCGGCGAGATCGCCCCGAATGAGGATCACCGATGCACCGGCTTCTCGAGCCCACTTCGCAGTGTCCTCGGCGTCCTCGTCTTCGCTGAGATAGCTGATGGCGAGGCTCGCACCTTCGCGGGCGTAGGCGATTGCTACGGCCTTGCCGATGCCGCTGTCACCCCCAGTGATGAGTGCTACTTTGCCGGCCAGCCTTCCCGACCCGGTGTAACTCTCCTCACCGTGATCGGGACGTGGCGACATCTCGCCCGTGTGCCCCGGCGGTTCCTGCTGCTGTTCTGGAAATGACACGACGACCTCCCACTGGAGCGGACTTTAGCTTCCACATAACGCCTCCCGTCCCCCTAAGTTAAGAGGTTGACATGGCTCGTCAGGTCGGCTCAGCGCGCGACATCCCCGCGCCAGGCGCCGCTCCGGTTGGCCGGCTGCTCGATGAACTGCTTGAAGTTCTCGAGATCCTTCTTGATCGCGTGGTTGTCCACCCCGAAGACGACACCAACCTTTTCGGCGAAGCCTTCGGCCTCCCAGTCGAGCTGTACCGTCACGCGGGTCGTGGAGTCGGACAGTTTGTGGAACGTGACGACACCGGCATGGTTCTCGTCTCCGCCGATACTGTTCCACGCAACGCGCTCGTCCGGGTGCTGCTCCGTGATCTCTGCGTCGAATTCGCGCTCGGCCCCGGCGATCTTCACCTTCCAGTGCGTGTGAGTGTCATCGAGCTGCGCGACCGACTCGACGAAGTCCAAAAAATGCGGGAAGGACTCGAACTGGGTCCACTGGTTGTACGCGACGGCGATGGGCACATCGACATCGATCGTTTCGATTACCTGTGTCATGCTCTTCTTTCCCTTCGGTTCTATGCCCGCAGCGAGAGCGGGCCATCTTCCGGGGACCGTACTCCTCGTTCGCTAGTTCGGCTAGGGATTGCGATGGGCGGTTTGGACGACAAGATCAAGAACTCGGCGGAGAACGCCGGCGGCAAGGCGAAGGAAGCGGCAGGCAAGGCGACCGGTGACGAGAGCCTTGAAGCCGAATGCAAGGGCGACCAGGCCAAAGCCGATCTCAAGCAGGCAGGCGAGAAAGTCAAGGACGCCTTCAAGCACTAAATCTCCGACGAACTGATTCGGATTCAAGAGGCTTCTGCACGGGGCGACTCAGGCAGGAGCCTCCGATCAGCCGTCTCGGCGCGGACCGGCGGCATGCAGGTGATTGACGAGGACCAGGTCGAGGCCCTGCTATCGTCTCGACAATCCGCCTCGCGTTGGTACTCAGCGCTGATGTTCGGCCTCGGCTCGCGGATCAACGGAAGAACTCGGTGAGACTTGCCGCGAGCTGTTCTGGTGCCTCCTCTGCCATGTGATGGCCTGAGTCGATGCCGCGACCACGAAGGTCGGTCGCCCATCCGCGCCAGACAGCGAGCGGGTCGCCATAAAGACTTTCCAGGTCGTCTCGCGTGGACCAGAGAAGCAGAACGGGTGATGCGATGGTGCGACCCGCCGCCAAGTCCGCTTCTTCGACATCCCGGTCAATTCCGAGGCCCGCTCGATAGTCCTCGAGCATCGCGGTGACGGTGCGCGGGTCGCTCACCGCCGCCAGCCATTCTGCATAGTTCTCCTCACCCATCCGGTCGCGATCGGGACGGTACCAGGCCACCGGGTCAGCGTTGATCGCGCGTTCGGGCTTGTCGGGCTGCGCGAAGAAGAACCAGTGCCACCAGGCCTCCGCGAAGGTCGCGTCGCACCGGGCGAGGGCTTCACTGATCGGAACGCCGTCGAGCACGGCCAACGCAGACACGCGCTCGGGATGGTCGAGGGCGAGCCGGAGCGCGACATAGCTACCGCGATCGTGTCCGGCCACACCGAACGTGTTGTGGCCGAGCGTTGTCATCAGCGTCGCGATGTCATTCGCCATCGCTCTCTTCGAGTATGGCGCGTGGTCGGATGTCGTGGGCGGCTTGCTCGAGCGGCCGTAGCCGCGGAGGTCGGGGCAGACGACGGCGAAGCCGTGGTCCTTGAGCATCGGAGCAACTCGGTGCCAGGTGGCCGACGTGCGGGGATGCCCGTGGAGCAGCACCACGGGCGCCTCACCGTCGCAGTGGCGCACGAATAAGGTTGCGCTCCCCACGTCGATCTTGTCTTCGAGGAAGCCTTCGAACATGTGTGCCGCCATGAAGCGAACGGTAGCCCGGCTTGAAGGACTTGGTAAGTGAAGATTCGTCGATTATGGGCTGACATCACAGATGAGAAGCTCGGGCGCGACGCGAGACCACGTCGCGCCCGAGCCGAGCACGCCCGCGGAGCCGTAACTGCCGCCCGCATCATGTGGTCCGGCCGGTCGCCTGGCGTGATGCCCATAGGCTAGCCGCGCATCCGGTCGGCGGGCAGGGGGCGAAATCAGCCGCGATCAGGAGTAGGAGCATGCGAGGTGACCCTAGCCGGTTCGATTATGGGGTAGCCGATGGACCGTCCGGGTTGGCCTCTAGCTCCAGATCGGCCTGACCGAGATTCTCGATGCTTCCCAGCTCCGGGATCGTCGTCGCGTGGTGGACGAGGACCGGCGAATTGGTTGGCCGCACGGAGGTTGATTCTCAGGGCTTGCCTTCCCCGCTATAGGTGGTCTCCGCGTCCGTGTCTGTCGTGTCGTCGTCGCGGTCCTGGAACCCGGTCTCGACGTCCTGGATCAGGTCGGCGAGCACCCCGTGCTTCTCGGTGTCGCTGTCCGCGATCGCTCCGTCCTCTCCGTCGAGGCCGGGCGCCCGCCCGTTCGTCTGGTCAAAGTCGGCGACCGGTTCGTCTTCGTGCGTGCCGTCCATTGTTCTCTCCGTTCTCGATCGAGGTGGCCCGGCCCGCATGGGGTCCGGAATGAGGCCGACGGTACGCGTCTCCCGGCGTGCGGCAAGTCCACCCGGGCAATTGGGCGAGGGATTGACTGTTGACAGACACGGAAGACAACGCCACAATCCATATAATCTGACAATACGATTAAATGGTGAGGATCATTGATCATGATTTGGCTCCGTCCCGCACGCAGTACAGCCGTTGTCCTCAGTCTCGGGCTCATCGCCTCCGCGGTGGTGGGCGTGCAATCGCCGTCTCGCGCTGACGCGGCAGACGATTCCACCCTGACCATCGCGTCGCCCCGACTTTCGGTTCAGCTTGCAGCAGACTTCCCCGATGTTCTCGAGTACACCTGGCTGCCGACCGGTGGGGTGCTTTCCGGACACGAAGGAACCGCGCCGCAAGTTCAGATCAACGGGACGATGTACACGCCATCCGTTACTTCCGCGCCAGCGAAGGATCACGTTGACTACGTCGTGGCTATCGAATCGATCGGAGTCACCCTGACTGCGCGCTTGTCCGTGCGAGACGATGTCGTCGATTTCAAGATCACCAAGGTGGATGAGACAGGGGCGACGAAGGTCACGACGATCGGGATCCCTGGCCAGCAGCTGATCTCGCTGAACAGCGATCAGACCGGAGCAACCGTCTCGGATGCGACCGTCTACCGGACCAACTACGCACCGGGTCCCGACCTTGACAACCTGAAATCCGTCGCGGATCGCAGCGTCGAGACCGCGCCACATCAGTCGAGCGTCGCCCTTTTCAACACGAAAGATATCGCCGCGGGCGTTGTTTCCAACGCCATCCAGACCTACGGCAACCTGCTGGTCCAAACGACCCAGGCCAGCTCGGGGAAGCAGACGAGCGCGGCGAGCAATACCTGGACGTACCGTGGACCGGACGGCAAAGTCGTCGCCCTGCCTGAAGTGAAAGTTGTCGTGACGGGTGACCGCAACGGCGACAGGACTCTGGACTGGCAGGACGCGGCGATTGCCTATCGCGAGATTCAGCCGCTACCGACGGGCGCCGCTGCGACGAAGAACAACGTCGTCTCGCAGATCGCGTTGAACTTCGAGAGCCAGGCCCAGAATCCGTTCATCAAAACCCTGGACGACATCAAGAAGGTGAGCCTCCTCACAGACGGTCTCGGGCAATCGATCGAACTGAAGGGATACCAGGACCAAGGCCACGACTCGGCCCACCCGGACTTCGCCGGCCATTACAACGAAGCCGCCGGCGGCCTTTCCGACATCCAGTACGTCGTCAGCCACGCCAAGCAGTACAACGCGATCGTCGGAGTGCACATCAACGACACCGCCGAGGCGCCGCGCTCGGATGCCTTCCGGTGGGACAAGACCACTGATCCGACCGCCCCGACTCCGGCTTACATCTACGGGGACACCCAGTACGCAATGGACATGACGGCCGATCAGGCCAACGGGGACTACGCCGCACGGATCGGCGCGTTGCTGCAGCAGGTCCCCGACCTGGGTTTCATCTACTCAGATGCGTTCTTCGGCGAGGATTGGAACGCCTGGAAGGGAGCCAACGCTGTGAACTCCCACGGCATCCCGATCTACACCGAATTCCCCACCTACATGTGGCCTGACGCCACCTGGTACCACGACTCCAACGAATACAACGATGTCGGCATCAACAGCCAGATCCTCCGCTTCATCGATAACTCGAACGCTGATGCCTGGATCCAGAACAGTCAGCCGATGCTCGGCGGCGAGCAGAACAACGCAAGCTTCATGGGTTGGCACAGCGCCAATTCCGTCAGCAAGGAGATCGCTCAAGTCTTCACAAACAATCTCCCGACCAAGTACCTGCAAAACTTCCAGATCACCAAGTGGGCCGCGAACGAGATCGATTTCACCGGCGGCGTCAAGGCCACGATGAACGGACCCACACCCCAGATCTGGAAGGACGGAACGCTCGAACGCGACGGCAACAACATCTTCCTGCCCTGGTCGGCGCAAGGCGAGCAGAAGATCTATGCCTGGAGTGACAGCGGCAAATCCCGCACCTGGACGCTGCCCAAGAGCTGGTCGGGGCAGCACGAGGTCACGCTGTACCGGCTAACGGACACCGGGAAAGTCAAGGCGGGAGTTCTGCCGGTACACAACGGCACGGTCAGCGTACAGATCGCAGCGAACACGCCGTACGTGCTGTATCCACAGCGCCCGATCGACGCACCGCACATCACCGACCCCACGGCGAACGGAAGCAACACTGGTTCCCCGGTGATCACGCGGAGCACCGCCCAGTCGGTCGATTTCGGGGCGGGAACGATCGCAAAGGATGGAGAGTTCTTCAGCGGCTCTTTCCAGGCATGGACGCCAGCGTCCTCTGCGGGAAACACCAAGGGCGTACAGATCGTCACAGACTCGAACGGGTTCCAAAACCTCAAGATCAGTGGAGCCGCCGAGGGGCAGGTCAGCCAAAAACTCACCGGGCTGAAACCGGGGCACACCTATGCCGCGTCCGCCTATGTCAACGTGCAAGGGCATCGGACGGCCACGATCAGCGTCAGTGGCTTCGGCGGAAAAGCCGTCAGCGCGTCAATCGACGCGCCCCCGCCCGTGCAAGACGACCTTGACAACCGACTTGCTGGACAAGAATTTCAGCAGCTCAAGGTTTTGTTCACCCTACCCAAGAGCAGCGGCAGCTCCGAGGCCAACCTTCGCCTGATCGGCGCCGCCAGTTCCGGTTCGAACGTCGTGCAGTTCACTGACGTTCGCGTGCAGTTGGACGACGGCGCGAACCACCAGATCGGTGGGCATTTCTACACCGAAGACTTCGAACACCCCGACGGAGGAAGCTTCGGGCCCTTCATCATCGGCAAATCGAGCGAGCCCAGTCTGATCCTTTCGGAGACCAATCCGGGCTACACGCGCGACACGATCAGTGGAAAGTATTCGCTGGAGAGCATCAACAACGGTGCCGGGCTGCAGTACCGAACCTGGCCGGGAACGATCAACTTTCAGCCAGGGCACGCCTACCGAGTCCGGTTGGACTACCAGTCCGACGCCACGGGCCTCTATGACTTCCAGGTCGATGCCGATGGTGCAGACGCGCCGATCGTGGATGTACCTCTCGCCCAGACAACCGATCGTGGCTTGACGTCCGCGCCGAAAGATGGGCCGAAACCGGCCGGTTGGACGGATAGTCTGCCTCCTCAGACGTCAGCACCGCACGCGTCCATCGATACAACCTTCGTCGCTGGATCGCAGCCCGCCTACCTGGCGCTCAATCAGAACTCCGACACCAACGGCGCATCGACGATCGACAACCTGGTCGTGGACGACCTCGGGCCTGCCGCTCCGACGGACGCAGGCAAGGCACTGTCAACTCTGACGGTAACGCCGAACCAGCTTCCCGGGGGCACGACCAGCACGGTGACCGTCACCTTCACCAACACGAGTACGGAACCGGAAACGAGTGTCCATCTTTCTCTGGCCGCACCTGACGGTTGGGCCACCAACCCAACCTCGAGCGGCAAGGCGGCGAACGTTCCAGACGGTGGCACGGCAACTGCCACCTACGATGTCGCTGTACCGAGCCAGGCGAGTGCGGGTGACAATGTGTTGACGGCCCGCGCCGATTACAGCTGGAACGGGAAGGCGATCGGCGTCGCCATGTCGACCAATGCGCAGGTAGCGTACGGGTCCCTGGCCGACGCGTATAACAACGTCGGCATCACGGATGATGCGAAAACCGCGTCCGGCGCGTTCGACGGCAGCGGTGGGGACAGCTTCTCAGCGCAGTCCCTTGCGGCCGCCGGGGCAACCCCGGGCGCAACGATCACCCACGACGGCACCGCCTTCTCCTGGCCAGACGTGCCGTCCGGTGAGCCGGACAATGTCAGTGCGGAGGGCCAGACCATCAGCATCAACGGAAGTGGGGCGCTGGCCGTTCTCGGGTCGGCCACCACCGCAGTACAAGGAACTATCATCGTCACCTATACGGACGGCTCATCGTCCAGTGCGGTCGTCGGCCTGCCGAGCTGGACGGGCGACAACCTCAGCCATTTCGGTTCCCAGGTCGTGATCGACAGCGACGGCAACAACAGCCCCGCCGGCCACACCCACCAAGGCACGCACTACGACGTCTTCTACAACACCGTCCCGCTCGACGACGGGAAGACGGTAAAGGCGGTCACACTGCCTGATGCGCCGAATCTGCACCTGTTCGCAATGACGACCAAGAAGTTCACGTCCCCGCCACCCACGGCAGACGTCTACGCCAGCGATCTGCAATGGACGTCGACAACGAACGGATGGGGCTCGGTCGAACGCGATCACAGCCTCGGAGAGGACCTCGCCGGCGACGGTAACGCCATCACGCTCGGCGGCACGGTCTACCCCAAAGGCCTCGGTGCCGCGCCATTTGCGGGAACGCCAGCGGTCATAACCTACGACCTGGGCGGCAAATGCACTTCGCTGACCGCCACGATCGGGCTCGACCACGAGGAGCCGGCACGAGGCTCGGTCGCCTTCGCGGTTGTCGCAGACGGCGCCACCGTCTTCTCGAGCGGCGCTTTCACCCCAGCCACGGCGCCACAGACGATCACTGTGCCGCTGACCGGTGCGCACACGGTGCAACTTCAGACGAACGATGGTGGCGACGGAAACGGAAACGACCACGGCGACTGGGCGAATGCGATGTTCCACTGCGGGAGCTGAGGTAGAAGTAGTGAGAGCTGCGACCCGTCCGTTCGGGTTGCAGCTCTCACCGATCTCCGATGTCATCAGCCGATCATCTGCCGATCGTACGCAGTCGCTCCCTGTCGAGCTTTGCGAACGAGGAGCCTAGCGACACGGCCGCCGCGCCCGCGGTCAGGAATGCGTCGGCGTTGTCGCCGTCGATGCCGCCGGTGGCGACGATCCGAGCGCTCGGGAACGGTCCCAGAATCCCCTTCACCCATGCGGGGCCCAGGGCGTCGGCAGGAAAGGCCTTGACCCAGCGGATGCCGATTGCATCGAGCGCCTGCACTTCACTTGCCGTGCCGACGCCCGGAAGGTGCGGCAGCCCGAGCCCGACGCTCGAAGCCAACACGTCTCGGTCCGTCCCGGGAGCGACCGTGAAGGCGGCACCCGCGGCCGCGGCGCGGTCGGCGAGTTCAGTCGAGACGATCGTCCCCGCACCGACGTCGAGACCGTTCGAGGCGGCCTCTGCGCATGCCGCACGAAGCGCGCGTTCGCTCTCCTCGTTCTGCAACGGGATCTCAACCAGCCGGATTCCGGCGTCCCATGCCTGGTGGCAGAGCTCGATGGTCGTCGGTACATCGAATCCGCGCAGGATCACCATCGTCTTCCGATCGGCGAATCCGCTATCGAAATAGGTTTGGGATTCTTCGAGATTCACTGAATTCCCCAGAGTGAGCCGTCGTCGATGGATGCTGCCAGCTCAGAAGGCGTCGGGGCCTCCCCTTGGTCGGAGAGCGACAGCAGCGCGGCGCGCGCGAGCAGGTGCCCAGAGCGCAGCGAGTCGCCGGCACCACGCCCGCGGAGAAACGCCGAGAGGAAACCTGCTGCGAAAGCGTCGCCTGCGCCAACGACCTCGACGACCTCGACGCGCAGCGCCGGGACCACGACGGGGCCAGAGGCTTCGAACGCGATTGCCCGCCGGGGCCCGTCCTTCACGACGAGTGCCCGAGGGCCGGGGAGAAGGGCGCGCAACTCGTTGGGATCTTGGATCCCCCAGAGTTCCTCAGCCTCATCCAGACCGACGAAACACACGTCGCTCGCGTCTGCGAGTTCCTGGAGCCTGCGTGCGGCGTTCGCGCCCGGCCACAGTGCCGGCCGGTGATTCACGTCGAACGACACTGTCGCACCGATACCCTTGGCCCGGTCGATCGCGTAGCCGACGGCGTCGTCGCAGCTCGCGGAGAGAGCCGGGGTGATCCCGCTCAGGTGCACGAGCCGGGGGGACCTGTGAAGTGCGGCATCGACATCGTCGCGATTCAGACACGACGCCGCGGACCCTGACCGATAGTAGGCGACGACACTGGAGCCGCCTCCCGGATCCTTGACGAACACGCCTGTCCTGCGGTCGCGCATGACGCGGACTAGCGAGGTGTCGACCCCGCTCGTTGCGATCGCAGCGGTGACCCGTCTCCCGATGGCGTCGTCTCCGACACGGCTCGAGAAGGCGACGCGATGACCCAGCCGGCTCAATCCGATCGCCACGTTGGACTCCGCACCGGCCTGGTGCAGTGCAAAGGCCACCGAGTCCTGGACGCCGAGCCCATCGGTGGGGACGAACTGCCCCATTGTCTCGCCGAGGCAGACCGCGTCGAGTCGGAGGCTCACGGGGCGACCGTACCGCCGAGGCGGGCGGAGAGCGTGGTCATCGTTTCGTAACCCGCGACATCCACGATCCGCCGCGATGCGGCCTCGGCGCTGCTGCTGTCGTGGTCACGGATGGCGTCGACGATGTCACGATGGCGCTGGGTCATTTCGGCGGACAGCGTCGCCGGGACGAGCTGGAGCCGGTGCCGGACACGTATCGCGGCCTCGATCGGATCGGCGATGCGTTCAATCGCCAGGCTGCCGCTCGCGTGCAGCAGCGCCCGATGGAACGAGACGTCGGCGTCCGTGAACGCCGCCCAGTCCTGGTTGGTGACCGCGGTATCCATCTCGGTCAACCAGCCGTCGAGGGTGCGGAGGTCGTCCTCGGTAGCGGCCTCGCTCGCCGTGCGTGCGGCCAGCGGCTCGATGGCGCCACGGAGCGCGAGCAGTTCGGCAAGCTGGCGTGCTGAGCTGGGTCCGCTCGATCGCCAGCGGATCACATCAGGATCGAGGACATTCCACTCGTGCTCCGGAGACACCCGCGTACCCTTGCGCTGCCGGGCCGTCACCAGGCCTTTCGATTCCAGCACTTTCAGCACCTCCCGGACGACGGTCCTGGAGACGGACACGGAGTGGGCGAGCGATTCAGGGACGATCTGCTCGCCGGGAGCCAGCGACCCGTCAGCGATCGCTGTGCCCAGCCGCTCAAGGAGATGTCCGTGCAGCCCGCGGAGAGGAACCGGGTCCATGATGGCTGGGTCCGTGGCGCCGGGGTGTTGTCGATCGATGGTCACTGGATCTCCTTCTGGAAGGCCGGGGACGGAAGATGGTGGGCGAACTCGGCGAGGAACCGGTCGATCATCGCTTCCTCCTCGGAGTCGAGCCTACGGAGAGGAGAGCGGCATCGGTCGGAGGCGATGATCCCGCGTCGCTGCGAGATCCTCTTCTCTGCCGCGATGATGAGTTCCACGCTCTGCATCCAATAGGAGATGTACGGCAGCAGGCGGGTGTGGAGGCGGACCGCGTCGTCGCGATCGCCGCCCTCCCACGCGTTCCAGATGGCCACGTAGAGTTCGGTGAAGGAACAGCCCGGCTGCGCGCCCACGGCCCCACGGCGGAGCGCGTCGATCAGCTGTACGCCGCCATAGCCGACGACAGAGCTCAACGATGGCGTCTGGTTCAGAAGGGCACTGATGAGCGAGCCTGGCGGCGTGGATTCCACCTTGACCTGGCTCACGTTGGGCTCGTCTGCGGCGAGGGAAGCGATGGTCGCTGCGTCGAGTGCGGTGCCGGTCTGGGCCGGTGCGTATTGCACCACGACCGGCACGGGGGCGACGGCGCGCGCCACGGCACGGATGTGTTCGCGCACCGAGGACCCGCTTGGACCCAGCTGGTGTGGGGGCAGGATATTGATCGCACCGGCGCCGGCCTCCGCGGCCGCTACTGCTCTCGTCACAGCGAGCCGGGTGGCGTGGTCAGGTACCGAGATGACAGCGGTGAAACCCTGGATCGAGGCGACCCGCCTCAGTAGCCGCTCGGTCAGCTCGGTGCGCTCCTCGTCTCCGAGCTTGTAGAACTCCGACGCGAATCCCGGGAACATCACGCTTCGCACCCCGGTGCCGACCACATGTTCGACCAACCGGTCGAAGCTGGCGTAATCAACCGACTCGTCGTCGTTGAAGGGTGTCTCCAGAACTGGACAGATGCCGCGCACCGGCGGCGCGACGGTTCCCAGTACGCCGGTCATCAGAAGGCCGCCTTGGCCGGAGCATCCCCGCGGACTCCGACGAGGAAGTCGAAGTCCGCCCCACGGTCCGCCTGCTGCACGTGGTCGACGTAGAGGCGCATCCATCCGCTTCCCGCGGGCGCAGGGGGAGGCGTCCACTCTGCGCGGCGAGTCGCCAGCTCGTCGTCACGCACGAGAAGGTCGAGGCGGCGGGCGTCAGCGTCCAGCCGGATGCGGTCGCCCGTGTGAACGAGGGCGAGCGGGCCGCCCACCGCCGCCTCGGGAGAGACATGGAGGACGCATGCACCGTAAGCGGTCCCGCTCATTCGGGCGTCCGAGATCCTGACCAGGTCGCGAACACCCTGCGCGAGAAGCTTTTTCGGCAGCGGCAGGTTCCCGACCTCGGGCATCCCCGGGTAGCCTCGCGGGCCGAGGTTCCGAACCACCAGCACGGTGTCTGCGGTGACGTCGAGGTCGTCGTCGATCACCGCGAGATAGTCCTCCAGGCTGTCGAAGACCAGAGCGGGTCCTTCGTGACTGAGAAGCCGTGGATCGGCCGCGCTTATCTTGATGACGGCGCCATCCGGTGCCAGATTGCCGCGGAGGACTGCCGTGCCGGATCCCGCCGCCTGCACGGGATCCTCGATCGGCCGGATGACGTCCGCGTCGTCGACGCGTCCGACCTCGATCGTGTCGCCGATCGGCCGGCCGGTCACGGTCAGCGCATCGCGGGCCAGCACGTCGCCGAGCCGGGACAGCAGTGCAGGGACGCCGCCGGCGTAAGCGAATTCCTCCATCAGGAATCGGCCACTCGGCATCAGGTCTACGAGCAGAGGCACGCTTCGTCCCAGTACGTCGATGTCGTCGAGCGTGACGTCCACCCCGGCCCGGCCGGCGATCGCCAGAAGATGCAGGATCGCGTTGGTGGAGCCACCGATCGCCGCGTTGACTTTGATGGCGTTCTCGAACGCGGCCCGGGTGAGGATGTGCGAGGGCCGCAGACCCTCTTCGGCAAGCTGGACGGAGCGGGCCCCCGTGTCCTCTGCGAGCACCCGACGCCGTGAGTCGACAGCGGGGAGGGCCGCCGTGCCGGGAAGTTGCATCCCGAGTGCCTCGGCGAGACAGGCCATGGTGGATGCGGTACCCATCGTCATGCAGTGACCGGCCGACCGGTTCAGGCTGCTCTCGAACTCCGTGAACTCTGCCTGCGTCACCTCGCCGGCGCGCAACGACTCGGTCATCCGCCAGATGTCGGTCCCCGAGCCGACGGAGCGCCCGCGGAAGCGTCCGTTCAGCATCGGCCCGCCGGTGAGCAGGATGGCCGGGAGGTCGACGCTCGCCATGGCCATCAACCCCGCCGGAGTGGTCTTGTCGCATCCCGTGAGCACCACGACCGCGTCCAACGGGTTCGCGCGGATGAGCTCCTCGAGTTCCATCGCAGCCAGATTGCGATACAACATCGTGGACGGCCGCATGAACGGCTCGCCCAGAGAGACGAACGGGAACTCCAGGGCGAGACCGCCCGCCTGTTGGATGCCGCGGCGGACGTCGTTCGCCAAGTCGCGCAGATGCGCGTTGCACGGGGTCAGCTCTGACCACGAGTTCGCGATGCCGATGACAGGCCGGCCGTCGAACTGCCTGCCGGACAACCCTGATTGGCGCAGATGGTGGCGGGCGATGAAGCCGTTCTTCCCGCCGTCGCCCAACCAGGCCGCGCTGCGGCGGGGCGACTGTGGCGGGGTGGCCGCACCGGTGCTTCCGAGATTGACTGCGGGGCTCACGCGGTCGCCTCCGTCGATCGCGGGTCCTGCAGCAGAGCCGCACGGCCGCCGTCGATGGTGAGTGTTGTGCCGGTGGTGAACCCTGAGCTCTGGTCGTCGGCGAGGAACTCGATTGCAGCGGCGACCTCGTCAGCCGTGCCCAGCCGGCCGATCGGGTGCAGTCTCTCGGCGTCCGCGCGGGCACCCTCTGGATCGGGGAATGTCGCGAAGTAGGCATCGTTGATCGGGGTGTCGATGTATCCCGGCGCCACGGTGTTCACGCGGATGCCGCGATCTGCCAGTTCGATGGCGAGCGACTGGGTCAATGCGTTGAGTCCGGCCTTGGCGACGTTGTAGGGGAACACCCCGGGAAGGGTGGAGCCGGCGTGATTCGACGAGACGTTCACGATCGCGGAACCCGGTCTCATATGCGCGACGGCCTCTTTCGAGCACAGCCACGCCGCCCGCAGGTCGAGGTCGAGGCAGTCGTTCCAGTCGTCAAGCGTGGCCTCGAGCGTGCCCTTGAAGACGTTCGCACCCGCATTGTTGATCAGCGCGTCGATACGTCCGGCGCTTTCTCCCGCTGAATCGATGAGCCGCTTGCAGAATTCGGCGTCGCGGAGGTCACCGAGGATGGCGCGTGCCCGGCCACCGGCAACACTGATCTCCTCCACGACGCGGGCCGCGGCCAGCGCGTCACGGCCGTGAACGACGACCTCGGCCCCGTTTCGGCCGAAGCGGAGCGCGCATGCGCGGCCGATTCCCTTTGTCGCGCCAGTGATCAGCGCGACCCGGCCGGCCCAACTCGCCTCGGAGGTGGTGGGGTTCATCGTTCGTCCTTCCCGTGGTTTGGACAAATGAGCAGTCCAACTGAAGTAATCGTATTATATGTTGACCAGACGGAATTCGATGTGCATACTCGATATTTGTACCCGGCACACAGCCACACTGACCTTGACCCAATGAGGAGTCGAACCATGAAGTCCACTCGAGCGCGAACCGCCCTGGCGGTGGCCGCCTTGGTCCCCCTTCTGGCAATGACCGCGTGCAGCGGCGCCGGATCCAGCGATGCGGCCTCCGGGGGGCACATCACTCTCGACTTCTGGGGCTGGGCTCCCGGATATGACGACTCCGTGAAGCTCTGGAACGCGAGCCATCCGGAGATCCAGGTCAAGTTCAATACGATCCCGTCCGGATCGGGCGGCGGATACGCCAAGATGCAGGCAGCGGTCAAGGCCGGCACGGCGCCCTGCCTCGCGCAGGTGGGGGACGAGTCGCTGCCGACGTTCGTCGCATCCGGCGCGCTCGCCGATATTTCTCCGTACGCGAAGGCCAGCGCGGACAAATTCGTGAAGTGGACCTGGAACCAGGTCTCCGTCGCAGACAAGATCGTCGCGATCCCGGTCGACACCGGTCCCATGGCGATGTTCTACCGCACGGACATCCTCAAGAAGGACGGCATCGCCGTCCCCACCACCTGGCAGGAGTTCGCTGACGCCGCGAAGAAGTTCAAGGCTACCGGTGCGGCCAACTACCTCACGACCTCGCCGCAGGACGCATACGACGTCGCCGCATACTCGTGGCAGGCCGGCGGACCGTGGTTCGGCATCGACGGGAACTCCTGGAAGGTGTCGATCGACAACCCGCAGACGCAGAAGGTGGCCGCGTACTGGCAGGACCTCGTCGCCGGCGGCCTGGTGAAGAGCGAGCCGACGCTGGCCGAGGGCTGGATCAAGGACGTCGCAGCCGACCACATTCCGATCATGATCTCCGCGGTGTGGGCAGCGCCGCTCATCCAGTCCAGCCTGCCCGCCCAGGCCGGCAAATGGGCTGTCGCCCCGATGCCGCAGTGGACGGCCGGAGAGACCGCGGCCGGCAACAACGGAGGCTCGACGACGGCTGTCCTCAAGGGTTGCAAGAACCTCAAAGAGGCGACTCAGTTCGCCACCTGGTTCAGCACCGACAAGTCGAGCGTCGCGAATCTGATCAAAAAGACAGGCATCTACCCCGCGTCGAAGGCGGCGCTCGAAATGCCCGAACTGAACCAGCCCTCGGCATTCTACGGCGGCCAGGACATCTATAAGGTGTTCAAGGATGCCGCGGCGAACACCGACACCAGCTGGAAATGGGGTCCGACGATGACCCAGGTCGAGACGGACTTCACAGATGGGATCGGAAAGGCGACCACAGGTAGCGACACGCTCCCCGGCGTCGTCACCGCCGTGCAGAAATCGACGGTCACTGCGATGAAGTCGCAGGGTCTATCGGTCACCCAATAGATCCTCTCGGGACGCTCCGGGCCCGCCGTGGTTCGGAGCGTCCTCCCATCGCGAAAACGTCAGGTAACGAAGTGACAACTTCTACTTCAACCACAACAACGGTCTCCGCCATGAGTCGGAACGATGATGCCCGTGTGGCCCGTGGACGACGGCGCCGTAAGTCACACGATGCGAAGCACGCGGCACGATTCCTGCTGCCGTTCGGAACCCTGTTCGCATTCGTGATGCTCGCGCCCATCGCTTACGCCATCTACCAGAGCTTTTTCCAGCAGCGCCGTTCCGGGCTCGGCTTCGATGCTCCCGTGACAGTGTTCGTCGGGCTCGCGAACTACATCGCGACGTTCCAGAACGCCGACTTTCTCCAGTCGATCGGTCGCGTGGCTCTCGTCGGGATCATCCAGGTGCCGATCATGCTTGGAGTGGCCCTTGGGCTGGCGCTGCTTCTTGACTCGAAGTCCGCCCGGTTCGGGGCGGCTTACCGGCTGATCTACTTCCTGCCTTTCGCGATGCCCGGGGTGATTGCCGCAATCATGTGGTCCTTTCTCTACGCGCCCGGCGTCAGCCCGTTCGAGGACCTGCTTGCGCCGCTGGGCATCCACCTCGACTTTGTGTCGCCCGACTTCGTGCTCTTCTCGATCGCGAACATGATCACCTGGGCCTGGACCGGCTACAACATGCTCATCATCCACTCGGCGCTCAAGGCGATCCCGGCCGAGCTCATTGAGGCGGCGACCATCGACGGCTGCTCCGGGTGGCGAATCGCCTGGAGGATCAAGGTTCCGCTCGTGCGGCCGGCGCTCATCCTCACCGGTGTGTTCTCGATCATCGGCACCATCCAGCTATACAACGAGCCGCAGATCCTCGGACCTGGCAGCCACATCGCGCCCTCCGTTACGTCGACCTTCACGCCGATCATGGTGGTCCAGCACGCGGCCGACCTGAACAACTACAACTTGGCAGCCGCGATGTCGCTCGTGCTCGCCCTGACCACCTGCGTCCTTTCGTTCGGCTTCCTGAAGCTGACGCAGCGCCGCGCGAACGAGGTATGAGATGACCACTGCCACACTGAAGCCAAGCGTCACAGCCCCTCGCCGGCGGCGATCCTCCGGCGGATACACGCCAACCCAGGCCCCCCTGCCGAGCAAGGTCGTCGTCGGGCTGGTTCTGCTTATCACGGCGATCTACTCGCTCGCTCCGGTCTGGTGGCTCCTGGTGACCGCCACGAAGAACAACGGCTACCTCTTCTCGACGAACGGCTTCTGGTTCTCCCACTTCGACCTCTGGAACAACATCCAACAGGTGTTCACGATGCAGGGCGGCCTGTTCGCGCGATGGATGCTCAACAGCGCCCTCTACAGCGTCCTCGGCGCAGCGGTCGGCACCGCGCTGTCGGTGATGGCTGGGTACGCGTTGGCGAAATACCGTTTCCGCGGCAAGAACGCCGTTTTCAACGTCATCCTCGCCGCCGTTCTGATACCGGCGCCGATGTTCGCGCTGCCGCTTTACCTCATGTTCACGTCGATCGGGATTGTGAATACGTTCTGGGCGGTGTCTCTGCCGAGTATCGTCAGCCCGTTCGGGGTCTACCTGTCGCGCGTCTACGCATCGTCGTCAGTCCCCGACGAGATGATCGAAGCCGCGAGACTGGATGGGGCGAGCGAGGGCGGCGCCTTCTGGCGCATCGCGGCGCCGGTGATGGCGCCGGCGCTCGTCACTATCTTCCTATTCCAGTTCGTGGCGATCTGGAACAACTACCTCCTGCCGGCAATCATGCTCTCGGATGCGTCTCTCCAACCAGTCACCGTAGGGCTGGCCGGCTGGCGCTCGCAGTTCAACAACGGTGTTCCGTACAACGTGACCATCACCGGTGCCTTCCTCTCGATCATCCCGCTCGTCATAGCCTTCCTCTGCCTGCAGCGGTTCTGGCGCGCCGGTCTCACCGCAGGGAGCGTCAAGTAACATGCCCACCCGTTACATACTCCGGATCCAGCCCGATGTGGCGGAGGACTCACGCGAGGTCGGCGAGCGGCTCGCGCGGTTCGCCAAGGACTCGCGCGCCGACGAGGTGTGCCTGTTCCTGTGCAACATGGAGTTCTGGGACGGCCATGTCACTGTCGAGGAGCTGGAGCGCTGGCTGGGGGCAGCCCGCGGCTGGCGTGACGCCCTCCTCGAGGCAGGCATCGACGTGAGCCTCAATCCCGCAAACACGCTCGGCCATGGCGACTGGGACCGGACCTTCCACGCGGACCAGAGGTGGCAGCCGATGGTCGATCAGCGGGGACGTGCCGCGACCGCGCAGGTGTGCCCGCTCGACCCGACGTGGCGCGACTACTTCGTCGACGTTCTGTCCCGGTGCGCCCGGGACGGGTACGGAACCGTGTGGATCGAGGACGACATCCGCCTCCACAACCACATGCCTCTGGACTGGGGCGGCTGCTTTTGCCCGCTCCACCTGCAGGAGTTCGCGGTGAGGACGGGCATCGAGACATCCCGGGAGGAGCTGGTGGCCACGTGCACCGCGCCCGGCACCCCGAGTCCCTGGCGTTCCGAGTGGATGCGGATGTGGGATGAGACGGGTCGGGAACTGCTCGCCCTGTGTCGCGCCGCCGTCGCGGCCGAAGGAAGCCGGCTCGGCCTCATGTCGAGCCGGACAGAGCAGCATGCCGCCGAGGGTCGCGACTGGCCCGCATGGCTGGAGATCCCCGCGGCACACCGCCCGCATTTCTGGGGCTACTCCGAGGTGACTGGGCGCGAGTTCGCCAGCTCCGTCGTCCTCATCGACCAGCAACGCGGCGTTCAGCCCGCCGGGCTCGAGTCATACCCGGAGATCGAGTGCTGGCCGTACGGCGCCTGGAACAAGTCATACGCTCAGACGGCCGCCCAGATGGCGCTGGCGCACGTCGCCGGCAGTGACGGGCTGGCGCTGAGCGTGACGGACTTCTTGGCGAACCATCCTGACGACGAGCCAGGGCTCTCCGGCTTTCTCGCGCAGTGGCGCGGCACCATGGACTGGCTATCCGAGAGCTTCCCCAAGACGATGCGGAGCACCGGGGTCGGTTTGCCGTGGTCGATGTCGGCTGGGCGGGACGTCGCGCTCGACCGCTCGACGCCCCGTTGGCAGTCCCTCGTCGTGCACAACCGCGGCTGGGCGCACGCGTTGCTCGGCACAGGGCACGCCACGACTGCGACGGCGAGTGCGGTGAACGCGCTGTCCGGGGAGTCCGCCTGGGGCTTCGACGACGACGAGCTCGGTCGGATGCTCGGGGGAGGCCTGCTGCTGGATGCCGGCGCGGCCGTCGTGCTGGCCCGGCGCGGCTTCGGCCATCTCATCGGCCTCGACGGTGCGGAGTTCGTCGAACGCCCGGCCGCTATCGTCGCGACTCGCGAGGTCTGCCACGACGCGCCCTTCACGCTTCGCCCCGGCGCCTCGTTCTCGGTGGACCCGGCCACGTGGCCCGAGGTCCCAGGCGGCGCCCCCTGCCGGATCATGCAAGGCGTGCCCGCTGAGGGCGCGCGCATCATCAGCTCCCTGGTGGACGCGGCCGGCCGGCCGGCCGGACACGGCGCCGTTCTCTTCGAGAACGATCGCGGCGGCCGCGTCGCCACGGTCCCGTGGCCGGCGGACCGGCCGAACCTCGTTCTCAGCCGGCAGCTCGCCGCGCAGCTGACTGCGATCGTCGACTGGCTCGGCGGTCGCGGCGTGCGCGCGTCGGGAGCGCCGTGGCTTGTCCCGTATTCACTCGCCGACGGCGACCGCGAGGCTGTCGCGGTATGGAACGCTGGAGGCGACGACGCGCCCGCCGAGTTCCCACTCCGCATGAACGTGCGAGAGGAGCAGACGACTGTTGTGCACGTCCGCCGCGATGGCAGCCGCGCGGCAGGGACGTGGGTCGGCGGAGTGGTGCGGCTCAGCGAACCTTTGCGGCCATGGGAGTTCATCGTCGTCGTCGGGGGCCAGTAACACTGACCATCAACTCCGATCGGGCTCATTCGAGTGATCCGTTTGTTAAACGTTTAACCGCAATGATTACGCAAGTTCTGAAAGTCCGTGCCACCTACAGTCAAAGGAGAAATAGATGCGCCACCTATCAAAACACCACCGAACGGCAGCCATACTCGCCGCCGCCGTGCTGGGCCTGGCGGGCCTCTCGGCCTGCTCCTCATCGCAAGCCGGTGACACCAACGCTCATGTCACTCTGCGCTATGCGAGCTGGGACAAGTCGCCGTCGCCCATGCAGGATCAGATCATTGCCGCGTTCGAGAAGGCGAACCCGAACGTTACGGTCGAGGAGGAGATGACCCCGCACGCCGACTACTTCACCAAGCTTCAGACGTCGCTCTCCGGGGGCAGCGGCCCGGACGTGTTCTGGATGAATGGCCCGAACTTCCAGCTTTATGCGTCGAATGGGCAGCTGGCCCCGCTGACTTTTGACACCAGCAACTACCCCAAAGGTCTGGTCGACCTCTACACCTATGACGGCAAGCAGTATGGAGCGCCGAAGGACTTCGACACAATCGGTGTCTGGTACAACAAGAAGCTGTTCGATGCTGCTGGTCTCGCTTACCCCAAAGCGGGTTGGACTTGGGACGACTACCTCTCGGACGCCAAAGCGCTGACCAACAAGGCCAAGGGAGTTTGGGGCAGCGCAGCAGCGCTGAATAACCAGCAGAATTACTACAACACGATTCCCCAGGCTGGCGGTTATGTCATCAACAAGGCCGGCACGAAGTCCGGTTACGGTTCGCCCGAGGCACTCAAAGGCATCGACTTCTGGGTTGACCAGATCAAAGACGGAGTCTCGCCGACCCAGCAGCAAATGACCGATACTGCGCCGGAGGACATGTTCACTTCGGGCAAGGTCGCGATGTATTGGAGTGGCTCGTGGAGCGCGGGCACTTTCAACAGCAATGACGCCATCAAGAACGACATCGATGTCGCGCCGCTGCCCAAGGGGCATGACGGAAGCCAGAGCGTGATTCACGGCCTCGCAAACGTGGCCAACGCAAAGTCCGCGCACCTGGATCTCGCCAAGAAGTTCGCTGAGTTCGCCAGTGGCAAACAGGCCGCGCTCATCACGGCCAAGGTCGGTGCCGTCATACCCGCATACAACGGTACGCAGCAACTGTGGGTGGACTCAATGCCGAACTACCATCTCTCGACATTCATCGATGAGCTCAAGACGGCCGTTCCATACCCGGTCTCGAAGAACACGGCCGCGTGGAACAGCAGCGAAGACAGCATCCTCTCGCAGGTGTGGGCACTCAGCGTGACCCCGGAGGCTGGCCTCAAGGAGCTCGCCAGGCAGATGCAGGCCGCGCTGGACAAGGAGTAGTCACTCGTGTCCGTTGCAACCACAAGGCCGTTGGAGCGTTCCGTTCCGGCGTCGGGTACCATCCCGGCGCCGGGCGGGGCGCGCCCCCGGGCGGCGTCGCGCCGTCGGGGACCGAGGCAGTCGCCGTGGTGGGCGCTCCTGTTCATCGGCCCCACCGCTCTCGGTCTGACCGTCTTCTACCTCTGGCCCACAATTCGTACGTTCATTCTCTCGTTTACCAAGTCGGGCGCCTTCGGCGGTTCGACATGGGTGGGATTCGCCAACTACGCATCGCTGTTCAGCGACCCGGACCTGCTCGGCGCGCTCCGCAATACCGCGATCTACACGTTCGTCGCTCTACTCGGTGTGCCGATTGCTGTGGCGATCGCGGCGTTACTGAACACAAAAGGGTTAAGGGGGCGAAGCTTCTATCGCCTGCTGTACTTCCTTCCGGTCGTCACCATGCCAGCGGCAATTGCCCTGGTCTGGCGGATGCTCTACAACGGCGACTACGGAATCCTCAACGAGACGCTCAGCTTGGTGGGTATCCAGGGCACCTCGTGGCTGACCAATCCGGCAACAGCACTGATCGCGGTGGCCGTTGTGGGGATCTGGGCAGGACTCGGAACGAACATCGTGATCTTCATGGCAGGACTCCTGAGCATTCCTGACACGGTGATGGAGGCGGCGGACCTCGATGGCGCGGGGCCTGTGCGGAAGTTCTTTTCGATCACTGTGCCGCTGCTGAGCCCGAGCATCTTCTTCGTCAGCGTGATCAGTGTGATCGGCGCGCTACAGGTTTTCGACCTGGTCTACATGATGATCGGACGTACCAACCCGGCCATGCCGGATACCCGAACCATCGTCTACCTCTTCTACCAAGCCGGGTTCCTCGACAACGATCGGGGATATGCGGCGGCGATCGCGTTTCTCCTCTTGATAATCATCCTCGTCCTGACCGTGATTCAGTTCCGGCTGCAGAAGAAGTGGGTGCACTATGAATAGCGCTTCGACGCGATCCCGAGCGGCAGCGCCCGCCAGCAGACAGCCGGTGCGTAGAAGCAGGCCGCCGGTCGTGGTGCACGTTCTGCTGAGCGTCGGTGCCCTGATCATGGTTTTCCCGTTCGTATGGCAAGTCTTGACCGCATTCAAGACCTTCGCCGGCTCTGTCCAGGTGCCGCCGCAGATCATTCCCAGCCCCTGGCTCTTCACCAACTTCGCCGCCGTCTTCGAATCGATACCCTTCGGGCAGATGTTCCTCAACTCCGTGGTACTGACGGTGGGCCGCACCTTGGGTCAGGTGGTTCTGTGCACTATGGCGGGCTACGCGTTCGCGCGCATTCCGTTCAAGGGGCGCAATGTCGTTTTCATCGTCTTCCTCTCGGTACTGATGGTGCCGTCACAGCTCTACTTGCTGCCGCAGTACGAGATCGTCCAGGCTCTCGGGTGGCTGAACACTCTTCAGGGCTTGATCGTCCCTGGGATCTTCAGTGCATTCGGCACGTTCCTGATGCGCCAGTTCTTCATGTCGATGCCGGTCGAATTGGAGGAAGCGGCGCGGATAGACGGAGCTAACGTCTGGCAGACGTTCTGGAGGGTGATGCTACCCCTGGCCAAACCGGGCATCGTCGCGCTCACGGTCTTCACCGTGCTGTGGTCGTGGAACGATCTGCTCTGGCCGCTCGTGATCACAACGGATCCCGACAAGATGCCCCTATCGGTTGGCCTCGCCCAGATGGTCGGGATCCACCTGACGAATTTCCCTATTCTGATGGCCAGTGCGCTGCTCGCGACGATTCCGATGCTGATCACGTTCGCGATACTGCAGAAACAGTTCATCCAGGGAATCGCGTTCTCAGGGACGAAAGGATGAGCCCGATGACACAGAAGCGAACCACACTTCGGATGGTTGCCGAGGAAGCGCGCGTATCGACGGCAACCGTCTCGTACGTACTCTCCGGACGCTCAGGAGGCGCTCCAGGGGTTTCCGAGACCACGGCTCAACGCGTGCGCGAGGCCGCGCGCGCCTTGGACTATCATCCAAACCGGTCAGCGCAAGCGGTGCGGACGGGCCGCAACGGGCTTGTGCAACTGTCGTTACATATGCTCAGCGACCCGTGGTCGCTCGCCGTCGCCGACGCTGTTAATCGCGCTGCTAACGACCAAAGTCTGACAACGGTGATCCAGGCCGACGGTGACTGGTTCGGCGCGTTGGAGCAATTGCAATGCGACGTGGCGTATGTCGACCGTGTCGGTGACGTCGAAAGTGCGCGGAGCAAGCTCGCGTCCCTGGTTGCTCGCGGTCAGCGTCTTGTCGTGTTCGATGAGACGCTTGAACCGGACGGATTTGATGTGATCCGCTCGAAAGCGCTGCCCGGCTGCCGTCTCGCCGTCGAGCACATCCTTACTGAACACACCGATGTCGCCTGCCTGACAACCAGGACCGCCTACGACAGCCGAGTACCCAGCCGGTTCACGGTGTACGCAGATGTCCTCGCCGAGAAAGGCCTGGCCGTGCGCGACGATCGCGTCGCTTTCTTCGAGGACACCCAAGCCAGTGCATTCACCGCCGCTGTTGGCCTCCTCTCGGGTGATGACCGGCCAGCAACTGTCTATGCGACAACTGACTTCGCCGCGATAGCGGCGATCAGCGCTGCGCATTGGCTTGGTTTGCGGGTTCCCGACGACGTCGCGGTCATCGGCGTCGGCAACACCCCGGACGGAAGTCTGATCCAGCCGTCCTTGAGCACCGTCGGCCCGGAGGATTTCTACCGCCGTCAGGCCGAAGTGATCGTGAGTAGGGCTACCGCTCTAGAGGGGGAGCCCGGGCGTGTGCACGAGTTCCCGTGGTCGCTGATCGTGAGGGAATCGACCGCAACCAAACAGAATCGCAAACAAGAAGGAAGTGAACACTCGTGGACGTAAAGATCGGTGTCGTCGGATTCGGTCTGAGGGGGCATCTCGCGCTCGAGGCGCACAGACCGGGACGAGGCTCGCGAGTCACGGCGGTGTGCGACCTCAACGAGAGGTCGCGGGCAGAGGCCCACAGTACATTCCCCGATGCAATGATCACCGCGGACTTGGACGAGTTGCTCGCGTCCGGGGTGGACGCGGTGATGGTTCTCACGCCCGACGATCAGCACGCATCGGTGGCGGTCCGCGCCCTGGAGGCTGGGGTTGCTGTGTTCTGCGAGAAGCCCCTGGCAACCTCGATCGAGGATTGCGACAAGATCCTGGAGGCCGCATATCGCTCGGGCAGCCGTCTCTACGTGGGTCACAACATGCGGCACATGCCGGTAGTGACTCTGATGCGTCGGCTGATCCAGGACGGCAGAATCGGTGATGTCAAGGCTGTGTGGTGCCGGCATTTCGTTGGCAACGGCGGCGATTACTACTTCAAGGACTGGCACGCCGACCGGTCTCATTCTGTCGGCCTCCTGCTGCAGAAGGGCGCGCATGACCTCGATGTGATCCATTGGTTGGCTGGCGGGTACAGCACCCGGGTACAGGCGTTCGGCTCTTTGAGTGTTTACGGCGGCATCGACGACAGGCGCGACCGATCCGGTGAGCGGATGCGCGACTGGTTCAGTCTGGACAACTGGCCTCCAACGACACAGACCGGACTCAACCCGGTGGTCGACGTTGAAGACATCTCGATGATGAACATGGTGCTCGAGAACGGCGTTCTCGCCTCCTACCAGCAATGCCATTTCACCCCCGACTACTGGCGCAACTACACCGTGATCGGCACTGAAGGACGCATCGAGAACGTCGGCGACGAGTCCAATGCCGAAGTCAGGTTATGGAACCGCAGGCATGCCTCGAGTGCCCCAGCCGATGAGACTTTCGTCGTTCCCGAGGCTGAGGGCGGTCACGGGGGTGCCGATGATTTGTTGATCAGTGAGTTCGTCGACTTCGTGCGTGGCGGTGGAACCACGGAGACGTCGCCCATCGCGGCACGGGCTGCCGTTGCTGCCGGGGTATGCGCCACCGAGTCCTTGCGCGGCGCGGGATGCGCGCTCGACGTCCCCGCGCTCGACCCGGACCTGATCGCGTACTTCGACGCAGGACAGCCCACCCGCGTCATCAGCTGATGACGCAAGGTCATGATCGAACGACGGCTGAGTTCGGCCGGCGAGGCGAGGAAAAGCAATGAAAGCGCTGTACAAAGCCGAGGCTGCAGCAGGCCTCGAACTGATCGACGTTCCCGAGCCCGAGACCGGGCCGGAAGATGTCAAGGTCCGCGTGCTGCGCACCGGTATCTGCGGGACTGACCTGCACATCTTGCGCTGGGACGATTGGGCGGCCTCGGCCGTCAAGGCTCCGCTGATCCCCGGGCACGAGTTCTTCGGCGAGGTCGTCGAGGTCGGCCCGCTGGTGCACGACGTCGCTGTCGGCGACCTGGTCTCCGGCGAGGGCCACATCGTCTGCGGGACCTGCCGCAACTGCCGTGCCGGACGCCGGCAGATGTGCATCCGCACGCAGGGCCTCGGCGTGCAGCGCAACGGCGCCTTCGCCGAATACCTCACGCTGCCTGCGACCAACGCGTGGGTGCATCACTCCTCGATCGAGCCCGACGTCGGTGCGCTCTTCGACCCGCTCGGCAACGCGGTGCACACCGCTCTCGCGTTCCCGGTGGTGGGTGAGGATGTGCTGGTCGCCGGCTGCGGACCGATCGGCCTGATGGCGATCGCGGTCGCCCGCCACGTGGGCGCCCGGTTCATCGTCGGAACCGACATCAGCCCCGACCGGCTGGCGCTCGCCGAAGGGATGGGCGCCGATTTCACCGTCGATGTGCGCAACGCGACCATCCGGGATGCGCAGACCGCGCTCGGCATGCGCGAAGGCTTCGACGTCGGGTTCGAGATGAGCGGCGCCCCGACCGCGCTGCCGCAGATGATCGAGAACATGAACCACGGCGGACGGATCGCGATGCTCGGCCTGCCGTCGACCCAGATCGCCGTCGACTGGGGAATCGTGGTCACCCACATGCTCACCCTCAAGGGCATCTACGGTCGTGAGATGTTCGAGACCTGGAACGCGATGGGCGCGATGCTGCAGACCAGCGCGACGCTGCGCACCGCGATCGCCTCGATCGTCTCCGACCGGTTCCCGGCGAGCCGCTGGGAAGACGGGTTCGCCGCAGCAGCATCGGCACACGGCGGCAAAGTCATCCTCGATTGGACGGAACTCTGAACGCGCTGATGGGCGCCGACGCGCAAGACACCGAACGACCTGAACCACTGCGAGGAGACTGAGATTGAATGAATGGATTCTGACGAGTAGCGACGCCAGGGTGTGGCACTTGCGCACACCCGGCTCCAGCTACATTGTCGGCCTTGATGCAGAGGGAACACCTGTACAGAAGTACTGGGGCGCCACCCTTCCGGCGGGGGTGGAGAACGACTTCGCGCCGAGCGAGCGGACCAGGATGTTCTCCAGTTTTCAGCGTCCAAGTGAAATCGACGAACAACTGCCCGTCGACGGCGGTGTGCACTGGGGAGTGCCCTCGCTTCAGGTTGTCTTCGCCGGCGGAGTGCGGTCGGTGGAGCTGTCATACGAACGCTCGGAAGTCGTCGGCCGCACGCTCACGCTCCACCTTGTCGACCGCAGCTTTGGGCTGCAAGTGGAGTTGCGGTACACCGTGCACCAAGACAGCAACGTGATCGAGCGTTGGGTGACCGTCGCAAACGGGGGCCCCGAGCCTATCCAGATCCTGAGGGCCGATTCGGCTAACTGGGTCATTCCTGACCAAACCGGTTATCGTCAGTCCACCGCCCACGGATATTGGGCCGGCGAAAATCAGCTTGAACGACGCGAGGTCGGCCGGGGTGAACACACCATCGGCAGCCGGCACGGCACGACAGGACACCAGTCGGATCCCTGGGTCATGATCGACGATGGCACAGCCACGGAGCAGCACGGAGAGGTGCACTCACTTACGTTGGCGTGGAGTGGGAGCTGGCGCATCACGACAACGCGACGAGCTGAAGGCGGAGTGTCTATCACGGGCGGCTTCGGACACGATGGCCTTTCCTGGCGCTTGGAGCCTGGGGAACGGCTCGAAACACCGCGCTTCCTCGGGCTTTATTGCGCGGAAGGCTTCGGCGGCACAAGCCAGGCGTGGCATCACTATGTCAGAGCTCACGTCCTTCCGCGCCCAGAGAATGTGCGACCGATCGAGTACAACGCATGGGAAGCCACGTGGTTCGACGTCACAGAGGAGAATCAGAGCGACCTCGCTCGCCGCGCCGCAGCCATCGGCGTCGAAACCTTCGTCCTGGACGATGGCTGGTTCGGCAGTCGGAACAGTTCAGCATCCGGGCTCGGTGATTGGACGGTCAATACGACCAAGTTCCCCAATGGTGTCGCTCCGTTCGTCACCACGATCAGGGAATTGGGGATGAACTTCGGGCTCTGGGTAGAGCCCGAGATGGTGAACCCGGACAGCGATCTCTACCGCGAGAAACCAGAGTGGGTGCTGCACTGGCCCGGCCGCCGACGTGACGAGCAGCGCAAACAGCTTGTGCTCAACTTCGCGCGCCCCGACGTGCGCGAGTGGGCGTTCTCGTGGCTCAGCGCGCTCGTTTCTGAACACCACGTCGACTTCCTCAAGTGGGACATGAACCGTTCGTTCACCCAAGCGGGCTGGCCCGCGGACCCGGACCGACAGGATTGGGTGTGGATCGAACACACGCGGGGGGTCTATTGGATCATGGATGAACTGCGTCGTGCCCATCCCTGGCTGACGATCGAGTCATGTGCGGGTGGTGGGGGACGGGTGGATCTCGGCATCCTGGCCCGCACCGACCAGGTGTGGCCGAGCGACGCGACCGACGCTCTTGACCGGCAGGTGATCCAGAGCGGGTTCTCGCAGATCTACCCTGCGCAGGTTATGTACGCCTGGGTGACTGATGAGGTGAACCCGCTTACGGGACGACGAATTCCCCTCGACTATCGCTTCCACGTCGCCATGGCGGGCAGCATGGGCCTTGGCGGAGACCTGAGGTCGTGGAGTGAGACCGATCTCGCACGCAGCGCTGAGCACATCGAGGCGTACAAGCGCATCCGCAAGACCGTGCAGCTGGGTACGCTACATCGACTCGGCGGCGAGCCGGGACGCGACTACTCCGCACTCCAGTACATCGACGAGGATCAGGTCGTCGTCCTGTCCTACGAGCCGCATCGGTCGCTTTCGGAGACACCCCGGCGGTTGCGGCTGCGCGGCCTCGACCCCAACGCGACGTACCGCGACGAGTCAAGAAGCGCCGAATATCGCGGCGCGCTCCTCACTTGCTGGGGCATCCCCATTGTGTCTGACCCGGACACTTCGCGCGATGTGATGTCCGCCTCTCAGGCGGACTACTCCAGCGCCCTTACGGTACTCCGGCGCCTCTCCTAGTCACGGACACCAGCGGCCTCTCATTCAAAGAAGTAACACGTGACATCCGTGATCGCGTATGCGGTTCGCCTTAGAAGCAAAAGAGGTTAGATGAACGCCAAAGACGGCAACCGGGCCCCAAACCGGTCGATCCCCGGCAATCCGATTTGGCCTAGCCTCCGGAGCTACGATAGACGTCACCTCGACAGGATCTCCCTCCCAATTGGCGGGATCGGGACCGGCACTATCGGCCTAGGAGGCCGGGGCGATCTGAGGGATTTCGAAGTCGGTAACAGGCCGGCCAAAGGATTCCGCCCGAGTTATGCTTTCCTCGCGATCAGAATCGAGCGCGAAGGCTTTCCAACTGTCGGGCGCGTTCTCGAGGGGCCACTCGGCGACGGCGAGTTCGAGGGAATGGAGGGTTCGCCCGCGTCGAATCATGGGCTTCCCCGGTTCTCCAGCGCCCGATTTGAGGCCGCATATCCCTTTGGGCAGGTGCATCTGGAGGATGCAGCGCTCCCCGCCGTAACACTTGGAGGTTTCAATCCGCTCGTTCCGGGTGACCTCGAAGCCAGCAGTTGGCCACTTGCGGCGATCCGCGTCACCGTTACCAACACATTCGATACTGCAATCGTTGCGTCTGTCGCCAGCGTCATTGAGAACTTCGTTGGGGCTAATGGAACCGACTCATCGGTCGGCGCGAATCGGAACGAGGTCAGAAGAGGCAATGGAATCATCGGCGTGAGTATGACTGCACCCGAACTCGATCCGCGATCCGAAGCTGGCGGGGAATTCGTCATGGCAATGGTCCACGCTGAGGGTTCAGCCACATCCATACGCACCAGCTGGGCGGATGGATCCTGGGGCAACCCCCTTCTCGACTTCTGGGACGATTTCATTGCTGACGGAGCACTTCACGAGCGCGAGTCAAGGGCGCAGCGCCCGATTGCATCCCTGGCAAGCTCGACCACGATCAATGCAGGTGAAAGTCACGCGTTTACCGTGCTTCTAACGTGGTCATTCCCAAATCGACGCGCTTGGAATAGCGAGTCCGTGCTGTTCGACGAGACCGACTACACCGATGAAATAGTTGGCAACCACTATTCGATCGCTTACCCCGACCCATGGCAGACGGCGCTCGACGCCGTCGACGCATTGCCAAAACTAGAAGCCGAAACGGTCGCCGCGATCTCCAGCATCGTCGACTCGTCAACCCCGATCGCAATTCGGGAGGCAGCACTTTTCAACTTGAGCACCTTGCGAAGCCCGACGGTCTTTCGAACTTCGGACGGCCGGTTCTATGCCTGGGAGGGAGTCATGGACAAGGTGGGATCATGTTTTGGAACGTGCAACCATGTCTGGGCCTACGAATTTGCAACCTCCTACTGGTTCGCTGATCTGGCATGGTCCTTTCGCGAGACACAGTACGAGCTCGCCACCCATGACAATGGGCTGATGTCCTTCCGCGTTGGACTGCCGATATCCGAGAGTCAGAAGTGGGAAACTGCTGCAGCAGATGGTCAGATGGCCACTCTTGTTCACCTTTATCACGACTGGACGCTGAGCGGCGATAACTCGCGTCTAGCTCGGCTCTGGCCCGCAGCGCGAAAATCACTTGAGTTCGCATGGATTCCGGGGGGCTGGGATGCCGACCAGGACGGAGTTATGGAGGGCTGCCAGCACAACACGATGGATGTCGAGTATTTCGGCCCCAATCCACAGATGGGGACCTGGTATCTGGCAGCACTCCGCGCGTGTACCGAAATGGCGCGAGCGATGGGGGACGACGAGTTCGCCGACAAATGCCACAACCTCTTTGTGTCGGGATCCAAGTGGATTGATGACTCGCTGTTTACCGGTTCTTACTATCGACACGAGATCCGTCCCGTGGGGCCCGATGGTTTCATTGCCAACGGCTTGCGTCATGCGACCATGGGCTCCAGGTCGCTGGAGGACCCCGACCTCCAACTCGGCGATGGCGTGCTCGTCGACCAACTGGTTGGCCAATACGCGTCGCGTCTGGCGGGGCTCGGAGGAGTTCTCGACTCGGACCACGTGGCAACCACTCTGAACACCATTTTCGAGCGTAATTTCCGGCGCGATTTCCATGATCATTTCAACCACATGCGCAGCTTTGTTCTCGGGGACGAGTCAGGCCTGCTGATGTGCACCTACGAGGAAGGCAAGCGGCCATCGCGTCCCTTTCCTTATTTCAGCGAGGTCATGACTGGATTCGAATACACCGCCGCCGTCGGCATGATCCAAGATGGCAACCGAGAAGACGCGGTAACCGTGATCGACGCAATTCGGTCGCGCTACAACGGCCTCCGCCGCAATCCTTTCAACGAGGCAGAATGCGGTCACCACTATTCGCGGGCAATGGCGAGCTGGTCTGCATTCGTCGCATGGAACGGCTTTGAGTACAACGGAAGATCCCGCACTTTCACGATCGATCTTGCCGCCCCAGAGGGAGGTACCTTCTGGTCGACGGGTTCAGCATGGGGCACCTGGTCACAGGGCGCGCGCGGCGACGTCGTCACCGGCGAGCTCACGGTCAAAGGCGGGTCGATCGCAATAGAGGCCATAATTGTGAGCGGCACTAAGCTCCTCATCGATGGGGACGTGGTCAAACGAGCCGGCACAACGGTTCGGGTGCGAAGCGAATACGGCGTCCTATCGAGTTCGCTGGCGCCTCAGGACGCGAAAGTGTAAGAACAGTCAGCGGCACCATCAGCGCGCCGTATTGGGGCCGCCACCGATGTCATCGCTCGATTCTCCATTCGGATCATCGTGGTCGATCGTCCTAATGGCCGTCCACACAAGAACCACACAGGTGTGCCGGAACGAGGTGATGCTGTGACTGGGAACCGCCTGCGAAAAAGGACCCCGCGATCTCGCGATCACGAGGTCCTTCCCTACTCGTCTTTCTAGGTGCCGTTGACGTCGAATTCGTAGATGCTTCCTCCCTGGCTGTGCGTGTTCGTCAGGGTGATTCTCAGGTACCTGGCTGTCACCGATCCGCCTGGCGCCGCATCCGTTCCGGGCGTGGTGTCTGTACCCTGGTGGTCGGCGAAGCTGGTCCAGGACGAGTTGTCCGTCGAGTACTCGATCTTGTAGCGGACGGGGTTGGTCAGGTACGCGAGCGTCGTGATGCTCGTCACTGAATGGTTCGCACCGAGATCGACCTCGAGCCAGGATGGGTCTGCTGCCCCACTCGCCTGCGCCCACCGTGTGGTCGTGTCGCCATCAACCGCCTTGGATGCGTCATATGTCGACGAATAGATCGAGGATGCGGTCGCGGTCTTTCCTTGAGACAGCGGTGGCGGGCTCGTCCCGTAGACGTCGAACTGGTAGATGCTCCCGCCCTGATGCTGCGTGTCGATGAAGGTGATCCTCACGTAGCGTGCCAGGACCTGGCCGGCGGGCATGTCTTCGGCTGGAGCCGTGTACTGCGCGGTATGGGTGGCGTAATCGGCCCACGTCGTTCCATCGGTGGAGGATTCGATCTTGTATTTCATACCGTGCCCGCTCATCATGTACGCGGCTGTATTGATTCGAGTGATCGAATACGTGGCGCCGAGGTCGACCTGGAGCCAGGAGGGATCAGCGGCGCCGCTCGCCTGAGCCCAGCGCGTGGTCGAGTCCCCATCCACCGCCTTGGACGCATCGTACGTCGATGAGTACATCGAGGATGCGGTCGCGGCCTTACCCTGCGAGAGCGGTACTTCGCCGACTGGGGTGATATTCGCGCCGCCCACACCCGACTGGTCGATGACGTTCAACGCTCCTGTCGGCCATTGATAAACGCCCCCCGACATTGCTACCGAGGTGTTGGATCCGACCGTGTTCTGGCCGCTGGCTCCGCTGTTCGTCATGCCGGCTGAGAAGTAGTTCCCCTGGCTGACGTTGTCGTGTGCGTTCCAGTATCCGCCGCTCCCGACGTTGGTGAAATACCACGTGTTCATGCTCGTACCGACTTTGCTCACCACATTGTTTGTGTCCGTGATGAAGCCGGAACCGTTGTCTCGGTAGAGGTTCGAGTATTGGAGAACGTCGCCGTAGATGTAATTGTCGACGACCATGGTTCCGGGCTGGTCGCCGAGTGTGTAGATGCCGCCGCCGTCGTTGAGAGCCTTGTTGAAGTCGTAGATCTGGTTGCCGCGCACAAGGTTGTTCTTGGGGATGGGGGCTCCGAGTGTGTCTTCGTAGCCCCAGCCCCAGCCGAGCGTGATGCCGGTGTATGGCAGGTTGTGGAGGGTGTTGTGGGCGATGTCTGCCGCCTGGGTGTAGCCGACGGCGATCGCCGAGTTGTCGTAGTAGGCAGCTCCCACGGTGGTGATCGTGTTGTTCGAGACGGTGTCGTTCCGAGTAATTGCCGCCGCATCCGTTGGGGTGTGGTCAGCGACAGTGATTCCTCCGAGATCGATACCGTTGCCACCGATGTCACTGAATGCATTGGAGTCGATCCGGCTGTCCTTCACGCCGGCGCCGAAGGAGACTGCCGCGTTCGACATGTGGCTGAATGTGCAGTTCTTCACAGTGACGTAGGCGGCGTATTCGAAGCTGACGCCGGCTGGTGTCTCGTAGTTCGCGTTCGCCCAGTCACCAGGGGCGTGATAGATCGCACCCGACTGGAAGTCGGCGTAACCGCTTCCGTCGTTCGGACCGATCCAGCTGTCGTATTCGAAGGTGATGCCGTCGAACGTCACGTTGTGCAGGGGGGTCGCGGAGGAGCCAGCGCCGTCGACGAGCTCGGGCGTGCCGCCGAAGTCCACATTCGCCGTGGACAGGTTCTCGCCTGCCCGAGGCATGTAGTACAACGTGTGCGCGGTTCGGTCCAGATACCACTCACCGGGAGCGTCGAGGAAGGCTTTCGCGTTCTCCACCCAGGAGACTCCTGAGTTGTCGGGGTGGTACCCGGCCTGCGTGAACGCGTCAGTCCAACCTGCCGTCGCCATCGTGGCCGTAGAACCACTTATCGAGGAGATCTCGTAGCGGTTGAGCTTCCACGAGTGCTGGCTGACGATCTCCATGTCACTCTGATTCGACCATGATGCGATGCCAGTGAACTCGCCGGTCGTCGCAACGGTCCAGGCCGGGGTGTTGATATCGTCACCGACAGAGAATCCGGCGGGATTGATACTGGAACGCGCCCGGATCGCTCGCACTCCGTTCACGTACAGGTCGCGCGAATTGAAGTTCGACGGAAAATCGGCGGAGGGAAGTGACGCCTGATAGATCGTCGACGTCCCGGTTCCGCTGGAGACCGTGAAATTCGTGATTGATCGTTCGCCACTGAATAACGGGGTGGCTCCGGCATCCGCTTCATAGCGGATGGTGAAACCGTTCGTCCCGGAGTCGTGGATTGTTCCGCTCTCGGCCAGCTGAAAGGTCGAACCAACCAGATAGGTGCCGGTTTCGAGCTTCACGACGATGTCGCCTGTCATGTTCGAGTCGACCAAGCGCACCTGGTCTCGAGCGCCCTCGAGCGAGCACGGGTGGGCGCTCGCACATGCCGTTCCAGATCCGGACGGAGAAGCGTAATAGGTGACCTGGACTGCGTTTGAGGCGATGGCGGGCGAGGCTCCCACCAAAGCCATCGCGGTCAGTGCGGTTACAAGCCCCACTGCGGTGATCAATGCGCGAGTGCGCGGATGGTTCTTCATGAGCTACCCCCTTGTAGTTCGAACAGTGCGGTAGTGACATCCTCAGCATTGCTATAGGATTTTGGCTAAAGCTATAGGAAACAACTCGACGACTGCAATGTTTGTCGTTAAATCGATTGTCTCTGGAGGGCGTATGAAGAAATTTGAAGACCAGATACGCGATGCTCGCCTGACGACGGCCATGGTGAGCGATGCGCTTGACAGCTGCGGACTCCGAACCCAAGTGCTCGAGACTCGCCTCGCCCCGTTAGTGGCCGGATCGCGCACCTTCGGACGTGCGGCAACAGCGCGGTTCGGGCCGAGCGAGCACGATGAGCCGAACGACCCATACGGTACGTCGATCGAATTCATCGACTCACTGGGACCCGGACAAGTCGTGGTGATCGCAACCGGAGAAAGCAATGAGTCCGCCTTCTGGGGGAGCTTTTCAGTGCAGCAGCGATCGGCGCCGGCGCGCTCGGCGTGGTCACCGATGGAAACCTGCGTGACACGGAAAAGATCGCGGCGATGGGCTTTCCGGCCTTCTCGCGTTCCCGTCGCCCGATCGATTACCGCCGTCGAATGGGGATCATCGAGACGCGCGCCGCGGTCACCATCGGAGGGGTCTCGATCGGCGATGGCGATCTGGTGATGGCGGACGACGACGGAACAGTGGTGATCCCACAGCGGCAAGAGGAGGAGGTCCTGGCGATCGCTCGTGCGCGAGCGTCGAGCGAATCCACGGTCCTTGCCGAACTCCTTGCAGGTGCATCACTGCGTGCGGTGTGGGATCGGCACCGCGTCCTGTAGTCAGCCTCGTGCGTTGAGCGCCTCGACCGCCGGAATGAATCGGAGCCGGGATGACTCGATGTGGTCGAGCATGAGATCGCGCGCCGTGTCAGCGCGGCCTCCTGCAATCGCAGCGGCGATCTCCGCGTGCTCTGTCAGCGCAAGCGGGAACCTGCCTGCGCTGTAATACTCCTCGAACATGTTTCTCACGAAGCTGGCGTCGCTGCGTCGGTCTTGGTCTTCGCTCATCGCCGCTTTGTACACCCGGAACAAGTGGAGATGGCAGTGAGTTCGGATGAAAGCGTCTTCAACGAATGGATTGCCCGAAGCCTTCGCCACCAGGGTGTGGAACCGGGTGTCGTGTTCGATGAATGAAGCGTAGGTGGCTGTCTCAGGATCGATCGAGCCGCGCTGGGCGCGATCGAGTTCGGCTTTGATGGCTTCGATTTCGAGACGGGTGCTGCGATGAGACGCCTCGGCAGCGGCCCACGGCTCGATGAGAGTGCGAAAGTGGAAGAGTTCGTCGAACTGCTGAACCGAGAGAAGATTCGTCGCTTCATACCCGCGCAGGGGAATCTTCGTCACGAGCCCGTCGGATTCGAGCCGTGCGAGCGCTTCCCGCACGGGCGTCTGCGAAACGGACAGGTCGCGGGCCAGCTCATCGATACCGACGTGTTCGCCTGGCGCGATCTCGTGGTCGAGGATCATCGCCTTGATCGCGCCGTAGGTGCCGTCGGCCAAAACCTGGCGGCGGGGGCCGGCTGCGGTGCGTCTGGCCAAATCGGTAGCCAATGCGTCTCCTGTCTCACTTCTCATCATCAAAGCTATCGCGCGATTCGTAGATCGCAGAGTTACGCTCACGATCGGTCGATAAACAAAAGACTATAGGATTTCGAGAAATCATGTAGTATTACGAATCGGAGCGAAGGTGCTTTCTTTCGTTCCTTCACAGCACGAACGGGAGCACCTATGAAGAAACTGGCCATCGGGCTCGTTGCGATCCTGGCTTTAAGCCTCGCGGCGTGCGCACCGACGACAACCTCAGGAACAAGCGGCGCCAAGCCGAGCCTCCTGCTCTGGGTGGACACGCCGCGTGTCCCACAGGCCCAGGCTTACAAGAAGCTCATGGCAGGCAAAGAGGACATCAAGATCGAGGTCATCGCCCAGGCCGACGCGCAGACCAAAATCGCCCTCCACAACCAGACCAAGAGCGGTTGGCCCGACGTGATCTTCGGCACGGCCTCGGACACGGCGCAGTTCGTCGATCCCAGCAACGGCTATGCAGCCGACCTGACCCACCTGGTCTCGAAGAAGGTCATGGACGGCTTCGGCGTCGCAAACGACTACTGCAAGTTCAACGGAAAGTTCTACTGCCTGAAGAACGATCTGGCCCAGACGGTGCTCTGGTACAACACCAAGATCTTCAAACAGCTCGGCCTGACGGTGCCGACAACAATGGACGAATTCGCGGCCACCGCGATGAAGCTGAAGGGCACGGGATACTCCGCAGGCGCGATCGGCGACGAGAACTACTGGGCATCGTTCCTTCAGTCCAGTTCGTGCCCGCTGTCGGCACTCCCCTCGAAGAACACCGTGCGGATCGCCCCGAACGCTCCGGAGTGCACGCGAGTCGCGCAACTGGCCCAGCCCCTTCTCGATGCGGGGGTTCTAGACAAGCGCTCGAGCTTCGACGCTGGATTCATCAAGAACGTCGCCAAGAAGGACAAGGTGGCGATGACGCTTGGCCCGTCGTGGTTCGGTGACTTCGTCATCAAGGCGCCGACGTCGTGGGGCGTTCCGGCCGGCGAGATCGCCGCTGCTCCGCAGCCGAAATGGGATGGCGCAGACACGAACACGTCCGGCGCGTGGGGCGGCGGAGTCTTCACGGTCTCCTCGCACTCGAAATTCCCGCAGGCTGCCGCCGACGCGGCGGTATGGCTGACCACATCGGCTGCGGCGACCACCCCGTCACCGACGTTCCCGGCCTACGGACCGGCGAACAAGCTGTGGGAGACGCGCATCGCGGCCGACCCCTACTACGCGAGCAACGTCTACACGCCGATGTCGGAGCAGGCGCCGAAGATCGACCAGGTCAACCGCCCAGTCCGCTTCGCGTTCGAGGCTCAGGTCGGGACGAAGCTGCAGGCGGACATCAACAGCGGAAAGTCCCTCGAAACCGCGCTGAATGATTTCGCAACCTCGCTGCAGCAACTCGCCCCGCAGTCCGGGTACAAGGTCGTCACCGAATAGATCGACCGTGCGGCGCCGGGGGGTCGGGCTCCCGGCGCCGCACAGTTCTACCTCAACGAAAGGGTCGCAGTGTCGCGCTCGAAAGCAACGAAGAAGAGCCTCCTCGCCGGGGCGATCATGTTCACGCCGTACCTCGTGCTGCTCGTGGCGTTCGGTGTCGTTCCGATTGTCGTATCGGCCACCACCTCAGTAAAAGCGACCCCTATCAACCCCGACGGCGGCATCCTCAACTCTCTGAACGTCCTGCAGGACTTCCGTTTCCTGCCCGCACTCGTCAATGTCGGTATCTTCCTGCTCCTCTACGTGCCACTGATGCTCATCGTGGTCGCTCTCATGTCTCTCCTCCTTGACACTGTGCAGGGCCGCTGGAACCTCCCGCTCCGACTCGTCTACATCGTGCCCGCATCCCTCACCGGCGCCACGTCCGTTCTCGTCTGGTACTTCCTTCTCGAGCCGAACCTGAGCCCGTACCGCGACGTGCTCCACGCACTGGGCATCACCCAGGGCGGCCAGATTTGGCGCGCTGAGAACCTCGCCTGGATCTTCGTGTTGATGGCCTTCTTCACGGGCGCCGGCAACTGGATCGTCGTTCAGTACGGGTCGCTGCAGTCGATCTCTGACGACATCCTCGAGGCCGCGCGGATCGACGGGGCGAATGCCTGGCAGATCGGCTGGCGGATCAAACTGCCGCTGATCCGCAAATACCTCGTGTACATGGGCATCCTGGTATTCGCTGCGGGCCTGCAGGTGTTCGTCGAACCGCAGCTCATCTCCGCGTCGGTGTATCCCGGCCTGGCCTCGAACTGGTCGCTCAACCAGCTCAGCTACACCTTCGCATTCCAGTCGAACAACCTCGGCGGAGCAGCCGCCCTGTCGCTCATGCTCCTTCTGGTCTGCCTCGTCGGCGCACTCGTCGTCATCTTCCGCACAGATTTCTTCGACGGCGTAGGAGTGAAAGAGAAATGACAACCACCATCCTCGACGAAGCCCCATCAGCCCAGCGGCCAACAACTCGGCCCAGGGAAAGACAGAAGCGAACCCCAGCCGGAAACGCGGGACGCGCCGGCGTATGGGTGGTGCTGGTGCTCTACAGCCTCTTCAGCATCATCCCCATGATCTGGCTGCTCCTCGCGCCATCGAAGTCCGCCACGCAGCTCAACGACGACAACCCCTTCTCCTTCGGCGATTTCGGCAACTACGGGGTCGCGTGGCAGCACCTGCTCACCTTCCAGGACGGCGTCGTGCTGCAGTGGCTCCTCAACTCTGTGCTGTACACGGTCGCGATCGTCGGAATCTCCTGCATCACCGCGATCCTCGCCGGGTACGCGCTCGCTGCGACGGCACTGCCGTTCAAGCGGACCCTGCTCGTCACCACGCTGATCGCGATGATCATTCCACCGGTCGCGCTGGTGCTCCCGCTCTTCATCGAGATCTCGAACCTGCAACTGTTCGACACGCCCGCGGCAGTCATCCTCACCAGTTCGTTCTACCCGTTCGGTGTCTTCCTCGCGTACATCTATTTCACGACCTCGATTCCCACTGAACTGTACGAGGCTGCGCGCGTGGACGGCGCGGGGGAGTTCGCGACGTTCTTCAGGGTCGCCCTGCCCCTGTCCAAAGGGCTGCTCGGGATGCTCGCATTCTTCAGCTTCAGCGCGACGTGGGTGAACTACTTCCTCCCTTACGTTCTCCTCGGTTCCGCCAGCAACTTCACCCTCCCGGTCGGACTCGGCGTGCTGTTCAGCTCCACGCCCGCACTGAACCCGGGCAACGGGGCCGAGCAGAGCGTGATCGGGCGACCGGAGATCGCGCTCGCGGGTCTGATCCTGAGCATCCCGATCCTGATTGTCTTCCTGGCGTCGTCGAAGCTGCTTGTGCGTGGCGTACTTGCCGGATCCGTCAAGAGCTGATCGGAGCATTCTCTGTGAAGATCACTGCAGTCGACGTCGTGCGCGTCACCATCCCGGCCCACAGCCCCGCGTTCATCTGGCGCGACGGCCTGCCAGGATCCGAGCCGGAACTCGACGGTGCCTGGCTTGTCATCCGCACTGATGAAGGGGTGGCAGGGCTGGGGTTCACCCTGCGCGGCGCGATCCTCCAGGATGTCGTCGACCGAAGGCTATGCGGGGAACTGCTCGGCCAGGACCCGATCGCACGCGAGTTCCTGTGGCACCGTGTCTGGGAGCTCGACAGGATCGAGCGGTTCCCCGTCTGGGTGCAGGGTGTCGTCGACGTCGCGCTGTGGGACCTCGCTGGAAAGGATGTCGGTCTGCCGGTCTACAAGCTGCTGGGTTCATTCCGCGAATCATTGCCGGCTTACGCGTCGACAGTGACCTTCGGTTCGATCGAAGAGTATCTCGCTGTCGCCGACCAGTGCCTTGGACTCGGATATTCGGCGATCAAGCTCCACGCGTGGGGGGATGTACGGCGAGACGCCCGCCTCGCCGAAGCGCTGCGTGAGCACGTCGGCGCGGAGGTGCCGCTCATGTACGACGGCTCGGCCGGTTTCGACCTGCTCGACGCCACCTACCTGGGTAGGGCTCTCAGCTCTGCGGACTACCTCTGGTACGAGGAGCCGATGCGCGAATTCAGCGTCACGGCCTATCAGCGGCTCGCCGAGCGGGTCGACGTGCCGCTGATCGTCGCTGAAGTCGCTGAAGGAGCCCACATGAAGACGGCCGATTTCATCGCTGCGGGATGCGCGGCAGCAGTGCGAACGGGAACCCACCTTCGCGGCGGCTTCACCGGCGCGATGCGCACAGCGCACCTTGCGGAGTCCTTCCTTCTGCGTGCCGAGGTGCATGGCGGAGGCATCGCCAACCGCCACCTCTGCATGTCGATCAGCAACACCACATACTACGAATCCCTCATCGACTCGAATCCCGTTCGCCGGCCCAGCGAAGTCGATGCGGACGGTTTCGTGCACGTACCGACCCTCCCGGGCGTCGGGTGGGAAGGTGAATGGTTGGACGGGCCACCGCAAGCGCTCGCCGACCTGATGTCAGCCGCCAGAAAGGAACGTTGATGAAACGGATCGCCTCGGTCATAGGACTGCCCGCCGAGAGCGTTGAGGAGTACGAGCGCCTACATGCGCATGTGTGGCCGAGCGTTCTCGCGTGCCTGTCAGCGAACAACGTGGTCAACTACTCGATCTACCGATACGGCGAGCTCTTGTTCTCGTACATGGAGTACGCGGGCAGCGACTTCGATCGTGACATGGCCTCGATGGCTGCAGACCCGGTGACCCAGGAATGGTGGGCGGTCTGCATGCCCCTTCAGAGGCCGGTCGACGACCGCCTCGAGGGCGAATGGTGGAAAGAGCTTCCCGAGATCTTCCACCTGGACTGATTGTGGCCGCTTCGTTATCTATCTCGACTTGACATGGTAAATCGATTTAACGTAAGGTCCCTCTCATGACGATGAAGTCGACGATCGCACCTCCGCTGGTGCTCAAAGGAATGACGTGGGATCACCCACGTGGCGTTGGCGGGCTCCGCCGGTCCGGACTGCAGCTCCTCGACCACCACAATGTGGTAATCGAGTGGGAGGCACGCTCACTGCTCGCCTTCGGTGACCAGCACATCGCCGATTTCGCCCCGGGCTTCGACCTGATGGTCATCGACCACCCCCACGTTGCGGATGCGGTCGCAGCCGGAGCTCTCCTCCCTCTCACCGATTCCCCTCAGAACGAGGCGCTGGAGCTCGAGAGCGTCGGCGCGTCCCACGACTCGTACAAATACCACGAGGCGCAGTGGGCCTTCGCGATCGACGCAGCTGCGCAGGTGAGCGCGTTCCGGCCGGACCTGTGCGACGGGGGCCCCACATATTGGTCGGATGTGCTCGAGCTCGCCAGGCGGGGCAAGCTGCTGTGGCCGTGGAAGCCGGTGGATGCGTTCAGCACGTTCGCAACACTGCTCGCTCAATGGGGCGAACCTCTGGCCACCCGGAAGCGATTCGTCGATCGCGCGGCCGCCGGAGACGTGCTCGAATTCATGATCCGGCTGGCTGACTCCGTGCCCGGGTGGTGTGCCGATGCGAATCCTATCGATGTGGCCGAAGCGCTCATCGACGGCGACGATTACAGCGTCGGCATCGGGCTTTACGGATACTCGAACTACTCACGTAGCGGGTTCCGACGACGTCTACTCGCCTACGACGACATCACTTCGTTCGACGGCCGAGCAACCGGTTCCACGCTGGGAGGTGCGGGTATTGCAGTGTCCGCGTCGAGCGCCCACCCGGAGCAGGCCATTGCCGTCGCCGCCGCACTCGCCGGATCCGAACTGCAATCGAACGAGTACACCATCGGCGGCGGGCAGCCCGGAAACCTTCGGGCGTGGAAGAGCGATCGAACCAACCAGCTCACCCACGGGTTCTTCCGGAACACGCTCAGGACGCTGGAGAACGCATGGGTGCGACCCCGTGTCCTGGGCTGGCCCGATCTCCAATTCGCGTTGTCGCACATCGTGCGCGACGCCATCATTGCCCGCAAAGTCGACGACACAGTCCTCGACCGTATCGAACGTCTTCCGGGAGTGCACCTGAGGGAGGACATCCGATGACCATCATGGAAATGTTCGAGTTGGGAACGGCGCGACGCAGCCGAGGGCGGACCGTCACAGAAGCTGACATCGTGTTGCACGCGGGGCAATCCGGAGATTTCTACCCCCACCACATGGATGCCGAGTTCGCGAAGACACTTCCCGGGGGTCAGCGGATCGCACACGGCACTCTCATCCTGTCGATCGCGGTCGGATTGCTCGCCGGGGAAGTCGATGAGAACGCCGTGAGCTACGGATACGACCGTGTCCGATTCGTGAAACCCGTCCACATCGGCGACACCATCACGTCGCGCAGCGCCATCACGGCAACCCGCCCGTATCCGAAGCGCCCGGACGAGTTCGGCATCGTCGAGGAGACCGTCGAAGTCCGAAATCAACGGGGCGAGATCGTTCTCGCCTTTGTGCATTGTTACCTGGTCAGTACCCACAGCAAGGAGAGACAACAATGAGCGCGCTTTATCAACCGGCACGCATGATCGACACTCACCAGCACCTCTGGAAACCGTCGGAGCGCCGCTACGAATGGCTGGACGCCTTCGGAGCGCCGCTCGATGCGGACTTCGGCCCGGAGGATGTCGCTGACGACGTAGCCGCGGCTGGAATCACCGACACCGTTCTTGTGCAGGCCACTGACACCTATGACGACACCTTCTACATGCTGAGTGTCGCTGCGCGCGTCCCGGTGGTCAAGGGCGTCGTGGCCTGGGTGCCGCTCGACCGCGAAGCCGAAGCGACGGCAGCGCTCGAGTTGTACGCTGAGTCCCCGGCCGTCTGCGGCGTCCGCGTGCTGAACCACACCTATGCAGACCCGCGCTGGCTGCTGCGCGACGACGTGGAGGCGACGATCAATGCGCTTCCGAAGCATTCGCTGGCTCTCGACGTGGTCAGCGTGGTTCCGGAGCACCTGGAGACCGTCGCCGAGCTCGCAGACCGGCATCCGGATCTCACGATCGTGATCGACCACCTCGCAAAGCCGGCAATCGCGGATAAGGGCTGGGAGCCATGGGCGTCGCTGCTCGCTGACGCCGCCCGCCGACCGAACGTGAATGTGAAGATCTCCGGCCTGAACACCGCCTCCGCCGCCAACTGGACGTGGCAGGACTGGAAGCCCTACGTCGACCACGCCCTCGCGTCTTTCGGTTCCGATCGCATGATGCTCGGCAGTGACTGGCCCGTGTCCACGCTGGCCGGCGACTTCCAGGGTGTCTGGCTCGCGCAGCGCGAAGTGATCGGCCGCTACAGCCCTGACGAACAGGACGACATCTTCTACCGCACTGCCATCCGCGCCTACAACTTGGACATCGCATGACACAGCCGGCGCTTCCCCTCGACGGGATGCTCGTACTCGACTTCAGCCAGTTCCTCTCCGGGCCCATGGCGGCGATGCGCCTCGGCGACCTGGGCGCCCGCGTGATCAAGATCGAGCGTCCTCAAAGCGGCGACATCGGTCGCCGTCTCGCGTTCGCCGGCATCGTGGAGGACGGCGACACCCTCTCCTTCCACATCACCAACCGGAACAAGGAAAGCTATGCCGCCGACCTCAAGAATGAGGACGACCTTGAAGGAATTCGTGCGCTCGTAGCCAAGGCCGACGTGATCGTACAGAACTTCCGGCCGGGAATCATGGAACGCCTGGGCTTCGGCTATGAGGCCGTCGCCGCTGTGAACCCGCGCGTCGTGTACGCAAGCGTGAGCGGGTACGGGGACCAGGGCCCGTGGAAGGATCGGCCGGGGCAGGATCTGCTCGCCCAGTCTCTATCGGGGCTTCCCTGGCTCAACGGCAGCTCCGACGACCCGCCGGTTCCAGTAGGTATCGCGCTCGCGGATGTGATGGCATCCATCCACCTGGCCAGCGGTGTCACGGCCGCGCTGCTTCGACGTGAACGTACGGGTGTCGGCGGTCGCGTCGACACGAGCCTGTTGGAGTCGCTGCTCGACCTTCAGTTCGAACTGTTGAGTTCGCGCCTCGGGGATTCGTCGATCGAGGTTCGACGCGGAGCGAAGAACACCGCGCACGCGTTCCTGCCAGCGCCTTATGGCGTATATCCCACCTCCAACGGGTACCTCGCGATCGCAATGACACCGGTGCCCGAACTCGGAACACTCGTCGGTCTCGATCTCCACGAGTACGCCGATCCCGAAAGCTGGTGGACCGACCAGGCAGCAATCACCCAAGTACTCGCAGCTCATTTGGCGACGCAGTCGACCGAGCACTGGCTCTGCATCCTCGATGCCGCCGATATCTGGTGCGCTCCGGTGCTCAGCCTGCCCGAACTCGTCTCGCACCCCGGCTTCATGGCGCTCGACATGGCTCAAGAGACCGAACGACCGAACGCCGCGGGCGGCGCCCCGGTCGCCATCCAGACGACCCGGACACCGGTGCGCTTCGACGGGCACCCGATCAAGCACCGCAAGGGCGCGCCAAGGCTCGGCGAGCACACCGCCGCGATCCGCGCCGAGTTCTCAGAGAAAGGCTGAACCCAGTGAAGAATCCGAACACCGACCCCGCCGCCCGAAACGCCGTACCGGTCTGGAATCAAGACGTCCAGCTCTACGAGGACTACGAAGTCGGCGAGGTCGATCGCTCCATTCGACGCACGATCTCAGAGGGCGAGATGATGCTGTTCTCGAGCCTCCTCGTCGACCTCCACCCGTACGTTGCCGATGACATCTTCGCGCGTGAAGAAGGCCATTTCGGCAAGAGGATCGTCCCGGGCGCACTCGTCTTCAGCTACGGCATGGGCCTGATGGCACACAACAACGTGAACACGTTCAGCTACGGGTACGACCGGCTGCGGTTCATCAAGCCGGTCTTCGTCGGCGACACCATTTACACGATGCGCACTCTGCTTCGCAAGGAGCCGAAATACGACGACATGGGCCTGTTCGTCGTCTCGTACGAAGTGTTTCGTGCCGACGACGAACAACTGGTGCTCTATTGCGAACACCTCCAGACCGTCAAGTATCGTGACCCCCTCGTTGCGAAGGCTTCAGCATGATCGACCTCTTCGCCGACGTCTCGGACTACTGCCGCCTTGAAATCCCGGCGGAGGATCGCCAACCGATCGCGATCGTCGGCGCCGGCGGCATCGTAGACGGTGCCCACCTGCCCGCCTATGCGATCGCTGGGCTCGAGGTGATCGGAATCACTGACACCGATCTCGATAGGGCGCAGCGGGTGGCTGATCGCCACGGCATTCCGCGGGTCTTCGCAACGCTCGAGGACTTATTGGCCAGTGATGCCGTCGTCGTCGATATCGCGGTCCCGGTCAGCGCCCAGCCGCCGATCTTTTCTGCCGCTATCGCGGCGGGCAAGCACGTGCTCGCGCAGAAACCGTTCGCCGACAACCCGGTCACGGCACGCGAACTCGCCTCGTTGGCGGAACGGTCCGGGCTCGTAGCTGCGGTCAACCAACAGATGCGGTTCGACGAGGGCATCGCCGCCGCCCACCGGATGATCGAACTGGGCTGGCTCGGATCGCTCACCTCGTTTTCGATCATCGTCAACATCGACACCGACTGGACGCAATGGGAGTGGGCTCGTTCTATGGAACGGCTCGAGATCATGGTCCATTCGATCCACTATCACGACGCGGTCCGTTGGTTCATGGGCGAGCCGTCATCCGTCTACGCGGTTGCCGGTCGCAAGCCAGGGCAGTTCCCCGTTGGGGAGACGCGCACGATGAGCATGTACACCTTCGCCAACGGCGCCTCAGCCCTGGTTCATGCAAACCACACCAACAGCGGCGGTGACAATTACGCCGAGTTCCGCATCGAAGGCTCACACGGAGCAATCAGGGGCACGCTCGGCCTGCTGTACGACTACCCGAACGGCCGCCCAGACACACTCGACGTCACCAGCTCGATAGTCGGCACCGACGGCTGGATCCCCTACCCCGTGACCCAGCGGTGGTTTCCGAACGCGTTCATCGGGTCGATGGGTTCGGTGTTCGAGGCGATCCGATCGGGTGCCGAGCCGCGCAGTTCCGTCGCTGATAACGTGAGAACGATCGAGCTCGTCGACGCGCTCTATCGGTCGATGGAGACCAACGAGGTCGTGCAACTCGGTACAGGCCTTCGTCAGTAAGGGTGTGATTTGGTCATGGTCAGGATGCGTGATGTCGCGGCGCGCGCCGGAGTTTCTCCCGGCGCCGTTTCGCGCATCCTCTCCGGCGATACGGCCCTGCGAGTATCTGCTGAAACACGCGAGCGGGTCGTCACCGCGGCGCGGGAGCTCAACTACATCCCGAACTACGCAGCGAAATCGCTGAGGACATCGCGTACGCGGACAATCGCGCTCATCGTGCCCGACATCACGAGCGCCGTGTTCGCAGAGCTCACTCGGGGTGTCGAGGAGGAAGCGGCGTCGAGAGACCTCGCCATCGTGCTCGGACGCGCCGAACGCCTCGACGAGGACCGCGGGTGGCTTCGGGGCCTTGTCGGCGAAGGCCGGATCGACGGTGCGATCCTGCAGCCACCAGACGGCACCACCCCGGCGGACGTGGAGGCGCTTATCGTCCCTGGTACGTCGCTCGTGTTGATCAACTCAGTTTCCGACGGACCGGTGAGCACGATCGTCCTCGACGATGGAGCGGGTATCGCAAAAGCGGTCGAACACCTGATCGCACTTGGTCACACCAGGATCGGGTTCGTGGGCAGCCCGGTCGGAAGCGCAACAGGCATCCGCCGACAGGCCGGCTTCCGGGCTGCAATGCATGACGCGGGCCTCGCCGTTCGCGAAACCTGGATGACCGACCGCGGCTATGCGGGAGAGGACGGCCGCGAGGCGGTGCGCGACCTTCTCGAGCGGGGGCCGATGCCATCCGGACTCGTGGTTGCCAACCTCAACGCGGCACTCGGCGTACTCGCAGAGATCCACGCACACGGACTGCGCGTTCCCTCCGACATCTCCATCGTCGCCCTCCACGATGTGTGGTACGCCGACGCGACATGGCCGCCGATCACGACCGTCAGGATGCCCCTCCGGCGCCTGGGGACCTCGGCCGTGACTGCACTTTCCAACGGCTCCGGCACCGTCTCGCACGCCACGATAGATTCACCGGCACCCGAGCTCATCCTTCGAAAGTCGACCTCCGCACCCCCAACACGGTAGCGTTGCTGACCATCTGGTCGCCGTCGACAGGGGGCCTAACCGTTTGTCAGTGTGCCGGCGACCAGATGGCCAGGTCTAATACCGCGCCCTCACGCTCAGAGGATCTCTGCAGGCGCGGATCTCGATCTCGGTGATCTTCATTGATAGATACCTGATTCTTATGATTCAGTAAATCGATTTAACGTTATCACGACGGAATTCAAACTTCCACCTCCACTGGTTGTTGTATTTGACTACAACCATCTGAGATCGAGTGGGCTCCTTCGCTGATTTTCCGCGGAAGTTCGACCAGAACCAACGGCATCAGGCGCCCGAATCAGGGTTCAAATCCCACCGGTACCGCCATAGTGAAGCCCCGTGAACCCTGTCTCGATGGGCTCCGAGGGTTTCTCCTAGCAATGCGTCGTGGCACTACACGTGCAATCTCCCATCGCGAACACGATTCCGCGGCGCTGTCGAGAGACACTGTTCAGCCCGTTTTTGCCGGTCGAGTTCTTTGACAAACGCTTACGACGAGAGCGACTGCTTGAAGTCGCAGTACGCACACACCAGATGCCCGTTCGTGTACTCCCACAGGTGCGGGTGAGGTGAGGCGAAGAAGCCACAGAGGTCTTCGGCGACGGCGACGTTCGGGTCGGCGGTGATGGTGTCGGTTGTCGGCATTTCGGTTCAGCTTTCGGCGGCTCGGGTGCGGCGCGGTTGGCGTCTTCTCATGTGACTGCGTTCGATCACATCAGTATCCAGCGTCGGACGAAGCCACAAAATACCTAAAACTAGTGCCGCCCCATAGGGGGTCACCTGCACCGCTACGGAGTTGGTTGCACCAGCACGTGGTCAGTCGTGAGGAGGGCGACGCAGTCGCTTGACGTCGGTGCGCCGCTTCTTCGCGTCCAAACGCCGTTGCTCGGCACCGCGACTCGGCCTCGTCGGTTTTCGCGACGGTTCTGGCGGCCGGAGGGCGTCTGCCACGATTTCGGCCAGCCGGGCGCGGGCAGCTTCCCTGTTGCGCAATTGCGCGCGGTGCTCGGATGCCGCGATCGCGAGCGTTCCGTCGACGAGGCGACTGCTCAGACGCTCGAGGAGTCTCTCCCGCTGGGACGGCGAGAGAACGGCGGAGCCTGACACATCCCACACGAGTTCCGCCCGAGAGTCGGCAGTGTTGACACCCTGCCCGCCGGGACCCGATGACCGCGAGAACCGCCAAGCCAACTCGGACTCAGGGATCGTGAGTCCGGGGCCGACCCGAAGGCCGGGACGGTGAACAGCGGGCATGGGTCCATCATCCTCTCAGGCCCGAGATACTCACGCAGACGGACCTGCTCGCGACCTCATGTCGGTAGTGCGCCATAGGCTCACAGTGTGGCTACCCTCGACGACCTGCGCCGGACCGCCGTTGGGTTGCCCGGTAGCGAGGAGCGCGCGACGACAGGCGGTGCCGCTTGGTTCGTTCGCGGCAAGCTGTATGCGTGGGAGTGCCATCCTTGGCCGAGCATCCCCGCAGACATACGCGAGATAGTTGCGACCGAGCTCGTCGTCGGCGTGAAGGTCGCCGACAGCCTGGACGCGCTCGCCCTTGTCGAAATGGCGCCCAACGTGTTCCTGCGCACCACGACCCCTTGGGGCGAGCCGAAGGTCGCATTCCGCATGGCCGGCATCGAGGAGGACCATCTCGCCGAACTCGTCACGGAGGCGTGGCGTGTGCAGGCTCCGAAGTACCTGCGGCGTGAGTTCGACGACGTCGGCGCTTCGAGGATTGGCTTATGGCCGGCACGTGATCGACCAACATTCGGGGATGACGGAAGCTTCGGCCGGACCTCGCCGCGCGGCTCCGACGTGGGGCAGATTACCGATGTGGGGAGATCGCGCTGCTCAAACCTGTTGCGGCGGTGATTGGACTCGGAGAATTGGCTCGACTGCCGTCTGAGTGATTGCACGCCTCCATCGATTCTCAAATCCGACTGCAACGCCTGGACGACAACACATTGAGGCGAGGTGTTTACTGGTCGATCAGAGGGGGAGCCTTATGGATACTCGCGAAACGGGGCGGACGCTCTACGTCTCGGACCTCGACGGAACGCTTCTGCGGTCAGACGACTCCGTCAGTGCGCGTTCAGCAGCGTTGCTGAACGAGGTCATCGCCGAGGGCGGACTCATCACCTATGCGACCGCCCGCTCCTTCGCATCCTCGCGGAAGGCCACAGAATCGCTCCGCATCGCGTTGCCGGTCATCACTTACGGCGGCACGATCGTCGCCGACGCGGAGACGGGCGTGCCTATCGACGTGCGGCTGCTACCGGCAGAAGTCGTCGAACACGCGGTCGCGGAGAGCGAGCGCCATGACGGCGTGCAGCCGATCCTCCACACATTCGAGGACGGCCGGGACTGGCTGCGCTGGGATCCCTCGGGTATGACACCGGGCACGGCGCGGTTCGTCGGTTACCGCGAAGGGGACAGACGACTCCGGCCGATCACGCCGGACGACCCGGCAGATCACCGCTCGGTGTTCTACGTCGCGACGCTCGCGCCGCGGCCGGCGCTCGTCGCCTACAGGTCGGGTCTGGCGCCCGTGCTCGATCTTGCGGCGCACTTCCTCAGCGAGGATGCGCACACCCCGGGCTTGGACTGGTTCGAGTTCCATAGCCCCGACGGGACGAAAGCGGCAGCGATCACCCGACTCGCCGCCAGACTCGCAGCCGACCGGATCGTCGTCTTCGGCGACAGCCACAACGATGTCCCGATGTTCACGATCGCCGACGAGGGCTACGCGATAGCGAACGCGGTGCCGGAGCTGAAGGCGATCGCCACCGGAGTGCTCGATCACCACGACACCGACGCGGTCGCAGAATGGATCGCCGCCGACTGGCTGACGTCGAAAGCCTGACCTCGGATCCGCTGAGACTCGCCGTCGCTCGCTGTTCCTCTAGACGTCCACTCCGACACCGTGCGGAGTCCCGGACACGAGTTGTTCGGCGAGGAGCGCTCGCGCGTTGCCGCCCTCGACAGCCTCGATCTGAGCCTCGTTCAGGTCGAGAGCGGAGATGTTCCAGCGACCGGTGTCAGGTGGATCCTCATTCGTGTAGGGGAAATACTCGTCGGCCGTCTCCAGAAACCGGAAGTACGTGGCGTAGGCCTCTGCGGTCGGCGGTGAGACGTCGCTTCCGAGAAGCACCCGGGAAGGGTGACGTTCGATCAGCTGTTTCGCTCGGCGGGGCTGACGGCCCAACTCTGCGATCCGCGCGGCGATGTCGATGAAGAAGTTCGAGTAGTCGGTCAGCATCCGGTCCACCCAGTCGAGGTCCTCTGCGTAGCAGCCGACGTGGGCTCCGATGAAGGTGATCGAAGGATGCGCGGCGACCACGTTCTCGAGAGCGCTCAAAAGACGCGAGAGGGTCGGCACGTCGGGGCCGTAGAAGTGCCAATCCGGGTGCTCGAGCAATTCCTCCAAGCGCTCGTTCGTCTCGTCGAGGGGCTCGAAGAACGCAGCAGGGTCCGCGGTGTGAACCAGAACGGGCAGCCCGCATTCGGCGATCGCGGTCCAGACCGGCTCCAGCCTGGTGTCGTCGAGGAAAATGAGCTCGCCGTTCTCATCGCGCACACGAAGGCCGATGTCTTTCCACAGCTTCAGACCTTTCGCCCCCCGGCGAGCGGAGTCGCGGATGGACGCGGCGAAGCGTTCAGGCCAGCCCGCCGTGGCGGTGTCCGTCCAGTCCAGTCGCGCGAACGTCAGGAAGCGACCCGGATACTGCCGGTCGTACCGGTCGAGGTTCAGCTCGAGTTCATCAGACCAGCAGCCGTCGAGATTGACGATGGTTGCGACATTGCAGTCGTCCATGAGTCCGACCAGTGCCGGGATGTCGGCCACGCGCCAGTCGCCGTCATGCCAGCGGCCGAGATGGTTGTGGATGTCCACCACGGGTGCCGTCGCACGTGCAGGGTGATGTGCGGCGAGACGAACGGCGGGGCGTGGGCGAAAGTCACGAAGCGCGATGTCGGCGAGCGGATTGTTCACACTGCGTTCTCCTTGCCGACGGTGGATGTGGCAACAGTCTTTGACACCCGTCGCTGGCGGCGCAACGGAATGTGCGAGATCGCTCAATTGGACTGCGCGCTTTGAACATCGAAGTGATCACATGAACTGAGTGTTTAGGCAAAATCGCTTGCCAACGTTTGTCGGCGCACCTCAGGATTACCCGAACAGCCGCCCATCGTCGTGTCGGGCTCTCATTTCAGAGAGACCCGCGCGGCTCGCTGGCGCCCTCTTGCGAATCAAAGGAGACCTCAAGATCATGAAACTTTCGAACCCCGAGCATCCAATGCGTAGCCGCTCTGCCCGAAGGCGAATCGTGGTCGTGCTGGCCGCCGCGGCATCCGTCTCGCTCGCCCTGGCCGGATGCTCCGGGAACGCAGGTTCCGACAAGGTCACGCTGAGCTATGCGATCTGGGATGCGCCGCAGAAGCCCGCCATGCAGAAGATCGTGGACGAGTTCGAGAAGCAGAACCCGAACATCCAGGTGAAGATCCAGGTCACGCCGTGGGACACCTACTGGACGAAACTCCAGACGGCCGCCACCGGCGGGAGTGCGCCCGACGTGTTCTGGATGAACGATGCAAACCTGCCGAACTACGCGAACGGCGGCGCGATCGCGTCGCTGCAGAACCGCATCGACGCAGACAAGATGGACATGAGCAACTACGTGCAGGCTCAGGTCAAGGCGGACAGCTGGGACGGCAAGGTATTCGGCATCCCCAAGGATGTCGATGCGATCGGCCTCTGGTACAACAAGAAACTCTTCGCGGACGCGGGAGTTCCCGTGCCGACGGCGGACTGGACGCAGCAGGATCTCATCACGGCGGCGAAGAAGCTGACCGATCCGGCGAAGGGCGTGTATGGCATCGCAGCACAGGATGCGGCACAGCAGAGCTACTATTCGACGATTCCCCAGGCCGGAGGCTACGTCATTTCGCCGGACAAGAAGAAGTCCGGCTACGACACGCCCGAAGCGATCGCGGGCGTGCAGTTCTGGGTCGACCTGATCAACAAGTACAAGGTCTCGCCGACCCTCCAGCAGATGACGGACACCGACCCGGACACGATGTTCCAGTCGGGCAAGGTCGCGATGATCTACGAGGGGTCGTGGGCGGCGACACAGTTCAACGGTGTGCCGTACGCGAAGGCGAACGCGCAGGTCGCGCCGATGCCCAAGGGTTCACAGGCCGGCGGTGTCACCAACGGACTGGCAAACGTTATGTCTGCCAAGACGGCGCACCCCGACCAGGCCTGGGCCTTCCTGAAGTTCCTCGGGTCCAAGCGGGCGGCTGATATCCAGGCTGAGACCGGCACCGTCATCCCGGCGTACAACGGCACCGCGGAAGTCTGGGCGAAGTCGTTGCCCAACTACAACCTCAGTGTCTTCGTCGACGCGCTGAAGACGGCGACGGCCTACCCTGCTTCGCTCAACACCGCTGTCTGGCAGGACGCCGCGACCAAGGAGTTCGACAAGGCGTGGACCGGTGACGAGTCTGTGGAGACCGCCGCCAAGAACGTCACCGCGATGATGAACACGGCACTCGCCGCGGAACAGAAATAGGGCGTGACGCCGTATGACGGAAACACTCGTCACGGCACCGGAGCACCGGCCCACGACGCCGGTGCTCCGCCCGGACGGACCTCGGAAGAAGAGGAACGCTCTCCGCAAGGGGGAGACCTTCTGGGCATTCATCCTCATCGCACCGACAGCGATCGGGTTGGGCGTCTTCTCCATCTGGCCGACGTTCCAGACCTTCTTCTTCTCCTTCACCACGTGGGGATCGTTCGGCGGGCACACCTGGAGCGGCCTGACGAACTATCTGCAGGTCTTTCAGGACCCTGAACTCGGGCAATCGCTGATCAACACGTTCATCTTCACGGCGATGACGCTGATCAGTGTGCCGCTGTCGATCGGGCTGGCGGCGCTGCTCAACCGCAAGGGTCTGCGGGGCGTCAGCGTCTACCGCACGCTGTACTTCCTGCCCGTGGTGACGCTGCCCGCCGCGATCGGTCTGATCTGGCGACTGTTGTACAACGGCGACTACGGCCTGATCAACTGGTTCCTGGGATTGTTCGGCATCGAAGGTCAGCACTGGCTGTCCGATTCGAGCACCGCGATCTACGCGATCGGCATCGTCTCGATCTGGAGTTCCGTCGGTTACAACATGGTGCTGTTCCTCGCGGGGATGCAGTCGATTCCGTCCGACTACTACGAAGCAGCGTCCATCGACGGGGCTGGGAAGATCCGCCAATTCTTCCGGATTACGATTCCCCTTCTGACGCCGACGACGTTCTTCGTGACGGTGATCACGGTGATCAACTCGCTCCAGGCGTTCGACCTGATCTATCTGATGATCGGCAAGGACAGCCCTGCGCTCGCGAAATCGGAGACGGTGGTCTTCCTCTTCTATCAGAAGGGAATCATCCAGGGTCAGGGCGGGTACGCGGCCGCCATCGCCTTCGTTCTCCTCGCACTGATCCTGATCATCACCCTGTTCCAGTTCCGCGTCCAGAAGAGGTGGGTCCACTATGGCTGATGTCGCTCGGTTGGCTCGGCCACAGCGTTCGGTGAAACGATCGTCGAACGGGAACACTTTCGTTCACGTCATCCTGATCGTCGGCGCCATCGTGATGGTCGTGCCGTTCTTCTGGGAATTCTCCACCTCTCTGAAGACCTATGCGGATGCGACGGCGCTGCCCCCGAAGCTGCTCCCGACGTTCGAATGGAACAACTACGTGAGTGTGTTCCAGTCCTTGCCGTTCGGTGAGCAATTCTTCAACACGGTCGCGATGACAGTCGCCCGCACGGTTGGCCAGGTGTTCTTCTGCGCTGCCGCCGGTTACGCATTCGCGAGGCTCCAATTCCCCGGAAAGAACGCCATCTTCATCCTGTTCCTCTCCGTCTTGATGATCCCCTCGCAGCTCTTTCTGCTCTCCCAGTACGAGATCATGCAGTCTCTCGGCCTGCTGAACACGGTGGCCGCCCTGGCCCTCCCGGGTATCTTCAGCGCGTTCGGTACGTTCCTGATGCGTCAGTTCTTCATGCAGCTGCCGCAGGAGTTGGACGATGCCGCCAGGCTCGACGGAGCGAACCCGTTCCAGGTCTTCTGGCGCGTCATGCTTCCGCTTGCGAAGAACGGGATGCTGGCGCTCGGGATCCTCACGGCCATCTGGTCGTGGAACGATCTGCTGTGGCCACTGGTGGTGAACAACGATCCCGAGAAGATGCCTCTGTCAGCAGGCCTCGCCACTCTGCAGGGGCAGTTCCTGACGAACTACCCCGTTTTGATGGCCGGGTCTCTTCTGGCCAGCATCCCGATGATCCTGCTTTTCGTGATCTTCCAGAAGAACATGCTGGAAGGCATCGCTTCCAGCGGCATCAAAGGCTGACGTTCGAACAAGTGAACTGTGAAAGGGATGGAACTCGCGTGAATCAATCCGACTGGGATGAACTCGAAGCCTTGCAATTGAAGTCCTGGACGCCGCGCTCGCAACTGAGCGTGCCTGCGACAGATGTCCCACGCAGCGCCGTGCCGTCCGTCGACGTTCACAATCACCTCGGCCGTTGGCTGAACGATGGAGAGTGGATGTACGACGACGTGTCGGATCTGATCGACATCATGGACGAATCGAACGTGAGGACGCTCGTCAACCTCGACGGGATGTGGGGGGATGAGCTCAGTGAGAACATCGAGCGATACGACGCCGCCTACCCCGGGCGTTTCGCCACCTTCTGCCAGCTCGAGTGGGCGAAGCTGGCCGAACCCGACGGGGCCGACCGGTTGATCGCATCCCTCGACGACAGCAAGCGGCGGGGGGCGCGTGGTGTGAAGGTCTGGAAGAACCTCGGACTGTCCGTTCGGGACAGCGACGGGGCACTGATCCTGCCTGACGATCCTCGTGTGATCCGGGTGCTCGAGCACGCGGGTCGTCTGGGACTGCCGGTGCTCATCCATGTCGCGGACCCGAAGGCGTTCTTCGCCCCGCTCGACGAGACCAACGAGCGCATCGACGAGTTGCGCGGCCAGCGGGACTGGTGGTTCGGCGACACGGACGTCTACCCGACGTTCGACCGGCTGGTCGACGGGTTAGCGCGGCTCGTGATCGCGACACCCGGAACCACCTACATCGGTGCGCATGTCGGCTGTGTCGGCGAAGACCTGGATTGGGTCGAACGACTCTTCGAGCAGGCTCCGAACTTCCACGTCGACATGGGCGGCCGGATGGCCGAGATCGGTCGGCAGCCGCGCAGGTTCGCCGCACTCGTGAGGCGATTCCCTGAACGTGTCCTGTTCGGCACCGACATCTACCCCGTCTCCGCTGAGGCGTACGCGCTCTACTTCCGCTTTCTCGAGACGGAGGACGAGTCGTTCGATTACGCGCCGGATGAGGCGATACCTCCGCAGGGACGATGGACGGTGTCTGCGCTCGGGCTGGATGCGCAGGCGCTCGCCGCGGTCTACGCAGAGAACGCCCGGCGGATCCTCTCGCTGGACGACTGACGAATTCCGGCTTACCCTCAGCGCGCTAGCATCGCTTCATGCCTGTCGCGTCGGTCTGGCGACCCGGAACCGTGCGCACCGCCGCTGGGGGTCTCGTCGCGCTGACCGTTGCGACCTTCCTCGCCGTCACGACGGAGATGCTTCCGGTCGGCCTTCTCCGGCCGATGGGCGCTGCGGTCGGGGTGTCCGACTCGATCACGGGGCTTCTCGTCACGGTCTACGCGTTCATGGTCGCGGCTCTCGCCGTGCCGCTGACCCTCTCGACGGCACGCTTCTCACGCAAGGGCCTCCTTCTGGTCACGCTGGTCGCATACACCGTGAGCAACGCCCTCGTCGCCGTCGCGCCGAATTTCGCCGTGCTCGCCGCCGGCCGTGCGCTCGGCGGCATCGCCCACGCACTGTTCTTCTCGGTCAGCATCGGGTACGCCTCCCGCCTGGTGCAGCCGGCCTTCACGGGCCGCGCCCTCGCTCTCGTCACAGCCGGAGCATCCGCTGGTTTCGTGCTGGGCGTGCCCTTGTCGACCTCGCTGGGAACGGCGTTGGGATGGCGGGCCGCGTTCGGTGTGCTGGCGGGCGTCTGCGCGGTCACGGTCGTGATCGTGGCTCTGCTTCTGCCCGCCGTGCCTGGTGGAGGGAGCAGCCACAAGGGAGCGGGAGCGGCGCTGCGCCGAGTGCGGCTGGCGATCGTCTCGACGGTGAATGCGGTCGTCTACCTCGGACAGTTCACGGTCTACACCTACATCTCGGTCCTCCTGCTGACGGCCGGCCTCTCAGCTGCCGGCGTCGGTCCCGTCCTCCTCGGGGTCGGAGCCGTCGGCCTGCTCGGTCTCTGGTTCGCAGGAGCGAACCTCGATCGTCGCCCGCGCGTGACGGTGACCCTCCTGCTCGGCGTCATCACCGTCGGGCTGATTGCGCTCGGCGCGATGTTCCCTGCCCTGGCCGGCGTCGTGGCGGCCGCAGCGCTCTGGGGTGCGGGCTTCGGGGGCGTGGCCTCCGTGTTCCAGACGGCGGCGATCCGCACCTGGGGTGCGTCACCCGAAGTGATCGGCGCGCTCGTCAATTCGACGGCGAACATCGGTATCGGCGGAGGTGCGGCGATCGGAGCGGCTGTGCTGGCCGGCCCGGGAATCGGCTGGCTGCCCTACGTCGGTGCGGCATTGGTGCTCGCCGGGTTGATCATCGTCGTCGTCGCGCGCCAGTCGTTCCCCGCGTCCCCGTAGCCGAGCCGGAATGGAGCCCACCTCACTTCCAGCGGAAGTGCACGAAGATCCGCCCGAAATTGTCGGTGTCCTTCTCGACCCGGTGGTAGAGCGCCTTGATCTCTTTCTGGTCGAGAAAGCGGAGCACCCGCTTCTTCAGCTGGCCGGACCCTTTGCCGGGAATGATCTCGACCAGGGGCGCCTTCTTGGCGACCGCCTCGTCGATGATCGCGCGCAGCGCCCGATCGATCTCGGCGCCGTTGTTGTAGATCTCGTGCAGGTCAAGCTTCAGCTTCACGACGCCTCCCGGCCCGCTCGAGGATGAACGCAGCGGCTTCGCGGTAGCGGCCGGTGTCGGCCACCTTCAGCAGCGCGTCCGTTCCCATGCGGAACAGCACCGCCCTGACCAGGAACTGGTCGAAATCCGGGTGGGGGTCGATCGTCTGCAGCAGCGCGAGCGGGGCATCCTCGAAACACACCGCGTCGACCGCGAGGATGGCGACGGAGTATTCGACCGGACGCCAATAGAACGTGAGATCGATGACGGCGGGCGCGAGCCCGGGCGCGACCACGACGTTTCCAGTGATATCGCCGTGGATGAGGGTGTCCCGGGCCGACACCGGGCGCCACGCCTCCAACAGGGCGGCCAGCGAGTCGCCGAACGGTGGCGCGGCATCCAGTGCTTCCTCCTTCCAGGCCATGCGATCGGCCTGCGCCCAGGCATGCGTGCGCGGCACGCCGAGGAAGGACGGTCGGGGGAGAGGCGAAAGCGTCGAGGCGAACAGTCGTGCGACCTCCGCTCGCAGCTGCCAGTCCCCGACGGGATGGCTCCCCTCGAGGAACGGGAACGCCGTCCACCCGTCGACGAGCAGCGCGCCGCTCTCGCTCCGGACGGGGAGCGAGAGCCGCATGCCTCCGACCGAAGCGGCGCGCACTGTCACATCCATCCAGTCCAGCGCTTCGAGCGGGGTGTCGATCGGCTTGAGGACGAGGGATCCGCTCCGCCACGACTTTCCGCGACCGCCGGGGAGGGCCACAGGCGTCTCGCTCGCCCCGAACGCGGCGAGGACTTCACGAGACGGCATCACGACAGACACCGTACTCCTGGCCGACGCGTTACCGTGGACGCATGACGATCCAGCTCAAGCGGGCGTACGACTCTGCGGAACCGCAGGACGGCTTCCGGGTCCTCGTCGACCGGCTCTGGCCACGCGGTGTCTCCAAAGGCCGTGCGGCGATCGATCTCTGGGCGAAGGAGGTGGCGCCGACTCCGCAGCTCCGCGAGTGGTTCGGCCACGATCCGGCGCGTTTCGCCGAATTCCGGGTGCGCTATGTCGCCGAACTCGAGCAGAACAGCGCCGTCCGCGACCTCCGTGACCTGACCGGCCAGCATCCGGTCGTCACGCTCGTCTACGGCGCCAGGGACGAAGTGCACAACCATGCCGTCGTCCTCGCCGACTACCTCGCCTAGCGAGTTGCCTCCGGCCGGGGATGGACGGAGGATTGCATTCAACGTGAACAATGCCGACTGCAGAATGCTGAGGATGGACCATGGGCCGGATCACGGCGCGCCGTCGCGTCACTCGAATCACTGTGGGTTCCCCTCCGTCGCGTCGTGAGGACGTGCTCGCGGTCGAGGAGCCACTCGAGATCAGGGTCGGCGGTACGGCACTCGCCATCACGATGCGCACGCCGGGCCACGATTTCGAGTTGGCCGCGGGCTTTCTGGTCTCCGAGGGCGTGATCAGCCGGAGCGAGCATTTCGGCGCGGCGCGGTACTGCGCGAGCGTGACACCGGGCGGCGAGAACACCTACAACGTGCTCGATGTGACGCTCGGCCAGGGGGTGGCGGCGCCCGATCCGAGCCTCGAACGCAACTTCTACACGACGAGCTCGTGCGGGCTGTGCGGCAAGGCCAGCATCGACGCGGTTCGCACGCTCTCCGCGCATCCGGTGCGGGACGACGGGATGCGCATCCCGGCCGAGCTTCTGGTGACGTTCCCGGACCGCTTGCGGGAAGGCCAGGATGTGTTCGACAAGACGGGCGGACTGCACGCGGCTGCGCTGTTCGACGGTGCGACCGGCGAGCTGCTGGTGCTCCGAGAGGATGTGGGCCGCCACAACGCGGTCGACAAGGTGATCGGCTGGGCGGTCACGAACGATCGGCTGCCGCTGAGCGGAACCGTGCTGATGGTGTCTGGCCGCGCGAGTTTCGAGCTGGCGCAGAAGGCGTCGATGGCGGGCATCCCGCTCCTGGCTGCCGTGTCGGCACCGTCGTCGCTCGCCATCGAACTGGCGGCGGAGATCGGGATGACCGTGGTCGGCTTCCTGCGCGGCAACTCGATGGTCGTCTACAACGCGGATGAGCGCATCCTGCAGCCGGAACCCGCAGAGAAGGTGACGGCAGCGTGACGAAGAAGCCGCTCGACGACGGGACGGACTACCCCGATCTCACCGTCGGTCCGAGCAAGCACGAGGCCGCTGGCATCCCCGGGATCCTCTATTCGATGGAGCCCGCCTTCGCCAAGCTCGGACCCGCCCGCACTGCGAAGCTGCTGACGGCGATCAACCAGAAGGACGGCTTCGACTGCATGAGCTGCGCCTGGCCCGACCCGGACAAGCGCAAGACCCTCGAATTCTGCGAGAACGGGGCCAAGGCGGTGACGTGGGAGGCGACACCGGTCACCGTGCCGACGAGCTTCTGGGCCGAGAACTCCGTCACCGACCTGCTCGAGAAGTCGGAATACTGGCTCGGGATGCAGGGGCGGCTCGTCGAGCCGGTCTTCAAACCGGCGGGCGAAGACCATTACCGCCCGGTGTCCTGGGACGAGGCGTTCGGTCTGGTCGCCGACACCCTGAACGGGCTCGACTCTCCCGACCGCGCCGCCTTCTATACGAGCGGCCGCACCGCCAACGAGACGGCGTTCCTCTACCAGCTGTTCGTGCGCGCGTTCGGCACGAACAATCTTCCCGACTGCTCGAACATGTGCCACGAGTCGACGGGGACCGCCCTCACCGAGACGATCGGCATCGGAAAATCGACGATCGCCTACGACGACTTCGAGCACACCGACCTGATCATCATCATGGGCCAGAACCCGGGCACGAACCATCCCCGGATGCTCACCGCACTCGAGGATGCGAAACGCTCGGGCGCCTCGATCGTCGCGGTGAACCCGCTGCCGGAGGCGGGCCTCATCCGGTACAAGAACCCGCAGACCGTGCGCGGGCTGGTCGGGCACGGCACCGCGCTGGCGGACCAGTTCCTGCAGATCCGCTCTGGTGGCGACATGGCGCTCCTGCAGGCCGTCGGCAAGCGCGTGCTCGAGGCCGAGGAGGCCAGCCCCGGCACGGTGCTCGACCACGAGTTCCTCGATCGATACACGCTCGGCCTCGAGGAGCTCAAGGCGCACCTGGCGGACCTCGACGAAGCCGACGTCCTCACGGCCACCGGGTTGACCTCGGACGAGATCGACGAACTCGCCGACCGCTACATCAAGGCCGACCGCACGATCATCACCTGGGCGATGGGGCTGACGCAGCAGAAGAAAGCGGTCGAGACGCTGCGCGAGCTGATCAACCTGCTGCTCCTGCGCGGCAATATCGGAAAACCCGGCGCCGGGGCGTCGCCGATCCGCGGCCACAGCAATGTGCAGGGCGACCGCACGATGGGCATCTGGGAGCAGATGCCCGACAAATTCATGGATGCGCTCCAAAGCGAGTTCGGTTTCGACCCGCCGCGCACGCACGGAACGGATGCGCTCCAGACGATCGAGGGCATGCAGCGGGGGGAGATCTCCGTCTTCATCGCGATGGGCGGCAACTTCGTCAGCGCGATCTCCGACACTGCGGCCGCCGAGGCGGCGATGCGCGGCACCGACCTGTCGGTCCAGGTCTCGACCAAGCTGAACCGCTCGCACGTCGTGACCGGCCGCGCGGCGCTCATCATGCCGACGCTGGGACGCACCGAGGTGGACATCCAGGAGTCGGGCGCGCAGTTCGTCTCCGTCGAGGACAGTGTGTGTGCCGTCCACGGGTCGCACGGTCGCGTTCCTCCGGTCGCCCCGGGCATCCTCTCCGAGATCGCGATCGTCTGCCGGCTCGCACGCGCGACCATCGGCGACCGGTTCGGCATCGACTGGACCGGTTTCGAGGGTGACTACGACCTCATCCGCGACCACATCAGCCATGTCGTGCCCGGTTTCGAGAACTTCAACAAGGATGTCCGTCGCAAGGGCGGCTTCGTCCTTCCCAACGGCCCCCGCGACTCCCGCACGTTCAACACGGCGACCGGCAAGGCGATGATCACAGTCAACCGGCTGGAGCCGATCGAGCGGCCGGAGGGCAGGCTCATTCTGCAGACCGTGCGTGCGCACGACCAGTTCAACACGACGATCTACAGCCTCAACGACCGCTACCGGGGCATCAGGAAGGGTCGCGACGTCATCTTCGTGAATCCTGACGACATCGCCGAGCTCGGCCTGGCAGACGGCCAGCGCGTCGACATCTTCAGCGAGTGGAAGGACGAGCCGGACCGGGTGCTCCGCAACTATCGGGTGGTCTCGTATCCGACGGCGAAGGGATGCGCTGCCGCGTACTATCCGGAGGCCAACGTGCTGATTCCGCTGGCGAGCGCCGCCGAACGCAGCAACACGCCGGTCTCGAAGGCGATCCTCGTGCGCCTCGAGCCGGTCGAGTGACGAAAGCCTTGGTAGTGCCGGCGAGAGCCGACGTGGATGCGGTCATCCTCGCGGGCGGTCGCGCCCGGAGGCTCGGCGGCCTCGACAAGGGCGCGCTCGTCTTCGAGGGGAGCACCCTTGTGGAGCGCGCGCTCGCGGCCGCGGATGGCGCGGCCCATCGCATCGTGGTCGGCGACGCGGCTCCCGCGAGCGTGCCTCCTGGCGTGCGGGTCGTCCGGGAGGAGCCCGTCCACTCGGGTCCGGCCAGCGCTGTGATGGCGGGCGTCGACGCTCTGGCCTCCGCCGGTTCGACGGCGACCTGGGCGCTTGTGATCGCCTGCGACGTGGTACATTCCGCGGAGGTGACGGGCGTGCTCCTGGCGGGGGCGGATGCGCATCCGGACGCCGACGGATTCGTTCCGGTCGACGGGGACGGACACCGCCAGGTTCTGATCGGGCTGTACCGTGTCGCTGCGCTTCGCGCCGCGCGCGATGCGATCGGCGGGGTCGCAGACAGCTCGATGAAGCGGCTTCTCGAATCGCTGCGCCTGGTGGAGGTCGCGGTCGGCGCGGGCGCGACCGCCGATGTCGACACTCCGGAGCAGGCGGCGGCGCTCGGCATCGGGCTTCCGCCGGCTCCGACGTTGCTGGCGCCCACGGTGGCGGATGCTCGGCTCCGGGCGCACGAACTCGGGGCGGCACGGCTGACCGGTCACCGCCGACTCGCGGTGGAATCCGCGGCAGGCCTCACTCTCGCCGACGATGTCGTCGCCGAGACAGCCGTTCCGGCGTTCAACAATTCGGCCATGGACGGCTGGGCGGTGGCGGGCCCCGGCCCGTGGCGGCTCGGGGAGCCGATCCACGCCGGCGACGACATCGACGAGTCGCCACTGGAGGAGGGCACCGCCCACCGGATCATGACGGGCGCTGAAGTTCCGCCCGGCACCTGGGCTGTGGTGCGCCGGGAGGACGGCATCGACGTCGCAGTGCCGGCCGGCACCCCGCAGCTCTCCCTTCGGGAAGGCCTGCCGCAGCCCCGCGGTGGTCACCACATCCGGCCCGCAGGTGAGGAGGCGTCAGCGGGCGAGGCCGTGCTTCGTCGCGGCCAGGTCCTCACGCCGCCGCGCCTCGGGCTCGCAGCCGCGTGCGGTGTCGACACCGTGTCCGTGCGCAACCTGCCGACCGTCGAACTGGTGGTCGTCGGCGACGAACTCGTCGGTGCCGGCACTTCCGGCGGCGGCAAGATCCGGGATGCGCTCACGCCGCAGCTCATACCGCTGATCGAGAGCATCGGCGGGCGCGCCACCGGTGCGGCACGCGTCGGCGACCACGCACCCGACATCGAGACGGCGATCCAGCGCAGCGCGGCAGACGTGATCGTCGTCACGGGTGGCACATCGCTGGGCGATGCCGACCACACCCGGGCGGTGCTGAACGGCCTGGGCGCCCGCCTCCTGATCGACGGAATCCTGTCGCGTCCGGGCCGACCGGCGTTGGTCGCCCACCTCGAGAGCGGCAGCCTGGTGATCTGTCTTCCGGGCAACCCGCTCGCAGCGATGCTGGCGTCCCTGGTCCTCCTGTGCCCGATGCTCGACGGAATGCTCGGGCGGCCCCTGAACCCTCTGCCGCAGGTGCGGCTCGGGTCGGGCATCCCCAATCCCCGTCCTGGGGCGTTGCTGGTACCGTCCCGCATGACGCCCGATGGATCAGCGGCGCCGGCCGACTGGACCGACTCCGGCATGCTCCGCGGTCTCGCGCTGGCAGACCTTGTCGCGGTCGTGCCGCCCGGCGGCACTCCGGCCGATGACCTCGTGGATGCGCTTCCCTTGCCCTGGAACCGAAAGGACCCCGTATGACCACGCTCGACGAATGGCTCGCGGCGCTCACCGAAGAACTCGGCTGCGAGATCTCGCCGGACCTGATTCCTGCGGTCCTCGATCTTGCACGGGATGCTGCACACGCCATCCAGCGACCCGCGGCCCCGCTCTCGGCATATGTCGCCGGCTATGCCGCGGGTCTCGCCCAGGCCGACCAGCGCGCGCAGGCCGCGATCGTCGAACGCGCGAGGGTGTTCGCCGAGGGCTGGCCGCAGCCGGGCGACTGACTCGGCCGGCCGGCCGGGCCGAGCCGCGCGGTGTCAGTTGGTCACGTACTGCTTCACCGCCGAGACCAGCTGACTGAGACCCTGCTTCGCCTCGGCGAAGTACATGCCGGTCTTCGGCAGGCTGAAGAGCTCGTTGGCGATGCCCGCGTAGCCGGGCGACATCGACCGCTTGAGCACGACCACCGATTTCGCGTGGTCGACGTCGAGGATGGGCATCCCCGACACCGGGTTGCCGGAGCGCCTGGCAGCAGGGTTGGTCACATCGTTCGCGCCGACCACGAGGGCGACGTCGCAGTTCTCGAAGGCACGGTTGGCCTCCTCCAGCTGCAGCAGGTCGTCATACGGGACAGCCACCTCGGCGAGGAGCACGTTCATGTGCCCCGGCATGCGACCGGCGACCGGGTGGATGGCGTACTTCACGTCGACCCCGTGCTGCTCGAGCAGCTCTGCCAGCTCGGCGACTTCGTGCTGCGCCTGACCGGCTGCGAGCCCGTAGCCCGGGACGATGATCACATGCTGGGCGTAGGCGAGCTGGATGGCGACATCGTCGGCGCTGAGGCTGCGCACATCGGCATCCTCCCCGGCGTCGGCAGCGGATCCGCCGGACCCAGCCCCGAAACCACCGACCAGGATGTTCGCCACCGACCGGTTCATCGCCGCCGCCATCTGCAGGGTCAGGATGGTACCCGCAGCGCCCACGAGGGCGCCCGCGATGATCATGGCTTCGTTGCCGATCACGAACCCGGCCATCGCGACCGCGAGACCCGTGAACGCGTTGAGCAGTGAGACGACGACCGGAGCATCCGCCCCACCGATCGGGAGGACCATCAGCACGCCGAACGCGAGAGCGGCGACGAGCAGGCCGATCACGGCGACGGGGCCGGGTGGAAGCAGGATGATCGCCAGCGCGGCGCCGATGGCGATCACGATGGCGAGCACGTTGAGGACGCGGGACCCGAAGAACCGGATGCTCCTGCCGGAGACCACACCCTGCAGTTTGCCTGCGGCGATGAGCGAGCCGGAGAACGTCACAGAACCGATCAGCACGTCGAGCACGATCGGGATCGACACGCTCAGGTCCAGCGTCGTGCTCGTGGGCGCTGTGAGGATCTCGGCCAATGCGATCGCCGCTGCCGCTCCACCGCCGACCGCATTGAAGAGGCTGACGAGCTGCGGGATCGCGGTCATCTTCACCCGAGTCGCCCCGAGCACGCCGGCGACACTGCCGATGGCGATGCCCACGGCGAGCACGATCCAGCCGGTCGGCGAACCCGACCCGGCGATCGCGAGCACCAGGGTGGCGACGATCGCGACAGCCATCCCTGACGCGGACAGGAGGTTGCCGCGTCTCGCAGTGGACGGAGTGCGCATGAGGTGCAGGCCGACCACGAACGCGACCGAGGCAGCGAGATAGGCGAGGCCGGTTCCGAGCTCGAGAGGAGTCATTTCACGGATTCCTTCGTCTCGGCCGGCCGTCGGTTCTTCGGCGCCCGGAACATCCGCAGCATCCGATCGGTCACGAGGTAGCCGCCGACCACGTTGGCCGCGGCGAACGCCGAAGCGATCCCGGCCAGCAGGTAGCCGATCGGGGTGTCCGCGGCGGTCGCGGTGAGGATGGCGCCGACGATCACGACACCATGGATGGCGTTCGCCCCTGACATCATCGGCGTGTGCAGCGTCGAGGGGATCTTGCTGATCACCTCGAAGCCGACCAGAAGCGCCAGGACGAACACAGTGATTCCCGTGAAGAGTTCTGTACTCACGAGCGCACCTCCTCCGATCGGGCCGTGGTGCTGTCGCCCAGTCCCATCGCCGTCCGGACAGCAGGACTCACGATCTCGCGGTCATGACACACCACGACGCTGCGCTGCAGTTCGTCACCGAGATCGGGGGCGAACCGGCCTTCGTGGGTGAGCGCGGTGACAAGCGCCTGCACGTTCTTCGCGAACATCCGGGACGCCGCTGTGGGGATGGTCGTCGCGAGATCACTGCTGCCGATCACCGTGACCCCGTTCGCTGTGACGAACCGCTGACCGTCGGTGGAGCCGTGGACGTTCCCGCCCAGCGGGCCGCTCGCGAGATCGACGCAGACGGAGCCGCGGGACATCGACGCGAGCGTGTCCTCCGGCACGAGCACCGGCGGTCGCCTTCCGGGAACTTTGGCCGTGGTGATCACCACATCGAACTTCGTGATGAGCTGGGAGAGCTCCTGCTGCTGCGCGGCCAGCTCGTCAGGGGTCATGGCCCGCGCGTAGCCGCCTGAGCCCGCTCCCGCGGCGACCGAGGAGGTGGCGAAGGATGCGCCCACCGACTCCACCTCGCCGCGCGACGCGGGCCGCACGTCGTAGCCGGTCACCACGGCGCCCAGCCGGCGTGCAGTGCTCAGCGCCTGGAGCCCGGCGACACCGGCCCCGATGACGAGCACGCGAGCGGGGCGAGCGGTTCCGGCGGCGGTGATCATCATCGGGAAGAACCCGCCGAAGGCCTCGGCGGCCACGATCGCCGCCCGATAGCCGGCGGCCGCCGACTGCGAGCTCAGCGCATCCATCGACTGTGCACGACTGAGCGTGCGGGGCAGCAGCTCGAACGCCGCGACGGTGACACCGCGCTCACACAACTCGTCCATCAGGTCGAGGTTCTGCAGAGGATCGAGGAGGCCGACGAGGCCCTGGCCTTCACGCAGCGTCGACGTGACCTCCGGCGGCGGGAGCCGCAGCGCCGCGAGCACGTCGGCGCGTTCGATCACCTCGCCGCGCGGCGCGATCGTCGCACCGACAGCGGAATAGTCGGCATCCGCCCATCCGGCCGGCCCGGCCGCGCCGCTCTCCAGGAGCACGCGGTGACCGTTCCTCCCGAACTCGGCAACCACATCGGGATCGACGGCCACGCGGCGCTCGCCAGGGGCGGTCTCGCGAAGAACGCCGATCGACAGGGCAGCCCGCTGGTCGCCAGGCGGGTTCGGTGACAGCGACGTCATATCAGCAGCATAGGTCGCGGAGGAGCGTTCGTCGCGGATGCGCGGCTGTGCTCCCCGCGGCTATGGTGCTGCGACTACCAGGTGCCGAGGTCGGGCGCCTGGTCCCGGGGCTGCGGCTGCGGTGCGAGCGGTACGGAACGCGGCGCCAGCGAGAACGGAGCGATCGGTGCCCAGTCGGAGCGGAGCAACTGCGCCCAGGTCGAGAATCGCGTGTCTCCGGTGAGTCTGGCGAGCGTATCCAGCTGCCACGAGTGGATCGGGTGATAGTTTGCGTTCTGCCAGAGCGGGCTCTGGCAGTAAACCGCCTGCACGCAGTAGTACGAGACGCCGCCCACCACCCGGACTGCGGGCAGCATCCGCTCGAGCACCGTCGTCGCCGCGCCGTCGATCAGGCCGGCGACAGTGGCATTGCCGGTGTGACGCCAGTAGTCGTACAGGCCGAACAAGGCGAAGATGTGCCCGTTCAGAACCAGCAGAGGGGGCTGGTTGCCGGCATATTCCTCGAAGTAGAGGTGGTGATCGATGGCCAGGCTCACCCAGGGCGCACTCGCGGAGTGCTGCTGCGTGAAACTCGTGACTGTCTTGTTTGCCGCGTTGTCCCACACGCTGTCGTGGGTCGCCTCCGCGAGCCGCACGAAGAGGGAGAGCACCTCGCCCTGCGCCATCCCCGAGTACCAGGGCGCCTTGAGCGTTCGGTCGTAGTAGGTCCACGGGAAGCTGTACGGGAACCACCAGGAGCCGTTGCTCACGGTATGAATCGCGATCAGCTGCTGGCCCTGACGGATCGCACGGTTGAGCCAGAGCGTGTTTCCGGTTTTCTGGTATTCGAGAAGCGCTGAGATGCCGTACTGGGCATAGGCGACCGGATGATCGGCGCGCGCTCCGTTGTCGCGACGGGTGTAGATCACCAGCCCGGTCGAGTCGACTTTGACGGACGAGCTGTTCACGTCGACGGGCGGCCGGTCCGAGTACGGCAGATCCGCTGTGGTGGAGAGGGCCCATCCCGAGGTCGCCCATCCGGTGAGTGGTTCGGTGACGATCGGGTAGACGCAGTGCGTGTTGAGTGCCGCCGCTGAGGAGACCACCGATTCGCCACCCAGGACGATGTTGCTCGTGGCCGCGAGAGTGCTGAGCTGATCCCCCACTGCGGGATCGACACAGGTGCGGGCGCTCAATTCGAGCGGAGCTGCCAACCGGCCGGCGAGCGCTCCCGCCGACAACGCATCTGCGAAGTCGAGCCCAGTGGCCAGGAAGGACGTCGGCGATGAGCCCGCAGGAAAGTAGGCCGCGTTGAGGAGCGCGGCAGTCGCGTAGCGATCCTTGCCGGCGTAACGGGTGACTGTCATGCCGGCCTTCGAGAGCTGCGCCTGGATGCCGGAAGAAACGACGGATGGGCCGCCGACGATACTGATCGTGGTGGCCCCGATCGCCGACAGTCGGCTGAGCACCGCGCCGGTGACGGTGGATCTGCTGCCGTCGACAAGCACGATCGGAGCGTGCCGGGCGCCTGCCGCACCGGTTGCGGCGAGGGCGTCGGGGAACGAGCGTCCGGTCGCGATGATCGCGTGGTCGGTGTGGGCGAACGCGGTGCGGATGATCGCGTCAGCCGTTGCGTATCGGTCGGCACCGGCCAGGCGCTCGGTCGACGCGATGTGCGACAGAGCCGTGGCGACGCCCGCGCTGATGACACCCGTGCCTCCGACGACATAGATGTGCTGTGGCTGCAGTCGGGTGAGCTCGGCGCCGACGGCTGCGGGCAACTGGTTCGGCTGGGTCAGCAGGAGAGGACCGCCGAGCTCGGCAGCCGCGGAGGCGGCCGAGAGAGCATCCGGGAAGTCCGCGCCGGTCGCGACGAACGCGGCCTCAACTCCGGGCGAGTACCGCTGCGAAACGGCGATCGCGGTGTCGTAACGGGTCTGGCCGCTCAGCCGGGTGACGCCGGCCGAGAAAGGTGCGATCACCGGGTCTGCGGGCGAGGCGGCAGCCGGACCTGCCGCGGCGACGGCGGGGACGGCGACGCCGACGGAAAGCGCCAGCCCGAACGCGACGACCCAGGCCAGCACGGCGCGATGATGCATGTTCGATAACTCCGCTCGAGATGGGGAGCCAGATCGGACCCGCCGGACGACTATATACGATGCTGTCTACCTGAATCCTCCATGGACGACGTGATCCCGGTCATTGGTCCGCTGGCGCGCCCTTCAACTCGATACTGATCTGGTCGGCGTCGAGGTTGTCGAGTGCATGGTTCAGGATCTCGGCGCTGAATGTTCCGTCGTCGCGCGCATCCAGGAGCGCTGTTCGCTGCGCCTCGATGATGTGGATGGTGAGCGCTTTGAGTGCGGCGAAACTCTCTGGCGTGGGAAGGGCCGCGTCGGCAGCAGTGTCGGTCGGGAGCTCGACGACCGGCGCGCTGGCGGCCCGGATGTCGCGCTCGATGGTGGTGAGCATGGCGAGCAGCCTTCCACGTTCCTCCAGCTCCGCCTGCTCGTCCGGTGCCGCAGGCTTCAGCCAGCCGACGACGACGCTGAGCGTGCCGCCCTGGATCAGGAGTGACATGGCGGCGACGACGAACGCGACCAGGATGAGGAAGGCGCGGTCCGGTGTCTCGGGAGGCAGGGTCTGGGCGGCGGCCACGGTGACCGCCCCGCGCATCCCGGCCCACACCAGCACGCCGCCTTCGCGCCAGCCGAGCGGTGTCGCGAGCAGGTAGTCGATGTCGGCGATCACGCGGCGGGTGTGGGTCTTGGCCCGTTCGAGTTGCTCCGGTCCCGGCGCGGGTCGCTGAGAGCCCGGCCGACCCGAGGGAGGGTCCGGACTGTCGAGCCGCTGCTGCATCACATCCAGTTGCGGCTTCACCAACTCGCTCCGCCTCGCGCGCCGACCAACGCCGGCGAGCAGTGCGGCGACGTACGCGGCGCGCACGAGGAGGGTCAGCACGAAGGCGCCGACCGCGACGACCAGGGCCGGCCCGAGACCGTCGTTCCGGTACTGCACCTCGTTGATGATGCCGAACAGTTCGAGACCCATCAGCAGGAAGATCGCGCCCTCGAAGACGAGTTCCACTGCGCGCCAGTTCTGGCTGTCCGAGAGGCGGTGCTGGGGCGGGAGGCGGCGGGCGGCGCCGTGGCCGGTGACCAGCCCGGCGACGACGGCCGCCACGAGACCGGATGCCCCGAGCAGTTCAGCCGGGATGGAGGCGAGGAAGGGCACCGTGAAGGAGATGACCGTGTTGACCGTCGCATCCGGCACCTTCGAACGCACCCAGAGGTTCAGGTGGCCGACGACGAAACCGAGAATCACGGCGATCACCACGGCGTAGAGGAAGCTGCCGAGCACGCCCCAGAACGAGATCGCGGCCGCGGTCGCCGCGACGGCCGTGCGCAGGAGTACGAGGGCGGTCGCGTCGTTCAGGAGACTCTCGCCCTCGAGCACAGCGACCACCCGGCCCCGGATGCCGACCCGCTTCACGATCGACGTCGCCACCGCATCCGTGGGACTCACGATCGCGCCGAGCGCGATACCCCACCAGATGCTGAGACCCGGGATCACCCACGCGAAGAAGAAACCGAGCACGATCGACGAGATGACGACGAGTGCGACCGACAGACCGCCGATGGCGTTGAACTCGCGGCGGAAGTTCATGGCCGGCATCTGGACGGAGGCCGAATACAGGAGCGGGGGAAGGATGCCCGCGAGGATCAGCTCCGAACTCACGTGCAGGGGCGGCACGAACGGCAGCAGGCTGATCGCGATGCCGAGGACGACGAGGATGATCGGGGCCGCGATCCGGAGGCGCGGCGCGAGAGCGGCCGCGGCCGCGACGACGAGCAGCCCGGCGACGGCGATCATCAGCGCTTCGATCGGCTCACCCCCGTACGTGCGCACCCGTGGTCGGAATGGACCCCATCCTACGGGCGGGCGCGCTGGAGGCGCCTCCCGCGCTCGCTCGTGAGCTGGCACTCACTGGGCCCGAAGTGTCCGTCTGGGGACGGCTTTGGGACGTATTGGGCCCAGTGGGCGCCCACTCATTCGCCTCAGGGTGCGCGGTGCGCTCAGTTGGCAGTTGTTGTCGCGCCGCCGTGGGTTGAGGCGACAACGACTGCCAGGTCGATCTCGCCCGCGCCGAAGGGGCGCGTCTTCAGGAAGGTCAGGCTCGTGCCGGTGCGGGCGACGGGCCCATAGCCGAGTCGCCGGGCGAGGGCGACCGAGCGGATGTTGTCCTCGTCGATGACCGCGGTCACCCAGTGCGCGCCGAGGGTTGCGAACCCGCGCTAGGGTGGCCCGGTGAGCGTCGTCGTCGTCGGGAGTGCCAACCTCGATCTCGTCTACCGGGTGGAACGCATCCCGGCGGCGGGGGAGACCGTGCTTGCGAAAGGCTTCGATTCGGCGCCGGGTGGCAAGGGCAACAACCAGGTGACCGCTGCCGCGCGTGCCGGTGCCGACGCATCCTTCATCGCGGCGATCGGCGCTGATGCCGCCGGCGACCGGCTGGTCGCGAGTCTCGTCGACAGCGGCGTCGATCTTCACCTGCGGCGAACGGATGCGCCCAGCGGCACCGCCGTCATCTACGTGGACGACCGCGCCGAGAACTCGATCGTCGTCGACTCCGGCGCCAATCGGATGCTCAAGGACCTGACGGCCGACGAACGAGCGATTATCGGCGATGCGCGGGTTCTGCTTCTTCAGCTGGAGACTCCGCCGGAGACCGTCGCCGCGGCTGCTGCGGTCGCCCGCGCTGCCGGAACGATCGTGGTGCTCAATGCCGCCCCGATCCGCACGCTCTCGCCGGCCCTTCTCCAGACGATCGACGTGCTCGTCGTGAACGAGCACGAGGCCGCGCTGCTCGTCGAAGACCTGCGCGACGAGGATCCCGCGGGGCTGAGCGAGCAAGCCCTGGCAACGGCACTCGCCGAGTCGGGGTTCGCCGTGATCGTCACGCTCGGTGTGCGCGGCGCCGTCGTGAGCGTCCCCAGTGCGGGTAACGCCTTCGTGGAGGGCTTGACCGTCGACGCCGTCGACACGACCGGAGCCGGCGATACGTTCTGCGGCGCTCTCGTCGCCGAGCTCGAGCGCTCGGGCGCATCCGCTCTCGACCTCGGGACCCTCGTGCGATGCGCCGAATTCGCCACCGTCGCCGCGGCGCTCTCTGTGCAGCGGCCTGGTGCCGTCCCGTCAATCCCGACCCTCGCAGAGATCCAGGCCTTTCGCGCGACCCTCTGACGCTCGAGTCGTCACGAACTCACGGAAAAGGTCGCGGTGAAAGGGAGTTACTGGCCTCTGGGTCTAGTGGTCCGCGGGGATGTGACGCTGTGTGGCGTCGGGGGTGTCGCCGGCGTCGCACTGCGAACTACCATCCCCGGATGGGCGTGAACGGACTGGGAACAGAGCCGCCGCTGACGAGCGAGCTGAGCTTCGAGCGGCGCTGGTCCATTGGGCTGCGCGCGGGCGCTCGCGTGAGCGTCGCGCTGGGACTTCTTGCCCTGGTCGTCACTGTCGTCGCTGCCGCTGCCCTCGTCATCGCGTTCGCGACGAACGCCACATCACCAGCCGACACCGCAACCCCGAAGACCATTGACGGCACACGCGTCATGCTCCTCCTCGTTGTGGCCCTCGGGTCGGTCGTCGTCGCCGCGACCTGGAGGCTGTGGCGCGTCGTCACCCGCGACGGGCAGTGGGTTACCGCATCGCCGACCCTGCCCGCCGTGGTCGAGCGAGACGGCCGGCTCGTGATCGAGAAGTACGCCGGACAGTGCCCGGAATGCGGCTCGCGTCTCCGGTTCTACAACCGGCCCGTGCGCTGGCACGACGAACCGGATGAAGCCGGCCGGCGTCCTGTGGTCGACGAGAGGTCTCCTGCCGCCGAGTGCCGCAGCGACCTGCGGCACTGGTGGATCATCGACCGCCGGTCGCCGGGAGCTGCGACAGCGCCTGAGCGGCCTGCGAGTAGCGATCGATGACGAGGTCCACCAGTTCCTGGGCCGGCGGCCGTTCGGCCTGAAGGAGCGGGGCTGTGATCAGGTCCGAGTCTGCCGCGGCGGCGAGACGGGCGAAGAAGCCGGGTGCGAGCAGATAGGTTGCGACCGCCACGCGTCGTTCGGGATGCGCATCCCGCGCCGCCTGGATCGCAGCGTCGAGGCGCGGTTCCGCTGACGCAAGGAAGCCCACTGTGACCTCTCGTCCGAGGCGGCTGCCGAGCGCCGCCGCGACGGATTCGCAGTCGGCGACCGCATCCGGATCGCTCGACCCCGCGGCTGCCAGCACGACCTGGTCGTCGTCGCGCAGCCCGGCCTCCCGAAGGCGGACCGCGAGAACGTCGATGAGCCGGTCGTCCGGACCGAGCGCCGGGGTGACCAGCGTCGGACGCGGGGCGATGCTCTGCGCTGCCTCTGCGATGTCGACCCGCACGTGGTAGCCGGTGGACAGCAGCAGTGGCACGATGATCAGCGGAGACGTGCCGGGCGCGTCGGCGAGCGTGGTGGGCACATCCGGCTGCTGCACGTCGACGAAGCAGTCCAGCACGGGCGCGGCCACCCGATCGGCGACGGCGTCGACGAGCGCGCGGATGGCCGCCTGGCCCTGCAGGTCTCCTGTGCCATGGGAGGGGAGGACCAGCATCGTCTCGGTGGAGGTCATCCGAACACGTCCGCGCCTGCAGCCGCGGCGGCGACCGGCGCCCGTTCTGCGACGAGATCGGCGACCACGCCAGAGGCCGCACGAGCACCGGCGCCAGCGGCGATGATCAGCTGCTGCGGACCCGGCGCGACCAGATCGCCGGCCGCATACAGCCCGGGGATGCGGGTGCGCCCGTCGGCGTCGGCGACCACGAAGCCGTCGTCATCGATCGCGGGTGCGGCCTCCCCGAGGAACTCGAGCGGCGCCTCCCACGTCGGCCGCACGAAGCCGCCTTCGACGGCGATGGAGGTTCCGTCGGCCATTCGCACCGCTGCCACCTGCCCGCGATGCCCCTCGAGCTCCGCGATCGGCGCACGGACGACGGCGATTCCGCGGGCCGCGAGCTCCGCCGCCTCGCCGGCCCCAAGCGATGCCACGCCGTTCGTGAAGACCGTCAGCGTATCCGTCCAGCGCGAGAGGTGCAGGGCGCGCGCGCGAAGGTCCGCGGTCTCTCCGATCAGGGCGAGCGGGCGGTCGCGCAGCTCCCAGCCGTCGCAGGCGACACAGCTGAACACGCTCATGCCGTAGAACGATCGAAGACCGCCGACCTCTGGCAATGTCTCCCGCAGCCCGGTCGCCAGCAGCACTGTGCGCGCAGCCAGCCGGGAGGTCCCGCCGGGTGCACGCGAGGCGACGTCGACGGAGAACGGATGCGATCCGTGCGTCTCGCGGGCCACTCGCGTGACGGTCGCGCGCTCGTGGATCCGGACGTGCGGATACTCGCGCAGTTCCGCGACGCCCAGCTTGCGCAGTTCGTGGGGTGGGATGCCGTCCCGGCTCAGGAAGCCGTGCGAGCGCAGGGTCGCGGCATTGCGCGGCCTGCCTGTGTCGATCAGCGCGACCGTCGCAACCGCCCGTGCGAGGTTCAGGGCCGCGGACAGCCCCGCGGGTCCGCCCCCGATCACGACGCAGTCCACGAGATCGTCGGGTTGCGTTTCAGAGCTCATGCGAACCCTCCGTGACGGGCAGAGCGGAGATGAGCGGATGATCCTTCGCGATCACACCGACCTTCGCGGCGCCGCCGGGCGAGCCGATGTCGTCGAAGAATTCGACGTTGGCCTTGTAGTAGTCCGACCACTCGTCAGGCAGGTCGTCTTCGTAGTAGATGGCCTCGACCGGGCAGACCGGCTCGCACGCACCGCAGTCGACGCACTCGTCGGGGTGGATGTAGAGGGAGCGTTCGCCTTCGTAGATGCAGTCGACCGGGCACTCGTCGATGCAGGCCCGGTCTTTGACATCGACGCAGGGCAGCGCGATCACGTAGGTCATGAGAGGGCCAGCACCTCGTCGCGCGAGATCGCGACCTGCTCCTCGCGCGGAACCACTTTGACGCGCTCACGTGTCACAGCCAGTGGCGTCGTGCTGCCCAGCTGCCGCTCGTGCGCATCCAGGCGAAGCCAGCCGTCCCAGGTCGTGAACGGCACCCCGCGCGAGGCGAGCAGGGTCAGGATGTCGGCATCCGACGGATCGGATGCGTCGACCAGCGTGTCGAGGTCGGCGACCAGGTTCTCGATCGTCTCGGTCGCGTCGCTCTTGGTGTGGCCGATGAGGCCGACGGGGCCGCGCTTGATCCATCCTGTCGCGTACAGTCCCGGGATGCTGCCGCCGTCGGGGTCGACGACGCGTCCGCCGGTGTTCGGGATGGTACCTGTCGCGGATGCGAACGGCACGTCGTTGACGGGGGAGCCGTAGTAGCCGACGGCCCGGTAGACCGCGCCGATCGGGTAGTCGAGCGTCGCGCCCGTGCCGCTCAGGCGGCCGTCGGCGTCGATGGCGGTGCGCTCGAACCGGAGTCCTTCCACACGATCCTCGCCGACGACCTCGAGGGGCGTGTGGAAGAAGTGCAGGTGCAGCCGGCGACTCGCCGTGCCCACTTCGCGTTCGCGCCAGCTCCCGAAGATGCGGGCGATCACCTTGGACTGGTTGCTCGGCTTGACGCCCTCGCCGGCCGCGGGAACCGCATCCACGGCGAAGTCGGCCTCGTCGAGGATGATGTCGACATCGCGGAGCTCGCCGAGTTCGCGCAGTTCGATCGGCGTGAACTTGACGTCGGCCGGCCCGCGCCGCCCGAAGACGTGCAGATCGGTCACCGCGGAGTCCGTGAGCCCGGCGACCACATTGTCGGGGATCTCCGTAGTCAGGAGGTCCTCCGGATGCTTCGCGAGGATGCGCGCCACGTCGAGAGCGACGTTGCCGTTGCCGATCACTGCGACATGGGCCGCGTCGAGCGTCCAGTCGCGCGGCACATCCGGGTGCCCGTCGTACCAGGAGACGAAGTCGGCCGCACCGTAGGAGCCGGCCAGCTCGACACCGGGGATGTCGAGGTCGGCGTCGCGGATGGCGCCCGTCGCAAAGATCACGGCATGGTAGTACGCCCGCAGGTCGGCGACGCTCAGGTCGGCACCCACCTCGACGTTGGCGATCAGGCGGATGGCGCCGCCGTCGAGCATTTCGTGGAGCGAGGTGACGATGCCTTTGATGCGGGGGTGATCGGGTGCGACCCCGTAGCGGATCAGTCCGTAGGGTGCGGGGAGCGATTCGAAGAGGTCGATCGCGACCCCGGGAACGCGGTTCGCGAGGATGCTCCCGGCGTAGATTCCGGCGGGTCCTGCGCCGACGATTGCGACGCGGATCGGTCGGTTCATTCAGAGGCCTTTCGTGAGGGTGAGTTCGGGTCGGGTCGAGGCTGAGGCAGGTTGGGGATGCGCGTGGTGGCCGAGAGCGACCACGTCGCCGACGATGACGACAGCCGGCGACCGGACGCCGGTCGCCTCCGCGAGCGACCCGATGTCGGCGAGGGTGCCGACCGTGACGCGTTCTCCGGTGCCGTACGCATCCTCGACGATCGCCACCGGGCAGTCGTCGCCGCGCGTACCGGCGGCGAGCGTCGCGGCGGACCTGGCCAGGCCGGACACGCCCATCAGTAGTACGACCGTGTGGTCGCGGCCGCCCGGCAGCTCGGCGAGCTGGTCGTGGCCGGTCACGACGGTGAAGCCGGCCGCCACCCCGCGGTGGGTGACCGGGATGCCCGCGACGGCCGGAGCGGAGATGGCGCTCGTCACGCCCGGCACCACCTGCACGGGCACGCCGGCGTCCCGGCAGAACGCGAGCTCCTCGCCGCCGCGACCGAGCACGTACGGGTCGCCGCCCTTCAGCCGGAGAACGCGCTTGCCCGCCTGTGCGTACCGGACGAGGATCGCATTGATCTCGTCCTGCGGCACCGGATGGTGGCCGGGCAGCTTGCCTGCGTCGATGACTGTGATGCGATCGGAGAGCCCGGCGAGCAGTGTGCGCGGGCCGAGCCGGTCTGCCACCACGACATCCGCCTGCGCGAGAAGGTCGCGTCCGCGCACGGTGATGAGGTCGGGGTCGCCGGGACCGCCGCCGACGAGTGCGACGGAGCCCGCGGGGAAGTCGACGCGACGAGGGCGCGCTGAGGCCGGCGGGAGTTGCGCGAACGGCTCGACGGTTCCGTCGTCGAGTGCCGCGGCCACCGCATCCCGCACAGCCGTCGCGCGACGCGGGTCGCCTCCGGCGGCTACCGAGATGGTGACGCCGTGCCGCCGGGTGACGGCCGGAACCCAGGCGGTCGAGGCCTCGTGGTCGGATGCGTCGACGCACCAGACCCTGGCCGCGTCCGCATCCGCGAGCACCGCTTCGTCGACGCGCGGGTCGCCGGTCGCCGTGTGGACGAGCCATTTTCCGTCGAGGTCGCCGGGGCGGTAGCCCCGTTCGAGCCACGTGACGGCACCGGAGCGGATGAGGTCGGCGAGCTCGCTGCACACCTCGGGCGCGACGACCGTGACGACCGCGTCGGCGACGATGAGCCCGGATGCGCGGCGAGCGGCGACCGGGCCGCCCCCGACGACGAGCGCCTCGCGCCCGGCGAGGCGGAGCGTGAGCGGGTAGAGCGGCTGGGTGGTGTTCATCGGCTTCCTGTCGGTCGGAGTCCGCGGCGGCTGAGCAGTCCGCGCTCGATGGGGGCGAAGACCAGGAGTTCGACGACGACGCCGATCACCAGGATCGTCAGCACAGTGGCGAGCACCGACGCGAGGTCGGCGAGGTCACGGCTCTGCTGCAGCAGCGAGCCGAGGCCGAATCCCATCGACCCCCCGACCGCGATGATCTCGGCCGCCATGAGCGACCGCCACGAGAACGCCCAACCCTGCTTGAGGCCGCCGAAGTAGCCGGGGAGCGCAGCAGGGAGCATGACTTTCGTCGACAGTTTGCGGCGGGATGCGCCGAGCACCAGCCCGACGCGGCGAAGGGAGGGCGGCACCTGGTCGACGCCGGCCAGCAGACCGTTCACGATCGAGGGGATCGCGCCCATCAGCACGACGAAGTAGACCGCGCCGTCGCTGAGCCCGAACCAGAGGATGGCTGCGGGAACCCAGGCGACCGAGGGCAGCACCTGCAGGCCGGAGATGATCGGCCCGAACGCGCGGCGCAGCGGTGCGACCTCGGCGAGCAGCAGGCCGATCGGGGTCGCGACGATGATCGCGATCACGAAACCGGTCGCACCGCGGGTGAGGCTGGTGGTGACGGCGAGCTGCAGCTGCCCGGAGTTCCAGGCAGCGGCGAAGGCGGCGGCGACGTCCGCGGGGCCCGGCACGATGTCGGGACGCGGATGCGCGACCACGATGAAGATCTGCCAGGCGATGACGAGCGCGATGAGCAGCGCGAGGGTCGGGAGCGCGGCGCGGAGAACGCGACGCGTGGTGCTGCGCGGGTGCGCATCCACCGCCTGAAGCGCATCCAGACCGGCCTCGACGCTGCGCAGGTCGTCGCCGGCGGTCTCGTCTCGCTCGCGCAGCGCCACCGGCACGGTCAGCTTCACAGTGTCAGGCAGCATTGGCCCTGATCCCCTCGCGTAGGCGGCCCGTGATGTCGGCCTGCAGGTCGGCGAGGTCGTCGGCGGTCATGGTCGCCCGGGTCGCCCGATCGATCGACCATTCGGCCGCGATGCGACCCGGCCGCGAACCGAGCAGGATGATCCGGTCGCCGAGACGGATCGCCTCGCCGACGTTGTGGGTGACGAAGACGATGGTGCGGCCCGTCTCCAGCCAGATCCGCTCCAGTTCGGCGTGGAGCAGGTCACGCGTGATGGCGTCGACGGCCGCGAACGGCTCGTCCATCAGCAGCACCGGGCGGTCCTGCGCGAGGGCGCGGGCGAGGGCGACGCGCTGGCGCATCCCGCCGGACAGCTGGTGGGGGCGCTTGTCGGCCGCGGTGACGAGGTTCACGAGGTCGAGGAGCTCGAGGGCCTGCGCGCGACGGTCGGCCGCGGGTACGCCGCGGAGTTCCAGGGCGAATTCGACGTTGCGGCTCGCGGTCAGCCAGGGCAGTAGTGCCGACTCCTGGAACATCATCGCGGCCTGGCCGCCGGCGACGTCCACCTCGCCGGCGCTCGCCGGCTCGAGACCGGCCACGATGTTCAGGAGGGTCGACTTGCCGCAGCCGGATGCGCCGACCAGGCACACGAACTCGCCCGCAGCGATGTCGAGTGAAACGTCTTCGAGCACCAGCGGCCCGACCGGCCCGTACCGTTTGGACAGGCGGTCGATCCGGATCGCGGTCTCGACGGTCATGCGTCACTCACCGCCTGATACCGCGATGGGGGCGAGCCCCGTCTTGGCGCGCAGGGCGTTCAGGGCGGAGAGGTCGAGAAGACCGGAGATCGATCCGCTCGAACCGGTGCCGACGGCGACGGCGTGCGAGACGAGCGTCGGATAGGCCGTCGCGACGGGATCGGCCGAGAAGGTCACGTTGCCGAGGGCGCGGTCGAGAACAGCAGGCGCGAGCGACTTGCCCGTGTCGGCCTTCAGCTTCGCGTTCAGAGCGTCGGCGGCCTTAGCCTTGTTCGCGTTCAGCCAGGCGATCGCGTCCGCGTTGCCCTTGACGAGCGCGGCGACGGTGGCCGGATGCGCTGTCAGGAACTGCTGCGACACCACGAGCACGGTGGTCGGGAACGTCTTGCGCGGCCAGAGTGTCGCCTCATCGACCAGCACCTTGGCACCTGCGTCTACGACGAGGGTGGAGGCCCACGGTTCGGGGAGCCAGGCGCCGTCGAGCTTGCCGGTCTTGAAGAGGGCGAGCGTCTGGGCATTGTCCGTCGGGTTGATGGTGACGTCGCCCGAGCCCGAGACCTGGGTCTTGTAGCCCTTCGACTTCAGCCAGTAGCGCAGTGCCACATCCTGCGTGTTGCCGAGCTGCGGTGTGGCGAGGGTCTTGCCCTTGAGGTCGCTCGCCGAGGTGATGCTCGGAGCGACGACGAGCGAAGCGCCGCCGTTCGTCGCGCCGGCGACGATCTTCAACGACTGGCCGTGGCTCTTGATGTACGAGTTGATTGCCGGGCTCGGGCCGATGTAGGCGGCGTCGATCGCGCCGGCGCTGAGCGCCTCGATCTCCGCGGGTCCGGCGTTGAAGATCTGCTCGGAGAGCTTGGTCGACCCGAGCGCGGCCTGGAGTGTGCCGTTCTGGAGTCCGACGAGGGCCGGGCCGTGCGTGATGTTGTCGAAGTACCCGAGGCGGAGGGTCGCGGCGGGGCTTCCGGTGGACGGTGTCGCGGCGTCGGCGGACGTGCAGGCGGCGAGCAGGGCGGCTGCGGCGAGGGCGATCGTGGCGGCGGTGGCGACGCGACGGAGGCGGGCGGGGCTGGAGGTCTGGTTCTGGCGATTGGTGCGAGTCATGAGACGGGCCTTTCGATCGAACGGACGATGCCGGCAGCGAGCGTGCTGCCGTCCTGGGGATGGATGAGAAGGAAAGCGCCGGAGCGCCGGTGGGTGGAGAAGACATCGAGGGCGAGCGGGCTGCCGGTCTCGAGGCGGGCGAGACCGATGTCGTTCAGTTCGAGACGATCGGCGGGTTCCAGTCCGAATGTGTCGAGGTCCCGGCGACCGAGGAGCGAACTGATCCTCGCCTGCGCGATCGAGGTGCCCGACTTGACCAGGAGGCGGTCGCCCACAGTCAGCGGCCGGTGACCGAGCCAGAAGAGCTCCGCCTCGAAGCCGCTCGTGCTCGCGGGCAGGCTGCCTGCCGAACCGATCAGCGCGCCACGCGCCAGGTCGAGGTCGTGCTCCAGCTCCACCGCGACCGACTGCGGTGCGGAGGCTTCGGCGACGTGACGGCCCGCGACGGTGATGGAACGCACGACCGTGGAGGCGCCCCCGGGATGCACGTCGACGACATCGCCGACGCGGACCGTGCCGCTCGCGAGCTGGCCGGCGTACCCGCGGTAGTCGCGGAACGCATCCGGCTCCGCAATGGACGGAGACACCGCGCCCTGCGGCCGGAGGACCAGCTGGACCGGCAGCCGGAATTCGGCATCGCCGGCTTCGCGTGCCTCGTGTTCATCCGTCGTCGGGAGCGTCTCCAGCAGGTCGAGCAGGGTTTCGCCGGTGTACCAGGGCGTGCGCTCTGAGCGCTCGACCACGTTGTCGCCGTCGAGGGCCGAGACCGGGACGACCCGCACGTCCCGCAGCCCCAGCTCGTCGGTGACGGCGAGCAGGTCGGCCGTCAGCTCGACGATCGGTCCCTCGGCGAAACCGAGGAGATCGATCTTGTTGACGGCGACGATCACGTGCGGCACGCGCAGCAGGGCCAGCACCGACAGGTGGCGGCGGGTCTGCTCGAGCACGCCTTTGCGCGCATCGACGAGCACGATCACCGCATCCGCCGTGGTGGCGCCCGTGACCATGTTGCGCGTGTATTGAACGTGCCCGGGGCAGTCGGCCAGGATGAACGACCGCCGGCCGGTCGTGAAATAGCGGTAGGCGACGTCGATCGTGATGCCCTGCTCGCGCTCGGCGCGCAGCCCGTCGGTGAACAGCGCGAGGTCGATCGCGCCGCTGTCCCCACCGAAGCCGCGCTCGATGGACGTGCGGGTGACCGCTTCGAGCTGGTCGACGAGGATCGACTTGCTGTCGTGCAGCAGGCGCCCGACGAGTGTCGACTTGCCGTCGTCGACCGAGCCGGCCGTCGCGAACCGGAAGAGCGTTCCGGTCGTCACGGGGGCGGCGAGCACCGGCGGATAGTCGGTGGTCAGCGTCATCAGAAGTAGCCCTCTCGCTTGCGGTCCTCCATGGCGGCCTCCGAGATGCGGTCGTCGGCGCGGGTCGCGCCCCGTTCGGTGATGGTGGATGCGGCGACCTCGCGGACGACATCCGTGACAGTCCGCGCATCCGATTCGACGGCACCCGTGCAGCTCATGTCGCCGACGGTGCGGTAACGCACCTGCACACGCTCGACGTGCTCGTCAGGCCGTGGCTCGGAGACCGGGCCGACCGCGCGCCACATCCCGTCGCGACGGTAGACCTCGCGTTCGTGGGCGTAATAGAGGGAGGGGAGCTCGATGCCCTCGCGCTCGATGTAGCGCCAGATGTCGAGCTCTGTCCAGTTGCTGATCGGGAAGGCGCGCACATGCTCGCCTGGACGGTGGCGGCCGTTGTAGAGGTTCCAGAGCTCGGGGCGCTGGTTGCGCGGATCCCACTGACCGAAGCTGTCGCGGAGGGAGAGGATGCGCTCCTTCGCCCGCGCCTTGTCCTCGTCGCGGCGCGCGCCGCCGAAGACGGCGTCGTGGCGTCCGGCGGCGATCGCGTCGAGCAACGGCACGGTCTGCAGCGGGTTGCGTGTGCCGTCGGTGCGCTCCTCGAGGCGCCCGTCGTCGATGTAGTCCTGCACCCGCGCGACCGACAGTCGCACTCCCAGCTTCTCGACCGTGGCGTCGCGGAAGTCGATGACCTCCGGGAAGTTGTGGCCGGTGTCGACATGCAACACAGGGAACGGCACGCGACCCGGCCAGAACGCCTTGGCGGCGAGGTGGAGCACCACGACGGAGTCCTTGCCGCCCGAGAACAGCAGCACAGGGCGCTCGAACTCGGCGAAGACCTCGCGGATGATGTGGATGGCCTCGCTCTCGAGCACGTCGAGGATGTCGCCGGTGGGCGTCGCGGTGGTCGGCCGGTCGATCGTGTTCGTGATCGTCATTCGTGGAGCCCGCATTCTGTCTTGCCGAAGCCGGCCCAGCGGCCGGACCGGGGGTCGTCCCCGGGTGCGACGCGCGAAGTGCAGGGCGCGCATCCGATCGACGGATAGCCGTCGGCCGTCAGCGGGTTCACCGGCACTGAGAAAGCTGACGCGTAGTCGAGGGTCTGGTCGAAGGTCCAGGCGGCGAGCGGGCTGACCTTGATGAGCCCGTTCTTCGCATCCCACGCGATGACCGGCGTCGCTGTGCGAGTCACTGCCTCGTCACGGCGCACCCCGGTGAACCAGAGTTCGTAGTTCTCCAGCGAACGCCCGAGCGGCTCGACCTTGCGCAGCGCGCAGCACAGATTCGGGTCACGCGCGAAGAGGTCCTTGCCGTGGTCCACATCCTGTTCGGCGACGGTGCGCCGCGGCTGCACGTTCACCACACGCACCGACAGCTCCCGGGCCACCCGGTCGCGTGTCTCGTAGGTCTCGGGAAAGTGGTAGCCGGTATCGAGGAAGAGCACGTCGATGTCCGGCAGGTACTGCGAGACCAGGTGCGGCAGGATGGCGTCGGCCATCGAGCAGGCGACGGTCGCGAGGCTGGTGTCGAAATTGCGCGCGACCCAGGCGACGACTGCATCGGCGGGCGCATCGCCGAGTTCGCGGGCGCCACGCTCGGCAAGTGCCCGCAGCTCGTCGTTCGACCGACGGAGCGGTGTCTGGCTGATGGCTGTCGTCATTTCAGTGCCTCCTCGTCCGCGCGGTGCGCCCATTCGGCGAAGGTCTCCTCGTTCTCCCGGTCCTTCAGGAAGCGGAGAACGAGACGCTCGACGTAGTCGGGCAGGTCGGTGGTGGTCACCTTGAGGCCGCGGATGGTGCGGCCGAGGCCGGGCTCGGCGCGGTCATTCGATGCGAGCCCGCCGCCGAGGTGCACCTGGAAGCCGGGAGTCTGTCCGCCGTCGCCGTCGGGCAGCAGCTGGCCTTTCAGGCCGATGTCTGCCGTCTGGATGCGCGCACACGAGTTCGGACATCCGTTGACGTGAAGCGAGATCGGAGCAGGCAGATCGACCTTCGCCAGCCGCTTCTCGAGTTCGCCGACCGCGCGCGCAGCGGCGGCCTTCGTCTCAACGATCGCGAGTTTGCAGAATTCGAGGCCGGTGCAGGCGATCGTCGAGCGCCGGAACGCGCTCGGCCGGGCCGAGAGGCCGATGTCGTCGACGGCCGCGATCACGGCTTCGACACGATCTTCGGGGATGTCGAGCAGCACCAGCTTCTGGTGCGGCGTCGTGCGCAGGCGGCGCGAGCCGTTGGCTTCGAGGATCTCGGCCAGGCGGGTCAGACCCGAGCCCGAGATGCGTCCGACGATGGGAGTGACGCCGATGTAGAACGCGCCGTCCTTCTGGCGGTGTACGCCGATGTGGTCGCCGGGGGTCGTCGGGGTCGGCGCTGCCGGACCGTCGGGGAGCGGGTAGTCGAGGTATTCGTCTTCGAGCACCTGGCGGAACTTCTCGGTACCCCAATCGGCGAGAAGGAACTTGAGTCGCGCCTTGTTGCGGAGGCGGCGGTAACCGTAGTCGCGGAAGATCGCCGTCACGCCGTACCAGGTCTCGGCCACACGATCGGGTTCGACGAACACGCCGAGGCGTTCGGCCAGACGCGGAGCCGTGGAGAGTCCGCCGCCGACCCACAGGTCGTAGCCGACACCGAGTTCAGGATGCTCGACCGCGACGAACGCGACGTCGTTGATCTCGTGGACCACATCCTGACTCGGATGCCCGGTAAGGGCCGTCTTGAACTTGCGGGGCAGGTTCGCCAGCTCGGGGTCGCCGATGTAGCGCTCCGTGATCGCGGTGATCGCCGGGGTCGGGTCGATCAGTTCGTCGGCGGCGATGCCCGCGACGGGCGAGCCGAGGACCACGCGGGGAACGTCACCACAGGCCTCGGTCGTACCGAGTCCGACGCTTTCGAGGCGTCGCCAGATCTCCGGGACGTCCTCGACCCGGATCCAGTGCAGCTGGATGTTCTGGCGATCGGTCAGGTCGGCCGAGTCGCGCGCGAACTCGTTCGAGATCCCGCCGATCACGCGCAGCTGCTCGGTCGACAACTGACCGCCATCGATGCGCACCCGCAGCATGAAGTACTTGTCTTCGAGCTCTTCCGGTTCGAGGGTGGCCGTCTTGCCGCCGTCGATGCCGGGCTTGCGCTGCGTGTAGAGACCCCACCAGCGGAAGCGACCGTGAAGGTCGGTCGGGTCGATGCTGTCGAAGCCCAGCCGCGCGTAGGTGGACTCGATGCGCTCGCGCACGCTGAGGCCGCCATCCTCCTGCTTCCACGCCTCGTTGCCGTTGAGCGGGGCGGTGCCGTCGACCTTCCACTGCCCGTTGCTGCGCTGGGTGCCACCCGTCAGTGGTCGCCGAGGTGCGACGACGGTCGGCGCGCTGCTGGCGCTGTCTTGCATGGCGGAACTCCTCGACTGACGCGGATGGGGGTTGGCTCCGCAAGCTAGCCGAGTGCGCGTTGCGCGGTCGAGGGTCAGCGCAACATGACGCAACAGGGGGAAACGGTGGGCGTCATGTGACGCGGTTCGTTTGACAGCGATCGGTCGGTACGCGACGCGAGATACCGCCTTACGGCGACCGGAACGGAGGGGACTCCCTGAACCGGAATCGCTGACCAAGGCCCAGGAGGACACTGCTTTGGCGTTGGCAAGGACGGCAGCGCGCTAGCCCCACGACGGCGAAGGACGAGTGAGCAAGCCACTGAATGGATGGCATAAAGTCGGCTACAAATTATTGCCTCGAAATGCGGCTACAAAATACGTGAGATTCTGGTGCATGAGTTTCCAGAGTCCAGGCAGGAGCCTGGACGGGTGCTTCACGGAGCTGACGCGGCTGCGCATGGCCACGAACTGATGCTGCAGGCGTATGGCAGCGAGGAAGCCCTTTCGGCGGCGATGGTTGTTCCCGGAAGGCCAAAACTTGGCAGCGGTCGGCGCGGGCCCTCGCCTACTGTGCGCGCCCGCATTTCCGAGCAGGACTTCGCCGAGCTCGCCCACCTGCGCGAACTCACCGGGCGTACCGAGGCGGACCTGGTTCGCGAGGGTGTGCACCTGCTGTTGGCTCAGTACAAGCAGGCGAGCTAGAGCCGAATCACTTCGTGAGCTCGGTGTACGCCTTCAGCGCCTTGATCGTACGCTCGCTTTCGCCGGCCGCCATCCGCAGGAGCATGGGCTGCACGACGCGCAGCATTCCGTGGGTCGTCATCACACCGACCCTGGTGAGGCGTGTGCCTGCCGGGGTGGTGTCGACGGTGTAACGGATGAGCGCATCCAGCGTGCCCGACGGCTTGCTCTGGTGGAACTCCAGCATGTGGTCGGGCATGTCTTCGACGAGTTCGCCGCGCATCCGCCCGACCATCGTCGAATCTTCATAGACCAGCGATGTGGTCGGCTGGGGCGTGCCCACTCTCGTTCCGCGATACACCATGGAGTGACCGAGCCACGACGGGTAGGCGTCGAGGTCTCGGAGGGCGGCATAGACCGCCTGGGCCGACGCGTGGATGTCGATGGTGTTCGTGATCCGTGCCACGGTTCCTGTCATACACCCGGTCGTGCGTTCGCGCATCAGTCGGATGGTTTGTGCTGGTCGCCGCTCCGTTCGCCGGTGCATTCCAACCTAGGGTATAAATATCCTAGAATCAATGTGATCAAACGATAGGAGCACCAAGGTGAACGTCCATGGGACCCAGACCGCGTCGCTGAACAGCTAGCTTGTGGAGCGTTCCCGCGCCTCGGGTAGACGGCACTGGCGATTGGGACGCGACGTCGCACTGATCTTCGTGGTTGCAGTACTCGCGTCCTTCCTCATGAAGACGTTCGTCGTCAGGTCGTTTTACATTCCTTCGGCCTCGATGGAGAACACTCTCCACGTCGGCGACCGGATTATTGTCAACGAACTGGTACCGAAACTGACCGCGGTCCACAGGGGTGACATCGTGGTGTTCAGGGACCCCGGCGGATGGCTGCCAGAGACCGTCCACACCGAATCCAATCCGGTCGCCTCGGTAATGGACGCGGCCCTCTCCTTTGTCGGTATATCCACCCAGGACAGCAGCCAATACCTCGTGAAGCGAGTCATCGGTGTGCCGGGTGATCACGTGACGTGCTGCAACGCGCTGGGTCAGCTGACCGTCAACGGATCGCCGCTCAGCGAGCCGTACGCGGTTGTTCCGTCTGGAGGGGCGAAGGCGGCAACAAGGTCATTCGACGTCGTGGTCCCTTCGGACAGTATCTGGGTGATGGGCGACAACAGGTACAACTCGCGTGACTCGAGTCTGAATCAGGAACTCCCCGGCAAGGGATTCGTTCCTGTGAAGGATGTGGTCGGGAAAGCGGTCGCAATCACCTGGCCGATCGAGCATTGGGCCTTGGTAGACAGTTATCCCGCGACTTTCGACGGCACATCGAGGCAGGTGTCATCGTAAGCGACCTGTAAGCGCGGTGTAAGAGGCCCGGTCGACACTGGTGTCATGACAACACGCACTATCGCCATCGTCGGGGCCGGACTCAGCGGACTCGTCCTCGCCCGCATCCTGCAGGTGAACGGCATCCGCTCGACCGTCTACGAACTCGAGGCCACCGCCGAAGCACGCAGCCAGGGCGGCTCGCTCGACATCCACGACGATTCCGGGCAGATCGCGCTGCACGAGGCCGGGCTGCTCGACCAGTTCCACGCCCTGACGCATCCGGGTGGCGAAGCGGTTCGCGTGCTCGACAAGACGGGCACCGTGCACATCGACAAGACCGATGACGGCGCCGGCGGGCGCCCGGAGATCGACCGGGGCGACCTGCGCCGAATGCTCATCGACTCGCTCGACGAGGGGACCATCCAGTGGGGGCGCAAGCTGGTGGAGGTCACGCAGCTCGCGCCGGGACGCCACGAACTGCACTTCGCAGACGGCAGCACGGTCGAAGCCGACCTCGTTGTGGGTGCGGATGGCGCCTGGTCCAAAGTGCGCCCGCTGCTCTCCGCGGCCACGCCCGACTACACCGGGATCACCTTCGTCGAGTTCCGGCTGAGGGATGCGGCCGCGCGCCACCCGCGCGAGGCGGCCACGATGGGTACGGGCTCGTTCTTCGCCGCATCCGACGACAAGTACATCGGCGGCCACGGTGGCGCGGACCTGTGGGTCGGCGTCGGTGCCCGCCTGCCCGAGACCTGGATCACTGGGAGCGGCATCGATTGGACCGACCCGGTTTCAGCGCGCGCGGCCGTGCTCGAACGTTTCGCTGACTGGAGCGACGAGCTCACCGACCTCATGCGGAACAGCGACGACGACATTGTTCCCCGCGCGATTTATGCCCTTCCGACCGGCCATTCGTGGGCTCGCGTCCCCGGCGTGACCCTCGCAGGCGACGCGGCTCACCTGATGTCGCCGTTCGCCGGCGAGGGAGCCAACCTGGCCATGTTCGACGGAGCGGAGCTGGCGCTCGCGATCATCCGCAACGGCGACGACCTGGACGCGGCGCTCGCCGAATACGAGCCGTCGCTCTTCGAGCGGGGACGCGAATCCGCGGAGCAGTCCGCGTTCGGACTGGACATGATCTTCAGCCCGAACGCACCGGACGAACTGGTCGGCTTCTTCTCGGGCCACCCCGGCCCGGACGCCGCCGACAGCTGACCACGTCGGGAGCTACCGCAGGATCCCCAGCTGCCGCGCGACAGACACCGCGGCCGTGCGCGACGACACGTCGAGCTTAGAGAAGATGTGCACGAGGTGCGACTTGACGGTGGTCTCGCTGACCACGAGCGCCGCAGCGATCTCGCTGTTCGAGCGGCCCGCGGCGACCTGGTCGAGCACCTCGATCTCGCGTCGGCTCAGACTGATCTGCGGCGCGCGCATCCGGTTCAGCAGGCGGCCGGCAATGGCGGGCGCGAGGGCGCTCTCGCCCGACGCGGCAGCGCGGACCGCGGCGATCAGCTCAGCAGGCGGTGCGTCTTTCAGTAGATAACCGCTCGCCCCGGCCTCGACCGCGCTGAGGATGTCTCCATCGGTGTCGTAGTTGGTCAGCACCAGCACATACGGCGGGGCTTCCAGCTCCCGGATGCGCCGGGTCGCCTCGGCGCCTGTCGCGTCGGCACCGAACTGCAGGTCCATCAGCACCAGGTCGGGATTCTCCTTTTCGGCGAGTTCCACCGCTTCGTCGGGGGTCGATGCCTCGCCGACGACGGTGATCCCGTCTTCGTGGTCGAGCAGCGCGCGGAGGCCCGCGCGCACGACAGGATGGTCGTCTGCGATCACGAGCCGGATCATCCGTCGCCCTCGACTTTCAGTTCGACCGAGACGGTGGACCCGTGGTCGGACGCCGCGTCGATGCTGAGGGTTCCGCCGAGCTGGTCGACGCGCTCGCGCGCCGCAGTGAGGCCGAACGAGTCGGAGGCGCCGGAGGCCCGGTCGACGGCGACCCCGGCCGGGTCGAAGCCGCGGCCGTCGTCGCTGATGGTCAGCCGCACCGTGTCGGCGTCGCGATCGATGGTGATCGTCGCGTTCCGCGCATCCGCGTGCTGCATGACATTCGCCATGGCGCCCTGCGCGATCCGCAGGAGCGCCGTCTGCACGTGGATGGGAAGGTCGATCGCATCCGAGACCCGCACGTGCACGTCCAGCGAGTCGCTGCTCCACTGCGTCTCGGCGAGCCGACGCAGGGCCGCGCCGATCCCCTGGTCGACGAGGGCGGCGGGGGTGAGTTCGCGCACGAACCGGCGGGCGTCGACGAGGTTGGTCGCAGCGGTTTCGCGGGCGAGGCGGACGTACTCGACGCCCGGGCCGTCGGGAGCTTCGCGCTCGGCGGCGTGAAGCAGCATCTGGATGCTCGACAGGCCCTGCGCGACCGTGTCGTGGATCTCGCGCGCGAGTCGTGCCCGCTCTGCCAGCACGCCGGACTCGTGTTCGGTCTCGGCGAGCTGGTCGCGCGTGGCGATGAGTTCGGCCATCAGCGCTTCCCGCTCCTGGGATTCTCGGGCGAGCGATCGGTAGCCGAGCCCGATCAGGATGGCCACGCCGGCGCCCACGAGCGGGCCGACGATTCCGCCGACCGTCCATCCGCCGTGCAGCCCGAGCGCGACGATCGCGAGGGCCGTCGCCGCGAGCACGGCGAGCGGGCCCCACCAGCCGGGGAGCAGGTGCAGGTAGAGGAAGAACAACGGGAAGACGAGATATGCCGCTTCGGGAATGAGCCAGACCAGCGCGATCCACTCGACAGACAGGACCAGCAGCCAGAGCAGCCCGGCGCCGCGGAACGAGCTGCGGACGCCGAGGCCGCCGAGGGCGTAGGTCGCCAGCAGGATCACGCAGAGCACGATCACCGCGCCGCTCGACGGGGTCGGTGAGACGACGGCGCGCACGACGACCAGGACGGTGAGGGCGACGAACACCACGTGCAGGCCGGTGCGAAGACCGACGAACACAGGGGTCAACGCGGTGTGAGTCATGTCAATTCAGGATACGGGGGAGGGGGCTCCGTGCCATCCATCAAAAGTTCGAACGGGGGGTCCGCAGTTCGTCGCTGGGAATCCGTCCGCACGGGCGATGACGCGGAGGCGACGAAAAACGAGGGTTGAAGTGTCGCTGAAAACAGCGTCACAGAAAGGACCCACATGTTTGTCGCCTGGCGAGATCTTCGCTTTGCCAAAGGACGGTTCGCCCTCATCGGGTCGGTCGTCGCCCTCATCACTCTCCTCGTCGGATTCCTCAGCGGACTGACCGGCGGCCTTGCGTCGCAGAACGTCTCAGGCGTGCTCGACCTCCCCGCCGACCAGATCGTCTTCTCGCAGCCGAAGACCGACACCTCGAACGGACCGAGCTTCGCCGACTCCGCGATCACGAAGGCACAGGCAGACTCGTGGTCGACGGCGGGCGACGTCTCGGCGTCGGTTCCGATCGGGATCTCGCAGACCCGCGCGCAGGCCGGCAGCGCCGGGACGGGGGATGCGCAGTCCAGCGGAACCCAGGCATCCGTCGCACTCTTCGGTGTCGGCGCAGGCTTCGCAGGCGATCATCCGGCAGCGGACGGGCAGCTCGTCCTCTCTCAGGGCGCTGCCACGGCGCTCGGGGTCGCCGCGGGTGACCCCGTCACGATCGCCGGTACTGAATACATCGTCGAGTCCGTCGGGGGCGATGCCTGGTACAGCCACACCCCCGTCGTCTACCAGACACTCCACGACTGGCAGTCGTACTCTGCGGCAACCGGCAACACCGGTGCGTACGCGACTGTGCTCGCGGTGACAGGCGCACCTGACTGGACGGCGGAGAACGCCGCGGCCGGCACGACCAGCCAGACCCCGCTCGGGTCGCTGACCGCCATCGGCTCGTTCCGCTCCGAGATCGGGAGCCTGCTGATGATGGTCGCCCTCCTGTTCGGAATCTCCGCTCTCGTCATCGGCGCGTTCTTCACGGTGTGGACGATGCAGCGAAAAGGCGACATCGCCGTGCTCAAGGCGCTCGGCGCATCCACCGGCTCGCTGGTCCGAGACGCGCTCGGGCAGGCCTTCGTCGTGCTGCTCGTCGGCGTCGGCGTCGGGATCGGCGCTGTCGCCCTGCTCGGAAGCCTCGCCGGAGCCGCGCTTCCGTTCATCCTGAGCCCCTTCACGACCATCCTTCCCGCGGTTCTCCTGATCGCGGCCGGACTCGCCGGCGCGGCCTTCGCGCTGCGTTCCGTCACCTCCGCAGACCCACTCACCGCCCTCGGGAGCAACCGATGATCCAGCTCGACAACGTCACGCTCACCTTCCCCGACGGCGACAGCCGCATCACGGCCGTCGACCACGTGTCGCTCATCGCGCATCCGGGAACCGTCACCGCTATCACGGGCCCCAGCGGCTCCGGCAAGTCGAGTCTCCTCGCGGTCGCGGCCACGCTCATCCGCCCGGACTCCGGTCGCGTGCTCATCGACGATCTGGATGCTGCCCGCCTGGACGCGAAGGAGGCGAGCGATCTGCGGCGCGACAGTGTCGGGATCGTCTTCCAGCAGTCCAACCTGCTGCCCTCGCTCACCGCCCGGGAGCAGCTCACGGTCATGAATGAACTCGGCAGGCGCGGCAGCCGCGGGCGGCGCAAGGCTGCGGCGACCCGCGCAGACGAACTGCTGGATGCGGTCGGCCTGGGCGACCACCGCGACAAGCGGCCGCACCAGCTGTCCGGCGGTCAGCGGCAGCGCGTCAACATCGCGCGCGCGCTGATGAACGACCCCAGCGTGATGCTCGTCGACGAACCGACGAGCGCGCTCGATCAGGAGCGCGGCGCACAGATCATCGACCTCATCCTGCGCCTGACCGACGAGCTCGACACCTCCACGCTGCTCGTCACTCACGATCTCGTGCACCTGCCGCGGATGCACGCCGTGGTGCACCTGGTCGACGGGCGTCTGACGTCGTCCGTCGGCGAGTCGGGCGAATTGGCGTTCGCGTAGGGGACTGCCACTCGCCGCACTAGATAAGTCCCAGCGCACTAGTACCACTTAGTGCGCGGGGACTTTACTGGTGCGGCGACGACGCGGCGGCGGCGCGGCGGCGCTCAGCGGATGCCGACCGCCCGGCGGGCGTTGATCGACTTCGTCTGCGACCGCAGCGTGAAGATGTCGACGAAGGAGCCGATACCGAAGAGGCCCCACGTCAGCAGCCAGAGGATGCCCCGGCCGTACTTGCCGAGGTAGAAGTGCTGCATCCCCGCCAGGCCGATCAGTGTGAAGAGCATGAAGAAATAGGCGGCGAAGATCGATTTCGACCGCAGCGGTGCGACGGGGACCTGGATCTGGATCGTGCTAGGCATCGTGCTCTCCTACTTCGTGTCCTGTGCGGCGGTGGTCCCGCTCACAGCCGGCGGGGTGAGGTCCTTGTACTGGGGGAGGCCGCCGTCGAGCACGGGAACCGCGAGGTGCAGGGGCGAGTTCGTCGTCATGAAGGTGAGCGGGTGGAGGCTTCCCGGCGGCGAGTCGACGGTCACGAAGAGAACTTTCTGGTTGTCAGGCGTCCCGAGCTGCACGGTGCTCCCGGCGGGGACAATCACGAGACGCGCTGCCCCCGCGGCGACGTCCTGGATCGAGACGTCGTGATCGACGAAATCCTCGTTGACAAGGGTCACGACGAGATTGGACAGCTGCCCCTCCTCACCGGTGACCAGCACGGCATTGCCGACGAAGACTTTGCCCGTTTGTCCGCTCACTCCGTCGCTTGTCTCGACCGTGGTCTCGGTGGTCTGCGGCACGAAGAAATCGCAGCCTGCGAGGCTGAGCGCGATCGTGGCTCCCACCGCCGCCGAAAGGGTGGCGGTGATCAATTTCCTGGGGATCATGAGTGCCCCTGTCATGGATCGGTCCTAGTCGGGAGTGTAGCGGGGCTTGCCAGCTGTGCACCATCGGCGTATATTCACCCATATGGGTGAATATCAGACACAGACTCTCGATCGGGTGTTCGGAGCGATCTCCGATCCGACCCGGCGTGAGATCCTGACCCGCCTCTCGGCGTCGGATGAACGGGTCACGGATGTGGCCCGCCACTTCTCGATCTCGCTCAACTCGGTCTCCAAGCATGTCCGTGTGCTCGAACAGGCCGGGCTGGTGCGGCGATCCGTGCAGGGTCGCACCCACATGCTGTCGCTCAACGCAGCGCCGATGGCCGAGGCAGCCGACTGGATCGAGTACTACCGGGCCTTCTGGACCGACCGTCTCGCATCCCTCGATCACTTCGTGACAGGAACCCTCGCCGCTGCCGAAGGCGCCGCCCCAACCCCGACCGCCGCAACCCCGACCGCCGCAACCCCGACCGCCGCAACCCCGACTGACAAGGGAGCATCCGCATGACCCAGTTCACTCCGACCAGCCCACTCATCGTCAAGCGCGTCATCGCAGCCCCGGCCGAAGTGATCTTCGACGCCTGGACCGACGCCGACAGCTTCGCGACGTGGATGACCGCTGGTCCCGTCACGCACGCCGAAGCCAGTACCGATCCACGCGTGGGCGGAGAGTTCACCGTCATGGTGCACACGCCGTCGCAGTCGCTCCCGCACCGTGGCACCTATCTCGTCATCGACCGTCCGCGCCGGCTGTCGTTCACCTGGTGGTCGCCCAACACGGACGGCAGGGAGACCACAGTGACCGTCGACTTCACCGAGGTCGACGCCGGCACCGAGGTCGCCGTGACCCACGAGGGCCTGCAGACCCGTCGCGCGTGGGACGCCCACTCGGGCGGCTGGGTCGTCTGTCTCGAAGCGCTCGACCAGCTTGCCGTTGCGCGCAGCGTCAGCCCGCGCGCCTGAGGAACCGCAGGAGGATGGGATGAACACCATACGACTCCGCACGACCGCGCTGACCGTCACCCTCGGCCTGGCTGCCGCAGCGTGGGCGGTCACGCTATGGCAGGCGAACGGCATGGACATGGGTGTCTCGACCCGGCTCGGACCCCTCGCCTTCTTCGTTCCGCTGTGGATCGCGATGATGGCGGCGATGATGCTGCCCGGCGCAGCCCCAGCGGTCGTTCGCAGCGCCGAGGCGAGCGGTCACGCCGGCGCGGTGCCTGCGTTCATCGTCAGCTACCTCGCCGTCTGGACCGTCGTCGGCCTCCTCGTCTACGCGCTCTACCGGCCGCATACGACGCTGGTCGCCGGCCTGGTGGCGGTCGCGGCGGGCGTGTACGAGCTGACCCCGCTCAAGCGGCGATTCCGCACGCGGTGCCGGGACGGCATCCGCTCGGGCATCGTGTTCGGACTGTACTGCGTCGGATCGAGCATCGGGTTGATGCTCCTGCTGGTGACGCTGAGCGTGATGAGCATTCCGTGGATGTTCGTGATCGCGGCCGTGGTCGTCGCACAGAAGCTGGTTCCGCCCCGGCTCGCGATCGACATCCCCGTCGCTGTGGCGATCGTCGCACTCGGTGTGCTGATCGTCGTCGCACCGGCAGCGGTCCCAGGGCTCATTCCGTCGATGTGACGAACGACCTGATCTGGATGAAGGAGACGACCATGACCGAGCACAGGACCGCAACGCGTGAGGAGTGGCTCGCAGAACGCCTGGAGCTGCTCGCCGAAGAGAAGGCGCTGACCCACCGCGGCGACGAGCTGGCCCGTCGGCGGCAGGAGCTGCCCTGGGTGCGCATCGACAAGGAGTACCGTTTCGAGACCGACGGCGGGACCGCATCCCTCGCCGATCTCTTCCGGGGACGCTCCCAACTGATCGTCTACCACTTCATGTTCGGACCGGACTATGACGCCGGCTGCCCATCGTGCTCGGCGATCGCGGACGGGTTCAACGGCTCCGTCGTGCACCTCGAGAACCACGACATCTCATTCTTCGCCGTCTCGCGGGCGCCCCTGCCCAAGCTGCAGGCGTACAGGGAGCGGATGGGGTGGACGTTCCCGTGGGCGTCGTCGTTCGGGAGCGACTTCAATTTCGATTTCCACACCTCCCATACACAGGAGGAGTGGCGCGCGGGCGAGGTGGACTACAACTACCGCACCATCGACCTGCGTCCGCCGGACGACGCGGGCCGGGCCTGGTATGACGAACTGGCGGCGAAGGTGGGGACCGACTGGGAGACCTACCGTCGCGAGGGGCCGGGGATGAGCGCGTTCGTGCTCGAGGACGGCGTCGTCTACCACACGTACTCGACGTATGAACGCGGCGTCGACGCGCTCTGGGGCATGTACCCATGGCTCGACCGGGCTCCGCTCGGACGCAACGAGCCCGGCTTCTGGTGGCGCCGGCACGACGAATACGCGCAGTAGTCCACCATTGCGGTCGCGACCTCGCGGACACTAAGGTTTCGCCATCCGCACGGATGCGCGTGTCAGCTCCGGCGGCTCGGACGGAGGATGTCCCATGGCTGCAACCGAACCCCCGATCATCCCGTTGCCGGCGTCGTCGGCGTCGCCCGGTCCCGGCCCGACCGCGGAGCCGCAGGAGCTCGAGCCGTCGTCGATCTCGGAAGCGCGCATCACCTCCCAGCTCGCCTGGTACCAGCGGCACGCCGGCTACTCGCGCGTCTGGTACCTGACGGTCAAGGTCGTGCAGCTGGTGCTCGCTGCCGGTGTGCCGGTCGCCGTCGCGGTCAGCGCGCCGACCTGGCTGACCGCCAGTCTGGGCGCGACGATCGTCGTGCTCGAGGGCGCGCAGCAGTTGTTCCAGTGGCACGACAACTGGATCCGCTACCGGATCACGGCCAGCTCGATCGCCTCGCAGCGGAGCCTGTTCGCCGCGCGGGCCGGCGACTACGCGACCACGGATCCGGTCCCGCTGCTCGTCGAGCGGGTCGAGGCGCTGGCGACCAGTGAGACGACCTCGTGGGCGAAGTCGTCGCAGGCGAGCGAGAGCGGCCAGCCCGGGAGCGGCGCGCACCAGGCGTGACTGCGCTCGGGTTGAGGCGCTGCGCGCTCCTGACTGGGCTGCGCGCGTTCAGTCGGTCGGATGCGCCTCCGCGGCATTCATCCGTGCGTCCGTCACCACGAACAGGAAGAAGAACATCGAGAGCACGACCGCGGTCATGATGCCGAACACGGCGGTCACGCCGAGCCACTGGGCGAGCACCCCTCCGATGGCCGCACCGACAGGCATCGTGCCCCAGGCGACGAGGCGGTACGCGCTGTTGACGCGCCCGAGCAGGCGGTCCGGCGTCGCGCGCTGGCGGAACGAGACGACGATGATGTTCCACATCATGACCGTCATGCCGCCGACGAAGAACGCCCCGCCGATGGCGAACACATTGGTGGTCAGCGCGGGAACACCGACCGTGAGAGCGGGACCGATCATCGAGATCGCGATCGTGCGCGCCCGGCCCAGGCGGCGTTCGAGAGGGACCGCCATGAACGATCCGATGACACTGCCGATCGCAAAGCTGGTCAGCAGGATGCCGTACTGCGGCTCGGTGAGCTTCATCGGCGACTCAGGACCGACGGCGTAGAGCACGAAGACCGCGAAGGCCGCGTTGGAGGAGAGGTTGAACACGCCGGTCATGATCGCGAGGACCCGCAGCACGGTGTGCCTCCAGAGGAACCGCAGGCCTTCGGCGATGTCGGCGCGCATGGTCGTGCGCCCGGTCCTCTCGACCTTGAACGAGCCGCGCATGAGCAGTAGGGCGCCGATCGCCACGAGCCACAGTCCGGCCGGTGTGGCGAGGGCCACGGCAGCTCCGGCGGCCGCGAGCAGCCCGCCGAGCGGCGGCCCGAGGAACTGGTTGGACACCGTCTCTGCGACATAGAGACGGGAGTTCGCGCGAGGAAGCACCTCGCGTCTGACGACCTGGGGCAGGATCGACTGCGCCGACGTGTCGTAGAGGGTCTCGGCCATTCCGACGGTGAACGCGCCGATGTAGAGGATCCAGATCGAGCCGAAGCCGAACGCGGACCCGAGAGCGATCACCCCGACGATGGCCGCACGTGCGATGTTCGCGCCGAGCATCGCACGGCGGCGGTCGATTCGGTCGGCGAGTGCGCCGGCCGGAAGAGCGAAGAGCAGCCAGGGGAGGGTGAACGCGAAGGCGAGGCCGGCGATCAGCGTCGGGCTGCGCGTGAGTTCGAGGGCGATCAGGGGCAGTGCCACCTTGAGGATGCCGTCGGCGAGGTTGGAGAGCCCGTCGGCCCACCAGAGTCGCCAGAAGGAGCCGCCGAGCTTCGCTGCGGACCCGCCCTCGGAGGCTCCCGTGTCCGTGGTCTCGGCTGGGTTGGAACTGGTCACCTATGGAGAATTGCACATCGATTGAGAAAACTCAAGGTGATGGAAGAATCTCGATCATTGGCTATCATGAAGAGGTGACGGACACTCAGAATGGGACGCCCGCGGGGCTCGCGGTCGACCCGCGCGACCGGCGACGGGAGGCGACCGTCAGCGAGGCCAAGGCGCTGTCGCATCCGCTGCGTGCGCGCATCCTGCGGCTCTGTTCACAGCACGAACTGACCAACAAAGAGCTCGCCGATCGGCTCGACCAGGACCCGGGAACGGTGCTCTACCACGTGCGCAAACTCGTGGATGCGGGGCTGCTGCTGCCCGCACCGGTCCGCACCGGGCCGAGCGGCGCACTCGAGAAGCCGTACCGGTCGACCGGCCAGTCGTGGTGGCTGAACGATCCGCTCGGCGGCAACGGGGAGGACCGCTACCTTCCGCCGATCGAGGCGTTCCAGGAGGAACTGCGCGAGGCCGGCCCCGGCGCCGTCGAGACCTTCGAGCGTTTCGCCCTGCACCTGTCGCCCGCGCAGCTCGAGGAGCTCGACCTGCGCATCGTCGCCATCCTCGACGAGTACGTGCTCACCGAGCACGAGCGGATGGACCAGCCCATGCACGGAGGCCTGTTCGTGCTCCACCGCCTAGCGGAATAGCGGCGGCTAGGTCAGTACGCGTACGGGAGTGCCTGCGAGGAACGCGACGATGTCTTCCACGGCGTCACCGTAGAAGATGCGGTAGCCGTCGGTCGTGACGTACCCGATGTGCGGCAGAAGCAGGGTGTTCGGCAGCGTGCGGAGCGGATGGTCGGAGGGAAGCGGCTCCTCGTCGTAGACGTCGAGTGCGGCGCCGGCGATCGCGCCGGAACGCAGCGCATCCACCAGGGCGGCCTCATCGACGATCGGGCCACGCGACGTGTTGACCAGGTATGACGCCGGACCCAGGAGGCTCAGCTCTTCCGCACCGATCAGCCCCCGGCTGCGATCGCTCAGTGGCATGTGGATCGTGACGATGTCCGACCGGATGAACAGCTCCTCTTTCGAGACCACGGTGACCCCGTGCGGCTCTGCGCGCTCCGCCGTGAGGTTCGGGCTCCACGCGATCACGTCCAGCTGGAACGCCTGCGCGAGTCCCGCCACAGGGACGCCGAGGCGGCCCAGCCCGACGATTCCCAGGGTGCGTCCGGCCAGCCCAGGACCGATCGTGTGCTGCCATCCGCCTGCGCGCACTGCGGCATCCTCTTCCGCGATGTGCCTGGTGAGCGCGATGATCATCCCCATCGTCAGCTCGGGAACCGCCGAGCCGCTGGCGCGGGTGCCGGCCACGGCGATGCCCGCCTCCCCTGCGGCCGCGAGGTCGATCGACGGGTTGGACATCCCGGTGGTCACGAGGAGCCGGGTCGAGGTCAGCCGGCGCAGCACCGCAGCCGGGAACGGCGTGCGTTCGCGCATCGCGACGACCACATCGCTGCTGGCCAGTCGCTCGACGAGAGCGTCGGCGCCGGCGATGTGCTCGTTGACGACGTCGAGCCGCGCATCCGGGATCGCCGACCAGTCGGCCATCGCGAGCGCCACATCCTGGTAGTCGTCGAGAATCGTCACCGTGATGGACATGGCGCCAGACTACGCCGCCGCCTCCGAGCATCCGTTCGCCACGGATCGACCAGGAAGCCTGCGGTGGGCGTCGATCTCTGGCGAATCGATGGAGGCACGCCACCCAGGGGCGCTAGGCGTCCGCGGTCGCGTGCTGGGTCAGGTCGTCGACGGTCGTCACGGTCGCGAAACTGCCGCCGAGGGCGGCCAGGAACGCGGCGTGCACGACATCGCCCGGGATGAGCGTGTCGCCGAACTCGAGGTCGGGTGCGGCGCAGGCGTCGGCTGCGACGGTCACCGCGAACCCGAGGTCGGCGGCCGCGCGCACGGTCGAGTCCACGCACATGCTCGTCATCATTCCGACGATCACGACGTCCCCGACGGCGGCGTCGCGGATGCGGTGCTCGAGGTCGGTGCCGAGGAACGAGTTGGGCGACGCCTTGAGCACGACGGGCTCATCGGCGAGCGGTGCGACGGCATCGTTGATCTCGACGCCGTACGTTCCTGGGCGCATGAATGTCGCATCCGGCGCATCCCACACGTGCTGCACGTGCACGATCGGTGCGCCGCTCGCCCGGAAATGCGCGAGCAGCGCTCCCGCGCGTTCGGCGGCCGCTTCGGGGCCGACCAGCGGGTACGCGCCGCCGGGGAAGTAGTCGTTCTGGATGTCGACGATCACCAGTAGTCGGGTCACCGCTCACTCCTGTCGTTCAGGTCTTCGTGTCGTGTGGGCGCCGGGCGAAAACGAAAGTGGCCCCGAGATCATTCTGGGGCCACTTCCGTTTCGGGCAGCTGGGTGGTTCTTACGCGACGGGCGGACGCTCGTCGATGTTCTCGGGCGCCTTGACGTCGAGCTCGTCCGGCAGTTCGAGCGGCTTGCGTTGGAAGTACCCTGCGCCCTTCTTCCAGTAGATGATGATCGGCACGATTCCGAGCGCGAGCGTTCCGATGCCGATGACGATCACGATGGGGTCACTGTTGGGGATGGACGCGACGAAGACCACGACCATGAAGATCGCTCCGATGGCCGGCCACAGGCCGATGAAGATGAAGTTCTTCACCGACTTGAAGATGATCTTGCGGTACGCCACCACGACGGCGATGCCGGCGAGCGCGTAGTAGAACGCGATCTGGAGGCCGATCGACAGGATCGCGTTCTGGAGGATGCCGTAGACGCTGCCGAGGAAGTTGGAGCCGATGAACAGCACCAGCGAGACACCGGTGACGACGAGGGTCGCGAAGGCGGGCGTCTTCCACTTCTTGTGGGTGCGTCCGAAGGCGGCGGGGATGGTGTTGTCGCGGCCCATGGCGAAGAGGGAGCGGGTGACCTGGATGAGCGTGGTCTCGAGGGTGGCGATCGTCGAGAGGACGACCGCGATGACCAGGATGTTGCCGCCCACTCCGGGCCAGATGACCTGGCCGAGCGCACCCAGGATGTTGCCGCTGTTCTCCTCGATGGTCTTGGCCGGCAGCATCACCAGGGTGGCGATGGTGAAGACCTCGAAGAGGACGAAGACGATGATGACGCCGATGATCCCGCCGAGGCCGGCGTTCTTGTGGCCGTTCTTGGTCTCTTCGTTGAGGTTGGACGAGACGTCCCAGCCCCAGTAGTAGAAGGCGGCGACGAGCGCGGCCCCGATGAAGGCTTGGGGTCCGGTGAAGTGCGCGAAGCTCAGCCAGTCCCACGAGAACGACGGGCCGGCGTGGGTGCCGGTCGCGGCGCGGATGATCGCGACGATCGCGAACACGGCCAGGATGCCGACCTCGATGGTCGACATGATCCACTGCGCGCGGGCGGTGATCTGCACGCCGACGAGGACACAGGCGGCCATGATGAGGAACCAGATGGCGCCGACCCCGGTCACGAGCGGCACGTTGTTCTGGTCTCCGCCGAACAGGGCGACAGTCATGACACCGGCGGGCAGTGCGCCCGCGACCATGAAGATCGTGGCCGAGATGACGAGAGCCCAGCCCGACAGGAAGCCGAGGATGGGGTGCAGCGCGCGGCCCACCCAGGAGTAGGCGGCTCCCGCGTTCACATCGGCGCGTCCCAGGTAGGCGAAGGCCCAAGCGATTCCGAGCATCGGAAGGCCGCACCAGAGGAGGGCCGCGGGGCTGGCGAGCCCTGCTGCGGCGACGAGGGTGGCGGTCGTCGCCGCGATCGAGTAGGCGGGTGCGCTTCCTGCGACCGCCATGACGACCGAACCGGCAGCGCTGACGCCGTCAGCCTTCAGGTCGTGGGTGTGCTCGCCCGACGGGCCGTCCTGTGACGGTCGCGCCGTTGCGTCTGTCCGGGTCATTGGTTCTCCTGCTTCGTTGCCGATACCTGCGCTGACGTTAGCAGTGTTGGCCGGGTGAGAACAACTCGAATTACGACGGAATCTGTCGCTTTCGCGGACGACAGCCGCGTGATCCGAAGACGTATCTGAAATATCCGATGGATTCCGTCGTGTCAGGCGGGTGCGGCGGTGCTCGATCTCACGACCAGTCGCGTCGGGACGAGCGAGGTGTCGGGCGTAGCCGGACCCTCTTCGATCTCGGCGAGGAGGAGGTCGATGCTGCGGTGCCCGACCACATCGAAATCCTGGTGCACCGTGGTCAGGGGCGGCCAGAACGAGTCCGATTCGGCCATGTCGTCGAAGCCGACGACGCTCACGTCCTCCGGCACCCGGCGACCCCGTTCGTGCAGGGCGCGAAGGATGCCGAGCGCCATCTGGTCGTTGGCAGCGAAGACGGCCGTGATCTCGGGCTGGTCGGCGATCTCGAGCCCCACCCGGTAGCCGGATGCGGTGGACCAGTCGCCGCGGAACGCCGGGGGAACGGATACACCCGCGGCCTCCAGCGTCTGTCGCCAGGATTCCTCTCGCCGCGCGGCCGAGTAGGACGAGTCTGGCCCCGCGACATGCCACACCGTGGGGTGTCCGAGGTCGAGCAGGTGCTGGGTGGCGAGGGATGCGCCCTGGGCCTGGTCGGTGTCGACGACCGGGTAGTCGGCGCGTTCGGACGAGTCGATGACCACGACCGGAAGCCCGGGCGGAAGCTCGACGTCGGCCTGGTCGACGATGTGCGCCTCGATGACGATGACCACGCCGTCGACGGCCTGTTCGAGAAGCCGGGCGAAGGCGACGCTGACGTCCGCCTGGGTCGGACGTTCGACGGGGATCAGCGTGAGCGAGTAGCCGGCGCGTGCGGCCGAGATCGCGATGGCGTCGAGCGTGCGCATGTTGCCGAAGGACGAGAGGGTGAACATGATGACGCCGATGCTGCGGAAGTGCCCCGATCGCAGGGCACGGGCGGCCTTGTTGGGCCGGTAGCCGAGAACCTGCATAGCATGGAGCACGCGGTCGCGGGTGGCCGCTTCGACGTTCGTCAGGCCGTTCGCCACGCGGGATACCGTCTGCGTCGAGACGCCCGCGTGCTCGGCGACGTCGGCCATCGAGGGGCCGCGCGCGGGGCGGCTGCGCGCCGGCGGAGCTTGCGTCATTGCTGTCCTCATTCGATCGCAGTGTTGCATGTTGACGTCAACATGCTATGTTACCTGAGCAGATGTTGACGTAAACATCCGCCCGAACACCGACAAGGAAGCGATCCATGACGACGACGTCACTCCGAACGCCGAGTGCGAGCCGCAGCCTGCGACGCCAGCGACGCGACTGGCGCGGCTGGGCATTCGTGGCCCCGTTCATGATCGTCTTCATCGCGATGATCATCGCCCCCGTCGTGTACGCCCTCTACCTCAGCCTGTTCCGCGAGCAGCTCATCGGCGGCAACCACTTCGTCGGCTTCGACAACTACCTGAAGGTCCTCAGCGACCCGAAGTTCTGGGAGTCCTTCGGCCGGGTGACCCTGTTCCTCCTGGTTCAGGTCCCGATCATGCTGGCGCTCTCGCTGACCGCAGCTCTCGCACTCGACAGTGCCCGGCTGCACGGCGCCGCCTTCTTCCGCATCGCGATCTTCCTCCCCTACGCGGTGCCTGCAGTCGTGGCTACGCTCATCTGGGGCTTCATCTACGGCGACCAGTTCGGTCTCACCGCCGGCGTCAACAGCCTTCTCGGAACCCATCTCGCGCCGCTGGCTCCCGGGTGGATCCTCGCCTCCATCGGCAACATCGTCACCTGGGAGTTCATGGGCTACAACATGCTCATCTTCTACGCCGCCCTGCGGGTCATCCCGACCGACCTGTACGAGGCCGCGGAGATCGACGGCGCCGGGGCATTCCGCACCGTGTTCAGCATCAAGTTCCCCGCCCTGCGCGGCGCGATCGTCATCGCGACGATCTTCTCGATCATCGGCAGCTTCCAGCTGTTCAACGAGCCGAACCTGCTCAAGGTGCTGGCCCCGAACGCCATCACCAGCTACTACACACCGAACATGTACGCCTACAACCTCTCGTTCGCCGGCCAGCAGTTCAACTACGCCGCGACGGTCGCGATCGTGATGGGTGTCATCACGGCGGTCATCGCCTACATCGTGCAGCTGCGCGGTACGAGACAGGAGAACCGCTGACATGGCGACCCTCACCCCTCCCGCGGCGAAGCAGCAGCGCCCGTCCGCCCTCCGTCCCCGCCGAGCGGGCGCCTCGAGCACACCTCGTTCGCGCCGCGAGCGCAAGTCGATCGTCCTCACCATCGTCATGGTGCTGTTCGTCCTCTACGCACTCGTTCCGCTCGCGTGGCTCATCATCAACGCGACCAAGACCCAGCCGGACCTCTTCTCGTCGTTCGGGCTCTGGTTCGGCGACGGGTTCAACCTGTTCCAGAACATCGCCGATACGCTGACCTACCGCAACGGGATCTTCGTGCAGTGGTTCGGCAACACCCTGCTCTACGTCGTCGCCGGTGCCGGCGGAGCGACGATCCTCGCGACCGTCGCCGGATACGGTCTCGCCAAATACCGCTTCCCCGGCAAGCGCGCCGTCTTCGCGGTGATCCTGGGCGCCGTCGCTGTTCCGGGCACCGCCCTCGCCGTGCCCACCTTCCTGCTCTTCAGCCAGGTCGGGCTGACCAACACGCCCTGGGCGGTCATCCTGCCCTCCCTCATCAGCCCCTTCGGCCTCTATCTGGTCTGGACGTACGCGGTGGATGCGGTCCCCACCGAACTCCTTGAAGCGGCGCGGATGGACGGGGCCGGCGAATTCCGCACCTTCTTCACGATCTCGCTCCGGCTCCTCACGCCCGGCATCGTCACGGTGCTGCTGTTCGCGATCGTCGCCACCTGGAACAATTACTTCCTCCCCCTGATCATGCTCAGCGACCCCACCTGGTATCCGCTCACCGTCGGTCTCAGCCAGTGGAGCGCCCAGGCGACCGGCGTCGCGGCCCAGCCGATCTACAACCTGGTCATCACCGGCTCGCTGCTCACGATCATCCCCATCGTCGTCGCCTTCCTCTTCCTGCAGCGGTTCTGGCAGTCGGGGTTGAGCGCCGGAAGCGTCAAGCAGTGACGGGAGACACTGCCTGATTCCCACCACCCCTCCCAGGGCGTCCTGCCCGTCCTCATCCCGAAGAAGTGAAAGGAACAGCATGAAGAGCACCACACGCTCGGCCGCCATCACACGCCGAGTCGCTACGGCGCTGGTCGCAAGCGCCATGCTCGGAGCGAGCCTCGTCGCCTGCTCGAGCGGCTCGACGACGTCATCCAGCAGCGCATCCGATGTCGAGGCCGCACTGAAGAAGGGCGGGACGATCACGTACTGGTCATGGACCCCGTCCGCCGAGGCCCAGGTCGCGGCGTTCGAGAAGGCGTACCCGAAGGTCCACGTCAAGCTCGTCAACGCCGGAACGAACACGACCGAGTACACCAAGCTGCAGAACGCGGTCAAGGCCGGCTCGGGTGCGCCCGATGTCGCGCAGGTCGAGTACTACGCCATCTCGCAGTTCGCGCTCGGCAAGGCGCTCGTCGACCTCAAGCAGTACGGTTTCGACTCACTGAAGAGCGACTACACGCCCGGCCCGTGGAACGCAGTCAACGTGGGCGGTCAGCTCGTCGGCCTGCCGCAGGACTCGGGCCCCATGGCGCTTTTCTACAACAAGGCGGTCTTCGACAAGTACGGGCTCACCGTGCCGAAGACCTGGGACGAGTACGTGGCCGACGCGAAGAAGCTGCACGCGGCCGACCCCACCAAGTACATCACCAGTGACTCGGGCGACCCCGGCTTCGCGACCAGCATGATCTGGCAGGCGGGTGGGCGGCCATTCAGCGCCTCCGGTTCCAAGGTCAGCGTCAACCTGCAGGACGACGGCACCAAGAAGTGGACGAGCAGCTGGAACCAGCTGGTCCAGGGCAAGCTGCTGTCGACCATCCCGGGCTGGAGCGACGACTGGTTCAAGGCCCTCGGCAACGGGACGATCGCGACCCTCGTGACCGGCGCCTGGATGCCCGGTGTGCTCGAGTCGAGCGTCAAGGACGCCTCCGGAGACTGGCGGGTCGCGCCCACGCCGACGTATGACGGCACCGCGACCAACTCCGAGAACGGCGGCGGCGCCCAGGTCGTCATGAAGCAGAGCAAGAACCCGGCGCTCGCCGCGGGGTTCCTGAAGTGGCTCAACAACGACCCCGAGTCGATCAAGGTGTTCCTCGCGTCCGGCGGCTTCCCGTCGACCACGAAGGACCTCAACTCGAGCGACTTCCTCGCTTCGGCCCCCGACTACTTCGGCGGCCAGAAGATCAACGAGGTGCTCGTGCAGGGTGCGAAGGACGTGCAGACGGGCTGGCAGTACCTGCCTTACCAGGTCTACGCGAACAGCATCTTCGGTGACACCGTCGGGCAGTCGTATTCCAGCAACGGCGACCTGAACACCGGCCTGCAGGCGTGGCAGAAGTCGCTCGTCGACTACGGCAACCAGCAGGGCTTCAGCGTCACGTCGAAGTAGCAGCGACGCAGGTGGCCGGCCTCGTATCCCGGGGCCGGCCACCACGCGCTCAGCGCATCCATCACCATCCAGCCACACCCAGGAGAGAATCCGATGTCCACGTTCGAGATCGCCGGCGACCAGTTCCTGCTCGACGGTCAGCCGTTCCAGATCATCTCGGGCGCGATCCACTACTTCCGCGTCCACCCCGACCTGTGGGCCGACCGCATCCGCAAGGCGCGGCTGATGGGGCTGAACACGGTCGAGACGTACGTTCCGTGGAACCTGCACGAGCCGAAGCCGGGCGAGTGGAACTGGTCGGGGGGCGCAGACCTGGAGCGCTTCCTCGACACCGTGGCCGCTGAAGGGATGCGCGCCATCGTGCGGCCGGGCCCGTACATCTGTGCGGAGTGGGACAACGGCGGATTCCCCGCGTGGCTCTTCGCCGACCCCGCAGTCGGCGTGCGCCGTGACGAGCCGCACTTCATGGCGGCCGTCGAGCGCTTCCTCGAACGCACTCTCGCGATCGTCGAGCCCCGCCAGGTCTCGCAGTCGGGACCGGTCATCCTCGTGCAGGTCGAGAACGAGTACGGCGCCTACGGCCACGACACCGGCTACCTCGGGAAGCTTGCGGCGATCACCCGGTCCGCCGGGATCACCGTTCCGTTGACCACGGTCGACCAGCCCCAGGACGACATGCTCGAGAACGGGTCGCTGCCGGGGGTGCTGAAGACCGCATCCTTCGGCTCGCGCTCCACCGAGCGGCTCGAAGCTCTCCGCCGGCACCAGCCGACCGGGCCGCTGATGTGCTCCGAGTTCTGGAACGGCTGGTTCGACAGCTGGGGCGGCCACCACCACGTCACGGATGCCGCGCAGACGGCCGCGGATCTCGACGACCTGCTCGGGGCCGGTGCATCCGTCAACCTGTACATGTTCCACGGCGGAACCAATTTCGGGTTCACGAACGGCGCGAACGACAAGGGCATCTACAAGCCGATCGTGACCAGTTACGACTATGACGCCCCGCTCGACGAGGCGGGGAACCCCACCGAGAAGTTCTGGGCGTTCCGTGAGGTGATCGCCCGTCATGCGCCGGTTCCCGCCGAGCGGCCGGCACTCGCGTCCCTTGCGCCCGAGCTCACAGCGTCGCTGACGACCACGGTCCCCCTTCACGCTGTGGAGGACCGCCTCGGCGACTGGGTGTCGGCGGATGCGCTCCCCAGCTTCGACGCGGTCGGCCACTTCGGCCCGCTCGCCGTCTACGCCACTCCGATCGAACCCGCCGCACCGGCAGTCCTCGATGTGTCCGAAGTGCGCGACCGCGCGACCGTGTTCGTCGGCGACACCAGGGTCGGCGTGCTGGCCCGCGACCATCACGAGCGCGCCATCACTGTGCCGGCAGGCGCGGGCACCCTCCGACTGCTTGTGGAGGACCTCGGCCGCGTCGACTACGGAAATCGCATCGGCGAGGCCAAAGGCCTGATCGGCGCCGGCCGGCTCGGCGGATCCGACCTCGGGCCCTGGGCTGTGCTGCCACTCGATCTCGGCCGCTTCGCCGAGATCACGGAGGCGCTCGATTCGGGCGATCCCGTCTACGGCGGCCTCGCGGGTCCGGCCTTCGCACGTGGCGAGTTCACGCTCGACGAAGCGGCGGACCTCTTCCTGGACACCTCCGGCTGGGGGAAGGGCGTCGCCTGGGTCAACGGCTTCGCGCTCGGCCGCTACTGGTCGCGGGGCCCGCAGCGTACCCTCTACGTGCCCCGACCGGTCGTGCGCGCCGGCGTCAACGAGGTCACGATCCTGGAACTCGACGCCGGGTCGTCCCCCGCGATCCGCTTCGTCTCACGGCCCGAGCTCGGTCACTGCGAGGAGTAGTGCTCCTGGTCTCGCGGTACCTGTGCGAGCGCGGCGAGCAGACGGTTGTTGATCGATGACCGGTCCTCGCCCGCGGTCAGCCGGGCGCTGAGGATCGCACCGACCCACTCGGCCGCTTCCGCACTCGTCTGCGCGGGCAGGGGGCTGCCGAACGTCGTGTGCGCCGTGAGGTCCCCGTAGAGGAGGTCGACCCCAGGAGGCGCCCAGGCGGCGTCCTCCCAGTCGATCACCCACACGGTTCCGCGGATGCTCGTTCGCAGGTTCCAGGGGGAGAAGTCGCCATGGCAGGCGATCCAGTGCTCAGGTGTGCCCGCCGGACGTTCCAGTATCCCGGTCAGGACGGTGCCGATCTCGCCGGCGATCGTGTGACGGGTTTCGGCGCGGCGGAGCGCTCCGAGCGGGTAGTTGGGCACCGATTCGGTGGCGAGCCAGCCCCAGCCGTCGACCTCCCCGTGTGCGATCGGAGCGGCAGTGACGAACGAACGGGGTGCTGCCGCGTGCAGCCCGGCGAGGACCGCGAACTCCCGTTCGGTCCGCGACGGGTCGGTCGTCACCCGCACGAATGCGAGCGGCCGGCCCTCCCTCAGAAGGAGCAGGGCGAACCCCGTGCGACCCTGGTCGGGCCGATGGTAGAGCGCCACAGCATCCCACTCGCCCAGCGTCGCTCGCCAGGCGGCGCACAGTGCATCCCAGGCATCGCCCGCCGGCTCGGCCCAGCTCGCCCGCGGGCCGGGCATCACCCACGGCCCGACTGCCCTCACCGCCGCATAGAGGGCGCGCTGAGCCAGCACCACCAGGGGCGCGCACGGCGAATACATGGACAGGCCGGCAGCGGCTTCTCGTCGTCCGGCGCGCGGAACCCAGACGAAGCCGGAAGGCGGAAAACGGATGCTCTCCCGGGAATACGTCTCCGTCACACCCACGGGAGCTTCCGCCCGATGAGCTCTTCGAGCTCCTTCGTATCGGGGGCGAACCGCTCGGACAGCATCTTCTGCACGGCAGGGTCGAGTGCCTCGCCCGCGGCGGCGTTCCGATGCTCGGGGGCGGTGAGTGGCGAATAGTCGATCCCGAGGTACCGGGCGACCCCCTCGACCGCCGCGCCCGGATCGGCGTAGTAGTCCTCGCTGGCGATGACGAGCACGTTGTCGATCCCGAAGAGTTCGACCCAGCGCCGGAGGGGAATGATGTAGCGGCTCTGCGTCGCATACGACTGCTGCTCGTGCGCGTAGCTGTAGTAGCCCGGCTCAGCGAGCATCCGTTCCTGTTCGCCGGCGAGACGCGAGTCCTCCGCGTCGAGCGCGTCGAGGAAGTCGAGCGGTTCGGCGTTGTTGCGGCGCCGTTCCTTCCAATGGGAGTAGGTGCGCATGACCGGGTCGCGCAGCAGGAGGATCAGTTTGGCATCCGGCACCATGGCCGCCGCCCGTTCGGCGGCGAGCGGGTGGAAGAGGTAGTAAGGCGACGCCTCACCCACGACCACGGGTTTACCGAGCCGGTTCTCCGCCCGGCGTCGTGCGGCCCTGGTCGGCAGGTTGGAGCGGTACCAGCGTTCGCCGCGCTGATAGTTCGTGTCGAAGAAGTGGATGCCCTTGGTGTCGTTCGCCTTGGGCAGGTAACGCGCCGACGGGAACAGTGGAATGACCTGCGGCTGCTTGAGGATGTCGTAGTAGAGCGAGGTCGTGCCCCCGCGTTTGGTGCCGATCAGCAGGAATTCGGGGTCCGGCCTGCCCGAGGCGGTGAGTGAGCCGTAAACGCGGAATGCTCCGCTCCCCGCGCGCTTCACGGTCTCGCGGATGCCGCGGGTGTTCGAGCCGGGTGGTGCCGGAGCGTACATGCTGGACCTTCCTCGTCGCGTCGTGGTGGGGTCGTCGGGTCAGTTCTCGGTGATCACTCCGGCGCCGACAGTGCGGTTGGTGACCTCGTCGATGATGATGAATCCGCCGGTCTGGCGGTTGCGCCGGTAGGGGTCGACGAGGAGGGGCTGCATGGCGCGCAGTCTCACGCGTCCGATCGCGTTGAGCCCCAGGCTCGTCACGTCCTGTGTGCGGTGCAGGGTGTTGATGTTGAGCTCGTACTGGATCTCCTTGACGAGCGCACGAACCACCCTCGTCGTGTGCTTGATCGCATACTTCTGGCCGGGCCGGAGCGCTGCGTCGTCCATCCAGCAGATCATCGCGTCGATGTCCTGCGTGACGGTCGGCTGGTTGCGGGGGCGACAGATCATGTCGCCGCGCGAGACGTCGACTTCGTCTTCGAGCCTGATCGTGACCGACATCGGGGCGAACGCCTCGGAGACCTCGCCGTCAGCCGTGTCGATGCCCTGGATGCGTGTGGGCAGACCGCTGGGGAGCACCACGACGTCGTCGCCGGGCTTCAGGACGCCGCCGACCACCTGGCCGGCGAACGCGCGGTAGTCGCCGCGCCCGTTCTGGGGCCGGATGACGTACTGCACCGGGAAACGGACGTCCACGAGGTTCCGGTCGGCCGCGATGTACACGTGCTCCAGGTGGTGGAGGAGCGACGGGCCCTCGTACCACCGCATGTTCTCGGAGCGGTGCACCACGTTGTCGCCTTCCAGTGCGGACAGCGGGATGACCGTGACGTCGGTGAAGTCGAGCCGCGCCGAGAATTCGAGGAACTCTTTGCGGATCGACTCGTAGACGTCTTCCGACCAGTCGACCAGGTCCATCTTGTTGATGGCGAGCACGACGTGCGGCACCCGCAGCAGCGACACGATGGTCGCGTGCCTGCGGCTCTGCTCGAGGATGCCCTTGCGCGCGTCCACGAGGATGATCGCCAGGTCGGCCGTCGATGCCCCGGTCACCATGTTGCGGGTGTACTGAATGTGCCCGGGGGTGTCGGCGATGATGAACTTGCGTCGCCGGGTTGCGAAGTAGCGGTACGCGACGTCGATCGTGATCCCCTGTTCCCGCTCGGCGCGCAGGCCGTCGGTGAGCAGGGCGAGGTCTGTGTACTGGTCGCCGCGCTGGCGGCTGGTGCGCTCGACCGCGTCGAGCTGGTCGGAGAAGATCGACTTCGAGTCGTACAGCAGGCGCCCGATGAGGGTGCTCTTGCCGTCGTCCACCGACCCGGCCGTGGCAAATCGCAGGATGTCCACTAGAAGTACCCCTCCTTCTTGCGATCCTCCATGGCCGCTTCGCTGACCTTGTCGTCGCCGCGGGTCGCCCCGCGTTCGGTGATGCGGGAGGCTGCGACCTCGACGGCGACCTTCTCAGCCGTGTCCGCATCCGATTCGACCGCGGCAGTCAGTGTCGCGTCGCCGACCGTGCGGTACCGCACACGGGCGGTGAAGACTTCTTCTCCTTCGCCCGGCTGCAGGTGCTGGTCTACGGCGAAGATCATCGAATTGCGCACGAACACCTCGCGTTCGTGCGCGTAGTAGATCGACGGAACTTCGATCCCTTCGCGCGCGATGTACTCCCAGATGTCGAGCTCGGTCCAGTTGGAGACGGGGAACACCCGGATGCTCTCACCGGGGTTGATCCGCGCGTTGTACAGCGACCACAGCTCGGGCCGCTGATCCTTCGGGTCCCACTGACCGAACTCGTCGCGGAACGAGAAGACCCGCTCCTTCGCCCTGGCCTTCTCCTCGTCGCGTCGCGCACCTCCGAGGAGGGCGGTGAACCCGTGGGTCTCGGCCGTGTGAAGCAGGACCGGCGTCTGGGCGCGGTTGCGGGAACGCCCGGCGGGCTCCTTGATGAGACCGGTGTCGATCGCGTCCTGGACCGAGCCGATCACGAGTTCGACGCCCAGTTCTTCGACGAGCTGGTCGCGGAAGTCGAGCACCTCGACGAAGTTGTGCCCCGTGTCGATGTGCACCACCGGGAAGGGGATCGGCCCCGGCGCGAACGCCTTCACCGCCAGGTGCAGCATCACTATCGAGTCTTTGCCGCCGGAGAAGAGCAGTGCGGGATGCTCGTTCTCGGCGGCCACTTCACGGATGATGAAGATCGCCTCGGACTCGAGGTAATCGAGCTGGCTGAGGCCGTACCGCGGGATGTCGTCGGGCTCCTTCACGCGTTCTCCTCCTCGTATCTGCGGATGGTGGACAGGATCAGGTCTGCGATGCCCGGGTTGCACACCACGAGATCGGGAAGGTAGGGGTTCGCCTGGTTGTATTCGAGCGGTGCTCCGTCGATGCGGCTGGTGAAGAGACCCGCATTGCGCGCGACGGCGACCGGGGCCGCCGAGTCCCATTCGTACTGGCCGCCGGCGTGCACGTAGGCGTCGGCCGCGCCCCGAACCACCGCCGAGACCTTGTAGCCCGCGGAGCCCATCGGTACGAGTTCCGCGTCGAGCGCCTCGGCGAGGTAGTCGACGAGCGCCGGAGGCCGGCTCCGCGACACGGCGAGGCGGATGCGCTCAGGCTGCGCGAATGATACGGGCGGGTCGTCGCTCGCGAGCACAGTCCCGATCCCTGGTAGTGCGACGGCGCCGGCGACGAGTTCACCGTCGTTCCAGAGGGCGACGTGCACGGCCCAGTCGTCGCGGCCTTCGGCGAACTCTCGCGTACCGTCCAGCGGATCGATGATCCAGACCCGGTGGGAGTCGAGCCGCGCTGCGGAATCCGCGGCCTCCTCGGAGAGGATCGCGTCGTCGGGGCGTTCAGCACGCAGACGGTCGTTGAGGTAGGCCTGCCCGGTCGCATCCCCGAGCGCTTTGCGTTCGACGTCGGTCAGCGAGCCGTGATCGGGCTCGGCGCGCAGGCGCACGATGGCCGCGCCGGCCCCCTGAGCGAGGTCGGCAGCGTATCGGGTATCGGCAATCACGTCAGCTCTCGGCAAGAGGTGCCCTCCTGCGGACAAGGTGTGCCGTTGACTCTGTCACAGGGCGCGCAGCGGACATAGACCCCCATCTGGGTGACCGGATGGGGGCGGGCCTCACCGGCGTTCCCAGGCGCCCGGACGACCGAGCAGTTCTTCTGCGACGTCAGGCAGGTCGCCGGTGACCAGCGCTTCGACCGACGTGCCCTCGAGCACCGTTCGCATGCTGGCCCGCAACGCGATCCAGATCGCCTGCACACTGCGGGATGTCTCCGGGTAGTCGATCTGTTCCGGCGGTGCGCCGCGAACACCGGCCAGCGGACCGTCGATCGCGCGCACGACATCCGCCACACTGATCTCGGCCGCGGGTCGGCCGAGGGAGTAGCCTCCCTGCGACCCACGCGTCGCGATGAGGATGCCGGAGCGCACCAACTGGAGAAGGATGTTCTCGAGGAAGCGGGCCGGGATGTGCTGGGACGTCGACAACTCGCGCTTCGTGGTCACGCCGCCGTCCGTGCCCGCGCTCGCGATCTGGACGACAGCCCTGAGGGCGTAGTCCACGCGAGCGTTGACCTGCACGGTGCGCCCCCCTCCACAGTCCTGGGACTTGCGTTCGTTTGAACTATATTCGCACGACCCCCATGCCACGGCGAGAGCGGACTCCGTTCGCGATCGCGCTGAAGACGCCGTCGACGATGACGCCGACGAGCAGGATCACGATCATGATCGCGATCAGCCCCGGTGCGTTGGCGAATTCGCGGAAGAACTGGAGCTGGACTCCGAGCGAAGGCCGGGATGCGATGATCACCAGCAGTTCGCCCGCCATCAGGCTGCGCCAGGCGAATGCCCAGCCCTGCTTGAGGCCCGAGACGTACTGCGGCATCGCGGACGGGATCATCACAGAACGGTACAGCCCGAGGCCACGCGCACCGAGAACTTTCGCGACCCGCACCAGCTGTGGCGGGACGTCGTCCACGCCGGAGACGAAGCCGTTCGCGATCGACGGAGCCGCGCCGATGACGACCACGAACAGGATCGCCTGCTCGGTGAGGCCGAACAACAGGATCGCCAGCGGGAACCAGGCGATCGACGGCATGGTCTGGAGGCCGGTGATCAGCGATCCGATCGCGGAACGGAGGATTCGGGAGCGGGACACGGCGAGCCCGAGGGCCGTCCCGATCACGATGGCGACCGCGAAGCCGATCATCGCCCGGTTGAGCGTCGTGCCGAGAGCGCTCCAGAACTTCGGGTCGACGAGTTCGCCGACGAACGTCTGGCCGACCGTCAGCGGGCCGGGGAGCACGTAATCGGGACGCCAGCCGCTGAGCACGACCAGCTCCCACACGAGGAGGACGATGAGCACGGCGAGGAGCGGCGGCCAGACGCGGCGCCAGATGCGCCTGCTCCAGCGCGACAACCCGTCGCCGCCCTCGTGGAATGTGGCGGGCGCAAGGCCGACGGTCGACGCGCGCAGGGCTCGATCACTCATCAGACACCTCCTGGCTGTGGAGCAGGTCGTGGAGTTCGGCGGCGGCCTCTGCGGTGAGGAGGTCCTCCATGCGGCGGGGACGGGGGATGTCGATCCTCTCCTCGCCTCCGATGCGACCAGGCGACGGCTTCATGACGATCACCCGGTCGGCCAGGCGTGCGGCTTCCCGCACGTTGTGCGTGACGAAGACCACGGTGAGACCGCGTTCGGCCCAGATCCGCTCGGTCAGCTCGTGCATCGCATCCCGGGTGATCGCGTCGAGTGCTGCGAACGGTTCGTCCATCAGGAGGATCTGGCACTCCTGTGCCAGGGTCCTGGCCAGTGCGACGCGCTGCCGCATCCCGCCTGAGAGCTCGTGCGGACGCTTCTTCATGGTCCCGCCCAGCTGGACGGCCTCGAGCAGTTCCTCGGTCCTCGCCCGACGGTCGGACCGAGGAACCCCCGAGAGCCTCAGCGCGAGCTGGATGTTCCCTCCGACCGTCAGCCACGGGAACAGGCTCGACTCCTGGAACATGACCCCGACGCGGCGGGCCCCCAGCTCGATCGTCCCCGCATCCGCCGCGTCGAGGCCGGCTATGAGGTTGAGCAGTGTGCTCTTCCCGCATCCTGAGCGCCCGACCACGCAGAGGAATTCGTGCTCCCTGACCGAGATCGAGATGTCCTGGAGTGCCGTGGTCTCGTGGCCACGGCGGCCGAAGCGTTTCGTGAGGCCATCGATCCTGATCGCGTCGACGGCCCCCGTCGTGCCGGATGAGACCGGCCGGTCGATGAGTGTCATGGTGTGGGGATCGCCTTCTCCCCACGCTTCTCGAGCAGGGAGTTGAGCGGCTTCAGGTCGTACAGGCCGTCGAGCTTCACGGTGTCGAGAAGGCCGACCGAGTGCGCGTGCGCGGCCGAGGCGAGGAGCGTCGCCGGAAGGGGATCGATGGTGAATGTCACGTCGTTCCACGCCGTCTCGAGCACCTTGGGGTCGGTCTGGCTGCCGGTGATCGCCTTGATCTGGTCGTTCACGATCGTGGCTGCGTCCTTCGGGTGCGCCTTGATGAAGTCGATGGCGTCCAGTTCGGCCGCGATCACCGCTTTCACCGCATCCGGATACTTCTTCAGGAACGCCGTCGAGGCGACCGTGTTCGTCACCACGAACTTTCCGCTCGGCCAGAGGCTGGCCTCGTTGACCAGTTCGGTGCCGTGACCCTGTTCGACCATCTGGGTCACCCACGGCTGGGGAACCCACGCGCCGTCGAGCTTGCCCTGGATGAAGGCCTGCAGTGCGGTCGCGTTGTCCTCGGGCATGATGTGGACGTCGCCGCCGCCCTCGGTCGTCGTGTTGAACCCCTGCTGCTTCAGCCAGTAGCGGAGAGCGACATCCTGGGTGTTGCCGAGTGACGGGGTCGCGATGGTCTTGCCTTTCAGATCGGCCGGGGAGTTGATCCCCTGGCGGACGACCAGGCCGGCGCCTCCGGATGCTGCCCCTGCGACGACCTTGAGGGCCTCGCCGTGGCTCTTGGTGTACCCGGTGATCGTCGGGTTGGGGCCGGCGAGGGTAATGTCGACGGCGTTGCCGAAGAGTGCCTCGATGGCGGCCGGGCCGGCGTTGAAGGTGACGGGGGTCACCTTCACTCCCTTGCCGAGCTCCTTCTGCAGGTAGCCCTTCTCGAGGGCGATGATCGCCGGAGCGTGGGTGAAGTTGGGGAAGTAGCCGAACCGCAGTTCGGTCGGCAGGTTCTGCGAGGCCGGCTCGGCGTTGGTGCCGGTGCCGGCGGCGGTGCTGCAACCCCCGAGCGTAACGGCGACGGCGAGAACGCCGGCGACGGCGATGATGCGACGAATCATGGTCACTCTCCTCTTGGCTGTGATTCCTGGTTCCTGGCCCTCCAGGTGCAGGCCCGGGTGCGCTATTTTCGACTTATCCGGTATTTCCGACATATCCGACGTATTTGATCGAGTATCCCAGCAGTTTATGAGAAATTCTCGATATTTACCAGAGTTGTGAAGAAATCAAGGGTCAGCGGTGAAATCGCTGTGCCAGAATCAGGTCATGGACTGGGGCTTGCTGGCCGGTTCGTTCGTCGTGGGCATCGTCGTCGGCCTCACGGGAATGGGCGGCGGGGCGCTGATGACGCCGATGCTCGTGCTGTTCTTCGGCGTGCCCCCGCTCACCGCCGTGTCCAGCGACCTCGTCGCCAGCGCCGTCATGAAACCCGTCGGCTCGATCGTCCACCTGCGACGTAAGACCGTGAACCTCCGCCTCGTCGGCTTTCTCTGCATCGGGTCGGTTCCAGCCGCGTTCTGCGGAGTTCTCATCCTGAAAGCCCTCGGCAACAGGGCCGACGTGCAGGTGTTCCTCCAGTACGCGCTCGGCAGCGCCATCCTGCTCACCGCCATCCTGCTCAGCGTCCGCGCCTATCTGCGGCTCGTGGAACGAGCGAAGTCCCGTGACGGGCAGGGGGACAAACTCCCGCAGGACCGCCCCGATGTCGTGGTCAGGGTGGTTCCCACGATCCTTCTCGGTGCGCTCGGCGGCCTGGTGGTCGGTCTGACCTCCGTCGGATCCGGATCGCTCATCATCATCGGCCTGATGATGCTGTATCCCGGTCTCCGGGCCAGCCAGCTCGTCGGAACCGACCTCGTCCAGGCCGTGCCGCTCGTCGCATCCGCCGCCATCGGCCATGCCATGTTCGGCGACCTCGACCTCGGCGTGACCCTGCCGCTGCTCATCGGAAGCATTCCCGGCACCTTCATCGGCGCCCAGTTGTCGTCGCGCCTCAACGGCGGCTTCATCCGTCGGGCGCTCGCGTTCGTGCTGCTCGCGTCCGCGCTCAAACTCCTCGGCGTCAGCAACGAACTCACCGGCATCATCCTCGTGGTCATGCTGATCGGTGCCCCGATCGCGTGGATGCTCATCCGCCGCAGCAAAGGACTCCCCGCTCTCGCATCCGTCGAAGTCCGCGAATACAAACGGTCGAAAGAAGCTGCAGCGGCTGCGGCCCTCCAGACCCACGATCCTCCGGAGCATGCCCGTGACGAATGACGTTCCTGCGGCCGGGAGCCGCGCCGGCACCGCCGCTCTCGCCCTCGATCGCCACGAACTCGAGCTTCTCGAACTGATCATCGGCGGACTCCTGGGTCCGATCGACGGCTACTGCCTTCCCGGCGCTGCGCCCGCGGGCTGGCCGTTCGAGGCGCAGCTCGTCGTCGGCGGGTCGTTCGCCGACCGCATGCGCGTGGGCGAGTCCGTCGAGCTGACTGACCCCGACGGCACCCCGCTCGCCGAACTGCTCGTCACCGCCGTTCGATCACGCGGCGACGGACGTGCGCACGTGGCTGGTGGCCTGCGTGGTCTGAGGCCTCCCGAACACGGGCCGGCCCGCGACCTGCGGCTGAGCGCATCCGATGACCTTTCGGGTTCGCGCATCGCCCTGTTCGATGACGTCCCTGACCCTGCCAGCCTGCTCCACCTCGCCCGCGACTCGGGCGGCCGTCCGATCGTGCTGCTCGGCATTGGCGGGTCGGCATCCGGTGCGACCCGGATGACCGCCCTGGTCGACCTGCTTCGGCGCTGCGCAGGGGAAATCGAAGGGGCCACAGTCCGGTATCTGCCGGCTCCTGCATCCGGGACCTCGACGGACGATCGCGGGATCGTCGACGCGGTCCTGTCGACGCTGAGGGCGGATGACGTTCTCGACTTCACGAGGCCGGGTAGTGAGCGGGCGTCCGAAGCTGCGGCGGCAGACGGGCTCGTCGTGCTCTTCAGCGGACTCTCCGGTTCCGGCAAATCGACGCTCGCGCGGGCACTCGCCGAGCGGCTCCCGTCCGTCGGACGACGGGGCGTCCTGCTGGACGGGGATGCGGTGCGCCGGGTCGTCTCCGCCGGGCTCGGGTTCTCAGCGGCCGATCGCGAGGAAAACCTCTACCGGATCGGCTGGGTCGCCGCCCGCGTCGCCGAGGGTGGTGGAGTCGCCGTGTGTGCTCCGATCGCGCCGTTCGCGAGCTCCCGGGAACGCATCCGCAGCATGGCCGAGGAGGTGGGGCGATTCGTCCTCGTGTATGTATCGACGCCGATCGAGGTCTGCGAGCAGCGCGACCGCAAGGGACTCTATGCGCGTGCGCGCGCCGGTGAGCTGACCGACTTCACTGGCGTCGACTCCCCGTATGAGGAGCCCGTGGATGCGGACATCGTCATCGACACGAGCGTCACCGCCATCGACGACGGGGTCCGAGCGATCATCGAGTCGATCGCAGGCTGACCGGCGTGCGACCGGCTGGAGCCGGGTGGGTGTGCCGGCCTCAGCCTTTCGCCTTGATGGCGCGCCAGCCGCCTGCACGGTTGTTGTCGGCGATGCGTCGGATCATGACCGTGAGCGCGTCGGCGTTGATCGTCCCGCCACGCTTGATGCCGACGGTCCGCGCCGTCGAATTGTCGTGGCCGGCCGTGATGATCCCATCCGGGTCGGGCACGATCGCTCCGTCGTAGACGAAGAGGTTGACGTGGTCTTTCGCGGCGAGCAACGCACACACGTTGCCGTCGAGCACGAAGTACGGCCGGTTCGTGCGCTTGATCGTCTCCTCGATGTCGGGTTCCGCCGCGTGCACGATCTCCCGTAACGCATGGCAGATCTCCTGCTGCCAGTCGGCCAGACCGTCGATGTAGGCGTCGACGCGCGGGTCCCGTGTTGCCATGCCGCATACTCTACGATCCACCGTGGTGCTGCGGAAGACACGGTGCTGTGGAAAGCTGTGGGCATGGCGGCGGTCACGCATCGGCAGGCGGCGCGCATCCTGGCCGAACAGGATCCTGTGCTCGCGCGCCTCGTGGCCGAGGGCGGACTTCCCCGGTTCCCCGCCCCGACGCAGAGTCATTTCGCGCAGCTCGTGGAGGCGATCACCTACCAGCAGCTCGCGGGCGCCGCTGCGCGTGCCATCCACGGACGGCTCGTCGCGGCACTGCTGGGCGAGGTCACGCCCGAACGCGTACTCGCGACTCCGCCGGAGACGCTGCGTGCCGCCGGGCTCTCCGGGAACAAGCTCGCCTCTCTGCTCGACCTGTCGTCGAAGGTGCTGGATGGCACCGTCGTACTCGACTCGCGACGACTCGGGCATCAGAGCGACGAAGAAGTGGTCGCCCGCCTCACCGAAGTCCGCGGGATCGGCAAATGGTCGGCCGAGATGTTCCTCATGTTCCAGCTCCGGCGGCTCGACATCTGGCCCACCGGCGACCTGGGGGTACGCAAGGGTTTCGGCCTCGCGTGGCGGATCGATACCCCGACGGTGAAGCAACTGGACCTGCTCGGCGAGCCGTACCATCCATACCGCAGCATCGTCGCGTGGTACTGCTGGCGCGCGACCGAGCTGTACGCGGGCGCCGTCGCCAGCGCCGTCACGACCGCTGCCGCCGAGCCGCCCGAGGCATGAAAAAACCCACAGCTGACACACAGCTTCGGAGGAACAGCCTGTGACCGTACCCCGTTCTACCTACTGAGGCGCTGCAGCCAGCAGTGACCCGAAGCGAAGGAGAGAGCACAGTGTCACACGAGTACCGCAAGGACCCGGAGGCCGTTTCCCGGCTCACCGCCGAGCAGTATCGCGTCACCCAGGAAGCAGCGACGGAGCCTGCCTTCCGCAACGAGTTCTGGGACAACCACGATGAGGGCATCTACGTGGACATCGTCTCCGGAGAGCCGTTGTTCGCATCCGTCAACAAGTACGACAGCCGCTCCGGCTGGCCGAGCTTCACCGTGCCCATCGACCCGGCCAACGTGGTCGTGAAGCAGGACCGCACCTATGGGATGGTGCGCACCGAGGTCCGCTCCGCACACGGCGACAGCCACCTCGGTCACGTCTTCGACGACGGACCCGTCGACCAGGGCGGCCTGCGATACTGCATCAATTCGGCAGCACTCCGATTCGTCTCCCTGGCGAACCTGGAGTCCGAGGGCTACGGCGACTACCGCAGCCTGTTCAGCTCAGTCAGCACAGCCACAACCACAGAGGAGACCGCACGATGACCGGAACCACTGAGAAGGCCATCCTCGCCGGAGGATGTTTCTGGGGAGTCCAGGACCTGATCCGCAAGCGCCCCGGAGTCATCTCCACCCGCGTCGGCTACAGCGGCGGTGACGTTGCGAACGCCACCTACCGCAACCACGGGAACCACGCCGAGGCGATCGAGATCATCTTCGACCCCGAGAAGATCAGCTACCGCGACCTGCTCGAGTTCTTCTTCCAGATCCACGACCCGTCGACGAAGAACCGTCAGGGCAACGACGTCGGTGCCAGCTACCGTTCGGCGATCTTCTACACCAGCGATGAGCAGAAGCGCGTCGCGGAGGACACCATCGCGGATGTGGACGCCTCCGGTCTCTGGCCCGGAAAGGTCGTGACCGAGGTCACAGCGGCCGGCCCGTTCTGGGAGGCCGAGCCCGAGCACCAGGACTACCTCGAGCGCATTCCGTGGGGCTACACCTGCCACTACGTGCGCCCGGACTGGAAGCTGCCGCGGCGCGAGCAGGCGGTCGCGCAGTAGTCGCGCACGGATCACGCACCACAGGGGAGGGGAGCTCGGCTCCCCTCCTTTCCTTTCCGGCTGTCGAATCGGATGCCCTGCTACCGTGGGCCTGTGGGCGTACGAATCGAGAAATTCGACCTGCCGGGCATCGGGGTCCGACACGACCTGGTCACTGAAAGCGGGCGGCGGCTGAGCGTCGTCTCGCATCGCGACGGCGACCGCGACCTCGCCCTGTTCAGCCTCGACGACCCGGATGCGAGCAGCGAGTCGATTCCGCTGAACGACGAGGAGGCCGCCGCGCTCGCCGACCTGCTCGGCAGTTCCGTGACGCTCAGCCGCCTGACCAGCCTGGCCGGCGACACCGCCGGGCTCTTCACCGAGCAGCTGCAGCTGCCGACCGACTCCCCGTATCTCAACCATCCGCTCGGCGACACGAAGGCCAGGACCCGCACGCGCGTCTCCATCGTCGCCATCGTGCGCGGACACGACGTCGTCCCGTCGCCCACGCCCGCCGAGACGTTCCGGGCCGGCGACATCCTCATCGCCGTCGGGACGCGGGAAGGTCTCGACGCCCTCGGCAGGCTGATCGCCGACGGGTCCGACTGACACCGGTCGCGCCCATGCAGGAGACGACGCTGATTCTGATCGAGATCGGCGCGCTGCTGCTCGCGATGAGCCTTCTCGGACGGCTCGCCATCCGGATCGGCATCTCCCCGATCCCGTTCTATCTGGTCCTCGGCCTGCTGTTCGGAGAAGGCGGCTTCCTCCCGCTCGACGCGAGCGAAGCCTTCTTCCAGGTCGGCGCCGAGATCGGCGTGATCCTTCTCCTCGCCCTGCTCGGGCTGGAGTACACCGCGAGCGAACTGCTCACCACCCTGCGGCGTTCCCCGGCGAACGGCGCGATCGACGGCGTGATGAGCGCCGTCCCCGGCGCTGTGCTCGCGCTCGTCCTGGGCTGGGGGCCGGTCGCCGCTGTAGCCCTCGCCGGCATCACCTGGGTGTCGTCGTCGGGTGTCGTCGCGAAGATGCTCCGCGATCTCGGGCGCCTCGGCAACCGCGAGACGCCCACAGTTCTCGCGATCCTCGTGATGGAGGACCTCGCCATGGCCTTCTACCTGCCTGTGCTCGCGGCACTCCTCGTCGGGGTCAGCATCCTCGAGGGGGCCGTGGCCGTCGCCATCTCCGTGGGTGTCGTGTCGATCATCCTGTTCATCGCCCTGCGGTACGGATCGTTCATCTCCCGGATCTTCTCGCCCGAGCATCCGGAGCCCCTCCTCCTCGGTGTGCTCGGGCTCACCATGCTGGTCGCCGGAGTGGCGCAGCAGGTCAACGTCTCGACCGCCGTCGGCGCGTTCCTGGTCGGCATCGCACTGTCAGGGAGGGTGGCGCAGCAGGCGAGCCAGGTGCTGACGCCGCTCCGCGACCTCTTCGCGGCCGTGTTCTTCGTGTTCTTCGGACTCGCAACCGACGCCGCCGAACTGGTCGTCATGCTCGGGCCCGCCGTTGCGCTCTCGGTCGTCACCATGGGCACGAAGATCGCCACCGGCTATGTCGCAGCCCGACGTGCGCGGATCGGCGTGCCCGGGCGGTGGCGTGCCGGGCTCGCGCTCACTCCGCGCGGCGAATTCTCGATCGTCATCGCCGGGCTCGCCGTCGGCAGCGGGATCGAACCCGGGCTCGCACCCCTTGCGACCGGTTATGTGCTCATCACCGTGATCGTCGGGCCGCTGCTGGCGCGCATCCCCGACTCGGGATGGTTCAAAGCGGCCACCCGGCCGCGTCGTGCCGCCATCGACGGGTGAGGCTCCGCCTGACGAAATTCCTGCCCGACGAAATCCCTGTCGCCGACCTGTCGATTCCGTGGCCCTGCGCACGTCGTAGGGATGAACACCACCGCTGCCGACCGGCAGCACGACACGAGGAGTACGGAAATGGCGAAATACGTTCTGCTGTACCAGGGCGGCGCAGCACCCCAGACACCCGAAGAGGGCGAGAAGCTGACCAAAGCGTGGATGGAGTGGTTCGGTTCAGCCGGTGACGCCATCCTCGACCCGGGCAACGCTTTCGGAGCATCCACCGCTGACGGTGCGGACCTTCCCGCGAGCGGCGTCAACGGCTACACGGTCGTCCAGGCCGCGTCGTCGGGCGACGTGGAGGGACTGCTCAAAGGTCACCCGCACATCGCATCGGGCGGCCGGATCGAGATCCACGAGACCGTCGACATGTAATGGCCGACGAGGGGCCGGGTCGCGCACGTGTGGCTCGGCCCCTCGTCCGCGTGATGCCGTCGCGGGACCGCGGGCGGCGCGCCGGTACCGTCTGCGAATACGTGCGGACTGCTTCCCGCGCATCCGCTCCCTTGACAGAATGAGGGCGTGACAGGCGCGACCGGCGGCTCTGAGCCACTGGACCATTTCCCGGCCCAGCGGTGGCGCATGTTCGCGATCGCGTATCGGATGCTCGGCACGGCCTCCGACGCCGAAGACATCGTGCAGGACGCGTGGCTCAGCTGGAGCAGCGGTGGAGGCGATGCGTCGGGGGTCGACGTCGGCGGCGAACTCGCCCGTATCGTCACCACCTTGTGCCTGGCCAGACTCGAGTCCGCGCGCGCCCAGCGTGACGTCTACGACGGGCCGTGGCTGCCGGAGCCGGTGCTCACCGCATCCGCATTCGACGGGCCGGAAGGGGTCACCGGGGTCCTCGGTCCGCTCGACATCGCAGCACAGCGGCAGAGTGTGTCGTTTCCCGTGCTCCACCTGTTGGAGCGGCTGACACCGCCCGAGCGCGCCTCGTGTGTGCTGAGGGATGCATTCGAGTACAGCCATCGCGAGGTCGCCGAGCTTCTCGGAACGACCGAAGCCAACGCTCGAGAGCTGCATGCCCGCGCCCGACGGAACGTCGAATGGCCGCACACCGCCCCGATCGAGCCTGAGCGGTGGCAGGGACTCGTCGACCAGCTGTTCGCGGCCGCCCACGGGGGTGAGGTCGAGTCCCTGGAACGGATGTTGAGGGAAGACTCTGTCGCCCGGGTCGACAGTGGTGGCATCGTCAGTGCCGCGCGGAAGCCGATCGTCGGCAGGGCCTCCGTCGCGCGTTACCTCATCGGTGCCGTACAGAGGTTCGGCGCAGGGATCGATCCGTTCACCGCACAAGTCAACGGCGAACAGGCGGTCGTCGCGCTCGCCGGCGACGAGATCGCGGCCGTGTGGTTCGTCCACACCGACCGCGAACATGTGACCGGCCTCGACATGGTGGTCAACCCGCAGAAGCTCGCGTTCGCCCAGGGGCAGTTGTCGCGCGTTGCGGATCCGGCGAGGTTGTGATGGGCGCGGCAGGGATTCTCGTGACCGGTGGGACCGGAACGCTGGGGAAGCCGACCGTGCAACTGCTTCGGCGGCGGAGCCGGGGTGACGGCGGTGGTTCGGGCGGTGTTGGCGGCGGTGATTCGGGCGGGAGTGTTGGCGGCGATGCGGGCGGTGATGGCGCGGGCGATCGTGAGGTGCGTGTGCTCAGCCGCCATGCGGGCCCCGGCCTGTTCGTCGGCGACCTCAAGACCGGCGCCGGGCTGGCAGACGCCCTCTCTGGCGTGACGACCGTCGTACACCTTGCGACCTCGTTCGGCGGAGGCGATTCGCGGATGACGCAGAATCTCCTCGACGCTGCTCAGGCGGCAGGTGTCGTCCATGTCGTCTACGTCTCGATCGTCGGCATCGACAAGATCACCCTGGGGTATTACAAGGAGAAACTCGAGTGCGAACGGCTGGTCACCGTTTCGGCGATCCCGCACACGATCCTTCGGGCGACCCAGGTCCACAACCTCGTCGCAACCCTGTTCGCAGCGCAGCGGTTCTCACCCGTGCTGTTCGCTCCGTCGATCCGGATCCAGCCGATCGCGGTCGAAGAGGTCGGAGCGCGACTGGTCGAGCTCGTGGAGGGTCGACCGGCTGGACGTGTGCCCGACATCGGGGGACCGGAGCGCCTGACCGGGCGACAGCTCGCCGATGAGTGGAAACGCTACAGAGGCTCACGCCGTGAAGTGTGGCCGCTGAAGGTTCCGGGAGCTGCCTTTCGTGCGCTGGCTGCGGGGGCCAACCTCGTCGATGGCGAGCCGTACGGTGTGCGAACGTTCACAGAGTTTCTTGCGTCGAGGTCGCGCTGATCTTTCGCTGACCGGGGCATTCATCCTCTCCTCCACATTTGTCGGTGTTCGGAAGTTATCCACAGGTAAAATGCTGGTCAGGAGTTGTTTAGTGGCGGCTTCGAATGTCGGTGGCTGCTGGTTGAGTTGAGTCATGACCTTCCCCGCACGCGCTGACCTCGACCGGCTCGCCGCTGCCGTCGAGGCGCTGCGTGCGCTCGAGGGCGCGGCGGGCACCGAGGCGGATGGCGGGGCCGGCGCGGATGCGTGCGCAGGGCCGGGTGCGCGTGCTGGGGTGGATGCACTCGGACTGACCAATGCGCAGAAGCTGGTGCGCTCGCTGGCTGCCCTGGGTGCGATACGGGCGGCGGTGGACGCTGTGGCCCTGCACAGGATCGCCGCGCTCGAACGGGAGCGTGGGTTCGATTCGGAGTCGGATCCGGTGCAGGCGGCCGGGCATCCGAATGTCGAGTCGTTGCTGGCCGAACTGTGGAAGACACCCCTGCCCGCCGCGAGGCAGCTATGCGCGGTAGCCCGCGCGACAGCACCCCGGCACACCCTGCAGGGTGAGGAGCTGCCTGCGGAGTTCCCGGACCTCGCCCAGGCGCTGCTCGGCAATGGTGCTGGCTCGGAGCACGGAGACGACCCGGTCAGCGGTGACGCCGCGAACCTTGGCGATGACGCCAGGGACGTTGCCGATGGACTGCGTCCGCGGGTGTCGGTCGAGCAAGCGGGAGCGATCATCCGGGAACTGGTCAAGACCGGGCCCGGCTGCAGCCTGGACGAGCGGGCGATGGGCGAACGGGTCCTGATCGAGCATGCGCCCGGGTTGACGGTCGAGCAGCTGCGCAAACTGGCGGTGCAGGTGCGTGAGCGGCTCGATCAGGACGGCACCGAACCGCGCGAACAGATGCAGCGCCGCCGCCGGTCGTTGACGATCAGCATCACTCGGGACGGGATGACCCACATCAACTGGTACCTCGACGCCGAGTCTGCCGGGCACGTGGTTCCACAGCTCACCGCCTATGTCAGCCAGGACTACCGGGCCAGTCATTCTCAGTCTGAAGGGTCCGGCACCGCCCCGACAGCTGCTGACCACGCCGGCGGGCTCCGGTTCCAACTCACCGGCACTACCGAAACTGTCGAGGGCGGATCAGCCGAAGGCAGAGCGGCCTGGGGCGGATCAGCGGCGGGCGGAGCCAGCGCGGGCGGGCCAGCCACCGACGGATCGGCCGACCCGTCGCCGATCATGCCCGAGTCGCGCACTCTCGCTCAGGTGCGGTCGGATGGGGCGGTCGACGCGTTCCGGCACCTGGCCGGCTGTAGCACCCCCGGGTCACGGCCGCCGGTGACGATGATCGTCCGGATCGGGTTGGATGACCTGCGCAGCGGGGACGGCACCGCGCAGATCGACGAAGTCCCCACCCCGGTCAGCGCCGGCACCGCCCGGCGGCTCGCCGCCGACGCCCAGCTGATCCCGATGGTCCTCGGCGGAAACAGTGAAGTCCTCGACCTGGGCCGCAGCAAACGGCTGTTCACCCCGGCCCAGAAGCACGCTCTCGCCGAACGCGACGACGGCTGCGCCTGGACCGGCTGCCCCCACCCACCCTCCTACACGCAAGCCCACCACATCCACTGGTGGGACCGCGACACCGGCCCGACCGATCTGGACAACGGGATCCTGTTGTGTTCCCAGCATCATCATCGGGTGCACGACGACGGGTGGGACATTCACATCCGGGACAACACCCCCTGGTTCACCCCACCCGCACATCACGACCCCACCCGCACACCGCGCCGAGGCGGACGCATCCGCCTCCCCGAAAGCGCACCACCATGAGCCTCTCGAATGCTCCACGCATCTGAGAACGCGCGCCCGCTCGCCCGGTTGGCCTGGCAGCCCAACAGGCCGGTCAGCCCCGCCCGACCTGGCCGCCCGCTCGGTCTGGCAGCCCACCCGCTCGCCCGATTGGTCTGGCCGGCCGTCTGGAACTGGCAGCCCAACAGACCGGTCAGCCAGCCCGAACCGGCACCCGGCTAGGTCTGGCAGTCCGCCCGAACCAGCCTCCAAAGTTGATACTCCGCCTAGGTCTGGCAACGCGGACAGAAGTACGTCACCCGCTGCTCGAGCTCGGTCCGTCCGAGTTCCGATCGTTCGATGAGCGTCCCGCAGCGAAGACACGGTCTACCGTCCCGTCCGTACACCCAGGTGCTCTCACCGCGACGAGTGCTTCCCGTGGTCACGCGCTGCGCCCGATCGCGGTTCGCGACGATCATCCGGTGGGCGAGGGCAACCGTCGCCGGGAGGTCTGCGTCTTTCGTCGGCCGTGTGGGAAGCATCCCCCGCACAAAACAGATCTCGTTGGCGTACGCGTTCCCGAGTCCGGCGAGATTCCTCTGGTCGAGCAGAGCCACAGCGACCGGTTGATCGGGATGCTCAGCGAGACGGCGCACGGCTTCGTCCGCATCCCAATCCGCTCCGAGCAGGTCGGGACCGAGGTAGCCGACGATCCGTTCCTCGTCGCTCCGCGGCACGACCTCGAGGATCCCGAGCTGGAATCCGACAGCAGCAACGGTGGCAGTCGCCAGAACGACCCGAGCCTGGAATCCGGGATGCCGCCACCGCGCTCCGACGGGATACACCTCCCACGAACCCTCCATCTTGAGGTGGCTGTGGATGCTCACGTCACCGACGCGTATCAGCAGGTGCTTTCCCCGACTGGCGACGGAATCCACCCGTTCGCCGGCCAGATCGACGGTGGCGAACGCCGGTACCCGAAAGTCGCTCCGAGTGAGCACTTCACCTTCGAGCGCGTCACGCAACAGCCGCGCGGTGCGGTAGACGGTGTCGCCCTCAGGCACGCGGGTCCGTCACAATCCGCGAACGCTGCAGACGGCAGACACACACAACACGAGAGCTCACGATCGCAACCGCAGCCCGCGCGGAGTGGCCAGGAATCCTGCGGCGGCCAGTGCGTCACCGAGGGGCGTTCCGAGCACGAAACCACCGTTGACGGTTTCGATTGCCAGTTTGTCCACGCGACCTCGGGTGATCAGGGTTGCGAGAGCGCGAGCGGTTACGTCGAGCACACGCGAGTCATCACTGAACGAGAGCAGGCTCTTGCCGCCGCGTTCGACGTAGAGCGTGAGTGCGCCATCCACGAGCACGACGAGAGCGCCGGCTTTGCGACCGGGCCGGTGACCGGTGCCGGCATCTTCGGGGGTCGTCGGCCACGGCAGTGCGGCCCCATACGGGTTGGCCGGATCGGTCGCCGCCAGAGCGACAGCATTCCGGGACGGCTCCTGTGTGTGGTCGAGGGTGAACGAACGCAACCGGTCGACGGTGGCTCCGGTGGCGAATTGCGCAGCACCGAGAGTTTCGACGAAGTAGCCCCGACGTGCCCGACCGGATTCCTCGAAACCGCTGAGCACTTTGTACGCGAGCGCGAATCCGCCGGGCGCACCCTCGTTCATGACGGACCCGCGCGTGACGACACCGTAACGGTCGAGGAGGGTCTCGGCGAGAGCGTGTGCTCGCAGCGTCGCATCCTCGTCGGGTAGCGGAAGCACCGACCATCGTCCACCCGCGATGGGAGGCCCGACCCGTGTCACGAGTGCAGACCGACCCATCGACCGACCGCGGTACAACCGAGATCGCGGAGCGGCCTTGGGTCGCTTGTGGGCACCGGAACCGCCGGTCAGCGTACGCAACGGAGCCAGGGTGTCATTGGTGAGCAAGCCGGCCCAGACGAGATCCCAGATGGCGGTCACCAGTGTTCCATCGTCGACAGACTCGATGGACCCCAGAGACTCGACAGACTCACCAGACGTACCAGACTCACCAGGTCCGGCAGACGCACCGTGGCCACGGCCGACACGGTCGCTGTTGATCGCATCCGACAACTGGCGGAAGAAGAACCCGCCACCGCGACCGAGCGCGTTCAGGATGTCGCGCTGCAGCACATCCGGTTCGTAGTCGATCGGCAGTGACAACGTCACCGGCGCGGCCTCGGCAAGGTGCAGGCTCACCCAGCCGTCGTTGCCGGGCAGCGACCCACCGCCGGCCCAGACGACTTCTCCGGTTGCAGTCAACTCGTCGAGCATGGCGGGACTGTAGTCCGAGACCCGCGAGGGCAGGATGAGAGATTCCCATGCCGAGGCGGGAATGCGGGCTCCGGCGAGCTGCTCGATGACGGAGGCGACCGCATCCACCCCGCGCAGGACACCGCCGACGTGCTGCCAGTCCGGGAGGAAGCGGGCGAACGTCTGCGGTTCGACGGGCTCGACTTCGTGTCGCAGTGCGGCCAGCGACAGGCGACGCAGGCGCCGAAGGATCTCCGCATCGCACCATTCGCTGCCGAAGGCGTGGGGCCGGAATTCTCCCTCGACGACCCGACGATCGTGCGCGAGCCTCCGCAGCGCGTCGTGGACGATGGCGCTTCCGAGCCCCAGGTGAGCGGCGACATCCGCAGTGGTGAAGGGACCGTGCGTGCGCGCGTATCGGCTGACGAGGTCACCGAGCGGGTCCTCGACAGGCTCGATGAAAGCAATCGGTACGCCGATCGGCAGCGGGACACCGAGTGCGTCACGCAGGCGGCTCGCATCCTCGATGGCGACGAATCGTTCCGAGCCGGCGATCCCGACTGTGAGAGCGCGTTTCGCGTCGACCAGCTCGGTGAGCCAGCCGAGCGCGACCTCCGGACCCGCCGGGTCGTCGCCTTCGCCTTCCAGACGGGCGCCGGCTTCGTCGACGGTCAGAGGCCCGAGCATCCGGATGAGGTCTGCCGCGCCCTCGAGCCCACGTGCACGACGGTCGGGTGCGAGACGCTGCACCTCCCGTTCGACGCGTTCGATGACGGCGGGATCCAGCAGTTCACGAAGCTCCGCACGGCCCAGAAGCTCGGCGAGGAGTCCGGCATCCAGTGACAGAGCGGCCGCGCGACGCTCGGCGAGCGGGCTGTCGCCTTCGTACATGAAGGCGGCGACGTAGCCGAACAGGAGCGCCCGAGCGAACGGGGATGCGGATTCGGTCGTGGTCTCGACGATACGAACGGTGCGCTCGCCCAGCTGCCTCGCCAGGGCATCGAGCGCAAGCAGGTCGTAGACATCCTGCAGGCATTCGCGCACGGTCTCGAGGATGATCGGGAACGTCGGATACTTGCGTGCGACATCGAGGAGCTGCGACGCCTTCTGACGTTGCTGCCAGAGCGGTGAACGCTTGCCCGGATTGTATTTCGGCAGCAGCAGGGCTCGCGCAGCGCATTCGCGGAAACGCGCGGCGAATAGCGCCGATCCACCGACCTCGGTCGTCACGAGCTCGTCGAGCTCTGCGGGGTCGAAGACGAACAGTTCGGCACCGGGCGGCTGGGATTCGGTGTCGGGGATGCGCACGATGATTCCGTCGTCGGCCGCCATGCAGGCCCCTTCGATGCCGAAGCGTTCACGGACTCGCGCCCCGACGGCCAGGGCCCAGGGAGCGTGCACCTGCATGCCGTACGGGGAATGCATCACGACCCGCCAGTCCCCGAGCTCGTCGCGGAACCGCTCGACGACGAGCGTCCGGTCGGTCGGGACGTGTCCGGTCGCGGTGCGCTGCTCTTTCAGGAACGACAGAAGGTTGCTGGTCGCCCACTGGTCGAGTCCGGCTTCGACGCAGCGCAGCTCGGCATCGGTCTCGGATGCTCCGCTCACCTCCCGCACGAATGCTCCGACCGCCCGCCCGAGCTCGGCGGGCCTCCCCAGACCGTCGCCCTTCCAGAACGGCAGCCTGCCCGGTTCGCCGAAGGCGGGTGTGACGAGAACCCGGTCGTGCGTGATCTCCTGGATGCGCCAGCTGGTCGAGCCGAGCGCGAAGACATCGCCGACCCGCGACTCGTAGACCATCTCCTCGTCGAGTTCGCCGACCCTGCTGGCTTTCTCGCCGACCATGTAGACGCCGAAGAGTCCGCGGTCGGGAATGGTCCCTCCGCTGGTCACGGCCAGGCGCTGGGCACCGGGTCGCCCGGTCAGGGCCCCCGAGTCGCGGTCCCAGATGATGCGTGGACGCAGTTCGGCGAATTCGTCGGACGGGTAGCGACCGGCGAGCAGGTCGAGTGTCGCGTCGTATGCGCTCCGGGGGAGCGTTGCGAACGGGGCACTGCGCCGCACGGTGTCGAACCACTCGTCGACATCGATGGGTTCGAGAGCGACGGCCGCGACGGTCTGCTGCGCGAGGATGTCGAGCGGGTTTGTCGGGACGCGCAGAGCTTCGATCAGCCCCGAGATCATCCGTTCCGCGGCGACAGCCGAATGGATGAGGTCGGCCCGGTGCTTCGGGAACAGGATGCCCCGCGACACCTCGCCCACCTGGTGGCCGGCACGCCCGACCCGCTGGAGTCCGCTCGCCACCGAGGGCGGCGACTCGACCTGGACGACCAGGTCGACGGCTCCCATGTCGATGCCGAGCTCGAGGCTCGATGTCGCCACGACGCAGCGCAGGCGGCCGGACTTGAGGTCGTCCTCGATGATGGCTCGCTGCTCTTTGCTCACCGAACCGTGGTGGGCGCGTGCCAGCACGAGCGAGTCCGGGTCCGCGCCGGCGAGCGCCGAACCTTTCGTCTGCCCGGATGCGCCCATCAGCTCTGCAGGCACCCGAGCACCGCCGGCACTGCCCGCTCCCGGCACCGCGCCGCCCGACGGTACGAGGTCGGGAGCGCCGCCGAGCAGCCGCTCCTCGTAGATCTCGTTCAGTCGTGCGGTCAGCCGTTCGGCCAGCCTGCGCGAGTTGGCGAACACAATCGACGAGCGGTGCTCGAGCACACGATCGACGATGGCCTCTTCGACGTGCGGCCAGATCGACCCGGTCTGCGGGGCGCGCGTATCCCCTTCGTCGTTCCACGTGCTCGTGCCCAGTTCGCTCATGTCGGCGACGGGAACGACGACGCGAAGGTCGAATCGCTTGCCCGATGCCGGCGACACGATCTCGACGGGCGCGCGACCACCGAGGAAGCGGGCCACCTCGTCGGCGGGACGCACTGTCGCAGAGAGACCGATCCGTTGCGCCGGCTTCGCCAGCATGGCGTCGAGACGTTCGAGGGAGAGTGCGAGGTGCGCCCCGCGCTTGGTGGCGGCGACGGCATGCACTTCGTCGACGATGACCGTCTCCACGGATGCGAGCGTCTCGCGGGCGGCCGAGGTGAGCATCAGGAACAGCGACTCGGGTGTCGTGATGAGGATGTCGGGCGGATTCGTCACCAGCGCCCGACGATCACTCGATGTGGTGTCGCCCGAGCGGACGCCGACGCTCACGTGCGGAGGCTCCGCCCCGAGCCTTTTCGCAGTCTGGGTGATGCCGACGAGCGGCGCGCGGAGGTTGCGCTCGACGTCGACGCCGAGCGCCTTCAGCGGAGAGATGTAGAGGACGCGGGTGCCTGCAGGGCGTTCGTGGTCGCGATCCTCCGCGGCGAGCCGGTCGATCGCCCACAGGAACGCGGCCAGGGTCTTGCCTGATCCGGTGGGCGCGACGACGAGCGCGTGCGAGCCGCGGCTGATCGCATCCCAGGCCCCGGACTGCGCGGTCGTGGGCTCAGGAAACGCCCCGCTGAACCACTCGCGCGTGGCGGGGGAGAACCGGTCGAGCACGTTGCTCATCCGTCCATCCTTACGCACACGACCGACAGTGTGGTGGGCGGATGCTCGGAGCGACCGAGACGGATCTAGAGGACGTGACGGATGAACCCGGAGACGTCGGTGAGTTCGCGCGGCGAGATGGCGTGGTTCAGTCCTTCGTACACACGGGAATCGAGGGTGGAATGCGACGGCAGCCAGTCCGTCGTGCGGTCGATGGCCGCCGACGGGATCGAGTCGTCGATGCTGCCCCGACCCCAGAAGACGGGCGGCCGGTGCATGGCGAGGTGCACATCCCCTGGCAGTTCCCCGGCGATCGCGAACCCGGACAGCTGCACGGCGTAGCTGAACCGCTCCGGTGCGAGGCGCATGAGCTGGAGCGCGAGCGCGCCGCCCTGGGAGAACCCGAGGAGACCGATCGATGGCGGGGCGGGCTGGTCGTCGAGCCAGTCCAGCACAGCAGTTGCGGCGGCGTTGGCGTTGGCCTGCGAGGGGTTGGACTCGGAGTTGGAGAACCGGGAGAACCACGCGAATCCGGGTCCCTCGGGGATCGGCGCGCGAACGGATGCGATGACCGGTTCGAGAGGGAGGTAGGCCGAGATGCCGAAGAGGTCGGCCTCGTCCGAGCCGTAGCCGTGCAGGAGCATCAGCAGCGGCCGGTCGACGCGATCGCGCTCGGAGGCGGACCAGAGCACGGCCTCGCGATCGATCGTGAGGGCGGGCGGCGATGTGGGCACGGGTTCCTCCTGTATGACGAACCATCATCTTCTCGCGAGAACGGTGGAAATTCCCTCCACATCCGCTGGACCGAAATTCGTGTCCACAGAAAGCGTCGCCGCGCGTCCGGCGGATGGAGGGGTCCGTAGGATCATGTCATGAGCGTCAGAACCCCGGATCCGACTCCAGAGCCGTTGCCCGATGATCCGTCGGGCGGGCCGGCATGGCTGTCCGACATCGAACTCGAGCAGATCCGTCGGCGGCTGCCTCTGCTCTACGTCGAGGCGGTGCCGGTGCGGGTGGATGGAATCGGCCAGGTAATCGAGGTCGGCGTGCTCCTGCGTGCGAACGCGGTGGGCGAGATCACCCGAACCCTCGTTTCGGGTCGGGTGATGTACGGGGAGACGCTGCGCGAGGCGCTGTTCCGTCACCTCGAGAAAGACCTCGGACCGATGGCGTTTCCGCAGCTTCCGGCGAGTCCGGTGCCGTTCCAGGTCGCCGAGTACTTCCCGATGCCCGGAGTCACACCGTTCACCGACGATCGGCAGCACGCCGTGTCGCTGGCCTATGTCGTGCCTGTCACCGGTACCTGCGAACCGCGCCAAGACGCTCTCGAACTGACCTGGATGACGCCGGAGGAGGCGGCATCCGTCACGGTGTCCGAAGAGATGGAGGGCGGCCGGGGCACATTGATCCGTGCGGCTCTCGCGTCGGTGGGGCGGCTGCCATAACGGCGCTTCGTCGTGACGACGGCAGTTCGAGATCTCCCGTCCTCTCTCCGACGGGGATGGGCTGGCTGGTGCTTCCCGCGCAGGTCGTTCTCGCGGGCGCGGTGCTTTTCGTTGTGGGTTTCGCCTACGTCTTCACTGGATCCCTCTACGACGGGTTCACGAGCTGGTTCGGCTACCTCCTGATCCCTGCGATCGGCGCCGGGATCACGGTTCCGATCGTGGTCGTCATCGGGCTGCCGCTGCGGATCGCCCGACCGCTTCGCCGGTGGTGGATGACCCACGGCGGCTGGTTCGTGACACTCTGCGTACTCGGCCTGGCGGTCATCGCCGCGTCCTACATGGTCGGATCGGCCGGTTACCTGAACGAACCGGCGACGGCGGACACTCGCGCGTTCACCGTGTTCGTACCGGATTCGACGATCTTCCTGGTCGGCTGGTTCATCCTCGCGTTCGGTCTCGCCCACTTCTGGTGGCCGCTGACCTGGCGAACCCGCGCGGCACGGGCCGCGGCGCTCGCGCGGTTCGGGCAGGTTCCGCGCGCGGGCTGAGCGACTGAGAGCCGAGGTGCGCGGTCGGTCCACCAGCCGCCGAACCGGTCAGCCGAAACGCGCGAGGCCGTGCGGAATGACCGCCATGTCGTCCCGGAGCCTGGTCAGTTCGACCGCGTGAGCGTCGAGACGCCGGTCCTCCTCCGTGATCAGGTCGAGTGCCCGCATCCCGGCGGCACGACCGTCGACGGCCCGTTCCACGAACACGGTGAGGCACTGGGTCGCCAGTTCGAGGTCGCGCGGCGCGGTCGGCCTTCCAGTACGGACACGCACACTGATGTGCATGCTGTGGTCGCCGGTGTGGATCAGTCGGGCATCCACCTCGACCAGGTTGCCGATCGGGATAGGACGGTAGAAGTGGATTCCACCCGAATACACGGAGACAGCCGACGTCGAAGTCCAGCTCGCAGCACACGCGAACGCCGTTTCGTCGATCCACCGCATGACCGTGCCGCCGTGCGCGTTGCCGCCCCAGTTCGTGTCGCCCGGGCTCGCCAGGAACCGGAAGACGGTGCGCGGCGTGGTTCCCGCATCCGTGTACGACTGGGCGAGCATCGCGGTCTGGATGCGTTTACGCGGTTCGATCCGCGCCGCCGCCCGCACCTGCAGCGTGTGCTCGCCGTCGCCCCAGGGCTCCCAGCCGGGAACGTCGCGGGGTCTGCCGGAATCGTCGACCGCGACGAACACCAGGATGCAATGGGTCGCGTTCACGAAAGTGCGGTCGCGGGCATCCGACGTCTCGATCGACACGAAAACCTGCATGCTCGTGCGGCCGGTGTGGATGATGCGTGCGTGCGCCTGCACGATCGACCCGGCGGCGATCGGTCGACTGAAGTGGACGTCGCCGACGTACGCGGTCACGCAGTAGGCGGCGCTCCAGCCGACGGCGCACGCGTACCCGGCTTTGTCGATCCACTCGAGTACCCGGCCGGCCTGCACGGATTCGCCCGACGCATCCATGTCCGAGGGCGCCACGAGGAACCGGAGTGTCACCCGATCGGAGGAGTCGTCTCTCGTCCGGAGAATCGGATCGGGCGCAGAAATCGTCATGCTTCCACGATGGGGGACGTTCGACTGCCGCTGCGTCGGATTCGGGCCGCAAGAATTCCGATTCTTTCCGCGCCGGAAAGATGTGCCCCAATGAGATCGCCGGTCAGGGTGATCGCGCTCTGGCCCGATCGGATCGCTCGCGGTACGGTAGCCGTGCATCCGGGTGTCCACCGATCGATCCAAAACCACTCACAGCATCGACTGGGGAGCGACATGGGCACGATAACCACATCAGACGGTACTGAGATCTTCTACAAGGACTGGGGCACAGGGCAGCCGATCGTGTTCAGTCATGGCTGGCCGCTGTCCGCGGACGACTGGGACACACAGCTGCTGTTCTTCCTGAATCACGGCTTCCGAGTGATCGCACATGACCGGCGCGGGCATGGTCGGTCGACTCAGACCTCCGACGGTCACGATATGGACCACTATGCGGCCGACCTCGCCGCACTGACAGAGCATCTGGACCTGCACGACGCCATCCATGTCGGCCACTCGACCGGGGGCGGCGAAGTCGCCCACTACATCGGGCAGTACGGCGAAGACCGCGTCGCGCGGGCAGTCCTCATCAGCGCGGTTCCGCCGATCATGGTGCAGACGGAGAACAACCCGGGCGGTCTCCCGAAGAGCGTTTTCGCCGACCTCCAGGCCCAATTGGCAGCGAACCGGTCGGAGTTCTACCGTGCGCTTCCGTCTGGGCCGTTCTACGGCTTCAACCGTCCGGGCGTCGAATCGTCGGAGGCGATCATCCAGAACTGGTGGCGGCAAGGGATGATGGGCGGCGCGAAAGCCCACTACGACGGGATCGTCGCCTTCTCGCAGACCGACTTCACGGACGATCTGAAGAAGATCACCGTGCCGGTGCTCGTGATGCACGGAGACGACGACCAGATCGTCCCGTATGCCGACTCCGGGCCGTTGTCTGCGAAGCTCGTCCAGAACGGCACGCTCAAGACCTACGCGGGCTTCCCGCACGGCATGCCGACGACGCAGGCGGACACGATCAACACCGACCTTCTCGAGTGGCTGCGGTCGTGAGGGACCGGTCATGACCCGCGTCATCGCCGACATCTCCGTCTCCCTCGACGGCTTCGTCACGGGGCCGAATGCCGGCCCCGACAACGGCCTGGGCGACGGGGGCGAGGGCCTGCACACGTGGGTGTTCTCGGACGACCCGGACGATCAGCGGATGCTGCACGAGGCGACCGACCGCTCGGGAGCAGTCGTTCTCGGGCGCACGCTGTTCGATGTCGTCGACGGTCCCGGCGGCTGGAACGACGAGATCGGCTACGGTGCAGCGGAGGTCGGAAAGCCGTCCTTCATCGTCGTGACCAGCACTGCGCCCGAGTCCGTCCGACTCAGCGAACTCGACTGGACATTCGTCACGACAGGTCTGCGCGACGCTGTGGCCGTCGCACGCGAGCGGGCGCAGGCGGCCTCGATCGCGAAGGACAGGGATCTCGATGCCGTGCTGATGGGCGGTGGTGCCGTCGTCGGCTCAGCGGTGTCGGCCGGACTGGTCGACACCCTGGTGCTTCATCTTGCGCCCATCCTCCTGGGCTCCGGGACGCCCCTCTTCACGGGCGCGGCGCCTCGCACGCTGAAGCAGCAGTCGGCACTCGTCACGTCCAACACGACGCACCTGATCTACACGCTCGACTGACCCGGATCGACTGACCGGCTCGACCGGCTCGGCTGCTGCCCGACCTGGATCACCGCGCGATCAGGTTTCCGATCAGCCGGATCATCGAGTCCTTCTCGTCGGGCCTGGACATCGCGGTCATCAGCGAGACGGCCGCGAGCATCTTCGGATTCACCAGCTCGCGGCCGAGCTCGTCGGTGAGCGCCTTGTTCTGCTCGAGGTACCAGGTGAACAGTGCAGCTGCGGAACGCTTGTCGAGCAACCGGTCGTTCGGGAACTGCCGCGCGAGCTGGTCGACGACCTGGCGAGCGGACGCGTAGTCGAGTTGGAATGTCGGTGCGTCACCGGAGATCGGAGGCACCGCGCCGCGATCGCATTCGTCGAGAAGCGTGAGCCCTGGCGTGTACTTTCTGAGCACCTCGGCGATACCCGCCACTGTTTCGTCGGAGGACCGCTCGAGCAACTGGACCATCGCTCCGATCTCACGCAGACGTGCCTCGTTGGTCGCGACGCCTTGCACGACGTAACGCCGGAGGACATCGTTCGCCCAACGGCGGAACCGGACGCCCTGCTGCGACTTCACCCGGTAGCCGACCGAGATGACGACGTCGAGACTGTAGTGCTCGATATCGCGTTCGACAGTGCGACCGCCCTCGATTTGAACTTGTGCAAATTTTGCACGAGTTCTGATGCCGTCGAGTTCCTCGCGTTCAGCGTTCGCAATGTGCCGGACGATAACACTGCGTTCGCGGCCGAACAGGTCTCCCATCTGCGCCTGGGTCAGCCAGACGGTGTCCCCATCGGTTTTCACGTCGAGCCTCACGGTGCCGTCGTCCGACTGGTAGATCTCGACTTCGTCCACGTTCCCATTCTGGTCGACGCTCACAGGATGGTCGTATCCCTGTCCACAGCTCGGTGAAATGACTCTTGCGCTATTTAGCTAATGGTATTAGCTTTAGGGCTATGAATACTTCCATTGCTCAGGATGTCCGCTTCATCCAGCGCCCCGAAGGACGCATCGCCTACACGGTCCAGGGTTCCGGACCTCTCGTCGTCGCCGTTCCCGGGATGGGCGACCTGCGCACGACGTTCCGCGAGATGGTCGCACCCCTCGTCGACGCGGGTTACCGAGTGGCCCTCATGGACCTGCGCGGTCACGGAGACAGCGACACGACGTTCCGCACCCATGGCGACGTGGTGACCGGCCAGGACCTCCTCGCTCTCATCGACGAGCTCGGCGGGCCGGCCGTGGTCCTCGGCAACTCGATGGGCGGAGGCGCCGCGGCCTGGGCTGCGGCAGAGCGTCCCGACGCGATCGCCGGGCTCGTTCTCTACGGCGGCTTCCTGCGCAACCCGAAAGCGTCGGCATTCGCCACCGCATCCCTCCACGGCCTCTACCGACTCCTTTTCGTCAAGCCGTGGGGCACCGGGCTGTGGGCGTCGTACTACAAGGGCCTCAACAAGGCGACGAAAGCACCGTGGCTCGACGAGCACGCCGCAGCCATCCGTGCGAACCTCGCGGAGCCGGGCCGGCTGCGTTCGTTCCGTCACCTGACGATCCAGCTGACCCATGCTCCCGTCGAGGCACGCCTGCCCGAAGTCCACACACCGATGCTGGCATTCGTCGGCGATCAGGACCCCGACTTCAAGGACCCGGAGGCCGAGCGCCAGTGGATCGCCGGCCTCGGTGCCGAGACGGTCCTCGTGCCCGAGGCGGGCCATTACACGCAGGCGCAGCGTCCGGACATCACGGTTCCCGGAACGATCGCCTTCATCGAGAAGCTCCGCCACGGTGGAGCGGACGCGACCGGCGGCGCGACCGGCGGTCTCGTGAATGCCGGCACCGCGAATGTCTCGGCCGTGGCATCCGTCGTGGAAGCGTGGGCAGCTCGTGCCTAGAGCGGGCCTCAGCCGGGCCGCTGTCACCGACGTCGCTCTCGAACTCGTGGATGCGGGCGGCCCGGCCGGGTTCGAGACCCTCACGCTGGCGGCCGTCGCGGCGAAATCGGGGGTCGCCGTCCCGAGCCTGTACAAGCATGTCGGCTCGCTTGCGGACCTCCGTCGCCTGGTCGCGACCGAATCGGTCAGCGAACTGACCCGGGTGCTCACGGCAGCGACGATCGGTCGTGCGGGTGCGGAGGCACTGCGCGCAGCGGCGGATGCTCTGCGCGGCTTCGCGCACACGCATCCGGGTCGCTACGCGGCCGCGCAGGTCGCGGCCGACCTCTCCGACCCGGCGGATGCGGAACTGGCCGCCCGGGGCGGCGAGACGATCGCCGTGCTCGCCGGTGCGCTCCGCGGGTTCGACCTCCCCGAGGACCTGACGACGGATGCGATCCGGGTGCTGCGCAGCGGCATCCACGGTTTCGTCATCCTGGAACTGGGCGGCGGTTTCGGCCTGCCCGACGACCTCGACCGGAGTTTCGCTCTCCTGGTCGACGCGCTGATCACCGGGATCGCCCGTCTCACGCCGTTGGCCGCAGGGACCCCGAACACAGGAAAAGTGGCCCGATCCGCGAAGGATGGGGCCACTTTTCCTGTGCTCGACTGAGTCTGCGCTAGCCGCGCGCGCGGCGGGAACCCTGGCCGCGGCCGGTGCTTCCGCCGACGAGGCTGCCGACCTTCAGACCCTGGCGCGCGCCGGAACGTGAGCCGCCCTGCGCGTTGCCGTGCGAAGCCCCACCGGCCGACGCAGCCGAACGCTGCGACCCGGCTCCGGCTCCGCCGCCGTGCGACGCCGGACGACCAGAACGGTCGCGACGCGCGTTGCCGTTCACCGCATCCGACGAGCCGCCGCGCGACTGCTGGCCGCGTCCCTGGCCGTCGCGGGCCTGCCCGCGACCCTGACCGTCACGACCCTGACCGTCACGACCCTGACCGTCACGACCCTGACCGTCACGGCTCTGACCGTCACGGCTCTGACCGTCACGGCTCTGGCCGTCACGACCGCGCCCGTCACGGCTCTGGCCGTCACGCCCATCGCGTGCCGCGCGCTTGCGCTGAGCGTTCGCGCCCTGCGAGCGTCCGCCCTGGGACTGTCCGCGCTGGGGCTGAGCTTCCCGAGGAATCGGCTTGACGTAGGCGGCGACGTCGCCGACGAGTGCGTTCACCGCAGCCGAGTCGGCGTCGACGACCTGCGGTGCGGCGCTGATCGCGGCCTTGCGCAGAAGCGTCTTCACATCGGAGCGCTGGGTCGGCAGCACAACGGTGACGACGTCGCCGGCGCTGCCCGCGCGGGCGGTGCGACCCGAACGGTGCAGGTACGCCTTGTGCTCCATGGGCGGGTCGACGTGCACGACGAGTTCGACGTTGTCGACGTGGACTCCGCGAGCGGCGACGTCGGTGGCGACGAGCACGCGCACATCGCCCGCGCCGAACGCGGCGAGGTTGCGGTCACGCGCGACCTGCGAGAGGTTGCCGTGCAGGTCGACCGAGGGGATGCCGGCATCCGTCAGCTGCTTGGCGAGCTTCTTCGCGTGGTGCTTGGTGCGCATGAACAGGATGCGACGCCCGGTTCCGGAGGCGAGCTTCTGCACGAGGACGCGCTTGGCTTCGACACCGTCGACCTCGAACACGTGGTGGGTCATGGCTTCGACGTGGCTGGTGACCTCGTCGACGGAGTGCAGGACCTCGTTGTGGAGGAACCGCTTGACGATCTTGTCCACGCCGTTGTCGAGGGTCGCCGAGAACAGCAGGCGCTGGCCGCTGTTCGGCGTCTTGTCGAGGATGCGCGTGACGACAGGCAGGAAGCCGAGGTCGGCCATGTGGTCGGCCTCGTCGAGCACGGTGATCTCGACCGCGTCGAGCGTGACGAAGCCCTGCTTCATCAGGTCTTCGAGGCGGCCGGGGCAGGCGACGACGATGTCGACGCCGTCTTTGAGGGCTGCGACCTGGCGCTGCTGCGAGACGCCGCCGAAGATGGTGGTCGTCTTGAGGCCGTAGGCCTCGGCGAGGGGGGCCAGGGTCGCGGAGATCTGGGTGGCGAGCTCACGGGTCGGTGCGAGCACCAGGCCGAGCGGGCGACCGGGGCGGCGACGACCGCCGGCGAGTGCGCCGCCGAGGCGCGCGACCATCGGCAGTGCGAAGGCGAGGGTCTTGCCCGAGCCGGTCTTTCCGCGTCCGAGCACGTCGCGTCCTGCGAGGGTGTCGGGGAGCGTGTCGACCTGGATGGGGAACGGCTCGGTCTTGCCGTCGGCGGTGAGCGCGGCGACGAGGGGCGCGGGAACGCCCAGTGAAGCAAAAGTGGGTTCAGACAAAGTTGGTGCCTTTCAGGCATCGAACCCCACGGAGGCGCACGTCACGGCTGCGAACAGCGCTGGCCGTCGTCTCGGAGGGGATGAATGGCGAAGGTGCCGGCGGCACGATCGTTCGCCGTGAGAAAGTTTCGACAGCGGCCGGCGGGATCCGATTTTTCGGCCCAGCGCCAGCGTGAAGAGGTGCGTTCTACGACGCAGGGAGCCCAACTGTGGACTCGCAAGTGGTAACAGTCTAGCGGACCCAGCCTGAGGTCATGCCTTGAACGGCCGATCCGTCGAGGTCGGCGAGCTTCGCGCCGACGAATTGGCGCGCCGTTTCAGAGGTCTGGAGCCGCGCCGGCGGGTGCTCGGACAGCAGCAGATCCACGATCGCAGTGGCCACCGCATCCGGGGTCTGCGCCCTCGACGGGTCGAACGCCGCGGCCGTTCGCGCCAGGTAGGCCTCGAGCGCGGGACCGTACGGTCCGATCGCCTCCAGCATCGCGGGAACATCCACTCCGACATTCGCCACGAATTCGGTGCTGACGGCGCCGGGCTCCACGATGCTCACGGGCACCCCGAGGGTTGCCGCGAGCGGGGTGAGCGATTCCATGAACCCTTCGACGGCGAATTTCGCGGCGCAGTACGCCTCGTTGAACGGCTGCCCGACGACCCCACCGACGCTGCTGATCGTGACGAGCCGGCCGCCTGTCTCACGCAGGTGAGGCAGCGTGGCCTTGGTCACGGTGACGACGCCGAAGAAATTGACCTCCATCACCGCGCGTACGTCGTCGAGCGTTTCGCCTTCAATGGTGCCGAGGTGGCCCGCGCCCGCGTTGTTGACCACAGCATCCAGCCGCCCGTACTGCGTCATCACGGCGTCGATGCAGGACGTGACGGAGCCGGCGTCGGTCACATCGAGGGTGCGGATGTCCAACTCGACCTCCGCCTCGCGCGCTGCGGCATGCAGGAGCCCGCCTTTCGCCGTGTCGCGCATCGTCGCGACGACGCGGAAGCCCGCGCGTGCCGCGGCGACGGCGGTCGCGAGGCCGATCCCGGTCGACGTGCCTGTGACGAGCAGAATCGGCTGGACCATGCGTGAGCTCCCCTCGAACGCTCCGCGATGGAGCACGATCGCAGCATCCTACGCCGCGCGGCTCACGGTTCAGCCACGGCTGGAGGACGTAGACTATCGGCCCGTATCGATAGGGGTGTGCGTGCAGGAATCGGAACTCGAACGTGAGCGTGCAGTCGTGACGGCGCTCTACGAACGACTCGACGCGCTCCGTGCGGAAACGGGGCAGAGGCTTGCGGATGTCCGCCGCGAGAGCGTCGGTGGCAACCACCAGGCGCGCAGTGAGCGGGATGCCTTCGCTGCGCTCTACGAAGACCAGCTCGCCCAGCTGCGCGAAGTGGATGCGCGACTCGTCTTCGGCAGGCTGCTCCTGCACGGCTCGGACTCGGTGGATGATCCCACGCACCGGTACATCGGCAGGATCGGGCTGCGCGACGACGACCAGCGTTCCCTCCTGGTCGACTGGCGGGCCCCGCAGGCGAGTGCCTTCTACCAGGCGACGGCCGCGGAGCCGCTCGGGGTGCGCGCACGCAGGCACCTGACCATGAAGCAGCGCGAGGTGCTGCGCATCGACGACGAGGTGTTCGACGAGACCCTCCTGGAGGCGAGCCCGTCCGCCGGGGGCGCCGCGGTGGCCGACGGCGAGGTCGTCCAGGGCGAGGGAGCGCTTCTCGCCGCCCTGACGGCCCAGCGCACCGGACGGATGCACGACATCGTCGCGACCATCCAGGCGGAACAGGACCGCATCATCCGCTCGGATCTCCGCGGGGCCCTCGTCGTGCAGGGCGGCCCGGGTACGGGCAAGACGGCGGTCGCGCTGCACCGTGCCGCCTATCTGCTGTACACGAACCGGCAGCGCCTCAGTTCTGCGGGTGTCCTCGTGGTTGGACCGTCGACGGCGTTCCTGCGCTACATCGAGGCGGTGCTCCCGTCGCTCGGCGAGACCGGCGTCGTGATGCAGAGTCTCGGCGAGCTCTATCCGGGCGTGGAGGCGACAGACGACGATGTCCCGGACGTCGCCCGGCTGAAGGGCTCGGCGCAGATGGCCCGGCTGCTGTCGCGGGCGGTGCGTTCCCGCCAGCGCGTTCCCGAGTCGGCGCAGACCGTCGACGTCGACGGGGTGAAGCTCGAGGTGCAGCCCGAACTGATCGCCCGCGCCATCGGTCGCGCCCAGCGGGGCGGCAAACCCCACAACGTCGCGCGCGTGACGTTCGTCAAGCACGCGCTCGCCGAACTCACCGAGAGTCTGGTCGCCCAGCTCCGGGCGGGCGGCGCGACGATCGACGACGACGACGTGAAGTCCCTCCGGGAGGACCTCCGCACGTCCTACGACGTGCGCGTACTGCTCAACACAGCCTGGCTTCCGCTCACCCCGGAAAAGCTCCTGCAGGATCTGTTCGCGCGCCCCGCGTGGCTCGCCGAACTGACGATGCGCTGGACGGCGACGCAGCGTGCACTGCTGCAGCGGGAACGCACGGCGCCGTTCACCGTCAGCGACGTCCCCCTGCTCGACGAGGCCGCCGAGCTGCTCGGAGCCTTCCCGGGGAAGCCGGACGCGGGCGCCCGCGAACGGGACCGCCAGCGCAAGCGCGACCTCGAGAACGCGCGCGCCGCGATCCGGAACATGGGCGTGGAGGGTCTCGTCACTGCAGAGCAGCTCGCCGACGGGTTCGCCGAACAGGAGGACCGCGGATCCACCGCTGAGCGAGCCGCCTCCGACCGCACCTGGGTCTACGGCCATGTCGTCGTCGACGAGGCGCAGGAACTGTCGCCGATGCAATGGCGCCTGCTGGTGCGGCGCTGCCCGATGCGCTCGTTCACGATCGTGGGCGACATCGCCCAGGTCGGCTCTGCGGCGGGCGCGACCAGCTGGGAGTCGGCACTCACCCCGTACTTCCGCGAGAACTGGCGGCTGGAGGAGCTCACCGTCAATTACCGAACGCCCGCCCAGATCGCCCGCGAGGCGGAACGCTTCGCCGTCGCCCACGGCCTCCCGATCACGCCGGCCCGTGCCGTGCGCGAAGGCGACTGGCCGATCCTCACCCTCGAGGCTGCGGGCGGACCCTCGGATGCGGTGCGCGCGCTGGCACAGGCGGTCGCGGATGCGGTCGCCCGGGATCGGGAAGTCCTCGCGTCCGGAACGCTGGCGGTCATCGCCCCGACCGCGATCGTCGAGGAGGTCTCCGCGGAACTGACGAGCCGTTTCGACGGGTTCGCCGGGCGCGGAGCCGCCGGGCTGCTCAAGCCGATCACCGTCCTCACCGCGTTCGAGGCGAAAGGCCTGGAGTTCGATGCGGTCGTGCTCGCCGATCCGGACGGGCTGGTCGCCGAGTCACCGCGCGGCGCGGCAGCGCTGTACGTCGCGATGACGCGTCCGACGCAGCGGCTGACGATGGTGCGACCCGCGCCGGTCCCCGGCTAGCGCTCGCGACGCGCCGCCTACGAGTACCGTTCGCCGACCGGGACCTCGGCCGCCAGAGTGTTGCCGGCCTGTGCGAGCGGGCATGCCCACGCGGGGTCGTACGCGCAGCTCGGGTTGTAGGCGAAATTGAAGTCGAGCACCAGGCTGGCGTCGCCATCCGACGCGTCCGAACCCAGGTCCGCGCCCTTGATCGTGTCGATCAGGTAGCGACCGCCGCCGTAGGTGCCCCCCTGGCGCCCGGCGAGCGCATCCTTCACCGGGACGAACAGCCCGCCGCCGTACGACGCGAGACGCCACACATCGAGTGAGCCCGCGAACGGCACGCGAACAGTGCCGAGCAGCTCGAACGGGACGATCCCGTCGGTGCCGGTCTCCACATCCATCCGCCGTGCCTCGGGCGCAGGATGGATCTCCAGCTCGAAACGCCACTCCGGGTCGTAACCCGTGATCGGCAGTCCAGTGAAGTCGGCTCGGTCCTCCGGCAGCAGCGGTGTGGCCGGATGCGAGCCGAACAGGTCGTCGCGGGTCGACCGCCAGTAGGCGTGCGCGGCGGCCGGGTCGGTGGCCGCGATGCGCCTCACCGAGGCGTACATCGCGAACACGCGGCTGCGCCAGTCCGCGATCTGAACGGCCGAGACGGCCCGGCTGGACGGATGCGGGTCCGGCTCGCCTATTCCGCTGGGTGCGATCGCTGATTCGCTCATGATGCTTCCGGATCGTACGCCCACGTCGGAGCAAGTTGGCGCAGGCGCAGCCCACGCCACTGCCAGAACGCCCACAGCGAGTACCACGCGGCCGGTGTGAGGAGCCCGGCCCTGACGATCAGCTGGTCACGGTAGAGCGTGCGGATGCGTCCCTCGGCATCGGGGCCGGCGGGGTCGGCAGAGATGGCCATCCGATGGTCGAGCTTCGGCACGAGCCCGAGGATCCCGCTGCGTCCTCCTCCCGAATCGCGGAGGATGCGCACGCCGGCGACGGGAGCCCCGGGGAAGCTGATGTCGATCTCCTGCTCGCCGACGCTGACCGCGCGCAGCGCCCGGACCTGCACCGGATGCGCACCTGCGCTCCACACTGTCGGGAAACCGCCCGGCTCGAGCGACGAGAAGTCCGCCCACGGGAACGAGACCTCACGGAACGACGTCGGACTCTGCAGGGCGCGCCACGCAGCGTCGGGGTCGCAGTCGAGGAGGAACTTCAACAGCACGCGCATCCATCCAGTGTCGCCCGACATTCGAGCGTTGTGCACGATTCGCAGCGCACCGGCAGGTGGCGCCCGAGCGTCGCCGTGTGGCGAGTGCCGCGAGCCCGCTACGGCTGCGAAGCCCGCTCCAGCAGCAGCGCTCGTTCGCGCTCGTTGCCGGTCAGTGCGGCGGCGCGCTCGAACTCGTGCCGGGCCTCACTCGTGCGCCCGAGCCGCGCCAGCAGGTCCGCGCGCACACTGGGCAGCAGGTGATACGACGACAGTGAGCCTTCGAGGGCGAGGCGGTCGACGACCTCCAGTGCGGCCTCGGGGCCATAGGCCATCGAGACCGCGACGGCCCGGTTGAGCTCGATTACCGCGGACGGGGTGAGCTCCGCCAACGCGTCGTAGAGGGCGACGATCTCCTCCCAGTCCGTGTCGGCGGCAGAGGGAGCGGTCGCATGGCAGGCGGCGATCGCGGCCTGCAGGGCATACGGTCCCCGACCGCGCGCGAGCTTCTCGGCGCGGTCAAGCGCGTCCACTCCGCGGCTGATCAGGATGCGGTCCCAGCGCGCGCGGTCCTGGTCCTGCAGCAGGACAGGGTCGCCCGCGGCGGTGGTGCGGGCGCCGAGCCGCGACGCCTGGAACTCCATCAGCGCGACGAGCCCGTGGACCTCGGGCTCGCGCGACGTGAGCTCGGCGAGCACCCGGCCGAGTCGCAATGCCTCGTAGCAGAGGGCCGGACGCATCCAGTCGTCGCCGACCGTCGCCGAATAGCCCTCGTTGAAGATCAGGTAGATGACCTCGAGCACGGATCCGAGCCGCTGCGGGAACTCGCTCAGGTCGGGCACCTCGAACGGCACCCGCGCTGCGGTCAGGGTGCGTTTCGCCCGCACGATCCGCTGGGCGATCGTCGAACCCGGCGCCAGGAACGCGCGCGCGATCTCATCCGTCGAGAGGCCCCCGAGCAGTTTGAGGGTCAGTGCGACCCGGGATGGCTTGGTCAGCACCGGGTGACAGGTGATGAAGACGAGCCGGAGCAGGTCGTCCTCGATGACCTCCTCCGCGAGCTGCGCAGGGTCGTCGGCGCCGCCCTCGGTTTCGAGGTCGCGGGCGAGCTGCGCGTACTTGTCGCCGAGCCGCTCCTGCCGACGCCAGCCGTCGATCGCACGACGTTTCGCCACCGAGGTGAGCCAGGCGGCCGGATTGCGCGGGATGCCGCTCGACGGCCACTGCTCGAGCGCCGCGACCAGAGCATCCTGAGCGAGCTCCTCGGCCACGCCGACGTCGCCCACCATCCGGGCGAGCACAGCGATGAGTTTCGCCGACTCGATGCGCCAGACCGCCTCGACGGCGCGCCGGGCGTCGTCGACTCGGCGGACATCGGCGTCGGTCATCGCGCTCGCCTCAGGCCGTGCGGGACTGGCCGGTCTCTTCGCGCCACTGCACTTCCTTCTTCACGTACTCGTTGTCCTGGGGGAACTCCGACACGTCGAACACCTGCCGCACCTCGACGCGGCCCTTCTTCAGCGGAATGCGGCGAGCCCATTCGAGCGCCTCCGCCTTGTTCGCGGCCTGGATGATCCAGAAACCCGCGATGAGTTCCTTCGTCTCGGTGAACGGCCCGTCGGTGACCATGCGCTCGTCTCCGTCGTATTCGACGCGTGCGCCGTCGGAGCTCGGGTGCAGCCCCTCGCCTGCGAGCATGACGCCGGCCTTGATCAGTTCCTCGTTGTACCGACCCATGCTGTTCAGGTCTTCTTCGTTGGCGACCGAGGACGATTCCGTCTCCGGGTCCGAGTTCAGGATCATCATGTACTTCATGGTCGTTCGTCTCCTTGTCGTGGCTGGGGCCGGAATGCCCTTCACCAACACGTCGAACGGCGAGGCCCCGAATCGACATGGACGCGAAATCCCGTCGTCTCCAGTCTGCCGCTCCTGTCGCACGGATGCGCTACAACTGGAGCATGGCGATCCGCTTCTGGCTTGGTGTCGTGCAGCGCGACCACGTGCTGCAGGGCGTGGCCCAGGGCATCGCACAGGTCAATCACGGTGTGAAGGCACCCTTGTTGCGGATGAACGAGGCCGACGGGTTCGTCTACTACTCGCCGAAGGCGTCGTACCCCGACGGCGAGCCGCTCAAGGAGTTCACTGCGATCGGGCGCATCGCCGACGGTGACGTCTACCAAGCGGCGGACGGCCCGATGATGACCGGCCAGAACGGCGACTTCCGGCCCTGGCGACGGCGTGTCGACTTCGACCATGCGGCCGTGGCGGCGCCCATCCGACCGCTCCTGCCGGTGCTCGAGTTCACCCGGCAGGACCCGAACTGGGGTTACCAGCTGCGACGCGGACTGATCGAGCTGTCGCGGCACGACTTCGAGGTGATCCGTGCCCAGATGCGCCGGCCGTCGCCGGACGAGCCGCACCGGGCGCGGGCTACGATATCCCGGTGACCGAGCCGACCGCATCCGAGCCGACCGCATCCGAGCCGACCGCCGATCCGTTCGGCCAGGCCAAGTACCAGCTCCGCTTCGAGTGGGGTTTCGCGGGCGCTCGTGCGGTCGCCTCCGACGCCGACATCGTGGTCTGGGTGGACGCCGTGGGGCCGCTCTCGGCTCCCGCCGAGGACCAGCCGTCCGTCGCCACCGCGCTCGCCGCATCCGTCGCCGTGGGCGCCGCCATCATCGAGGGCGGCCTGACGAACGCGACCGCGACCGCCCGCTGGATCCTCGACGAGCAGGTCCGTCTCGGCCGCCGGGCGATGGTGTCGATCATCGCCGCGGGTGAGCCGCGGTCTGGCGGCGGGACCCGTTTCGCGGTCGAAGACCTGCTCGCCGCCGGTGCCGTCATCGACGCGCTGGGAGTCCTGGGCATCGACTACACGTCGCCCGAAGCCGCGGCGGCCTGCGCGTCGTTCACCGGACTGCGCGGAGCGGTCGCTCACCTTCTCACCGCATCCGCATCCGGACAGGCCGTGCTGGCAGCGGGCTCCGATCGTGCCACGATCGCCGCGGCCGGCCGGCTCGACACCGTCGAAACCGTGACTGTTCTCAGGGTGGCCGCCGCCCAGGAATGATCTGCACTGCTGCAACGTTGCCCCCGTGCAGGAGGATTTATCGTGAAAGCAGTTCTGAACGGCACCGTCATCGCCCAGGCCAACGAGGCCGACCTCATCCGCATCGAAGGCAACTGGTATTTTCCGCCGGCGAGCGTGAACAGTGAGCACCTGGTGGCGAGCGACACCCCGTACACGTGTCCCTGGAAGGGCGACTGCCAGTACTTCAGCGTCAAGAACGGCGACGGCGTGCTGCAGGATCGCGCGTGGAGCTATCCCACTCCGTACCCGAGCTCGTTCGACCGGGTCGGCAAGGACTACAGCAACTACGTCGCGTTCTGGAAGGACGTCCAGGTCGTCGACGACTGACCTGTTGACGCACCGTCTCGATCCTGCCGGGGCCCGCGCGGTTCCCGGCAGGATGGAGGCATGAAGCGTCTCAACATCTCCGCGGTGATCACCGGCGAAGCCGTCTACGGCACGGTGCTCGTCGCGGGCCTGATCTACGCCTTCTCGAACTACAAGTCCGACGCGTGGCCGATCTTCTACACGACGCTCGGAACCGTCGTCGTGTTCTGGATCGCCCACGTCTACGCGGAGATCGTCGCCAACAACATCTCGGGTGCCGGCCACGCCGTCGGCGAGGCGCTGCACCGCTCTGTCGGCCTGCTCTGGGCGATGATCCTGCCGCTGGCGCTCCTGCTGCTCGGGGTATTCGGTCTCATTCCGGACGACCTCGCGGTGAACCTGGCCCTCTGGGCCGCAGTCCTCACCCTGGCGGTGCTCGGCTACCTCGCCGTCGGCGAGCGGAGCACCCGCTTCTGGGCCCGGATGCTCGGAGCCGTCGCGACCGGCGCGCTCGGCGGGGCGCTCATCCTGCTCAAGGCCTTCGTGCACTGAGCCGCGGATGCGCGCAGCCGTACGGCTACAGCTGCGGGATGCGCGGGGCCGAGGGGCTACAGCTGCAGGGACGCCCGCGCACGATGCGCGCGCACCTTCGCCCGGTTCCCGCAGCGCTGCATCGAACACCACCGGCGGTTGCCGCTGCGGGAGGTGTCGAGGTAGACGTAGGAGCAGTCGTCGGCGAAGCATTCTCGGATGCGGCCTCCCGCTTCGGGCCCGAACAGCCGCACGGCGTCGCGCGCGATCGTCGAGAGCGCCTGAGTCGGGCGTGCGTTGCTGCGCCCGGCCTGCCGCGCCCCGCCGTCGAGCGCCGGCGGGATGTCGGGCGTCGCCGCGAACAGGTTCACCGTGTCGATGTCGTCCGCGGGAAGGCTTGCTTCGTCGCTGGCCGCCCGAGCGAGCCGGCTGATCGCGCCGCGCAGGGCACGCGCATCCTCCAGCTCGCGGGACCCTGCGCTCGGCGCGACCTCCGGGAACCGGCCGACGAGCCACGCCGAGAGGTCGCCCGCGGTGGCCAGTCCCTCGCGGGCCGGCGCGGCGCTCACGTCAGCGCCAAGCTCAGCGGTCCCGAGCTCGCCCGTGTAGGCGAAGTCGAGCGCCAGGGATCCCGAGTCGAACCACCAGCGCGGCCCGTCCGCGGAGTCCATCCATTGCCCGGTCGACTGGGGGAGTATCGCCTGCGTTGCCACGTAACCAAAGTATCCGGTTACGCCACCGCGCGCCGACACGTCTCGCGCCGAGCCCTCCCCAGCCCGTGCCTTCTGAGCTGCTGCACACGTTAGAACCTATGCAGCAGTTCAGAACGTGTGCACACGCACCCGAGCGCCACGCGCCCCGCTCAGTCCGCGATCTCGCTCGCGGCCGACGCGGCCATGCGCCGCTGCGCCGTCGTCACCTCGCGGTGCTGCCAACTGATCAGGTTGGCCGCATCGAACCGTCGCGAGCAGGCGCCGCACGCCAGAGCGCGGGACGGCTTGCGGTACCGGTAATGCGTGTGCCCCTTGGGGCACGTGCCCACCCAGGGTGCGAGGTCGTCGGCGATGGCGCCGCCGTGCAGCCGCTTGCCTTCGTAGCCGAGTCCGACGGCGATGCCCCGCCAGCGGGGACCGTGCCCTGCCCGCGACCCGGCGATCGCGTGCGCGACTTCGTGCAGCAGGATCTGGTGGATCTCATCGTCGTCGTACCGTGAGGCGAGGTAGCGAGACACGGTGATCCGTTTGGCCGTGTAGTTGCACAGCCCGGCCCTGGTCTTCGCATTGTCGAAGTCGAACGACCACACCGCAGGGTCGAGGTGGAGCACGATGAGGGCGTTGGCCCAGCGGCGCACACGGTCGAGATCGGCCATCAGCGGCGCCCGGGCGGCTGGTGGTGCGCGTGTGCGCGCCGGCGATCAGCGGTCGGCCCCGAAACCGTGCGGCACCGCGGTGTATGGCCAGCCCGCACTTTCATGACCCGAATCCTACGCGGTGCCGCTGACGCGCATCCAGATCAATCCACAGGATTTCCGGGCCCACCGCGCTGCTCGTCGAGGAACGATTCGGCTACAGCGACCGCGATCAGCGAGCTTTCGAGGTCGGCTTTGGACGCACCGAGCTTCTCGCGCAGGAACACCGCCGCCGTGAAATCGGCGAGCGCGGCGGTGTAGTCCTTCTGGTCGAAGTGGGTCTTGCCGCGGTTCTGCACGGCGAACGCTTCGAGGGCGGTCCAGTCGTGGGTCCTCGCCTCGTCGACGCAGCCGGACAGTTCGGTCACGGCCTCGTCGAGCTTGCCCTGGTACTGCAGCACCTGCGCCCGCCGGATGCGCGCCCCGAGCACCTGCTCCCGGTCACCGGTGAAGCGCGCCTGTCGCAGCGCCTCGTTGGCGACCTGCCAGGCCTCGTCGAGCCGGCCGACGAGTCGCAGCAGCACCGCCTTCTCGTTGAGCGCGCTGAGACTGCGCAGTTCGCCGAGTTCGTCGAGACGCGTTCCCGCCGCGAGCAGGTCGACGCGCTCGCGAAGGGTGGAAGGGTCGTAACCGAGGATGATGCTCAGGATGCTGCTCCAGACCGTGTGTCGATTCCAGACTAGCCGGGTCGCTTGTTTCCGACGGCAGGCACGAGGGTGACCGCGATGAGCTTGTCGTCGCCTGCCTGAGGGCTGCCGCGTCCGTCGGTGTTGTTGGTGAGCATCCACAGTCCGTCGGCCACGGCGACGACCGCGCGCAGCCTGCCGAACATCCCGGCGAAGTAGGGCGCGACAGAGACGGGCGCGTGCCCGTCGGTCGACCAGATGGTCCACAACCGCTCACCGCGCAGGCTCGCCATGAAGATGGTGTCGCCGACGATGGCGATACCGCTGGGGCTCGCCTGGTCGGTGTGCCACTGGTAGACGGGGTCGGTGAATCGCGAGTCGTGCGCGATCCCTTCGACGACCGGCCAGCCGTAGTTCGCGCCGGGCTTGATGATGTTGAGTTCGTCCCAGGTGTTCTCGCCGAACTCGCTCGCCCACATCGTGCCGTGCGAGTCCCAGGCGAGGCCTTGCACGTTGCGATGCCCGTACGACCAGACGGGGGAGCCCGCGAACGGGTTGTCGGCGGGGATGTCGCCGTCGGCCGTCACCCGCAGGATCTTGCCGCCGAGCGACGTGAGGCTCTGTGCGTTGGCGCCGTCCCTGGCGTCGCCAGTGGTGATGTACAGCATCCCGTCGGGTCCGAACGCGATACGACCCCCATCGTGGTTCGAGGCTTTGGGGATGCCGACGATCACGTTCTGCGGTTCGCCGAGACTGTAGCGCCCGCTGACCCCGTTGAGCGGCATCCGGATGACCCGGTTGTCTGTGCTGGTGGTCAGGTAGACGTACAGCCAGCTGAAGGCGGTCGCCGCGTGCTCCGGCACAGCGAGCCCGAGGAGCCCGCCTTCTCCGGTGGGCGCGACCCCCGGCACCGTGCCGACCGTGCGGAGGCCGCCCTGCGGCAGCCGTTCGAGGACTTTCGCGCTATCGCGTTCGCTGATGAGGGCGGACCCGCCGGGGAGCGGAACGACCGACCACGGCACGCTGAGCCCGGTCTCGAGCACGGATGTTGTGTTCGGCTGCCAAGGGATGGTGACGGCGGGCGCCGGCGCGCCGGTTGGTGTGCCCGAGGGTCCTGGCGTCCGCGATCCGCTGCCCGGTGGACTGCTGCTCGGTCGCTGTGGTGCGATGAGCGTGCATCCGGCCAGGAGCACCGCGACCGAGACGGCTGCGGCGACCACGACGAATCGGGCGCGCCGCCGTCTCGCCATCGTCGGCGACCGGTCGCGCCCTGCCGGCGTCACCGCTCCAACCCCCATATCCCTTTCAGTGTGCAGCTTCCCCGGCCGCGGCGCTATGCCCGGCGACTATTCGACCGGGACAATAGGGAACGTGAATCGCGCGATCGACCTCAACAGCGACCTCGGGGAGTCCTTCGGGGCATGGCGTCTGGGGGACGACGACGCGATGCTCGGCGTCGTGTCGAGCGCCAACATCGCCTGCGGCTTCCACGCGGGGGACGCATCGGTCATGCTCGCGGCCTGTGCGACCGCCGCCGGCAACGGCGTCTCGGTCGGGGCGCACGTCTCCTATCGCGACCTCGCGGGCTTCGGGCGACGGGCCATGGATGTTCCAGCGAACGAGCTGTACGCCGACGTCCTGTACCAGCTGGCGGCGCTCGACGGCATCGCCCGGGTCGCAGGAACCCGCGTCGCCTACGTCAAGCCGCACGGCGCGCTCTACAACAGGATCGTCTCCGACGACACCCAGGCGGATGCTGTGGCCGGCGCCGTCGCCGACTTCGACGCCCGACTTCCGCTTCTCGGTCTCGCGGGTTCGTCGATCTCCCGCCGGGCACGCGAACGCGGCCTCGCCTTCGTGAACGAGGCTTTCGTCGACCGGGGCTATCTCCCCGACGGCTCGCTCGTCCCGCGTGGACAGCCCGGGGATCTGCTTTCCGGCGACGAGGCCATCGCCGCCCGTGCCGTGGAGCTTGTCGTGGACGGCCGGGTCGCTGCGGCGGACGGCACCGTGATCGACGTGCCGGTCGACTCCCTGTGCGTGCACGGGGACACGCCAGGGGCGGTCGGCATGGCGCGGGCCGTACGGTCGGCGCTGACGGCGGCGGGCATCCGGATCGAGGCGTTCGCCCGATGAGGCACGTGCTGCCTCTCGGCGACCGCGGCATCCTCGTCGAACTGGACTCGCTCGACGAGGTGCTCGGCCTGTTCGCAGCACTCGATCGCACCCGTCCGGAGGGCGTGATCGAGCTCGTCCCGGCGGCGCGCACGATCGGCGTGATCGTCGATCCCCTGCGCCTTCCTCTCAGCGTCGCCTCGGCGTGGGCGCTCGGGGCCGAACCGCTCGGCCTCGCCGACGTGGCCTCGCGCACCGTCGACATCCCCGTCCGCTACGACGGCGACGACCTGGCTGAGGTCGCGAGTCTGCTCGGGTGCACCCGGGCCGACGTCGTCGAGCGGCACACAGCATCCGAGTGGCGGGTCGCCTTCGGCGGGTTCGCGCCCGGATTCGCCTACCTGGTCACCGACACCGATCTGCTCCACGTCCCGAGGCGGGCGGTGGCCCGGCCAGCGGTTCCCGCTGGCGCGGTCGGACTCGCCGGTGAGTTCAGCGGCATCTACCCGCGCTCCAGCCCGGGCGGCTGGCAGCTGATCGGGTCGACGGATGCGGTCCTCTGGGATCCTGCCGCCGACGCTCCGGCGCTGCTCACCCCCGGCACCCGCGTGCGGTTCGTGGAGGAATCGTGACCGGCGCCCTCCACGTCGCGGCTCCTGGACCGCTCACGCTGCTGGAGGATCTCGGCCGTCCGGGCCATGCCGCCATCGGCGTCACGGGTTCGGGGGCGCTCGATCGCGGGGCGCTGCGCCTGGTGAACCGCCTGGTCGGCAACGAGGAGGGCGCGGCGGGGCTGGAGATCCTGTTCGGCGGGTTCGTCGCCCGTTTCAGCGGACCGTGCTGGTTCGCGGTCGGCGGGGCGTGGGGAACGGTCACCCTCGACGGTGTGGGCGTGGATGCGAATGTCGCGACGTTCGCGCCTGACGGGAGTGAACTGCACATCGGGTCCGCCGAGCACGGCATCCGGTTCGTCCTCGCAGTGCGCGGAGGGTTCGACGCGCCCGCGGTTCTCGGGTCGCGGTCGCGGGACATCCTCGCCGGGCTCGGGCCCGATCAGGTCACGCAGGGGAGCGTGCTGCCGATCGGCGCAGAACCCCACACCGCCGTTCCATTGCTCGATTTCGTGCCCGTGCCGGCGCCCGACGACGAGGTCGTGACCGTGCGCGCCGGCCGCGGACCGCGTGCCGACTGGTTCACCCCCGCCGCCGTCGACGTCTTCTTCGAGCGTCCGTGGTCGGTGTCCGTGGCGTCGAACCGGGTCGGAACGCGGCTCGAGACGGTTCGCGGTCCAGCGCACGTCGCCGGCCGCGCACCCGAGCCGGAGATCGTGCTCGAGCGGGCCGTGACGCGGGAACTGCCCAGCGAACCGATGGTGGCGGGCGCCGTGCAGGTGTCTCCGGACGGCACGCCGACGGTGCTGCTGGCGGACCATCCGGTCACCGGCGGCTACCCGGTGATCGCCGTGGTCGCCGATGCCTCCCTCGACGCGTTCGCCCAGTTCCGCCCCGGCCAGCACGTACTGTTCCGCCACGCCTGACCCGCGCGATCGCCCCGCGACCTCACGACTTCCGTCGGCCCGGTCGGCGCGATGCTACGCACGTTGCCCGATCGCGAACGATCCTCAGTCGCGGCGCGTGCCCGTCTGGAAGATGCTGCGCGCCGGCGGCGGGGACGGCACGCTCGTCGCGTCGGTGACCACGGACGCACCCGCGGCGAACGCCGCCAGCTCGGCACCGGCCACCGCTTTCGCAGGATGCGGACCGCCCGCGAGCAGGCGCGGCAGCCAGTCCATCGGCAGCGGCGCGTTCGAGCCCACGAGCACGACGTTGCCGAACCGGCGGCTCTTGAGCACCTGGGTCTCCGCCAGCGCGGCGACATTCGCGATCGCGGCTCCCAGGGTCGCGACCTGGCTGCGGGCGAAAGCGAGCGGTGGCCCGTCGGCGACGTTCACGAGCACGATGCCGTCGGGTGCGAGGAGTTCGACCGCCGACGTGTAGAACTCGAGGCTCGTGACATGGGCGGGAGTGCGTGCGCCGCTGAAGATGTCGATCACGAGAAGGTCGACGGAACCGCGAAGTCCTGCGGGCAGTTTCGCCACGACCTCCCGGGCGTCGCCGTGGCGCACCCGGATCTGGGCGTAGCGGGGAAGGGGAAGGTGCTCGCGCACGAGGTCGACCAGGTTGCTCTCGAGTTCGACGACCTGCTGGCGGGAACCCGGACGCGTGTAGGCGATGTACCGGGGGAGGGTCAGCGCGCCGGCACCGAGGTGCACAGCGGTGATGGGCTGGCCCGGTTCGCCGATCAGGTCGATGACGTTGCCCATCCGCTGGATGTATTCGAAGAACAGCTGGCTGGGGTCGTCGAGGTTCACGTGCGACTGGGGCGTGCCGTCGACGACGAGCTGGTAGGAGCCGGGCACGAACCGGTCGGCTTCGATGACCGCCCGGTAGCCGCTCTCCTTCAGGGTCACGGACGGGTTCTCGGGCACGAGTCCACCTTACGTCGGGCGGCTTTCTCCACCCGAACCTCAACCCTGGGGTGGTGTTCCGTTTCGATGCCCGAAGCGAGTCTGGATCCATGACACTCCAGACCATCGGAAACGCACTGCTCATCGTCGTCATCATCGGCTGGATCGGTTTCCGCCAGCTGACCTGGCGTCCCGTTTCGATCTCCAGCATGTGGCGGCTTCCCGCGATCATGGCGGTCGTCGGCGTGGTCCTGCTGGTGCAGACGACGGACGCAACACACCTGACCGCCCTGGACATCGCCGTTCTCCTCGTCGAGATCGCCATCTCTCTCGGCATCGGCGCGTGGATGGGATCGATAGCGGTGTTCCGCCCGCTTGCGAGCCCGATCACCGACCCGCAACGTCCGGCCAGCGTGGAGAGTCGCACCGGCTGGTGGGGTCTCGCCCTCTGGGTGCTGGTCATCGTCATCCGCGTCGGCATCGACGTGCTGGCCGCCCAGGCGGGTTCCCACCTGGCCGCCTCGACCGGCATCCTCGTCCTGCTCGTGGCCGCGAACCGCGCCGCGCGAACCGCCGTGTTCGCCTACCGTCTCGATCGGATGCCCGCTGTCGCAGCATGATGGTCTCGTGACGGATACGTTGAGGCAGCCGAGCTGGCTGAGCTTCGGGCTCAACCTGTTCGGCATCCTCGTGGTCACCTATTCGATTCTGACCACGCACACCGCGAGCAGGCCGGTGTGGGTCCTCGTCCTCGGCATGGCTGCCCTGGCCGCCTGGCTGCTGCGGCTCATCCTCGCGTTCCGCGGCGTTCCGTCCGCTGTCGGTCTCGTCCTCGCGATGGTCATGGCTTTCGCGGGATCCATAGTGGCCGCCTCCACGAACGGCATCGGCATCGTGCCGGTCGTCGTCGGAGTGCTGATGGTGGTCGCAGACCCGGCGCGGCCCGTCCTGGTCGGTCTGGGCGTCGCGTTCATCAGCGTTGTGCTCGTCGCTGTCGGCGCAGTCCCGTTCGGAACGCCACTCCTCACCGTGCTCGCCCTGATCGGCGGCATCGCGGTCGCCGTGCTGGTCGGCATCAGCCGCCGCCAGTTCCGCGAAGCGGAGGCGCAGGCCGAGCTGCTGCGGGAGCGGGAGCTGACCGTGCGTGAGGAGAAGGCGCAGATCGAGCTGCTCGGCCAGCGTCAGAGTGCCGCCCGCGACATCCACGACGTTCTCGCCCACAGCCTGGGCGGCCTCGTGATCCAGCTCGATGCCGTCGAGGCGCTGCTGGAGTCGGGAGAGGTCGATGCCGCTCGGTCGCGCGTCGCCGACGCCCGGGCGCTCGCGGCCTCCGGTCTGGGCGAGGCACGCCGTGCCGTCGATGCGCTGCGGGATCCGGATGCGCGCCGCGCCGACCCTGGTCCGTCCGACCAGGCGGGCTCCTTCGACACCGCGATCGCCGGCCTGCTGGCCGCGCACCGCTCGCTCGGAGGTGCGGTGGAGTTGACCACGACAGGTTCGCCCCGAGAACTGGATACGGACCAGGCGATCGCCCTCGAGCGCGCCCTCCAGGAGTCACTGAGCAACGCCCGCAAGCACGCGCCGGGGGAGCCGGTCCAGGCGCTGCTCGCATGGTCGGCGGACGGGGTGCGGCTCACGGTCTCGAACCCGCTGGTCGACGATCCGGACACCGCCGGCGGCCGGGGCGCCGGCGCGCGCGTGCTCGCCCGGTCGGGCGGAAGCCACGGACTCGAAGGGATGCGCGAGAGGTTCGCCGCGCTTCCCGCCGGTGGTCGGGCGTCCGCCGGGGTCGACTCCGGGCGATTCGTCGTCACGGCGGAAGCGAGCCTCTCGTGACCGACGCGTCAGTGTCCGCACCGGACAGCATCCGCGTGCTCGTCGCCGACGACCAGGCGATCATCCGCGACGGACTGGTGACCGTGCTGTCGCTCCTGCCCGACGTCGAGGTCGTCGGAGAGGCGGCCGACGGGGAGGAGGCTGTCCGGCTCGCTGTCGAGGCACGCCCGGACGTCGTGCTCATGGATCTCCGGATGCCCGTGCTCGACGGCGTCGGCGCGACCGAGCGGATCGTGCGGGAGGCGCCAGGGTCGGCGATCCTCGTGCTGACGACGTTCGCCGACGACGACTCGATCCTCGCTGCCCTGCGCGCGGGAGCGAAGGGCTACCTGACCAAGGACGCCGGCCGCGCGGAGGTCGCGGCGGCCATCCGTGCCGTGGCACGCGGCCAGTCCACGTTCGCGCCCGAAGTGGGCGCTCTGCTGGTCAGCACACTGACCGGCGCGGCGACGCCCCCGTCCGCGCAGGTGAGCGGCGGTCCGGTGTCGGCGGATGCTCTGCTCGGCCGGTTCCCGACCCTCACGAGACGTGAGGCGGAGGTCCTCGCGCTGATCGCCGACGGACTCAGCAACGGCGAGATCGCAGCCCGCCTGTTCGTCAGCGTCGCGACCGTGAAGACGCACATCAACGCGATTTTCGCCAAAGTCGCGGTGCGTGACCGCTCCCAGGCGATCGCGCTCGTGCGCTCCTGAAACCCGGCAGATCCGCGGGAATACAGGGATGCGCGGGGCGTTACACCTAGTACGCGCCTGGGGTTATACCGGAGAATCGACACCCGGTCAAGAATTTAAGTGGACACGGCGCGTCAAATTGACATATAGTTGTTCTTTGCGCTCCCAGACAGAAATCTGCCTTCATATTGCGGTCGGCTCTGCATTTTCTGAGTGTGCCCGGGCCTGTGACCACAGGTCAGATATCGGCACCAGCATACAGACGTCCTGGGAGTTCTCGTCCACAACACCACACACCTGACCGACAGTAACTGAGGCCCGACGGGGCCCACGGAGGTTATTTCCTTGGCTGCTGCGCGCAACGCAACCACCACGAATTCATCACCCAAGAACGGACGAAACGCATCTCGTCTCTCGTTCGCAAAGATCACAGACACCCTGACGGTCCCGGACCTGCTGGCACTGCAGACCGAGAGCTTCGACTGGCTCGTCGGAAACGACGCGTGGAAGGCGCGCGTCGCAGAAGCTGAGGCGCAGGGTCGACAGGATCTGCCCAGCCACACCGGTCTCGAGGAGATCTTCGAAGAGATCTCCCCGATCGAAGACCTCGGCGAGACCATGCAGCTCTCGTTCACGAACCCCTTCCTCGAAGAGAAGAAGTACTCGATCGACGAGTGCAAGGAGAAGGGCAAGACCTACTCCGCTCCTCTCTACGTCGAGGCTGAGTTCATGAACCACCTTACCGGTGAGATCAAGACGCAGACCGTCTTCATGGGCGACTTCCCCCTCATGACCGAGAAGGGCACCTTCGTCATCAACGGCACCGAGCGTGTCGTCGTGTCGCAGCTCGTGCGCTCTCCCGGCGTGTACTTCGAGCGTGCCCAGGAGAAGACGTCCGACAAGGACATCTACTCCGCACGCATCATCCCGAGCCGTGGTGCATGGCTCGAGTTCGAGATCGACAAGCGCGACCAGGTCGGTGTCCGCATCGACCGTAAGCGCAAGCAGTCGGTCACGGTCTTCCTCAAGGCCCTCGGCCTCAGCAGCGAAGAGATCCTCTCGGAGTTCAAGGGGTACCAGTCCATCGAGCTGACCCTCGAGAAGGACGCCATCCTCACCAAGGAGGAGGCCCTCAAGGACATCTACCGCAAGCTCCGTCCGGGCGAGCAGGTCGCCGCCGAGGCAGCGCGTGCGCTCCTCGACAACTTCTACTTCAACCCGAAGCGCTATGACCTGGCGAAGGTCGGTCGTTACAAGATCAACCGCAAGCTCGGTATCGACGCTCCGCTGTCCGACTCGGTGCTCACCGTCCAGGACATCATCGCCACGATCAAGTACCTGGTCGCCCTCCACGACAACCAGACCACGTTCAACGGTGTGCGCGACGGCAAGGCCGTCGAGATCCGTCTCGACGTCGACGACATCGACCACTTCGGCAACCGTCGTATCCGCGCTGTCGGTGAGCTCATCCAGAACCAGGTCCGCACCGGTCTGTCCCGCATGGAGCGCGTCGTCCGCGAGCGCATGACCACGCAGGACATCGAGGCGATCACGCCGCAGACCCTGATCAACGTGCGCCCCGTCGTCGCCGCGATCAAGGAGTTCTTCGGAACGAGCCAGCTGTCGCAGTTCATGGACCAGAACAACCCGCTCGCGGGCCTGACCCACAAGCGCCGCCTGTCCGCCCTCGGCCCCGGTGGTCTGTCGCGTGAGCGCGCAGGCGTCGAGGTCCGTGACGTCCACCCGTCGCACTACGGCCGCATGTGCCCGATCGAGACCCCGGAAGGCCCGAACATCGGCCTGATCGGTTCGCTCGCATCGTTCGCGCGGATCAACTCGTTCGGTTTCATCGAGACCCCGTACCGTCGCGTCGTCAACGGCAAGGTCACGGCGACGATCGACTACCTCACCGCGAGCGAAGAGGACGACTTCATCGTCGCCCAGGCGAACGCTCCGCTGACCGCCGACTCCCACTTCGCAGAAGACCGTGTCCTCGCGCGTAAGAAGGGTGGCGAGGTCGACCTGATCCCCGCCGAAGAGATCGGCTACATGGATGTCTCCCCGCGCCAGATGGTGTCGGTTGCGACGTCGCTCATCCCGTTCCTCGAGCACGACGACGCGAACCGCGCGCTCATGGGGGCGAACATGCAGCGCCAGGCGGTGCCGCTCGTCCGCAGCGAGAGCCCGCTCGTCGGAACCGGTATGGAGGGCTACGCAGCCATCGACGCCGGCGACGTGCTCATCAACGACGCGGCCGGTGTGGTCTCCGAGGTCTCGGCTGACGCCGTGACCATCCAGCTCGACGAGGGCGGAACGAAGACCTACTACCTGCGCAAGTTCGACCGCTCCAACCAGGGCACGTCGTACAACCACCGCGTCATCGTCAACGAGGGCGAGCGGATCGAAGCCGGCGAGGTCATCGCCGACGGCCCCGCCACCGAGAACGGCGAGCTCGCGCTCGGTAAGAACCTGCTCGTCGCGTTCATGCCGTGGGAGGGCCACAACTTCGAAGACGCGATCATCCTGAGCCAGAACCTGGTGAAGGACGACGTGCTCTCCTCGATCCACATCGAGGAGTACGAGGTCGACGCCCGCGACACCAAGCTCGGTAAAGAGGAGATCACCCGCGATCTGCCGAACGTCAGCCCGGACCTCCTGGCCGACCTCGACGAGCGCGGCATCATCCGCATCGGCGCCGAGGTGCGCCCCGGCGACATCCTCGTCGGAAAGGTCACGCCGAAGGGCGAGACCGAGCTCTCGGCCGAGGAGCGCCTGCTCCGCGCGATCTTCAACGAGAAGAGCCGCGAGGTGCGCGACACCAGCCTCAAGGTTCCTCACGGTGAAGAGGGCACCATCATCGGTGTCAAGGTCTTCGACTCGCAGGACGGCGACGACGAGCTCGGCTCGGGCGTCAACCAGCGTGTCGTGGTCTTCATCGCCCAGCGCCGTAAGATCACCGAAGGTGACAAGCTCGCCGGCCGTCACGGCAACAAGGGCGTCATCTCGAAGATCCTGCCGGTCGAGGACATGCCGTTCCTCGCCGACGGAACTCCTGTCGACATCATCCTGAACCCGCTCGGCATCCCCGGTCGAATGAACTTCGGCCAGGTCCTGGAGACCCACCTCGGGTGGATCGCCAAGCAGGGCTGGGAGGTCAAGGGCAAGCCGAAGTGGGCCGCACGCCTTCCCGAGGCAGCGCACAGCGCCGCCCCGAACACCAAGGTCGCGACCCCGGTGTTCGACGGTGCCGCGGAGGAGGAGATCGCGGGTCTGCTCGACTCGACGACTCCGACGCGCGACGGCGACCGACTGATCGGTTCGTCGGGCAAGACGCAGCTCTTCGACGGCCGCTCCGGCGAGCCGTACCCGGAGCCCGTGTCGGTCGGTTACATGTACATCCTGAAGCTCCACCACCTGGTCGACGACAAGATCCACGCCCGTTCGACCGGTCCGTACTCGATGATCACCCAGCAGCCGCTTGGTGGTAAGGCGCAGTTCGGTGGACAGCGTTTCGGTGAGATGGAGGTGTGGGCGCTCGAGGCATACGGTGCTGCGTACGCCCTGCAGGAGCTCCTGACCATCAAGTCGGATGACATCCTCGGCCGTGTCAAGGTCTACGAGGCCATCGTCAAGGGTGAGAACATCCAGGAGCCGGGAATCCCGGAGTCCTTCAAGGTCCTCATCAAGGAAATGCAGTCGCTCTGCCTGAACGTCGAGGTGCTCTCGGCAGACGGCACGGCGGTCAGCCTGCGCGACACGGACGACGAAGCGTTCCGTGCCGCCGAAGAGCTCGGCATCAACATTTCCTCCCGCTTCGAATCTTCGTCGATCGACGAGATCTAGAAGCCGGCCAAGACCCAACTGACGAAACACTTTTTCCAGGAGAGAAGGAAAATTGCTCGACGTAACAACTTTTGACGAGCTGCGCATTGGCCTGGCCACCGCCGACGACATCCGTCGCTGGTCGCATGGTGAGGTCAAGAAGCCCGAAACCATCAACTACCGCACCCTGAAGCCCGAGAAGGACGGTCTGTTCGGTGAGCAGATCTTCGGCCCGAGCCGTGACTGGGAATGTTCCTGCGGTAAGTACAAGCGTGTCCGCTTCAAGGGCATCGTCTGTGAGCGCTGTGGTGTCGAGGTCACGAAGTCGTCCGTGCGCCGTGAGCGCATGGGCCACATCGAGCTCGCCGCTCCCGTCACGCACATCTGGTACTTCAAGGGTGTCCCGAGCCGTCTCGGCTACCTGCTCGACATGGCTCCGAAGGACCTCGAGAAGGTCATCTACTTCGCCGCCTACATGGTGATCGAGGTCGACGAAGAGGGCCGTCACGCCGACATGCCCGGCCTTGAGAACGAGCTCCGCCTCGAGATCAAGACCCTGTCCGACCAGCGCGACTCACGTATCGCCGACCGCCTGCAGCGCCTCGAGGTCGACCTCGCAGCGCTGGAGGAGGAGGGTGCCAAGGCCGACCAGAAGCGTCGCGTCAAGGACACTGCCGAGAAGGAGATGGGGCAGATCCGCAAGGGCTACGACGAGGACATCGCTCGTCTGGAGCGCGTGTGGGACAGCTTCCGCAACCTCAAGGTCGGAGACCTCAAGCCTGAGGACGCCGACTTCAACGAGCTCATGGACCGCTTCGGTCTGTACTTCGAGGCCTACATGGGCGCCGAGGCGATCAAGCGTCGCCTGCTGGCGTTCGACCTGGCTGCAGAAGCCGAGCTGCTGCGCGACCAGATCGCCAACGGCAAGGGCCAGAAGAAGATCCGTGCGATCAAGCGCCTGCGCGTGGTCAGCTCGTTCCTCGCGACCGGCAACTCGCCGGCTGCGATGGTCCTCGACGTCGTCCCGGTGATCCCGCCGGAGCTGCGCCCGATGGTCCAGCTCGACGGTGGCCGTTTCGCCACCAGCGACCTGAACGACCTGTACCGCCGCGTCATCAACCGCAACAACCGCCTGCGTCGCCTGCTCGACCTCGGTGCTCCCGAGATCATCGTGAACAACGAGAAGCGCATGCTGCAGGAGGCCGTCGACGCACTGTTCGACAACGGTCGCCGCGGTCGTCCCGTCACGGGTACCGGCAACCGCGCCCTGAAGTCCCTGAGCGACATGCTCAAGGGAAAGCAGGGTCGTTTCCGCCAGAACCTGCTCGGAAAGCGCGTCGACTACTCGGGCCGTTCGGTCATCATCGTCGGTCCGCAGCTGAAGCTGCACCAGTGTGGTCTGCCCAAGCAGATGGCGCTGGAGCTGTTCAAGCCGTTCGTCATCAAGCGCCTGATCGACCTGAGCCACGCTCAGAACATCAAGGCCGCGAAGCGAATGGTCGAGCGCAGCCGTCCGCAGGTCTGGGACGTGCTCGAGGAGATCATCCGCGAGCGCCCCGTGCTGCTGAACCGTGCACCGACGCTTCACCGCCTCGGCATCCAGGCCTTCGAGCCGCAGCTCGTCGAGGGCAAGGCCATCCAGCTCCACCCGCTCGTGTGTGCGGCGTTCAACGCCGACTTCGACGGTGACCAGATGGCTGTGCACCTGCCGCTGTCGGTCGAGGCCCAGGCCGAGGCCCGCATCCTGATGCTCGCGTCGAACAACATCCTGAAGCCGTCGGACGGCCGCCCGGTGACCCTGCCCTCGCAGGACATGATCATCGGTCTGCACCACCTGACCACGCTCAAGGAAGGCGCTGTCGGCGAAGGCCGCGCGTTCTCGTCCGTCGCCGAGGCGATCCTCGCGAAGGACCAGCACTCGCTCGACCTGAACGCCAAGGTCCGCATCCGTCTCAACGACTACGTTCCGAGTGACGCTGCAGACAAGGGCGTCGTCGGAGTGACGGCCATCGTCGAGACCACCCTGGGTCGCGCGCTGTTCAACGAGACCCTGCCGGCCGACTACCCCTACGTGGAAGAAGTCGCCGACAAGGGTGTCATCTCGGGCATCGTCAACGCCCTGGCGGAGCGGTACCCGAAGGTGGAGGTCGCAGCAGCACTCGACAACATCAAGGACGCCGGCTTCTACTGGGCGACGCGTTCCGGTGTGACGGTGGCGCTGAGCGACATCCTCACCCCGCCGAACAAGCCGCAGATCGTGGCCGGCTACGAGAAGAAGGCCGCCAAGGTCACCGCCGAGTTCGAGAAGGGTCTCACGACCGACCTCGAGCGTCGTCAGGAACTGGTCAAGATCTGGACCGAAGCGACCAACGAGGTCGCCGAGGCCATGCGCGCCAACTTCCCGGCCGACAACACCATCAACCGCATGGTCACGTCGGGCGCCCGTGGTAACTGGCTGCAGGTCCGCAACATCGCGGGTATGCGTGGTCTGGTGAACAACCCGAAGGGTGAGATCATCCCTCGTCCGATCATCTCCTCGTACCGCGAGGGGCTGTCGGTGGCGGAGTACTTCATCGCGACGCACGGTGCCCGCAAGGGTCTGGCCGACACGGCTCTCCGTACGGCCGACTCGGGCTACCTGACCCGTCGTCTCGTCGACGTGTCGCAGGACGTCATCATCCGTGAAGACGACTGTGGCACCACCAAGGGCCTCGATCTGCCGATCGCTGCCGCCGGTGCAGACGGAGTGCTGGTTCGCGACGCCAACGTCGAGAACTCGGTGTTCGCCCGTACGCTCGCCGCCGACGCTGTGTCCGCTGACGGCACCGTGGTGGCCAAGGCAGGCGACGACGTCGGAGACGTGCTCATCGACCGCCTGGTCGCTGCCGGCGTCACCGACATCAAGGTCCGCTCCGTGCTCACGTGTGAGTCCGCGGTCGGTGTGTGTGCAGCCTGCTACGGCCGCTCGCTCGCGACCGGAAAGCTCGTCGACATCGGCGAGGCCGTCGGCATCATCGCGGCCCAGTCGATCGGTGAGCCGGGAACCCAGCTGACCATGCGTACCTTCCACACCGGTGGTTCCGCATCCGCAGACGACATCACGCAGGGTCTTCCCCGCGTGCAGGAGCTGTTCGAGGCCCGTACCCCCAAGGGTGCGTCCCCGATCGCCGAGGCTGCCGGACGCATCACCATCGAGGACACGGACCGCAGCCGCAAGGTCATCCTGACCCCGGACAGCGGTGACGAGGCGCACATCTACCCCGTGCTCAAGCGTTCGACCCTCCTCGTCGAGGACGGTCAGCACGTCGAGCTCGGCCAGCAGATCATCGTCGGCACCGTCGACCCGAAGGAAGTTCTTCGCGTCAAGGGTGTCCGTGAGGTGCAGAAGCACCTCGTCGGTGGCGTGCAGGGCGTCTACCGCTCGCAGGGTGTTCCGATCCACGACAAGCACATCGAGGTCATCGTGCGGCAGATGCTGCGCAAGGTCACCGTCGTCGAGCACGGCGACACCGACCTGCTGCCCGGTGAACTGGTCGACCGGTCGAAGTACAACGAGCTGAACCGTGCCGCGCTCACTGCCGGCAAGAAGACGGCGTCCGCTCGCCAGGAGGTCATGGGTATCACCAAGGCCTCGCTCGCAACCGAGTCGTGGCTGTCGGCCGCGTCGTTCCAGGAGACCACCCGGGTTCTGACCCAGGCGGCCATGGAAGGCAAGTCCGACCCGCTGATCGGCCTCAAGGAGAACGTGATCATCGGAAAGCTGATCCCGGCCGGTACCGGCCTGGCTCGCTACCGCAACGTCACGGTCGAGGCCACCGAGGAGGCGAAGGCGGAGCGTTACCCGAACCGCATCTTCGCCGACGACTCGGCGTTCAGCGAGAACGACCTGAGCTTCGTCGACTTCGACAGCTTCAGCTCGGACGACTACACCCCCGGCACCTACAACTAAGGTTCCGTACCAGGAAGGGCCTCGGCGCATCGCGCCGGGGCCCTTCCCCGTTTCACGGCGACGAGAGCAACCGCCCGAATTGTCGTGCGTTTGTGCCCAAGGTATATTTGTCCTGATCATCAAAACGAAACGGACGGAATCTGGTATGCCCAAACGCCTTGCACTCACTGCTGCCATCGGGGCCGCCCTATCGCTCGGTCTCATTGCGACGGGCGTCGCCCCTGCCAGCGCCGCGGCCGCCAACTGCCCGTCAGGCGCCGCCTGCATCTGGGGGGACACGTTGTGGAAGACCTCGGGCAAGGATGGTGCTCTCATCTCCTTCCAGCGGTACATCCCCGATTATTCCGAGGTGTCGCACAAATATGTCGGCACCACCATCAGGGGTAACGACACCGCTTCGTCCGTCAAGAACAACGGCAACTGGGAGCGGGTGAGGTTTCATGAACACGCTCGACACGGAGGGGCCTATATCCAGCTGAAACCGGGGCAGTCCGACGGGAACATGCATGATGCCATCGGTGACGTCACCAAAGTCTTCTACGATCGAATTTCGTCCGGGTACTTCGAGAGTTTCTGGGGACTCGCCTGGTGAGACGCGATTCGACAGTGATGGTCGTGTGCTCGGCCATCGTGCTCGCTCTTACCGGGTGTGCCGGCGGAACGGGCGAAAACCATCGGAAGGTCCCACTTCCTGAGAAGAACCTCGAAGGCTGGGTAATGCCGTTAGATCAATTCTTCGAGACAGACAGGCAATCCCTTGCTGGCGACTACGCCGAGAACCTTCTCATGAAGCCGTGCATGAACGACGCAGGTTTCGAGTGGGAACCGCCGTGGCGTGACCTTCAGGCGAAGGGGAGCCCATCGGTGAAGGAGATCGGAATCAGCATCTTCAACCTTTCGCTCGCGGAACAGTTCGGCTACGGGTTTGGCCCATCGCAGGATTGGACGACCATCGACCAGCGAGCGTGGGTTGCGAGGGCAAAAGAGTTGTGGACGCCTGCGTGGCAGGAGCCATGGGAGAAATGCCTGAAAGCGGCGCGGAAGGTCTTGCCACTGTCTCGCAACACCCAGACTGCGAACGTGCTCTACTCGGATGCGGGGGAAGCCGCGCGGCAGCGGGGTGACGTGAAGGCTGCAGCCGCTGCCTGGCGTAAATGCATGCAGCCTGCCGGGGTGCCCGACTTGCCTGAATGGCCCTACGGCATGCCGTCGCAGTCGATCTCCGACAAGTACGACATCGATGTTGCGCAGCGGCACGACCCGAGCGAAGAGGAGATCGCCTTGGCTGTGATGGACGCGAACTGCCGCGACTCCAGCGGCTACTCGAAGACTGCGTACGATGCCGAGTGGGAGGAACAGGTCAAACTGCTCAACGAGCATGCCGACGAACTGGTCGCCGACAAAGCGGCGAGCAACGACTACTGGGCCAGGTCCATGAAGGTCATCGATGAATACGCACCTTCCCGCCCGGCAGGCTGAGGCTCTATCTTCGCCGACGACTCGGCGTTCAGCGAGAACGACCTGAGCTTCGTCGACTTCGACAGCTTCAGCTCGGACGACTACACCCCCGTTCCCGAATTGCAGTGCGTTTGTGCCCAAGGTATATTTGTCCTGATCATCAAAACGAAACGGACGGAATCTCGTATGCCCAAACGCCTTGCACTCACTGCTGCCGTCGGGGCCGCCCTTTCGCTCGGTCTCATTGCGACGGGCGTCGCCCCTGCCAACGCCGCGGCCGCCAACTGCCCGTCGGGCGCCGCCTGCATCTGGGGGGACACGTTGTGGAAGACCTCGGGCAAGGATGGTGCTCTCATCTCCTTCCAGCGGTACATCCCCGATTATTCCGAGGTGTCGCACAAATATGTCGGCACCACCATCGGCGGCAATGACACTGCTTCGTCCGTCAAGAACAACGGGAACAGCGAGGCTGTGCGGTTCTACGAGCACGCCAAGAAGGGCGGTTCCGTGATTCAGCTACCCCGCGGGGCATCGGATGGCAACATCCACGATGCGATCGGCGAGGTTAACAAGGTCTTCCATGACCGTATTTCTTCCGGGTACTTTCAGAGCTTTTGGGGGATTGCTTGGTGATGGCGCGACCTCTTGGGGTGCCGAACGCTTTCGCCATTGGCGGCATCCTCACACTCCTTCTAGCGGGATGCTCCCCCAAGGTTGGCGGGTCAGAGTCCGCCTTGCTCCTTCCCGAAAAGAATGTCGACCGGTGGGTCATGCCGCTCGACGACTACTTCGCACCCGATAAGTTGACGGCCGCGAGCACGTATGCCGAAGACCTCATCATGCAGCCGTGCATGAGGGCGGAAGGACTCGAGTGGCCCGCCGTCTGGCGGGATCTTGAAGCGGAAGGGAGTCCCTCCACGAATGAGAACGGGATCTGGGTCTTCAACCTGACCCTCGCGCAGGAATGGGGCTACGGCGCCGCGCCATCGCAGGATTGGACGACAGTGGACTTCCGGGAGGCGGTAGCGAAGGTCAAAGAGTTGTGGACGCCTGCGTGGCAGGAGCCATGGGACAAGTGCCTGAAAGCGGCGCGGAAGGTCTTGCCACTGTCTCGCAACACCCAGACTGCGAACGTGCTCTACTCGGATGCGGGGGAAGCCGCGCGGCAGCGGGGTGACGTGAAGGCTGCAGCCGCTGCCTGGCGTAAATGCATGCAGCCTGCCGGGGTGCCCGACTTGCCTGAATGGCCCTACGGCATGCCGTCGCAGTCGATCTCCGACAAGTACGACATCGATGTTGCGCAGCGGCACGACCCGAGCGAAGAGGAGATCGCCTTGGCTGTGATGGACGCGAACTGCCGCGACTCCAGCGGCTACTCGAAGACTGCGTACGATGCCGAGTGGGAGGAACAGGTCAAACTGCTCAACGAGCATGCCGACGAACTGGTCGCCGACAAAGCAGCGAGCAACGACTACTGGGCCAGGTCCATGAAGGTCATCGATGAATACGCACCTTCCCGCCCGGCAGGCTGAGGCTCTGTGATCAAGTGGATGCGCGCGCCGGGGCGCCGCCGGCTGGCGCTTCTCACGGGCGCGTCCGCTGTCGCGCTCCTTCTCGCGGTCGGCGGAGGCTGGGTTCTGGCCGTCGCGTTCGAGTCGCCGGCGCAGCGCGAAGCATCCGCCCGCGCGCCCGAGCGGGTTCCCGTCACGGCCGAGGTCGTCTCGGGCGAGCTCTCCCGAACGGTCAGCGTTTCCGCCGAGGTCGGGCGCAGGGCCGCTGAGCAGGTCGCGCTTGTGCCGGGGGAGGGGCGGTCCGTCGTCACGGGCCGGCCGCTCTCCATCGGATCGGTCGCGGCGGCCGGCGCGGTCGTGCTCGAGGTCAGCGGGCATCCCGTCTTCCTCCTCCCTGGAGCCTTTCCGTTTTACAGGGCGCTGTCTGCAGGTGACCGTGGTCCGGATGTCCGCCAGCTTCAGCAGGGCATCGCCGACTCGGGCATCCGTGTCGCCGCAGACGGCGTGTTCGGCGCCGCGACCGAACGTGCCGTCCGCCAGCTTTACAAGAGGGCGGGCTATGACCCGGAGACGCGGGCTCCGACAGCGGAGGAAGAAGCCGCGGCGGCGTCGCTACTGCCGGCCGACGCCGACTCGCAGGATCGAAAGCCGCTTCCGCCGGTCCTTGTCATCCGGCCCGAGCACCTGCTGGTCGCCTCCTCGATGCCGGCGTCACTCGTTTCCGTCCCCACGATCGGCCGGGAGATCGCGGAGGGCGACGCGGTCGGACTCGAACAGGGCGACATCGTCGCCGCAGGCGAGGTGCCCGCATCCGCCGCCGGCCAGCTCGAACCAGGGCAACGGGTTGTCGTGCGCAAGGGTGGGAGTCCGGGTGTGGATGCGCTGGTCGAGTCCGTCATGGCGGTGACGGACGACGACTCGGACAAGTCGGCGGATGCACTGCGTGACACCAGCCGAGTAGTGTTCGTCGCGACCGGCGACACCTTCCCAGCGGAGTGGTTGCGCGGAACGGTCGTCGCACAGGTCACCGTCGAACTCGCCGCCGCGGACAGCCTGATCGTGCCCTCCATCGCAGTCGTAACGGAGCCGAAGGGCCGGGCGAGCGTACGCAAGCGTGACACCGACGGCACTTTCACAGTTGTTTCCGTCGTCGAGAAGGCGCAACTCGACGGCCGCAGTGCGATCGAACCGGTTACCACGGGCGCGATCGCCCGCGGCGACCGTGTAGCCGTGGAGTGACGGTGCCGACCCTCGAGCTGCTAGGACTCGGCCGGACCTACCCCGGGGCGCTTCCGGTTGAGGCTCTCCGCGGTGTGACCGTGGAGATCAAGGCCGGGGAGTTCGTCGCCATCGAAGGGGCCTCTGGTGGCGGCAAGTCCACTCTGCTCAACCTGATCGGTCTCCTCGACGCCCCGACCAGCGGCATCTACGCGATCGGCGGTACCGTCGTCGATCCGCACGACGAACGGACGATCGCACGACTGCGTGCCGAATGTTTCGGGTTCATCTTCCAGAGTTTCCACCTGCTCGACCGCAGGCCGGTCGCGGACAGTGTCGAACTGGGCCTCCTCTATCAGGCTGTGCCGGCGCGGATCCGCCGCGAACGCGCTGTCGAAGCCCTGGCGCTGCTGGGAATCGAACGGCTCGCGTCCACCCCTGCGAACCTGCTCTCCGGCGGCGAACGGCAGCGGGTCGCGATCGCCCGCGCGCTCGCATCCCGCGCTCCGGTGATCGTCGCCGACGAACCGACCGGCAATCTCGACTCGGCCAACAGCGACACGGTGGTGAGCAGTCTGCGCACGCTCAACGAACGTGGCGCGACCGTCATCCTCGTGACCCATTCACCTGAGGTCGCCTCCCACGCGACCAGGCGCCTGAGGGTGCGCGACGGGGTCATCGTCGAAGACAGCGGATCACGCGTGGTGCCCGGTCGCGCATCCGAAGACGCGGAGGCGCCTCGCGCCCCGCACGGGTCACCGTCGACCGTGCGCGCCCGCGACCTGGTGGCCGACGCGTTGGCGTCGGTGACATCCCGGATGGGTCGGGCGGCGGGCCTCATCGGCTCCGTTGCGCTCGCTGTCGCCCTCGCTGTCGCGAGCCTCGGCATCTCCGAATCGTCGAAAGCTCAGGTCGCTGCCACTTTCGACGCGCACGCAAACCGCACCGTGACCGTCGAGTGGGGGAGCGATTCCGCGAATGCGGAAGCGACGACAGCCGAGAGCGCCGCCCTGTCTGAGCGTCTCGCCGAGCTTCGCGGGGTGGATGCTGCCGGCCTGATCAGGGGACACGGCCGGGTCTCCCTCTCACTCGCGCCATCGCGCCCGTCGTTCGATGCCAACGGATATTCGGCGACGCGTGACCTGCCACGGGCAGCGCAACTCGGCGTCACCTGGGCACCCGGGCATGGCGATCGTCTCGATGCGGGAGAGATCCTGCTCGGTGAGACGCTTGCGAAACGCATCGCTCTCGCCCCGCTCCGGTATCGTCCCGTCGTCGAGGTCGACTCGGGTTCCTACGTAGTAGCAGGGCTGGTGAGTCCTTCCACCCGGGTGAAGGAGCTCGGAGGAGCGGTCGTCGTGTCGACCGCGGATGACGCCCGGATGCCCGCTCCGGCGACCACGACCGCCATCCTGTTGACCACCCCCGGCGCAGCCCAGCAGGTTGCGGCCCAGGTCCCGCTGGTCATCGATCCGAGCGCCCCCGGACGTCTGCGCGTCTCAGCGCCGATCGATCCACGCACGCTACGGGCCGAGATCGAGGATGACGTGAGGTCGACCCTCCTGGCCCTCACCGGCGTCGCCCTTCTGGCCTCGGTCGTCGGCCTGGCGAATGCGATGATTCTGGCGGTCATCGAACGACGCCAGGAGATCGGACTCCGCCGTTCGCTCGGAGCACGGGCACGCCACATCTTCGGCCTGGTGCTCACCGAATCCGCGATCATCGGTCTGCTGGGCGGTGTGCTCGGGCTCGCTGTCGGTCTGTGTGGCGTGCTCGGTGTCACGATCGCGCAGCACTGGTCGCCGGTCTTCGACGTCGCGCTCGCGCCAGTAGCACTCGCGGGGGGCATCATCGTCGGCATAGCGGGCGGGCTCTTCGCGGCCGGCCGTGCGGCGCGCATTCAGCCGGGTGAGGCCTTACGCCAATGACGGCGATGACTGCGACGGGATGCGCATGCGCGAAGATGGTAGGCATGTGGCGCCAACTCCTCGAACACACCGACCAGCTCGGCCGCACCATGGTCGCCATCGCCGGAACCCTGCTCGCGGTCGCGGTGGTGTCGTTCATCTACGGGGTGATCCGCGCATCCACCGGTTTCGCCTCCACGACCCTCCCGTTCTGGATCACCACGATGGTCTGCGCCGTGCTCGCCGGCGTCCTCGTGTACGGCGCAAGCCGCCGCGCCGACCAGAAGCACCGCTGAGGCCCGCCCCCAGTTCGGGGCGATGAGCGCATCCGCGCACCGCCCACATCCGCCATCCCACTCGTCTCTCGAGTCACACGCGTATCACTACCCCCATATCGCGGGGCTGTTGTGCGTGTCGGCGCGCCGAATAGGGTGACAAAGCTCTACCCTCGCGAACCCGCCCACACCCTGCCGAGAGCCCGACCCACTCGGCATCGTCCTTCTTAAGGAGGTACACGTGGCGTCCATGACAGAGATCCTGATCCTTCACGGCCATCTGCCCATCGAGTACCTCGACAGTGTGACCTCCGAGCCCGCTGCCGACGAGATCGCCGTGCAGGACCTGCTCGCGCGCGGAGCGATCAGCGAAGTTCAGCTCGCGCGTGCCCGCGCGGCCGCAGCGAATGCGCCGTTCGTAGAACTCCTCGACTACCCGGTCGACCGCACAGCCGTCTCGCTCGTCAGCGGAGCGATCTGCCGCCGGCACTCCGTCCTGCCGATCGGCATCGAGAACGGCGCCGTCATCCTCGCGATGGCCGACCCGGGCAACGTGTTCGCCATCGACGACGTGCGCGCCGCCGCCCACATGCAGGTGCAGCCGGCGGTCGCCGAACGCAACGACCTGCTCGTGGCCATCGACCGCTACATCCGCGCCGACGACGAACTGAGCGACCTCACCACCACGCTCGAGGAGGAGAACCAGCCCGAAGACACGGGCACCCTCAGCATCGGGGAGTCGGGCGACGACGACGCACCCATCGTGCGGTTCGTGAACCTGCTGGTCAGCCAGGCCATCCAGGACCACGCGTCTGACATCCACATCGAGCCGGCCGAGCACGACGTTCGGGTGCGGTACCGCATCGACGGCGTGCTCCATGCCATGCAGAGCGCACCCAAGAGCATCCAGAACGGTGTCATCTCGCGCCTCAAGATCATGAGCGACATCGACATCGCCGAGCGTCGCAAGCCTCAGGACGGCCGCATGTCGGTCAACCACGGTGGCCGGCAGATCGACCTCCGTGTCGCGACCCTTCCTACGGTGTGGGGCGAGAAGGTCGTCATGCGTATCCTCGACAACTCGAACACGAGCCTGAACGTCCGCGATCTCGCGCTGCTCGACTACAACTTCGAGGCCTACAAGACGTCATATTCGAAGCCGTACGGGATGATCCTCGTCACCGGCCCGACCGGCTCGGGCAAGTCGACCACCCTCTACACGACACTCGGCGCCGTGGCGCGCCCCGAGATCAACGTGATCACGGTCGAGGACCCGGTCGAGTACCGGATGCCCGGCATCAACCAGGTTCAGGTGAACCCGAAGGCGGGCCTCACCTTCGCAAGCGCACTGCGTTCCATTCTGCGAAGCGACCCGGATGTGGTGCTGCTCGGTGAGATCCGCGACCACGAGACCGCGCAGATCGCCATCGAAGCGTCCCTCACCGGCCACCTCGTGCTGTCGACCCTGCACACCAACGATGCTCCGAGTGCCGTGACCCGCCTGACCGAGATGGACATCGAGCCGTTCCTGGTCGGTTCGGCTCTCGACTGTGTGGTCGCCCAACGTCTTGCCCGCCGTCTCTGCGACCGGTGCAAGCAGCCGTCGAACCACACGCCGGACGACCTTCTGCGACTTCGTCTCAGTTTCGATCCCGAGCAGGGTGTGCCGCTCATCTACCAGCCCATCGGCTGCGCCAGCTGCTCGAACACCGGCTACCGCGGCCGCATCGCGATCCACGAGGTCATGACCGTCACCGAGGAGATCGAACGACTCGCGGTCGCGCGGTCGTCGAGCGCCGAGATCGGCCGGGTCGCCCAGGAGCAGGGGATGCTCACACTGCGCCAGGACGGATGGGAGAAGGCCAAGCTCGGCCTCACCTCCGTCGAAGAGATCCTGCGTGTCGTCGCCTGATGACCACGCTGAGGACTGAGTCCAACCGCAACCAGAGTAGGGAGATCGTATGAGCCAGCCGATCTACGAGATCCCGGTGACGCCACCGGGCTCGGACGCCGACGGATGGAAGCCCGGCACTCCCGTGCCGGTGACCGAACCCGGGCTGTCGCCTGCGCCCGTCGCAGCAGCGCCGTCGTTCGATTCGTTGCTCACACCGCCGCCGGCGCCGACCGGCTCGCCCGTCTCGGCGGTTCCGCCGGTGCAGGCTGCTCCGCCGCTCGCGCCGCCGCTTCAGGCCGCGCCGCCGGTTCAGGAGCGCCCACTCATCTCATCCCTTCTTCACGCGGTCCCGCCGGTGGAGCCTCCGGTGTTCCCGGTGCCCACGCCCGCGTCGCACCCCGGGTTCGACGCGGTTCCCGCGTCGGGTGGGGTTACGGACGCGATGTTCCAGCCCGGGCCGCCGACGACTGCCGCCGATGTGTTCGCCGCAGCAGAAGGGATCTTCGCGGCGCCTCCGACGACGCCACTGCTCGCGCCGCCCCCGCAGGCCGCGCCCGTCATCGATGCGCCGCCGCCGTTCGCGTCGGTCATCGATGCGCCGCCGCCCGTGGCTGCGCCCGTCGATGCGCTGCCGCCGACGAGCATTCTCGAGTTCGCGCCGCCACCCACCGCACCGCTGGATGCTGCGCCGCCGGCGACGGCGCCCCTTGCAGAGTTGCCGCCCCCCGCGACAGCACCGGTCGCCACCCCGGCGCAGCCGTCGACAGAGCACCGCCTCGTCCCCGAGGGTCGTCGCGCGGCCGAACAGCCCACCGTCGACGCCCCCACCGAACTTCAGGCTCCGCGCCCGAAGATCGTCGAGATCGACGAAACACTCACCGAGGTCGAGCGGGACGCACTGAAACAGGCCGACCCTGAGCTCGTCGCAGCCCTCCACGAGGTCGTGTTCCAGCGAGCATCCGACCTGCACGTCACCGTGGGATCCGCTCCGATGGTGCGTGTCGACGGTGCTCTCCGCCCGGTGGGCAGCGAGGACGTCTGGGACAGTGAACGCACCCGCGCCGCTCTGTCCAGCCTCCTGACGCCGCACCAGCAGGAAATCTTCGACCGCGAACTCGAGCTCGACTTCGCGTTCACGATCTCGGCGAACTCCCGTTTCCGTGTGAACCTGTACCAGCAGCGCGGATCGGTCGGCGCTGCCTTCCGTCTCATCCCAACCGAGATCAAGCAGCTGAAGGAGCTCGGCGTCCCCGAGAGCGTCGGCGGATTTTCGCAGCTCCCGCGTGGTCTGGTGCTCGTCACCGGACCGACCGGTTCGGGAAAGTCGACAACCCTCGCCGCCATGATCGACCTGGTCAACAGCACGCGTGCCGACCACATCGTGACGGTCGAGGACCCGATCGAGTTCATGCACAAGCACAAGAAGTCGATCGTCAACCAGCGCGAGGTCGGCCACGACACGCACAGCTTCGGGGCCGCGCTGAAGCACGTTCTGCGCCAGGACCCCGACGTCATCCTCATCGGTGAGCTTCGAGACCTGGAGACCATCTCGGTCGCGCTGACCGCTGCGGAAACCGGTCACCTCGTCTTCGCCACCCTGCACACCCAGGATGCGCCCCAGACCATCGACCGTGTCATCGACGTCTTCCCGCCGCATGCTCAGGACCAGGTGCGCGCGCAGCTCGCCGCCACCCTCCAGGGCGTCGTCTGCCAGACGCTCGTCAAACGCGCCAACGGCCGAGGCCGTGTCGTCGCCACCGAGGTGCTCATGATGACCCCGGCCATCGCGAACCTCATCCGCGAGGGCAAGACCTACCAGATCGCCTCCATGATGCAGGCCGGCCGTGAGTCCGGGATGCACACCATGGACCAGCACCTCGCCGACCTGGTCAACGCGGGCCAGATCACGCGGAAGGCGGCTCTCGAGAAGGCGCATGACGTCGAGAGCATCAACCGCCTCATCCAGCGTGTGGAGTCACCGACGGAGGCGTCGGCGCGAGCAATCGCCGCGAGTGGGCCCGACTTCGGTGACAGCTACTCCGGGGTGGTGAGCTGATGGCCTCCACGACCGCGTACGCCTACAAGGGGCGCGACGCAGAGGGCAAGATCGTCAAGGGGCGCGTAGACGCCACCGGGGAGTCGCAGGTCGCGGCGCGGCTTCGAACCATGGGTCTCTCGCCGATCGCGATCGAGGAGGCGCCCGAGGGCACGGGTCTGAACCGCGAGCTGAACCTCAGCTTCGGCAGCGGCGTCAAGCTCAAAGATCTCGCCATCATGAGCCGTCAGATGGCGACGATGATCGGCTCGGGCCTTTCGCTGCTGCGCACTTTGAACATCCTCGCCGAGCAGACCGAGAACAAGAAGCTTGCGAAGATCATGGCGAACGTGCGCGACGAGGTGGAGACCGGTGTGTCCATCTCGGATTCGATGCGCAAATATGCCGACGTCTTCCCGCCCCTGATGATCAACATGGTGCGAGCAGGTGAGACCGGCGGCTTCCTCGACAGCTCGCTCGAGTCGATCGCGATGAACTTCGAGAAGGAGGTCAAGCTCCGAGGAACCATCAAGTCTGCGCTGACCTACCCGGTGATCGTCCTGATCATGTCGCTTGTCGCTGTCATCGCCATGCTGCTGTTCATCGTTCCGATCTTCGAGAAGATGTTCAACGGTCTGGGCGGCCAGCTGCCCCTTCCGACCGAGATCCTTGTCGTCCTCTCGCACGCGATGGTGTGGATAGCGCCGTTGCTCATCGTCGGCGTCATCGCGTTCGCCTTCTGGTGGTCGAAGAACAAGAACACCGAAGCGGTGCGCAAGAAGGTCGATCCGATCAAGTTGAAGCTGCCGGTCTTCGGTCAGTTGCTCAAGAAGATCGCCGTGGCGCGATTCGCACGCAACTTCTCGAACATGATCGGAGCCGGCGTCCCGATCCTCCAGGCGCTGCGCATCGTGGGGGAGACGAGCGGCAACTGGGTCATAGAGCAGGCCCTTGTCGACGTTGCGGAGTCAGTGCGCCAGGGCGAGTCCATCGCCAAGCCGCTTACCAATCAGCCCGTTTTCCCGGCCATGGTCGTCCAGATGATCGCCGTCGGCGAGGACTCCGGCTCGCTGGAGACGATGCTGAACAAGATCGCCGACTTCTACGAAGCCGAGGTCGAAGCGGCAACCGAGCAGCTCACCGCGATGATCGAGCCGCTCATGATCGCGTTCCTCGGGGTCGTCGTCGGCGGCATGGTCGTCGCGCTCTACATGCCGATCTTCCAGATCTCCACCCTCATCAAATAGACAGTCCCCAAAGCTGGGGGTATGTCGATAGTTGCCTCCCCTTTACTGGGGTAGTAACTGGACGAAAAACCCCCCACTCGTGGGATTCTCCCGAGAATCAGCTGGCAAATAGCATCATCCCACCGGACGGAATCTCGCACCCGTTCGAACCGACCGCTCCACCCGACCGAATGGACACTGCAATGTACTTCCGACTCATGGGCAAGCTGAACGCTCGCCGCCAGGGCCTCCTCGAAGAGGACGAAAAGGGCTTCACCCTGATCGAGCTCCTCGTCGTGGTCATCATCATCGGCATCCTCGCCGCGATCGCCATCCCCGTCTACCTCGGCATCCAGAACAGCGCGAAGGACAGCGCTGTGAAGTCCGACCTGACGAACGCCAAGACCGCTGTCATCGCCTACCAGACGGACAACGGCTCCTTCCCCGACGGCACGACTGCCGGTCAGGCATTCAGCACCACTGACCTCGGCAAGTACGGATTCACCCTCAGCAGCAACACCTCCGGCCTCAAGTACGGCACCGGTTCGCCGACCACGACGAGCTTCTGCATCCAGGCGCAGAAGGCCAGCGACGCGACCAAGTTCTTCCACGTGACGGACAACGTCGGTGTCACCGACGGTGCTTGCCCCTAATAGGTAGTTGATCCGAGGGGGCGGACGACGCCGAAGGCGTCGTACCGCCCCCAACGGTCGTCAGGGGCAGGATCTCCCGCCCGGGCCTCGCGCCACCAGGAACCACAACGCCATCCCATACCCGGCCGTCGGGGAGGTGAAACCGTGAACGCTCGCACCACCATCCGCACCATCAGGCAGCGACTCCAACGGGGCGCCGCTGGTGACACCGGCATGACCCTCATCGAAGTACTTGTCGCCATGATGGTCTTCGCGATCATCGCGATGGCTGTGGCGTACTCCCTGACCCTCACCCTCGTCATGACACGCGACTCCCGTGCTCGCGAGGTCGCAGCCAACCTGGCCGCCCAGCAGATCGACGTCGTTCGATCGCTCCAGAATGTCTTCTCCGTCAACAACGGCTCGACCACGCAGACCGTCGACGGCATCACCTACACCGTCACACAGACCACCGATTGGGTCTCCAACACCGGCACCGTCGCGACCTGCGGATCGACCGGCAGCCTCCTCCAGAACAAGCTGGTGAACGTCAGCGTCAAGTGGAGCGGCATGGATGTGGCGACTCCCGCCGTCCAGGCGAACACCCTCCTCGCACCGTCCGGGCCTCTGAACGATCAATCGTCCGGAACCATCTTGGTGCGTGTCTCCGGCTCCACGAACATCAGCCAGCCCAGCATCGCCGTTGCGGCGGGTCCGGACTCGTCGGTCCCCGGCAACACGGCCACTGCGGTGAACCCCGCCCCTACCGCCACCGACTCGGATGGCTGCAGCTACATCCTCAAGGTCGTCCCGGGCAGCTACAAGATCACCATCGGCACCTCCGGCGACGGCATGATCAACGAGAAGCAGCAGACGACGCCGTCGAAGACGGTACCGATCGCGGCGGGCAACTCGGTGCTGCAGAGCTTCACCTACGACAAAGCCGGGAGCATCACGTCGACCTTCGCGTCGAACTCGGGAACATCGGGAATCCTGTTTCCCTCGAACATGTACGCGTCGTTCGTCTCGACCGGCGGGGACCCGTACAGCGCACCGGTGACCGTCGCATCGAAGAAGGCGACGACATCGCTCTTCCCCTTCCCGTCCGGCTACCAGGTCTTCGCCGGCACGTATGTGGCCGGCACACCCGGCACTGCTCCCACCTGTCTCTCAGTCGACCCAGGAGCGTGGACAACACCGAACGCCTCCGGTCATGTCGGTGCACGCGGGAACTTCTCCGCGACCAAGCCCGGCGGCCCGGCGGGCACCGCCAGCGTACCGATGGGTGTCTTCACCGTGAAGGCGCCGACCACGGGCCGTTTCCTGACAGCGATCTCCGCCACGGCGGGCGCGACGGTCGGCGATCCGGGATGCGCGACACCGATGGCATACACCTTCACGACCAAGACGACCGGCGCCGACATGAACCTCGCGCTGCCCTACGGGAGCTGGACGCTCTACTGGGCGACGACGAGCACCACCACACCACCGCTCAGCCAGACGATCGCAGTCTCGACCCTGAACCTGCCGTCGGGGAGCGCGCTGACCGGCACGACGGTTTTCACACTGGATGCGAGGGCGCCGTGAAAGACGACCGTGGTCTCAGCCTGATCGAACTGATCGTGGCGATGTTCCTGACGAGCATCGTGCTGGTCGTGACGGTCTCACTGTTCGTGAGCACGACGAAGTCCGCGAACGTCGCGCAGTCGATCGACGGCGGTACTCGCCAGGCATCGAACGGAATGAACGAGCTCGCCCGCATGATCCGCGCCGCGACGCCGAACCCCTATTCGAACCCAGCTCCGGGAACACCGCTCAACGAGCCGGCGCTCACTTCCGCTTCAGCGAACTCGGTGACCTTCTACGCCTACGTGAACCTGACAGCATCGGGCGAGAGCCCCGTCAAGGTGACCTACACCGTCAACGCTCAGGGCCGTCTCGCGGAGACACAGTGCAAAGCGACGACGACGACAGCGGGAGTCAACGGCCACTGGGATTTCGTGACCGGCACCGCGTGCGTCACACGCTACCTCTGCAACTCGCTGCCCACGACAGGGCAGCTCTTCCACTACTTGACGGCGGGCGGCGTCGAGATCTCGCCGCCGGGCACCGATGCCACCCTGCTCCCCACTATTCGGGCGATCAAGGTGTCCCTGACCATCCAGCCGACCGGTAAGGCGAACGCTGTGACGCTCACCAACACCGTCGGAATGCCCAACCTCGGGTTCGTCACGACAGGAACGGGGTCATGATGTTTGCGAAGCTCAGACGGCGTGCAGCTCAGGATCGCGGTGTCGCGCTGGCGATGGTCATCGGAATCGGCGCCGTGCTCATGCTGATGGTCACCGTCGGCGTCACTTATTCGGTTTCCGGGCTTGTGCGCTCTCAGCACGACCAGGACTGGAACGCAGCGATCTCGGCCGCATATGCCGGCGTCGCCGACTACCAGGGACGCGTCACCAACGACTCCAGCTATTCGCAGTGGGGGAATCCGGCCGCCTCATTCACCAAAGCCAACGGATCGCAGAACTCGGTGACGTTGCCGACCGGCACGCTCGCGAACCCCGCCTTCAACATCGCCAAGGGGGCGTCCTGGGCGCCGGTGCCCGCCGCGATCACTGGTGCCAGCACGCCGGCATGGTTCCGGTACGAGGTCGACAACTCCAAGTACGCCAACAGCGGCGTCCTGCGTGTGCGCGCTACCGGCAAGGTCGGCACCACGACCCGCAGCGTCGTGGCGAACATCAAGCAGACGGGGTTCACGAACTACGTCTACTTCACCGACTACGAGATCCTCGACCCCGCGGTGAACTCGACGACGTGCACGATCGCGTACGCCTGGCAGTCGAGCACGACGAAGAGCTCGGCTTGCACGATCAGCTTCATCGCGAAGGACTCCCTGGACGGACAGGTGCACTCGAACGACACCCTGAACATCTGCGACGGGACGTTCAAGCAGGCCGTCACGACCTCGAACCCCAAGGCCGACAGCGCGGGCAACCTCTATACCCAGAACAACTGCTCGGCGGCGAAGACCCCGAACTTCTCGCTCGGTGCACCGAAGAACTCCGCCCTCATCACGATGCCACCGCCCACGCAGCAGCTCGACCAGACGCGGACGGACATCCCGACGAAGGTGCCGCTGCCGGGATGCCTGTACACGGGGCCCACGAAGATCACCTTTTATCTCTCGAACCCGAGCGATCCGACCTCGCAGGCGATGATGAACGTGATCTCGCCGTACACGAAGAAGACGGAGATCATCGGAAATCCTCCGACGGGGAGCCCCGCGACGCCACCGGCCTTCTGCGGCACACCCGGGAACCCGGCAAAGGCGCAATCACAGCAGACCGCAAACACCCTCGCCGCAGCCGGCGGTCAGAACATCCCCATCGACTCCTCGAGCCAGCTCTACAACAACCTGATCTACGTCCAGAGCGTGCCGACGTCGTCGACCGACCCGAACTACTGGGCGTCGAGCGCGTCACCGTATAACAACGCGTACTCGTGCAAGGGCCAGGACGGCACGTCGACGGGCAACGGCCTCGGCTTCCCGATGACGAACGAACTGGTCCCGACCTCGACGGGCGGCTACGGCTGCCGTGCGGGCGATGCGTTCGTCCAGGGCACCATGCACTCGGCGCTGACGATCAATGCCGACCACTACCTGTACGTGACAGGCAAGACGTCGTACGCTGACCCGGCCCACGACATCCTCGGGCTGGTCGGCGCCGGATCAGTGTTCGTCTGGAACCCCGTGCAGTGCACCGCGACCAGTAACGGAAACTGCACCGCGACGAAGAACCTTCTCACGTTCGAAGCGACCTCGACGAGCACCAACTGCGCCCGCACGATCACTGCCGCCATCCTGTCGAACCTGCACAGTTTCGAGGTGCAGAACTACGACAAGGGATCGTTCATCGGAAAGCTCTGTGTGACCGGCTCCATCGCACAGGAATTCCGTGGCCCGGTGGGTCTGGCCGACCAGAGCGCCGGCTTCACGAAGACGTACTCGTACGATACGCGTCTGCTCAACACGCCTCCGCCGAAATTCCCGACCCCGCGCACAACCTCCTACAACCTGACCACGCAGATCGAGGTCGGACGCGCGTTCCTGGCAGACGGGACGCCGACATCATGACCGGCCTCGCCTCCACCTCGGCTCTCGTCGTTTTCGGCATCGCCGCCGTCGGTGTCTTCGGGTTGCTGATCGGGTCGTTCCTCAACGTCGTCGCCTACCGGGTGCCTGCGGGGAGGTCGATCGTCTTCCCGCCGAGTGCGTGCCCGAACTGCGGGCACGAGATCACCGCGATCGACAACATCCCCGTGCTGTCGTGGCTGGTCCTCCGCGGCAAGTGCCGCAACTGCACGGAGCCGATCTCCGCCCGCTATCCGATCGTCGAAGCACTGACCGGAGTGTTCTTCGCCGTCGTCGCCTGGTGGTTCTGGGCCGGCCCCGCCGCAAGCAGCGTGCCGATTGTAGCGCGCATTCTCGAGCTGGTCGCGTTCCTCTATCTCGCGGCGATCAGTGTGGTCCTCGCGCTTATCGACCTCGACACTCGACGGCTGCCCAATGCGATCGTGCTGCCGAGCTATCTCGTCGGCGCAGCCCTTCTCGGGATTTCCGCGTTCATCGCCGGAGATCTCAGCACGCTCGTCAGCGCGGGGGTCGGGATGGCTGCGCTCTTCGCGTTCTACCTCGTGGCCGCTCTCGTCTATCCGGGCGGAATGGGATTCGGCGACGTGAAACTCGCCGGTGTGCTCGGCCTGTTCCTCGGCTTTCTCGGCTGGGGTCCGCTCATCGTCGGGGCGTTCGCGGCGTTCGTCCTCGGCGGACTGTTCGGTGTCGCCCTGTTTGCTCTTCGGCGGGCCCGCCGTGGAACCGGTATCCCATTCGGTCCCTGGATGCTCGCGGGCGCCTGGGTAGGAATCTTCTTCGGAACCTGGCTGGGTGGCGCGTACCTCGCGCTCTTCGGTCTGGTCTGACGGAACGCAACGCAAGTAAGAAGGAGACAGACATGGCCAAGAGCGTCGTAGGAATCGATATCGGCAGTTCGTCGCTGCGCGCGGTCGAGGTGGCTGATGCTGACAAGTCGAAACCGACCCTGCTGCGGCACCACGAGGTTCCGCTCCCTGTCGGTGCGGTCAGTCGCGGCGAGGTGCTGGAGCCGAACACGGTTGCCGCTTCGCTCAAGCATCTCTGGACGCAGGCCGGCTTCAAGAGCAAGAGCGTCGTGCTCGGGATGGGCAATCAGCGCGTGCTGGCGCGCGACCTGAGTGTTCCGCGGATGTCGCGCGAGCGCATTCGCGAGACGCTGCCCTTCCAGGTTCAGGACATGCTGCCGGTGCCGGTCGCCGAGGCGTTGCTCGACTTCTACCCGGTGTCGGAGTCGATGGGGGAGAACGGGCCTCAGCTCAACGGACTCCTCGTCGCAGCGGTCAAGGATGCAGTCCTCGGCAATGTCAAAGCGACCCAGCTCGCGGGTCTCACCACGGTCGACGTCGACCTCATTCCTTTCGCGCTGTGCCGGGTGCTCCTGACCCGTCCGCGCATGAGCGGCACCATCGCCCTCATCGACATCGGCGCCAACACCACGAGCGTCGTCATTGCGAACGGCGGCGTTCCGCAGTTCGTCCGCATCATCCCGACCGGGGGCGCCGACCTCACCGAGGCGCTACGGAGCGGGCTCGAGATCGAGACGGGCGAAGCCGAAATGCTGAAGCGCTCCATCGGCCTTGCGAAGCAGGTCAACACTCTCGAGGAGCACAGGGCGGTGGAGATCATCTACCAGGTAACCAGCGATCTGCTCACCAGCCTCCGCAACACCGTGAGCTACTTCATCAACACCCGTCCGCAGGATCCGGTACGGCAACTCGTCGTCACCGGCGGGGGTCGCAGTTGCCTGGTCTCCTCGACGCGCTGGGGGAGATGACGCGGCTACCCGCAGTCGCCGGTGATCCCTTCACAACCATTGCGCTCTCGCGCACACTCAACGCAGACAACCTGCGGCAGAACCGCTCAGCGCTCGCCGTCGCGCTGGGCCTGGCATTGGGAAGTGCAGCATGAGTCTCACGCTCAAGCGTCCGACCGACGAGCCGGACGAAGTTCAGAAGGTGACGAAGCCGAAGAAGGGGGAACCGAAGCCGACCAAGCAGAAGGCGGCGAAATCCGGTCCGTCGAGCAAGCCGGCGCCGTCGAAGGGTGGCCGCCCTGGAGTGAGCTACGAGGTGGGCGCCGAACCGCGCGTTGATCTCCTTCCGCCTGAGGTGCGAGCTCAGCGCAAGGCGGCCTCGACCCGTCGAGGGCTCGGTTTCGCAGTTCTCGCATCTGTCCTGCTCGTCGGTCTCGCGGCCGGCGGATCGGCCTTTCTGGCGTTCAGCGCCCAGGCCAGCCTGACCGAGTCACAGCAGCAGACCAGTAGCCTTCTCGCACAGCAGAGCAAGTACATATCCGTTCGGAAGCTTCAGGACCAGGTCGCGCTCGCCACTGCGGCACAGCAGGTGGGCGCTTCGACGGAGATCGACTGGAAGACCTACCTCAACAAGGTGCAGGCGACCCTACCGGCGAATGTCGTCATCGACACGGTCACCGTAGACTCGGCCTCCCCTCTGGCCCAGTATTCGCAGTCGACGGCACCCCTTCAGGGAGCTCGCGTTGCGACCGTTACCTTCGACGCGAAGAGTTCGACGCTGCCCGAAGTGCCCGCATGGCTCACCGCACTGGCGAAGCTGCCGGGATTCGCAGATGCGACGCCCGGCACCGTCACCCTCGACCAGACCTCGAAGGTGTACTCGGTGAACATCACGATGCACGTCAATGATGCCGCGTTCGATCAGCGCTTCAGCCCGAAGGAGAAGTAGCCGTGGACAAGAACAGACTGTGGATAATCGGCGCAGCCATCGTCATCGTCGCGATCGTCGCGGTCGGCTGGGTGGTCGCTGTTCAGCCCCAGCTGGACGCAGTTGCGGCGGCGGACACGCAGCGCCAGAGTGTCGACCAGACGAACGCGGCCAGTCGGGCGGCCCTCGTGAAGCTGCAGGCGGACTTCAAGAACATCGACCAGGTGAAGGCGAAGGTCGCCGACCTCAGTAAGTCCGTTCCGACTGAAGCCGCCATCCCGGCTTTTGTTGATGAACTGAACGCCCTCGCCGCGGCGAATGGGGTCACGGTGAGCGGGATCACCGTTTCGGATGCTCTGGCCTACAAGCCGGTCGCGCCTCCGGTGGCCGCCGCATCGACGGACACGTCGTCGTCATCGACACCGACTCCGTCCCCCAGCCCCTCGTCGACGCCCGCACCGGCCGCTCCGGTCGCCGGCGTGCCCCCGGTGACGAGCCCGCTGATCACGCCTGCCAATTTCGCGGCGATTCCGGTCACGGTCGATGTGCTCGGTCCGTATGCGAATGTGCTCAACTTCGTCAAGGGCGCGCAGAGTTCCGGTCGTCTCTTCCTGGTGACTTCGCTGTCGACGACGGCGAGCTCAGACGGGAGCGGGGTCGACGGCAAGCTCGGAGGACTTGTCTACGTGCTGCTCCAGCCGGCGACCGGCACGGCGGCAACAGCTTCGAAGTAGCCCACCACTCCTCGGTACGCCCTCCGGCCCATCCGGGTACCCCGTTGCTATGGTTGCACCAGAGTGACGGATGCCCGGGTGGGCTGATCGAGGAGTGACACCATGAGCAACACGACCCCTGAGCCACCGAACCCTGCCGAACCGACCGGCGACGACATCGACACCGGTGCGTCCGCGAATGACGCCGACATCGCGAACCCGCCGTCGGGTCCCGTGTCGGCGCGCGGTCACGTGAACGCCCCCGAGACGGCGGCGGAAACCGCGGCGGCCAAGGCTGACGAGAGCGAGCCCGCAGCAGAGCCCGCAGCAGAGCCCGCTGCAGCCGCGCCGGCCACCGCATCCGCCCCCGCCCCGGTCGCCGCACCCGAACCCGCATCCGCCGCAAGCGACGAAGACGTCGCCGCCGCCGTCGCCCGATCGACCGCCGAGACCGGCGGCGTCGCCGACGAGAACGTCGCCGCCTACGACACTGCCGCCACCGCGGCCTATGCCGCGGCCCCCGCGGCCGAACCCACCTGGGCGCCCGAGCCGCCCGCCGTCGCCGGAGCCGCAGTCGCGGGCGCAGCGGTGGCAGGCGACGCGGCTCCTCCGACGTACGTCCCGGCCGCCACGCCCATCTATGTCACCGCCCCGGTGCCGCCGAAGAAGAAGAGCAACCGCGGCTTCGGCGTCCTGATCGCCCTCGCCGGAACCGTCGTGTTCGCGCTCGTCTACGCAGCCGTCGTCGCCATCATCGCCGCCATCGGCTATCCGCCCTCGCGCTTCCTCGATGAGTTCCTGAAGTCGTTCATCGGTGCCTGGCTTTTCTGGATCCCCGTGATCTTCTTCTTCGTCGCGATGGTCGTGCTGGTCCAGATCCTCAATCGCGCCGGCTGGTGGGCCTACATCATCGGCGGGTTCGTCGTCGCGGTCATCACCTACTTCTCCTACGCGGGTGCCGTCCTCCTGCAGGTGCAAGCCTGGCAGCACACACCGCAGGAGGTCGGTCGCCTGCTGAACGCGATCTGGTTCACCGCTCCCGCGATCTGGGCCGGCATCGTCGCCCGCGAGGTCTCGATCTGGACGGGACTGTGGCTGGCTGTCCGCGGACGCAGGCTGAAGGCGAAGAACGCCGAAGCCCAGGCCGAATACGACCGCGCCATCGCGGCAGGCCCTCGCGCGACCCAGAACGGCTACGCACCGGGCGCCTAGGCACCCCGATGTCGGCGCGCCATGCGTGAGGACAAGAACTACGCGACCGTCGTCGCCTTCTTCGCAGCGTTCCTGTACCTCGCCATCCTGGTCGCTGCGTTCGGCCTGATCAGCCTGTACTGGAACATCGAGGTCATCGACGTTCCGGATGCGGGGCCCCTCGTCGGTCCCGTGATGGTCGGATGCGCGACCATCGCCGTGCTCATCTGCCTCGTCGTCCGCGGTCGCGGCGTGGCGGCGGACGAGCAGCGCATCGCGCCCCTGACGGCGCTCCTCGTCGGTGTGATCGCCTATGTGGTCTTCGTGCTGAGCGGGGGAATCGCCTACGCGGTCGGCGGGGGAGAACCCCTCGGATTCCTCACCTTCTCCTTTGATATGTTCGCCTCGTGGTTCTCGGTCGCCACCGGAATCGCCGCCGCTCTCGTCGCGTTCGTCTACCAGTTGGTCCTGGTCGGCCGGTTCCAGCAGAAGGGCCGCCCCCGCTGGCCCTGGGAGCGCGAAGACAAAGAATAGGAACAAGCTTGTGGATGCGCGCCCGGATGCCGGTCGAGGGAATGCCGGGAGACCCCTGTGCGTTGTTGTGAGAGGTGCGTCCCCATTTGACCGGGAACCGCCCACAAGCTAGTATTTTTCGGGTGTGTGCTTTGTCACGCGCTCGTGTGGTGCCCGAAAACAGCCGGTCCTGAACCTGCTGAGGCGGAAACCCCGAGCGGTTGGCTCGTACTCATCCATGTTGGGCCACATCAAGCCCCCACGGCATATCAACCACGAACCAGAATTCATTCTGTGCCGCCGGTTGGTCAGCCCAGAACCCCGACACGCCAGAACATCGGCGTGAAGTCGTTCGAAGCAGAATGCAACAGCTGTCACCGTGCAGTTCATTTACAAGGAGAAGTTAGTGCCAACCATTCAGCAGTTGGTTCGGAAGGGCCGCAGCCCCAAGGTCACGAAGACCAAGGCTCCCGCCCTGAAGTCCAACCCCCAGCAGCGCGGCGTGTGCACCCGCGTCTACACGACCACCCCCAAGAAGCCGAACTCGGCTCTGCGCAAGGTCGCTCGTGTGAAGCTGTCCAACGGCACCGAGGTCACCGCCTACATCCCGGGCGAGGGCCACAACCTGCAGGAGCACTCGATGGTGCTCGTCCGCGGCGGTCGTGTTAAGGACCTCCCGGGTGTTCGTTACAAGATCGTCCGTGGCGCGCTGGACACCCAGGCCGTCAAGAACCGCAAGCAGGCTCGCAGCCGTTACGGCGCGAAGATGGAGAAGAAGTAATGCCTCGCAAGGGTCCAGCCCCGAAGCGTCCCGTTGTCGCCGACCCCGTCTACGGTGCACCGATCGTCAGCCAGCTCGTCAACAAGATCCTGCTCGACGGCAAGAAGGGCCTCGCTGAGCGCATCGTCTACGACGCGCTCGAAGGCGTCGCCGCCAAGAACGGCCAGGATGCTGTCGCCACGCTCAAGAAGGCGCTCGACAACGTGCGCCCCACGCTCGAGGTCCGCAGCCGCCGCGTCGGCGGTTCGACCTACCAGGTGCCGGTCGAGGTCAAGCCTCACCGCGCCAACACCCTCGCACTCCGCTGGCTGACCAGCTACGCCAAGGGTCGTCGCGAGAAGACGATGACCGAGCGCCTCACCAACGAGATCCTGGACGCGTCCAACGGTCTCGGTGCGGCCGTCAAGCGTCGTGAAGACACGCACAAGATGGCCGAGTCGAACAAGGCCTTCGCGCACTACCGCTGGTAACAGCACGTACCGATCGGATGGTGTGGAGCAGTCGCTCCGCACCATCCGGCCGGCCATGTACCAACATCTATATTTCGGAGGAAACCTGTGGCACAGGACGTGCTCACCGACCTGAACAAGGTCCGCAACATCGGCATCATGGCGCACATCGATGCCGGCAAGACCACCACGACAGAGCGCATCCTGTTCTACACGGGTATCACCCACAAGATCGGTGAGGTCCACGACGGCGCTGCGACCATGGACTGGATGGCGCAGGAGCAGGAGCGCGGCATCACGATCACGTCTGCCGCGACGACCTGCTTCTGGAACAAGAACCAGATCAACATCATCGACACCCCGGGTCACGTCGACTTCACGGTCGAGGTGGAGCGTTCGCTCCGCGTGCTCGACGGTGCCGTCGCCGTCTTCGACGGCAAGGAGGGCGTCGAGCCCCAGTCCGAGACCGTCTGGCGCCAGGCCGACAAGTACGACGTTCCCCGCATCTGCTTCGTCAACAAGATGGACAAGCTGGGCGCCGACTTCTACTTCACCGTCGACACGATCGTCAACCGCCTGGGCGCGAAGCCGCTCGTCATCCAGCTCCCGATCGGCGCCGAGTCGTCGTTCGAGGGTGTCGTCGACCTGGTCGAGATGCGCGCGCTCACGTGGCGCGGCGACTCGAAGGGTGACGTCGAGATGGGCGCCAAGTACGCCATCGAAGAGATCCCCGCCGACATGCTCGAAAAGGCTGAGGAGTACCGCCACAAGCTGCTCGAGACGGTCGCCGAGTCCGACGACGTGCTTCTCGAGAAGTACTTCTCGGGCGAGGAGCTCACGGTCGCCGAGATCAAGGGTGCGATCCGCAAGCTGACCGTCAACAGCGAGCTCTACCCGGTGCTCTGCGGTTCCGCGTTCAAGAACCGCGGCGTCCAGCCGATGCTCGACGCGGTCATCGACTACCTGCCGTCGCCGCTCGACGTCCCCGCCATCGAGGCGCACGACGTTCGCGACGAGGAGAAGATCATCCTCCGTCACGCCGACGCCACCGAGCCGTTCGCGGCCCTCGCGTTCAAGGTCGCTGTGCACCCGTTCTTCGGTCGCCTCACCTACGTGCGCGTCTACTCGGGTCACATCGACTCGGGTGCCCAGGTCATCAACTCGACCAAGGGCAAGAAGGAGCGCATCGGCAAGATCTTCCAGATGCACGCCAACAAGGAGAACCCCGTCGAGTCCGTGACCGCCGGTCACATCTACGCCGTCATCGGCCTGAAGGACACGACCACGGGTGACACTCTGTGCGACCCGAACAACCAGGTCGTACTCGAGTCGATGACCTTCCCGGAGCCCGTGATCGAGGTCGCGATCGAGCCGAAGACGAAGGCCGACCAGGAGAAGCTGGGCGTCGCGATCCAGAAGCTGGCCGAAGAGGACCCGACGTTCCGCACCGAGCAGAACCAGGAGACCGGCCAGACGGTCATCAAGGGAATGGGCGAGCTCCACCTCGACATCCTCGTCGACCGCATGAAGCGCGAGTTCAACGTCGAGGCGAATGTCGGCAAGCCGCAGGTCGCGTACCGCGAGACCATCAAGCGCGCCGTCGAACGTCACGACTACACGCACAAGAAGCAGACCGGTGGTTCCGGCCAGTTCGCGAAGATCCAGATCGCGATCGAGCCCCTCGAGATCACGCCGGACAAGAGCTACGAGTTCGTCAACAAGGTCACCGGTGGCCGTATCCCCAGGGAGTACATCCCTTCGGTCGACGCCGGTATCCAGGATGCTCTGCAGGTCGGTGTGCTTGCGGGCTACCCGATGGTGGGTGTCCGGGCTTCACTGCTCGATGGCGCCTCGCACGACGTCGACTCCTCGGAGATGGCGTTCAAGATCGCTGGATCGATGGGCTTCAAAGAAGCCGCTCGCAAGGCGAACCCGGTTCTGCTCGAGCCGCTCATGGCTGTCGAAGTCCGCACCCCTGAGGAATACATGGGTGATGTCATCGGCGACCTGAACTCGCGTCGCGGTCAGATCCAGTCCATGGAGGATGCGAGCGGTGTCAAGGTGATCCGCGCTCACGTCCCGCTGTCGGAGATGTTCGGCTACATCGGCGACCTGAGGTCCAAGACCTCGGGACGCGCGGTGTACTCGATGACGTTCGAGAGCTACGCGGAGGTCCCGAAGGCTGTCGCCGACGAGATCGTCCAGAAGAACAAGGGCGAGTAACTCGCCGACCTGAGGCCCGGTGCGCGGGTTCGTCCCGCGTACCGAAACCTCAAACCAACCAAGTAACATAGGTAAACAATCCCGTAGAGCATCCGGTCGAAAACCGTCGACCGGGGTTTCTACATGAGAGTCCTGAGGAGGACCCAGTGGCTAAGGCCAAGTTCGAGCGGACCAAGCCGCACGTCAACATCGGAACGATCGGTCACGTCGACCACGGCAAGACCACGCTCACCGCGGCAATCTCGAAGGTGCTTGCTGACAAGTACCCGTCGGCGACCAACGTGCAGCGCGACTTCGCGTCGATCGACTCGGCTCCCGAAGAGCGCCAGCGCGGTATCACGATCAACATCTCGCACGTCGAGTACGAGACCCCGAAGCGCCACTACGCGCACGTTGACGCCCCTGGGCACGCCGACTACATCAAGAACATGATCACCGGTGCCGCTCAGATGGACGGCGCGATCCTCGTGGTCGCCGCCACCGACGGCCCGATGGCACAGACCCGTGAGCACGTTCTGCTCGCCAAGCAGGTCGGCGTTCCCTACCTGCTCGTCGCGCTGAACAAGGCCGACATGGTCGACGACGAGGAGATCCTGGAGCTCGTCGAGCTCGAGGTCCGCGAGCTGCTCTCCAGCCAGAACTTCGATGGCGACAACGCTCCTGTCGTGCGCGTCTCGGGCCTCAAGGCTCTCGAGGGCGACGAGAAGTGGACGCAGAGCATCCTCGACCTCATGGCGGCCGTCGACGAGTCCATCCCGGACCCGATCCGCGACAAGGACAAGCCGTTCCTCATGCCGATCGAAGACGTCTTCACGATCACCGGTCGTGGAACCGTCGTCACGGGCCGCGCCGAGCGTGGAACCCTCGCCATCAACTCCGAGGTCGAGATCGTCGGCATCCGCCCGACGCAGAAGACCACGGTCACGGGTATCGAGATGTTCCACAAGCAGCTCGACGAGGCATGGGCCGGCGAGAACTGTGGTCTGCTCCTTCGTGGCACCAAGCGCGAAGACGTCGAGCGCGGCCAGGTTGTCGTGAAGCCGGGTTCGGTCACGCCGCACACCGACTTCGAGGGCACCGCCTACATCCTGTCCAAGGATGAGGGTGGCCGTCACAACCCGTTCTACGCGAACTACCGTCCGCAGTTCTACTTCCGTACCACGGACGTCACCGGCGTCATCACCCTGCCTGAGGGCACCGAGATGGTCATGCCCGGCGACACCACGGACATGACTGTGGCGCTCATCCAGCCGATCGCCCTCGAAGAGGGTCTCGGCTTCGCGATCCGCGAGGGTGGCCGCACGGTCGGCGCCGGCACGGTTACGAAGATCGTCAAGTAAGTCCGCTTACTGATCCGGAGGGGTCGAGCCGAAAGGCTCGGCCCCTCTTTCGTGTCCCGGCGCCACCCGGTTGGGGATCACTCAGACTGGGACTGGACAGAAAGATGAAATACTCTCAATAAAGTGCGACATTCGCGAAAACGAGGCGTAAACTGAAAAAACCTCAACATTTTGGGGTATGACGTTCGCGTACCGCCAAGGGGGTCTCGACCATGCGAAGTCAGCGCAATACAACCGCGCCATCAGAATCGTCGAACAAGCGTGCTCGTAGCCGGCTGTTCGCCGGCACCAGTCCGTTCACATCCTGGACCGCCCGTCTCGGCGTCCCGCTCGTCGTCGTCGCACTCGTGTTCGCCGGGGTCTCCTCGCCGGCCAACGCAGAGGACGCAGCGCCAGCCACGGACCCTGCCGCGACGAGTGCGCCGGCAGCGACGCCGCCCACCGACTCCGGCACGCCGCCGACGGATTCCAGCACACCGCCCGCACCCGCGCCCGCTGATCCGACGCCGCCCGCGGATCCGCCGGCCGTGACGCCGCCCGCACCGACGCCGCCTGCCACCGACACCGCGCCCACGCCGCCGAGCCCGAGCCCCGCGCCGCAGACCTCGACCGATTCGTCCACGCCGCCAACGCCGCCTGCTCCGCCGGTGACGCCACCGGCACCCGCGGCTCGCGCCGCCCTGACCACCTCGTCAGTGCCGGCGACCCCGCCGACCTGGGACGTATCGAAGACCAGTGACCCGCCGACCGGGTCGGCTGTGATGCCGGGCCAGAAGATCAACTATGTGATCACGGTCACCAACACCGGCGGAACCCTGCCGGCGTCGCTCACGATCACCGACCACCTGAACAAGGCGTTCACCAACGCTGCCTTCACGGGCACGCTCGATGCATCCTCCGGCACGGCCGCGTTCCAGAGCACCGATCTGATCTGGACCTTGACCTCGTTCAGCGGCCCGCAGACGCTCAAGTACTCACTGATCGTCGACAAGAACGCCTTCAACGTGGACATCCACAACGTCCTCGTCGTACCCTCTGGCGGAACCTGCGTCTCTACGTGCACGACGGACAACTTCACGCCGCACTTCACCCTGCAGAAGTCTTCTGACCCTGCGAGCGGATCGACGGTTGACCCGGGCCAGACGGTCAACTACACCCTGTCCGCGCACAACGACTCGCAGGCGACCCTCACCGGTGGCACAGCGGTCGACAGCCTCTCGGGCGTGCTGGGCGCTGCGTCTCTGGTGACTCCGCTTCCGGCGGGCGTCACGTTCGATTCAGGCACGCAGAAGCTGACGTGGACCATCCCCGACCTGGCGCCGGGAGCCACGGCCACCGTGACCTACTCCGTCGTCGTGGGCGCGAGCTCGGCCGGCCTGACGCTGACGAATGTGGTCAAGCCGGGACCCGGCGGCACCTGCCCGTACGACTCCTACGGCAACACGGGGTCGGGCGGAACGCCGCCGACGTGCACGACGACGCTGAAGGTGAACCAGAGTCGTGCCGTCCCGCACTGGATCCTCGTCAAGACGTCGGACCCGGCGAGCGGATCGGTGGTCGAGCCCGGCCAGACGATCGCGTACACCCTCACCGCGACGAACGACTCCGCCGCGACGGTCGCGGGAGCTACCGCGAGTGACGACCTCACGAACGTGCTGACCCACGCAGCGCTCACCGGAGCGCTACCTGCCGGCCTCGTGCTCACCGCATCCGGAACGTCGCTGACCTGGACCATCCCGACGCTCGCGCCGGGGGCGTCAGCATCCGTCACCTTCACCGTGAAGGTGGATGCGGATGCGGCCAATGTCTCGATCGACAACGTCGCCATCCCGGGCAGCGGAGGAAGCTGCCCCTATCCGGACGGCGAGAACAGCGCATCGTGCACGACCACGCACCACGTGCCGGAAATCGACCTGAGCATCGTCAAGACGCACACCACTGATCAAGGCGGAGTCGTCGACTCCGGCAAAGGCGAGATCATCACGTACACCCTCACCGTGCACAACGCGGGTCCGGATGCTGCAACAGGCGTCGTCGTCACTGACACCATCCCTACTGGACTGACCTACGTCTCCGGTTCGGCGGTCATGCCCGCCGGCTGGACGGTCGACGTCACCAACGGTGTCGTGACGGCGCACCATCCAGCGACGTTCCCCTCGGGAACCACCGCGGTGATCACGTTCCAGGCGACGGTCGGCACGCTCGATCGCTCGGGTCCGACCGTGCCGTTCCCTGACATCGTGAACTCGACGTGCGTCACTGGAACCGAGCACGACTCCGACTCGACGAACAACTGCTCCACGGACAAGACACACGTGAAGTCCATCGCGGTCAACGTCCAGTCCCTCTGCGTGAACGACGCGCCGCTCGTCTCGTATTCGGTCACTCCGAACCACGTGAGCGCGACGCCGACGATCGCACTGATCTGGTGGACCCCGTCAGCGTACGCGGGTCGTGATCCGTCCATCCCGGCGGCCGACCAGGCGGCGCTGCTCGCCGACGGGGCGTCCCAGGTCGACTACATCCCCGTTCCCGCAGGCTGGGTGAACGGCCAGACGATCTCGGGAACGCAGCTGTGGCCGGGGGCCGGCGTGGACGCATCGGGACGCGGGAACGCGTGGCCGGGATGGCGGCAGCTTCCTGACGGAACCTGGGTCCTCGACCCTGCTGCCCCGTTCTACGACATCCGGAACGACGCGGTCGTCGAAGTGAGGATCAACCCGACCACGGCATCCACGGTCGCGTACCCGCCGCCCTCGACGCACTGCACTCCGACGAACCCGACGCCTCCGACCTCGACGGCCGGCAACGAGCTCGCCTCGACCGGAACGGACATCACAGGCCCGCTGATCACCGGAGGACTGCTGCTCAGCCTCGGCGCTGCGATGCTGATGCTGGTGCGCCGTCGCCGTCCCGGACGCGCAGAGTGAACCTGAGACTTCGTCGGAAGCCTTTACCAGGAGGGTCGATGGGGTCACACTGAAAGGACCGTCTCATTCGAACGGTACCGCCGACGAGAGGAGTGCGTATGGGTATCCATAACCTCGCAAACCAGGCCAAGGACTTCATGAGCGAGAACGCGGAGAGTACGAGCGGTAAATCTCTCGACGCCGCGTCAGGCGCTTGAAACCAGGTCTCTCGGCAACTGTTCGAAGACCCTTGTTCGATTGCGCACACGAAGGTTCGTGAGTCTGTCGGCAACCATTCAAATGCTCGCGGCCACGCGAGGGGTCGCTGGAGCTGACGGGGTCGGGCACTGAGCCCGGCCCCGTTCTCCGTGCCCGGCGCGCCGTTCGCCGCCGCTGCGCGATTGCCGCGCCCCGCATCCAGCGACTGCCCCCATTTGTTACGTCTGCCTGCTGCGCGCGCGGCCGCAGACGTTACGCAGCACCGCACACACCTCTCGTGCACAGGATGCTGCTGCGGCGGGCCCTCCACAGGATGCGGTGGCTGGGCGCGACGGGCACAGGTATCCGGTCACTGTGGACAGATGACCATAGACGACAGCGTGGGCGACCTTGTTCTCGTGCGCGACCTCCGGACCCGCTCCGACACCCGGCAACGGCACGCGAGAGCGGCGCGCGCGGGTGTCGAGGTACGGGTGGGCCGCGGCGCGTACCTCCCGAGTGATCGCTGGGACGCCCTCGATCGCCGGTCCCAGCACGTCGTCCGGATGCTCGCCTTCTCACGCACGCGAAGGCAGCCGCCGACGTTCTCGCACTGGTCGGCGGCCGCCTGGCACGGGCTGCCGATGGTCGGCGCCCACGGCGGCCATCTCCACCTCGTCGTCGGGCGCACCACTGGGGGCCGGTCGTCGAGTGGGGTCGTGGCCCATTCGCTCGAGGTGCCTTCCGAGGACGTGATCGCGTCAGAGGACATGCGGGTCACCTCCCTCTTGCGGACGGCCGTCGATCTCGCGGCCACAGCACCGACCCCGGCAGCAGTCGCTGTCGTCGACCACGTCCTCCGTACCGACGGCGCGGGGCACGGGGGGAGTCCGGGGACGGCGACGGCCCGGGACGAGCTGCTTGCCGCCTGGGAGAGGGGTCTCCCCATCCGCGGTCATCGACGTGCGCGAGAGGTCATCGATTTCGCGGATGAGCTGTCCGGCTCGCCGCTCGAATCCGTCAGTCGTGCGAACATGCACGCGATCGGATGCCCACAGCCGGAACTTCAGGTGCCCTTCTCCGATGGCGACGGGCTCATCGGGATCGTTGACTTCTCCTGGCCGGTGTTCGGGGTCGTGGGTGAGGCGGACGGCGATCTGAAGTATCTCGATCGGAAGTTCCGGTCCGGCCGCTCCGCCGAACAGGTCGTGCTCGATGAGAAGATCCGCGAAGACCGGCTTCGCGCGCTCGGCCTGCGCGTCATCCGGTGGCGCTGGGAGACTGCTGTGGATGCGCGTGCGCTGCGCTCCCGGCTCGCCGCCGCGGCCCTCCCGATGGTTGCACGCATCCCGTGGAGCATCGGCGGCAGTTCGGCGTGATTGCTGCTGTTCGAGCGGGGTGCAGACGTGTCGAAGAGCCGCAGAAGCACGCAAAAGCGGGATGCGCGGAGCGACACGCCGGGCGCGACACGCCCGGGTTGCAAGCAGGGCGATACTGTGGCAAACTCGTCTAGTTCAACATTTCGTGACGGGTGTGCCAATGTGTGCCCCGAACGGATCACTGCCAGGCAGTGCATAGCCCCTCGCAAGGTCGTTCATTCGATCGGCGGGAGAAGGTTAGGCCGCGGGCAGCAGGACAAAGCTTAATCGACCTCCAACGAAAACATGGATGATCCATGTCTTCGGTTCGGCGAGATGCCCGAGCGTGGAGGTCGGTCTCCCGGAGAGACGCGAAACCGCAAGGTTCCACGCCGCCCCGGGGGAATTGACAGAAGAACAGTGGTGCCGCAGCAGTAGTGCCCAGCGTTTTCGTACGCAACCGCGTCCAATGCGACCGAAAGGTCGTAAGACGCCTTGAAAGAGAGTGAGTCAGACATGGCGGGACAGAAGATCCGCATTCGACTTAAGTCGTATGACCACGAGGTCATCGACACCTCGGCGCGCAAGATCGTCGACACCGTGACCCGTGCGGGCGCGACCGTCGTCGGCCCCGTGCCGCTTCCGACCGAGAAGAACGTGGTGTGTGTCATCCGTTCTCCCCACAAGTACAAGGACAGCCGGGAGCACTTCGAAATGCGCACCCACAAGCGTCTGATCGACATCATCGACCCGACGCCCAAGGCCGTCGACTCGCTCATGCGTCTCGACCTGCCGGCGGACGTCAACATCGAGATCAAGCTCTGAGCTGGATAGGGACGAAGAAATCCATGTCTAACACTGAGACCAAGACCGTGAAGGGACTGCTGGGCAAGAAGCTCGGCATGACCCAGGTGTGGGACGAGAACAACAAGCTCATCCCCGTCACCGTCATCGAGATCACGCCCAACGTCGTGACGCAGATCCGTACGCCCGAGGTCGACGGCTACAACGCCGTGCAGATCGCGTACGGCCAGATCGATCCGCGCAAGGTGAACAAGCCGGCCACCGGCCACTTCGACAAGGCAGGCGTCACGCCCCGTCGTCACCTCACCGAAGTCCGCACCGCCGATGCCGCTGACTTCAGCGCCGGCCAGGAGCTCACCGTCGAGGGCACCTTCGAGGCCGGCCAGCTGGTCGACGTCGTGGGAACCTCGAAGGGCAAGGGCTTCGCGGGTGTCATGAAGCGCCACAACTTCAAGGGTGTCTCGTCTTCGCACGGTTCGCACCGCAACCACCGCAAGCCGGGTTCCATCGGCGCCTCCTCGACCCCGAGCCGTGTCTTCAAGGGCATGCGCATGGCCGGTCGCATGGGTGGCGAGCGCGTGACCGTCCTGAACCTCAAGGTCCAGGCCGTCGACGCCGAGAAGGGCCTGCTGCTGGTCAAGGGCGCCGTTCCCGGCGCGCGCGGCCGCATCGTATTCGTTCGCAACGCAGTGAAGGGGGCCTAGTCGTATGGCTACCTCGATTGACGTCGTCGACGTGAAGGGTAAGAAGGCCGGCTCCGTGGAGCTGCCCGCCGACCTGTTCGACGTCCAGACCAACATCCCGCTGATCCACCAGGTCGTCGTCGCCCAGCTCGCAGCAGCGCGCCAGGGCACGCACAAGACCAAGGGTCGTGGCGAGGTTTCCGGCGCAGGCCGCAAGCCGTTCAAGCAGAAGGGAACCGGTCGCGCTCGTCAGGGCTCGATCCGCGCCCCTCAGATGACCGGTGGTGGCATCGTCCACGGACCGACGCCGCGCAGCTACGCTCAGCGCACCCCCAAGAAGATGATCGCCGCGGCGCTCCTCGGGGCACTCTCCGACCGCGCTCGCGGTGACCGCCTGCACGTCGTCGAGTCGCTCGCCCTGGGCGAGGCTCCCTCGACCAAGGCTGTCGTCGAGCTGCTCTCGGGCATCGCGTCATCGAAGCACGTCCTGGTGGTTCTCGAGCGCAACGACGAGGTCAGCCTCAAGAGCGTCCGCAACATCCCGACCGTTCACGTTCTGCCCTACGACCAGCTGAACGCCTACGACGTGCTCGTCTCCGACGACATCGTCTTCACCAAGGGCGCATTCGACTCGTTCGTCGCCGGGCCCGCCAAGGGCAAGTCGGTCAAGGCCGTCGCCAGCCAGAAGGAAGCTGAGGAGGTCAGCGCATGACCGCTATCAACAAGGACCCGCGCGACATCATCATCGCCCCGGTCGTATCCGAGAAGAGCTACGGCCTGATCGACGAAGGCAAATACACCTTCATCGTCGACCCCCGCTCGAACAAGACCGAGATCAAGCTCGCCATCGAGAAGATCTTCAAGGTCGAGGTCGCTTCGATCAACACCCTGAACCGTACGGGCAAGACGCGCCGCACCAAGTTCGGACTCGGTAAGCGCAAGGACACGAAGCGTGCGATCGTCACGCTGAAGTCCGGTTCCATCGACATCTTCACGGCAGTTGGCTAAGGCCGGGATCTAGAGGAAAACAGACAATGGCTATTCGTAAGTACAAGCCCACGACCCCTGGTCGTCGTGGATCGAGCGTCGCGGACTTCGCGGAGATCACGCGCTCGACTCCTGAGAAGTCGCTGCTCCGTCCGCTCTCCAAGACCGGCGGCCGCAACAACCAGGGTCGCATCACGACCCGTCACATCGGTGGTGGCCACAAGCGCCAGTACCGCGTGATCGACTTCCGTCGCAACGACAAGGATGGCGTCAACGCCAAGGTCGCCCACATCGAGTACGACCCCAACCGCACGGCGCGCATCGCGCTCCTGCACTACGTCGACGGCACGAAGCGCTACATTCTGGCGCCGAACAAGCTGTCGCAGGGTGACATCGTCGAGTCGGGTGCCGGCGCGGACATCAAGCCGGGCAACAACCTGCCGCTGCGTAACATCCCGACCGGTACCGTCATCCACGCGATCGAGCTGAAGCCGGGCGGCGGAGCCAAGATGGCCCGTTCTGCCGGAGTTTCGGTCCGACTCGTCGCCAAGGACGGCCCCTACGCCCAGCTGCGTCTCCCCTCGGGCGAGATCCGCAACGTCGACGCGCGCTGCCGCGCCACGGTGGGCGAGGTCGGTAACGCCGAGCAGTCCAACATCAACTGGGGCAAGGCCGGCCGTATGCGCTGGAAGGGCGTCCGCCCGACCGTGCGTGGTGTCGCAATGAACCCGATCGACCACCCGCACGGTGGTGGTGAGGGCAAGACCTCCGGTGGACGTCACCCGGTCAGCCCGTGGGGCCAGAAAGAAGGCCGCACGCGTCATCCCAACAAGGAAAGCGACAAGCTCATCGTTCGTCGCCGTACCGCCGGCAAGAAGCGTAAGTAGGAGTTGTAGAAGATGCCACGCAGTCTCAAGAAGGGCCCCTTCGTTGACGACCACCTGCTCCGCAAGGTTGTCTCGGCGAATGAAGCCAACAGCAAGAACGTCATCAAGACCTGGTCGCGCCGTTCGATGATCATCCCGGCCATGCTGGGTCACACCATCGCGGTGCACGACGGTCGCAAGCACATCCCGGTGTTCGTCACCGAGACCATGGTCGGGCACAAGCTCGGCGAGTTTGCACCCACCCGCACCTTCCGTGGACACGTGAAGGACGACAAGAAGGGTCGCCGCCGCTAAGCGGGGGCGTAAAGGAGGAGAGAAATGGTGGAGTCGATCGCACGCGTGCGTCACATCCGCGTGACCCCCCAGAAGGCTCGTCGCGTCGTCAACCTGATCCGCGGCAAGCAGGCACAGGAGGCCCTGGCCATCCTGAAGTTCGCACCCCAGGGTGCGAGCGAGCCGGTGTACAAGCTCGTCGCCTCGGCGATCGCCAACGCGCGTGTCAAGGCCGATGCTTCGAACACCTACCTGGACGAGCAGGACCTGTACGTGAGCCGCGCATTCGTGGATGAGGGCACGACCCTCAAGCGCTTCCAGCCGCGTGCTCAGGGCCGGGCCTTCCGTATCAACAAGCGCACCAGCCACATCACGGTCGTCCTTGCGACGCCGGACGAGGTTGAAGCCGCCAAGCCGGCCAAGACCGCCAGCACAGCGAAGAAGGCGAGCAAGTAATGGGTCAGAAAGTCAATCCATACGGCTTCCGTCTGGGAATCACCACCGACCACGTGTCGCGTTGGTTCTCGGACAGCACCAAGCCGGGTCAGCGTTACAGCGACTTCGTCGCTGAAGACGTCAAGATCCGTCGTCTGCTGCAGACGTCGCTCGACCGCGCGGGTGTCTCGCGCATCGAGATCGAGCGCACCCGTGACCGCGTCCGCGTCGACATCCACACCGCCCGCCCGGGCATCGTGATCGGTCGTCGTGGCGCCGAGGCCGAGCGCATCCGTGCCGACCTCGAGAAGCTCACGAGCAAGCAGATCCAGCTGAACATCCTCGAGGTGAAGAACCCGGAGGCCGACGCACAGCTGGTCGCCCAGGGCATCGCCGAGCAGCTCTCCGCACGTGTGGCATTCCGTCGCGCGATGCGCAAGGGCCTGCAGGGTGCACAGCGTGCCGGCGCCAAGGGTGTCCGCATCCAGGTCTCCGGCCGCCTCGGCGGCGCCGAGATGAGCCGCTCAGAGTTCTACCGCGAGGGTCGCGTGCCGCTGCACACGCTCCGCGCGAACATCGACTACGGCTTCTACGAGGCGAAGACCACCTTCGGTCGTATCGGCGTGAAGGTGTGGATCTACAAGGGCGACATCACGAACAAGGAACTCGCTCGCGAGCAGGCCAACACCAAGTCGGTCCGCCCCGAGCGGAACAGCGACCGTCCGCGTCGCGGCGCGCGTACCAACGCGCCCGAGGCCGCGCCCGTCGCAGCAGGAGTTGAGGCATAACCATGTTGATCCCACGCAGAGTCAAGCACCGCAAGCAGCACCACCCCGGCCGTAGTGGCCAGGCGACCGGTGGCACGAAGGTCTCCTTCGGCGAGTACGGCATCCAGGCCCTTACTCCCGCGTACGTGACCAACCGTCAGATCGAGTCCGCTCGTATCGCCATGACGCGTCACATCAAGCGTGGTGGAAAGGTGTGGATCAACATCTACCCCGACCGTCCGCTCACGAAGAAGCCGGCCGAAACCCGCATGGGTTCCGGTAAGGGTTCGCCGGAGTGGTGGGTCGCAAACGTCAAGCCGGGTCGCGTGCTCTTCGAGCTGAGCGGTGTCAACGAGACCATCGCCCGTGAGGCCATGACCCGTGCAATCCACAAGCTGCCCCTCAAGGCACGCATCATCAAGCGCGAGGAGGGCGACGCATAATGGCGATCGGATCCAAGGAGCTCGCACCCACCGAGCTCGACACCTTTGAAGACGAGCGACTCGTCGACGAGCTGAAGAAGGCCAAGGAAGAGCTGTTCAACCTGCGCTTCCAGTCGGCTACCGGCCAGCTCGAGAGCCACGGCCGACTTCGTGCCGTCAAGCGCGACATCGCTCGCATCTACACGGTCATTCGTGAGCGTGAGCTCGGCATCCGCGCGACCCCGGCCCCGGTCGAGGTCGTCGCGAAGGCCGACAAGAAGCCCAAGGCCAAGAAGGAAGCTGCTCCGGCGGCTGCCGAGGCCGCTGAAACCGAGGAGGCCAACTAATGGCACAGACCACCAAGGCCACGGCCGAAGAGACGGTGGCCGCCGAGGCTCTCGTCCGCGGCTACCGCAAGGCCCGTCGCGGTTACGTCGTCAGCGACAAGATGGACAAGACCATCGTCGTCGAGGTCGAAGACCGCGTGAAGCACCCGCTGTACGGCAAGGTCATCCGCCGCACCTCGAAGGTGAAGGCACACGATGAGGCGAACAGCGCCGGCATCGGCGACCTCGTCCTCATCAGCGAGACCCGTCCCCTGAGCGCCTCGAAGCGTTGGCGCCTCGTTGAGATTTTGGAGAAGGCCAAGTGATTCAGCAGGAGTCCCGGCTCAAGGTCGCCGATAACACGGGCGCCAAGGAGCTGCTGACCATCCGCGTGCTGGGTGGTTCGGGTCGTCGTTACGCGGGCCTGGGTGACGTCATCGTCGCCACGGTCAAGGACGCGATTCCCGGCGGCAACGTCAAGAAGGGCGACGTCGTCAAGGCTGTCATCGTGCGCGTGGTCAAGCAGACACGCCGTGCCGACGGCTCGTACATCAAGTTCGATGAGAACGCTGCAGTGATCCTGAAGAACGACGGTGACCCCCGCGGCACCCGTATCTTCGGACCGGTCGGTCGCGAACTCCGCGACAAGAAGTTCATGAAGATCATCTCGCTGGCACCGGAGGTTATCTAAGTCATGGCGAAGAACATCAAGAAGGGCGACCTGGTCGAGGTCATCTCCGGCGCGAGCCAGGCTCGTGGAGGCGACAAAGGCAAGCAGGGTCGCGTCATCGAGGTGCAGGTCGAGAAGGACCGCGTCATCGTCGAGGGCGTCAACTTCGTCACCAAGCACGTGCGTGTCGGACAGACGCAGCGTGGCACGAAGACCGGCGGCATCGAAACGCACGAGGCTCCGATCCACGTTTCGAACGTGGCACTCGTCGACCCAGAGACCAAGAAGCCGACGCGCGTCGGCTTCCGCAGCGAAACCGTGACGAAGGACGGCGTCTCCAAGACGGTCCGTGTTCGTTACGCCAAGAAGTCAGGTAAGGACCTGTAATGAGCGACACCACAGCGGTGGCTGGCAAAATCCAGCCGCGTCTCAAAGAGAAGTACAAGAACGAGATCTCTGCGACGCTGAGCAAGGACCTCGGCTTCACCAACCCGCACCAGGTGCCGGGTCTCGTGAAGATCGTCGTCAACATGGGCGTCGGCGAAGCAGCACGCGATGGCAAGATCATCGACGGCGCTGTCGCCGACCTGACCAAGATCACCGGTCAGAAGCCGCAGGTCACCAAGGCACGCAAGTCCATCGCGCAGTTCAAGCTGCGTGAGGGCCAGCCCATCGGCGCACACGTCACGCTTCGTGGCGACCGCATGTGGGAGTTCCTCGACCGCCTGCTCTCGCTCGCACTTCCCCGCATCCGCGACTTCCGTGGCCTTTCGGACAAGCAGTTCGACGGCACCGGCAACTACACGTTCGGTCTCACGGAGCAGTCGATGTTCCACGAGATCGACCAGGACAAGATCGACCGCGTCCGCGGCATGGACATCACTGTGGTGACCACCGCGAAGAACGACGACGAAGGCCGCGCGCTGCTCAAGCAGCTCGGCTTCCCGTTCCGTTCCAACGAGGCCACGAACTAGCTCCACCCGATGGTCCCTCCGATCTGGAGAGACCACGACCACCACAGGTCGTCAGTCGTGTAACGGCTGAACGAAACCTGGTGAACAAAGGAAACACCGAAATGACAATGACAGATCCGGTCGCAGACATGCTGACCAGACTGCGCAACGCGAACTCGGCACACCACGACACCGTGTCGATGCCGCACTCGAAGCTCAAGGCGCACATCGCCGACATTCTCAAGGCCGAGGGATACATCTCCGGCTGGGAGGTCACGGATGCGCGGGTCGGCCAGACGCTGACGCTGAGCCTCAAGTTCGGACCGAACCGTGAGCGTTCCATCGCCGGCATCAAGCGCGTCTCGAAGCCCGGTCTTCGCGTCTACGCGAAGTCCACGGAGATCCCCAAGGTTCTCGGAGGGCTCGGCGTCGCCATCCTGTCCACCTCCTCCGGTCTGCTGACTGACCGCCAGGCTGAGAAGAAGGGCGTGGGTGGGGAAGTCCTCGCCTACGTGTGGTAGTTCGTCATGTCGCGTATTGGAAGACTGCCCATCGACATCCCTACCGGGGTCGATGTGAAGATCGACGGCCAGGCCGTCACGGTCAAGGGCCCGAAGGGTGAGCTCTCGCTCACCGTCGCGAACCCCATCGAGGTCAAGCTCGAAGAGGGCCAGGTGCTCGTCACCCGTCCGGACGACGAGCGCAGCTCGCGTTCGCTCCACGGCCTGACCCGCACCCTGATCAACAACCAGATCATCGGCGTCACCCAGGGTTACACCAAGGGACTCGAGATCGTCGGCACCGGTTACCGCGTCGCGCAGAAGGGCAGCGCGGTCGAGTTCGCGCTCGGCTTCTCGCACCCGGTCACGGTCGAGCCGCCGGCGGGCATCAGCCTGACGGTCGAGGGCAACAACAAGCTCACGGTCAGCGGCATCGACAAGCAGGCCGTCGGCGAGGTCGCCGCCAACATCCGCAAGATTCGCAAGCCCGAGCCCTACAAGGGCAAGGGTGTGCGTTACGCCGGCGAGGTTGTCCGCCGCAAGGCCGGAAAGGCTGGTAAGTAACCATGGCTCTCGGAACCAGAGGAAAGAGCAAGTCCGCAGCGCGTGACCGCCGCCACACCCGTCTTCGCAAGAAGATCGAGGGAACCGCGGTTCGTCCGCGCCTGGTGGTCACCCGTTCCGCACGTCACGTCTTCGTCCAGGTCGTCGACGACAGCAAGGGTCACACCCTTGCGTCGGCATCGACCCTCGAGGCTGACCTGCGCACCTTCGACGGCGACAAGACCGCGAAGGCCCGCAAGGTCGGCGAACTCGTCGCCGAGCGTGCAAAGACCGCCGGCGTCGACGCCGTCGTATTCGACCGTGGTGGCAGCAAGTACGCGGGACGCGTCGCAGCTGTCGCCGAGGGAGCTCGAGAGGGTGGATTGAACCTGTGAGCGAAGCAGAGAACAACAAGGAGCAGACCGTGGCCGCAGAGGCGCCGGTGGAAACCGCCGCATCCACGATCTCCACGCAGAACGAGCCTCGCGAGGCCCGTCGTGGTGGTCGTGAGCGCAACCCCAACCGTGATCGCGGCAGCCGCGACTCCGAGAAGAGCCAGTTCCTCGAGCGCGTTGTGACGATCAACCGCGTCTCGAAGGTCGTCAAGGGCGGACGTCGCTTCAGCTTCACCGCGCTCGTCGTGGTCGGAGACGGCAACGGTCTCGTCGGTGTCGGCTACGGCAAGGCCCGCGAGGTGCCGCTGGCGATCTCAAAGGGCGTCGAGGAGGCGAAGAAGAACTTCTTCCGCGTCCCCCGCGTCGGCAACACGATCCCGCACCCCGTCCAGGGTGAGGCGGCCGCAGGCGTCGTCATGCTGCGCCCGGCGTCCGCCGGTACCGGTGTTATCGCCGGTGGCCCGGTCCGCGCCGTCCTCGAGTGCGCCGGTATCCACGATGTGCTCAGCAAGTCGCTCGGTTCGTCGAACACGATCAACATCGTGCACGCGACCGTCGTGGCGCTGAAGCAGCTCGAGGAGCCGCGCGCCGTCGCAGCCCGTCGTGGGCTCGACTACGACCAGGTGGCTCCGGCTCGCCTGCTTCGCACCGAGGCAGCGCTCGCCGAGGCTGCTGCAACCGCCAAGGCAGGTGCATGATGGCCGCGCGTCTGAAAGTTACCCAGATCAAGTCCAAAGTAAGTGAAAAACAGAACCAGCGCGACACGCTTCGCAGCCTGGGTCTGAAGCGCATCGGTGACGTCGTCGTCCGTGAGGACAATTCGCAGAACCGCGGATACGTCAACACCGTCGCTCACCTGGTGAAGGTCGAGGAGATTGACTAATGGCTGACGAGAAGGAAGCAACCACGGCCAAGGCCGTCAAGGCTGCTGACAAGCCCGCCGCTGAGAAGAAGGCCGCCGCCCCCAAGGCAGCGGCGAAGAAGGCGCCTGCGAAGGCTGCCTCGACCTCGGCTGAGAAGCCGGCCGCCGAGAAGAAGGCGCCCGCCAAGGCTTCGTCGTCGAAGGCTGCTGCAGCCTCCGACGGCACGACCGCCGCGAAGGCCGAGAAGCCTGCTGCGAAGGCCGACAAGCCTGCTGCCAAGGCTGCGCAGACGGAGAACCGCGAGCACGTGCTCAAGGTGCACCACCTGCGTCCCGCCGCCGGTTCCAAGAAGGACCGGACCCGCGTTGGACGCGGTGAGGGTTCGAAGGGTAAGACGGCCGGCCGTGGTACCAAGGGTACGAAGGCTCGCTACCAGGTCCGCCCCGGCTTCCAGGGTGGCCAGCTCCCGTTCCACATGCGGGCTCCGAAGCTTCGCGGCTTCAAGAACCCGTTCCGCGTCGAGTACCAGGTCGTGAACCTGGAGAAGCTCGCCGAGCTCTACCCGTCGGGCGGCGATGTGACCATCACCGACCTCGTGGCCAAGGGCGCCGTTCGCAAGAACGAGAAGGTCAAGGTTCTCGGCAATGGTGACATTGCGGTTAAGCTGAACGTTGCGGTCGACAAGGTCTCCGGCTCTGCCGAGCAGAAGATCCTCGCCGCTGGTGGCTCTGTCAAGTAGTCACTCGGATCGATCGGACCACAGTGTTCCGGTCGACCCCGTAAAGTAGTGCAGTCGGGTGATCAGTTTTCCTGATCACCCGGCTGACTCCTTACAGGAAAGCAGGACGCACTTTGTTTAGCGCCGTCGCGCGGATCTTCCGCACGCCAGACCTTCGCAAGAAGATCGCCTTCACCCTGGGCATCATCGCCCTCTTCCGGCTGGGCTCGTTCATACCCGCGCCCTTCGTGGACTTCGGCAACGTGCAGACCTGTCTCGCGGCCAACCAGGACACGTCCGGTCTCTACTCGCTCGTCAACCTCTTCAGTGGTGGCGCGCTCCTCAAACTCTCGATCTTCGCGCTCGGCATCATGCCGTACATCACCGCGTCGATCATCGTGCAGCTCCTGCGCGTGGTCATCCCTCACTTCGAAACGCTGTACAAAGAGGGCCAGGCCGGCCAGAGCAAGCTCACGCAGTACACGCGTTACCTGACGATCGCACTCGGCGTGCTCCAGTCGACGACGCTGATCACGGTCGCGCGAAGCGGCGCCCTCTTCGGCACCACCAGCGTCTCCCAGTGCACGCAGCTGATCACCGACGACTCGTGGTACGCGATACTCCTCATGGTCCTGACCATGACCGCCGGTACGGGCCTCATCATGTGGATGGGCGAGCTCGTCACCGAGCGCGGCATCGGCAACGGCATGTCGCTGCTCATCTTCACGTCGATCGCGGCACAGTTCCCGCCGTCGCTGATCGCGATCGCGCAGACGCAGAACGTCGAGACCCTGATCGTGGTCCTCGCGATCGGGTTGCTGATCGTCGCGGCCGTGGTGTTCGTCGAGCAATCGCAGCGGCGCATCCCCGTGCAGTATGCGAAGCGGATGGTCGGCCGTCGCACCTATGGCGGCAACAACACGTACATCCCGATCAAGGTGAACATGGCCGGTGTCGTGCCCGTCATCTTCGCGTCGTCACTGTTGTACCTGCCCGCGCTCATCGCGCAGTTCAACCAACCCAAGGCCGGCCAGGCGCCTGCGGCCTGGGTGACGTGGATCACCAACTACCTCACCAAGGGCGACCACCCGCTCTACATGCTGCTGTACTTCCTGCTCATCGTCGGGTTCACGTACTTCTATGTCGCGATCACCTTCAACCCTGAAGAAGTCGCCGACAACATGAAGAAGTACGGCGGGTTCATCCCCGGTATCCGTGCCGGGCGGCCCACAGCCGAATACCTCGACTACGTGCTGACCCGAGTGACCCTGCCGGGCTCGATCTACCTCGGCTTGATCGCGCTGATCCCGCTCATAGCGTTCTCGGTGCTGGGGGCGAGTCAGAACTTCATGTTCGGCGGAACCTCCATCCTGATCATCGTCGGCGTCGGCCTGGAGACGGTCAAGCAGATCGACTCCCAACTCCAGCAGCGCCATTACGAAGGGCTGCTTCGATGACCCGTGTCGCTGACGACTCCTCTGCGCAGAAGGGGGCGCGCCTGCTGATCGTGGGCCCGCCCGGCTCCGGCAAGGGAACCCAGGCGGCACGGATCAGCTCGGTCTACGGCATCCCCGACGTGTCCACGGGTGACATCTTCCGCTTCAACATCAAGAACGGCACGGCGCTCGGGATGCAGGTCAAGGAGATCGTCGACGCGGGCGACTACGTTCCCGACAGCCTGACCAACGCGCTGGTGACCGAACGGCTCGAAGAGGACGACGCCCGCAACGGATTCCTCCTCGACGGCTACCCGCGCACGCTCGAACAGGTGAACTACCTCGACCGGCTGCTCGCCGGCAAGGGTCAGAGCCTCGTCGGAGTGATCCAGCTCGTGGCCGATCGCGACGAGGTCGTGGCTCGACTGACCAAGCGCGCGCAGGAGCAGGGCCGGGTCGACGACTCCGAGGAGGCGATCCGCCATCGCCAGGAGGTCTATCTTCGTGAGACGTCGCCACTGATCGAGGTCTACCGCGGCCGCGGCCTCTTGATCGAGGTCGACGGGCTCGGTGACATCGACGAGGTCGCCTCGCGGATCACCCGTGCGCTCTCCGACCGCGGAATCCTGCCGACAGCGGAGCGCGACTCCGAGTCGGTCGCGTAGCCAGCGCGTCCGATGGTCTTCCGACGGTCGATCTACAAGTCGCCCGCCCAGCTTCGGCTGATGGTGGAGCCCGGTCTCGCGACCGCCGCGTCGCTCGACGCGGTGGCTGCCGCGATCGAACCGGGCGTCAGCACTCTCACCCTCGACGCGCTCGCGGAGCGGGCGATCGTCGAGCGGGGTGCCCGTCCCAACTTCACATTGGAACAGGGCTACGACCACACCATTTGCGCTTCGGTGAACGACGACGTGGTCCACGGGATCCCCGGTGACCGCCTCCTCGTGCCCGGCGACATCGTCTCGATCGACAGCGGCGCCATCCTGAACGGGTGGAACGGGGATGCGGCACGCACCTTCGTGCTGCCCGACCCGGCACGGCGGGACGTCTTCGACGAGCGACTCACGCTCTCCGAGGTCACCGAGCAGTCCCTGTGGCGAGGCATTGCACGCCTGGTCACCGCTCGCCACCTGAACGAGGTCGGCGAGGCGATCGAGGACTACATCGTCTCGCAAGGCGATTACGGCATCCTCACCGACTACGTCGGCCACGGCATCGGGCGAAGCATGCATGAGGCGCCACCGGTCTTCAACTATCGGGTCAGCGCCAAGGGTCCGGAGGTGAAGCCCGGACTCGTCGTCGCGATCGAGCCGATGGTCGTCCTGGGCGACCCGGAGACGTATGTCCGGGATGACGGATGGACGGTCGCGACAGAGGACGGCTCTGCTGCGGCGCACTGGGAGCACAGCGTCGCGGTCCACGCGGATGGCATCTGGGTACTGACGGCCGCGGATGGCGGGGCGGCCGGCCTCGCCCCATTCGGGATCACTCCCGTTCCCATTCCATAGTCGATCTCCACGAGCGAACGCGGATAATACCCCTCGATTCGCGAAACGCGCGGGAATCGCATAAGATTGATCCTTGGTGTTTTGCACACGTTTTCGTGTGCCCGCTGCATCCGTTCGCCGGGTCGCGGAGCACCACAATCCAACGCACGACCAGCAAACAATACTTTTAGCGACAGTGAGGCTATGGCCAAAAAAGACGGCGTCATCGAGATCGAAGGATCTGTGGTCGAAGCTCTGCCCAACGCGATGTTCCGCGTTGAGCTGACGAACGGGCACAAGGTGCTTGCCCACATCTCGGGCAAGATGCGTCAGCACTACATCCGCATCCTCCCGGAGGACCGCGTGATCGTGGAGCTGAGTCCTTATGACCTGACCCGCGGCCGTATCGTCTACCGCTACAAGTAACGGCTGCTGTAAGTAACGGCCCCACCCACGGGTAGCCCCGGGTGAGGTACGAGGACAGCGAACAATAAAGGTACAAGAACTATGAAGGTCAAGCCCTCCGTCAAGAAGATCTGCGATAAGTGCAAGGTCATCCGTCGTAACGGCCGGGTCATGGTCATCTGCGAGAACCCGCGTCACAAGCAACGCCAGGGCTAAAGTCCCGGGCGCGACTCGCACGACTGAAAACTCAACAACGATAAAGGCAGCACCAGAACCTGCGCGAGCAGGGGACACCCTCGGTTGGAGGCCGGGGCACCGGAGCTGTTTCAGACCTCCACTCACTCACAGGAGAAGCCACAATGGCACGTCTAGCCGGCGTTGACATTCCGCGCGAAAAGCGCGTGGAAGTAGCACTGACTTACATCTACGGTGTTGGCCGTACGAGGGCGCTCAAGACCCTCGCCGACACCGAAATCGACGGGAACATCCGCGTCAAGGATCTGACCGACGACCAGCTCGTCGCCCTCCGCGACTACATCGAAGGCAACTACAAGGTTGAAGGTGACCTTCGTCGTGAGGTCGCCGCCGACATCCGACGCAAGGTCGAGATCGGCAGCTACGAGGGCATCCGCCACCGCAAGGGCCTCCCGGTCCGCGGTCAGCGTACCAAGACCAATGCGCGCACCCGTAAGGGTCCGAAGCGCACCGTCGCCGGCAAGAAGAAGGCTCGCTAGGCCTCGGCCCGCGAGTCACGCGCCTTAAGGATTCAGGAGAAATCATGGCAGCACCCAAGTCGGCCGTACGGAAGCCGCGCAAGAAAGAAAAGAAGAACATCGCCGTGGGCCAGGCCCACATCAAGAGCACGTTCAACAACACCATCGTCTCGATCACCGACACCACCGGTGCGGTCATCAGCTGGGCATCCTCGGGTGGCGTCGGCTTCAAGGGTTCGCGCAAGTCGACCCCGTTCGCCGCTCAGCTCGCCGCCGAGTCGGCTGCGCGCCAGGCGCAGGAGCACGGCATGAAGAAGGTTGACGTCTTCGTCAAGGGACCGGGTTCGGGCCGCGAAACTGCGATCCGTTCCCTGCAGGCCGCAGGCCTCGAGGTCGGGTCGATCAACGATGTGACGCCGCAGGCGCACAACGGTTGCCGTCCGCCCAAGCGCCGCCGCGTCTAAGTAGCTGTACCAGAATCCATTTTCGCGTAAGCGGGACGGTGACTTCGTCGCCGTCCCGCGCGCGATGCAAGTGTCATATAGCGGACACTTAGCCGAAAGGAAACAACAGTGCTCATTGCACAGCGTCCCACGCTCGCCGAAGAAAACATCTCGGAGTTCCGCTCGCGGTTCGTCATCGAGCCCCTCGAGCCGGGCTTCGGTTACACCCTCGGGAACTCGCTTCGCCGCACGCTCCTCTCTTCCATCCCCGGCGCTGCTGTCACCAGCATCCGCATCGACGGCGTTCTCCACGAGTTCAGCACCGTTCCCGGTGTGAAAGAAGACGTCACCGAGATCATCCTCAACATCAAGGGCCTCGTCGTCTCGAGCGAGCACGATGAGCCCATCACGGCCTACCTGCGCAAGACCGGCGCCGGTCAGGTCACCGCTGCCGACATCTCGGCACCCGCGGGCGTGGAGATCCACAACCCCGAGCTCGTCATCGCGACCCTCAATGACAAGGCGAAGTTCGAGGTCGAGCTGACCATCGAGCGCGGCCGCGGCTACGTCTCGGCGACCCAGAACCGCAACGAGTACAGCGAAGCGGGTCAGATCCCGATCGACTCGATCTACTCGCCCGTGCTCAAGGTCACCTACCGCGTCGAGGCGACGCGTGCCGGTGAGCGCACCGACTTCGACCGCCTCGTGGTCGACGTGGAGACCAAGCCTGCGATCAGCCCGCGCGACGCGATCGCATCCGCCGGTCGCACGCTCACCGAGCTGTTCGGTCTCGCCCGCGAGCTCAACAGCGCGGCCGAGGGCATCGAGATCGGCCCCGCGCCGGTCGACCAGGTGCTCAGCTCCGAGCTGTCGATGCCGATCGAGGACCTCGACCTGTCGGTCCGCTCGTACAACTGCCTCAAGCGTGAGGGCATCAACACCGTCAGCGAGCTCGTTTCGCTGTCGGAGACCCAGCTCATGAACATCCGCAACTTCGGACAGAAGTCGGTGGATGAGGTCAAGGACAAGCTCGTTGAGATGGGGCTTTCGCTGAAGGACTCGGTTCCCGGGTTCGACGGCGCCCACTTCTACAGCGGCTACGAAGACGACGAGAACATCTAAGGCCTGTCGTCTCGACTACGCCTTTCGACTTTCAACACTGGAGATAACCGATAATGCCTAAGCCAACCAAGGGCCCCCGCCTCGGAGGCGGACCGGCTCACGAGCGCCTGCTGCTCGCCAACCTGGCTGCTGCCCTGTTCACCCACAAGAGCATCAAGACGACCGAGACCAAGGCCAAGCGCCTTCGTCCGCTCGCTGAGCGCCTGATCACGTTCGCCAAGCGTGGCGACCTGCACGCGCGCCGTCGCGTGCTCGGCGTGATCGGTGACAAGGCCGTCGTCCACGAGCTCTTCACGGAGATCGCACCGCTCGTCGCCGAGCGCGAGGGCGGCTACACCCGCATCACGAAGCTCGGCTTCCGCAAGGGCGACAACGCCCCCATGGCGCAGATCGAGCTCGTTCTCGAGCCCGTCACCCCGAAGGTGAAGTCGACCAAGTCGTCCTCCAAGGCTGCTCCGAAGGCCGCCAAGGTGGAGGAGGCTCCGGTCGAGGAGACCGCCGCTGAGACCGCCGCCGAGGAGACCGAGGTCGCCGAGGCCGAGGTCGTCGAAGAGGCCACTGGCGACGCTGAGGCTGCCGAGGCAGAAGAGACCACCGCTGAGGCGGAGGCCGAGAAGGCCTGACGTCCTCTGACGCTCTCGAAGGTCCCCTCCGTTCCGCGGTGGGGACCTTCGTCGTTTCACCGGACGCACCGACGTCTCATCCGACTCACTAGGGTGGATGGATGGCCGGCACGATCGACGACATGAAGCCCGTTCGCGACCGCGTGACGGCGCCGCCGACCTTCCAGCCGTCGCATCCGCTGATCACCCGGTGGCGCCCGGCGACCTTCGACGACGTCGATTCCGTGTTGCCGCTGATGCAGGCGATCGATTCCGCCGATCACCCGAACTACGTGCTCACCCGGGAGGAACTCGAGGAGGAGTTCGGCTATTCGTTCGTCGACCTCGCCACCGACTCCCTCATCGGCTTCACCGCCGATGGGGTCCCCGTCGCGCTCGGGCTGGTGGTGATGCCGCCGCTTCAGGAGACCTTGGTGAGGTGTTTTCTCTATGGCGGCGTGCATCCAAATCACCGGGGCCGCGGCATCGGCCGCGAACTGCTCGTCTGGCAGCGGACGCGCGCCGAGCAGCGATTCGCTGCCTCTGACAAGAGGCTTCCGGCATGGACGATGGCCTCGGCCGATGCGCGCGCACCGCAGAGCGAACGCCTGCTGCGGCATGCGGGTTTCGAGGCCGTGCGGTACTTCGCCGGGCTCGAGCGCGACCTGGCCGATCCGATCGAGCTGGTCGATCCGAGCGAGAACGTCAGGATCGTCCCGTTCACTGACGCTCTTTCCGGCAAGGCGCTGATCGCCCGAACGGACTCGTTCCGAGACCACTGGGGCAGCCAGCCCATGAGCGACGAACAGTGGCAGGCGTGGCTCGACGGCACCTTCCGTGCCGACATCTCCTTTCTCGCGGTCGTCGACGGCAACGCAGACGAGGGGGGCGAACGCGAGGGCAGCGCGGGCGAAGAGGTTGTCGGCTTCGTGCTGTGCCAGGTGAACGAGGACGACTGGGAGACGCAGGGCTTCTCCGGCGCCTACATCGGGATGGTCGGGACGACACGGGCGCATCGCGGTCGCCGGATCGCTCCCGCGCTCCTCTCGCGAACCCTGGCGGCCTGCGCTGCGCAGGGCTGGCAGCGCGTCACCCTCGACGTCGATTCGGCGAGTCCGACGGGTGCGCTTGGCCTGTACACGCGCATGGGTTTCGTGCAGACGAATTCGGAGACCTCGCTGGTCCGGGTCTACTGAACTCAGGCGGGCACTACTGCGGGCGCGGCCCGTCGTCGCCCCACACGGTGTACGGCCTGACCGGTGACCGTTCGGCCAGGCGATGGAGCGCATCGTCAATGGCTGCCGCGTAGATGCGCCCGCCCCGGCTGCCCGGGTGGATGTGGTCTTCGGCGAGAAGGTCGAGGTGCGGTGTGATCGCGCTCTTCCATTCCGCGAGGGCGACCGTCTTCTGGTGCGTCCCGGCGAAGGTGTCGAGTTCGGCGTTCACCCCGTCGGTCCAGCCTCGGGGGGCCTGCACGGTGACGAAGACGAACTGATGGTCGGTCCCGGCGATCTGTTGCAACTCGTCGAGTGTGGACTCCGAGATCGACCCGTTCGTTCCGAGCCCGATGAGCACGACCTTGCGGAGTGTTCCCGCATCCTTCGCCGCTTGCAGGATGCTCGGCGCGGCGCGCATCTGTCGCGAGACTACGGCGTCGATCCGGATGCCCGGGAACGTCTCCTGCAGCGACGGCGCCGATGCGAGCATGACCGAGTCACCGATCGCCATGATCTGGTCGCCGGTGGCCACCGGGTGGGGGTCGGGCGCACCGCGTGGAGTGGGCGGATGAGCGGACTCGCCCGGGACCGCGTGTCCCGGTTTCGTGAGCGCCTGCTGTCCGCGTTCGATGAAGTCCTGCGCATCCGTGTGCTGCGGGGCGATGACGACCGCGGTGACGGTCCCGGCCGTCAGAAGGGTTGCTGCGGCAAGCGTCGCGATCGCAGCGATTCGAGCCGCTCTTGAGTCTCGCGCCCGGTGCACGACGTGCCGCACCGTGCCGCGGACTCCAAGTCGCCTGATCGGGGTCTCGATGAACCGGAATGAGACCAGCGCGGCGACTGCGGTGATTCCAAGCGCGATGAGACCGACCTGCCAGGCGGGCGCGGGGGAGGCCTCGCGCGCGACGACCGCGGTCACGAGCACGAACACGGGCCAGTGCCAGAGGTAGATGCCGTACGAGCGTGTGCCGACGAACCGCAGCGGCGCGGCGTCGAGCGAGCGGCCCAGCCGGGACTGCGAAGACACGGCTGCCCAGATGACGAGCGCAGCCAGGACACTGACGAGCGCGAGACCGCCCTGGTAGGTGAAGCCGCTGTCGTCGTGCATCAGCCACGCCGCTGCGCCGAGTGCGACCAGGGCGGCGACACCGACTCCGGGGAGCATCCGGCGGATGAACCACTGCAGCCCGGACTCGCCGGCATCGAGGTTCAGTGGCTTGATCCGGCTGATGACGAGCGCGAGCACCGCACCCAGCGCGAGTCCGAAGCTGTGCGTGTCCGAGCCGAAGTAGACCCGCGTCGCGTCGCTGCCGGGCGCGTAAAGAAATGCCATCTCGACCGCCGACGCGATGGCGATCGCCGAGACGATCGCGACGCGGACGCCCCAGTGGCGGATCAGGACGATCGCGAGCAGGAGGGCCGGCCAGACCACATAGAACTGCTCCTCGACCGCGAGTGACCACAGGTTGCGGAAGAGCTCAGGCGTGTCCCTGGCGAAATAGCTGCTGTCGGAGGCGATGTCGAGCCAGTTGCTGCTGAACGTCGCTGCTCCGAGGAGTTGCCGCCCGATGGCCGTGAGTACGGAGCCGCCGATCAGGGCCGCGGCTGTCGCGCAGGCGAGCATCACGGCGACGAGCGCCGGAAGCAGTCGGCGACCCCGCCGGACCCAGAACGTGCGCAGATCGATCCGCCCGGTTGCGGAACGCTCGCGCATCAGCAGACTCGTGATGAGGAAGCCGCTGATGACAAAGAACACGTCGACCCCGATGAACCCGCCGGGCAGGAAACCGGGGAAGAGGTGGTAGACGACCACGCCCAGAACGGCGAGGGCGCGAAGCCCGTCGAGTCCGCCGAAACGCTTCGCACCGGGCGTGCCGTTGCGCTCGCTGCCGCTTTCGGGCAGGGCTGTGCCCCGTGCTGGAGCGTTGATGGTGGAAGTCATGAAGAAGTCGGGTCGCGCGAAGCGGCCTTAACGATAACAAGCTCCGCTGACTCTAGACTGGCGGTCGTGGAAGACGAGGCGACGACCCGGTTCCGGCTCGACATCGCCTACCAGGGCACGGATTTCAACGGCTGGACGCGACAACCGCAGCTGCGTACCGTGCAGGGGGAGCTGGAGTCCGCGCTCGCGACGATCTTCCGGCGGCACGGCCCGGCGCCGACGCTCACCGTGGCCGGCCGCACCGACGCGGGGGTGCACGCCTCGGGCCAGGTGGCCCATCTGGACCTCTCCGCGGATCAGATCGCGAGCCTGCTCCGCGCACGCGGGAAGACGCCGCGCACCGCTGACGCAGGGGCGGCACTCGCTCGCCGCGTCAACGGCATCCTTGGTCCCGTCCCCGACATCGTCGTGTCGCGCTGCGTACTCGCCCCGACCGGATTCGATGCCCGGTTCTCGGCGATCTGGCGCCGCTACCGCTACCGCATCGCCGACCAGCTCTCATCGCGCGATCCGCTGCAGCGCCATCGCACCTCCTGGGTGCCGGTCACGCTCGACGCCGACGCGATGGACGCAGCCGCAGCGAGCCTGGTCGGCCTGCACGATTTCGCCACCTACTGCCGCCCGCGCGAGGGCGCGACGACCATCCGCACTCTCCAGCGATTCGGCTGGACGCGCGACGACGACGGCGTGCTCGTCGGCGACGTCCAGGCCGACGCGTTCTGCCACAGCATGGTGCGCGCACTCGTCGGCGCGTGCGTCGGAGTCGGAGAGGGCAAGCTGGCGGTGACGGATGCGGTGCTGCTGCGCGACCTCGGCACCCGGTCGAGCGCGTTCAAGGTCATGCCCGCACGTGGCCTGACGCTGCTCGAGGTCGGCTATCCCGGCGACGAGGAGCTAGCGTTGCGCGCGGAGCAGACGCGGGCGCTCAGGTCACTGGACCTGCAGTCGGGGCAGGAGCAGGGGCAGGAGTAGTCGCGGTTGCCTCGCCCGGGGCACCAGGCGCGTCCTGATCGGTCGCGAGCCGAGCATCCGCCGCCCGCCCTGCGCACGACCCTCACCGACATGATCGGGTTCGGTTTGACGGGGCAGGCCCGATGAAATAGAGTTGATGTTTGGTGTCCGCGCCCCTGAGCACGGCATCCGAAGTTGAGCCCTCCACCTGCGGCGTTCCGATCGGAACTCCCAACGGAGCGGGATTCACGAACACCCAACTCCGACAAGAAAGCAGCCACTACTGTGACGCGCACTTACACCCCGAAGGCCAATGAGATCCAGCGCGACTGGGTCGTCATCGACGCGACCGACGTCGTGCTCGGCCGCCTTGCCAGCCACGCTGCCACGCTTCTGCGCGGCAAGCACAAGCCGACGTTCGCCCCGCATATCGACAGCGGCGACTTCGTCATCATCGTCAACGCAGACAAGGTCGCCCTCACCGGCGCCAAGGCTGCGCAGAAGAAGGCATACCGCCACTCGGGCTACCCGGGCGGTCTCTCGGCGGTCACGTACGCCGAGCTGCTCGAGAAGAACCCCGTCCGCGCCGTCGAGAAGGCGATCCGTGGAATGCTTCCGAAGAACTCGATCGGTCGCGCCCAGCTCCGCAAGCTGAAGGTCTACACGGGCAGCGAGCACCCGCACGCTGCGCAGCAGCCGAAGCCGTACACCCTCAGCCAGGTCGCGCAGTAAGCGCCCGGCGACAGACTTTTCGACTCTAAAGACAAAGGATTCACACCATCGTGGCGAAGATCGCAGACACCATCGACTCGGCAGCTGCCGAGAACGTCGAGACCTACTCGACCGAGACTCCCGCGGAGTCGGCCCCCAAGGCACCCCGCGCCGTCCTGAACGTTCCCGGCGCGGCTGTGGGCCGTCGCAAGCAGGCCATCGCCCGCGTGCGCCTCATTCCCGGCTCCGGCACCATCACGGTCAACGGCCGTGAGTTCGCGGACTACTTCCCGAACAAGCTTCACCAGCAGCTCGTCAACGACCCGTTCAAGGTCCTCGACCTTCTGGGCAGCTACGACGTGATCGCCCGCATCACCGGCGGTGGCCCCTCGGGCCAGGCCGGCGCCCTGCGCCTCGGTATCGCACGTGCCCTGAACGAGATCGACCAGGAGAACAACCGGCCGACCCTCAAGAAGGCCGGCTTCCTGAGCCGCGACGCCCGTGTCAAGGAGCGCAAGAAGGCTGGTCTCAAGAAGGCTCGCAAGGCTCCGCAGTTCTCCAAGCGCTAATCGTCGCGAACGCTTAGGCTGCGGTTCATGCCACGCCTTTTCGGAACCGACGGTGTTCGCGGCCTCGCGAACGGTGACCTCACTGCCGACCTCGCGCTCGGTCTTGCTCAGGCTGCTGCTGCAGTCCTGACGCAAGGCCGCAGCGCCGAGGCCCGGCGTGCCGCCGGCAAGCGACCCGTCGCGATCGTTGCGCGCGATCCTCGCGTCTCGGGCGAGTTCATCGCTGCGGCGGTCATGGCCGGGCTCGCGAGCTCCGGCATCGACGTGCTCGACGCCGGTGTCATCCCGACACCTGCGCTCGCCTTCCTGATCGCTGACAGCGACTCCGACTTCGGGGTCATGGTGTCGGCGTCCCACAACCCTGCCCCCGACAACGGCATCAAGATCTTCGCCCGCGGCGGCACGAAACTTCCCGACGTCGTCGAGGATCGCATCGAAGCCGCGATGACGAAGGGCCCGAAGCTCGCGCCGACCGGTGCCGGCGTTGGCCGCATCCGCCGGTTCGCGGATGCGGAAGACCGGTACGTCGTCCACCTCCTGGCCAGCCTCCCGCACCGTCTCGACGGCATCCACGTCGTGCTCGACTGCGCCAACGGTGCAGCGGCAGGCGTCTCGCCGGAGGTATTCCACGACGCGGGCGCCCGTGTCACGGTCATCGGGGACGAGCCCGACGGCATCAACATCAACGACGGTGTCGGTTCGACCCATCTCGACCAGCTCGCCAAAGCCGTGGTCGCGGCGGGCGCCGACGTCGGCATCGCCCACGACGGCGACGCCGACCGCTGCCTCGCGGTCGACGCCAACGGCAAGATCGTCGACGGCGACCAGATCATGGCGATCCTCGCCCTCGGAATGGCTGACCGGAACAAACTGCGCGAGCACACGCTCGTCGCCACCGTGATGAGCAACCTCGGTCTCAAGATCGCGATGCGCGAGGCCGGCATCACCGTCGTGGAGACCCGCGTCGGTGACCGGTATGTGCTCGAGGAGATGAACGAGCACAAGTTCTCCCTGGGTGGCGAACAGTCAGGCCATGTCATCATGAGCGATTACGCGACGACCGGTGACGGCATCCTGACCGGACTCCACCTGCTGAGCGAGATGGCTCGTCAGCACAAGTCCTTGGCCGAGCTGGCCCAGGCGATGACGGTGTACCCGCAGATCATGGTCAACGTGAAGAACGTCGACCACCACGGGGTGCACACCGACGAGATCCTCGCGGATGCAGTTCGCTCGGCCGAAGAAGAGCTCGGCTCAACCGGCCGCGTGCTCCTGCGTCCCTCGGGCACCGAGCCGCTGGTCCGTGTCATGGTCGAAGCGGCCGATCAGCACACCGCCGACCGGCTGGCGCACTCGCTTGCCGATGTCGTGCGCGAGCGGCTCAGCCTCTAGTTCGTACTTCGCGCACTAGCTTCGCCTTGGCGCACTAGTAGGACCTAGTGCGTGGAGTCTCAACTAGTGCGAACGGCCGGATTGACGCGGCTCGCCGGTCGTTTCATACGCACTTCCTGAACGCCGTCCTCGACTTTGCTCGCGCCCCGCTGCGCTTTCGCGTGCGCCATTTGACGTTTGAGCGCCCCCATCGGTTCCCGTCGAACTCGGCCTTCCGCAAACTATCCACAGATCTTGCATGCCGACTTGAGGTATATATGTCTGATCCTGTAGATTCTCATATGTAATGACGTCTGATATCAGGCGGTCATTCGATGTGAAGAAGATTCGGTGACTGTGAAGAAGACGGCGAACAAGGCAGGGCGCGCTCCTGTCAGCTGAACAAAAACGCTAGAGCCCGACCCCGCAAAGGATGCTCAGTTGGACGTCACCGGCACCATTCTCGGCGCTTTGATACTGCTGCCGCTCCTTCTCGGGGGCTGGGCTGTTTTCGCACTTGTCGCACCCGTTGTTCGGCGACTACGCGACCGGTTTGGATGGTCGCGAGCCGCCGATGATGGCGATCGGGAGGAGCACGAGCTGTGAGAGATCCACAACACGAACAAAGGAAATTGACTTGCGTACAAAAATCAGATTCGCCGCGGTTCTCGTAGCTGCCGCTGCCATGGTCTCGCTGCCGGTCACGGCGGCGAACGCCAGTACCACCTCAACCAATGCGGGTGGCGGACTTTGGCAGTATGGCGTCGACAGCGGGCTCGTGGGCAAGGTCTTCTCCAACTACCACCACGCGACGAAGAACCACACCGCTACCGCCTGCGATGGTTCGCTGGCGCACACCTGCAAGCAGGCAGCTGCGATCAAGGGTGCCTGGGCCAAGGCGTCGACCAACAAGTCGAACGGTGGGAACACTGCGTTCTGGAACACGCTCTGAGCGCGAATCGATCGCTCGGCGTAGTTGCGTTGGTCCTCTTGGCGTTGTGCCTTGCGGGATGCGCGTCATGGAAGGCCGGCGCCTCGGCCACGGGAGATGCCGCCGCAGCGTCCGCGAAACCATGGGCCGAGCTGATCAAATCCACCTACGACGACGCCCGAACCCCTGCTGAACGCGAAGCACTCGCAGACGGCAAGATCTCGGACACCGAGTATGCCTATTTTCAACAGCTCATCGTGACGTGCCTGAAGAAGATCGGTGTCGCGGCGACCTGGTCGAGCGACCACTCGCTCGACTACACGCGACCGGACAGCGTTTCCAATTCCGCGGTGAACAAATGCAACCAGGAAAACGGATTGGACCTGATCGTCCTTCGCGACGCCATGGATCGAAACCCTCAGCAGTTGGACGAGAACACGATTCTCGTCAATTGCCTGAAGCGGGTCAAGGCTGTCGATCCTGGCTACACGCCGTCGATGTTGGCGAATGGCACCAACATCGACAAATTCATCAACAGCACTCAGTTCGACAAATGCAATGCCGACCCATTGCACTACGGACTGAGCAAGTAGGCGCAGGGGTGTTGGGGCCGAAACCAGCCGGCGCCAGCACCCCTGCCCAATGCAGAAGCGAAGAATGATGAACCGGAAACGCATCGGGCGAAGCCAATTCGGGCTCGGCGCCCTGGCCCTTGCGGGGGCCGCCGCGCTTGGCGCGGTCGCGGTCTCACTTGCGCCACTGCTCCTACCGAAATCGCTTCAGACTGTACCGACCGCGCAAGAGATCCCGATCTCGGCCCACGCCTTCTACGATGAGCGCCCGGTGGAGATCACCGTCAGTCGAAGCAGCTCGGCTACCGTGACAACGCCCGCGTCCGGTCTGATAACGAGGTACGACTGCGAGGTTGGTGCGGGAATCGCTTCCGGCAGCTCGTTCTTCGCTGTCGATGAAGGGCCCGTCCTTGCACTCGCGACAGAGGTGCCGCTCTGGCGTGACCTCGCGATCGGAGACACCGGCGCGGATGTGCGTTCCCTTCAAGCCGAACTCAATCGCTTGGGGTACAACCTCACGGTCGACGGCACTGTGGGTCGAGCGACACTCAGAGCCGCCTTCCAATCGCTGACTGCAGTGGGAATCGAGTGGGAGGGGCCGACGTTTCCCGTTTCTCGGACCGTATGGCTGCCGACGCCGAAAGTCTCGGTCCGATCCTGCGATACGGCGTTGGGCGCGCGTGTCGCGGACGGCGATCCGATTGCAACTTTCAGCTTCGGACAACAATCGATAGCGGTTGACGAACTGCCGAACGATCTCGTCACAGGCCCGCGGGTCGTGACGATCGGAGCCACCACAGTTCCCGTCGACGCCGCGGGAAAGTCTGGCCCGATCTCCCTCGACCTGGCGCCCCAAGCCCAGGATCCGACTTCGACGGAGGAGTCGTCCACAGTGAAACCCATCGCCGCAACGCTTTCGCTCGCCGAACCGACCGAGGTGAGCAGCGTGCCTCCGTCGACGATCGTCGACCTCGACCGATCGCATGGATGCGTCGAGAGCAATGGCGACATGATTCCCGTTCATGTCGTCGGATCGCAACTGGGCCAGACGTTCGTGCAATTCCATAAGGGGAAGGCGCCGCAGAAGATCCGGCTGCACCCCTCGCACCGCCCATGTCCCTGACGCTCAGGTGTCCAGGTCTGGCGGAGGGCGGGCATGAGGCCTAGTTCCGTTCTTCGGGAAGCCGCACGGAACGTGGCCTCCGGAACAACACACGCCACCCTTCTGGCGCTCGCTCTCGTTTTCGTTGCATCCGGATTGATACTTGCCGAACTCCTGTCCATCGAACAGATCGTGCAGCGCGCCGAAGCATTTCACCGCGGCGGGGCTTCGATCCACGTGCTTGCTGCCGACGAGAGAATCGACGGGGCCGCGTGTGACGACCTGGCGAAACTCCCCGGAGTTCGTGGGGCTGGAGCCTTGCGAAACTCCGATGACAAAGTGTTCCCCTCGGTCCTGCCCGGGACTCCGATTCCGACTGCGGGAGGTTCCCCCGGACTCGTCAAGCTCCTCGGCGGAACGCTGCGGGGTGCGGGTGTCCTGGCCGGTCCTGAGGTGGTGGGCTAGTTGGGCCTGACGGCGGGAACCGAATTGCAGACAGCAAACGGCCCGGTTCCAGTAGGGGGCACGTATGACTATCCGGACGACGGGCGGCGCGGGGGCCTGCGCTATGCCCTGGTGGTCCCGGTGCCTGCGGCCGGCGATTTCGACGAATGCTGGGCCGATATCTGGCCCGCAGACACTGACCTCACGCAGCTCCTTTTCACGACCGCGCTGCCTGCCCGGCATCCGTCCAGCCAGACGGAACTGTCCCAGCTCAACACGACGATGGGTACCTCCCTCGACCCTTCCGAAGCGGTGCGCTCGCGAGCGACACGATTCTCGGCGCTCGCCGGGGCCGGGCTCGGGATCATCATCGGCTCCTGCGGTGCATTCACCCGACGACTCGAGATGTCATCCGCCCTCCACTCGGGAGTCTCCCGGCGAGCACTCACGCACATGTTGTTGATCGAGTCGGGAGTCTGGCTCACACTAGCCGGCATCGTCAGCCTCGCTGTCGGAGTCCTGGCGGCCAGGAATCTGGGCGACGAGCTCAGAACAACCCTTGCGCTTTCATCGATTCAGATAGTTGTCGCCGTTGTCCTGGGCGGACTGGCTGGAACATGCCTGGCGTTCGCGGCAATCAGGGAGAACCAGCTCTTCCGGTACTTCAAGATCCGCTGAGAGCGCGCTCAGAGCTTGCGCAGCAGCACCGAGCTCACGGTATGGTCGGCATCTTTGCGCAGCACCAGCTTCGCGCGCGAACGCGTCGGGCGGATGTTCTGCACGAGGTTCGGCTCGTTGATGCTGGCCCAGATCATGCTGGAGCGCGCTCGCGCCTCCTCTTCGGACAGCGACGAATACCGGTGGAAGTAGGACTGGGGGTTCGCGAACGCTCCGCGCTGGAGCTTCAGGAACCGCTCCTGGTACCAGTTCGCTATGTCGCGCGTCCGGGCGTCGACGTAGACACTGAAGTCGAAGAGGTCGCTGACCGCGAGTCGGTTGCCGCCGCCGGCCGGCTGGAGAACGTTCAGGCCCTCCACGATCAGGACATCCGGCTGGCGAACGACGATCTGGGCACCCGGCACGATGTCGTAGCTGAGGTGCGAATAGAACGGTGCGCGCACCTCGGCGGCGCCGCTCTTCACCTCGGTCACGAAACGGAGCAGGGCTCGTCGGTCGTAGGACTCCGGGAAGCCTTTGCGTTCCATGAGCCCACGACGCTCGAGCTCAGCATTGGGCAGCAGGAAGCCGTCCGTCGTGACGAGTTCGACGCGCGGAGTGTCCGACCAGCGCGAGAGCAGCTCCCTCAGGAGACGCGCGATGGTCGACTTCCCCACGGCTACGGAGCCCGCGACGCCGATCACGAACGGGGTGCTCTGCGCCCGCTCACCCAGGAACTCGTTCGTCACGCGATGGAGCTGCTTGGTGCCGGCGACGTACAGGTTGAGCAGTCGACTGAGCGGAAGATAGACCTCTTCGACTTCGCGCATGTCGAGAGGATCACCCAGCCCTCGCAGCTGCACGATCTCGGTCTCTTTCAGCGGAAGAGTCGTCGACTCGGCGAGTTCTGCCCAGTCGGCGCGGTCGAGTTCGACAAAGGGGGATGTCTGGCCGTTACCTGTGCCTGCGCCTGTTTCAGCCATAGGCGACCAGTTTAGAGGTTTGCGTCAGGCTAAAATCGGGTGCATGTGTGGAATCGTGGGGTACGTCGGTACTGACAAGAGTCTCGAGGTACTCCTCGGTGGTTTGAAACGACTGGAATACCGTGGTTACGACTCCGCGGGCGTCGCGATCATCGACGACAACGGTGATCTGCACATGGCGAAGCGGGCGGGCAAGCTGTCTGTGCTCACCGACGACCTCAAGGCTCACCCCATCGGCAACGGGCGCACCGGCATCGGCCACACGCGCTGGGCGACGCACGGTGGACCGACCGACCGCAACGCGCATCCGCACCTCGGAGACGACGGGCGCCTGGCCGTCATCCACAACGGCATCATCGAGAACTTCGCGGTTCTGAAAGATGAACTCCTCGCTGAGGGCTTCGCCTTCAGCAGCGAGACGGACACCGAGGTCGCAGCCGTGCTCCTCGGCCGCGAGTACCGCGCCACGGGCAGCCTGCAGGAGGCGTTCCGCGTCGTCGTGAGCCGTCTCGAGGGTGCCTTCACACTGCTCGCGCTGCACCAGGACGAGCCGGGGGTCGTCGTCGGCGCCCGCCGCAACTCGCCGCTCGTCATCGGTCTCGGCGAAGGCGAGAACTTCCTCGGCTCCGACGTCGCCGCCTTCGTCGAGCACACCCGCAACGCCGTCGCGATCGGCCAGGACCAGATCGTGACGATCACGCCGGATTCGGTCTCCGTCACCGATTTCCACGGCGAGCGGGTCGAGGTCGAGCCCTTCGAGGTCGCGTGGGATGCGTCCGCGTCCGAAAAGGGCGGCTGGTCGAGCTTCATGGCCAAGGAGATCAGCGAAGAACCGGATGCTGTCGCCAACACGATTCGTGGGCGTCACCACGACGGTCAGGTCGTCATCCCGGAGCTCGAGGCGCTCGGCGACGAGGTACTCGCCGACATCGACCGCATCACGATCATCGCCTGCGGAACCGCGTCCTACGCCGGCCAGGTCGGCAGCTACGCCATCGAGAAGTGGGCCCGCGTCCCTGTCGAGGTGGAGCTGAGCCACGAGTTCCGTTACCGCGACCCGGTGATCACCTCGAAGACGCTCGTCATCTCGATCAGCCAGTCGGGCGAGACGATGGACACGCTGATGGCGGTCAAGTTCGCCCGCGAGGCCGGCGCCACCGTGATCTCGGTCTGCAATACGCAGGGTGCGACCATCCCACGCGAATCAGACGCCGTGATCTATACCCACGCTGGCCCTGAGGTCGCCGTGGCGTCGACCAAGGCGTTCGTCGCCCAGATCACAGCGCTCTACCTCTTCGGCCTTCACCTCTCCCGGGTCCGCGGGTCGCTCACGCCGGCTGAGCAGGCCCACCAGCTCGCAGAACTGGAGGCGATCCCGGCGAAGCTCGCCAAGGTGCTCGAGTCGCACGACAGCATCGCGCAGCTCGCGAAGTGGATGGCGGACACACGCGCCGTTCTCTTCCTCGGCCGCAACGTCGGCTACCCGATCGCGCTCGAGGGCGCTCTCAAGCTGAAAGAGCTCGCGTACATCCACGCCGAAGGCTTCGCCGCCGGTGAGCTCAAGCACGGTCCGATCGCGCTCATCGAGCCCGGCCAGCCTGTCTTCGTCGTCGTGCCCAGCCCTCGCGGCTCCGACGAGATGCACAAGAAGGTCGTGTCGAACATTCAGGAGATCCGTGCCAGGGGCGCCCGCGTCATCGCGATCGCCGAGCAGGGCGACGCGGCGGTGCTCCCGTTCGCCGACGAGGTCATCCCCATCCCGCTCGCCGCTCCGTTGTTCGAGCCGCTGCTTGCGGTCATCCCGTTGCAGATCTTCGCGATGGAGCTGTCGAGCGCGAAGGGTCTCGACGTCGACCAGCCGCGCAACCTGGCCAAATCCGTCACTGTCGAGTGACGCGGTAGCGATGAGGATCGAAGACGGCACGCCGTGATCGTCGGAATCGGAGTCGACGTCGTCGACCTGGCCCGGTTCACCCGGGCGGTCGGACGCACGCCGCGCCTCGTGGACCGCTTATTCACGCCGGCCGAACGCGATCTGCCCGTGCACTCGCTCGCGGCGCGGTTCGCCGCGAAGGAAGCTCTCATGAAGGCGCTCGGTGACACGGAAGGCGTGCGCTGGCATGACATGGAGATCGTCTCCGACGCGGAAGGGAACCCGGAGTTCGTGCTGAGCGGTGTCGCCGCCAGGATCGCGGCCGGTCGCGGGATCGGTTCGCTGCACCTTTCCATGACCCACGATGCCGGTGTGGCGTGCGCGTTCGTGGTCGCGGAGCGCGGCGCATGAGCGAGGCCGTCTTCCGCGAGGCCGTGATCGACCTGGGCGCACTCTCCCGCAATGTCGCCCACTTGCGCACGGTGATCGGCACCGAGCATGTGATGGCCGTCGTCAAGGCGAACGCGTACGGTCACGGTTCCGTCGAGTGCGCCCGCGCGGCCCTCGACGGCGGCGCCGACTGGCTGGGTGTCGCCGATCTGACCGAGGCCGTCGAGCTCCGGGATGCCGGGATCGCGGCCCCCATCCTCGCGTGGCTGCACGATCCGGACACCGACTTCGCCCCCGCGATCGAAGCGGGCATCGACCTGGGGCTCTCGTCGAAGGCGCAGCTCGAGGCGGTGGCCTCAGCCCGTCGCGCCCTTGTCGCGCAGGGTCGCCTCCACGGACAAGCCCTCGTTCAGCTGAAACTGGAAACGGGGCTGAGCCGCAACGGCATCGCAGAGCACGAGTGGGACGAGACGTTCGGCCGCGCCCGCGAACTGGAGCAGGAAGGCGACATCGTCGTCCGCGGCGTGTTCAGCCATGTGTCGAATGCCTCGCCCGAGGATGACGCCGACGCGATCGCGTTCTATCGCCGCGGGCTCGAGCGGGCGGAGGTGGCTGGTCTCCGTCCGGAGTTGCGGCACATCGCCGCGTCGGCGGCGGCACTCCGAATTCCGGATGCGCGGTTCAACCTGGTGCGCCTCGGCATCAGCATCTACGGTCTGTCTCCCTTCGAGGGCCAGTCGAGTGCCGAGCTCGGCCTCTCGCCGGTCATGACGCTGCGCGGTCGCGTCGCCGCCGTGCGCCGGGTGCCCGCGGGCAAGGGCGTCTCGTACGACTACACCTATCGCACCCCGCACGAGACGACGCTGGCTCTCGTGCCGCTCGGCTATGCGGAGGGCATTCCCCGGCACGCGTCGAACAGGGCGACGGTGAGCATCGGCGGCCGCGTCTTCCCCGTGAGTGGCCGTGTGGCGATGGACCAGTTCGTCGTCGATGTCGACGACCAGACGGTCGATGTGGGCGACGAGGTCGTCCTGTTCGGCGATCCGGCAGCTGGTTTCCCGAGTGCCGACGACTGGGCGGATGCGGCCGGCACCATCAACTACGAGATCGTCACACGCATCGGTCCGCGCGTGCAGCGCACGTTCGTCGGTCGGAAGTGAACGTCCGCCGGTGAGCAGCATCGCAGTTCCCTCCGAAATGGTGATCGAGACCGCGGCGGACATGCACGCACTGGGCGTGGACCTCGCGAGCATCGTCGGGCCGGGCGACCTGATCGTGCTGGCGGGACCGCTCGGCGCGGGCAAGACTACGTTGACGCGTGGGCTGGGTGAGGGCCTCGAGGTGCGGGGCCCCGTCACGAGCCCGACCTTCGTGCTCGCTCGAACGCATCCGAGTCTGGTCGGTGGTTCCCCGCTCGTCCATGTGGATGCGTATCGCCTGTCGAGCGCGCTGGAACTCGACGATCTCGACATCGATTTCGATCGCTCGGTCGTTGTGGTCGAGTGGGGGAGCGGGATGCTCGATGGAGTCGCGGAGTCCTGGCTCGAGGTCGACATCGCTCGTCCGACCGGCGCATCCGCGGCCGATATCGGCCATGGGGCAGCCCTCGACGGGTCCGACGTCGAAACCGGGTCGGAGCTGGACCGCGACGAACCCCGCGTCGTGACGGTGCGAGGGTTCGGCCCGCGGTGGGGTGCCGCCGGATCCGCCTAGGCTGGACTCATGCTCCTTGCGATCGACACCTCTGCGGGCACGTCCGTCGCTGTCGTCGACCGTGACGGAGGCATCCTCGCCGAGCGCAGTGAACTCGACACCGTGCGCCACGCGGAAGTGGTCGGCGACCAGATCGCCGCGGTCCTCGCCGAGGCGGCCATTCCTGTCGACGCACTCTCGGCGGTCGCGGTCGGGATGGGTCCGGGTCCGTTCACCGGGCTGCGTGTCGGTATCGCCGCAGCTCGCGCGTTCGCCTTCGGTGCCGGAAAGCCCGTCGTTCCCGTGGTCAGCCACGATGCGATAGCGTTCGAACGCTACCGGGAGGGCCACACCGGTGGACTCCTGGTCGTGACGGATGCGCGGCGCCGCGAACTCTACTGGTCCGCCTTCGTCGGTGTGGACGAGGTGGGACTACCCATCCGTGAGGACGGCCCGGGACTCTGCAAGCCCGACGAGGTTCCGCATCCTGCTCTGGCGCGCTTCGACGCCGCCTCGGTGTCGGCGGGTGCACTGGGGATGTTCGCCGAGCTCCTCTATTTTCACCGGCGTCCCTTCGCGGCCGACGAGCCCCTGTACCTGCGGTCGCCCGACGTGACGCTCTCCAACGGACCCAAGCGGGTGAGCGCCTGATGGAGGCGTGGCAGTTCCGACGGGCAGCCGCGGCCGATGTTCCGGCGATCATGGTGCTCGAACGCGCCACGTTCGTGAACGACGCCTGGTCGGAGCGCTCGATGCGCCACGAGGTCACCAGCGAGCACTGCTTCTACCTCGTGGCGTTTCGGCCCGAGAGTCCGGATGAGATCGAAGGCTATGCCGGACTGCTCGCGCCGACCGGGTCGACCGACGGCGACATCCAGACCATCGCTGTCGCACCCGGTGCCCGCCGCCAGGGACTCGGCCGTGCGCTGATGCTGACCCTGCTGGGCGAGGCGCAGCGGCGCGGTGTCACAGCCGTCTTTCTTGAGGTGCGGGCCGACAACCCCGGCGCGCAGGCCCTCTATCGGATGCTCGGCTTCGAGGAGATCGGTGTGCGGCCCCACTATTACCAGCCCGACGACGTGGATGCGATCGTGATGCGCGTCGAGGTCGTGGCCCCGCGAACCGCGTGGGCCGAGAACCCGGCGCTCACCGAAGGAGGCGAGCAGTGAACCGCGCGGAGCCGCTCGTGCTGGGCATCGAGACGTCGTGCGATGAGACGGGCATCGGAATCGTTCGCGGTACGCGCCTGCTCTCGAACACGATCGCGTCGTCCATGGACGAGCACGCGCGCTACGGGGGAGTCGTTCCCGAGGTGGCGGCCCGTGCCCACCTCGAGGCCCTGATCCCCGCGCTTCGGGCCGCCGTGGCCGACGCCGGCATCCGCCTCGACGAGCTGGATGCGATCGCGGTGACGAGCGGACCGGGACTCGCCGGGGCACTGATGGTCGGTGTCGGCGCGGCCAAAGCGCTCGCCGTGTCGCTCGGCAAGCCGATCTTTGCCGTCAACCACCTGGTTGGACACGTCGGCGCCGATCTGCTCGACGCGACGGGAGGCCCGGGACATGCCGTCGAACTTCCCACGATCGCTCTGCTGGTCTCCGGCGGCCACACCTCGCTGCTGCTCGTCCGCGACCTGGTCTCCGACGTCGAACTCCTGGGGGAGACGATCGACGACGCCGCCGGTGAGGCGTTCGACAAAGTGGCCAGGGTGCTCGGCCTTCCCTATCCGGGGGGCCCGCAGATCGACCGGGTTGCCGCGTTCGGTGACCCGAAGGCCATCCGCTTCCCCCGCGGCCTGAGCCAGCCGAAAGACATGGAGAAGCACCGCTACGATTTCTCGTTCTCCGGGCTGAAGACAGCCGTGGCGCGGTGGGTCGAGCAACGTCAGGACGCCGGTGAAGAGGTGCCGGTTGCGGATGTCGCGGCCAGCTTCCGCGAGGCCGTCGTCGACGTACTGATCACGAAAGCCATCGCCGCCTGTGCCGACTTCGGTGTGCCTCGCCTTCTGCTCGGAGGCGGGGTCGTCGCGAATGCCCGGGTGCGCGAGGTCGCAGCCGAGCGGGCGTCGCGAGCGGGTGTTGCACTGCGCATCCCGGCGTTGTCGCTGTGCACCGACAACGGGGCGATGATCGCGGCGCTCGGAGCCCAGCTCATCATGGCCGGCCACGAGCCGTCCACCCTGTCGTTCGGCGCGGATTCCACGCTTCCGGTGACGGAGATCCAGGTCGCTGGCTGACCCATCCGTTGACACCCTCCTCCGAGGGCTGTCACGATGGCTGCATACAGGGTTTGTTCAGCTATCGAGGAGCCAGGTCCATGAGTGACGCACCACCGCCACCGCCCGCAGTGCCCAGCAGCCAGCCCGTCACACCCGTCGGGTACGGCCAGCCCATCCCTCCCGTGGGCTACGGGCAGCCCGTCCAGCCGGGGACCAATGTTCTCGCCATCATCTCGCTCGTGATCTCGATCCTCGGATTCAACGTCATCGCGATCATCCTCGGCGCCATCGGTCTCAGCCAGATCAAGAGAACCGGAGAGAAGGGCCGTGGTCTCGCTCTTGCCGGTATCTGGATCGGTGCGATCTCGATCGTGCTCGGCATCATCATCGCCATCGTCTTCATTGTCGTCCTCGCCAACGTGGGCATCACCACCCAGACATCCTGAGCGCCGGCGGACCGCCGAGGCGTTCCGCCCCAATCGAAAGGAGATCGGCTCATGTCCGATCCGAACACCCCGAACGAACCGGCAGAACCGAACGTTCCGCCTCCCGCCGTTCCACCGGCCGCGCCTGAGGGCAACCCTCCTGTGCCCCCGGTGCCCCCTGTCCCCCCTGCGGCACCGGCGGCACCTGTTCCCCCGGCGTATCAGCCCGCTCCTCCGGTGCAGCCGGGAGCGGTTCCACCGCCCGCGCCGCCCGCGTACGGCCAGCCCGCTCCCGGCTATGGCCAGCCCGGCTACGGTCAGCCTGGTTACGGTCAGCCGGCGTACGGCCAGCCTGCTCAGCCGTACGCGCAGCCGTACGGAGCCCCGGCGCCGGCCGCGAAATCGCCGGTCCTGAGCATCATCTCGATGGTCGCCGGCATCCTCGGAATCGTCAGCTTCGGCTGGGGCTTCGTCTTCTCGATCGCGGCGATCGTGCTCGGCTTCCTCGGCCGGAACAAGGAACCGGCCGCGAGGGGTTTCTGGCTGACCGGCCTGATCACCGGGTTCGTCGGGATCGCGATCACGATCATCGGCGGCATCATCCTCGCCGTCGGCGTGTTCAGCGTGATGAACAGTCCGAATCTGAACTACTGACCCGCAGCGCCTGAAGGGCCGGAACGCTTCGCGCGGTCCGGCCCTTCGCCGTTCCGCTCCCCGCGCCTCACAGTTCAGCCGAGCCGGTCGACGAGCAGCGCCGTGTGGCGGCCGGCGATACGCGTGAGTACGAGGGTGGCGCTCTCCCGACCGCTCAGCGACAGGCGCTTCCGCAGGGCCGAGGGGTCCACATCCACCCCGCGCTTCTTGATCTCGAGCGTCCCGATGCCGCGTTCGCGCAGAGCCCGTTTGAGGTCGCGTTCGGCGAAGGGGAGGGTTTCGAGAACGCGGAAGGCCGACGCGAACGGCGTCGGAACGAGGGTGCTCGAGGTGAGGTAGGCGATGCCGTCGCTGAGCATGCGAGCACCGAGCGATCGCGCGAGGTCGCCGATCAGGCGGGCACGGATGACGGCGCCGTCCGGTTCGTAGAGGTAGTCGCCGAGTTCGCCGGCTTCGACGTCCTCGCTGTCCTCCGGCGCCGTGAGCTCGTGTGAGCCCGTCGCGTCGACCACGAGCGCGGAACGGCGGATGCGTGGGCGGGCCAGAGCGCCGAACCAGAGCCCCATCTCGACCAGGTGGCCGTCGACCGAGATCCACTGCGCCTCGGCGGTGGTGGGGATGAGGTCGCGGTCGAGCCCGGGGCCGAGCTTCACTCCGACCGACCGTCCGGTCGCGAGCTCGAACGCGAAGTTCAGCGACGGCGAATAGTCGTCAGGGTCGGTGAGACGGGTCGTCTGCCCGTGGCCGGCCGTACGCCTGGCCGGGTCGAGATAGACACCGTCGAACCCGCGCAGCTCGACGTCTTCGGCGTTCTCGTTCACGACCGACGCGTTCGCGAACGGCGCGAGGTTGTAGCTCGCGATCGCCGCGGTGATCTCGTCGGCGTCGACTGCCGTCACCTCGAGGTCGATGGCAGCCATCGCCATCGCGTCCCCGCCGATGCCGCAGCCCAGGTCGACCACGCGCGACAGGCCTGCCGCGGCGTATCGCCCGGCATGGAGGGCGGCGACGGAGAGTCGGGTAGCCTGCTCGAGTCCCGCCTCGGTGAAGAGCATCCGGCCGGCGAACGGGCCGAACTTGCCTGCGGCCTTCGACCTGAGGCGCGCCTGGGTGAGCACGGCGGCGACGAGGGCAGGTGGATGACCGGCCTTGCGGAGATCGCTGACCATGCGCACGACGTCGCTGTTGGAATGGTAAGGAGGCAGGGAATCGAGCAGCCGCAGCCCCTCGGGCGACAGCAGTTCGACGAGTTCGGACCTGTCCATGAACCCAGCGTACGCACGTCCTCGTCTTGGCACTCACGTTGCGGGACTGCTAACCCAGCATCTAGACTCGGTTTAGCACTCTCGGTGTGAGTGTGCTAACTCCAGTCTTAGTTCAAGAAAGAGGTCAACCGTGTCGGTCTCCATCAAGCCGCTCGAGGATCGCATCGTTATCAAGCAGGTCGAGGCTGAGCAGATGACTGCTTCGGGTCTCGTCATTCCCGACACCGCCAAGGAGAAGCCGCAGGAGGGCGAGGTCGTCGCAGTGGGCCCCGGCCGCATCGACGACAACGGCAACCGCATCCCGCTCGACGTCGCCGTCGGCGACAAGGTGATCTACTCGAAGTACGGCGGCACCGAGGTCAAGTTCGCCGGTGAGGACTACCTCGTCCTCTCCGCACGCGACGTTCTCGCAGTGGTCGTCCGCTGACGATCCCACGTCGAGGGGGCCCGGATGCGCGAGCATCCGGGCCCTCTCCGTTTCGGCGTAATATCGCTGGAGTGTCCAGCCCTGAACTCGAGTCGACCTCCAGCGCCGAGGCAGGCCAGGACGACTCGCGGAAGCCGCTGACGAGTCACCGTCGCTCCGGCCTCGTCTATGCGATCTCGGCGTACGTGCTGTGGGGCTTCCTCCCCATCTACTTCCTCGCGCTGGCACCGGCGAACGCGTTCGAGATCGTCGCCTGGCGGGTGATCTTCTCACTCGGGTTCTGCGCCATCCTGCTGACGGCGACCCGCGCCTGGCGGCTGTTCGGAGCACTTCTGCGCAATCGCCGCGTCGTCCTCACCATGGGGCTTGCCGGCGCACTGATCTATGTCAACTGGCAGACCTACGTGCTCGCCACCATCAACGGTCACGTCGTCGAAGCGGCGCTCGGGTACTTCATCAACCCGATCGTGACCGTGTTCCTCGGTGTCGTCGTGCAGCGCGAGCGACTGCGTCCCGCTCAGTGGGTCGCGGTCGGCGTCAGCATCGTCGCAGTGATCGTGCTCGCCATCGGCTATGGTTCGCTTCCGTGGATCGCACTCATCCTGGCCTTCTCATTCGGCCTCTACGGACTGATCAAGAAGCGGGTCGGCGGCCAGGTCGATGCGGTCGGCGGTCTCACTCTCGAGACGATGTGGCTGACGCCGGTGGCCATCATCCAGTTGATTGTCGTCGCAGCCATGGCGGGCCTGACCTTCGGCACGGTCAGCGCATGGCACACGGTCCTGCTGGTCGGCCTGGGCGTCATCACCGCGATCCCGCTGCTGTTCTTCGCGGCCGCGTCCCGCCGACTCCCCCTCGTCTACATGGGGTTCATCCAGTACTTCGCGCCGTTCATCCAGTTCCTCGTCGGTGTGGTGATCCTGCACGAGGCGATGCCGCCGGAGCGCTGGATCGGCTTCGGAATCGTCTGGCTCGCACTTCTCATCCTCACCGTGGATGCGGTGGTGGCCGGTCGTCAGTCGCGCACGGTTGCGGAGTTGACGTAGTCGGAATTTCCCCAGCCTCGAGCCGTTAACATGGATTACCAGCGACGACAATAAGGGGTGAAATGGATCAGACGGATCCTTTCGGTTTCATCGGACTGACCTACGACGACGTGATGCTCCTTCCGGGGCACACCGACGTCATTCCGAGCGAGGCGGATACGTCGTCTCGTCTCACCAAACGCATCACCGTGTCCGCGCCCCTGCTGTCGTCGGCGATGGATACTGTCACCGAGTCCCGCATGGCCGTCGCCATGGCACGCCAGGGTGGCATCGGCATCCTGCACCGCAACCTCTCGATCGAAGACCAGGCGGCGCACGTCGACAAGGTCAAGCGGTCCGAATCGGGCATGATCACCAACCCTGTGACCACGACACCCGACGCGACCGTTGCCGAGGTGGATGCGCTCTGCGGCCAGTTCCGCGTCAGTGGGCTTCCCGTCGTCGAGGGTGACGGGACCCTCGTCGGCATCATCACGAACCGCGACATGCGTTTCGTCTCTCCGTTCGAGAAGAGCACGACGCTGGTGCGCGACGTGATGACCCGCCAGCCGCTGATCACAGCGCCCGAGGGCATCGACCCCGACTCCGCCGTGGCGATCTTCGCGCAGCACAAGATCGAGAAGCTTCCCCTCGTCGACCCGGCCGGTCGGCTCCGCGGCCTCATCACCGTCAAGGACTTCGACAAGAGCGAGAAATACCCGAACGCCACCAAGGACGACGAAGGCCGCCTGCGGGTCGGCGCCGCGATCGGCTTCTTCGGCGACGCGTGGGAGCGGGCGATGACACTCATCGACGCCGGCGTCGACGTAATCGTCGTCGACACCGCGAACGGCGACAGCGCAGGTGTGCTCGACATCGTCCGACGCCTGAAGAGCGAGCGCGCCGCGTCGCACGTCGACATCATCGGCGGCAACGTAGCCACCCGCAGCGGTGCTCAGGCGCTCATCGACGCGGGCGCGGATGCGATCAAGGTCGGGGTCGGTCCCGGCTCGATCTGCACGACCCGCGTCGTCGCAGGAGTCGGCGTTCCCCAGGTCACCGCCGTCTACGAAGCGTCCCTCGCCGCCCGCATCGCCGGTGTTCCGGTCATCGCCGACGGGGGCCTCCAGTACTCGGGCGACATCGCCAAAGCACTCGTCGCGGGAGCCGAGACGGTGATGCTCGGCTCCTTGCTCGCCGGTACCGATGAGAGCCCGGGCGACCTCGTCTTCGTCAACGGCAAGCAGTTCAAGAACTACCGCGGCATGGGTTCGCTCGGCGCGCTGCAGACGCGCGGCAAGAAGACCTCGTACTCGCGCGACCGGTATTTCCAGGCCGACGTTCCGAGCGATGAGCAGCTGATCGCCGAAGGCATCGAAGGTCAGGTCCCGTACCGCGGCCCGGTGTCGTCCGTCGTGTACCAGCTTCTCGGCGGTCTGCGCCAGTCGATGTTCTACGTCGGTGGCCGCACGATCCCGGAGCTCAGGGAGCGCGGCAAGTTCGTGCGCATCACGGCAGCCGGACTCAAGGAATCGCACCCCCACGACATCCAGATGGTCGTCGAAGCGCCCAACTACCGCCGGTAGGTCGCGCGTTCGCGGCAGGTGACGTAATCTGGAAGGCTCGTTCGACGCGGGCGCCCTTCGGGGCTCGTATCGACTGAGGAATTCCATGGGTTACATCGACGTGTCCGGGGCCTCGTATACGCTGGCGGATGGGCGTCCCTTGCTCGACGACGTATCGTTCCGGGTCGGCGAGGGCAGCGTATCCGCTCTCATCGGGGCGAACGGTGCGGGCAAGTCGACGCTGTTGCGCATCGTTCGCGGCGAGCTCCGGCCGGATGCGGGAACGATCGGGATCGACGGCGGTCTCGGTGTCATGGACCAGTTCGTCGGGCACACTCGGGACGACCGCACGGTTCGTGACCTGCTGGTCTCGGTGGCGCCGGCTTCCGTTCGCTCTGCTGCCCTGGCGCTCGACGCCGCGGAACTCGCGATCATCGAACGCGATGAGCTGGAAACACAGCTCGCGTACGCTGCGGCGCTTGCGGAATACGCGGATGCGGGCGGGTACGACGAAGAGACGGTCTGGGACCACTGCACGATGAGCGCCCTCGGAGTTCCGTATGAGCGCGCTCAATACCGGGAACTGAAGACGCTGTCGGGGGGCGAGCAGAAACGTCTCGTGCTCGAGTGTCTGCTTCGGGGGCCGGAGCAGGTTCTCCTCCTCGATGAGCCGGACAACTATCTCGATGTACCTGCAAAACGCTGGCTTGAGCAGGAACTTCGGGCGACCCAGAAGACGGTCCTGCTCGTGTCGCACGATCGGGAGCTTCTCGCCAACGCGGTGGGACGGATCATCACGCTCGAGCTGGGCGCCGCCGGCAACACCGTCTGGACGCACGGAGGAGGGTTCGCCACCTATCACCGCGCCCGCGAGGACAGGATGGACCGCCTCGACGAGCTTCGTCGCCGCTGGGACGAGCAGCACGCCAAACTGAAGGCGCTGGTGCTGCGCCTCAAGGAGAAGGCGAAGTACAACGACGACGTCGCCTCGCAGTACCGGGCTGCCCAGACCCGTCTCGCCAAGTTCGTCGAGGCGGGTCCCCCGCAGTTGCGCCCACGGGAGCAGAACCTGTCGATGCGGCTCACCGGATCGCGCACCGGCCGCCATGTGGTCGACTGTGTCGAGCTCGAGCTGACCGGATTGATGAAGCCGTTCGACACCGAGATCTGGTTCGGCGAACGGATCGGCGTGCTGGGCTCGAACGGCTCGGGCAAGTCGCATTTCCTCCGGCTCCTCGCAGCGGGAGGGACGGATCCGGACCCGGCAGCGGGACATCTCGCTTCAGCCGCCCAGCTCGGGTCGCCGGTGGCCCACACGGGTACGGCGAAGCTGGGGGCACGGGTGGTTCCCGGGTATTTCGCCCAGACTCACGAGCATCCCGAACTCGTGGGCCGGACGCTGCTCGACATCCTGCACCGTGGGGACGGGGGACGCGACGGGATGGCCCGCGATGCGGCCAGCCGTGCGCTCGACCGCTACGGGCTCGCCTCGTCGAGCGAGCAGCGCTTCGAGACGCTGTCGGGCGGCCAGCAGGCGCGACTGCAGATCCTCCTGCTCGAGCTCTCGGGTGCCACCCTTCTGCTGCTCGACGAGCCCACGGACAATCTGGATCTGGTCTCCGCCGAAGCGCTGGAGGAGGGGCTGGACCGCTTCGAGGGTACGGTCATCGCCGTCACGCACGACCGCTGGTTCGCACGGAGCCTGGACCGCTTCCTCGTGTTCGGCGACGACGGGCGCGTCTACGAGTCCGACGAGCCAGTGTGGGATGAGCGACGGGTCGAGCGCCAGCGCTGACGAAACCCGCTGCTCACGCGGTCCGGGCCGCGGTAGCGAGGCGCTCGATCGCTTCGGTGAGGACCTCGGGTGAGCAGGCGAAGTTCAGGCGCACGAAGCCGCGGCCCTGCGTTCCGAACTCCGTCCCGGGTACCAGGGCGACTTTGGCGGCGAGGGCGCGCGCACTCGGGTCATCGCCCCACCCGAGCTGCCGGAAGTCGAGCCAGGCGAGAAAACTTGCATGCGGCTGGCGGAATACGACGTCGGGCAGCTGTTCCCGAAGAAGATCGCCGAGCAGGTGACGACTCGCCTCGACCGAGGACAGCATTCCTGCGCGCCACTCGTCGCCGGACGAGAGCGCTGCGGCTGTCGCGATGCGACCGAACAGGCTCGTGCGCACCTCGACCTCCTTGGGGGGCGTCGCCGTTCGGGCGGCCATCGCGTCGTGGGCCGTCACGATGAGGGCGCATTTGAGACCTGCCAGGTTCCAGGCCTTGCTCGCCGAGTGCGCTGCGATGCCGTGCCGGCGCGCTGCCTCAGAGACGGTGAGGTACGGCGTGAACGTTGCGTCGGAATGGGTCAGCGGCGCATGGATCTCATCGCTCACCACGGCGACGCCGTAGCGATCGGCGAGCTCGGCGACAGCGCGGAGCTCGGCGGCGCTGTGGACGAGGCCGAGGGGATTGTGCGGGTTGCACAGCAGGAAGGCCTTCGCACCAGCCGCAAAGGCTCGTTCGATCCCCTCGAGATCGAGTCGAAGACCACGATCGTCCTCGTCGGCCAGTGGCACCTCGACGACTCGCCCGCTTGCCTTGGGGATCAGGTCGAAGAACGGCGGATAGACCGGGGGGTTGATCACGACGCCGTCACCGGGCCGGATCACCAGGCGCAGTGCCTCGACGATAACGACGCTGACGTCGGTCGTCGTCGTGACCCGGTCGGGCTGCACCGTCCAGTCCCAGTGCCGATGCGCGAATGCGCAGAAGGCGCGCTGCACGTCGTCGTCGGGCCCGATGTACCCCGTGTCCGAGCGTCTCACTGCGGCGATGAGCGCCTCGGCGATCGGCTCGGCGAGTGGATAGTCCATCTCGGCCACGAAGAGGGGGAGCACATCGGGCGGGAACGCGGGCCACTTCTCGCTCGTGCGGTCCCGGAGTTCGGCCAGTGGATCGGCGACAACCTGCATGCCTCCACTCTGCCGTGCCGGCCCGCGGGCGCGCATCCGGGACACACGACCTGTGCAAGTCCGGCCACCTGTGGATTCTGAGCCCTCGATCCCGGCCGCGCCATAGACTGAATCCGTGAGCATGGAGATTGAGATCGGGCGCGCCAAGCGTGCCCGCCGCGTATACGCCTTCGACGACGTCGCGGTGGTGCCCAGCCGTCGCACCCGAGATCCTGAAGATGTCTCGGTCTCCTGGTCGATCGACGCGTACCAGTTCGCGATCCCCTTCCTGGCCGCTCCGATGGACTCCGTCGTCTCGCCGACGACGGCGATCATGATGGGGCAGCTCGGCGGCCTCGGCGTACTCGATCTCGAAGGTGTCTGGACGCGCTACGACGACCCTGAACCGCTGCTCGCGGAGATCCGGCAGCTGCCCGCCGACAGAGCGACCGCGCGGATGCAGGAGATCTACTCCGCGCCGATCGATCCCGGCCTCGTGACACAGCGGCTCGCCGAGATCCGCGCGGGTGGGGTGACCGTCGCCGGCGCCCTGTCGCCGCAGCGCACGCAGGAGCTCTACAAGACGGTCGTCGAGGCGGGCGTCGACCTCTTCGTGATCCGCGGCACGACCGTGTCGGCCGAACATGTCTCGAAGAACGTCGAGCCGCTCAACCTGAAGAAGTTCATCTACGAGCTCGACGTCCCCGTCGTCGTGGGCGGAGCGGCGACCTACACGGCGGCACTCCACCTCATGCGCACCGGCGCCGCGGGCGTACTCGTCGGCTTCGGCGGAGGAGCCGCCTCCACGACCCGAGCGACGCTCGGCATCCACGCTCCGATGGCGACGGCCGTCGCCGACGTCGCGGGCGCGCGCCGTGACTACATGGACGAGTCGGGCGGCCGTTACGTGCATGTCATCGCCGACGGCGGGCTCGGCACCTCGGGAGACATCGTGAAGGCGATCGCATGCGGCGCCGATGCGGTCATGCTGGGCACTGCGCTGGCACGGGCCACGGATGCGCCCGGCGGCGGCCTGCACTGGGGTACCGAGGCGTACCATTCACAGCTTCCGCGTGGCAATCGGGTCGAAGTCGGCCAGGTCGCACCGCTGGAGGAGATCCTCTACGGCCCGGCACCCGTCGCGGAGGGCACGGCAAACCTGGTCGGAGCACTCCGACGGTCCATGGCGACCACCGGGTATTCAGACCTGAAGGAGTTCCAGCGCGTCGAAGTCGTCGTCGCGCCGTATCACGCGCACTAGATACACGGCCGTCCGGCCGGGGAAGGGAATGACATGGTCAAGGAGGATCAGTCCGGCCAGACACTGTCCAGCCCGTCGAAGCTCGGCCCGGCCGAGCGGGCGGAGGCGATCCAGGCCCTGAAGGACACCGAACTCGACATCCTCGTCGTCGGCGGCGGAATCGTCGGAACCGGCAGCGCGGTGGATGCGGTGACACGCGGCCTCACCGTCGGGCTCGTCGAGGCGCGCGACTTCGCATCCGGTACCTCCAGCAGGTCGTCCAAGCTCGTCCACGGTGGCATCCGGTACCTCGAGCAACTCGACTTCCGCCTGGTACGTGAGGCGCTCATCGAGCGCGGCCTCCTCCTCCAGCGCATCGCACCGCACCTGGTCAAGCCGGTGCGATTCCTCTACCCCCTCAAGAAGCGCGTGATCGAACGCGCCTATGTGGGTGCGGGCATGATGCTGTACGACATCTTCTCGTACACCGGCCTCCGGCCGCCGGGCGTCCCCCATCACCGTCACCTGTCCAAGCGTCAGGTGATGCGCGCGATCCCGAGCCTTGCCAGCGACGCACTGGTCGGCGGCATCACCTATTACGACGCCCAGGTCGACGACGCCCGCTACGTGGCGAACCTCGCGCGGACGGCTGCGCATTACGGCGCCCATGTGGCCAGCCGTGTTCGCGTCGAGGGGTTCATCAAGGTCGGCGAGCGGGTCGTGGGAGTGCGCGCGCACGACCTCGAGAACGACGAGCGTTTCGACATCCGCGCCAAGCAGGTCGTCAATGCGACCGGCGTGTGGACCGACGATACCCAGGCCATGGTCGGCGAACGCGGGCAGTTCAAAGTGCGCGCTTCGAAGGGCATCCACCTCGTGGTCCCGCGCGACCGGTTCCAGTCGAAGATGGGGCTCTTGCTGCGCACCGAGAAGAGCGTGCTGTTCGTGATCCCCTGGGGCCGGCACTGGCTGATCGGCACCACCGACACCGACTGGCACCTCGACAAGGCGCATCCGGCCGCGACAGCTGCCGACATCGACTACCTGCTCGAGCACGTCAATGCGGTGGTGGGCGTTCCGCTGACGCGCGAAGACGTCGAAGGCGTCTACGCGGGGCTGCGCCCGCTTCTCGCAGGAGAGTCGGAGCAGACGTCCAAGCTCTCGAGGGAACATCTCGTGGCCCACTCGGTGCCGGGGCTCGTCGTGATCGCGGGCGGCAAGTGGACGACGTACCGCATCATGGCGAAGGATGCCATCGACGCAGCCGTCGACGCCCTCGACGGCAAGATTCCGCAGAGCACGACGCAGGAGATCGCGCTCGTCGGTGCGGAGGGATACCAGGCCGCCTGGAACGCCCGCGGACGGATCGCAGCCACGACCGGTCTCCACATCGCCCGGATCGAACACCTGCTCAACCGCTACGGAACGATGGCCGAAGACCTCCTCGAACTTGTGAAGTCGGACCCATCGCTCGGTGAGCCCCTGCCCGGTGCTGACGACTACATCGGCGCAGAGGTCGTGTATGCGGCGTCGAACGAAGGCGCGCTGCACCTGGAGGACGTGCTCGCGCGACGCACCCGCATCTCGATCGAGGCCTGGGACCGCGGAGTGTCGGCTGCACCGGTCGCCGCGAAGCTCATGGCGGCCGTCCTCGGGTGGGATGCGAAGCGCGAGGAGCACGAGGTGCAGGTCTACCTGCAACGGGTCGCCGCCGAGCGCGCGAGCCAGCTCCAGCCCGACGACGAGTCCGCGGAAGCGATCCGGCTGGAGGCCCCCGACATCGTCAACACCTGAGCCTCCGGCGCAGCTCCGGATGAGGGACCAGGACCGGGCGGGAGACCGCCGGGCCGGGCAAGCGCTTGTGGCGCCTCCGGTAAGATCGAGGTACTGCCCCCACAAGTTTCTGGAGACGTAACCATGGTTGACGTTCGACGGGTCAAGCTCCCCGGGGTCGGTGTGCTCCACACCTTCGTTACAGACGACGGTGGCAAGGTCGGCGTCATCGCCCACCGTTCCGGCCACAGCGACCTGATCACGTTCTCGGATCACGAGGACGGCGCAGATGTGACGAAGGTCTCGCTGCGCCTCAACGAAGACGAAGCACACACGCTCGCGGAACTCCTCGGCGGCACGCAGATCACCGAGTCGCTCACGGCGCTCGACCAGATCCCCGGGCTCAGCATCGACTGGTTCACGGTCGACTACGAGGACCACATCGCGGGGCAGCAGCTCGGCAGGCCCGGCGAGCGCGGAATCGTGGGACTGACCGTCGTGGCGGTCGTCCGTGGCGAGTCCGCCAACCCGGCCCCGGCTCCCGACTTCAAGGTCTTCCCCGGCGACACACTGGTCGTCGCCGGGTCACCGGAGAAGGTTGCGAAGGCTTTCGCGTTCTTCCGGTCCGGTGCGCTGCCCACCCGCGGTGCCGACGCCGCCGACGCTCCGCCCGGGGGGTAGTCGATGCATCTCGGCGAAGACCTCATCGTTCTCGGCCTGCTCCTGCTCGTGGCGTACGTGCTGGGGCGTCTCGGCAAGCTGGTGGGTCTCCCCGCGATACCGATCTACATGATCGTCGGGCTGCTGGCCAGCCCGCACACCGGGTGGTTCCCCCTCAACTTCGACTCGCACTACATCGAGCTGATCGCCATCTTCGGGCTGATCCTGCTGTTGTTCAACCTGGGTCTCGAGTTCGACCAGGACGAGTTCTTCGGCAATTTCGGCAAGCTGATCATCTCGGGTGGCTCCTACGTCGTCATCAATATGGGCGTCGGACTCATCTTCGGGTTCATGGTGGGGTGGGGCACCCGCGAGGCGCTGATCATCGCGGGGATGACGGCCACGTCGTCGAGTGCGATCGTCACGAAGCTGCTCATCGAGCTCAACCGGTTGGCCAATCGGGAGACCCCGATGATCCTGGGTGTCACCGTCGTCGAGGACATCTTCATCGCCATCTACCTCGCCATCGTCTCGGTCGTGCTGAGCGGGGAGACCGACTTCTGGCCGATCGTGGCGAAGCTTGCGATCGCCTTCACCTTCCTGGTCGTGATGTTCTCTCTCGCCCGCTGGGGCGGGCGCGTGGTCTCTCGCTTCTTCCGAACGAAAGACGACGAGCTCTTCACGATCCTGTTCTTCGGTCTCGCGGTCCTCTTCGCCGGCATCGGCGAGATCCTGGGCGTGACCGACGCGATCGGCGCCTTCCTCATCGGACTCGTCCTCGGCGCGACGAAGTATCGAAACAAGATCGAGCACATTGCGATCCCGCTCCGAGACGTATTCGCGGCGTTCTTCTTCCTCAATTTCGGGCTGGCCCTCAACCCCGCGCAGTTCCCCTCCGTGATCGTTCCGGTCGTCGCTGCGGTGGGTATGACCCTGGTACTGAACATCGCCGCCGGCCAGTTCGTCGCCTGGATCAACGGGCTCGGACCGCAGGCCGGCATCAACACCACAGTGATCCTCCAGAACAGGGGCGAGTTCGCGCTGATTCTCGCGACCCTGTCGGTCAGCGCCGGACTCGATCCGCGCATCCAGCCGTTCGCCGGCCTCTACGTGCTCATCATGGCCGTGATCGGGCCGCTGCTCGCAGCAAACTCCGAGAAGATCGGTGCGATGATTTTGCGGACCGGCTCATCGAAGAAGAGGTCACGGCCGAAACGCGATCCCATGCTCGATGAGGAGATCGCGCTCGTCGAAGCGGCGACCGCCGACCTCGACTCGGCAGCGACCACGGATACGGGCACCAGGCAGGCGGTCGATCGCGTGATCGAGCAGGCGATGCAGCAACAGGACACCAGCGGGGACCGGAAGCGGGATTGACCATTAGCGACACGACAGGCAGCGGCGAGACGACGCTGTTCCAGATGATGCTGCGCCCGCGCTGGATCGGGGCACTCGTGCTCGCCCTCGCGCTCGCAGCAGGGTTCGCCTGGCTCGGCCAGTGGCAGCTCGAGCGGGCCATCGATTCCGGCAAGGTCATCGATTCGCCCAGCGAGACGGTGCTCCCGCTCGACACGGTGGCGAAGCCCGGCGGCCCGATCACCGACGTCGCGACCGGTCAGCTCGTCCGGTTCACCGGGTCGTTCGTCCCGACGGACTACCAGTTGCTCCAGGGGCGCCTCAACCACGGAACCGCCGGCTGGTGGGTGGTCGGCCACTTCACCCTCGCCCCGAAGGACCCGGGGGGAGCGCCGGTGGCCCTGGCGATCGCACGCGGATGGGCCCCCGACAAGGTGACCGCGGAATCAGTGGCTGCCCGCCTCGCCAACGAACCTGCGGCGCAGCAGGAGGTCGTCGGCCGTCTTCTGCCCACCGAGGCGCCCGAAGTGCCCGATCCCAAGGGCGACCCGACCGTGATGACGACGATGTCCTCGGCCGCCCTTTACAACCTGTGGACAGGCGTCGACGGCGTTGCTGTATACGAGGCCTACGTGGTGGAGCGCACGCCGCCTGCGGGGCTGGACAAGATCGACTCGCCGCCTCCCATCCAGCAGCAGACGCTCAACTGGCTCAACATCTTCTACGCAGCCGAGTGGATCATCTTCGCCGGCTTCGCCATCTTCTTCTGGTATCGGCTCGTGAAAGACGCCAAGGAGAAAGAAGACGAGGAACGCGAGCAGCTGCTCGCCGAGCGGGCCGCTCTCGGCGAGAGCGCAGGCAGCAGGAACGTAAACTAGTCGCATGGCCCTCGCACCCAAACCCCAGGACTTTCCGAAGATCCGCGGGGCCCTGAAGTTCTATCAGGTCTTCGCTTACATCACCGGAATCATGCTGCTCCTCCTGGTGAGCGAAATGATCGTCAAATACGGCTTCCACTACGAGCTCTACGCGTTCGGCGACCACGGTGTGCTCGCGTTCGTCCCGTGGGATCCGAGCGGAACCCTGCCGGTCGCCACCGGCATCAACCTCAGCACGGGCATCCTCATCGCCCACGGCTGGCTGTATGTCGTCTACCTCTTCTCCGACTTCCGCCTGTGGAGCCTGATGCGCTGGAACTTCGCCAAGTTCGTGCAGATCGCTCTCGGCGGCGTCATCCCGTTCCTGTCCTTCTTCGTCGAGGCGATCATCACGAAGCAGGTGCGAACCTATCTGGCCGGCCGCGAGGCCGAAGAAGCTAACCTCGTGGAGGCATCCCATTAGCACCGATTCCGCGTTCTCCCACATGCTCACCGGCGCCGACAGTGCGAATCCGACCGGTCCTGTACTCGTCGTCGATTTCGGCGCCCAGTATGCGCAGCTGATCGCACGACGCGTGCGTGAGGCGAGCGTCTACTCCGAGATCGTTCCTCACACGATCACTGCCGCCGAAGTGGCCGCGAAGCACCCGTCGGGAATCGTGCTCTCGGGCGGACCCTCGAGCGTCTACGAAGAGGGCGCACCGCAGCTCGACAGCGAGATCCTCGAACTCGGCGTGCCGGTGCTCGGCATCTGCTACGGCTTCCAGGTCATGGCGACGACCCTCGGCGGCGAAGTCGCCCACACCGGCCAGCGCGAGTACGGATCGACCGATGTCACCGTGAGCGATGCGGGCATCCTGCTCGACGGTCAGCCAGAAGAACAGACGGCGTGGATGAGCCACGGCGACTCGGTCTCCAAGGCGCCGGAGGGCTTCGCCGTGCTCGCCTCCACAGCATCGACTCCCGTGGCCGCCTTCGCGAGCGACGAGCGCAAGCTGTACGGCGTGCAGTGGCACCCCGAGGTCAAACACTCGGCCTACGGCCAGCGTGTGCTCGAGAACTTCCTTCACCGCGCGGCTGGAATCCCGGCCGACTGGAACAGCGGCAATGTCATCGCCGATCAGGTCGCGGCCATCCGCGCCCAGGTGGGCGGAGGCAAAGTCATCTGCGCGCTGAGCGGAGGCGTCGACTCCGCGGTCGCTGCAGCCCTCGTGCACAAAGCGGTCGGCGACCAGCTCGTCTGCGTGTTCGTCGATCACGGGCTGCTGCGCAAAGACGAGCGCCGACAGGTCGAAGAGGACTATGTCGCGGCGACGGGCGTGCGGCTCGTGACCATCGACGCCGAGGAGCAGTTCCTCACCGCGCTGGGCGGTGTCAGCGACCCGGAGACGAAGCGCAAGATCATCGGGCGCGAGTTCATCCGCACGTTCGAGAAGGCGCAGGCCGATCTCGTCGCCGAAGCGGCTGCAGACGGCGACCCCATCCGGTTCCTGGTGCAGGGTACGCTCTACCCCGACGTCGTCGAATCGGGTGGCGGAACGGGCACGGCGAACATCAAGAGCCACCACAACGTGGGCGGGCTGCCGGAAGACCTCCAGTTCGACCTGGTGGAGCCGCTGCGCACGCTCTTCAAAGACGAGGTGCGCGCCATCGGCCGCGAGCTCGGGCTTCCCGAGGCCATCGTCGGGCGCCAGCCGTTCCCCGGCCCGGGCCTCGGAATCCGTATCGTCGGCGAGGTCACGTCGGAGCGTCTCGACCTGCTTCGTGATGCCGACGCCATCGTGCGTGCCGAACTCACGGCGGCAGGCCTCGACACCGAGATCTGGCAGTGCCCGGTCGTGCTGCTGGCCGATGTGCGATCAGTGGGCGTCCAGGGCGATGGTCGCACCTACGGGCACCCGATCGTCCTGCGTCCGGTCTCCAGCGAAGACGCGATGACCGCCGACTGGACACGTCTGCCGTACGACGTGCTCGCGAAGATCTCCAACCGCATCACGAACGAAGTCGCCGGGGTCAACCGGGTCGTGCTCGACGTCACGTCGAAGCCGCCGGGCACCATCGAGTGGGAGTAGGCGAAAAGGAGGCCGGTGCGGAACGAATCCGCACCGGCCTTCTTCATCGATCAGGTCGCTAGTTTCGCGCGATCGCGAACATGCGGAGGATCTCGAGGTACAGCCAGACGACGGTGACCATGATGCCGAAGGCGCCGCTCCAGCCGTACTCACGTGGTGCCCGGTTGGCGACTCCGCGCTGGATGTAGTCGAAGTCGAGCACCAGCGAGTAGGCGCCCATGATGACGACGAGGACGCCCAGCACCAGCCCGAGCGGGATGCCGAAGATCTCGACGGAACCGCGCAGGCCGAACGGGTTGGTGTTCGCGCCCGTCCACATGAGCACCAGGTTGATGACCGAGAAGACGAGGTATCCCACCATGGCGATGAGGAAGACCTTCGTGGCTCGCGCGGATGCGCGGATCTTGCCGCTCGCGAAGAGTGCCAGGGTCACCGCGATCACGGCGACCGTCGCCAGGACGGCCTGGACGACGATGCCCTCCCACTTGGCTTCGAAGACACCGGAGACGGCGCCGACGAACACGCCCTCGATTGCGGCATAGAGGAGAACCAGCGGGGCCGACGGCTTCTTCTTGAAGATGTTGACGAGAGCGAGAGCGAATCCGACCAACGCGGCAGGGACCCAGAGGGCCGGGAAGGCCCAGCCGACCGCACCGCCTGCGACGAGCAGCACGAAGCTGATCGCCGTCTTGACGATCGTGTCTTCGACCGTCATCCGACCCGTGTCGTGCGACGACGCGGCGGGCGATTCATACAGCTGCTGGAGCGCCTCAGCGCTCGGAGCGGCGGTGGCGGTCGTCGTCTTCGCCTCGGAAGCGAACGCCTTGTTCCGCGAGAATGCGGGGTTGTCGAGTGCCATGGTTCCTCTGCTCACCTTGTGGGACCGGGAAGGCCGCTGAACGGCTTTGCCTCAAATCTAGTCGAGTCCGCCGTCGCGGGGGCTGACAGATTGCCGTGATCTGACGCTCCGCGGTGCGTGCGTCGACCACCAGACCGCGATTCCGCGGGCCGCCCACGCAGCTGCCACGGTGACCAGGCTGCCGATCGTGAATGAGATCCAGGAGCCGCTGTAGTCGGCGATCACGCCCGAGAGAACGATGCCGCAGGCGATCGGCAGGACGAGCACGACGTAACAGATCGCCGGACGGAGCCGAACGAGGAGCCATGCGGCGAGCGGTACGACGAAGCACCAGGCGAAGGATGCCCCTCCGAGCATGAGCCAGGTGAACCCGAGCGCGGGGAGGACGACCGCCACCCGGCGGCCGATGGGGGCGGGGAGGACGGCCCACCCTGCAGGCTGGATGAGAGACCCCGCGAGCAGGAAGAGCAGGCTGTACGCGCTCGTCAGCTGGATGCACGCGGTGCCGATCATGATTGCGGCGAGCCCCGAGACCAGTCGCGGGCGATAGGCGCCCCAGTGGAGGGGGAGCAGGGATGCCGGCTCCCGCCATCGCGGTTGGGGATCGGACTCGGACACGAAACGATTCTGGCACTCGGATGAGCAGGTGACCGTCAGGATCCCGCAGCTATTATCTGTCCATGCGTGCGCATTCATATCCGCTCGTGGTCGGGCACAGGGGTGCGCCCGGCTATCGACCCGAGCACACGAGGGCCGCCTATGAGCTTGCCTTCGCTCTGGGGGCGGATGCAGTGGAGCCCGACCTGGTCGCGACCCGCGATGGGGTGCTGGTGATCCGGCACGAGAACGACATCTCCGAAACGACCGACGTGGCCGCGCATCCCGAATTCGCCGGCCGTCGCTCCACGAAGGAGATCGACGGGGTCGTGATCACGGGGTGGTTCACGGAGGATTTCACCTGGGCGGAGCTGGCGACGCTTCGCGCCAGGGAGCGGGTGCCGTTCCTGCGGCAGGCGAGCGCCAGTTTCGACCGCCACTACCCGCTGCTGCGGTTCCGGGATCTCATCGATATCGTCGATCGGGCGTCGGATGATGCGGCCAGGCTGCTCGGTATCGTCGCGGAACTCAAGCACGCGACATACTTCGAATCGATCGGGCTTCCCCTCGACGAGCTCGTCGACGCCGAACTGTCGGACACGGGGTGGGGCGACAATCCGGAACTGATCGTCGAGAGCTTCGAGAAGACGGTGCTTTCGAAGCTCTACCATCGCGGGTACCGGGGGCGCAGGTTCTACCTCGTCGAGTCCTCCGGTGCGCCGGCCGATCGGATCGCCGCGCAGGGCTCCGACGCCGCAGGCTACGACCAGGACCTCACGGCTGTCGGACTCTACGCCCTCGGTGCGGCGGAAGCGGCGCATCGGGTGGAAGGCGTCAGTGTCGACCTCTCGATGGTGCTCACTCCGGAGCAGGTGGACGAGGACGGCGACCCGACCTCGGAGCTCGTCGACACCGCTCACGCCGCGGGTCTCCGGGTGTTCTGCTGGACGCTCAGGCCGGAGAACCACTTCCTTCCCCAGGCTTTCCGTCGCGGCGAGGCCGATTCGGCCTGGGGGGACTGGCGCACGGAATTCTCTCTGATCATGCGGTCGGGAGTCGACGGCGTCTTCGCCGACCAGCCCGACCTCGCCGTGGCGGTCAGGGACGGCGGCTGAACCCCGCAAGGATCGGTGGACGGCCGGACGCCGCTGACAGTGGTGGCGACTAAAATCGTTGAAGACATGACGAGCCTTTTCGATTCGGACCCTTCCGCCCCGTCCGCAACCCCCATCATCCTCGACGGGCGGTCAGCACCTTCGGCAGATGACGCGCTCCTGAACGGTCTGAACCCGCAGCAGCGGCAGGCCGTCGAATATCGCGGGCCGGCCCTTCTGATCGTCGCCGGCGCGGGCTCGGGCAAGACGAGTGTGCTCACCCGCCGCATCGCCAGCCTCATCGACCGGCGCGAGGCGTGGCCGAGCCAGATCCTCGCGATCACCTTCACGAACAAGGCTGCGTCCGAAATGCGTGAGCGCGTCCAGGCGCTGCTCGGGGGCACCGCCGACGGCATGTGGATCTCGACGTTCCACTCGGCGTGCGTGCGCATCCTCCGCCGCGAGGCCGAGTCACTCGGCAAGACTGCCAACTTCACGATCTACGACTCCGGCGACACCCGCGCCCTCATCAAGCGCATCGTCAAGGAGCTCGACGCGGACACGCTCGGCTTCACGGTCGCCGGAGTGGCGGGCAAGATCTCCAAACTGAAGAACGAGCTCTCCGACATCGAGAGTTACGCCCGTTCGGCGAACCTCAGCGATCCGCAGGAGGTGATGTTCCTCGAGATCTTCCGTCAGTACACCCGCGCACTCCGTTCGGCGAACGCCTTCGATTTCGACGACCTGATCAGCGAGACCGTCTTTCTGTTCCGTGCCTTCCCGCGGGTGGCCGCCCTCTATCAGCGGCGCTTCCGCCACATCCTGGTCGACGAATACCAGGACACCAACCACGCGCAGTACTCCCTGATCCGCGAGCTCACGATGCCGATCGCTCCGGCGATCGCCGACGATCTGGAACAGCAGGGACTTCACGTGAAGTCTCTGCAGGATGCGGTGGGCGTCATCCCGGGAGCCTCGCTGACTGTCGTCGGCGATTCCGACCAGTCCATCTACGCCTTCCGCGGCGCGGACATCCGCAACATCGTCGAGTTCGAGCGGGACTTCCCCGGTGCGAATGTCATCCTCCTCGAACAGAATTACCGATCGACCCAGAACATCCTCAGCGCGGCCAATGCGGTCATCGCGAACAACTTCGACCGCAAAGACAAGAAACTCTGGACCGCCGTCGGCGACGGCGAGAAGATCGTCGGGTTCACCGGGTACTCCGGCCACGACGAGGCGCAGTTCGTCGCCGACGAGATCGAGAAGCTGCACTCGAACGGCATGGCATATCGCGATATCGCCGTGTTCTACCGCACGAACGCTCAGACACGGGCGCTCGAAGAGATCTTCATCCGATCGGCGCTGCCGTACCGAATCATGGGTGGCACGAAGTTCTACGAGCGGGCCGAGATCAAAGATTCGATGGCCTACCTCATCGCGGTGGCGAACCCTGACGACATGCTCGCGCTGAGGCGCATCCTGAACACGCCGAAGCGGGGGATCGGCCCGGCGACGGAGACCCAGCTGGCCAGCTATGCGGGCGACAACGGCATCACGTTCCGCGACGCCATGCGCGACGCGGCCTCGCTCGGGCTGGGCCCGAAGGTCACGAACGCGATCCTGAAGCTGTCGGCACTTCTCGACGAGGCAGCGGTGAAGGCCGACCCGAACGCGCCGGCCGGAGCTTCACCGGTGGCGGACGTGCTCTCGTTTCTGCTCGACGAGAGCGGGTACCTCGAGGCTCTGCGGTCGAGCCGCGATCCGCAGGACGAGGCGCGGGCCGAGAACGTCGAAGAACTCGTCGCCGTCACGAAGGAGTTCGTACGCAACAACCCGGACGGCGGGCTGATCGACTTCCTCACCGAGGTCTCGCTGGTCGCGGCGGCCGACGAGATCGACGACTCGAGTGGCACGGTCTCGCTGATGACGCTGCACACGGCCAAGGGGCTCGAGTACGACGCGGTGTTCCTGACCGGTGTCGAAGAAGACCTTCTCCCGCACCGGATGTCGGCCGGCGAACCGGGTGGACCCGCTGAGGAGCGGAGGCTCTTCTATGTGGGGATCACGCGCGCGAAGAAGCGTCTCTTCCTTTCGCTGGCGATGACGCGGGCCCAGTTCGGCGAGACGGCGGTGGCCATGCCGAGCCGGTACCTCCAGGAGATCCCGGCCGACCTGATCGACTGGAAACAGTCTCCCGGCACCGCGACGAGCCGGGGTGGCACGCAGCCGCGTGCGCTGAACGCCCGCCGGCCCGGTTCCCGATGGGGCGAGGAGACGGGCCAGCGTGGATTCTCGACGCCGGCGCTGGATCGACCCAAGGTCGAGTGGCCCAACCGGATCACGGCGACCGTGCGCGACAACGGCGACCTCGAACTGAGCGCCGGGGACCGGATCCGTCACACCGACTTCGGCGACGGTCGCGTCACGGCCGTGACGGGCGAGGGCACGAAGCGTGTCGCGCACGTCCAGTTCGAGAAGGCCGGCACGAAAAAGCTGCTGATCAAGATCGCACCGATCGAGAAACTCTGAGGTTCGCCGCACCCCTGAACCGATGCCTCAGGCTGCCGCCCGGATGGAGCGGCGGAGCCGGCCGAGCAGAATGTTGCGCGGACGGTGTCGGAGCCAGCCCGGCAGGTACGGGTAGACGGAGGCGGTCAGTCGCATGAGCCGATCGAATCGACGCTGCCGGCGGGCGTTCCACGGCAGGCCGAATTCGACCCGCACCCGGGTCGGCAGGAGGCCCGCAGTGACCAGCCGGGCCACCGGCATCACCACTCGCAGCCACAGCGGAAGGTTCCGGGAGTGCAGGAGCTGGTACGCCACCGCCCGCGTTGCCGGGGTGACTCTGAGTGTCGGGAGCGTCTCAGCCCAGTAGGCGGCGAACTCGTGCCGGTCTTTGGGCCAGAGATGTGGTGGAACCTGGAGGGCTGTGCCGAGGACCGAATACTCCTGGAAGATTCGGTCGGCCGATTCGGCGTCGATCGGGCCGAAGGTACGTTCGTACACGGTGACGGCCGAGTCGTAGAGAGTCGCGGCGACCCACAGCTGGAGGTGCGGATCGAACGCGTTGTACGCCGGGCCGTCCGGTGCGGCGTCCGCGGCGTGAACCGGTGCATGAGCATGATTGACCGCGCGCTGGACCGCGAGCACCTCGTCTGGCGAGCCATAGACCGCCGCGTACGCGAAGGTGAGAGTGGCGCGCAGGCGACGGAGCGGATCCGCAGCGAAATCGCTGTGGTCGACGACACCGCGACCGACCGCAGGGTGGGCGATCTGGAGGAGGATCGCGCGCCCGCCACCCGCGACCAGTACAGCCTCGGCGCCGACATCGCGTGCCCCAAGTGGTCTGCCCATGTCCCGCCTCCCTCCGGTGGTGCGGTCAATCATGCCAGCGGATTCATCCGAGGACGCTGCGAGTCGACCGCCGACGGCCGCGGACGACGCCGAGAACGAGCAGATCGACACCGAGGGCGATCGTCAGGCCGGCGACTAGGGGTGCCAGGTATTCGTTGCGTGTGCCGGTCTGGGCGAGCATCGCGGTGGCCATCGCGGGGCCCTCGACGAGAGTCACTTCGGAGGCCACTCCGAAATCCGACTGCCAGGGACGAATTCGGGATCCGCCCTGTTCGGCAGGCACCGATCCGGGATCGATGCGCTCGACCCAGACGTAGTAGCCCGCGTCTTCGAGCGCACACTCAGGCGTTCGGTATTCACCCGGACCCGATACCTGCGTCGAAACGGTGCACACGGTAGGAGCGCCTGCCGGGATCGCCGTCGATCGCTCGACTGGCGAGTCGAACGGCCCGAGGAGCGAACTCTCCACGGTCACAATGATGGGGGACATCCCGCTGTCGTCGTCGAACACTCCCCACGATGGAAGCAGGCCGTCGCCGGCGAGGACATCCACTTGCAGGAGATCGCTGACCCTCGCCCCCGGTGCGGCCGTCGGATGACTGGTGCGGGTGGTGACGACCGGCTGCATCGGTCGCGGCGAGACGCCGACCCCGGTGACCGAGGTCGACGCTGCGGCGGAGGCGGGTGTGGAGATCAGGAGTGCCTGCACTTCCTCACCGGACCTGCCGACGAGAAGGCGGTCGCCGAACGGAAGCTCCGTGAACCGAACCGTGGCCTCGACCTCGATCGTCGGCTCCGACGAGACCGGGAAGACCTCGACGTCAGTGCCGTTCACAATCTCAGACGAGGTCGAGCCGTCGGTGAAAGTGGCGCCGACGAGCTCTACGGCCCCGCGGTGCCGTCCCCCCGGAACGTTCGCCAGGGTCCCGTCGAGCAACTCGGTCCTCAGTTCGGCCCTGAGCCGGCCGGGCCCGCTCTCGGAGAGTTCGAGCACCGCACTCGCTGCAACGGACGCCGTCGCTTCGCTCGTCGCCTCGCCCACCATCGCACGCGCCCGGGCGAGAACGGCATCCCTGTCGGCTCCGGCACGGGACGCGAGCTCCTGCTCGGTGTGACCTCCCAGTCCCGCGATGATCCAGGTCGCGAGCTGGCCGCCGGCAGCCGTGACCCGGTCGTCTGACATCGCCCAGGTGCGTGAAATGTAGGCAAGGCGGGCGGCGTCGGCACTGGTGAACCAGCCGAGGCTCGCTCCCTCGACAAGTTCGGTGCTCCGGCCGACGGGCCACGTCTTGCCCGCTTCGAGGCAGAACCCACGGGTGCCGTCGTCGAGCTGGTACGAGCCCAGCCAGTATCCGTCAGACGATCGGAAGCCGACGGCGGGTCCGGTCGCAGAGAGGGCCAGCGCGCCCAGCGAGCTGACGAGGATGGAGAAGAGCATGAAACCGGCCACCGCGACCGCGGTGACGAGGACTGAGATTCGTTGTGACATGGTCCCAGCGTCCGACGTCGCGAAAGCTGTCGGCGCTGCCCGGAGGCGAAATGTGGACAGGGTGGCTGCCGGCCGTCTTGTGGAGGAGACGGCATCCACAGGCCGGTGCGCCGGCGTCCAGTCGGAGAGGATAGAGTTCTCAGTGGCGAATTTGTCTCGGCGTCGAGCTATCTCGGCCGGAATTCGCCGAAAATACGGACATTGATGGCGCCACGAGCGCGCGCCGGCACCAGCGGATTGGATAACCGTGGATCTTTACGAGTACCAGGCCAGAGACCTGTTCGAACAGTACGGGGTTCCGGTTCTTCCGGGCATCGTCGCGGATACTCCGGAGGAGGTGCGCGCAGCAGCCGAGAAGCTCGGTGGTGTGGTGGTCGTCAAAGCCCAGGTCAAGGTCGGAGGCCGCGGCAAGGCCGGCGGTGTGAAGGTCGCGAAGAACCCGGACGAGGCGGAGGCGGCCGCGAAGGCGATCCTCGGTCTCGACATCAAGGGGCACGTGGTCCGTCGGGTGATGGTCGCCGGCGGTGCCCGCATCGCGCAGGAGTTCTACTTCTCCGTTCTCCTCGACCGGGCCAACCGCTCCTACCTGTCGCTGACGAGCGTCGAAGGCGGCATGGAGATCGAACAGCTCGCGGTGGAGAAGCCCGAGGCTCTCGCTCGCATCGAGGTCGACCCGATCGTGGGCGTCGACTACGACAAGGCTGTCGCGATCGCGACTGCCGCCGGCTTCCCGGATGAACTGGTGGAGAAGGTCGCGAATGTGTTCGTGAAGCTCTACGACGTGTACAAGGGCGAGGACGCGACGCTGGTCGAGGTGAACCCGCTCGTTTTGACCGAGGAGGGCGACATCATCGCGCTCGACGGCAAGGTCACTCTCGACGAGAACGCCGGGTTCCGCCACCTGTACCACGGTGCGCTCGAAGACAAGGCTGCTGCGGACCCGCTGGAGGCGAAGGCGAAGGCCAGCGACCTGAACTACGTGAAGCTCGACGGCGAGGTCGGCATCATCGGCAACGGGGCGGGGCTCGTGATGAGCACCCTCGACGTCGTCGCCTACGCCGGTGAGAACCACGGCGGCGTGAAGCCGGCGAACTTCCTCGACATCGGCGGCGGCGCATCCGCTGAGGTCATGGCGGCCGGGCTCGACGTGATCCTCAACGACCCTCAGGTCAAGAGCGTGTTCGTGAACGTCTTCGGCGGCATCACCGCCTGCGACGCCGTCGCGAACGGCATCGTGAAGGCGCTGGAGATCCTCGGCGACGAGGCGAACAAGCCGCTGGTCGTCCGTCTCGACGGCAACAACGTCGACGAGGGCCGACGCATCCTCACCGAGGCCGCCCACCCGCTGGTCACCCTCGCACTCACCATGGACGAAGGCGCCGACATGGCCGCCGAACTGGCTGCAAAGTAAGGACGACAACAATGTCTATCTTCCTCAACAAGGATTCCAAGGTCATCGTCCAGGGCATCACCGGCGGTGAGGGCACCAAGCACACCGCCCTCATGCTGAAGTCGGGCACCCAGGTCGTCGGCGGCGTCAACGCCCGCAAGGCCGGCACCACCGTCACCCATGGTGCTGTCGAGCTCCCCGTGTTCGGCACGGTCGTCGAGGCCATCGAGAAGACCGGCGCCGACGTGTCGATCGTCTTCGTCCCGCCGGCGTTCGCCAAAGACGCCGTCGTAGAAGCGATCGACGCCGAGATCCCGCTCGTCGTCGTCATCACCGAGGGCATCCCGGTGCAGGACTCGGCCGAGTTCTGGGCCTACGCCAAGGTCAAGGGCAACAAGACCCGCATCATCGGTCCGAACTGCCCCGGCATCATCACCCCCGGTGAGTCGCTGGTCGGCATCACCCCCGCGAACATCACGGGCAAGGGTCCGATCGGCCTCGTCTCGAAGTCCGGCACCCTGACTTACCAGATGATGTACGAGCTGCGCGACCTCGGTTTCTCGACCGCGATCGGCATCGGCGGCGACCCCATCATCGGCACCACCCACATCGACGCCCTCGCCGCGTTCGAGGCCGACCCTGAGACCAAGGCGATCGTCATGATCGGCGAGATCGGCGGCGACGCCGAAGAGCGAGCGGCCGACTTCATCAAGGCCAACGTGACCAAGCCGGTCGTCGGCTACGTCGCCGGCTTCACCGCTCCCGAGGGCAAGACGATGGGCCACGCCGGCGCCATCGTCTCCGGTTCGGCCGGAACCGCCCAGGCGAAGAAGGAGGCCCTCGAGGCCGCCGGAGTCAAGGTCGGCAAGACGCCGAGCGAGACCGCCGCACTTCTCCGCGAGGTGTACGCGTCGCTCTGACGTCTCGATTCGAATAGGGCCCTGCGGAATTCCGCAGGGCCTTTTTTCGTGCCCCGGAGCATACCTCAGCGCTACAGTGAGCATCACCGGGTGAAGGGGAATCGACATGGCTCGACCGACCAACGCAGACCTGATGAAGCGCATCGAGGACCTCGAGGCCGAGAACGCAGCCCTCCGGTTGCACGAAGCCGGCGGCCCTGAGGTCGTGCTCGAACCCGTTCCCCTGCCGCCGCTGAAGAAGAAACGGGGCTGGGGCTGGACCCTGCTCGCGACCGTCCTCATTCTGATCGGCGCCATCCTCGCACCGGTCGCGGTGGTCGCCTCATGGGCGAAAGTCCAGCTGACCGACACCAACACCTTCGTCGCGACCTATGGGCCGCTCGCGAAGGATCCCGCGGTCCAGGCATACATCACCGACCAGGTCGTCGACATCATCAACCAGCAGGTCAACGTCGAGCAGCTCACGAGTGACGTGATCGACGGCATCACCTCTCTGGGCACCGGTCCCGCTGCCACGCGGGCGCTCGAAGCTCTGAAGGGCCCGGCCGCTCAGGGCATCCAGGGGCTGATCCATACCGCTGTCAACAATTTCGTGACATCGAACGCCTTCGCTGACGTCTGGACGGCTGCGCTCAAACTGAGCCACGCGCAACTCGTCGCGACGATGCAGAACGATCCCAAGGCGGCGATCGCGATCGGATCCGACGGCTCGATCGGCATCCAGCTCAAACCGATCATCGAGCAGGTGAAGTCCACACTCGTCAGTCAGGGAATCACCTTCGCGTCGCAGATCCCGACCATCGACCGGACTATCACGGTCGCCCAGTCCGATGCGATTCCCACCGTTCAGCTCGCCTACAACGTCGCGCTTGTCGCTGGTGCCTGGCTGCCCTGGGTGGCCATCGCATTCCTCGCCGCAGGTGTTCTCGTCGCGCGCCGCAGGTCGGTCGCCCTCATCTGGGCGGCCATCGCGCTCGCCTTGTCGATGATCATCGTCGCGGCAGGCTTCGCGATCGGTCGCGTCATCTTCATCGCGTCCGCGTCCCCCGCACTGCTGCCGTCGGGCGTCGCTCGCACCCTGTTCAACACCGTCGTGGCGATGATGCAGGAGACGACCGTGGCAGTGCTCGTGCTCGCGATCGTCGTCGCCGTCGTCAGCTGGTTCGCCGGACCCTTCGAGGTACCGCGAAAGCTCCGGGGTTTCTACGCGTCCGGGGCCACACGCCTGCGCACCGTCGCCGAGGAGCACGGGATCACTACCGGCCGCGTGGGGGAGTGGCTCTACACGCAGAGGGTGCTCCTGCGCGTGATCGTGGCCGTGATCGCCTCCGCCATCGTGCTCTTCGTGCGGCCGATCACTCCGGCTCTCACGATCTGGACGCTGGTGATCGCCGTGCTGGTGATCGCCATCCTGGAACTCGTCGAGCGCCCCGTTGCGACCGTGCCGAAGGCTGCCGACGAAGACACTCCGGTCGTCACGACAGGCTGAGTCGGCGCTGCGGCGGAGGGCTTGCCGGGAGCTCGCCGACCGCACGAAGTGTCTGCCGAGCGCTCCGCCGTTCGGCGGGTAGGCTCCAGCGGAGATGAATCGCACAACCGTCGCCCTGCTCGCAGCCCTCGAGGCGGTCATCGTCGCAGCGGTCGGCCTCGGCATTGCCCTGGTTCCACTGACGATCCTCTGGGCCGCGCAGTATCACCTCGCTGTCGACTGGTTCATCTTCTGGCGTGCAGCGGGTGACATCTGGCTGGTCGGGCACGGTGTCAACCTCACGATCGCCCTCGACCCGGTGACGGCGGCCACGCTGGGACTGCCCGCTGCAGCGGTGCCGTTCCAGATCACCATCGCCGCCCTCGGCTTCGCCCTGTTCACTGCCGCGTTCGGCGTACGCACAGGGCTCCGCGCATCCGAGACCGCCTACCGTGTGACCGGTGTCGTCACTGCGCTGGCGGTGTTCGCGGCGCTTTCCGCGATCGTGACGCTCACCTCGGCGAGCGCTCTGGTCCACCCGTCACTGTGGCAGGGCATCGCGCTTCCGCCGTTCGTCTATGCGATCGGTATCGCGATCGGCATCGGCGCAGGGCTGGCGCGGCGCGAGCGGATGCGTCGGGCTACGCTGTCCGAGACCTCGCCGGTCCCGCGGGCGGGTCGCCTCGCTTCATCACTGCGGATGCGGATGGATGCGCTTCCTCCGGCGTTCCGCTCCGGAGCCGCGGCCGCAGCACGTGGCGGTACCGCGGCCGCAGCTCTCGTCATCGCGGGCGCGGCACTCGTGCTCACCGTCCTCGTCATCGTCGACTTCGGCTCGGTCGTCGGCCTGTACGAACGTCTGCAGAGCGGCGCGCTCGGGGGCGCAGCGCTGACGGTCGCCCAGGCGGCGTTCATCCCCAATTTCGTCATCTGGACGGCGGCCTGGCTGATCGGTCCCGGTTTCGCGATCGGAACCGGATCGTCGGTCGGGCCCGTGGCGACGCAGCTGGGTCCCATCCCGACCGTCCCGCTTTTCGGCGTACTGCCGACGGGCGGCCTCGCGTTCGGATTCCTCGGCCTGCTGGTTCCGCTGCTGGCCGGGTTCCTCGCGGCGATACTGCTCCGGTCGCATGTGAACCGCTCCGCAGCCGTCCACGGCACGGGCTGGGTCTTCCTGACCGCGGTCGGCGTCGGTATCGTCGCGGGCATCGAACTCGGCCTGCTCGCATGGTGGTCCTCGGGTTCGCTGGGTCCCGGTCGCCTCCACGACGTCGGCCCGAATCCGTGGATGGTCGGGCTGATCGCAGCGGCGGAGATCGCGGTCGCCGCGGGTATCGGAATGCTGGCTGTAGGCCGGATACGGCGTTGAGCCCGTGTCCGCGATCGCGGACCGGTACGCTCGCCGGACGCGGTTCGGCCACGTCTCTGCGGCCCGACGGCGACCGGTAGGCTGGGAGCGTGCTTTCGCTCGTGGTCCTGATCTCCGGCGGCGGGTCGAACCTGCGCGCACTGCTCGAAGCGTCTGAAGACGCCGAATTCCCGGCTCGCGTCGTCGCCATCGGAGCCGATCGCGACGCCGAGGGCCTCGCATTCGCCGAGGAGTTCGGCATCCCGTCGTTCACCGTTCCGTTCTCGTCGTTCGGCGGTCGCGAGGAGTGGGGGGATGCGCTTCTCGAGCAGATCCTGCAGTGGGGTCCCGACCTGGTGATCCTCTCCGGGTTCATGCGGCTTCTGCCACCCCGTGTGGTCGCTGCCCTCTCACCGCGGCTGATCAACACGCATCCAGCGTTCCTCCCAGAGTTTCCGGGCGCGCACGGCGTGCGCGACGCCCTCGCAGCCGGGGCGACGGAGACGGGTGCGAGCCTCATCGTCGTCGACAACGGCGTCGATGCGGGTCCGATCATCAGTCAGGAGCGCGTGGCGGTACTTCCCGGTGATACCGAGACGAGCCTGCACGAACGCATCAAACCCGTCGAGCGCCGCCTGCTGGTCCAGGCCGTACTCGACATCGCCAACGGATACATCGACCTCAAGGAGCTTGCACGAGCATGAGCGGACCCCGTCACGACCCGAGCCTCTACCGAGAACGCGACCTCGTGCCGGTGCGCCGTGCTCTCGTGTCGGTCAGTGACAAGACCGGGCTCATCGAGCTCGCCGCGTCCCTCGTCGAGGCCGGCGTCGAGATCGTCGCAACCGGCACGACCGCGATCCGGATTCGCGAGGCCGGTCATCCGGTGACCGATGTCGCGAGCGTGACCGGTTTCCCCGAACACCTCGACGGTCGTGTGCGCACGCTGCATCCCGGCATCCACTCGGGGCTCCTCGCCGACCTGCGGCTCGCTTCGCACGAAGCAGAGCTCGCCGAACTGGGCATCAAGCCTTTCGAGCTCGTCGTCTCCAACCTCTACCCGTTCGTCGAGACGGTCGCCTCGGGAGCCGTCGGCGACGACGTCGTCGAGCAGATCGACATCGGGGGACCTGCGATGGTGCGGGCGTCTGCGAAGAACCACGCGAACGTCGCGATCGTCGTCTCGCCGGCCGACTATCCGCGCATTCTCCAGGCGATCACGACCGGAGGCACCACCTTCGAACTGCGTCGCGAGCTCGCGGTCAAGGCGTTCGCCCACACGGCCGCCTACGACGCGGCTGTGGCGGCCTGGTTCGCCGGTGAGACCCCGTCGACCGACGACTGGCACGAGCGCTTCGAGGTCGAGGCCGAACTGAAGGCGACGCTGCGTTACGGAGAGAACTCTCACCAGTCGGCAGCCCTCTACGTCGACCCTGCGGGTCGCGGTATCGCGCAGGCCACGCAGCTCGGCGGCAAGGAGATGTCGTACAACAACTACGTCGATGCCGACGCCGCCCTGCGCAGCGCATACGACTTCGCGGAGCCGGCTGTCGCGATCATCAAGCACGCCAACCCGTGCGGCATCGCAGTCGGTGCGGATGTGGCGGATGCGCACGCCAAGGCCCACGCCTGCGATCCGGTATCGGCCTACGGCGGTGTCATCGCCGCGAACCGTACCGTGAGCCTCGCGATGGCGCGAGCCGTCAAGGACATCTTCACCGAGGTGCTGATCGCGCCCGACTTCGAGCCCGAAGCGCTCGAGCTGCTGCAGACCAAGAAGAACCTTCGCCTGCTTCAGCTGCCCGCAGGCTACGCGCGGCCGCTCACCGAGTTCCGTCAGATCTCGGGAGGCGTGCTGGTGCAGGACTCGGATCGGTTCGACGAGTTCTCGTCCGACGCCTGGCAGCTCGTCGCCGGGGCGGAAGCCGATGCCGCGACCCGCGCCGACCTCGAGTTCGCGTGGAAAGCGTGCCGCGCCGTCAAGTCGAACGCGATCCTCCTCGCCCACGACGGTGCTTCGGTCGGAGTCGGCATGGGACAGGTGAACCGCGTCGACTCGTGCAACCTGGCCGTGGCTCGCGCCGGCGACCGGGCCACAGGGTCGGTCGCAGCCTCCGATGCGTTCTTCCCGTTCGCCGACGGCCCGACCATCCTCATCGAGGCGGGTGTCGCGGCGATCGTGCAGCCGGGCGGGTCGATCCGTGACGAGGAGGTCATCGCTGCGGCGAAGGAGGCCGGAGTGACGATGTACTTCACCGGGGAGCGCCACTTCTTCCACTGATCATTGTGGGCGAAACTCCGACCGGAAGATGGCACAATAGCATCGGCCCACCAGGCCACTAACTACTGTCACGATCCCACGAGGAGACAACGATGTCCGCCATGCCCATCGACCTGACCGCCACGACCGGCGCAGACCTTCCCCACGAGCGAGTGCTCGTCGTCAGAGGGGAAAGGAGCGGTCTGACCATCAGCATTGCGGTGCATTCGACTGTTCTCGGGCAGGCGCTCGGCGGATGCCGCGTCTGGACGTACGACAACTGGGTCGAGGCGTTCAACGATTCGCTGCGCCTCGCCGAGGGAATGACGATGAAGAACGCTGCCGCCGGGCTCAACCGTGGCGGCGGCAAGACGGTGATCTATGTTCCTCGCGGAACTGTGCTGACGGCTGAGGAGCGCCGCGCGGCGATGCTCGACCTGGGAGACGCGATCGAGAGCCTGGGCGGCACCTACATGACGGCAGAGGATGTCGGCACGTCCGCCGAGGACATGGCCGTGGTCGCGACGCGCACCAGCCACGTCTGCGGACTTCCGTCTTCGGAAGGCGGCGTCGGGGAGCCGAGCGATGCGACCGCTGCCGGCGTCTACGCCGGGCTGCTCGCCACGCTCGAGGAGGTATTCGGCAGCCGTGAGGTGGCCGGCCGGCGCATCACCGTGCTGGGTCTCGGTCACGTCGGCTCGATCCTCGCGATGCGTCTCGCAGCAGAAGGAGCCGTGCTGACCGTCACCGACGTCAACCCGGTGAAGCGTGCGCTGGCGGATACGCTGGGTGCGACCTGGGTGGAGCCGGAGTCGGCGCACCGCGTCGAAGGCGACCTCTTCGTGCCGGCCGGTGTCGGCGGAGTCCTCACCGACCAGGTGATCGATGAACTTCGCGTGAAGGCCGTCGTAGGCCCCGCCAACAACCAGCTCGCTGCTCGCAGTGGGGCAGAGCGCCTCCGCGCGCGCGGAATCATCTGGGCACCCGACTTCGTGGTCAACGCCGGCGGCGTGATCTTCCTCTCGATGATGAACGAGGACCAGCCGTCGGCCGAGGCCACGCGCGAGCGGGTGGACGGTATCGGCGACATCGTCTCGCACATCTTCGCGGTCGCCCGCGAGCGCGGTATCACGACCCTCGAGGCCGCTGACGACATCGCGCTCGCTCGCCTGCGCGAACCAGCCAACGCATAGAAACGCTCCGCTAGGGTTGATCCTCATGACCAACTCGCTGGGCCGCAGGCTCGTTGCTTCCGCTCTGTCCGCCTTCGTCATCGCGTTCATCGTGCACGTCTCGATGGTCCTGGCGTTCACGGTCAGCAACCTCGCGAGCACGACTGGTCCGTCCTGGTCGACGATCGTCCAGGTCAGCGATTACTTCTCGCTGGCGAGCGTCTTCGCGTTCATCCTGCTCCTGGTCGCCGGTGTGATCGGTGCGTTCGCCCGTTGGTGGACTGCACTGATCGCCGGCTTCCTGGTCGCGGTCATCGCGCCGTTCCTGAACACGCTGATCCTGGCACTGAACGCAGGCAACGCGATCTCCGGCGCTCTCCTCGGCTTCGTGATCGCATCCCTCGTCGGGGTCAACCTGCTGTTCGCCGTCCTGGTCACGTCGCTCACGCCGACCTTCGGCCGGTGGCTCTTCAAGCGGTTCGTGGACTACTCGGGTCGCGCTCGTTCCGGCTCCCGGATCGCGCTCGTCCGCATCCCGGCATCGAACCTGGTCGACGGACTCACCACGCACATCGAACGCGAGCCGGTCGACGCGGAGCGTGCCGACCAGCAGTGGGACGGCTACGTCGCTGCGCTTGCCGCGGCCGGCTGGGAGACCGTCGAGGTCTCACCCGCGGACGCACTCGCCGACTCCGTCTTCGTCGAGGACACGGCGGTCGTCTTCGGCGACACGGCCGTGATCACCCGCCCGGGCGCCGATTCGCGTCGTGACGAGACCACCGGCACCGAGGCTGTGCTCCAGGCGCAGGGTCTTGCGATCGAGCGCATCCAGGAGCCCGGAACCCTGGATGGCGGCGACGTCCTGAAGGTCGGCTCGACCGTATTCGTCGGCCGCGGTGGCCGCACGAACGCCGACGGTATCCGTCAGCTGCGGGCGCTCGTCACGCCGCTCGGATACACCGTGGTCGCCGTGCCGGTGACGAAGGCGCTGCACCTCAAGACTGCCGTCACCGCGTTGCCGGACGGCACGGTCATCGGCTACGAACCACTCGTCGACGACCCGTCTGTCTTCGGCCGGTTCCTCGCTGTGCCCGAGGCGCACGGGACTGCCGTCGTGGTGCTGTCCGACGACACTGTTCTCATGTCGGCTTCGGCGCCGCAGTCGGCAGCCCTCATCGCAGACCTCGGCTACTCCGTCATCACGGTCGACATCAGCGAATTCGAGAAGCTCGAAGGCTGCGTGACCTGCCTCTCCATCCGCATCCGCGGCTGAACGAGTCGGGGCGTGCTCCGCACACCCGAAATTGATCTTGCACTCAGCGGTCTTGCAGTTATAAGCTGTAAGGCTGCTTCGGGTTGAAAACAGCCCACGGCGGCCACCGACGTGATCAACATACGGGCTCAGGAGGACGCCATGAAGACAGAAACCACCACACCGACCGCGGTCGTGTTCGAGGGTGCTGTCACGGGCGCCCTCCGGCAGCGTCCGATTGCGTCCCCGGCACTCGAAGCAGCCCGGTAAGTCCCCGAGGCCAGCGCTCTTCCGGCCTCCGGCCGGCATTCGATCCGGGTCCGCGACGGACCTGCCATACCGACCCTTCGTCCGGCGCCTCAGCGCGCTCTCCGGCGCTTCGCCGACCCGAATCACTCCACACAGCTCCACCGCCACATCTCACAAGAAACCGGTCTCCTATGTCTGCACCAGCTGGACACCAGCACCCACCCCGAGAATCCGCGCCCGCCATGGGCACGTTCCGCACACTGATGCGCATCTTCCCGTTCGCGAAGACGGCCCTGCCGCGCATCATGCTCGGCATGGTCGCCGCGCTTCTCGCGAGCCTCGTCGCACTGAGCATCCCCCAGGTGCTCCGCTGGCTGGTCGACGGCCCGCTCGCCACCGGCGACGCCTCGCAGGTCTGGCCGGCCGCGCTGCTCGTCGTCGGCCTCGGGGCCGCCGAAGCGGTCTTCATCTCGCTCCGTCGCTGGTTCGTGCTCACGCCAGGAACCCACGTCGAAGCCAAGATGCGCAACGGCCTCTACGCGCAGCTCCAGGACCTGCCCGTCGGCTTCCACGACCGCTGGCCGAGCGGCCAGTTGCTCTCGCGCGCCGTGAGCGATCTGAACCTGATCCGCCGCTGGATCTCGTTCGGCCTGGTGCTGATCGTCGTGAACGTGATCACGATCGTCGTCGGCTTCGGCATCCTGATCGTCTGGAACTGGCTGCTGGGGCTGATCTTCCTGGTCTGCTCCATCCCGGTGTGGATCTACGGGTTCATCTTCGAGGGTAAATATTCGACGATCGCACGTCGCAGCCAGGACCAGGCCGGCGATCTCGCGACCGCGGTCGAGGAGTCGGTCCACGGCATCCGCGTCCTGAAGGCGTTCGGCCGCGGCAAGCACGCCCTCAAGAACTTCGAGACGCAGGCCGAGCAGCTTCGCGGAACCGAGATCGAGAAGGCGAAAGCGATCGCGGGCATCTGGCTGTGGCTGCTGCTCGTGCCCGACGTCGCGTTCGGCCTGTGCCTGGTGGTCGGCGTCTGGCTCGCGGCACAAGGCCAGCTGACCGTCGGTGAGCTCGTCGCGTTCTTCGCGACCGCGACCGTGCTGCGGTTCCCGGTGGAGTCCATCGGCTTCCTGCTGTCGATGACCTTCGACACCCGGACCGCTGCGGACCGGTTCTTCGATGTGATGGACACCGTCAACTCGATCACCGATCCCGAGAACCCGAAGACGATCGCGGAACCTCGCGGTGAGCTCGTCTTCGACAACGTCCACTTCCGCTACCAGGACTCGCCCGAGCGCTTCCCGGACCTGCTCGATGGGATCGATCTCACAGTCGAGCCCGGGGAGACCATGGCGCTCGTCGGACTGACCGGTTCCGGCAAGTCGACCCTGACCGCGCTCACCACGCGCCTCTACGACGTGACCGGTGGGAGCATCCGGATCGATGGTGTGGATGTGCGTGACCTCACCCGGTACGACCTCCGCAGGTACCTCGCCATGGCGTTCGAGGACGCAACGCTCTTCTCGGCATCCGTGCGTGAGAACGTCCTGCTGGGGCGCGACGACCTCGACGTGAACTCGGCTGAGGCGGATGCGCAGCTGACCGAGGCGCTCGAGATCGCGCAGGCCGGGTTCGTCTACGACCTTCCGGACGGCACCGAGACGAAAGTCGGTGAAGAGGGGCTGAGCCTGTCCGGTGGGCAGCGGCAGCGGCTGGCGCTCGCGCGCGCGGTCGCGGCCAAGCCGTCCGTGCTCGTGCTCGACGACCCGCTCTCCGCGCTGGACGTCGACACGGAGGCACTCGTCGAGGCTGCTTTGCGGCGGGTCCTGGCGGCCACCACTGCGCTCGTCGTGGCCCACCGTCCGTCGACCGTCATGCTCGCCGACCGGGTCGCGCTCCTCGAGGGCGGACGCATCACCGCCGTCGGCACCCACCACGATCTGCTCATGACCAGCGAGCACTACCGTTTCGTCATCTCGAGCCTCGAGGACGAAGAAACCGAAGACATCCTTCAGGAGGCGAACCTGTGACGACCGTAGTTGGAGTCGAGGGCGAAGAACGCAACGACTTCACGAAGTCCGAGAGCCGCCAGATCCGACAGCGCTCGCTGCGTCTGCTCGGCTCATTGCTGCATCCGCTGCGCATGCGACTGGTGCTGACGATGATCGTCGTCGTCGTCAGCACTGCCGCGCAGGTCGCGGGCCCGGCGATCATTGCGTTCGGGATCGACAACGGCCTGCCCGCGCTGATCGACAACAACTGGTTCCCGGTTGCGGCGGCCGGTCTGGCCTACATGATCACGGGTGTGATCGGGGCTGGGCTCATCGCCTGGTACACCGTGCTGAGTGCGCGCATCAGCCAGGCGATCCTGATCGACCTGCGCAAGCGCGTCTTCCTGCACACCCAGAAGCTGAGCCTCGAGTTCCACGAGTCGTACACGTCCGGCAGGATCATCTCCCGCCAGACGAGCGACCTCGATTCGATCCGCGAGCTGCTGGACTCGGGTATCAACCAGCTCGTCCAGGGCTTCCTGTACATGCTGTTCATCGCGATCGCGATGTTCACCCTCGACTGGGTGAGCGGCGTGGTCCTGGTGTGCTCGCTGCTGCCGCTGTACCTCCTGACGCGCTGGTTCCAGGTGCGCTCGCAGAAGCTGTTCCGCATCTCGCGGGTCGCCTCGGCGAAGCTGATCGTCCACTTCGTCGAGACGATGACGGGGATCCGCGCCGTCAAGGCGTTCCGCAAAGAAAAGCGCAACGAGAAGGAGTTCGGCGGCCTCGTCGAGGACTATCGCGATGTGAACGCGCGGGTCATCCAGCTGTTCGGGATCTTCGACCCCGGACTCGTGATGATCGGCAATGTGACCGTCGGGATCGTCCTGCTCGTCGGCGGGTTCCGGGTGGCCGACGGCCAGCTGGCGATCGGTGCGCTGCTCGCGGCGCTGCTGTACACCAGGCGCTTCTTCGACCCGATGGAGGAGATGGCGATGTTCTACAACTCCTACCAGTCGGCGGCAGCGGCACTCGAGAAGATCTCGGGCGTGCTCGAGGAGGAGCCGACGGTTCCCGATCCCTCGCGACCGGTCGACCTCTGGGAGTCGCGCGGCCACGTGTTCTTCGACGACGTTCGGTTCGCGTACAAGAAGGACCGGGTCATCCTGCCTGACTTCACGCTCGACATCCCCGCCGGGCAGACGATCGCACTCGTCGGGTCGACGGGCGCCGGCAAGTCGACGCTCGCGAAGCTCATCTCGCGGTTCTACGACCCGTCGAGCGGTACGGTGCGCCTCGACGACGTCGACCTGCGCGACCTGCATCCGAAGGACCTCCGTCGCGCGATCGTGATGGTGACCCAAGAGGCGTACCTGTTCAGCGGCTCGGTCGCGGACAACATCGCTCTCGGCAAGCCGGACGCGACGCGCGAGGAGATCATCGAGGCGGCCGCAGCAGTCGGCGCGGATGATTTCATCCGCGGGCTCCCGAACGGCTACGACACCGACGTGAACAAGCGAGGAGGTCGTGTCTCGGCCGGGCAGCGCCAGCTCATCTCGTTCGCGCGCGCGTTCCTCGCCAACCCGTCGGTGCTGATCCTCGACGAGGCGACCAGTTCGCTCGACATCCCGAGCGAGCGGCTGGTGCAGCAGGCGCTCCAGACTCTGCTCGCCGACCGGACGGCGGTGATCATCGCGCACCGGTTGTCGACGGTCGCCATCGCCGATCGCGTACTGGTCATGGAGCACGGACGGATCGTCGAAGACGGCACGCCGGACGACCTGATCGGCGGCACGGGACGCTTCGCGCAGCTCCACGCCGCGTGGCGCGACTCGCTGGTCTGATCCGAGAGCAGCCCGCCCGACCCCGGAGGCGGGTGGGCTGCTCCGACGAAGTTGAACTACTGCGTTTCTCGCTGAACGAATCGGACCATCGATTTCCAGATCGCTCTGCTCCAGTTTCGCGCCAGGCCGCCGTTGGTCAACCAGGCGGACGTGAGTACTGCGAGAAGTGTGAGAATCACAACGGTGACCAGGAGTCCGGCACGTACCCACCAATTCTCTGGGATTCCGATTCCCGTATTGACCACAGCGAAACCGAGAGACGACACGACAATCGAGCTGAGCGTCATCGAGAGTTGTGGGCGGAGGAGCGATGCGGTGGTGATCTGAACACCTAGTTTTCTGAGGGTGCGGGTAACCAGCGCGGTGCTGACAAGTCCGCCGACGAGATTGGCGACAGAAATTCCGGTGGCGATGACCGGGACGGCCATCGCCACCGGCACGAGGAGGGCTGCGCCCGCGCTCAGGGCGGTAATGAGAGCGACTGTGGTCTGTGTCACCAACACGCTGGAACCCGACCGGAGGGCAAGTGCGGAGCGGTTCATTGCATACGTCTGACTGAACCCGGTCATCCCTATCGATAAGAGAACGAGAACGCTTCCGATGACGGGAGAGTTCCACAGCACGCTCCCGATGAGTGTTCCGCTCGTGATGAAAATCGTTGTGAACAACGCTGAGACGAATGCAATCTGGCTGGTCGAGTTGACAGTGTCGGCAGCTACAGTGTCGAAATCTCGTGAGGCGGCGCTGTGGCTCACCTGGGTGAACAGAGAAGTGCTGATCGCGACCACGAGAACGCCGTGTGGGAGTAGGGACACGAGGTAGGCGTTGTTCAGCGAATTGAGACTTGCTCCAACAGTGCCGGCATCGTGTAGGCGCGCGCCGCTGAGGTTCGCGACATTGCTTACGACGAGGTAGGCCGCCTGTCCCGCTAGGACCCCAACGAATGCGAGCCCGGCGGTGCGACCGGTTGTTTTCAGCCCTCGAAAGCCGAACTGGAAGCCGATGCGACGAAGCGCCGGAAGGAGAATCGCTGACTGGACGGCAACTCCGAGAGTCGCTGTCCCGCAGAGAAGTGCCACCATGGTGGGTGTCCACTGCCCAACCGCGGCGTTTTCTCTCGGAAAGATGAGGGCAAAGAGACCGAGGCCGAGAACCGAGACGACATTGAGGGCGATCGGTGCCCATGCGTATGGCCCGAAGACGCGATGAGCGTTCAGGATCTGTCCGAGCACCGAAAATACCACGAAGAAGAAGACTTGCGGGATGCACCAGTAGGCCATCATTGTCGCCAACGAGATCCAACGCTCGGGCCACCCTTAGGCAAAACCACGTACCAGGGCGGGCGCGAGCCAGGTCAACGCGAGCGTCAGGAGCAATGCCCCGACGATCGTAAGCGTGAGGAGGCGATCGAGATCTCCACCGCCGGGGGCCTTGGTTGATCGAACGATCTCTGGCACAAGAATCGCTCCGAGTAGACCGCCGGCAACCAGGTCGTACACGTTGGTAGGCAGCTCATTCGCTACCGCGAAAGCCTGACCGCCGACAGCGACGCTGGTACCGCCGATGAGCAGCACGACGACAATGCTCCGAAGGAATCCCGTCGATCCCGAAAACAAGGTCGCCACAGCCATGCTCGAAATATGTCGACGGCTACTGGTAATTTGACGGCTCAGTTCCCGCTCCTTCTTGCGGGTGATCGCGTAACCCTGAAGGGCTTTCGCCGTTTGCGCTGAATTGCACGCCGAGAGGATTCCGTCCCTTTGGTTTTCGCCTACGATCGGTCGGGGACCGAACGAGACGAAGCACCCAACTGAGTGCTCATAAAGGGGCACGCGCGCGACCGGCGATGATCACGCGACGGCGAAGAAAATCACGAATATTGGTGAGGTGCTCACCTGGGACCAGGGTCCGCATTTGCCACACGACAGAGCAGAACGCCCTTCCCGAAGCCGGGGAAGGGCGTTCCGTCGTGCAAGGCGGGGAGCGATGGGACCAGGTGCTCCCGCCACCGAGGCTGCGGAGGGTGGGGTTGAGTCAGCCCGCCGCCGCCCGGGTCTCGAGGGACTGCCGTCCGGAGTGGAAGATTCGGTGACGCGTGTCGGTGAGGACGCGGAAGAAGGCGCCGGACTCATCCCGGCGACCGTCGACCACGACGAGGCTTGCGCCGGCATCGATCGACTCGCTGGCCTCTGCTGAATCGACGGTGCTGTGCGAGGTGTCGGTCACCAGGGTCAGGCATCGGGATGCGACGAGGCGCCCGGGTTCGGCCAGTACCGTGAGCCGGTCCTTCATCGGCAGCAGAAGGGTGCGGACGGCGCGGGCGACCTCTGCGAGTTCGACCGCCGAACCGTGCGCGGCCGCGGGGAAGTCGGAGCCGAGGTCGAGAATGTCGAACCGGCGCGCGAGAGCGTTCTCGAGTTCGACCATCAGGCCGAGCGCTCGCGCGATGGCCGCGGCGTACGGCTGCGCGCCTCGGTGACCGCCGAGATGGAGACTGAACCCGTCGACGCGCACGCCGAGACTGTCAGCGAACCGCACCGCGCTCGCGGCCTCGTCGATCGCGATGCCGTGGACGATCGTCGGCACGCGGCGTTCGCGCGCATCAGGGAAACGCACACGCAGGATCAGTGCGACATCATCCGGGTAGCCGACGAACTTCTCCAGCTCGGTCTGCGAATCGACCACGAACATGCGCACGCCGGCGTTGTAGGCGGCCAGCAGGTCCTGCGGATGCTTCACCGGATGGGTGTGGACCACCCGCACCGGATCGACCCCGGAGGCCAGGACCGCCGCGAGCGCGCCCTCTTCGGAGACCTCGAAGAACCCATCGCACTCGGCGATCGCTGTGATCACAGCGGGATGGGCGAGCGCGCTCGCGTCGTAGTGGAACCGCACGAACGGGAACGCCGCTTGTAGTTCGCGATATCGGATGCGCGCCCGGTTCGGGTCGAGCACGAGGAGCGGGGTGCCGAAACGGCCTGCCAGTTCGTCCATGCGGTCGAACTCGGTGGGCGTGTGCGCGCCGGACCTGCTGGTTCGTCGTGCCTCGGCGTACATCTGGACTCGTCCTCCTCGTCGTGCGACCAGGGGATCCTGCGTGTCGGGCCACGCAGGTGATCCCTCGGGTTCTGGTCGGCGCACAATCGATGTTGCTCCTGTCCGGGCTGCCGGGCATCGGAGCGATCACCCCATTGCAGATGCGTGCTAGCTCGGATGCGCGGGTCGGTGCCGGTGGCGAAGAATCGATGCATGAACCTGCGCGTTGTGATCGTCGACGACCACGCGCGATTCCGTGAGCAGGCCAGGGAGCTGCTTCAGCTCGAGAAGTTCACCGTCGTCGGGGCAGCAGCCACGGGAGTCGGGGGTCTCGAACTCGCCCGGCAGCTGAACCCGGATTTCGTGCTCCTCGACATCGGACTTCCCGATACGATCGGATTCGACCTCGTTCCTGCGCTCCACGAGTCGGGCGCCGCCGTCGTGCTCACCTCGAGCCGGGCGTTGCGCGACTACGGCACACGGGTGGAGGACAGCGGCGCCGAAGGGTTCATCAACAAAGGCGAACTCACCGGCGACGCGATACGCAACGTTCTGGGGTGACCGATGGTGGTGCCACGAAGGGGGGCCGGGTGACCGACGTCGTGAGGGTGGCGATCGCGGACGACGCCGTCCTGCTCCGTGAAGGGATCGGCCAGATCCTGCGCTCCGGCGGCATCGAGGTCGTCGCCTCCGTCGGGTCGGCCGAGGAACTGCTCGCACTCACCGAGGTGGACGACTCACTGGATGCGGTCGTGCTCGACATCAAGATGCCGCCCACGCACACCGACGAGGGTCTCCGCGCGCTCGAGGAACTCCGGCACCGCGGTTCGACTGTCGGCGTGCTCCTCCTGTCGATGTACACGACCGCGACGTACGCGATCCGGGCGATGAGCGCCGGAAGCGGTACCGGCTACCTGCTCAAGGACCGTGTCGCCGACGCCGACACCCTCGTGCGCGCTGTGCGCACCGTCGCTTCGGGCGGCTCGGTCGTCGATAGCGAGGTCGTCGCCGCACTGGTCGCCGGCCGCGTGTCCGGCGACGCCCTCGGCTCGCTCTCGGAACGCGAGCGAGACGTTCTCACCCTGATGGCCGAGGGCCGGTCGAACCAGGGCATCGCATCCGCACTCCACCTGAGTCTGCGCACCGTCGAGACCCACATCGGGCACATCATGTCGAAACTCGACGTCGAGGATTCTGCGGAGGGACACCGGCGGGTCCTCGCCGTGCTGCGCTACCTCGGCCGCGGGGCCTGAGGGGGAGCGGATGGCGCGCCACTGGGTCCGCGGGATCGCGGTTGCGATCGCTGTCGCGGGCAACGCGGGCGGCCAGCTCGCCGGTCTGATCGCCAACGACTACGGCGATCGCCCGCACGGCGTCGGCTGGGACACCACGTTCGTCGTCGTCGGCCTTGTCTACGCGGTCTGCGCGCCCATCGCCTGGCGTATCGTTCCGCGCCCGTCGCCCGGCTGGCTGATGGTCGGCGCCTCGATCTTCTGGTCGGCAGGGTCCTGGGGCCCGATCGCGCGCTCGGTCGGATGGGTGTGGCCGGTCGTGTCCGGGGTTACCGACCTCTGGGCCGTGCTGGTCGGCATCCTCGCCCTCTGCTACCCGTCGGGCCGCCTCGTCTCCCGCTTCGACCGCGGGCTCGTGATCGCGGCGCTCGGGCTGTTCACCATCCGGTTCGTCGGAATCCTCCTGGTCTATGCTCCGGCGGCGAACGACTGCGGATGTGTGCCCAACTTCTTCGCCGTCTTCCCCAACGCCGATGTCGACCGCGTGCTCGGCGCCGCCTGGCGCGTGATCGGCGTGTCGCTGATCGTGACGGTGGCCGTGCGCCTGGCGATCCGCTGGTTCGGGAGCACGCTGCCCGCCCGTCGGGTCGCGTTCATCATGCCGGTCGCCCTGTTGCTGTGGGCGTATGCGTCGGTGCAGGACGCCATCGGCTACATCTTCGGCCTGCAGGTCCCCGAGCCGTTCGAGTTCGTCCCGCCATTCGCGATCGCGCTCGTGCCGATCAGCTTCATCGCCGGCGTCATGTACACCCGCGGTCTCCGTTCGCGCGTCGCGGACCTGGTCATCGTCGCCCGCGACAAAGTCGATCGCGGGCTCTGGGAGAAGAGCCTCGCCGACTCGCTGCGGGACACGTCGCTGCGCGTCTACTGGTGGGATGAGCACAGCCGCGGCTACGAGACCTCCGACGGCGAGCCGATGCCGCACGACCTGCCGGCGGTGCGCCCGGGACGGTCGACCCTGGCGATCGGTGCGGAAGACGACCCGATCGCGCTGATCGAGCACGACGTGGCGCTCAGCGAGGACACCCGGCTTCTCGACGCCGTGTCATCGGCCCTGCTGCTGTCGGTCGACAACGACCGGCTTCGCGCCAGGCTGGAACGCACGCTCCAGGAGGTCCGCGAGTCCCGCCTGCGCATCGTCGAGGAAGGCTACAACGCCCGGCGACGGCTGGAGCGTGATCTGCACGACGGGTCGCAACAGCTCCTGGTCTCGCTGGCGATCGGGCTCCGGATCGCCACGTCCAAGGCGCAGGAGGCCGGTAACGCGGAGGTGGCGGGAGACCTCGAGCGGTCCTCAGCCCAGCTGGCGGAGGCACTGCGCGAGCTGCGTGAACTCGCCCGCGGCATCCATCCCACCGTCCTGACCGATGGCGACCTGCGATCGGCACTGTCCGAGCTGGCGCTGCGCAGCCACGTTCCCGTCGAGGTGACGGTGGCGTTCGATGAGAGACTGCCGGACGTGGTCGAGGAGACGATCTACTTCGTCGTCGCCGAATGCCTCACCAACGCGGCGAAGCACGCCGAAGCACGCAACTGCAGCGTGACCGTGACGCGGTCGGGTGGGACCGTGTCCGTCGTCGTGAAGGACGACGGCCACGGCGGAGCGGTGGTCACCCCGGGCGGCGGACTGGGCGGCGTGCGTGACCGGGTCGAAGCCGTCGACGGTCACTTCGACACGAAGAGTGTCTCCGGCCTCGGCACGATCATCGAACTCACCATTCCGGTGCACGCCGCGCCTGTGCCGGTCACGGATTCGTAGCCGCGGACGGACTCAGGACGGTTGGCCCTTGGCCGCGTAGACCTGATCGCCGATCACGAACGCGCGCCAGCCGCCGGTGCACGAGACGGCCGTCTTGGCGACAGTGTCGACCGGCCACCAGGAGTCCTGGATGGGCGGTTTCGGAACCGGCGCGCTCGCCGTGCAGGTGCCGGGTGCGAAGTGCTTCTTCGACGTGTACGTGAGGATGGCGTCGCTCCCATTGGTCTGGAAGTCCACCCGGATGGTCGTGGCGTCGTCCGGAAGCCAGCCCGGTGAACCGAACGCGGCTGTGGCCGCGGTGGTGAAATCGCTCTTCGAAGCGAAGATGTCGCTCGACACGCTGGGGGAGAGCGACTGGAGGGCCGAGCATCCGCCGAGCGTGGCGACGAGCAGCGCGCTCGCGACGGATGCGATGGCGATCCTGGCTGATTTCACTGAGGCTCCTGAAAGGTCGGTACTCCAGTCTCGTGGTCGCGGCTGTGGGAATCATCAGCCTGCGGTATCGATGTTCCCAACCTAGGGGATGACATCGCTCACGGGCGCCAGCGCGCGACGCGGAGGTCGACGCGGTAGCCGGCGTCGGAGCCGACCCCGAGAAGCGGTGTCGACTCTGCGCGATAGTACTCGAGTGCGATCTGCTCGTGTCCCATCGGCGGATGCCCGCTCGCGCGGATGACGCGCCACCAGGGCACATCCGCTCCGTAATAGGCCATCACCTGCCCTACGACGCGCGCCCCCCGCGATCCGAGGGTCGCAGCGATATCGCCGTAGGTCATGACGTGGCCGGGCGGGATGGTCTCGACGATCGAGAGCACGTGCTCGGCGAACGTCTGGTCGGGTTGCACCGTTTCGGGCCGGTCGCGGCCGGTCAGAGGTCGAGCGCGCCGATGGTCTCGCCGTACTGGGTCTCACCGATCGGCTTGAAACCGCTTCGGACGAAGAACGCCTCGGGGCCGAGTTCGCCCTGTTCCCAGATGACGAAGAGACGATCCTTGCCGCGGGCGCGCGCTTCACCGGCGAGAGCCTCCACCGCGAAGGTGCCGATACCCCGGCCCTGGTCGTCGGCGTCGACGTTGATGCGCCAGAGGATCGAGGTGAACTCCTCGTGCTCCGCGTTCGCGTCGAAACTGCCCATGACGAAGCCCACGACGTCGTCGCCGTCGCTCACCACGCGCTGCCAGGTGGTCGCCGGATCGTTCACCGCGGCCGCGGCCGAGTAGGAGACAGGGGTGATGAACTGCTCCTGACCGGGCTTCAGGCTCAATGCGTTCGCCGCGACGATGTTCGACGCGTTCAGCTCTTCAAGTCTCAACTCAGCCATAACGAAAGGGTAACGTGCGCGGCCGATCCCGGCATAGTCGGCAATTCCGCTGACAGCGGATGCATTCCTCACTCAGGGCGAACACAAAGCGGGCAGCAGATTTGTCTCGACGTCAAGATAGTTGCCTGGCTCGGGTAAGCTGTTCGTGGCCAAAACACGGCACAGACTTGAGGAGACCCATTGGCAAAGATCAAGGTTGAAGGCACCGTCGTCGAGCTCGACGGCGACGAGATGACTCGCATCATCTGGCAGTCCATCAAAGATTCGCTCATCCACCCGTACCTCGATGTGAACCTCGAGTACTACGACCTGTCGATCCAGAAGCGCGACGAGACCGACGACCAGATCACGATCGACGCGGCGCACGCCATCCAGCGCCACGGTGTCGGCGTGAAGTGCGCGACGATCACGCCCGATGAGGCGCGCGTCGAAGAGTTCGGCCTGAAGAAGATGTGGAAGAGCCCGAACGGGACGATCCGTAACATCCTCGGCGGCGTCGTCTTCCGCGAGCCGATCATCATCTCGAACATCCCGCGTCTGGTCCCGGGCTGGAACAAGCCCATCGTCATCGGCCGTCACGCCTTCGGCGACCAGTACCGTGCGACCGACTTCACCTTCGACGGCCCCGGCACCCTCTCGATCAGCTTCCAGCCGTCCGACGGCGGCGAGGCCAAGTCGTTCGAGGTCTACCAGGCGCCCGGCGCCGGTGTCGCCCTCGCCATGTACAACCAGGATGCGTCGATCCGCGACTTCGCGCGCGCGTCGTTCAACTACGGCCTCGACCGCAACTACCCGGTGTACCTGTCGACCAAGAACACGATCCTGAAGGCCTACGACGGCCGCTTCAAGGACCTGTTCCAGGAGGTCTTCGACGCCGAGTACGCGGCGAAGTTCGCGGATGCAGGACTCACCTACGAGCACCGCCTCATCGACGACATGGTCGCCTCCAGCCTCAAGTGGGAGGGCGGCTACGTCTGGGCTTGCAAGAACTACGACGGCGACGTGCAGTCCGACACCGTCGCGCAGGGCTTCGGCTCGCTCGGCCTCATGACGAGCGTGCTCACCACCCCCGACGGCAAGGTCGTCGAGGCGGAGGCCGCGCACGGGACCGTGACGCGTCACTACCGTCAGCACCAGGCCGGCAAGCCGACCTCGACCAACCCGATCGCCTCGATCTACGCGTGGACCCGTGGGCTGGCGCACCGTGGACACCTCGACGGCAACCAGGACCTGATCGACTTCACGCACACCCTCGAGGACGTCGTGATCAAGACGGTCGAGTCCGGCAAGATGACGAAGGACCTGGCACTGCTCGTCGGACCCGAGCAGCCGTACCAGACGACCGAGGAGTTCCTCGCGTCGCTGGCGGAGAACCTGCAGGCGCGCCTGGGCTAGTCCCGTTCTTGGTCACCGCACCAGCTGTGTCCCGCCGCACGTGGTAGACCCAGTGCGCTGGGACACAGCTGGTGCGCCGATCGCCCTAGGCGTTCGCGTCAGCTGCAGGTCTTGCCGACGGCGATGAGCGACGTCGACAGGTCGCCGATCTCCTTGCCGAGCTTCGACGTGTCGGCGCCCACGGGGTGCGAGGCGATCGCGACGATGTCGTTCACGTAGACCGTCACCGTCTTCGTGACCGAGTCTGCGGACTTCTTGACCGTCGGCTCGCTGACCTTGTCCGCCGCGTCGGAGACGGTCGACTTCAGCGTCTTGAGGTTTGCGAGCGCCTTCGCCGGGTCGGCCTTCATGGCCGCGACGTTCGCGGGCGAGTTGAGATCGCTGAGCGTCTTGTACGCGGTCGCCAGGATGTCACAGGCCTCTCCTTTGGTCTGCGCGGAAGCTACGGCCGAATGGGTGGCCTTGGGAGTCTTGGGTGCCGCCTGCGCTGTCCCGCCGCATCCGGCGAGCAGCAGGGCGAGTCCGGCGGCGGCAGCGATTGCCGCGGTGATGCGGAGTTGTGGGGTTGGCATCCGAGTCCTTTCACGTCGCTGCCGCGATGGCAGCCGTTCGACTCTAGAGGGCCGGACCGGCGAATCGAATGGACCGGAAGACGTGTTTGTTACGAGTTGGTAAACACAGGGAAAATCGGCGTCGACAGCTTGCGAATATTTTGTTCGTAAGCTTTACTAACAAACATGACCGCATCGGAGCGAGGGACTTCAACACTGGAGACCTCCCACGCGCAACTGGCCACCGGCATGGCGCCGGGCCGGGCGCTGCGTCCGAAGGCGAAGGTCCTCCCCGAGCATGCACGGAGCCACAACCGCTCGCTCGTACTGCAGACGCTCTACCGCGCAGGTGAACGAAGCCGAGCGGATATCGCCCGCGAAACCGGCCTCACGCGCGTCACGATATCCGACCTGGTTGCGGAACTCCTCAACGAGGGACTCGTCGTCGAACTGGGTCAGCGCGAATCGGCCCGGCCGGGCAAGCCGGCCGTTCTGCTCGACATCAACCGCAGTGCGTACCAGATCATCGGCATCGACCTCAGCGAGCACACGACCTTCCGCGGCGCCGTGCTCGACCTCGACGGCCAGATCCTCGAACGCGCAGAGATCCCGCTGGCGGCCAGCACGGGCGCCGAGGCCACGGCAAAGGTCGTCGCCCTCACTGACCAGCTCGTCGCACTCGCCACCGCTCCCATCCTCGGCATCGGCGTCGGGTCGCCCGGTGTCGTGGACCTCTCCGGAACCGTGCTCACCGCCCCCAACCTCGGCTGGGTCGACGAGCGCCTGCAGGACACCCTCCATGCCCGGACCGGACTGCCGGTGGTCGTGGCCAACGACGCGAACGTAGCCGTCCTCGCCGAGCACGGTTACGGTGACGCCGCCGGCGACATGATGCTCGTGACCATCGGGCACGGCGTCGGTGCCGGGCTCCTCGTCGCCGGAGCCCTCGTCTACGGAAGCCGTTTCGCCGCGGGCGAGATCGGCCAGGTCATGGTCGGAACCGACCTCGGACTCGAAGTCACCTACAACCGCGACCAGGTGCTCGAACACTGGCTCGCCGTGCCGCTGCTCGAGCAGCGCATCCATGAAGCGGAAGCCGCGGGCGGCTCGGCCGGACCCATTCTGCGGGAGGCGGGGCAGCGCCTCGGCATCGCCCTCGCCCCCGTCGTCGGCGCGCTCAATCTCTCCGAGATCGTCCTGAGCGGCCCGACCGAACTGCTTGATGGCCCGCTCGCCCAGGCGACCATCGAAACGCTCCGCAACAGGACGATGGCCGAATTCCACGGCAATCTCACGCTGCGGATGACCACGCAGGGGCAGGACATCCTCCTGCGCGGCGCGGCCGTTCTCGTCCTCTCAGGACAACTCGGGGTCTCGTAACACAGCAACGCCCAGAACCGGAACCAGCCAGGACCGACCCCTCGCACCAACGATGTGGCAAACGCACACATCGACCACCCAAGAAAGGAAAAGCAATGAAGAGAAAGCTCGTTGGCCTCGCCGCTGTGGCAACAGCTTCCGCTCTCGTGCTCGTAGGTTGCTCCGCCGCTCCCGGAGGCGCACCGAGCACGGACGGAAAGGGCAAGACGGTCACCCTGTGGCTCGTCGGCGCAGACACTCCCGACCCCCTTCGCACCTACCTGAAGGACGAGTTCAAGAAGGAGACCGGCGCCACCCTCAAGATCGAGCAGCAGGACTGGAGCGACATCGTCACCAAGCTGACGACCGCCCTGCCCGATGCGAACAACACTCCCGACGTGACCGAGATGGGCAACACGCAGTCCCCGACGTTCACCAACGTCGGCGCGTTCCTCGACATCTCCGACATGTACAAGGAGCTGGGTGGATCCGACCTGCTGCAGTCGTTCGTCGACGCCGGCAAGGTCGGCGGCAAGAACTACACGCTGCCGTACTACTTCGGTTCGCGCTACATGTTCTACCGCAAGGACGTCTGGTCCGCTGCGGGCGTCACCGTCCCGACCACGCTCGACGAGTTCAACCAGGACGTCGCCACCATCGCGCAGAAGAACCCGAAGGCCATCAAGGACTTCTCGGGCTTCTACCTCGGCGGCCAGGACTGGCGCGACGGCATCTCGTGGATCTTCGCCAACGGTGGTGACATCGCGACCGAGAAGGGCGGCAAGTGGACCGCCACGCTCGAGTCCGACAAGTCGCTGAAGGGTCTCCAGCAGCTGCAGGACCTGTACAAGAACGCATCCAAGGCGCCGAACGACGCCAAGGACAGCAACCAGTACATCTACCTGAACGACAGCGACGTGAGCACCAACGCCGACAACAGCACCACGCCGACCTCGCTCTCCGCGGCCACCATCATGGCTCCGGGCTGGGCGCACTGGTCCCTCGGTGACGCATCCACCAAGGACGGCAAGACCGTTCGCACGTGGAACGACAACACCTTCGGAACCTTCGTGCTCCCGGGCAACGACGGCAAGCCGGCCCCGGTCTTCGCCGGTGGCTCCAACATCGGAATCTCGGCCAAGAGCAAGAACCCCGGCCTGTCCAAGACCCTCCTGAAGATCATGTTCTCGAAGACCTACCAGGAGATGCTCGGCAAGAACGGCCTGGGACCGGCGAACAGCAAGTACGTCGACTCGCTCGGCGACGACCAGTTCGCTAAGGCCCTGATCGCTTCGTCGTCGAACTCCAAGCTGACCCCGGCCGCTCCCGGATGGGCGTCGGTCGAGGCCGGCAACGTCATGGAGGAGTTCTTCTCGAAGATCCGTGACGCGTCCGACCTGAAGGCCCTGGCCCAGCAGTACGACGCGAAGATCACCCCGATGCTGAACAAGAAGTAGTCGTTCTGCATCGACCCCCTCAGTAGGTTTGGGAGCGCGGCGTCCCCGCGCTCCCAAACCCTGCTCCACAAGAAACACCTGGAAGGAGGACAGACGTGACAACCACACAGAACGCCGTGACGGGCAAAGTCGCACGGCCGCAGACGAAGCCCCCGCGCCGCAGGCGCAGCCTCACCGCCTACTGGCTGCTGGTCCCTTCCGTCGCGATCCTCGTGCTCGCCCTCGGCTACCCACTCGTATGGCAGCTCGTCACCTCGACCCAGAGCTTCGGTCTGGCCCAGCAGTTCGGCCGACCGGCTCCCTTCGTCTGGTTCCAGAACTACATCACACTGTTCTCGGACCCCTATACCTGGATCGTCGTCGCCCGTTCGATCGCATTCTGCCTGGTGACCGCATCCGTCACCGTGGTCGTCGGTGTGCTGTTCGCCCTCCTGATGAACGCCGTCAACGCTGTCGTACGCATCATCGTCCAGATCAGCCTGCTGCTCGCCTGGGCCATGCCCGTCGTCGCCGCCATGACCGTCTGGAACTGGCTGTTCGACTGGCGCCGCGGAGTCATCAACTGGCTACTCACCGCCGCCGGGTTCGATTACACCAACCACAACTGGCTTCAGGAACCGCTGTCGTTCTTCTTCGTGGCGATGGTCATCGTCGTCTGGATGAGCGTCCCGTTCGTCGCCTTCTCCGTGTTCGCCGGCCTGACACAGGTGTCCAGCGAGGTGCTCGAGGCCGCGCAGATGGATGGGGCGCGCGGATTCCAGCGGCTCCGGTTCATCATCCTTCCCATGATCCGGCCGGTACTCGGCATCGTGATGCTGCTCCAGATCATCTGGGACCTGCGGGTGTTCACTCAGATCAAGCTCCTCCAGGACAAGGGTTCGATCGCCAGCGAGACCAACCTGCTCGGAACGTACATCTACCAGCTCGGCGTCGGCTCGAGCGACTTCGCGATGGCGAGCGCCGTCTCGATCTTCGTACTCGCGCTCACGATCGCCCTCAGCTGGTTCTACGTGCGGAACATGCTCAAGGAGGACCAGTCATGACATCAGCGACATCGACGACGATCGAGGCGCCCAGCGCCCCGATCGTGGAAGTCGGTAGCACACACAGGCGTTCCGGATCACGTAAATTCAAGCCCTCACGTGTGCTGCTCGGCATCCTCGGTGTCGTGCTCTCGCTCATCTGGATCTTCCCGGTCTACTGGATGGTGAACTCGTCTCTGCTGTCGAACGTGGTGCTGCAGAACACGACACCGCAGTTCCTCCCGTTCGGCGGAACCTTCGACAACTTCGCCGCGGTGTTCCAGGGCGGAACCTTCCTTCCGGCGCTGGGCATGAGCCTGGCGATCGCTGTGCTCACGGTCGTGTTCTGCCTGATCTTCGCCTTCCTCGCGGCACTTGCGATCAGCCGGTTCAAGTTCCGCGGTCGCACGTCGTTCGTGCTCGCGGTGCTTCTCATCCAGATGCTCCCCGCAGAAGGGCTCTTCATCGCCCAGTACAAGATGATGAGCAGCCTGAACCTCCTGAACACGATCGTCGGGGTGAGCGTCCTCTATATCGCCGCCGTGGTCCCGTTCACGATCTGGATGCTGCGCGGCTTCGTCGCCGGCATCCCCGCCGACCTCGAGGAGGCGGCGATGGTCGACGGGCTCAGCCGCACCCAGGCGTTCATGCGGATCACCTTCCCGCTCCTCGCACCCGGGCTCGTCGCCTCCGGTGTCTACGCCTTCCTCCAGGCGTGGAACGAGTTCACTGTCGCGCTCGTCATTCTGCCGGACAATGCCAGCCAGACGCTTCCGCTCTGGTTGCGCGGGTTCATCCAGCAGAGCTCGAGTCACGCCATCGACTGGGGCCAGGTCATGGCCGCATCCACCCTCGTCGCCGTGCCGGTCATCATCTTCTTCCTGTTCGTCCAGGGCCGGATGACCAGCGGGCTCGTCAGTGGGGCGGTGAAGGGGTGAGCGGGTCGCCCGTCGCCGAACTGACCCAGACCCCTGACTCCCCCGAACGAACGGACCGGCTCCGCAGCCAGGTCGCGGCGACGCTCCTGCCCGGTTTCGTCGGAACGACGTTGCCCGAGTGGCTGGACGAGCGGCTCCGTGACGGTCTGGGCGGGGTCTGCATCTTCGGGCCGAATATCGTCTCCCGGGCGCAGCTGCGCGAGCTCACCGATTCGATCTACGAGGCCAACCCGAACGCCATCATCGCGATCGACGAGGAGGGCGGGGACGTCACCCGCCTCTACTACGACACGGGGTCACCCTACCCGGGCAACGCTGTGCTCGGCCGCCTCGGCGACCTCTCGTACACCGAGTTCGTGGGCCGCCTCGTGGGCTGGGAACTGCGCCTCGCCGGCTGCAATCTGAACTTCGCCCCGGATGTGGACATCAACTCGAACGCGGACAACCCGGTCATCGGCGTCCGCAGCTTCGGATCGACCCCGGAGATCGTGGCAGAGCACAGTGCGGCTTGGACCCGTGGCCTGCAGTCGGCGGGGATCGCGGTCAGCGCCAAGCACTTCCCCGGCCACGGCGACACCGCGCAGGACTCGCACCTGGCGCTGCCTGTCGTCGACGTGAGCCTCGACGAGCTGCGTGAGCGCGAGCTGAAGCCGTTCGCGGCCGTCATCGCGGCGGGCGCGCGCACGATCATGACCTCGCACATCCTGCTGCCGCAGATCGATCCGGAGAACCCGGCGACGCTGAGCGCCGCCGTCCTCCAGGGCCTCCTCCGCGACGAGCTCGGATTCGACGGCGTGATCATCAGCGACGCGCTCGACATGAAGGGCGCCAGCGGCGACGTCGGCATCCCTGAGGCGGCCGTGCTCGCGCTGGCTGCCGGCTGCGACCTGCTGTGCATCGGAACCGAGAACACGGATGCGCAACTCGCGGCGATCGAGACGCGGATCCTCGACGCGATCAGCTCGCGGCGGCTCGATCCTGCGCGCGTGAGCCAGGCCTCCGGTCGCGTGCTCGAACTGGCCGCGCAGCTCGCGGTCGATCGCGCGGAGATCGCGATCCCCGACTTCGTGACCGCCGAAGACGAGCCGCAGCTGGAGCTCGCCCGCGCGATCGCTGCTTTCGACGTGTCGGATGCGGCGAGGGAATGGGTGGGTGGTCTCAGCGGACCGTGCTCGGTGGTCCGCATCGACACAATCGCGAACATCGCCGTCGGGATCGCTCCGTGGGGTCCGTTCGCCGAACTCCTCACCGACCCGGGGTCGCCCGCCGCCAAGGAATTCGCGGCCAACCCGCTCGTCGTCTTCACCGAGGGCGACGACCCCGATCTCGTCCTCGCAGCCCGGTCGCCCGTCCTGGTGATCGGCAAGGACAACCATCGTCACGCCTTCGCGCGCGAAGCGATCGACCGGCTGCGTGCCGAACGCCGGTCGGTACTCGTCATCGACATGGGGTGGCCGTCGGACGACCGGCAGTACGCCGACATCGCGACCTTCGGCGCCTCGCGCCTGATCGGCCGGGCGCTCATGCACTACTTGTCCGGATCAGGGTCGTGAGACTCGGGATCGACATCGGTGGGACGAAGACGGATGCGGTTGCCATCGATGAGGGCGGCCTGCTGACCCAGCGCATCCGCCTCGCCACCGGTTTCGGCTCGACCGCGGTCGTAGAGACAGCGGTGAACGCCGTCGCGCGGATCGCGGAGCTGACCGGCCTGACTGCCGGGGGATTCGATTCGATCGGCATCGGGATCCCCGGACTGGTCGACAGCGCGTCCGGTCGTGTCCGGCACGCGGTGAACCTCGGGTTCGACGGTCTCGAGCTCGGTGGGGAGCTCGCCGGAAGGCTCGGCGTCGGAGTACGCGTCGAGAACGACGTGAAAGCGGCGGCACTCGGCGCTTACCACCTGATGGGCCTCACCGGTTCGATGGCGTACCTCAACCTCGGGACGGGCCTCGCTGCGGGCATCGTCGTGGACGGCGAGCTGTGGCGCGGATCCCGGGGGATCGCCGGCGAGATCGGGCACATCCCCGTCGACCCGAACGGAGCGATCTGCGCGTGCGGTCAGCGGGGCTGCCTCGAGACCGTCGCATCGGGTTCGGGTGTCGCACGACAGTGGCGCACCGACGATCCGCTACCCGTTCGCGCACTGTTCACCGCGGCGGCCGAGGGCGACCCCGAAGCGAAAGCCATCAAGGCTAGGCTGGCCTCAGGCATCGCATCCGCGGTGCGGGTCCTGGTGCTCACGGCCGACGTCGAGTCGGTCGTCATCGGGGGCGGCCTCAGCCATCTCGGCGACCGGCTGCTCTACGAGGTGCACAGCGTTCTCGAGTCGTGGGGTGGATCGTCGCCGTTCCTGGCGTCGCTCGAGCTCCCCGGCCGGGTCCGTCTGGTCCCGGAAGGTTTTCCGGCCGCTGCCGTCGGCGCGGCCCTGGTGGGAGTGGTGTGAGTGGCTGAAGTCGTCGTCGTCGAAGACCAGGATGCGGCTGGCGACCTCGCCGCGCAGTCCATCGTGAAGCTCATCCGGTCGACTCCTGACGCCGTCCTCGGACTCGCGACCGGGTCGACCCCGCTCGCCCTGTACCGCGCGCTCGCCGCGAAGGTCGCTTCGGAAGCTGTCGACGTCTCGCAGGTCCGCGGGTTCGCACTCGACGAGTACGTCGGACTTCCGGCAGGGCATCCCGAGAGCTACCGTTCGGTGATCACCCGCGAGGTCGTCGAGCCGCTCGGTCTCGACCCGTCGCGCATCCACGTCCCGAATGGGGCGCTCGACGGGATCGAGCACGCCGGCACGGACTACGAGAGCGCGATCGTGGCCGCCGGCGGTGTGGATGTGCAGATCCTCGGAATCGGCACCGACGGCCACCTCGGTTTCAACGAGCCGGGGTCGTCGTTCGCGTCGCTGACCCGCGTGAAGACGCTGACCGAGCAGACGCGGCGCGACAACGCACGGTTCTTCTCGTCCGAAGCGGATGTGCCGGTGCACTGCATCACGCAGGGCCTCGGGACGATCCTGCGGGCGCGCCACCTCATCCTGCTCGCCTTCGGCGCGGGCAAGGCGGATGCGGTGGCCGGCGCCGTCGAAGGCCCCGTCTCCACCAGCAACCCGGGCTCGGCCATCCAGCTGCACCCGCACGCCACCGTACTGGTCGACGCACCCGCGGCGAGTGGTCTGCGCAACCTCGACTACTACCGCTACGCCTGGCTGAACAAACCCGCCTGGCAGCACCTCTGACCCGGGCATCCGTCGCGAGCACAGGAAAAGGCTCGCTAAAGATCGAGTTTTGAGGTGCTTTTTCCTGTGCTCGGCGAAGGGGGTCGTCAGAGGGGGAGGCCGGCGGCCCAGACGCGGCGGACGGTCCAGTCGTGGTCGAGGAGCACGGCGTCGGCGGCATAGCCGGCGTGCAGGCGCCCGAACCGGTGTTCGACCCCGAGGGCACGTGCCGGCGTGAGCGTGAGCGCTTCGACGGCGATGCGCGGGTCGAGTCCGACGAGGGTGACGGCGTTGCGCAGGGCGACGTCGAGCGTGAGCGTCGAACCGGCGATGGTCGACGTGCCCGACAGCACCGCGAGCCCGTGGTTGACGGTCACGTTGAGCGAGCCGAGGCGGTAGTTCCCGTCTGCGGCGCCGGCGGCCGCCATCGCATCCGTGATGAGGGCGACCCGGCCCGGAGCGGCCGTGAACACGAGGTCGGCGACCCGCGGATGCACGTGGAGCCCGTCGAGGATGAGCTCGAGCGTGATGCTGTCGTCTTCGAATGCAGCGATGATCGGACCAGGGTCGCGGTGGTGGATGCCGTTCATGGCATTGAAAGTGTGGGTCAGGATGCGCGCCCCGATATCGAACGCGCGCTTGGCCTGGTCGTAATCGGCCGCGGTGTGACCGATCGAGACCACAACGCCGGCTTCGAGCAGGACGCCGATCGATTCGAGGGCGTTGGGAAGCTCGGGTGCGATCGTGAACTGGCGGAGCGTCCCGCGCGCAGCACCGACAAGCTCTTCGAGCATCTCGGGGCCGGGATCGCGGAGGAACGCCGCGTCATGGGCGCCGCGGCGCTCTACGGCGAGGAACGGTCCCTCCAGGTGCGAGCCGAGCACAAGAGGGTCCACCGCGGCGAGGTCTGCGACGATCGACAGGCTCTCGCGAAGCTGGGCGAGCGGGTTGGCGACATGACTGACCAGTGACCGGGTGGTGCCGTGCGCGCGATGGGTTGCGAGGCCTTCGAGCATCTCCTCGGGGCCGTCGTCGAAGGGGTGCCCTCCACCGCCGTGGCAATGCAGGTCGATGAACCCGGGGGTCAGCCAGTGGCCGCCCGCGTCGACGACCTCCACCCCGTCCACGTACGGGCGCCAGCCGGTTCCTTTGCCGGTGAGGGCGATGCTGTCGCCCTCGGTGAGCATCCAGAAGTCGTCGACGAGACCGTCGGTGTCGAGCTTGCGGGCGCTGTGGATCAGTTGCGGCCGTGCATCCGATGGGCTCATGTGAACTCCTTACGACCGTTGATGACGCCACTGACCGTCGCGACGACGGCGAAGACACCGGCCACGATCGGCTGGCCGAGCCCCAGCCACGCGAGGGCTGCGCTCGCCATGACGACGATCTCGACGACCGCGCGCCCGAACGGGTCGATCGCGAAGACGGCCTTCGGAGAACGGAACAACGCCCACAACACGATCGCGATCGCCGGCGCCAGAATGCCCACGACGAGGTTCCAGGGGAAGGGCCACGCGACGAAGCCCCAGAACGCGAGCGAGAACACGGCGAACAGTTCGAGGAGGAACCTCAGGACGTCGTTGGGGCCGATCTTCACTTCAGGGCGCACATCAGTCACGCGCCAATTCTACGGCGAGCATGTATCCGGCAGATCAGCGGAAGATGATCGTGCGCGCTCCATCGAGGAGAACCCGAGCCTCTGCGAACCATTTGACGGCCTGAGTGAGGGTGCGGCTCTCCTCGTCCTGCCCGATCGCGACGAGCTCGGCGACGCTCCGGGAATGGTCGACACGCACGACGTTCTGTTCGATGATCGGACCTTCGTCGAGGTCGCTCGTCACGAAGTGCGCCGTCGCGCCGATCAGTTTCACGCCGCGGGCGTGCGCCTGCCGGTATGGGTTCGCACCCTTGAAACCGGGGAGGAACGAGTGATGGATGTTGATGGCCCGGCCGGCGAGCTTCTCGCAGAGACCCGGCGAGAGGATCTGCATATACCGCGCGAGGACGACGAGTTCGATGTCGTGCTCCTCGACCGCTTCGAGGACGCGTGCCTCGAATTCGTCCCGGCCCGCAGCATCCGTCACCGGAAGGGACTCGAACGGGGTGCCGTAGAACCCGGCCAGGTCGCGCAGAGTGCCGTGGTTCGAGAGCACGAGCGGGATCTCGACGGGCAGCTGGCCGGCGCGCTGGCGGAAGAGCAGGTCGTTGAGGCAGTGTGCGGCGGTCGAGACCAGGACCAGGGTGCGCAGGGGGCGCCCCACGTTGTCGAGGCGGGCGACCATCCCATAACTGTCGATGACCGGGTCGAGTGCGCGCTCGAACTCCTCCCGCGTCGCATCGGACTCCACCTGCAGGCGCATGAAGAACCGGCCGGTGTCGAGGCTCGCGAACTGCTGGCTCTCGGTGATGTTGCCCCTCGCGGCGACGATCGCGCCGCTGATCGCGTGCACGATGCCGGGGCGATCGGCGCAGATCAGCGTCAGCACCCAGTGGTTGGGCAGCGTGAAGGAGGTCGCAGAACTCACCCGCTCAGGGTATCGGCTTTACGCTCCACCCTCGATCCCGGGCGCGGACGGCAATATGATCGCGTTCATCGGGACACACGGCTGTCCCGGCACAGTGGGAGAGGTGATGCGATCATGACCGCACTGGACGAGGATCGCCCCGACGTGGTCGGCGGCGCAGCCCAGAGCTTCGGCGTCGAGCTGAACGGGCTGAACACGATCCACGAGAGCGAGCGCAAGGGGCGCCCCCGCGATCTGTTCTGGCCGTGGTTCGGCGCGAACGTCTCGGTTTTCGGCCTCAGCTACGGCTCGTTCCTGCTCGGGTTCGGGATCTCGTTCTGGCAGGCGACGATCGTCGGCGTCGTCGGCATCGTCATCTCGTTCCTGCTCTGCGGGTTCATCGCCCTTGCTGGCAAGCGGGGATCCGCGCCGACGATGGTACTGAGCCGCGCGGTGTTCGGCGTCAACGGAAACCGCCTGGTCTCCGTGCTCTCCTGGCTCCTCACGGTCGGCTGGGAGACGGTGCTGACGGCGCTCGCCGTGCTGGCGACCGCGACGGTCTTCACCCAGCTGGGCTGGGAGGGGGGAGTGGCGACCAAGGTCGTCGCGCTCATCGTCGTCGCGGCCCTGATCATCGCGGGAGGCGTGATCGGCTTCAACCTGATCATGCGCATGCAGAGGGTGATCACGATCGTCACAGGCGTCCTGACCGTGGTCTACATCATCCTGGTCCTCGGGCACATCGACCTCGGCGCGGTCGCAGCGCTTCCCGCAGGCACGGCGCCTCACGTCATCGGCGGCTTCGTGTTCATGCTGACCGGTTTCGGACTCGGCTGGGTGAATGCGGCCGCCGACTATTCCCGCTACCTCCCACGCAGCGCCAAGAGCTCCGGGGTCGTCGGGTGGACCACCTTCGGATCGTCGCTGGCCCCGGTCATCCTCCTCATCTTCGGAATCCTGCTCGCCGGATCGTCGGAGAAGCTGAGCACCGCGATCGGCATGGACCCGATCGGCGCGCTGGCGTCCATCCTCCCGATCTGGTTCCTGGTCCCCTTCGTCATCGTCGCAGTGCTGGGCCTGGTCGGCGGCGCCGTGCTCGACATCTACTCGTCGGGGCTCGCCATGCTCAGCGCGGGTGTCCGGGTGCCGCGGTTCGTGGCGGCGGGGATCGACGGGATCCTGATGACCCTGGGCGCGATCTACGTCGTGTTCGTCGCGAGCGACTTCATCGGCCCGTTCCAGGGCTTCCTCATCACCCTCGGCGTTCCGATCGCGGCCTGGTGCGGTGCATTCATCGCCGACATCAGCCTGCGCAAGCGCGACTACGCCGAGAAGGAGTTGTACGACAGCCGGGGACGATACGGGAGCGTCCGGTGGCTGTCCATCTCGCTCATCCTCATCGGAACGGTCCTCGGCTGGGGCCTCGTCACCAACACGTACGCGAGCTGGCTGGGCTGGCAGGGTTACCTGCTCGGGCCGCTCGGGCTGGGCGGCAAAGAGGGCGACTGGGCGTTCGCCAATCTCGGCGTCCTGGTCGCGCTGGTGGTCGGCTACCTGGGCGTGATCATCTTCGGCCGCCGCACCATCCGCCGCCAGGAGGAGCTTCCGACGAACACCGATCCCGGCTCGATCGCAGCGGCCGACAGCGCTCAGGCGACGGCGGCCGACGGCGCATGAGCGAGACCCGAGGGCCGGCGGGGCCCTGGCTGGTCGTCATCGACATGCAGCGCATCTTCGGCCAGCCGGAGAGCGCATGGTTCACGCCGCGCTTCGCGGAGGCGGCCGCCGGTATCGAGCGGCTCGCCCCTGCTTTCGGGCGCCGCATCGTGCGCACACGCTTCGTGGCGCCGGAGACTCCGGAGGATGCGTGGGTGCCGTACTACGACCTCTGGCCGTTCGCGCTCGTCCCGACGGACGATCCGCTGTACGACCTGGTGCCATCGGCCGGCATCGTGGGCAACCCCGTGGTATCGGCGACGACGTTCGGCAAGTGGGGACCTGAGCTCGACCGTGCGATCGAGGGGAGCCGCGAGATCGTGCTGGCCGGTGTGTCGACGGATTGCTGCGTCCTGTCCACCGCCCTGGCGGCAGCGGACGCCGGTGTGCACGTGCGGGTGGCGGCCGACGCGTGCGCGGGCCTCTCCGATCTCGACCACCAGCGGGCGCTGGATGCGATGGCCCTCTACGCTCCGCTGATCGAGATCACGGCCGTGGCTGCGGTCGTGGATGCTGTGACCGGGTCTTCCGCGTGACCAGCATCCTCGAGCGGGCCGAGGGTGCGCTGATCGGGCTGGCGATCGGTGACGCGCTGGGGATGCCGACCCAGCAGCTGTCGAGACAGGCGGTCGCCCAGCGGTGGGGCGCCATCACGACGTTCGAGGCGCCCGACCCTGCGCATCCGCTCGCCCACGGATTGCGCGCAGGCTCCGTGACCGACGACACCGAGCTCGCCCTCATGCTCGCCCGCCACCTGGTCGCACGTCGCGGCGCGATCGACGCCCGGCATCTCGCCGCCGAACTGGTCGAGTGGGAGGACGGGATGCGGGCCCGCGGATCCCACGACCTGCTCGGACCGTCGACGAAGGCAGCGGTCGAGGCCGTCGCATCGGGCACACCCGTGACGGAGTCCGGGAGGTTCGGCGCGACGAACGGTGCCGCGATGCGGATCGCAGCGGTGGGGATCGCGAACGACTTCGACAGCATCCCGCGACTGGTCGACGCCGTGGTCGCAGCGAGCGCGGTCACCCACAACACAGGGGTGGCCCTCTCGGGCGCGGCGGCCGTCGCGGCTGCCGTCAGCGCGGGTATCGAGGGCGCCACCTTCGAGCAGGCGGCCGCGGTCGCCGGCGACGCCGCGCGGGAAGGCTCGTCGCGTGGCCACTGGGTCGCCGCCGGTGACGTCGCGCGGAGGATCGGCGTCGCCGTGGCTTTGGGCTCCACCGACGACATCGCTCGCGGTGAGCGCGACATCTATGAACTGATCGGCACATCGCTCGCCACCCAGGAGTCGGTGCCCGCGGCATTCGGCCTGCTTGCGCTCCATGACGGCGACCCGTGGCTCGCCTGCCTGGCGGCGGCATCGCTCGGCGGGGATTCGGACACGATCGGCGCGATGGCGGGAGCGATCGGAGGCGCATTGCGCGGGGTCGACGGGTTTCCCCACCAGGCCCGCCGCACCGTTCTCGAGGTCAACAGTTTCGGCGCGACCGAGTTCCGCGACCTTGCCGCCGCGCTGCTCGAACTGCGGTGAGGGAGGTGTTCACGCGCCTTATCAGCGTCGGGAACGTGGTCGTCGACATCCTCGCGACCGTTCCCGCTCTGCCGGCTCCCGGGGGCGACGTGGTCGCGACCGGCCCGGGGCTCAGCGCGGGAGGAAGCTTCAACGTGCTGGCCGCCGCGCGACGGCTGGGACTGGCGAGCGCGTACGCGGGTGCGCACGGATCCGGGCCGTTCGGCGCGTTGGTGCGCGCATCCCTCGCCGCTGAGGGTGTCGACGTACTGCTGCCGCCGGTCGACGACGAGGACACGGGTTGGGATGTGGCACTCACCGACGCGGACGGCGAACGCACGTTCATCACCGCCGTCGGCGCCGAGGCACGGCTCACCCGGGAGATGCTCGAGTCGATCCGGGTGCGGCCGTCGGATGCGGTGCACGTGTCGGGCTACGGACTGCTGAGGGAGCCGAACCGGGGCGCGATCGCCGGCTGGCTCGCCGGTCTGCCCGCGTCATGTATCGTGCTGTTCGACCCGGGACCGCTCGGCGACCGGATCGACCCCGGCATCCGCGAAGCCGTACTGGCGCGGGCCGACTGGTGGAGCGGCAACGAGGCCGAAGCGCGTGCGGCGACAAGCGCGGTGGATGCGCTCGAAGCGGCCAGGATGCTCACGGCCGGCGCCGCGGACCGAGCGGTGGGCGTCGTGGTGCGGCTGGGCGCGCGAGGCTGTCTCGTGGCGCTGCGCGAGGCATCCGGCCAGGCCGTAGCCGTGCAGGAGATCCCGGGATTCGAGGTGGACGCCGTCGACACCAACGGCGCAGGGGATGCGCACATCGGAGCGTTCCTCGCGTCCCTCGCTTCCGGCACTGCGCCCACCGCGGCAGCACGCCGTGCGAACGCCGCCGCCGCGCTCGCCGTAGGAGCCAGGGGCCCGGCCACCTCGCCGACTGCGATGAATCTCGAAGGGTTCCTGGCGGCCCATCCGCTAAACTAGGGAACGGTCGGCGGTTCCTGTCCGGCCCTGGGCGCGCACATCGGCGCGCAGTCGACCCGCATCGGCGATCTGCAGCGGCAGCGCCGCATCGTGCGGGGAACGCCATTCGTGAGCCAGTAACGTCATGTCTGTCACCGAAAAATCACCGTCCAGAACCTCGACCCCCTTCCCCTGGGTCGGTCTCATCGTGCTCGCCGGGGCCGTCTTCCTGTCGGTCAGCAGCGAGATGATGCCGACCGGTCTGCTCCCCGACATGAGCGCGTCGCTCGGCGTCTCCGAGGCCCAGATCGGGCTCCTCGTCACCGTCTTCGCCTTCACGGTAGTCCTGACCAGCACGCCCCTCACCGCCCTGACCCGTAGACTGCCGCGCCACGGGATGATCGTGGGGATCATTCTCGTGCTCGCGCTGAGCAACGCGCTCACGGCGATCGCGCCCACCTACGGGTTCGTCGTCGGCTCCCGTGTGCTCGGCGGCGTCGCGCACGGCATGTTCTGGGCGATCGTCGGTGCCTACGCCGGTCACCTCGTGCCCAAGGACCAGATCGGCCGCGCCGTCTCGATCACGCTCGGCGGCGGGACTCTCGCCTTCGTCTTCGGTGTTCCGCTCGGGACGTTCGCCGGCCATGCCTTCGGGTGGCGGTTGTCGTTCGGAATCCTCGCCGGCCTCATGGTCGTCGGCGCACTGCTGGTCTGGCGTTTCCTTCCCGCGGTCGAACGCGACGAAGCACCGCCCAGGCGGGAGCGCGGTGCGCCGCGCAGACCGCGCGACCGCACGGTTCCTGCAGTCATAATGGTCTGTTCCATCGCCGCGGTGACAATGATCGGCCACTACAGCTTCTACACCTTCGTCGTGCCGTTCATGACCGACGTCATGGGTGTCCCGGCCGGCAACGTCAGCGCCCTGCTCTTCGCCTACGGCATCGCGGGCGCCGTGGGGCTGGTCCTCGCGGGCTCGGTGCTCGGCCCACGCCCGCAGGCGGGCCTCATCCTGGCCATCGTGGTCACGGCGGTCTCCGTCTCGGTCCTCTCGGTCTTCGCCGGGCAGCCGATCGTCGCCATCGGGGCGTTCGTGCTCTGGGGGCTGGCCTTCGGAACGCTTCCTCCGCTGCTCCAGACCCGGCTGCTCCACACCTCGTCTGCCGGTTTCCGTGACACCGCGAGCGCCCTCTACACGACGGCGTTCAACATCGGCATCGGCGGCGGCGCCCTCGTGGGAGCCTGGATCTTCGACCTGGGCGGCGTGACGGAGCTGCCGCTGGTCTACATCGGCATCCTGGTCGTGTCGTTCGTGCTCGTGCTGGTGGTCGGACGGATGACCCGCCCGTCCGCCCACACCGCGAGCACTCCGAAGGCGTCGTCGAGAAGCACCGCGTCCGCCGCGTAACCGGCGGCCAGCCTGCCGAGATCGTGGCTGCGCCCCACGGCGCGCGCAGGTATCCGGGTCAGCGCATCCACGGCCTCGCCGACAGGGATGCCGACCTCGGCGACCGCACGGCGCAGCGCGGCGTCGAGGGTGAGGGTGGAGCCTGCGATCGAGTCGCCGACGGCGAGACGTGCGACGCCGTCGCGAACCGTGACGGCCAGGGAGCCGAGCACGTAGTCACCGTCACCCGACCCTGCTGCGGCCATCGCATCCGACACGAGAGCGACGCGTCCGGGCGCCCCGGCGAAGGTGAGACGCACGACCTCCGGATGCACGTGGATGCCGTCGTTGATGATCTCGATCGTGACGCCCGGGGTGCGCGTCGCTGCGGCGACCGGGCCGGGCGCGCGGTGGTGGATGCCGTCCATGCCGTTGAAGGCATGCGTCAGGATGCTCGCACCGGCGTCGAACGCTGCCAGGGTCTGAGCGAAGTCGGCTCCGGTGTGTCCGACGGCGACGGCCACGCCGGCATCCGTGAAGCGGCGGACCGCGGCCATTCCGCCGTCGAGCTCGGGGGCGAGGGTGATCTGGCGCAATGTACCGGCTGCCGCGGCCAGCACGCGCTCGAGGGAATCGGGGTCCGCGTGGACGAGCAGTGCCGGGTCGTGGGCGCCCTTGTGCCCGTGATCGAGGAAAGGCCCTTCCAGGTGGCTGCCGAGGACGAGAGGATTTGTGCGGGCCAGTTCGGCGACCGTCGCGAGCCTGCGTTCCAGCGCCGCAAGAGGCGCGGTGACGAGGGACACCACGAATCGCGTGGTGCCGTGACCGCTGTGCATCGCCATGGCCGCGCGGATCGCTTCGTCGCCGTCATCGAACGACACTCCCGCCCCGCCATGGTTGTGGATGTCGATGAACCCGGGCGTCAGCCAGGCGCCGCGGGCGTCGACGATGTCGGCCGTGTGGCCGCCGAGCGCTGAGCGCCACGAATCTCCGGAACCGGTCGCGGAGATCGTCGAACCGTCGAAATGCACCCAGCCGTCGTCGGTGACGACACCGTCGGTGACGATGCGCGCCGAATGGATGAGGATCGGATCTCCCATCAGGCGACGATGACTTCGATGCCGTGCTCGGCGAACGCGGCGCGCTGCTCGTCGGTGATCCCGCTGTCGGTGATGAGCGTGCTCAGGACACGCGGGCCACTCAGCGTGGCGAAGGCGGTACGCCCGATCTTGCTCGAGTCCGCGACGATGACCGCGCGGGTCGCGCGCTTGGCCATCAGCGAGTTCACGCTCGCTTCGCCTTCGTCGTGCACGGTGGCGCCGACGATCGGGTCGATGCCGTTGACCCCGATGAACGCGATGTCCATCGTGATCTTCTCGAGCACGACGTCGCTGTACGGTCCGACCAGCTCGTACGACCGTGCATGCACCACCCCGCCGGTGACGACGGTCTTGATCTGGGGCCGCATGACGAGCTGTGCGGCGATGTTGATCGCGTTGGTGACCACGGTGAGGTTCGGATGCGGCGACGGCTCCATGAGGTCGGCCCGCGCGGCGAGGACGCTCGCGACCGCCGTGCTCGTCGTCCCGCCGCACAGGCCCACCACAGCCCCGCGCGGCACCAGAGCGCTGGCGGCCAGCGCGATCCGCAGCTTCTCCGGGGCGTGCTGTTCCCGTTTGTACCGGATGGGGAGATCGTAGGCGACCGACTGGCCGATCGCACCGCCTCGGGTGCGGGTGAGGAGCTGCTGGCTCGCCAGCGTGTCCAGGTCGCGTCGAGCGGTCGCGGCCGAGACGTCGAGCTTGGTGATGATGTCGTCGACCTCGACCTGTCCGGTCTCGGCGAGAAGATCGAGCACGGCGTTCAGCCGCTCGGCCCTGTTCATGCGGTGACTCCCTCGGGTGCTCCGGCACGGGGACCGGAGGAGAACACAGTGATCAGGCGCGCCGCTTCGGCCGCCAGCGCCTCGCGGCCCGCGCCGACGTAACGGCGCGAGTCGACCGCTTCGGGATGCGCGGCCAGGTAAGCGCGTACCGCGTTGGTGAAGAACCCGTTGAGGTGGGTGGAGACGTTGATCTTGGTCATACCGGCACGGATCGCCTCGACGATCGTCTCATCCGGAACGCCGGACGAGCCGTGCAACACGAGGGGAACATGCGCGGCGGCATGGATCGCGGCGATCAGGTCGAGGTCGAGTGCAGCTGTGCGCCGCGTCATCGCGTGCGACGAGCCGACAGCGACGGCCAGTGCGTCGACCCCGGTCTCGTCCACGAACCTTCGGGCCTCGCGCGGGTCCGTGCGCACGCCGGGAGCATGTGCGGTGCCCTTGCCGCCGATCGCGCCGAGCTCGGCTTCGACGAACGCGTCGTTCGCGTGCGCGTATTCGACGACCCCGACGGTCGCCTCCACGTTCGCCTCGTAGTCGAGGGTCGATCCGTCGAACATGACCGAACCGAAGCCGAGGTCGATGGCCTGGCGGGCCAGGTCTTCGTCCTCGGCGTGGTCGAGATGGACAGCGACGTGGGCCGACGAGCGATGCGCCGCGGACAGCACAGCTCGCGCGATCGGCTCGAGACCACCGTGATAGGCCACGCAGTTCTGCGAGATCTGGAGGATGACCGGTGCATGCGCCTGCTCGGCACCGCTGACGAGCGCCTCCGCCGTTTCCAGATGGATCACATTGAAGGCGCCGATGCCCGTCCGTCGCGCGGCGGCTGCGAGGACGAGCTCCCTGGTCGGAACGAGTGGCATGGGACTCCTGGGGTGCGGGCGGGTCAGGCCGGGGTGACGACGAGCCTGCGCTCGAGCTGAGCGAAGCCCGGAGCGAGTTCGCCGGCAACCGGAGCGAGCACGGCCGCGGCCGACCAAGCGATCGCGCGGGACAGGATGGCGGACGGATCGCGCACGCCCTCCACCAGGCAGCTCGCGATCGCGGCGACGGCGGCGTCGCCCGCACCGGTGGCGTTGCCGCGGAGCGGGGTGTCCAGCCGGGCGCGGATCGGGCGCGACGGGTCGGATGCGCTGAGTGCCAGCATCCCTTTCTCGCCGAGCGAGACGAAGACGAGTCCCGCGCCGAGGCCGATGAGCTGGGCGGCGCCGTCGAGCGGATCGCTCTCGCCGGTGGTCTCTGCGAGCTCGCGCCGGTTCGGTTTGAGCACGTTGGCACCGGCCCGCGCCGCGAGCACGAGGCCGGGCCCGGTGGTGTCGACGACGCTCGGGATGCCTCGGTCGCGGGCGATGGCGACGAGCGAAGCGAAGAACCCTTCCGGTGCGTCGGCAGGGAGGCTGCCGGAGGCGACGAGACACTGCGCCGGGATGCTCAGCCGGTCCGCGGCCTCGCCGAGGTGCTCCCACTCCGTGACGCTCAGCGGATGGCCGGCCTCGTTGAGCAGGGTGGCGTGCGATTCGGTCTCGTCGACGATCGCAATGCTGGTTCGCGTCTCGGCCGCTACGGGGACGAGCTCATGGGGGAGTCCGCTAGCGAGAAGGTCGGCGGAGAGCCGGGATCCCGTGACACCGCCCGCTGTCGCGAGTGCCAGGGCGTGGCCACCGGTCTGGGCGATGACGCGGGCGACGTTGATGCCCTTGCCGCCGGCGCGCACGACCGGAGCCTCGACGCGATGGCTCTCTCCCGGTTCGAGCGCGCGCACCCGGTAGGTCACGTCGAGCGCGGGATTCGGGGTGACGGTGAGGATCACGCGGTCAGCTCCCTCGCCGCGATGCGGTCGCGTGCCCGCAGAGCGGCACCGATCACGCCCGCATCCTCGCCGATGCTCGCCTGCAGCAGCAGGGGCCGCCGGTGGAAGGTCAGGATCGCGTCGAGGCGCTCGGCGAGCGGTTCGAACAGCACCGGACCCGCCTGCGACAGGCCGCCGCCGATCACGATGGCCTGTGGTGCGAGCAGTGCGACGGTGTGCGAGAGGTCGAGCGCCAGGGCGTCGAGTGCGGTCTCCCACACCCACGCCGCATCCGCGTCGCCGTTGCGGGCACGATCGATCACTTCTTTCGCGCCTGCGACCTCGGCCCCGGTGCGCGCGTTGTAGCGACGGGCGATCGCCCCTGCCGAGGCGACGGCTTCGAGGCATCCGGTTCCGCCGCAGGCGCACGCGGGGCCGTCGGCGACCCGGGAGTGGCCCATCTCGCCCGCCATCCCGCCGCCGGTGTGGAGTGCGCCGCCGATGAAGATCGCCCCGGCGATGCCCGTTCCGATCACCATGACGACGACATCCGAGAACGGTGCCGCCGCCCCGAGGCGGTGCTCTGCTTCGCCGGCACCGCGCACGTCATGGCTGAACGTGACGGGAATGCCGATGAGCGCTTCGAACCGATCGCGGAACGGTACGTCATGCCAGTGGAGGTTCTCCGAGAGGATGCCGACGCCGGCTTCGTCGTCGACGTGCCCGGGGACGAGGAGTCCGGCCGCGAGCGGGACGACATCGGGATACGCCGCCCCGAATCGTGCGGCCACCTCGGCCAGCCTCGCGAGCACCGCATCCGCGGTCCGCTCGCCGTCGTGGGGCGTCGGAATGCGCTCCAGCGCCCGGATGACGCCCGCGCTGTCGACGAGGGCGGCCTTCATGTCGGTGCCGCCGACGTCGAAGGCGAGCACGGCGCTGCCCGACCCGAGCGCGACACCGCTGGACCTCACAGCTGCAGGCGACGGATCGGTCACGAGTCGAGTATGACGGAGCGGGTGAGGTTGCGGGGGGCGTCGGGGTCGAGTCCGAAGGATCGGGCGCGTTCGAGTGCGACGCGCTGGGCGCGGATCAGGTCGGCCATCGCATCGATCGCGCGGTGCTCGAAGTGGGCGCCGGTCGCCGCGACGTCGTCGTACAGGCCGTCCGGTGCTGCACCGAACATCCAGGTCACGCGCCCGGGTGCGGCGATCGCGATCGGCCCGTGCCGGTATTCCTTGGCCGGATACGATTCGGTCCACGACTGGCTCGCTTCGCGCATCTTGAGGGCGGCCTCGTGCGCGATTCCGACGGTCCAGCCGGTGCCGAGGAACGAGTACTGGTCGGCTGTGAGGAGCAGCTCGTCGAGGTCGGCGGAGAGGGCGTAGGCGGCATCGACGATCGCCGCGTCGAGGCTCTCGCCGAGAGATGCGCGCAGCAGGGCGAGGGCGGTGGTGGCGAACCGCGTCTGCACGACGGACACTTCGTCGGCGAAGGGGAGCACGATGACGTCGTCGACCAGGTCGACGAGTGGGGTGTCCGGTGCGCCGAGCACTCCGATCGTGCGGGTCGTGCCCCGGAGACCGTCGAGGAGTTCGAGGACCTCCGTCGTGGTCCCGGAGCGGGTGATCGCGACGATCGCGTCGTAGTCGCGATCGATGAAGGCTTCGGATGCGGCGAAGGCGTCGGTGACTCCGTGTCCCGCGGTCTCACGCAGCGTCGCGTAGGACTGGGCCATGAACCACGAGGTTCCGCAACCCACCACCGCGATCCGCTCGCCCCGCGCAGGCAGGAGCGCCTGCTCGGCCCGGAGGTCGGCGGCGCGTGCCCAGGTGTCGGGCTGGGAGTTCAGCTCGGCTTCCATATGGGTGCCCGGCGCGCTTCCCCCGGCGGTGTGCCGTGCTTCGGTCATTGCGAGGCTCTCTTTCGATCGCGATGGTGCATCAATGATTGCAAATGATCGTTACGTCTGTCTAGTAATCATATTCAGTCGGAATAGCCGCCGCAGGGCGGAGCCGGATGAACCTGTGTAAACGGTGTGTAACGATGTGCGGTGCGCTTCTTGACCTCGCGAACGATCCGCGCAAGAATCTGAGCACTGATTGAATGAAAGTGATTGTTTTATCAGTGAATGATTCATAAATCATCACAGCACACGTCCTGCGGTGGTGACCCGGATCACACACGCACCGTTGCGCAGGCTCTTCCGGCGACGGCACGTCCATTCGAGAGTGAGGAAGTCAATGAAGAAGTCTCTGCGACTGGGAGCGATCGTCGCCACAGCGACAGTCGCCACCCTGACGCTGGCGTCCTGCGGATTCGGGGGCGGCTCAAGCTCCTCATCCGGCGACGCGAAAACGCTCAACCTGATGGTCGCCAGCTACTCCGACGGCACCAAGGCGGAGTGGCAGCAGATCATCAAGGATTTCGAGGCCAAGAACACCGATATCAAGGTCAATCTCGACGTTCAGTCGTGGACCGCGATCAACGATGTGATCAAGACCAAGATCCAGGCGGGCAAGCAGCCCGACATCCTGAACATCGACGCGTTCGCGGGGTTCGCCTCCGACAACCTGCTCTACCCGGCGAAGGACATCGTCTCGGCGAAGACCCTCGACGACTTCCAGCCCTCGTTCGTCAAGAACGCGAGCATCGACGGAACGCAGTGGGGCCTTCCCTTCATCGCATCCGCCCGTGCCCTGTTCTACAACAAGGACATCTTCCAGAAGGCAGGCATCACCGCACCGCCGACGACCTGGGCCGACCTCGAGGCTGACGCCGCGAAGATCAAGGCCGCGGGCAGCATCGGCTACGGTATGCCGCTCGGAAGCGAAGAGGCGCAGGCCGAGTCGGCCATCTGGTTCTACGGAGCAGGCGGCGGGTACGGCGACTCCAAGACGCTGACCATCGACTCGCCCGAGAACGTCACGGGCGCGACCGAGATGCAGAAGCTGATCAACGCCGGGGTCACCGAGCCGAACGCCGGCTCGACCGACCGCACGCCGCTGCTCAACGTCTTCATCCAGGGCAAGATCGGCATGCAGGTCGGCCTCCCGCCGACCGTCGGCCAGATCAAGGACAAGAACGCCAGCCTCAACTACGGAATCGCCCCGATCCCGACGAAGGACGGCTCGCCGTTCACGCTCGGCGTCGCGGACCACCTGATGGCGTTCAAGAACAAGACGGACAAGACGGAGTCGATCAAGAAGTTCCTCGACTACTTCTACACGGCACCGGTCTACACGAAGTGGGTCAGCACGGAAGGCTTCCTGCCGACCACGAAGTCCGGCGCAACCGAGATGGCCTCGAACGAGACCATCAAGCCGTTCCTCGATCTGCTCCCGAACGCCCAGTTCTACCCGTCGACCAACCCCAACTGGACGGCGGCACAGGGCGCCATGCAGAGCCAGATCGGTCAGCTCGCCCAGGGTGCCAAGCCCGCGGACCTGCTGAAGGCAATCCAGGCCAAGGCAGTCGGGCAGTAGAACCGGTCGCATGAGTCAGTCCATCGATGAAACATCGACCCCGACGGGGGCGGCCGGATCCGGTCGTCCCCGCCGCGGGGCGGGCGGCGCGACCACGCGCCCGCCCGGCCGCTCGACCTCGGGCGTCTCCGACCTGTGGCACGCGGTGCCCTGGACGCTTCCGGCGCTCATCCTGATCTTCGGCGTCGTGCTGTTCCCCGCCGGCTTCATGATCTACAACTCGACGCGCAAGATCTCGGTCTCGGGCGTCGACCACGGTTCGGTCGGCCTGCAGAACTACGCCACCGTGCTCAGCCGTCCCGAACTGCCCGGCATCCTCGTGAACACCTTCGTGTGGGTGGTGGTGGTCGTCGCGCTGACCGTCGTCATCTCGCTGGTGCTCGCCCAGTTCCTCAACAAGAACTTCCCGGGCCGCCAGTGGGTGAGGATGGCGATCCTCATCCCGTGGGCTGCCAGCGTGGTCATGACGACCACCGTCTTCGTCTACGGGCTCGACCCGTACTACGGCATCATCAACAAGTTCCTGGTCGACATCCACGTGCTGAACGCGCCGTTCGGCTTCACCCAGCAGCCGCTTCCCGCGTTCCTCTCGTCGATCTGCATCGCCGTCTTCGTCTCGCTGCCGTTCACGACGTACACGATCCTCGCGGGTCTCGCGGGCATCCCCGGCGACATGCTCGAGGCGGCCAAGATGGACGGCGCGGGCGCAACGCGCACCTACTTCGGCGTCATCCTCCCCAACCTGCGGAATGCGATCGCGCTCGCCAGCCTCATCAACATCATCAACGTGTTCAACTCGTTGCCGATCCTGAAGCTGATGACCGGGTCGATACCGGGCTACAAAGCGGACACGACGACCACGTATGTGTTCAAGCTGCTGCAGGGTGAGCAGCGGATCGACCTGTCGAGCGCCCTCAGCGTCATCAACTTCGGCATCGTGCTGGTGATCGTCGCCCTGTACCTGTGGATCGTGAAGCCGATGAAGGACGTGAAATGACCGCCCCCGCCCCCGCCATGCTGGCCGGAGAACCGCGCACTGCGGCACCGCGCCGGCGCTCGAGCGAACGCCGCTTCTCGGGCCGCATCGTCGGCCGGATGATCGCCGGGCTCGTCATCGTGCTGGTGTTCATCGCGCCGTACCTGATCATGCTGATCGGCTCGTTCAAGAGCCGGTTCAACATCCTGGCCGTGCCGCCCACCTACCTGCCGACGACCTGGCACCCGGAGAACTACATCACGATGTGGTCGACACCGGAGACCCCGCTGCCCCAGAACCTGATCTCCACGATCGTGATCTCGGTGTTCGCGACGGTGCTCGTGCTCGTCGTCTGCGTGCCGGCCGCCTACTACACGGCCCGGTTCAAGTTCCCGGGGCGGGGGATCTTCCTCTTCCTCGTCATCGTGACCCAGATGTTGCAGCCGACGGTGCTGGCGACCGGCCTCTTCAAAGAGATGGTGGCGATCGGGCTGGCCGACACCTGGCTCGCGATGATCCTCGTCAATGCGGCCTTCAACCTCGCCTTCGCGATCTGGATCATGCACAACTTCTTCGCCGGCGTGCCGGTGGAGATCGACGAGGCGGCGCAGCTCGACGGAGCAGGCAAGTGGACCGTGCTCTTCCGGGTCCAGCTGCCGCTCGTGTGGCCGGGCATCGTCACGGCGATCATCTACACGTTCGTGGCCTCGTGGAACGAATTCGCGGCGAGCCTGGTGATCCTGTCGACGGATGCGAACCAGCCGCTGTCGGTCGCCCTCACCAAGTTCGTCGGCCAGTACGACGCGGCGTGGCAGTACGTCTTCGCCGTGTCGATCGTCGCGGTGATCCCCGTGGTCGTCCTGTTCATGCTCATCGAGAAGCGTCTGGTCGGCGGCCTCACCGCCGGAAGCGTCAAGTAGCCGTCAAGTAGCCGCCGAGCACAGGAAAAAGCATCCTCAGAGGCGCGCTGAGGATGCTTTTTCCTGTGCTCGGCGCGCGCGTGGCCCCGCGCTCGTGAATACTGGAAGGCATGGGACTTCGGGACGTGTTCGTACCGGAGCGCACGGACACCGCTGCGACGACGCGGATCGGCATCGCCGGTCGCTCCTACCCGTGGTGGGTGGTGGTGCTCGGCGTCTATGTCGTCTCGCGCATCGTGACGACGACGTTCATGCTCGCGCTGTTCATCGTCGCGACGACCGAGCACTGGACGTTCGCCAGCCCGCGCGCCAACCCTGACTTCTTCACGTTCTCGGGCTCCTGGGACGCGTCGTACTACAAGCAGATCGCGACACAGGGCTACCCGACGTCCATCCCGACGGACACCGATGGCAACGTCGAGCAGAACGCGTGGGCGTTCCTCCCGCTCTTCCCGCTGATCGCCCGCTTCGTGATGGCGGTCACCGGCCTCGGGTTCTACCCGGCGGGCGTGATCGTGGCGGTCGTCTTCGGCGCCGTGGCCGCGCTCGTCCTCTATCGGCTCGTGGCTTCGAGGGCAGGAGCGACCTCCGGACTGTGGGCGACCATCCTGTTCTGCTTCGGCCCGCTCTCGTTCGTGCTTCAGATCGCCTACGCCGAGAGCCTGTTCTTCGCGCTGCTGTTCGCGAGCCTGTGGGCGGCGATGGTGCGGCGGTACTGGCTGGTGATCCCGTTCGGGGTCCTGGCGGCGTTCACGAAACCCGGCGCCCTCGCCATCCCGCTCATGCTCGCCGTCGTCTTCGTTGTGCGGCTGCTGCAGCGCCGCAGGGACGCCCAGGTCCACCCGTTCGCCAGACGGGAGCGCGTTGCGATGGTGGCGGCCGGGGTGACGACGGCAGTCGCCGGTCTCGCGTGGCCGCTCATCGCATCCGCTGTCACCGGTTTTCCGGGAGCCTACCTTCAGACCGAGCTGTCCTGGTGGACCGGATTCGTGGGGCGGGTGGCGTTCATTCCGCTCACCCCGTGGTTCATGTTGACCGTGAAATACGCGAGCGTCTTCGGAGCGCTCCTGGTGTTCGCCGTGATCGTCGGATTCGTGTGGATGCTGACCCGCCCATCCGTGCGCGCCCTCGGCACCGAGGTGGTCGCCTACGCCGCCAGCTTCGGCCTCTACCTGTTCGCGGTGTTCCTGCCGCAGCAGAGCCTGTTCCGGCTGCTGCTCCCGCTGTCACCGCTGCTCGGCGCGCAGGGGCTCACCCACTCGCGCCGGGCCCGCAGCGTCGTGCTCGGCGTCGGAGTCGCCCTGCAGCCCGTCGCGATCATCCTGCTCTGGTTCCTCGGCTACCCCTGACACCCAGGGCACACCGGGCACGCGCCGGAAGACGGTGCCGGCCTGGTCCCAGCGCTCGCCGAGGGCGGCGAGACGGGGAGCGAACTCCGCGAAGTCACGGACCGAGTCGATCTCGGCCGTGTCGGCGGGCGGCGCCGACCAGGCGACCTCCGCAACCGCTGCGATGCGCGGGAACGCCATCGATTCGACCTCGTCGATGGTCGCCAGCGTCTCGGTCCACACCGGAGCCTCGACACCGAGGATGTGCGCATCCCCGAGCCCGGGCACGATGCGTGCGGGATCCCACACGTAGGAGTCCCGGATGGTCGTCGGCCCGTCCGCCCAGTCCTGACCGAGCCGGTCGCCGTCCTCGTACACGATGTCCATGTAGGAGACGTCGGCGGGCGACATGATCACCGAACCGCCCTGCCGCACAAAGGAGAGCGTGTCCTCGGCTGCGTCGCCGCGCGGGGCCAGGTAGTCCCAGTACTGGCCGATGGTGCCTGCCGGCAGCCGATCGCTCGCCCCCATCTCGTGCCAGCCGATGAGCGTCTTGCCGTGCGAGGCGGCGACCTGGGATGCGCGGCCGATGAAACGCAGGAACTGCTCCGGCGGCGTGCTCAGGCATTCGTCGCCGCCGATGTGCAGGTACGGACCCGGCGTGAGCGAACTCACTTCGCGGATCACGTCGTCGATGAATTCGTACGTGGTCATGCTGTCGGCGTCGAGAGTGCTGAAGCCGACCTTCGAGCCGGTGTAGAGAGCGGGTGCGATCCCGGATGGGTTCAGTTGCGGATACGAGGCGAGCGCGGCGTTCGTGTGCCCCGGCATGTCGATCTCGGGCACGATCGTGATGTGATGTTCGCCCGCATAGGCGACGAGCCTGCGGTAGTCGTCCTGGGTGTAGTAGCCGCCGCGCGACCCGTCGCTGCCGGTCGATCCGCCGTGCCGGGCCAGGTTCGGCCAGCTCACGATGTCGATCCGCCAGCCCTGGTCGTCGCTGAGGTGAAGATGCAGGTGGTTGAGTTTGAGGGGCACGATCGCGTCGATGAACCGTTCGATCTCCTCGACCGTGAAGAAGTGGCGGGCGACGTCGAGCATCGCACCGCGGTAGGCGTACCGGGGATGGTCGCGGATGCTCACAGCGGGGATCGTCAGCGGGTCGGCTCCGCAGCTGACCGGGATGAGCTGGCGTACCGTCTGCACTCCGAGGAAGGCGCCGGCCTCGGTGTCGGCGCCGATCCGGACACCCTCGGAGGTGACGGTGACGGAGTAGCCCTCCGCGCTGTGGCCATCCGGCGCCTCGCCCTCGGCGATGATGATGGCGAAGTCGCCGTAGGCGGGCGGCTCGTCCACGATCGCGGGATGCCGGCCGCAGTCGCCGGCCAGCGCGGCCGCGAGGGAGCGGGCCACCGCATCCGCACCGCAGCCTGCGACGCTGATGCGCGCATCCGGCGCGAGGGTGAACGGGGCGGCCTCGATCGGCTCTACGGACACCGGGCGTGGAATCACCGGGACGGCGGGGGTCTGGGGCACAGGATTTCCCTTCATCGGCGGTCGATTCGCCCCACCCCGGAAAGCCGACACCTCCGCGAGTATCGCAGGGGTCCTTACATAAGGGCAAGAGCACGTGGGCGCCGTCGCGGCCCTGCTATGCTGCTCTCGTCGCAACTGGCGTTCAAATGGTCACCATTGGGAAGCGACATGTGCCTTGATTACATGGGCGGATTCGGCCGCGCGCCTGGGTCGATACGGATGACACCTGTCCAAACCCTGTCATGAAGGAGCCAGCTTTGTCCGACGCAGTATCTTCCACTTTCACCGCACCCCTCTCCGAGGTCGACCCCGAGATCGCCGCCGTCCTCGAGCAGGAGCTCGGCCGCCAACGCGATTACCTCGAGATGATCGCCAGCGAGAACTTCGTTCCGCGGGCCGTCCTCGAATCACAGGGGTCCGTGCTCACCAACAAGTACGCCGAGGGCTACCCGGGCCGCCGCTACTACGGCGGCTGCGAGTTCGTCGACATCGCCGAGCAGCTGGCGATCGACCGGGCGAAGAGCCTGTTCGGCGCCGAATACGCCAACGTGCAGCCGCACTCGGGTGCGACCGCGAACGCCGCAGTTCTCGCCGCGATCGCGACCCCGGGCGACACCATCCTCGGGCTGGAGCTGGCGCACGGCGGCCACCTGACGCACGGCATGAAGCTCAACTTCTCGGGCAAGCTGTACAACGCGGTCTCGTACGGTGTCGACCCCGAGTCGTTCCTCGTCGACATGAACGTCGTTCGCGACAAGGCGATCGAGCACAAGCCGACCGTCATCATCGCGGGCTGGTCCGCGTACCCCCGTCACCTCGACTTCGCGGCGTTCCGCGAGATCGCCGACGAGGTGGGTGCGAAGCTCTGGGTCGACATGGCGCACTTCGCCGGGCTCGTCGCCGCCGGCCTGCACCCGTCGCCGGTTCCCCACGCCGACGTCGTCAGCTCCACCGTGCACAAGACTATCGGCGGCCCGCGCTCCGGCTTCATCGTCAGCCGCGACACCGAGCTCGCGAAGAAGCTGAACTCGAACGTGTTCCCGGGCCAGCAGGGCGGACCGCTCATGCATGTGATCGCGGCGAAGGCGACCGCTTTCAAGCTCGCGGCGACGGACGAGTTCCGCGACCGTCAGGAGCGCACCATCCGAGGCGCGCAGATCCTTGCCGACCGTCTCACCGCCGACGACTCGAAGGCGGGCGGCGTCGACGTGCTCACCGGCGGGACTGACGTGCACCTGGTCCTCGCCGACCTGCGCAACTCGCCGCTCGACGGCCAGCAGGCCGAAGACGTACTCCACGAGGTCGGGATCACGGTCAACCGCAACGCGGTGCCGTTCGACCCGCGCCCGCCGATGGTCACGAGCGGTCTGCGCATCGGCACGCCCGCACTCGCCACCCGCGGTTTCGGCGATGCCGAGTTCACCGAGGTCGCCGACATCATCGCCGCAGCGCTCAAGCCGCAGGCCGACGTCGCTTCGTTGCGCACCCGTGTGCGCAAGCTGACCGACGAGTTCCCGCTCTACCCGGGCCTCGGCGCCTCCGGCCAGGAGTCGATCGCAGTAGAGCTTCCTTCCTCTATCTGATCCAACTCACCTCATCGCCCGTCGAGCACAGGGTTGTTCCGGTTATCGGACTCTCATAACGGGAAGAACCCTGTTCTCGGCGTTGGAGAAAGGAACGGCATGACTGCCCAGATACTTGACGGCAAGGCCACGGCCTCCGAGATCAAAGCGGAACTGACAGGTCGCGTCGCAGTGCTGCGCGAGAAGGGTGTCGTGCCGGGGCTCGGCACCATCCTCGTCGGCGACGACCCCGGATCTCAGTGGTACGTCGCCGGCAAGCACCGCGACTGCGCCGAAGTCGGCATCGCGTCCATCCGCCGCGACCTGCCCGCGACGATCTCGCAGGCCGAACTCGAGGCCGTGATCGAGGAGCTCAACGACGACCCGGCCTGCACCGGGTTCATCGTGCAGCTCCCGCTGCCGTCGCACATCGACACGGATGCGATCCTCGAGCTGGTCGATCCGGCGAAGGATGCCGACGGACTGCACCCGACGAACCTCGGCCGGCTGGTCCTGAACGTCAGCCGCCCGATCTCGACGCCGCTGCCGTGCACGCCGCGCGGGGTCATCGAGCTGATCAGGCGACACGGTGTCGACCTCGAAGGCAAGCATGTCGTCGTGATCGGTCGTGGAGTGACGGTCGGCCGGGCCATCGGATCGCTGCTCACCCGCCGCGATGTCAACGCGACGGTCACCCTCACCCACACCGGCACCGTCGACCTCGACCAGCACCTGCGGAGCGCGGACGTCATCGTCTCCGCAGCGGGTGTCCCCGACCTCGTGACGGCGGCGAACGTGAAGCCCGGCGCTGTCGTGCTCGACGTGGGTGTGAGCCGCGTGACCGACCCCGAGACCGGCAAGAGCCGGGTCGCGGGCGACGTGGCGGCGGATGTGGCCGACGTTGCGTCCTGGATCTCGCCGAACCCGGGGGGAGTGGGCCCGATGACTCGCGCCCTGCTCCTGCAGAACGTCGTGGAGAGCGCGGAACGATCGCTGGTGGTCGCACCGTGAGCGATCACACACACCCGGCTGTCGACCGGGTCGAGGATGCGCTGAAGGCCAGCGGGGTCGAACCGCGCACGAAATGGTTCGAGTCGGCGACGCCGACGGCGGTCTCTGCGGCCGCCGAGCTCGGCGTCGAGGTGGGCGCGATCGCCAACTCGCTCGTCTTCACGATCGATGGCGAACCCCTGCTGGTGATGACCTCCGGCGCCCACCGCGTGGACACGGCCTGGCTCGGCGAACGCCTGGGCGGGACGATCCGCCGGGCCGAGGCCGAAACCGTGAAGGCCGCAACCGGGCAGACCATCGGCGGTGTCGCCCCCGTCGGCCATCCGGAGCCGATACGGACCATTGTCGACACCGCCCTGGCCGACTACCCGGAGGTCTGGGCGGCCGCGGGCCACGCGCACACCGTGTTCGCGACGACGTTCGACGAACTCGTGCGCATCACCGGAGGCGAGCCGGGGCCGGTCGCCCCCGAGTGACGGCGGCCTGACGGTCGCACCGAGCCGACCGACGTGCTTACCCGACGGATGCACGCGTGTCGTCCATCCACTGGCGTAGCATGCGGTACGTGGCCGACACGATGACGAATCGACTGGTGCTGCACGCGATCGACGAGATCGAAGCGGAGCGCATCCTCGGAGGCGTGCCCACGTCGCTCGACGCCTGGGCGCCCGGTTACCCGTTCGAGGGCGACCTCGAAGCCGTCGGCGGCTTCCTGGCTTCGACTGTCGCGGGCGGCGACCAGCGACCGTGGGGGTACTACCAGGTGCGCCGTCGCGAAGACGGCCTGGCGATCGGCGGGATCGGATTCGGGGGGCCGCCCGACGCATCCGGAACAGTCGAGGTCGGCTACGGCCTCATCCCCGACGCCCGCGGCAAGGGCTACGCCGCGGAGTCGCTGCGCGGGATCATCGCCGTCGCGCGCGCCAACGGCGCCCTGCGCGTGATCGCCGAGACCGGGTCGACGAACATCGCCTCGCAGCGCACGCTCCGCAATGTGGGGATGCCCCGCACCGGGTCGGCGGGCGACACCTGGCGCTACGAGCTCGCTCTCACGCCAGCCTGACCCGGCACGGCCCGGCTTCGGGCGCCGCGTGCGGCAGGCGCACCCGAGCGTGCCCGCTCTGCCGGCCGGTCTCGACCGGAACTGTCACCCTCGCTGAGCGGGGCGCCTCACCCGCGGTGCTCCGTGACATGGTGCAGGTACGCGTCGGCGTTCGCCCGGATGCCCGCCAGCTCGTCGTCGGTCAGCGCGCGTCGGACCTTCCCCGGTACGCCCGCGACGAGTGAGCCCGGCGGGATGACGGCTCCCTCGAGCACGACGGTGCCGGCGGCGAGGAGTGAGCCGTCGCCGACGACGGCACCGTTCAGCACCGTGGCGCTCATCCCTACCAGCACGTCGTCTCCGATCGTGCAGCCGTGCAGCACCGCCCCGTGTCCGACGGAGACCCCTGACCCGACCGTGAGCGGGAAGCCGTGGTCGACATGGCAGACGACTCCGTCCTGCAGGTTCGAGCCCGCTCCGATGACGATCGGCTCGGCCTCTGCCCGCAGCACCGCGTTGTACCAGACGCTCGCACCGTCGAGGAGGGTGACCGCACCGGCCAGCACAGCGCCCGGGGCGACCCAGGCCCCGTCCGCTACGCGCGGCATGCGACCGTCGGAAAGGGGGATGAGTCGTGCGCCGTCGTCAACCGTCATCCCCTCAGGGTAGACGCGATTCAGTCCTTGTAGCTGAGGATGAAGCGGTCCCGCACGACGTTGCCCGACGGGTCGATCTCGTCGTCGAGCGCCTGCCGCACCTCGTCGAGAACGGTCGGCGGCAGGTCGAGGGGAAGCTCGTCGGGCTGATCGACGGTTCCCGCCGGGTAGTCGGCTCCCGGCGTCGTGGACATCTCGACGTGGCTGCCGAGCAGAACGGTCACGCGCGGGGCGCCCGTGTCGCGGAACGCGACCAGGCGGTCGATGGTCGCCCGGAAGGCGGCGCGGTCGCGGATGTAGAGACGCCCCGGGCAGATCGTGTCGCCGGTGAAGAGGATCCCGGTCTCACGGTCGAAGAAGACGACAGCCGACGGTTCGTGTCCGGGCCCCGGGATCGCGTCGATGTCGCGGTCCCCGAGCTGCAGCTGAACCGGATGCGCCGGCCATCCGTCGAATCCGAAGAAGGCGATCACCTCGTCGATCGTGGTCCCCACGACGGTCGTGCGCGGTCGCCCGGCGAACTGGCCGTCCGCAGCGATGTGGTCACCGTGTGCGTGGGTGTGGGCCACGACGAGCTCGTAGTCGGGCCGCGGATGGGTGCGGAGCCACTCGTCGATGAGGGCGTCGACGGTCTCGCGGAGCGGCAGGTGCTCGGCGTCGGCGCTCGCCCCCGTGTCGAGCAGGAGCGCTCGTTCGGTTCCGAACAGCAGGAAGAGGAAAGGCGCCTCCCAGTGCGCGGCCTTCGGCTGCCGGAGCTGGATGGTCGAATCGCTGAGGCGGGTCACCTCGAGCGGGATGCTCATCACGTCTTCAATCCTCAGCTCACTGTTCGCGGAGCGCGCCGTCGGCCGCCGTCACGGTGAACATGTCCGGCGAGGCGTAGCCGTGCTCGGCGAACGCTCCGTCGACGGCGACCCGGACCCGCGACACCAACTCTGTCGGCACGAGCGCGATCGCCGAACCTCCGAAGCCGCCTCCGGTCATCCTGGCCCCGATGGCCCCGAAATTCTGGGCGGTCTCGACGGCGAGGTCGAGCTCGGGCACCGAGATCTCGAAATCGTCGCGCATCGAGCGGTGCGACGCATCCAGCAGGTCGCCGATCGCCGTCGGGCCCTGCTCGCGCAGCGTGCGGACCGTGTCGAGCACGCGCTGGTTCTCGGTGATCACGTGGCGTACGCGCCGGAACGTCTCGTCGTCGAGTGTCTCGCGTGCGCGGGACAGGTCGTCGACTGTGAGATCGCGCAGGGAGGTCACGCCGAGTGCTTTTGCACCGGCCTCGCAGGATGCGCGGCGCGCGGCGTATCCTCCGGTCGCGTGCGAGTGACTCACCCCGGTGTCGATGACGAGAAGTTCGAGCCCGGCCGCCTCGAATCCAAGCGGGACGATCTCGGCCTCGAGCGAACGGCAGTCGAGGAACACCGCCGAGTCGCGGCGACCCAGCAGCGACGCGGACTGGTCCATGATGCCCGTGGGTGCACCGACCGCGACGTTCTCGGCCAGCTGGCCGACCCTGGCGAGTTCGCCACGGTCGAGCCCGAGGTGCCAGATGTCGTTCAGTGCAAGTGCGACAGAGCCTTCGATGGCGGCCGATGACGACAGCCCGGCGCCCACGGGCACCGTCGAATCGAGGAGGATGTCGAAGCCGGGCACCGCTGCGAGGTCTGCGCCCGATCGACCGAGCGCCCACGCGACGCCCAGCGGATACGCGGCCCAGCCGCCCAGAGCATCCGGACCCAGCTCGGCGAGGTCGATCTCGACGAGCTCGTCGGCGAAGGAGCTGCCGACCCGTGCCCGCGTGTCGTCGCGGACGCCCACGGCGGCGATCGTGCGGCGGTTGATCGCGAGCGGAAGCACGAATCCCTCGTTGTAGTCCGTGTGCTCGCCGATCAGGTTGACCCGGCCAGGAGCCGACCACAGGCCGTCGGCCGGCCGGCCGAACACCTCGGCGAACGTGTCGAGGACGCCCTCGCGCAAGTCTGTCATCGTGCTGCCTCTCCATCGGTGGGGTGTACGGGGCTGTCGCGGTCGGCGCGGGCGATTGCCTCGCGCACGAGTTGTGCGGCACGTTCCGGCGGGACGTCGCCGATCCACGCGCCCATTGCGGACTCCGAGCCCGCGAGGTATTTCAGCTTATCCGCCGCCCGTCGCGGTGAGGTCAGCTGCAGCATGAGACGAATGTCGCTTCGATGCACCGCAACCGGAGCCTGGTGCCAGGCGGCGATGTACGGAGTCTGCGTCTCGTAGAGCGCGTCGACTCCGCGCAGCAGGCGCAGGTAGAGCGTCGCGAGTTCGCCGCGCTCGGCGTCGGAGGTCTCCGCGAAGTCGGCGACCTGGCGATGGGGGAGCATGTGGACCTCGATGGGCCAGCGCGCCGCGAACGGCACGAAGGCGGTCCAGTGCTCGCCCGTGAGCACGACGCGCTCCGACGATCGCTCGCTCTTGAGGATGTCTGTGAAGAGCGTCGGCCCGTACTGCTCGACGGATGCGATCAGCCGGGTGGTCCGCGGGGTGATGTACGGGTAGGCGTAGATCTGCCCGTGCGGGTGCCGGAGGGTCACGCCGATCGCCTCGCCGCGGTTCTCGAACGGGAACACTTGCTGCACGTTGGGGAGCGCAGAAAGCGCGGCGGTGCGATCCGCCCAGGCTTCGATGACGGTGCGGGCCCTCGACGGGGTGAGGCTGCCGAAGGATCCCTCGTGCTCCGGACTGAAGCAGACCACTTCGCAGCGCCCGACGGAGGTGCGCGCCCGGCCGATTCCGATCGCGGCGAGGTCCTCGAGGCTCTGGGGGGCATCCGCATCTGTGATTGCCGGGCCGAACGACGGCGACTTGTTCTCGAACACCGCGACGTCGTAGTTGCTCGGCACCTCGGACGGGTTCGACGGCGTGGCCGGCGCCAGCGGGTCGAGCTCGGCCGGCGGCAGGAAGACGCGGTTCTGCCGTGCGGCGGCGATCGAGACCCACTCGCCGGTCAGCGGGTCCTGTCGCATGGTCGCGGTCGCCGGGCGGGCTTCAGGATGACGCAGGTCGGGCGCGCGGTCCGGTGCGAGGGCCGTGTCCGCGTCGTCGAAGTAGATCAACTCGCGACCGTCGGCGAGCGTGTGCACGCGTTTGGTGATCGAGGGCATGGGCGCCTTTCGAATGGGTTTCGATTACGAAAGTCAGGGTATCGAAATCGCAGGCATTACGCCATCCGTGTTTCGCATTGACAAGCGTCCGTGGGTGAAGCACGATGAACCGTATGGCCACCACACCCGGAGAATCGCTCACCGCGTCCATGCGGCGGCAGCGGATGCTCGAACTGATCGGTCGCGAAGGCTTCGCCCGCGTCACCGATCTCGGCGAGGCGTTCCGGGTCTCCGAGGTGACCATCCGCAGCGACCTCGACCTGCTCGACGAGCAGCGGGCCATCCGGCGCGTGCACGGCGGCGCGGTGCTGCGCGGGGCGGGCGAACCGCGCGAAGCGTCCTTCGAGGAATCGGTCGGCGCCTCCGCCGCCGAGAAGAGGAGTATCGCCCGGGCGGCGGCCGCGATCGTACAGCCGGGAAGCAGCCTGATCCTCGACGTCGGCAGCACGACCGCCGCGATCGCCTCAGCCCTCGTCGCGCGCGAGGACCTCGCCGACGTGACCGTGATCACGAACGGCCTCACCATCGCGCTCGAGCTCGAGAAGGCGATCCCGCGCTTCCAGGTGATCGTGACCGGCGGCACCCTTCGGCCGCTCCAGCATTCGCTGGTAGAACCGCTGGCGACGACGGTGCTGCGGGAGCTTCACGCCGATCTCGCCTTCATCGGCTGCAACGGAGTGCATCCCGCGAACGGCATCACCAACATCAACCTTCCCGAGGCCGACCTCAAGCGCGTGATGGTCGAAGCCGCCGAGCGCTCGATCGTCGTGGCAGACGGTTCGAAGGTCGGACGCACGCATCTCGGGCGGGTCGCCTCGATCGCTGAGGTCGACGAGCTGATCACCGGCGAGTCGGCCGACGCCGGAACGGTCGCCGAGCTGCGCGGGGCCGGACTGGACGTGAAAGTGGTTGACTAGTCGGCATGCGCGCACCCACCGGTGACCAGTACGAACTCTCGTTCACCGCAGGCGGCCACGAGCTGACCGCAACGATCACGCAGGTCGCGGCGGGCATCCGCGAGCTGCGAATCGACGGCGTCGACCTCACGGAGCCGTACCCGCTCGATGCGACCCCGCCGTCCGGCTGCGGGATCGTGCTCGTGCCCTGGCCGAACCGCGTCAAGGACGGTGTGTGGGAGCACGACGGGCAGGCCCGCAGGCTCGCCCTGACCGAGCCCGCGCTCGACAACGCCATCCATGGGCTCCTGCGATACCGTCCCTACGTCGTGACGCAACGGGACGCCGCGAGCGTGACCCAGTCTGCCGACATCTTTCCCGAGCTCGGGTATCCCTTCCAGCTCGAGACCTCCGTGCGCCACGAACTGGCCGCAGACGGGCTTCACGTGACACATACGATCACGAATACGGGGAAGGCCCCTGCGCCGGTCGCGATCGGCGCGCATCCGTATCCGAAGATCGGCGGGGTCCCCACCGGCGACCTGACCGTGACGGTCGATGCAGCGACGCACCTCGACGTCGACGAGAGGCTCAACGTGATCGGCGAGTCCGCGGTCGACGGAACGCGCTTCGACCTGCGCGCCGGACGCAGGGTCGCCGACCTCGAGCTGGACGACGGGTTCGCCGACGTCGCGATGCAGGATGGCCACGTCGCGCACACCGTGTCGGCGCCCGACGGTCGCACGGTCACCCTGTGGGCCGACGAGAACTTCGGCTACGTGCAGGTGTACACCTCGAGGAGCTTCGCCACCTCGACCACCTCGGACGTCGCTATCGCCGTCGAGCCGATGACGGCTCCCGCGAACGCCCTGAACACCGGCCGCGGCCTGCGCTGGCTCGCCCCCGGCGAATCGTGGTCCGCATCCTGGGGCATCCGCCCGTCCGGCTTCTGACCCGTCCGTCGGGCGGGGCGGCGAGCACAGGAAAAAGCTGGGCTCATTCAGATTCAAGCCGGTCTTTTCCTGTGCTCGGCGGATGCGCGTGCGCGGCCGCGTGAGCGGGGAGACGGATGCGCGTGCCTGGGCGGGCAGCCGGGGCGGCGCGTCACGAGGGCGGGTGCAGGGGTCATGCTGTTCGCGGCGATACGGTGAGTGAATGCGTGCGTCAGGACACGCCGCGAGTACGAGCGGCGGGGAGGCTCCCAGTCGCATCCGTCCGTTCTGGCTGAACCGGGCCCGAGCGCAGGCGGGCGTGCTGCTCGCAGGCGCGGCCACGGTGCTGGTCGTGAGCTTTCTCGCGAGCGTGATGGTCGGGCTGGCTGCCCGGTCTCCCGCGGTCGCCGTGCGCGAGAGCATCTCCGCCGGCCCTGCCGCAGACTATTCGCTCGCCCTGCAGACCTCCCTGTCGGATGACGCCCCAGCGCAGGACAGAGCGGTGCGTTCCGTCGTGGATCGCACGTTCGCCCGCGCCCGAGTGACGGTTGCGCGCACCGCGTACATCCCGAGCGCACCCGTCCTGCACGCGAATGGCGCACCTGCGCGCTCGGTGCTCGCGCTCGCCGACGACACGGACCTGCGAGCCCGAGCGAGGCTGACCGACGGCTCCTGGCCAGACTCGGCCGCATCCGCCTCCGCTCCGGCACCGGTCGCCCTCGACGGCCCGACCGCGACTGCGCTGAGCGTAGCTGTCGGCGACGCCTTCACGATCGCCGGCGAGAACGGCCCCGTGGCCGTCCGCGTCGTCGGGCTGTGGCGGCCCGCGGACGCCGGCGATCCCGCCTGGCTGGGTCTCGCATCCGGCAGCGGTGGCACCGACGGACGAATCGCGGCATCGGATGCGACCATCCGCCTCATCTCGTCGACCCCCGCCGTGCAGTGGGTCGTTGCGCCCGACCCGGCACATACCGGACCGCAGCAGCTGACGGCGCTCCATCGCGGTTTCACGCGGATCGCCGATGACCTGACGGCAGACTCGACAGCGAGCGCATCGCCGTTCGCTCCCCTCGGGCGCGCCGCGCAGTCCATCGTCGCCATGCAGCAGTCGATCGGGGCGCTCGGAGCGGTTGTTCCTGTGCCGCTGGCCGTGCTGGCGGTGTGTTCCGTGATCGCCTTGGTCCTGCTCGCGCAACTCCTCATGGGCGCCCGCCGGCCCGAGACCCGTTTGCTGCGTGCGCGTGGGGCGACCGTCGGTGAGCTGGTCCGGGCCGGCGCCGCCGAGAGCGGAACGGCGTCGCTGGTGGCCGCCGTCGTCGGCGCAGTGCTCGCGCAGGTCTGGCTCGCGGTGCAGGTGGGGACGCCGACGGGCCCGCTCGAAGTCGTGCTGCCGCCGCTGGTCGTGCTGGTGGCCTCCCTTGTCGTGGTGTGTGTGGTGACGGCGCAGTCGGCTCGCTCTGCGATCGACGCGCCCGTGGCGATGGATGCGGGCCGCGGCCGCACGGTCGTCTCTTTCGGCCTCGCGGTTCTCGCGCTCGTCGCCGCAGCCGTCACGCTCTGGCGCTTTCTCGCCTACGGTTCGCCGATCGGAGCCGGCGGCGCCGTCGACCCGGTCGGTGTCGTCGCGCCCGCAGCGGTGCTCTGTGCCGTAGCCATGCTCGGCCTGCTGGCCTTCGGTCCGGCGGCCGCTGCAGTGGAACGCCTCGCCGGTCGCGACCGGGGACTGACCGCCGTCCTGCCCGCCCGTCAGGTGGGGCGGGGCCTCGGCCTGTTCGCCGCTCCGGTCGCGCTCATCGTGCTGACGGTGGGAGCGGCGACGTTCTCGGCGGGGTACGTCGGCACCTGGAACGCGTTCCTCCGCGACTCCTCCCAGCTCGTGAACGGCGCGGATGTGCGGGCCGATCTCGGCGTGGAGGGCACCACGCGCGGGGCGAGCGACGCGATCGATGCCGGGCGGTTCGCGCGGCTGCCCGGCGCCGGCGCGAGTGTGCCGGCGCTCGGGTCGGCGTACAACGCCGGTCAGACGGCGACGTCGTTCGTCGCTGTCGACGCGCGTTCCCTGCCGGCGCTCGTGTCCGTCGGGGACTACATGCTCGACACGACCCGTCTCGAGCACGATCTCATTCCCGGAGGCGACCCGCTGCCCGGGATCAGCGTTCCGCCGAAGGCCGACAGCGTTGTGATCGGGACGCGAATGTCGGCCTCGATCGTCGACGGCGTCAGCCCCACCAGCGCGAACCCCACGCTTGCCGTCACCGTCTGGCTCGCGGATCGCCACGGCGAGCTGGTGCCCGTCCGGGGCGCGGACGCCGGTGAGGGCACCGCGCACGTCTACACCGCAGCCGTGCCGTCGGGTGGCCCGTGGGCGCTCGTCGCCGTCGACGCGACCATCAACGCCCGGGACGTCGCCGCTCCGCTCGCGGTCAGCGTGGTCGCGCTCGACGCCCGGTCCGGTACGAGCAGCGTCGCCCTTGCGATCCCTGCCGGCCAGCACTGGGCGCCGACCACGAAGCCGTTCGGCTCATCCCTGACCCTCCGTGCCGTGGACGGTCCCTTCTTCGGGTTCGATGCACCCCTGCTTCCGCCGACGCACGACTCGTCCGTGCGGTTCCTCCCGGCCGGAAGCACGCGCGCGCCAATCGTGATCACCGCGGCCGCCGCCGCCCAGAGCGATTTCCAGGTCGGCGACCAGGTGACGCTCGACGGCGCCTGGTCGAACCTCAACGGAGTCATCGCCGGAATCGTTCCGGCGGTCCCCGGCGTGACCGACGAACAGGCCGGAATCGTCGACCTCCGGACCTTCGCCAGCCAGGTGCTGCGCACGGCCCCGGAGGCACCCCGCCTCAACCAGGTCTGGCTGTCGGCAGACGATCCTGAGACCGTCGCGGCCGAGGTCGCGCACGAGACGGGCCCGGATGCCGTGGTCACAACCGCATCCGGAACGTTCGTGTCGCGCTTCATGGCGAGCGCTGTCCAGAGCCTCTGGCTCGGGTGCGCCGGATGCGCACTGCTCGCCCTCGTCGCGGTCGGCGCGGCTGCCTCAGCTCTCCTGCGACGCCGGCGCGCGGAGGTCGTCGTTCTGCGCGCGGTCGGGATGAGCGGTCGCGAGCAGGCTCGAAGCCGGCGCGCCGAAGTGGTGGGCGTCGTCACCGCGTCGTTCATCTTCGGATTGGCCGGGGGCATCCTGATCGTCCTCCTCGCCGGGAATGCGCTGGCGCGGCTGTCCGTGGTGACCGCGCCGAGCACCCTGTCGGTTCACGGAAGCGTCGATGCGCTCTCGCTCGGTGCGGCGCTCGGGGCGGTCGTGATCGTGGTCGGCGCCGTCGTGTGGGCGTACGGTCGCGGAGTACGTCGGCAGGCCGGCGACACGGCATACCGGGAGGAGATCCGATGAGCCGCGGGTCGTCGCTCTCCGGTCCAGGTCTCGCTGCGCGTGCGATCTTCGCCTTCCGGGGCGGACTCGTGATGCTCGGAGTGATCGTGTTCGTCGCGTCGGCCGCCGTGACAGCGTGGCCACGGTTCGCGGATGCCCTGCTCACCTCGGACCTCCACTACCGCGTCGAACAGGCCGGCCCGGTCAACACCGACCTGATCACGTCGGTCGGAGTGACCGACTTCTACGCTTATGGGCCCGATCGCGCGGCGAGCCTGTGGCGCGCGATGCCCGGGACGCTCGCGGCCGCTCGTGCGGCGATGAAGCCCGACCTGCGCTCGGTCACGACCGCGGGCGACTTCACGTCGCGCGGCTCACGTCTGTCCCTCGGCCCGCCGGCGGACGCCGAACCACTCAGCCGGTACGCCGTGCAGCTCGAGGGCTACGAGCGTCTGCGTGAAACGGCCGATCTCGACTCCGGGACCTGGCCTGCCGCATCGACGGTCGCATCCGCCGCCCCGATCCAGATCGTGATGTCGACTCCGGTCGCCGCGCTGTTCGATTGGAAGGTCGGCCAGGTTCGGAGCGTCGCGCTCGGCGAAACAGAGCAGCCGATCATTCTCGTCGGCACGGTGCATCCTCGTGACGCGAGCGACGACTTCTGGCAGCTCGATCGGCTGCGGGGCGACGGTCTCTTCGCCGACCGCGGAGACCAGGGCAAGGAGTATGCCGCGGTCGTCTGGGTCGACCCGGACAGCTGGCCCGCGATGACCTCGTCCTTCCTGCCGGTCACCACGGTCGGCTGGTTCGGGATGAAGCCGAACGCTTTCGCCGCCGGCAGCCTGGCCGCGGTCCAGGCGCAGCTGGACCACTTCCTTGCCAATCCGATCCGGGCCCAGGCGGGTGACCCCGTGTCGCTGCGCTTCGCGACCAGTCTCAATGCAGCGCTCGACGCCTTCCTTGCGAGGGCCGAGCCCGCGAACACCCTGTTCGCGATCCTGGTGGCCGGCCCGATCGGCGTTGCGCTCGCCGTCCTGGTTCTGGGGGTCCGGCTCGCGCTCGGGCGCCGGCGTGAAGCGCTCGCCCTGATGGCGTCGCGCGGGGCCTCGCCCCTCAGGCTCCGCTCCGGACTGGCGGTCGAAGGGGCGATCGTGTCCGTCCCCGCGGCCGCGTTCGGCATCGTGGTCGCGTTCGCCCTCACGCCGGGGAGTGAGCTCGTCGGACCGCCGCTCGCTTTCGGAGCCCTCTGCGCCCTCGCGCCACCGGTCATCCTCGCCATCGTCGCCGGGGCACTCGGACCCCGCGACGACGTCGGCGCCGAACGTTCCGCCCGCAGGCGCTGGGGCTGGGTCGTCGAGGTGATCGTCGTCGGGCTCGCCGCGCTCGCCGTCGTCGCACTGTTCCAGCGCGGCCTGACACCGCCGAACGCCGGTCTCAGCGTCGACCCGCTCCTCGCCGTCACCCCCATCCTCGTCGCGCTCGCCGCCTGCATCGTCGTGCTTCGCCTCTATCCGATCCCTCTCGCGTGGCTCGCAGGCGCCCTCCGCCGCCGCCGGGGAGCCGTCGCCTACATCGGGGTGACGAGCTCCATGCGCTCGCGTGCCGGCGGTCTCTGGCCTGTCTTCGCAGTGGTCGTGGGTGTCAGTATCACTGTCTTCTCGGTGAGCGTGCTCTCGACCGAACGCGGCGGGATCATGGAGGGCGCGCGATCCCGGGTCGGTGCCGACCTGAGCGTGACCGCGGGCAGCCTCTCCGCCGCCCAGATTGCACGGGTAAAGGCGATCCCCGGTGTTGCGCACACAGCGGTCGTTTACTGGGCGGGCGGCGTCATCGTCAACCACTCCGGCCAATCCGATCTGATCTCCGGCTACCTTGTCGACCCCCACGAGCTCGCCCCCGTCGAAGCGTCGCTCCCGGCTTCCGCCCGTATCTCCGCGGCGCTCGAGCATCCGCCGTTCGGGCGCACGGCCGCAGTCGTGGGCGGCTGGACCAGCACGGTCCCGGTGACGAGCGCGGTGCTCGTCGCCGGCACCAACCTGCACCTGGACGTCAGATCGTTCGACTACAAACCCGGCGTCTACCTCTGGGACGCGCAGTGGATCTTCCTCGACAAGACCGCACTCACTCCGCGGGCTGGGATCACGGGCACTCCGTCGACCGTGCTCATCGCGCTGAAACCCGGCGCAGACAGCGCGGCCGTGCACGCGGCGCTCGTCAGCATCGGAGGCAAGGGCGCGACGATCGGCGACGCCGCCTCAGAAGCGAAGGTGCTGCGCGCCGCCCCGCTCATCTCCGGGCTCGAACTGATCGCGCTCGCCTCGATCGTCCTCTCCGCTCTGATGTGCGTCGGAGCGCTCCTCCTCACCCTGGTGATGAACGCCGCAGCGCGGACCCGGCTCGTCGCTACGCTGCGCACCATCGGGTTCACGTCACGCCAGGCCGGCGGGCTGATCGGCTGGGAGCTCGGGCCGATCGTCGTCGCCGGACTGATCGCCGGCCTCGCTGTCGGGCTGGCGCTGCCCGCGATCGTCCTGGCTCCGATCGACCTCAGCGGCTTCACCGGGGGTCCTACAGCACCGGCGGTCACGATCGACCCGGTCCTGCTCGCGCTCGGAGTCGCCGGCTTCGTCGCGATCACCGTCGTCGCCACACTCGTCGCGCTCGTCGGGGCGCGACTTCGCTCACCCGCGACGGTACTCAGAGCCGGAGGAGAATGATGACCACCTCGATCACGGACGCGACAGGGGATGCGGTGGCTGCCGCATCCGAAGTCGCACCGGCATCCGGAACCGCATCCGCCCGGTCGGCACCGATCGACGCCGGCATCGCCTGCTCCGACCTCGTCAGGATCTTCACGGCCGAGGGCGTCGAAGTACAGGCGCTCCAGGGCCTCAACCTGACAGTGAAGAGCGGTGAGCTCGTGGCCATCGTGGGCGCGTCGGGGTCGGGCAAGTCGACACTCCTCGGGATTCTCTCCGGGCTGGACAAACCGACGGCCGGCTCTGCAAAGGTGGCCGGGCGCGACTTGCTCTCGATGACGGGCAGGCAGCGGGTCGACTACCGGCGTCACACGGTGGGTTTCGTCTGGCAGCAGACATCGCGCAACCTGCTGCCCTACCTGACCGCGCGCGAGAACATCGTGCTCGCCATGTCACTGGCGGGCACCCCCGGTCGTGAGCCGCGCTCGCTCGAGCTTCTCGACCTCCTCGAGGTGGGCCATTGCGCCGACCGCAGGCCGACCGAGATGTCGGGTGGCGAACAGCAGCGCACCGCCATCGCGGTGGCGCTCGCCAATGATCCGCGGGTGCTCCTCGCGGACGAGCCGACGGGTGAACTCGACGAAGCGACGTCGGTGGATGTGCTCGAGGCGATGCGCGGCGTCAACCGTGAGCTCGGCGTCACCACCCTCATCGTCACGCACGACCCGACTGTGTCGGAGCACGTGCTGCGCACGGTCCAGATCCGCGACGGGCGGACATCGACGGAGGTGATCCGGCGCACCGGCATCACCGAGGGCGGCGACGAACACACCATCGCGGAGGAGTTCGCCGTGCTCGACCGTGTCGGCCGGCTCCAGCTGCCGCCCGAATATCTGACCAGTCTCCGGATGCGCGACCGCGTGCGGCTCGCACTCGAGGCCGACCACGTCGGGGTCTGGCCGCACGGGCAGCAATCGGGCGAGCCGGGCGATCATGACGATCACGAAGAGGAGGCCGGGCGATGAGTGTCGTCGAGCCGTCGTACGACGACGAGATCAGCGCCGTGGAACCGATCCTGCGTGCGGATGGGCTCACCCGCGTCTTCGAGACGGCCGGCGGAAAAGTCACCGCGGTCTCCGACGTCTCACTCGTCGTTCATCCGGGGGAGCTGGTCGTCATCCGGGGCCGCTCGGGCAGTGGAAAGACCACACTGCTGAACATGCTCGGCGGTCTCGACCAGCCGACGAGCGGGCAGGTCCGGCTCGGTGCTGTGCAGCTGACGGGAGCCGCCGAGTCGGAGCTCGTCGACATCCGGCGCTCGCAGATCGGCTTCGTCTTCCAGGCGTTCGGGCTCATCCCGGTGCTGTCGGCCGCCGAGAACGTGGAGGTGCCCCTGCGCCTCCTCGGCGTCGCACCGGAGGAACGCGAAGCCCGCGTCGCCGAACTCCTCGCGCTGGTCGGCCTGGCCGGTCACGCCCGCCAGCGGCCCGCCGAGCTCTCGGGTGGACAACAGCAGCGCGTCGGGATTGCGCGAGCCCTCGCCTGCGACCCGAAGGTGCTGTTCGCCGATGAACCCACCGGTCAGCTCGACAGCGTCACCGGTGCGGCGATGATGGAGCTGCTCGTCGGCCTCGTGCACAGCAAAGGGGTGGCGGCCGTCGTGACGACTCACGACCCGCTTCTGATGGCTCGCGCAGACCGGGTGCTCGAACTCCACGACGGCCAGCTCGCGGATCAGCCGCGTCGAGGCCGCCACTCCGCCTGAGCTGCTCAGTCAGCGCTCCGCCAGCACAGGGAAAAGCGGCGAATATTCGATTCATAAGCCGCTTTTCCCTGTGCTCGCGGATGTGGGGCCGAAGGTCCCGCGGTCAGACGCCCTCGTCGTCCTCGTCCTTCAGATCCGGCACCCCGGCCGTTCCCTCGTCAAGGGTTCCCGTGCCGTCGGGATACCCGGCCTCGTCCGGATACTCGTAATCGCCCGCCCTGTGCTGGGCGTTCTCGGACTGCTCGCTCATGTCCGCTCCCCGATCTCGTCGCCTGACGCGACGCTTCATCCAGTCTCGTCCGATCGCGGCGAGCGGGCAACGGCGATTCGCGTGCTGTAGCGCGCTCGGCCCAGGCAGGCGAGAATGTCATCGTGGCCAGGCGACTGGTGGTGATCGGCGCTCCCTCGAGTGCCGGAAGTTACGCGGCGGGGCAGGAGTCGGCGCCGCGGGTCCTGCGCGAGCGCGGACTGATCGACAAGCTCCGGGCCGCCGGCCGCGACGTCGTCGACGACGGCGATGGCCCGTTCCAGGTCTGGAAACCGGACCGCGAGCATCCCCGATCCCAGAATCTGGGCCAGGTGATCGCGTCGATCGAGGCTGTCACCCGCCAGGTCGGAGCGGCGATCGACGCGGGGTGCGACGCCCTGGTCATCGGCGGCAACTGCACCATCGCGCTCGGTGCGGTCAGCGCGCTGTCATCCCGGTTCGCCGATCCCGGCCTGCTCTACCTCGATCGCCATTTCGACCTGAACACGCCCTCGACGACGTCCGACGGAGCACTCGACTGGATGGGGCTGGCACACGCGCTAGCGGTGCCCGGGTCGATCCCGGAACTCCAGGCGGCCCTCGCCCGCATCCCCCTGCTCACCCCTGCGCGGCTGCACCTTCTCGGCGTCGACCCCGATGCGACGACAGAGGGCGAGCGTCGGGCGGGCTCCGATTTGCAGCTGGTGTGGCGGACGGGCGACGAGCTGGCCCAGCATCCGGTCAGCGAGACGCAGCGGGCACTGGCGAGACTCGCGCCCGGCCCGATCGCCGTGCACCTGGATGTGGACGTGCTCGATTTCACGGACGCTCCGCTCGCCGAGGACACCGGCGGACGGAACTCCGGCCCGTCACTGGATGCGCTGGCCGAGGCTCTCGACACCGCGTGCCACGACCCGAGCGTCCGCGTCCTCACCGTCGGGGAGCTGAACCCCTCACGGTCGGCCGGTGAGCCGATCGTGCTCGACCGGTTCATCCGGACACTCGCGCAGGCCTTCTCAGTCGTCTAGTTCACTATGCCGAGGCGCACCAGGCTTTCGCCGGTGGCCGTGAGCGCATCCTCGTTCGTACGCGGCTCCCAGCCGAGGACCCTCCGCGCCTTCGCGTTCGTCGCCGGCTTCGCGCGGCCCAGCTCGGGCACGATCTGGCGCAGTGACGGGGCGAAGACGGCGATCGACTTCAGGAGGCCGTCGGGCATGACGCGTTTCGGTACGCGTCGTGCCGCCGTTCCCAGGCGCTTCCGCAGGACCGCCGCCATCTCGGGCAGCGTGAGCGCATCGCCCGCGATGGCGAGGAACCGGTTGCCGGCTGCGGCGGGATCGGTCATGGCCCGCACGTGCAGGTCGGCCACGTCGCGCACATCGACGATGCCGAAGAACATCCGGGGCACCGCCGGGAGGCTGCCGTTCATCATCCGGCGCACCAGTTCGATCGAACTCGACACATCCGGGCCGAGTACGGGCCCGAAAATTCCCACTGGGTTCACTACCGCGAGTTCGAGTCCGCCGCCTTCGCGCTCGATGAAATCCCACGCGGCCCGTTCGGCGAACGTCTTCGACTTCACGTACGCCGACACCTGGCCGTCGGGGTCCGTCCAGTCCTCTTCGGTGAACGGGCTTCCGTCCGGATGCGGTGGCCCGTAGCCGATCGCGGCGAACGACGACGTCAGCACGACCCGCTTCACGCCCGCGTCCCGCGCCGCCCGCAGCGCACGAAGGGCGCCCTCCCGCGCGGGCCGGATCAGCTCATCCTCGTCGCGGGGCATCATCACCGGGAACGGCGAGGCCACATGGAGCACGAAATCGCAGCCAGCGGCCGCATCGGCCCAGCCGTCGTCCGCCAGCAGGTCCACCGCAGCGAACGACAACGACGAGCCGGGTTCGGCGCCGCCGACCTTCAGCATCGCCCGCACATCCGCTTCGCGATCGAGCGAACGCACGGTCGTGCGGACCCGGTATCCGGCGTCGAGGAGTTTCAGGATGCAGTGGGCGCCGACGAAGCCGGACCCGCCGGTCACGAGCACCAGTTCACCGCTCACGGGCGTCCTCCTTGGTTCGCGGGACTCTGGGTCCATCATGCGCCAGAAGGGGCGCGCGGGCGAGGCTCAGCCGGCGAGTTCTTCGTCTTCTGCGCGCGCCGGAGCGAGGGCGTTCGCCCACCACAGCAGGTCGCTCAGCATCGTCTCCGCGGTCTGAGCGGAGGATAGCTCACTATTCCCTAGACCGGGTGTCCTACCGCGTTCTACACTGAGGCCACCACGGCTGGAGCATCCAGCCATCCAGTCGACGTGCCGAATGCGAGCCCGCGATGGCAGAGTTCATCTTTCCCACCAACAAGCACGAGCCTGTCGACCAGGACGGCTCGTGGCAGGGACACCGGGACCGGCACCCGCCGAGCGTCAATCCGGGAGTCGACTTCGGATGCGCGTACGGCTCGATCGTGGTCGCGGCGAAAGCGGGGACGGTGAACACCGCCGACCCGAGCTCGTCCGGGAGCGGCGGCCGAGTCGTCTACATCGACCACGATGACGGAAGCCAGACCCAGTACCTGCACCTGTCGCGGGTCGATGTCGTCGCAGGTCAGAAGGTCGCGACGCGGCAGCAGATCGCGCTCTCCGGCGGGTCGGCCGACGATGACGATCACGGAGTGCCACCGCACTGCCATGTCTCGCTGTACCTCGGAGGGGTCAACTCCGATTTCATGCTGCACGCGAGCGCCGCGATGCTCGCGATGCTTCTCGAGGAGGAGGAGGAAGAAATGGGCAAGTTCATTCGGCTCCCCAGCGGCACGATCGGTTACGTCGGCCCCGACGGGCGCCTCACCCGGCTGAACGACATGGATGAGGTGCGGTCGATCGAAGCGGTCGGACTGGCGAAGATCGATGAGATGATCCAGCTTCACGACACGCTGATCTGGACCAAGCTCGAGTCGATCTCGTCCCGCATAGGGCACGGGTGATGGCGGTCGTCGATTGGCTGATGGATTCGGATCCTGCGATCCGCTGGCAGGTGATGCGCGACCTCCTCGGGTCGGACGACGAAGCGGTCGCCGCCGAGCGGGCGCGGATCGCAGACGAAGGCTGGGGCGCGCGGCTGCTCGCGCTCCAGGATGCGGATGGTCAGTGGGCAGGCGGAACCTATTTTCCGCCGGTGTCCCGAGAGCCGGAGGACCAGCCGTGGACCGCAACTGCCTTCACGCTGCAGCTGCTCCGCCAGTTCGGCATCGACCCGGGCGACGAGCGAGTGCGCCGGGCGGTCGCGCTGGTACGTGAGAACAGCCGCTGGGAGTACGACGGTTCACGATTCTTCGACGGTGAGGTCGAGCCCTGCATCAACGGCATGACCGTGGCGATCGGGGCGTACTTCGGCGAGGACGTGACCGGGATAGTCGAACGCCTGTTGACGGAGACTCTCGACGACGGAGGCTGGAACTGCGAAGCGGAGTTCGGCTCGACCCGCAGCTCGTTCAACAGTACGATCTCGGTGCTCGAAGGCCTGCTCGAATACGAGACCCGGATGGGCGCATCCCCGGAGATCACGACCGCGCGCGAGCGCGCCCACGCGTACCTGCTCGATCGCCACCTCATGCGCCGGCTCTCGACAGGCGAGATCGTGGACGATCGCTGGCTGCGGTTCTCGTTCCCGGTTCGCTGGCACTACGACGTGCTGAGAAGCCTCGACTACCTGCGGGCGGCGGGCGTGACGCCGGATGATCGGCTCGCCGAGGCCATCGACCTGGTCGAGTCCAAACGCCAGGCGGACGGCACCTGGCTGCTCGACCACACGCACCAGGGAGCCGTCCACTTCGAGCTCGACGACGGCGACGGCCGGCCGAGCAGATGGAACACGCTCAGGGCGCTCCGCGTCCTCGAGTGGTATCGCGCCTGAGGCGCGCCTTCGTGTTCACAAAACAGGAGTTCGTGTGACGGATGCGACAGAAAGCGCCCCGATCCGCGCATCCGGATGCGCTCCCGTCACTTCCGTCACACGAACTCCTGTTTTATGAACGGCGGGAGGCGACCCTATCGGCTGTACGCCGACAGGAATCGGTTTCTGAACGCATCCATCCGCCAGATCGGAGCCGACGGCGACGGGAGCATGCCGGGCTGCCAGTTCCAGCCCGAGATCCGGTCGATGACCCCGGTGTCCTTCGAGATGATGCTGATCGGCACATCATGGTTGGAACCCGTACCGCTGACCACGGCGGCAGGCTGATGGTCGCCGAGAACGACCATCACGAGGTTCGGGTCGTCGAACGTGGTCAGGAACGAGAAAAGGGCGCCCATCGTGTACTGGATCGACTCGCCGTAGACCTTCTGCACCTGGGTCGGGTCCTGCCAGACGACAGCGGGCGATTGTCCCTGCGCCGGCTGGGGGTCGAAGACCGACCCGTCGCCGATGGACGTCCACGGCACGAGATGCGGCAGCGGCGTCCACGGGTTGTGCGACGAGACGAGGTCGATCTCGGCCATGAGGGGTTTGTGTGGCTGCGACAGCTCGTGCTGCTGGAAGTACGCCAAGGTGTACTGGTCGGGGACGCGCGCGTAGCTGAACTTCGGTCCCTGGTACCCGACGTTCAGCGAGTTGAGCTCAGTGCCGAAATGGTAGAACTTACTGCCGATGGCCCACGGACGCGTGTCCGACGGAACGTCGCTCATCGTCCGCCAGCCGGCGTTCCGGAAGGCGTCGCTGAGCGTCAACCGGTTGCCGCTCGTGACCTTGTCGTACGTCTGCTGCGAGTCGATCCACAGTCCCGTCTGCAGCGTCGAGTGCGCCAGCCAGCTGATCCCGCCGTAGGTCGACGAGGTGAGGAAGGCGCTGCGCTCGCTGTAGCCGCTCGCCGCCAGTTGCGCGTTCCCCTGGCGGAGGACCTGGTCGACGCCGGGTGAGAACGATGTGTTCTGCACGGCCACCTGGCCGTAGCTCTCGACGAAGACGAGGATGACGTCTTTGCCTTTCAGTCCGGTCAAAAGCTGGGATGCGGGCACAACGCTGTACGGATCGATCGCGCGTTGCCGGTCGAACGCCGCCTGGTCGCGCGCCGCGGCGTTCGCCTGCGCGACCCGGCTCTCGACAGAGCTGATCGCATCCGACGCGGCGACAGGCTCGCCGGGCACCAGCTGGACGGCGACGAGGGCGAGAACGACCCAGCTCGCTGTGATCGCAGCGGTCCCGATGGCCGCTGCGCGGCGATGCAGGCGAACAATGCGGTCCAGGTGAAGGAGCGACCACGCGATCAGGAGGATGCTCGCCAGCGTCACGAGGCCCAGTAGCACGAGGATGGCGCCCGCTGCGAACGAGCCGAGGGAATCGCGCACCACACCGTACCCGTCAACCAGTTCCGGCCATCCGGTCACCACGTTGAACGGCTGGCCGACGGTCACGGTGAAGGCGCGGTCGAGGGCGGCGCCGACCGTCGCCGAGACGAACAGCACACCGAACAACACGGCGATGACGCGACGGGCGGCGCGCCACGGCAGGATCGCCAGTACGAGCAGAGCGATCATCGCCTCCAGCGGAACACGAACGAGGGCCAGAGCCGATCCGGAGTCGATGAGCCCGGGCGCGAGCGACGCGACGAAGAGCACGACGACCGAAAAGGCTGTCGCGAGGTTCCGTCCGACGGTGCGGATGCTGCGGTCGTTCACGACCTTCCCAGCACCATCGACTGCACAGCCGTCGCATCCGACTGCTCGACCGCATCCTGCACGAACCGTTCGGAGAGCGCGTAACGCACGAGCACGACATCGCCGACCATCCGCACATCCACGGGTGTCGCTCGCCTGCCGTTCATCCACGGAAAAGCAGCGTCGCCGACGAAGCGCGGCGCCTTCCGGTCGCCGACGAAGATCGGCGCGACCGCCAGGTGGAGTTCGTCGACGAGATCCGACGAGAGGAACTGGGTGAGGATCGTGCCGCCGCCTTCGACCATGAGCCGGCGAACGCCGCGATCGCCGAGATCGGCGACGAGCCCGGCCATCGTCACCTCTTCGCCCAGCCCGACGACCACCGCTGCCCGACCCAGCCGTCGCCGGATGCGTTTTGCCTTCGAGGACGGGCAGTAGACGATCTTGGTCGTGTCGTCGTCGGCGAAGAACGCTGCCTTCGGATCGAGGTCGCCCGAGGCGGTCACCGTCACTTTCCACGGTGACCGCGAGCGGCCCGCAGCTTCACGTCGACTCTGCCGATCGGCGCTCCGGACCAGAAGTCTCGGATTGTCGCGTCGCACGGTGCGTGCCCCCACGAGGATCGCGTCGCTGCCCGCGCGCACCTCGTCGACCCGATCGAAATCCGCCGCGTTCGAGAGCGCAAGCCGCGGCGGGTTCGCCGTGTCGAGATAACCATCCAGCGAGATGGCGCTGCTGAGGGTGACGTACGGGCCGTCGATCACGATGACTCCTTCTGACGGTGCGTGGTGGACATCAGCGTCACGATCGCGCCGGGTGCGACCGAGATGAGGCTGAGTACTCCGAAGAGGGTCGACGCCGCGACACCGGCTGCGGCGCCGAATCCGGCGAGTGCGAAAGCCCAGCCCGCGATGCCCTCGCGAGGACCCCATCCGCCGATGTTGAGCGGGATGGATGCGGCGAGCAGGATGACGAGGGCGATGGCCAGCAACCGCAGCGGCGCCACGTCGGCTCCCACAGCGGCCGTCGCGACGACGAAGGTCGCAACCTGGCATGCGACGACGATCAGCGACGCGACGGACACGCTCGCGAAGGCTGCGGGGTTGCCCACGCCGGCGCGGAGTTCATCCCTCTCGTGGCGCAGCGCCCTGCGGACGCGGGCACTGGCGGCTGCTGCCGCGATGACCGCGACGACGAGCACGCCCACCCCGATGGCGAGGCCCGCGAAGACGAAGCCTTCGAACTCGGCGCCGAAGAGCGCCAGGACCACGAGCGCCACCGCGATCTGCACCGCCTGTCCGGCGCTGCGCTCCATGACGATCGCTCGGGATGCGCGGCTGACGCTGTCGGCGCTGCGCCCGTGGACGACCGCCCGGTGCGCATCCCCGATCACGCCTCCCGGGAGCACGCTGTTGAGGAACTGGGACCGGTAGTACATGGCCACCGCCGTCGACCAGCGCAGGCCGATCCCGAGACGGCCGGCGATGAGCTGCCAGCGCCAGGCGGCGGCCGAGGTGCCGACCGCGCCGAGGAGCACGGCCGCTCCGATCGACCGGCCATCCAGACTCGCCAGGGCGTGGAGGAACGGACCCGCGCCGACATGCAGGGCGACGGCGACGAGCACCGCGCCGCCCAGCGCCAGCTGAACGACGAGACGGAACGACCGCGATCGCACCACCTCGGCCGTCCGGCTCTCTGCGAAGATCGTGCTCATCGCGGCCACGCCAGCAGATCTCGGTGGCGGATGACGGCGGACAACTCGCCTCGAGCCAGCTGGGCCGCCCGCAACCGGCGGTAGGCTGCGCTCTCGTCGCGCAGTTCGGGGGTCTGCTCGACGGCAGCGTCGACCCATCCGTCGAACCATTCGGCGAGGAGGCCCGGTTCGCGGTCGTCGAGATGCCACTGCGTCGTCGTCTCACGGACACGCCACCCGGCCAGGGCGAACAGCCCGCGCGCGATCGGGGCGCCGTATCGGCCGAGGAGACTGCGACCGTCGGCAAGCCGCCGCTGGTGTGCATTGAAGGCGCGCCCGACGATCGCGTCGCGAGGATCGTACGGGCTGAGCTCGGCATCGCCGGTGACACTGAGGGCGAAGAGGGCGGGCGAGCCGACGTCGACGCACGCATCCACGATCGCGTGCAGCTCGCGCGCCGTCAGTACGTCGAGCAGAGCGGATGCGGTGACGAGCGAAGCGCCGTCGAGATCGGATGCTGTGAGCTGGGCCAGCGCGCCGCTGCGGGTCTCGACGGCCACGGGTAGACCCGCGCGATCGACCGGGGGAGCGTCGTCGAGCGCGCGTTCGGTGAGGCGCACGTTCCAGTCGTGGAGCACCCACCGCTGGGGACCGGGAAGCAGCGGGGCCAGCCACCGCATCATCGAACCGGTGCCGCTGCCCAAATCGTGCACCACGACCGGGCCGGGCGGGAGCAGTTTCGCCGCGGCCAGGGCGAGCTCCTGCGAACGCGCGCGTGCATCCTCCCCCTCCCGAAGTGCGAGCCAGTCCGAGCTGACATCCACGATCCCGGTCATGCGTCACGCATCCCTTACTCCGAACGGTGTCGGCATCGGTGGTACCGATCCCGGCAGTACGAGCTCGTCGAGCACCGTCGCGACGACAGCCGCGGTGGTGCTCCACGAGCGCAACCCTCTGCGGGTCCTCAGTGCGTCGGCCCTCAGCGCCTCGCGTCTGGCCGGGCTCGACCACCATTGACGGAGCACGACACTCAATGCCCACGGATCGTCCGGTGGGACGATGATGCCGGCCGCGCTGTCTCCGATCGCCTCGGGGAGCCCGCCCGTTCCCGTCGCCAGGACCGGGATGCCCCGCGCCAGCGCTTCGGTCACGACCATGCCGAAGCTCTCGGCCCGCGACGGCACGACGATAAGATCTGCATGGCCGTGCGCAGCAGCGAGAGCCCGCCCGGTGAGTACGCCGGTGAAGCTGATTCGATCCGTGAGGCCCGCGGATGCGATGGCGCCCCGCAGCTCGGCCACGAAATCGGGTGCGTCGGCGAGCGAGCCGACGAATGTGCAGGTCCAGCCGTCGACGGCGGCAAGGACTTCCAGCGCGCGGACGAGCAGATCCTGGCCTTTATGCGGGGCGACCACCCCGACGCAGAGCAAGCGTCCTCCGGTCGCCGAGACGGCTGCCGCAGGGGCACGATCCGTTCCGGGCTGGGCCACGACGATCCGGTGCGGTTCCGCGATGTCGCGTTCGATGAGTTCGGCGCGCGTCCAAAGGCTGGTCGCGATCACCCGCTCTGCAGTTCGGAGCGACCCTTCCTCGAAATCGGCCATGTGCGCAAGAACGAGCAGGCGGAGCCGGGTCGGATGCTCGAACAGCGCACCGGGATCGCGCGCGACGATCAGGCCGTCCAGCAGCACGAGCGCGCCGTCGGGCAGGTGGGACAAGACCTCCGACGTCTGGCCCGGTGTTCCGTCGGAGATCGGGATCATTCGTACTTCGCGGCCGCCGGCAGCCAGATGGTCGCCGAGGTGCTGGTCGTACACGTTTCCTCCGCTCACCCGGGCAGGGTCGTCGATCGCCTCGGGTACCAGGAAGAAAAGCGGAGCCGTCGGGTTGTCGTTCACAGCGACCTCGTGTAACTCGCCCAGGCGATGTGGGACTCGTGGAGGGTGACCGTGATGGTCGTCACTCGGTTGCTGTCGCCGAGAGCCCCTTCTGCAGCACGATCGGCGAGACGGTCGGCGATGACCTGGCAGAGGCGCTCCGTCGTCGTATTCATCCCGGCGAACGCGGGCTCGTCGTCCAGGTTCCGATAGGTGATCGACTCCGTGATCTCGGAAAGCGCGGTGGCGGCTCGACCGATGTCGACGACCACGCCATCCTCGTCGAGCTCATCGGCGCCGAAGGTGGCGTCGACGACGAACGTCGCGCCGTGCAGTCGCTGCGCCGGACCGAAACCCTCGCCGGTGAAACTGTGCGCGACCATCATGTGATCGCGGACCGTGACGGTAAACGGCATTACGCATCCCCCCAGTCGACTGTGTGGCAGAGATCGGTGTTCGATCCGTCAGCGAGCCTCGCCATGACCTCGGGCAGGTCGCGCCACGAGGACTCGGCCGTCAGCAGAGCATCGAAAGCGGGGTCGCGCAGGAAGCGCAGCGCGAGTGCGAGGCGATCGCCTGTCGACCTGCTCCCGCGCCGCCGGGGCGGCACGACACCCACCTGGCTCGACCGGATGGTGAGCCTGCGCGAATGGAAGTCCGACCCGAGCATCAGGGTCACCGGCCGATCCGCGTACCAGCTGGCCTCGATCACTTCACCCTCGGTCACGACGGTTGCCAGCGCCAACTGGAGTCCCGCATCCGAACCGCTCGTGTTGATGACCAGGTCACGCCCGTCCGGTGCGTCCGAGCTGAGCGCGAAGGCGACGCCGAGACGCTCGGCCACGTCACGTCGAGACGGTTCGATGTCGACCAGCACGACCTCGACTCCCGGGATGCCGTGGAGCAGCCGCGCGATGCAGCATCCGATCATCCCGGCGCCGACCACCGTCACCCTGTCCCCGACGAGCGGCGCCGCATCCCAGAGAACGTTGACCGCAGTCTCGACTGCGCCGCCGAGTACGGCACGACGGGCCGGCACCCCCTCCGGAACCGGAACGACCGCGTCGGCGGGTACGACGAACGCCGACTGGTGCGGAAAGAGTGTGAAGACGGTCCGTCCGACGAGTGATCGCGGTCCCTGTTCGACGACGCCGACATTGAGGTAGCCGTATTTGACGGGCCCCGGAAAGTCGCCTGACTGGAATGGTGCCCGCATCCGGTCCCGCTCGCCTTCCGGAACGCGGCCGGTGAAGACCGACAGCTCCGTGCCGCGGCTCACCCCGGAGTGCAGGGTTCGCACCAGCACATCACACTCCCCGGGATCCGGAAGCTGCTCTGCGCGCAGCACACCGACACCCGGTTCGTCTACCCAGAAGGCGGTTGCCTCGCGCACGTCCCCTCCTCTTCGTGAACCATTGGCACACGTTCGGCGTGTTAACAGAAATAGGTTCCGTATGACAAACACGAGACGGACATGAAAAGAGTTCAAAGCGCACCGATCGTGGCCGCAGTCGCAGGGTCGGCGGCCATCGCCCTGCTGTGGGTGTTCGAGCCCACCTGGGGCTGGCTGGCCGGGATCGGCTACCTGCTGGTCTCCGCCGCGCTGCTCATCCGGGGCCTTCAGCGCAGGCAGGCGACCCGCTTCGGCGCTGCGAATGTCGTCACGCTGGTTCGGTCGACGCTCGTCGGGATGATCACCGGCGCGGTCGTGGTGTCATTCACGGCGCAGGTCCCTGGCGCGCTGCTGATCGCCTTGACGGTGCCTGCTCTCGCGCTGGACGCAGTCGACGGGTGGGCCGCCCGCCGTACGGGAACCTCGTCCGAACTTGGTGCTCGGTTCGACATGGAGGTGGATGCGTTCCTGCTGTTGGTGCTGAGCGCCTACGTCGCGCAGACCATGGGTGGCTGGGTTCTCGCGATCGGGCTCATGCGCTACGCCTTCGTAGCGGTCGGATGGATTCTTCCCTGGTTCAACCGGAGGCTTCCCCCTCGCTACTGGCGCAAGGTGGTGACGGCCGTCCAGGGGATCGCCCTGACGGTCGCGGCGGCAGGTCTGTTACCGGGGATCGACGTCGCCCTCGTCGTGGTCGCGCTGGGGATGCTCGTCGAGTCGTTCGGACGCGATGTGGTCTGGTTGGTGCGCAGGCGCGGGGACGGACTATCGCGCGAGGGCAGCGATCGTGCCTTCGGCGTCTTTCAAGAGGAGGAACATCGGGCGTTTCGCCGCCGGAGGCATCGGCTCGAACCCGAAAGCCCGGTAGAACCGGGCAGCATCGTCGTTGAGAGCGTCGACGACAAATGAGCGGGCGCCGACTATCCGCGATGCTTCGATGCCCTTGAGCACAGCGATCTGGAGCAAGGATGCGCCCAGCCCGACGCCCGTGAACGTGATATCGACGGCAAGCCGACCGATCAAGAGGATCGGAACCGGGTCCGAGCCCTTGTCGATCGAGACGAATGTCCGTGATGCCCCGACGGATTCGTTCTTCAGAGCTCGCGAACGAAGCCATTCATTGAGCGATGGTTCGCCACAGGCCTGGCGGGCGGTCGAGGATTTCATTGAACGCATCCCACCACTTCCTCGACATCCGGAGTTCGCGTTCGAAGCGGATGACCTCCTCGGCTTCGCGCACCAGCACGGTCACGGAGAAATCGGTGACCGATCTGCCTGAAAGAGCAGCCGCCTGCTCGATCTCGGACGTCTGCTCGTTCGTGACCGGGACCGGAACGGACGTTCGAGCTCACCCGGCGTCGGAGCGCCGATACGAGCTGACCACCGCGCCCGATTGCAGGGCTCGGCTTTCCACCAGTGTGAATGCCGAGGGCGGGAATCCCTCGGAGAAGAGCTTCTTTCCTGCACCCAGGACGAGCGGATAGACGACGAGCCGATACTCGTCGATCAGGCCGTGTTCGGCCAGCGCCCTGATCAGCAGCGTGCTGCCCCAGATGCGGATCTCGCCGCCTGGCTTCGCACGCAGCTCCGCCACCGCCGCCGGCACGTCCGGGCCGAGAAGTTGCGAGTTCTTCCAGCCGAGTTCGGTCAGGGTGCGCGACGCCACGTACTTGGGGATGCGGTTGTACCGTCTGGTCAGCTCGCCCTGGAAGCCCTCTGCGTTCTCGTCCCACCTGCCCCAGGAGTCGCTGAAGATGTCGTAGGTCTTGCGGCCGAGCAGGAGCGCCTCGGTCTTGCTCTCCCACTCAGCGATGATGTCGCCACCCTCGTTGTCGACGTCGTGCTGCTCGTCGAAGCCCATCGCCCAGCCGCCCTGATCAAAGCCGCCGTCGCGGTCCTCCTCCGGTCCGCCACCGCCCTGCACGACACCGTCGAGTGAGATGAATGCCTGGACCACGATGGAGCTCATGTCGTTCCTCCCTGAGTGCTGTCGTCTTTCACGCTACTCGTGCGCGGAACGGGCACAATCCCTCGTATCCGGCCGGGTCGACTGAAAGCGACCCTCTCACCGGGCGATGCGGATGAGCTTCTTGTTGACGAACTCGTCGGCGCCGAAGCGGCCGAGCTCACGACCCGAACCGGACCGTTTCACGCCCCCAAACGGCAGTTCGGCGCCGTCTGCGAGGACGACGTTGACGAAAACCATGCCCGCTTCAAGCTGGTCGGCGACCCGCAGCGCCTGTTCACTGTCGGTCGTGTAGACATAGGAGCCGAGTCCAAATGGCGTGTCGTTGGCGATGCGCACCGCGTCGGCCTCGTGCTTCGCGCGAAACACCTGCGCGACAGGCCCGAAGAATTCCTCCTTCGAAGCCGGATTCTCCGGTGCCACATCGGTGAGCACCGTCGTCTCGAAGAACGCACCGGTGCGCCTGCCGCCACGCACCAGCGTCGCACCGTTCGCGACCGCACCCTGCACCTGGGCGTCCAGTCCCTTCGCCGCCCGCAGCGACGAAAGCGGGCCGAGCATTGAGTGCGTAGAGGTCGGGTCGGTGGCCTCCACCTCGGCGAGCTTGGCGGTGAAGGCGACCAAGAACTCGTCGTACAGTTCGTCGGCGACGATGAACCTCTTGGCTGCATTGCAAGACTGGCCGCTGTTGTCCAAACGGGCAGCCACCGCGTCCTTCACTGTCGCCTCAAGATCGTCCGTCGACAACAGGATGAACGGATCGGAGCCGCCCAGCTCCAGCACCACTTTCTTCAGATTGCGGCCGGCGATCTCGGCCACCGCCGCGCCGGCACGCTCCGAACCGGTCAGCGAAACCCCCTGCACCCGCGAGTCAGCTATCACTGTCTCGATCTGATCATGCGTAGCGTAGATGTTCACATACGCACCCTGCGGGAACCCCGCGTCCCGGAACATCCGCTCGATCGCCGCCGACGACTCCGGGCACTGCTCAGCATGCTTGAGCAGGATCGTGTTACCGATGATCAGATTCGGGCCGGCGAACCGGGCCACCTGATAGTAGGGAAAGTTCCATGGCATGATCCCCAACAGCGCACCCAAAGCCGAACGCCGCACGACCGCCGAGCCTGTACCGCCGAGCAGCGGGATGGACTCGTCCGTCAGGAATTCGGCCGAGTGGTCGGCGTAATACTCGTAGATCGCTCCCGCGAACTCCACTTCGCTAATGGCCTGGTCGATGGGCTTGCCCATCTCCTCGACGATGATGTTTGCGAGCTCGTCTTTCCGCTCCAGATGGAGCTCGCCCACGCGGCGCACCAGCGCGGCTCGCTCGTCGACGGTGGTCGTGCGGGCCCAGCGCCGGTATGCGCCGTCTGCACCAGCGATCACTGAGTCGAGGTCGGCGTCGCTGATGGAATCGAAAGTGCGCACCGTCAGACCGGTCGCAGGATTGGTCACGGCATACTGCATGAACGGAAGTCCTTTGCTTTGGCGAGTTTCGTCGGGGGCGAGATCAGGCAGCGGAATTGATGGCTACGTCGGGTTCGGCGTTTTCTGCGTCGCCCGTCGGCTCAGTCGTGCCGCGGAGCCTGGCGTCCCAGCGTTGCATAACAGCAGCAGGTGTGCGGGGCGTGAGGAGGCTGGCAATGATGTACGCGACGAGGCTGACTCCGAGTCCTACGTAGATTGGCGGGTTGGCGAGAACGTCGCCGAGCGCGATCATGGTGCCGAGTGTCGCGACGGTCCCGGTGCCCATAGCCCAGAGTGCGCCCGCACCCGTTGCGCGTCGCCAGACGAATCCGCCGAGGATCGGGACGAGCAGGCCGCCGACCAGAATGTCGTACGCAACCGTCAACGCGCCGACGACATCGTTCAGCAAGGCGGCGATACCGATTACCACCACACCGAGTACGACGACGTAGAGACGGTTCGAGCGCAGGTCATGTTCCGGGTTGTCCGACGATACTTCTGCAGGGCGCCGGCCGATGAGACGCAGGAGCAACGGGACGACATCTGCCCGTGCGACGGTAGACGCCGCAATGAGGGCGCCCGATGCTGTGGACATCATGGCGGCCACCGCCGCGGCCAGCACGACACCCGCTACGCCAACGGGGAGAATCGTCTCGGCAACCGTTGCGTAAACGTCGTTCTTGTTTGCGATATCGGGAAGGAAGGCGGCTGCCGCGGTGCCGATCAGCGCGCCCGCGATGCCGTAGAGGACGCAGTAGAGAGCTGCGGTCGTGCCACCCCATTTGGCGACGCGCGGTGTCCGCGCCGTGAAGACGCGCTGCCAGATGTCCTGCCCGATCAGCATTCCGAACGTGTAGACCACGAAGAATGTCACGATGGTGTCTACGCCGATCGCACCGAGTGCAAAGTGGGCGGAGCCGACGCGTTTCACGATGCCTTCGTACCCGCCGGCGTGGATCCACGCGAACGGCAGCATCAGGAAGAAGACTCCGATCGTCTTCAGAATGAACTGGACCATGTCGGTGATGGTGATCGACCACATGCCGCCGATAGCGGAGTACAGCATTACGATCGCGCCGCCGATGATGACCGAGAGTGTCTGGTCGGTGCCGAAGAGGACGTTGAAGATCGTCGCGTAGGCGATGGTCGAGGTCACGGAGAGCATGAGGGTGTACGCCATCATCACGATGCCGGAGGCGCTGGTGGCGTTGACCCCATAGCGCAGGTGCAGCATCTGGGCGACGGTGTACACGCGGAGCTTCTGGATGCGTCCGGCGAAAAGCAGGCTGAGCAACAGAAGGCCCACGGCGATGGCGATGACCAACCACATACCCGATATGCCGAATTTGTATCCGAGGCCTACGCCACCCACAGTGGACGCGCCGCCGAGTACGACGGCAGCCATCGTTCCGGTGTACAGAGTCGGGCCGAGCCGGCGGCCGGCGACCAAGAAGTCTGCCGAGTTCTTCGTCCGGGAGCGGCCCCAGAATCCGAAGCCGACCATCGCGGCTAGATAGATGACGACGATGGCGATGTCCATGAAAAGGCTCCTTTGCCTTGAGAGGTTACAGTCGGTGGATCAGAGATGGGTGGGGGCGAACATCCGCAGCAACGCGGGGAGGACGAGGACGACGGGACCGCGGCGCTCGAAGCTCGCTGCGACGGCCGCACCGATTGAGGCCGCGTCTACGCGTTCGGCTGGGATGCCGAACGCGTGGGCGAGATCGACGAAATCGGGGCGAGCCAGCTCGGTGGCTGCTGCCTCGCCGAACGCCTCGGTCATGTACTCACGGAGGATGCCGTAACCACCGTCATCGACGATCAGCCAGGTGACGTCGGCATCGTGCTGACGCGCGGCAGCCAGCTCGGCGATCGAGTAGAGCGCGCCGCCGTCGCCGCTGACGGCGAGGGTACGCCGGCCGGATCCGACGGCCGCGGCGACGGCGGCCGGAAACGCGAATCCGAGCCCGCCGGATCCTTGCGCGGAGTGGAATTCGCCGTGTTGCGGGTCCCACACCGACCAGGCCCAGTAGGCAGCGATCGTCATGTCCCAGAAGGTGTGGGCGTCGGACGGCACAGCGGAACGGAGATCGGCCAGCAGCGTCCGCTCGACCTCCCTGTCCTGGCCCGCGAGGCGAGCCTCGACGTCTGTGCGTAGTTCCGCAGCGATGCGAGCGCCCGCCTGCTCGACCGTTCGCGCCGGGTCGTGGGCGCTCAGTACATCCGCGATCGCGTCGAGTGCCACTGCGGCATCGGCAGGGATTCCGAGGCTGGGATAGTTGGAGCCGAGCACTCGTGGTTCCGCGTCCACCTGGATGAGGCGGCCGCGCGGCGCGAACGTGAAGTAGTTGCTGGTCACCTCGCCGATCGCTGTGCCAACGGCGAGCAGCACGTCCGCCCGCTCGAGCAGTTCGGTGGTCTGCCGGTCCTCGATCCAGGATGCGGCTGAGAGCGGGTGGGCGAAATCGATGGCACCCTTGCCGCCGACCGTCGCGACCACGGGAGCGTCCAGCGTCTCGGCGAGCCTGCGCAATGCTTCACTTCCGCCCGGGGAGCGGCGGACCCCACCGCCTGCGAGGATGACGGGGCGACGGGCAGAGGAGAGCAGTTCGGCCGCCTCCGCCACCAGTTCCGCGCGCGGCCCGCGGGATGACATGACCGCTGTAGGTGCGGTGAGGACTCTCGGCACGCCGGCCGGACCGAGCAGAACATCCTCCGGAACCTCGACCCAGGTCGGCCCCGACGGAGCGGACTGCGCGAGCGCCCATGCATCGGCCAAGGCGGCCGGCAGCTGGGCAGCGTCCCGGACAAGAGCCGTCGACTTGGTGACGTTCCGTGCGCTGGCCTGCTGGTCGTCGAGCTGATGCAACAGGCCGTTGCGTGTGCCGCCGAGCCCGCGTCGTGGAACCTGACTCGCCACGACGACGAGCGGAACCCCGGTGGCGTACGCCTCCTGCAGCGCCCCGAGCGAGGTCAGCGCGCCTGGGCCTGTCGAGAGGAATAGCACGCCTACCTCGCCTGTGACCCTCGAGTAGCCGTCTGCGCCGAACGCGGAGTTGTTCTCCACCCTGGAGCTGACGAAGGTCAGGGGGCTGCGACGAAGAGCGTCGAACAGTCCGAGCGCGTGCTGCCCAGGGATCCCGAAGACGTGTCGCGCGCCCAGTGCGGTAAGGGTCTCGATGACGACGTCGCCACCCGTGCGGGCGGTCACGACGCGGCCGACTTGTGGTTCAGGGCGAGCAGGGAAACGAGGTCGTAGGCGAGGTGGGAGGCCGCAACGCCGGTGATGTCGGCGTGATCGTATGCCGGGGCGACCTCGACCACGTCGGCGCCGATCAGGTTGAGGCCTGCGAATCCACGCAGGATCTCCAGTAGTTCGCGACTGGTCATCCCTCCCGCCTCCGGCGTGCCCGTGCCGGGCGCATGCGCCGGGTCCATCACGTCCACATCGATCGAGATGTACAGGGGCCGGTCGCCGATGCGGTCGCGCAGTCTGGCGACGACCTCGTCCGCGCCCTGCCTGTAGACGTCCGCGCTCGTGATGATCCCGAAGCCGAAACGGCGGTCGTCCTCGAGATCCTTCTTGCCGTAGAGCGGGCCACGGGTGCCGACATGACTCAGCGCCTCGGTGTCGATGATTCCCTCTTCGAACGCCCGGCGGAACGGGGTGCCGTGGGTGTATTCGGCGCCGAAGTACGTGTCCCAGGTGTCCAGGTGTGCGTCGAAATGGAGGAGGGCGACGGGGCCGTGCCGCTCGGCAGCGGCCCGCAGCAGCGGGAGCGAGATGGTGTGGTCCCCGCCGAGGGTGACCAGGCGTGTCCCGTCGGAGGTGAGGTCGTAGGCGGCGGCCTGGATGGTCTCGATAGCCTCCCGGATGTCGAACGGGTTCACCGCAACATCTCCGGCGTCGGCGACTTGCGCCACCTCGAAGGGGGAGACGTCGAGGGCCGGATGGTAGGGCCGGAGCAGACGAGACGCCTCGCGGATGTGGGTCGGCCCGAAACGTGCGCCCGACCGGTACGAAACGCCGGAGTCGAACGGGACGCCGGCGACGACGATGTCCGCGTGCCCCACTTGATCGAGGCGGGGCAGCCTCGCAAATCCGGCGGGCCCCGCGTATCGCGGGATCCGGGACGAGTCGATCGGGCCGACGGACGACGCCATCATTGGCCTCCTTGCGTAAAAGTTGCTCAGTGAAAAACTTTAGTTTCGCGCAAGGCTATACGCCGTCTGATCATGTCGCAACCCGCCCGACAGGTTCGCAGGCGGCTGTCAGGCGCTCCAGAGTGCTGGGACGAGCACCCAGATCACCTCGGCGCCAGCCTCGCTGAGCACTCGCCAGGTGTGCGGCTCGTGACCGCTGAAAGTCAGTGTGTCTCCTGCGCCGAGTTGCCATTCCTCACCGGAGAAGCGCACCTCGACATGGCCGCGGAGCACATGGAGCACGTCCACATCCGCCGCGACGGCGTAGAGCTCGTCGCCACCGTGGCCGCCGCTCTCGATCACAGAGCGAATCACCTGCACCTTCCCCTCGGACCGCGGCGACAGCAGCCGCTCCTCGGTCTCCACGCCGCCCAGGTTGATCCGCGCGCCGGTGCCTGCGCGGACGAGCTGTACATCGGGCTCCTCGAACAGCGAGCCGACGGGGATCGAAAGAACGTCACACAACGTGATCAGCGACGACACGCTGAGCGACGTCACGTCTCGCTCCACACGCGAGAGGAATCCCTTGGTCAGGCCGGTGACCCTCGCCACCTCGTCGATCGTCAGCTGTTGCGCTTTGCGCGCGGCGCGGAGCCTCGGGCCGATGTTCACATGGCGGTCGGCTGGGTCAAGCGGCATCGGACGCATGCTTCAACGGTAGCGGCTAATACGGAGCGCACAGATGCTCGCCTGGTATCAGGATCTTTCGGCTTGACCGCGCGGGCAACCGCACCTATGCTGTCCACCACGCAACAAATGATTCATCTGAAGAAACTTCCTTCGAGATGTACTTGTCATTCGATGTCGCGTAATAACCACGTTTCAATGAAGATTCGGAGTGGGATTATGGGTTTCGACCCGAATGTTTTCTGGTCGGCGCTGTTCTCGGCCGATTATCTGACCGGCGCCTGGGTCGCCCTGAGTCTCGCGATCTGTTCGATGGCGGGTGCCACTGTGCTCGGCTTCCTGATCGCCCTCGCGCGCCAATCGAAGAATCGGCTGGCGCAGGCTTTCGGAATGCTGTACGTGTGGTTCTTCCGCGCCATACCTACCCTGCTGATCTTTCTCGTCGTCTGGAACGCGGCGCCCCAGCTCTGGCCCGCATTCCGGGAGAGCTGGTTCAACCCGTTCCTCGCCTGCTTCATCGGCATGACGATCGTCGAAGCCGCATACATGGCTGAGATTCTCCGGTCTGCCATGCAAGCCGTCGAAGAAGGCCAGCCCCTCGCGGCTCGAGCACTCGGGATAACGCCGGCACGGACCCTGTTCCGGGTGGTGATGCCTCAAGCGATTCGCACCGCGATCCCTCCCACGAGCAACGAATTCATCGCGGTCCTGAAATACACGTCGCTCGCCAGCGTCATCTCCTTGAAAGAGCTGATGACCATTGCCGGGATCTTCGTGTCGCGGACCTTCCGCTACGCCGAGTTCTACTCGGCCGCAGCTGTCTATTACCTGGTCATTGTGAGTCTTCTCATGGCCGCTCAGTGGATGTTCGAAAGGCGATTCCAATGGACCTCGACGAAGAAGTCGTTTCTGCCCCGCAGGGTTTACGCGTGAACGGGCCGGTGCTCGAGGCTGTCAACCTCCACAAGCGCTACGGAGGCCTGGAGGTGCTCGGCGGTGTCAGCTTCAGTGTCGAGGCAGGGCAGGTCAAAGTCATCCTGGGGGCCTCCGGCTCCGGAAAGTCAACGATCCTTCGGCTGATGAACGTCCTGGAGCCTGCCGACAGCGGCACGATCCTGCTGGACGGACGGGTTCTCGGGGTCGACGCTCGCGGAAGGCGCCTTCCGGAGCGCAAGCTCGCAAAAGAGCGCCGCGAGATCGGGATGGTCTTCCAGCGATTCAATCTGTTCAACCATCTGACAGCCGTCGACAATGTCGCAAGCGGGCTGACCCTCGCACTTCACATGTCGCGACACGACGCGCGAGAGAAGGCGATGGCCATGCTTGAACGCGTCGGACTGGCGGGACGGTCCGCACAATATCCCAGCGAGCTGTCCGGCGGGCAGCAACAGCGCGTCGCGATCGCGCGAGCGCTCGTGATGGAACCACGCGTCATGCTCTTCGACGAACCGACGTCGGCGCTCGATCCAGAGCTCGTGGGTGAGGTCCTGGCCGTCATGGAGACCCTCGCCGCCGAAGGGATGACCATGGTCGTCGTCACCCACGAGACCAGGTTCGCCCGGCGCGTGGCCGACGAAGTCGCCCTGTTCCATGCCGGACGGATCGTGGAAGTCGCCGCACCCGACCGATTCTTCGACGCGCCCGAAACCGACGAGGCGCGACGGTATCTCAGCCACGTCTCCTGACCCGAACACCCAACCACATCACACCCCCTTGGAGTACTCATGAAAAGATTCATCCGCACCTCGACAGCCGCAACCGCGCTCGCGCTTCTGGCTATCACGTCTCTCGCCGGCTGCAGCTCCACGCCGACCAGCGGCGCATCCGGAACCGGGGGAGTCGTCTCTGCTGGCAAGCTCACCGTTTGCATGAACGCCGCCTACGCGCCGATGGAGTATTACGAAGGCACCGACACCAGCAATCCGGTCGGATTCGACGTGGACCTCGCGAAGGCTGCAGCGAAGCAGCTCCACCTCGAGTTCGTTCCCGTCGAGGTGAGCCTGAAGGGGATCATCCCCGCCCTCAACGCGGGAAGATGCGACGTCGCTTGGTCGTCGCTCTATGTCACAGCCGAGCGAAGTGCGGCCGCGAGCCCGGTGCCGTACCTCAAGACCGGCTACGCCCTGCTCGTTCACAAGAACGACAACTCCATCCACGTGCTCACCGACCTCGCAGGCAAGACCCTGGCGTATCAGACGGGCTCCGCTGACGAGCCCAAGCTCGCCGACCTCCAGAAGCAGCTCGCTGCTGCCCACCTCAAGCCGGTACAGCCGCTCGGCACCGATGCGGGTGTGGACGTGGTCCAGAACGTCCTCAACGGCAAGGCGGATGCTGCGTTCCAGACGGACGTCTCCACTGCGGATGTCATCAAGACCACCGGCGACAAGCTCAAGGCCGTCCCTAACGCGTACCCGGCCGACAACAGCATCGGCGCGTACACGAACAAGGGTGCGCCCATCAACAAGAGACTCATCGACGCGCTCAAGGCAGTGCGGGACGCCGGCATCAGTGCGAAGCTCGCTGTCAAATGGGGACTCGACGCGAAACACCTGATCTAAAGGTCCTGAACTTCTCGTCTGACGATGACTGGCTGGGCCGATCCCTGAGGGGACCGGCCCGGCCAGTGTTGTGTCGAGATCGGTTGAAACAGCACGTCGGGGGTGACGAGTTCACAGCAGACTCTGGGGTTCTCACGGCGCGAGCATAAGTAGCCCATGACAACTTCTCAATTTCGTGGGGTGTGCTCTGGACATCAAGTAGGAAGCTGAGAGGACGAAGAGCCATGGATACCGTAGACGGGGCTTTCGCACGTACTGGAATCGATCAGAGGGATGAGGCGCTGGCCGAAGCGCGTGCGAGTGTCCGGCGCGGTCGGCGTCGGCGGGTGGTCGTGCTGTCGATCGGCGTCGCAGCAACGGTGGTCGTCGGCTCCACGGTCGGATTGGCCGCGAAGGGTTCCGCGTCCATCCGAGCGGCCGCGGCGTCGACCTCGAGTGTCTCAGCCAACATCCACACCGCTCTCGGGCAATACGGCTACGGCTACGGCGGCTCAGGATCCTCGTACGGCAACGGTTACAGCAACGGCTACGGATACGACTACGGCAACGGCGGCGCCGGCTCCTCCACCGATTCGACCTCAACCGGCCTCGCAAGCGCCACGGCCGCGCAGCAGGTCGGGGTCGTCGACATCACCTCGGAACTCACCTACGACCAGGCGGAGAGCATGGGCACCGGACTCGTACTCACCTCCAATGGCGAGATCCTCACGAACAACCACGTGGTCGAGGGGGCGACCAGCATCAGCGTCACGGTCGTCTCGACCGGCGCTCAATACACGGCCACCGTGGTGGGCACCGATGCCACCGACGACATCGCTGTCCTTCAACTCAGCAGTGCCTCCGGCCTCAGCACGGCCCACCTCGACATGTCGGCGGATGCGGCTGTCGGCGACGCGGTAACGGGTGTCGGCAATGCCGGGGGTGCGGGCGGCACGCCCTCCGCTTCCCCAGGAACTGTGACGGCACTCGATCAGACCATCACGACGCAGGGGGAGCAGAGTGCTGTCTCGGAGACGCTGCACGGTCTCATCGAGACCGACGCCGACATCCAGGCCGGCGACTCCGGCGGTCCCCTCTTCAACTCCTCTGATGAGGTGATCGGTATCGACACCGCGGCAGAGGATGGTGGATCGACACCAGCCGGCTACGCGATCCCGATCGAGAACGCGCTGACCATCGCCGGAGAGATCACGGCAGGCGACGCCTCGTCCACCGTGACGATCGGCTATCCGGCCTTCCTGGGCGTGCAGATCGGTTCGTCGGGCGATCCCACCGCACCCGGATACGACGGCGGTGCAGTATCCGCGACCGGCGGCGCGCCCATCGCCGGTGTCATCGATGGCGGCCCGGCCGCGACGGCAGGACTGGCCGCCGGCGATACGATCACTGCGGTGAACGGCAGCACGATCTCCTCGGCCCAGGACCTCACGGACGCGCTCAGCGCTCTCAAGCCGGGGGATCGCGTCAGCATCAGCTGGACGGACTCGTCGGGCGCTTCCCAGGCAGCCGCAGTCACCCTCGCGCGCGGCCCGGTCACTTAGGGCGCGTCGCTGTCCGTGATTCCTCGTCCCGTCATCTGGGCTGTGAGAACATCGATCTCACAGCCCGGTAGGGACGGGTCGAAACCGTGCTCGATCAGCCACCGAATATTCAGAAGGCTGCGCAGCGACCACCATGCGCCGATGACCGTGCGATCCGTTCCTGCGCCGTAGCCTGCGATCACGTCGTCGAGGTGTTCCGGATGACCCATGGTCAACGTGGCCAGGTCGAACATGGGGTCCCCGGGTCCCCCTTCGGACCAGTCGATCACACCGGTGACGACGTCACCGTCGACGAACACATGATCGACCTGAAGGTCTCCGTGGGCGAAGACCGGGGTGAAGTGCCGGAACGCCGTCTGCGCATTGTCACGGTTGTACGCCACCACCGCGGGCGGCACGACCCCGTTCCTGAGGAGCCAGTCGCACTCGCTGTCCAGACGATGGTAATCATCGCGTGCTTTCGCCGCCCAGGGCGGAAGGGGAGCATCGTGAAGCACCCTTACAGCGGCACCGGTCGCCACCCATGCCTCCCGAGACGCCGCAGAGCGCTCCCCGAGTCGGCCCAGCGCAACACCCGGTAGCGCGGCCAGCGCGATCACGGGCGGGTTATGCCACAAGACCTCCGGTGTCGGCAGAGGCGCCAAGGCCATGGCGTCGACTTCACGATCTGTATTCGCCTGATCAGCATCGATCTTGAGGAACACGTCACCCACACGCAGAGTCGCCCGTTCCTGATGCGCGACGACGACGCGAACCTCATCCACGTCGACATCTTCCCACTACCGCGGCGTCCGGAACGGGTGGTGATGGGGCTGGGATCCCAATGATCTACTGCGTGGGCCCGGTGGAGCTCGAATCCAGTTCAGCAGCTCGCGAGGTTGTCGACGTTGGCGGAAAGGGCCCCGATGCCTCCAATGATCGTGACAGCCGACGCAGTGAGATCAATGATGTCGCCAATTGTCCTGGAGGGTACACAACTGGTCCCTGAAATGAAGAGGGGGGACTTCGTGGCCGCAGCCCAGGCCGATGCACCGAGAGCATCGGGGAAATTCAGGCCATTGGCGATCATCGCGCGGTCGACAGGGGAGCCAGAGAAGGCGGCCTCGTTGATGGCTGCTGCTGTGCTGAAGCGGTCGGCGCCCGCGGCGCGAGTCGTGGGCGCTATGGCGCTGAGGTGGGTCGCGAATCCGGCAGACACGGAGCCCGTCCCTCCGGCGATAGTGAGGTGCTTGACTCCAAGACTTGTGAGCAGGTCGGCGGTAGCCGTGTCGACGGTCGTTGCCGAGCCGTTCACGAGCAGAAGTGGTTGCCCGTGAGCTCCTGCGGCAGCCCCCGCAGAAAGGGCATCGGGAAAGTTCGATCCCGTCGCCACATAGGCTGCCGAAGCGCCGTTGGGGAAGAATTCCCGGACGATCGCGCGGGAGGTTCCGTAGCGGTCGGACGCGAACACGCGAGTCGTCGGAGCGATGGCGCGTAGCTGTGTCAGAACGGAGTCCGATATGGCACCCGGGCCGCCGACGACGACGATCTTCGCGGGAGCGAGACTCGTGATCTCGTCAGCGACGACCGCCGGCAGCGACCCGGGGCTGGTCAACAGGAGTGGTCCGCCCATCGCTGCCGCAGCAGGGCCGGCCGACAATGCATCTGGATAGTTGATACCAGATGCGACGAAGACGATAGGCGCGGTCTGAGGATAGTTCTGCCGAGCGATCGCAACGGACGTTCCGAATCGGTCCGTTCCGGAGACTCGTGAGGTCGATATCGGCTGCAACTCGTCAAGGGTGCGTGCCATGTAATCGAGTGTCCACGCATGGCCTTCGGTATCGAAGGCGACTCCGCCCGCGAAGATGCCGTTGTCGACCAGCTTCTGAATCACGCCGTCCGACGAGATGGTCGCCGTGAAACTGGGCGCTGTGGTGAAACTCCTTCCGTCGTCCTGACTCTGGAACCACAAGGTTCCGTCCGGCGACATTGTGAGAGTGAGTGCGATCGTATCGATCGATACGCGGTATCGGGTGATGGCCCCAGCGCTGCTGATCCGTACGACATCGTCGAGCTGCGTAAGACCCTGCGCCGGGTTCGGCAGAGCGTCAGACAGCCACAGATCACCGCCGGGTCCAAGCACCATGTTGCCGGACAGGCCCCCGACATCGAAAGAGGTGAACTGTCCCGACGAAGTCACCTTGGCGACTTTCCCGAGAGTGGCCCATTCGAACCAGATATTGCCGTCCGAACCCTGGACCAGATTCGATGCAATATAGCTACTGCCGGGCGGCTCAAACTCACTCACAACATGCGAAGGGGTGATCTCTCCCACGCCACCTCCGTCGGCGAACCATACCGAACCGTCCACGGCGACGATCATGCTGTGCCCCGCTTCGGAGATTGCAGCGGTTCCGGCAACGGCGGAGACCTGGGATGGTGAGATCCATCCGAGCGTGGTGTCGGCACCGAACCAGAGAGTGCCATCAGAAGAAAAGGTGGATTCGGTGATCTGAGGTGTGCTGAAAGCGGTCATCCCACCGCTCGCGCTGATTCGGAGAACCCCGCCTTGGGCTCCGATAAACCACATGGTGCCGTCCGGGCCGGCAGAAATGCCGCCGGATAGGCTGACCGCATAATCTGTCCTCTGGCCAGTAGAGGTGATTCTCGTCACGAAACGCGCGCCAGACGTCTGGTCATCATTCGTGTACCACGCGTTGCCCTGCGGGTCGAGCGCAAAACCCCAGTTGTATCGACCGGCGGGGTCACGGAAATACGTCACAACCCCGTCGTGCGCCATACTGATGCCTCGCTCTTCGAGGTTCCAGACGTTTCCGTGAGCATCGGCCAACGTCTCGACCGTTACCGGCGCATCGGGGAGCGTCAGTCGGCGAATAGCCGTTGCAGGAGTGGACGGGCTAACCGCTTGCGCGGGCGCGGCGGCCGTAACGCCCGCCAATGCAGCGACCGTAGCCAGGATGACCCCACCCACGATTCGCCTCAATGCGTCATTCCTCACGAGCCCTGCTCCTTCCTGTGAGACGGCGATGCTTCACCGACTCATGCGGAGGGCGCGCCACAGCCCGTTGAACGACCGCGAGCGATTGAGTATAAGGGGAAATTCGATCCTCAACTGACCCGGCCCGCTGCCACGTCTGCTTCGCCCGCGCATCCGCGGCTTGCCGCCGTCACGCAATGGAGTCGGAGCCAGTTGACCCTCAGCTTTGGTTGTCGCAGCGTCACCGTCGACCACTCATGTCGTATCTTCGAAAATGAGCGATCCAGCAACTTGCCAAGCGGATCAAGAAGAGTGAAAGTCACAACGGCGAAATTGCTGAGCCGGATAAACCATGAACTCGCCTGAGCGAGAAGACCTTCTGCGCGATGAAGCAATTTCGCCGATCGATGCTTGGCGTTGGGCAAGAGACGGCGACGATGAGGACCGCCGCGTGCTTGCTTTCAATCCGGCCCTTCCCGTGGATCTCGCGCTGTATCTTGCCAGGTCAACCGACCCGGAGGTGCACATTGCGCTCTTGATCAACCGAAACACGTCGACCGAAGTTCTGAGTCTTGTGGCGAGCGCGGGACTAGTCGACCCGGTCGAGGTCGGGTCACATTGGAATGCACCGCTTGAGCTGAAACTCCTCGCTCGATTGGACAGGACGCCTAGTCGATCCCTGGAGCAGTTCGTCGTCGCTGTACGAGCGACAGATGAAGAATTGAGCTGCTTGACAGGGCCCTGGTATCAGCGGGGAATCGCAGGCGCACGCTTGGCGAGGTATGGCGAAAGATCCGACCCGTCGCCGTGACATAGAGGCGCCCTTGGCGCATCGCCCGATCCTCCAAGGAGGGCTTTGTGCTCGAGAACGGCGTCTGGTTCGACTTCTGCTCACACAGGTGGGCCGATGGACTAGAAGTCTGGGGAACGCCAACGGAGACAGCCCGTCGGCGGGCTCGTAAGACCCGACCTTGGCTCAGTAGTGGTAACGGGCGCAGTGGTCCCGATGCCACAGATGGCATGATCGTCGGATGGACTGGTTCGTCGATCCGCAGCGCGGGCGTTGGTTGCAGGAGCGCATCCCCGGGTTGGGCATGATGGTGCCCTCGGGGATGGCCGCATACGCTCGCATCCTGAATCCTGTGGACGCGTTTCGTCTCGACGACGATCAGGAGGCCACCTGGCGCTGGGCCGATGTGGCGGCGCGAAACAACGTGACATTGGATTCCGCGAGCGAGTGGCTCGACATCACCTTGGACGACACTGCAAATGCCTGGCCCGACGGCTGGCAAGTCCGCTGGCCCGACGAAGGACGAATCGATCCGGCCCTGCTCGCGTCGTTCGTGCCGGCACTGAGGGCGCACACAACCCGGCCGGACGATATCACCCTCGCAGTCTGGGAAGGGTGGGGGTTCGGGGCTTCGAGCGTCAGTGTGTATGTCGCGTTCGACGGCGAGAAAAACCCCGCCTCTGAGCCGGTCACGGACCCACGCGAGCCGAGGCACCAAGCGATTGATCCACGCCTTGTCGCCATGGCAGAATTCGACGGCGGCGCATACAAGCGTGCCAGGCGCGGCGAGGTTCGAGAATTCGGCGAGCCACGATTCGACTTGCCCCACAGGAGGTACGCCCTCGGGGCGACGAACCTTGACGAGTTGGCTCGACCCGACTGGCCGCGGCGTGCAGGCCTCGGATGGGCCCCTGACGACGAGACGGGAATCATGCCGCAGCTGATCTGGCCCGCGGATGAGACCTGGTGCCTTTCAATCGAAGTCGATGCGCCATACACGGTAGTTGCCGGTCCGCGTGAGCTCGTGCGAGAGCTCCTCACCCTGGACGGTATCGAGGGCCACGCAATACGCGAGCCTCGCTACACATGATCCCGTGCACATTGCCGAAGACGCTCGAGTTTCGGAAAGGCGCAGTCCCTACGCGTCAGTCTTTCGCTCTGCGGGACTGGTTGGGAGCTTTGCTGAAGATGGCACTCTGAGGGTCACCACGAAGAACTCAGGGTTGATTTCGCGGCCGTAGTCGCAGCCGTCTTCGCTGTCGCCGGGGCCCCAAATCTGCTCGATGTCCGACACCGTCTCTGCTCCGGCCAGAATTCCTTGCTCTGGCCATACAGCTCGAATTCGAGTCACGCGTCCCGTGACCTGTGTGCCGCCTATGAACATGTCGTGGTGGGTTTCGATCAACTCGGTGAGGCCCGTGCCCCAGGCGTCGGTCTCTTTCCCGAACGGTCGAGGACGAAGGAAGACCTCCCACGTCACAACCTGATTGAGTGAGATCCGCTTTCCGCAGCACTCCTGCTCCCAATCAGATATCTCCACGTTCACGTCCACCTGTTCATTGTGCCAATGGTGTGTTCGCTCGGCGGCCAGCCAGCTGGTTCGTTGGTGGAACCCGCACCGTCGCCATTCTCCTGGTTGTCGACGGGCGCGGCAATGCCCGATCCAGGTATCGGATCGCCTCTGAGCGTGACGCAAAAGGCCCCCGTCGAAGCCCACCCCGGCAGGAAGTGCTGATTTCGGTGATGTATGGGGGCGTCCCGGCGCCGCGGTGAGGCCGGGCACTGTCGTTGGATGCATTGGTCAGGTGTTGCGCTTCCTCGGTCAGCCGAGGAGGCTTGAGCGGGCAAATGCGGGAGGTGGTGCCACCCATGATTCGGGTCACGAGGGCAAGGGAAGCGGTCACGGAAGTCGCCTACGCCGCGTTTTCTGCCCCGTTCGGGACAGACGGACTCCCCTTGGTTCTCGCGCTCACGCAGGAGTTGGTCGGTGCTGACATCGCCGGGTTCTACGTGCACGAGCGGCGGGGATGGACAGCACCCGTACATATCACCCCCGGTTCCGCGTGGCAGGCTCTGCCGTTCGAGAGATTGCCGACAAGCCAAGCGGTAGCTGGCCATCCCGGCATCCGCCACCTAGTTGTTGACGGGGCGAATGAGCCATTTAGCGTGACTGACCTTGTCACCGAACGGACGTGGTTAGAATCCGAGATGGCGCGAATGATGCGCGCATTGTGGGGGCGCCAGTATCACTTCGCAATCCCCGTTCCGCTGGGAGTGGCCCCGGACGGGGAACGACATGCGTGGGTATTCGGTCGCGGCACTGCGAATTTGTCGTCCGCGGATAGGGAAGTGTGCGATGCGATCGCACCGGTGCTGACCGCATTCGCCAGGCACAGGGTCGCCATGGACCTCCTTGATTTGCGAACCGGCACAGGCGACCTCCTCACGCAGCGTGAAATCCTTGTGCTCGAACTTCAGGCGGAGGGTGTCGGAGCTCGTGGGGTCGCGGCTCGGCTCGGAATGTCGCCAAGGACTGCTCAGAAGCACGCCGAGCATATCTACCGGAAACTCGGGGTTCACAATCGGCACGATGCCGTCCGGGCATGTCAACTTCTCGGAATCACGCAAGAACGGGCGCAGACGGCGAGCGAGAGTCGGAGCACGACAACCTAGCTGCCTGCTGGATGAGTACGCATTGTGCGTATTGCCGGCGGATAGTGGTCAGAGCACGCTCGTGAGCTATGAGAAGCACGGCACGAGTCTTCGCTTTGTCAACGATCGCAACGGTACTGGTCGTCAGTGCAATCGCGGGTCCCGCCAATGCAGAAGGAAGCCGCCCTTACGGGCATGAGCGCATCGCGTACACGACGTCGATACCGGGCGGCGGAGCACATGTCGTCGTAGCGAACCCAGATGGGACTGGAGCAGTCGAGCTGCAACTCCCGCAGGTACTCGAGGACTTCGGCCGACCGGTCTGGTCCCACGACGCGGGCGAAATCCTCCTCAGCAACATCCTCCGCGTCGACGAAGCCGGCAACCTTCTCCCTTTCCGGCCAGCGATCACCTCCCCGGACGGACGCCATTACAAGTTCTTTGACCTCCCCACGCAACCGCCAGACATGTACTGCAACGCGTGGACCCCCGACGATTCTCGAATTGTCTGCGCTGTCGGCGGCGACTCACCGGGAATCGCCACCTTCCGTGCACGTGATGGAGGAGACCCGCGAAGATTGACCACCAACCCGTTCGCCAACCCCGACACCCCGGTCGGGTTCTCGCCCGACGGCACGAGGTTTGCATTCCTGCGGACGAAACCGACAAGCGACCCCGACATCACCGTAGTCTCACTCTTCGTTGCGCATCGTGATGACTCGGGCGCACGTCAGGTGACCCCTTACGGAGTCTTGATGCCGGATGAGATCCAATCGGCTGCTTGGTCACCCGACGGAAAGTCGCTCCTGTCGTCGACGCCGGATGGCCACCTTGTGCGTATCGACGCTGAAGGTCATGGGATCACGCAAATCAAGCTTGATGTCGCCGGAGCGTATTTCGCTTCCGATCCGTCGCCGTCACCTGACGGCCGCAGCATCGTGTTCTCGCTTAGCCATGGCGTCGGACCACGTGCGCCCGACATTCTTACCGCGCGAGCGGACGGCTCTCACGTCGAGTATGTGACGATGACCTCCGACGTCGCCGAGTGGTTCCCAGATTGGGCCGCGACATCTCGCGGGGACAAATAGGTCCGCGATGCGCTTTTGCTAGGCGCATCCCTGGGCGCCGGCGAGAACGGCGAGGCCCAAAGATCACCCAAACGTCAGCACTTCCTGCCGCATTGGGTCGAAGCGGGGGCCTCTTTTCACTCTGGTGACCTGCGTCAGAAGGCGCCGACGACATTCGCCGCATAGGTCGCCTGGGCGACAGTGAACTGGTCGCCGTAGGCGCTCGACAGCTGATCGATCAAGCCTTGTACCGAGAAGTGCATTCCGGCGCTCTTGTAACTGTTGGCTGCGCCGACGGCCTCGGTGTTCCAATTCACGCCGACATGGTCAGCGGCATATGTGGCGTCAGCAACGGAGTATTTGTCGCCGTACGGGCTCGAGAGCTGATCGATCAGGCCTTGGTATGAGAAGTGGAATCCGTATTGGAAGTACTGTTTCGCGGTTGCGAGAGCACTCGTCTCGCTCCCTGTGGGCGGTGTCGGCGCAGCGAGGAGGTTCTCAACGTTGTTCGAGAGGGCGCCAGTTCCGCCGATCACGACGTCTCCGGTTACGTCGCTTCCGTTCGTGGCGGCGTAGACGGATGCGGGAAGGTAGCTCGGTGCCGAAAGGTAGAGCCTCCGATCGGTGCCTGCGGCCAGTCGTGCACCGACGAGCGCATCGGGGAAGTTCATGCCGGAAGCGATGTAGATGATGCCGGGGACGGCGCCGTAGGTGGCAGCGATCATGTTCGCCGTTGAATAGCGATCCGAGCCTCCGAAGCGCTGTGCGGTACCACCCAGATAGGCAGCAATGCTGCTCTGGACCTGGCTAGATACGGCACCGGTACCGCCCGCGATCTTGAAGTCGGTCGCGCCGAGGGATTGCGCATCCTGGGCCTGAGCCTGAACGCTGCCGGTCGGCGGAACGAGTATCACCGGAACGCGAGCGTCGCCGGCGGCCGCGGCCGCCGCCAGCGCATCCGGGAATGCCGCGCCCGACGCGAACCAGACAGGTTGTCCGGCCAAAGAGTTCGCACCCCACACAGTTGTAGCGATCTTCTCGCTCGTTTGATATCGATCCGTGCCTGAAATTCGATTCGGCGTGACGCCCGTCGCCTGCCACACCTGGGTCCCGACGGCCGCGGAGACCGCTCCTGTTCCCCCGACAATCACGACCTTCGTGGGGTTAAGGGCCCTGATGTACGTTGCTACCGACGCCGGGAGCGATGAGTGCGCGGTGAGCAACAGCGGAGCGTTCTCCATCGTTGCGGCGGGCCCCGCAGAAAGGGCGTCCGGGAAGTTCTCGCCGGAGGCGATCCAGACCGTGTCTGCGTGCGACGGGTACAGCTGCTGCGCTACCGAGACCGCGGTCGCATAGCGGTCCGCGCCCGAAATACGATCATGTGTGGTCGTCGATGCACTTGCAGGTGACGACATTGCGGTGATGCCTGCGACGACGACGGCCGCCGCCACGATCGGAACAATCAGCTTCTTTTTCATTCAGTTCGGGTTACCTTTCGCGACTCGCAGCGTCTCCTGAGTCGGCGCTTGAGCCTACAGAACGTTGGACCGCCGAACCGTCAAAAGAGCCCATTCGACCCGTTTTGGGGGTACTTGCGTTCCACACGCCAGTAGGATGGCGCCGGTCCGAGCGCCTCCGGCCGATGCGACCGAAGACACCAAACATTGAGGCGCCTTGGGGATCCAGAAGTTGTGTGCAAAGTCTGGGCAATCCCAAAGACCCAGCGTCCGATTCGACCGCTGACGGCTTGCGATCCCAGCGATAGTAAGGGTGGGGCCCGGTGGGGCTCGAATCCACGAGCCGCGGATTAAAGTTGGTCCGAGACCCGCGTCAGAGCGACGTTTCCCGCGAAAATCCGCGGAATTACGGGCCTTTTGAACTAATAGAGATCACGACGATCTCGTTGGATCTTCCTCAACTGTGGGCAAACGGTGGGCACGGACGGTGGGTCGAGGGGGACCGTAATCCGAACTGCAAAGGTTTTGACACGACGACTCGACGTGTAAATTTCGGGCGTGTTTTTTTACACGTCCCAGAGATCTGTCACTAGTCTTGACACATGGTGTGGAGAGCAGAAGCCGCGTACAACGACCTTCCCGCCTTGCCGCCGACCCAGGACATTGAGACGAAGGCTGTCCTCAAGGCGACTGTCGAGGCGCGAGCCGCGCTCGCCGCGCTCGACCAAGCAGCGCGCCGAATCACCAACCCCACAGTTCTCATCAACTCGATTCCACTTTTGGAAGCCCAAGCGAGTTCTGAAATCGAGAACATTGTCACGACAGCGGACGATCTGTTCAAGTTCGCTCAGGACGAGTCCGCCGCGAGCAACCCCGCCACCAAGGAGACGCTGAACTATCGCAAAGCTTTGTTTGCAGGAGTCGACTTGATTCGAGCTCGACCGCTCTCGGTGACGACTGCGACGGAGGTTTGCACGATCGTGAAGGGTCGTCAGATGGACGTCCGCCGGCAACCGGGCACGTACATCGGCAATCCATCGACCCACGCGGCTATCTACACGCCTCCGGTAGGGGAGAAGGTCATCCGCGACAAGCTCGGCGAGTGGGAGCGATTCATCCACGCTCCCGCCGGACTCGACCCTCTCGTCGCGATGGCAGCTGCCCACTATCAGTTCGAAGCGATCCATCCATTCGAGGACGGCAACGGGCGCACCGGCAGGATCCTCAATGTCCTCATGCTTATGAACGCGGGTTTGATTGGTGAACCGATCCTCTACCTGTCGCGCTACATCATCCAAAACAAAGACGAGTATTACCAACTGCTCCTCGCCGTTACTCGCGACGGTGCTTGGGAAGAATGGGTGCTCTTCATACTCGAAGGCATTCGCCAAACAGCTCTGAGCACTGTCGAGAAGATTGATCAGATTCAAGAGTTGCAGGACGAGACGCTCGGTCGGATCCGGGAGCTGACCTCCGGCGGAGCGAACGCGGACCTGCTCGCCGTCCTTTTCGAGCAGCCCTACTGTCGAATCGCGAACGTTGTCGAGCGATGCCGGGTCTCGCGACCCACCGCCACGAACTGGCTCAATGGCCTCGTCGCTGGAGAGGTACTCCAGGATGTCCGGGCCGGCCGCGAGCGGATCTTCATCAATGTGAAGTTCTTAGATCTGCTCCTTCGCCCGGAGTCTGCGCCGCCTGTAGAGCCCACTCTGTTCTGACGGCAAGGCTACGACCGAGCCCTCTTCTGAACTCGACCTAGGTCTGTGATTTCAACTAGTTGCCAGATGAGTCGGTGACCAGTCCGCCGACGCTTCTGACGGCGGATCTCCAGCTATAGCCCTCAACGCCGTCTGATAATGATCGTCAAAGATCACCGTGGTGATAGTGCCGACCTTGTATCCGAGTGGGGAGTCATGCCAACGCCCTTGTGCGTCGACTTCCCAGATGTACAGCCATCGCTTTCTGAGTTCGTTCGGCACTCCGATCCAGATCGCGTCGACGCGTTTGTCCCGCTCGATGCCGTAGACGTGCTCCCCCCGAAGCAGCGAACGCAGCATTCCGTGCGTGCTGTCTAAGTCAAGGTTCCCCTCGATCGTGGGGAGGGTTGGAGGCCACTCTGGTCGGGTCTTGGCGAATTCGGGTTGGAACGAAGTGTCACGACGGAGCCGCTTGATGTCTCGGATTCGAATCGCTGCGAACCCGTCAAAGTATCCGCCCTCCATGGCTCTGGACAGCAGCACCCAGCTGCGTCCGACGGCGAGGACGAATCCGTTGATCGTGTAGTACGGGTGCGAGTGCCGACGTAGGCACACGATCCGTTCACTGTCGATATACGACTTGAGCTTGGACCGCAGTTTGTCAGCCGACGTCATTGGCCAATATTGGCATGCGAAGAGCCCACCCCCATACCACTCCAAGTAGGAGACAGAACGTGCCGGCCGCCAATGTCTGAGGCTAATCAACCCGATTGGAGTTGAGCCATTCGCGAGGATTCCATTGCGGCTCGTCTCCTCCCACTCTCCCCAGCTCTAGCCACGGATTGTCTGATCGGATGAGACATAGGATCCGGTTGCCGAGTAGTGCGCCGAGACGTGCTGCACGGCTAACGATGTCCAGGACTGTGCTGGCGGTCTCGGGCATCGCAGAACAGAAGCGGTCAAAGTTATCGATGACCAGGATCAGGCCGGCGTCCGAATCGGCCCATCCGTAGTCCAGCTCGGCGACATCACGAAGGCAGTCTGACAATGCGTCAAGGTTGCGGCCGTAATACGACGGGAAGCGGAGTGTCGTGGAAAAGGCCTGATGCAGCGCTGACTCGGTCGTCCAATGACCGGCGTCAAGACTGACCACTCGATAGCCCGCTGATCGAAACGACAACAGAGCGTCGTCGAGGACCGCCACCGCACGAAACTTCGTGATGAACCCGTTCTGGATCATGTTGAATCCGGGATTCTGATTGTCCGCTTCCCATACCGCCACGAACAGGAACCTAGCAGCCAGCTCGGTTGGCCGTTGCGCGTGTCATCACTGGCGAGGCGTGCAGGCGGACAATCGTTACCCGCGGCCGCGGCTCATCTCGATTAACTCGCGCGAACTCACCGGCGATACAACGCGTTTGATGGTTGCTAGCGTGTCGGCGCCGGAGCGCGCGGGCCGTGCCGCGCCTCGAGCGATGAGTCCGTCGAGCGGGTCGCCACTCTCCGGGATGATGAGTGCCGCCAGATGGCCGTTGTACGTTACCTGCACCGACTCTCCGGCTTCGACGCGGCGCAGGATGTCGGCACTGCGGTTGCGCATCTCAGGACGCGTCACGGTCTCCATCCATTCAAGGTAGCGCGTATTAGCCCAACCACGATTGGATGCGGGGAAGGGATGCTAATGCTCGTCCGCTCGTTCCGCGCGAGGGTTTCGTTTGTTGAGTGCTTGCCGGCTCAAGCCCGTTCGTGCGGCGAGGGCGTTCCAGCTCTCGCCCACCTCTCGGAGGTGAGCGATGAGGTCGTCCCTCTCGAGAAGTGCGGTGTCCTGCTCGTCCCGGAGTCGACTGAGGGTCCGTGAGACCTGGGTCAGTCGCTTGAGGGCGTCGCCGCGAGTGCCCCATTTGGCCTCAAGCTTCAACAACGCGTCGGCGGCGCGCCGCTGTGCGGCTTCGCGCTCGCGGTCTTCAGAGTGTCGGATCGCGGCGGCATCGTGCGCCTGACGCTGCCGTGCATAAGATGCTTCGCGTCGCCCGGCCTGGCTCGAAATCCCCCGATTTGCCATGCAACCAGGTTTACACGCGACCCCTGTTATTCACTGGGCTGGGGGAGCGGTCCACTTCAAAGTGCCTGCGTGCATTGCACTTAGCCGGCTGCTTGGATTCAGTCGTCCATTGAGTGTTCTCGACGGCTTGTCCTTGCTCCTTGGCTTTCTGCTTCATTTCAGCCTTAGGCCTTTTGGCTCCCTGTCTTATCTTGTTGGCTTTTGGGATCGCGTCTTTCCGGCGACGCAATACCCAGGTCGAGGTGTGCGGCCCCGGTCGGCTCGTCGACGAATTGTAAGAGTCGACAGCGGCGCGGCTACCTGGACGGACTACGAAGCTCGGCCCCTCGAGACGCCGAAGTGTAAGTCGTCGCGCCCCGCCCAGACGTCTCGCAACCTAAGGGGTACGAGACGGGAATGACGGTTGCAGTTATCCCCCGCTCACCGCGCATGGTCACCGTACGGGGTAAACGTACATCGCCGTGCGGGAGGGCACCACGCTCGTGAAGCTCGAGCGTGAAGAGCGGTGACCGACCGGCTATCGGGCGCCCTGGCGCCCCGACGATAGTGTCTGGCTGTGTCAGCGTTGAACGGCCCCACTTGTCGGAGTTGAGTGGCCCCAGTTGCTGACTCGCCGGGGTGGCTGTGTCGGTGTTATTTGCACCCACCTGAGCGTGGTCCCGTCGGTGTTGTTGATGACGGGGAGGGCCTGGGATGAGGTCGGTCAGGTTGGAGCTGTTCGCGCAGATTCGCCGTGATGCGAGGGTCGAGGGGCTCTCGATGCGGGAGCTCGCGCGCAAGCACGGGGTGCATCGGCGCACGGTGCGTCGGCGCTGGAGGATGCGCAGCCGCCCATGACGCGTTGAGAGCGGCATTCTGGGCGCTCTCGGCCGTGTTCTCGTCGGCCGTCTGCGGGCGGTCGACTATGACTTCCTTGAAGAGCTCGCGGAGCACCCGTGTATTCGAGCGGGCCTTCGGCGGGCCGGAGGCCAGGGTGGAAGGACTGCGCGCTGGCGACGGCCCAGCGCTCGGCGTCGACGGCCGAGTAGTCGGCCTGGTAGTTGGTCTGCTCGAGCCCGTGGTCGAGGAACATGCGTGCGCTGCGGCCTTTGATCTCCCTGAACGGGTGCCCGAAGGAAGTAGCCGTGCCTTGATCTGCGCGCGTGGCGCTGGCTACGCTCCTTGATCGTGATCTATCAGGACCCTCTTGCGTATCTGCTCGGCATCGAAGGGTCCGCTCTGCTCGACGCATGGGCCGGTGACCACGATCAAGCCTTCGTCGAAGACCGGGTCGCCGAGATCCGCCGATTGCTCGCCGACGGGAAACTCCAGAATCGCGGGGTGCTCGCGGAGCGCGTGGCCGCTGACGTCACCTATCAGCAGCAGGCGCCCGCCTACGACGCGAATGCGGGCGGTGGCCTCTTCGCGATCGACGAGCCGGTCATCACCGAATGGCTGGCGCACCGCGAGGTCGGCGTCGCCCTGGATGCCGCGTGCGGCACAGGGCGATTCGCGCGGATTCTCGCGGACCTCGGCCACACCGTGATCGGCGTCGACGGGTCACCGGGCATGCTCGAGCTGGCCCGAGAGCGTGTCCCGGAGGGCGACTTCCACCTGGGATCAGTCGATCGACTGCCTCTCGCCGACCGATCGGTCGATGTGGTCGTGTGCGCGCTCGCGCTCGTCCACGTGAGCGATCTCGGCCCGGTGTTCGCCGAGTTCGCCCGCGTGCTGCGCCCGGGTGGCGCGCTCCTCATCTCAGACGTGCATCGCGAGCTCACCACGATCGGCTCGGGCATCAAGGGTCTAGGACCCGACGGCGAGCGCCGCCTCGCCCCGGCATTCCGGCATCCCCTCGGCGACTATCTTCGGGCCGCGCTCGCCGCGAGACTCGAGTTGCGCGGCTGCGAGGAGCCGGCCCTCCACTGGGACGACTCGCCGCTGCCGAGGCCGAGCACCGAGATCGGCGACTGGCCGGCGTGGCCATGGTCTCTGATGGCATACGTGCCCGAGGCGACGCGCGCGGTCTCCGGCCGTCCGCAGCTGCTCCTCCTGCACTTCGCTCAGCCTGCGTCCTGAGCCTGCGCCCTGCCCCCGGTCCTGAGCCTGCGGCCCGCTCTGCAGGGCGGACCGCTACTCCAGGTCGTCCTCATCGACGAGTTAAACTCTGTGCACTCCGGCGATTGCGCTCAGGGCGGCGATCAGCGGCGCCTGTTGCGTTCTGGGCGAGTCGGCTCGATGCATGCGAACTACCTCGCCGCAGCAGGGCGGCGAGGGCCGATCGTGGTGACCGACGAGGCCGAGCGGCGCTGCTCGACGAGCCGCATCACGAACCTGATCCGCGAGTGAGGTTCGTGTGGAGGTCAGCGACGTGCTCGATGACCTGATCTCGGCTGAGGTTGGGCCAGTCGACGTCGCGGACGCTGCGCTCCATCACGGCGTCCATCCACATCTCCAACGGCTTGCCTGGCGACATGAAGACGCGTGTGCGCTGGTGTTCGTCGACGGGCGGCTTTTGGCCGATGGTGACGTTGCCTTTTCTGGCAAGCGCTTGCGGCAGCGCGCGCGCTGAGGGATCCGCTTCCGTGCGTGGGGTCCCGCCAGTTCGCGACCACAGAACCTCGCGGGCGACGCCCGCCTTAGATACGTCTTTGCGTTTCACGGTTTCTCGCCCCATCAGAGCCTCGCCGGAGCTCGATTCCCTTCGTCCGCCGCACCCAAGGTATGTTCGCAGGTTGAACGACCGCGTCAAGGGTGCAGCTCCGCTGCATCGCGGAGCGACGCATAGCGCCCTTGACACGGTCGCCCAACGCGCCATCCTCAGCCGTTTGGGGCGGACGAAGAACTGTGTCATTCCTCGCAATGTTGTGTTCTGCGCGCCGAATCGAGGCCGAGATCACAACTTGTAAGTGAGGGCCGGGGTCGCACCGGTTCCTCTCGCGCCGGTCGAATGTCGGCGCGCGGTTGGATACTCAGCGACGAGGTGAGCTCAATGGGAAGCATCAGCGCGTGCGACACGGCCACGGGGCGGCGCTATCAAGTGCGGTACCGAACGCCAGGGCGCCAGCAGACAGACAAGCGAGGGTTCAGGACGAAGCGTGAGGCCGAGCTTTACCTCGCCTCGCTCGAACTGGCTAAGGCTCGAGGGGACTATGTGCCGGCCTCGCATGCCGGTGTCACGTTCGGGACCTGGAGCGAGCGGTGGATCGTCTCGCTCGTGCAGGTCAAGCCCAGCACCTTGCAGGGTTACGTCTCGATCACGCGCGGGCGGCTGAACCACAGTGGGGATCGACGCCACTGAACGGCATCACGCACGCCGATACCCAGTCGTGGATCTCGGAGGAGAACAGCCGAGTCGGCGCGCGGACTGTTCGTTCGTACCATCGTGTGTTCTCGATGATTCTGAAGTATGCGGTTCGTGATGGGCGTCTGAGGCGTAATCCGGCAGACGGCATCCGGCTGCCCCGTATCCGTCCTAAGAAGCGTCCGTACCTCACGCACGCAGAATTGCACGCGAGCCCGGCGTAGGCGGCGAGGTGGGCCGCGGTGTCGAAATGACGGCCGGAGATCTCGGCGAGGAGTCTGGCGCAGGTCCCGACCCCGACTCCGGGCATGCTGGTCAGGACCTGGTGAAGAGGGTGCGCCTCCACGAGACGTTCGACCTCGGTGCCGATCTCAGTCCTTTGCCGCCGCAGGGTGGCCAACTGTTCCGCGAGCCGAGGAATCACCAGCCCGGCGGCGCCGGTCCCGGCCACGACCACGGTCTGTTCCTTCAACGCGACCATGATCTGGCTGGCGAGGTCGCGTCCGATCTTCGGCGCCCGTTTCACCAGGACGTTCCCGATCCGCGTCTGCCCTGCGTGTCGCAACGCATCTGGGGAGGGATAGCGTTGCAGCAGCTCGAGCACGGCCGGATGATCCAGTCGCGGCCCGAGCACCGGCTCCAAGGCAGGGTGGATCTGGGTGAGCAGGCCGCGGAGCCGGTTGGCCGTCTGGTTGATCTGCTTGAGAATGTCATCGTCGAACCCGCAGAGCATCCCAAGCTCGGCAACCGATTCCGCCTCGACGCTAATCGAGCGCAGCGCGTGCGGCAGCGTCCGCGCGGCCTGAGCGATGATGAACGCGTCCCGCGGATCGGTCTTCGCGTGCCCGGCATGCAGGTCCGCGATCCGCCGCATCGCCAACCCTGGCAGATACCCCACCAGCACACCCTCGGCCTGGGCGACGGCGACCGGCAACGCCCGATCGTCGCCGGCTGATCCACCACGAACAGCACGATGCCCACCCGTTTCAGCTCGCCAATGATCTCCCGCAACTGCGCCTCATCGTTCGGCAGGCCACGATCCAGCAGCACGCTGCCGTCCCGCGCCAACGCGACAGCATGGTGCGCGGACTTGCCAACATCAACGCCAACGAACACATCAACCGCATCGTGACTCTCGATCATGACCGCTCCGTCCTCTTCGACAGCAGCCCACGATCGTAAGTCTCGGCAGCCACGTTACGGATGGCCTTCTCAACACTTCGGCCGGGTCCTTATCAGCGATCACTCACGACCAGCCACGCCCGGTGACAACACACAAAGGATCATCGCTCGACAGGGCAAATACGTCATGCCGGACGCAGCAGGCCACTACCCCTCAGAGTCCCACCCCGAGGGGCCACCAACAAAGTAACGGGCAAATCCCAAAACCCGAACGCCTGATTCGACCGCCGATGGCTGGGATCCCAGTGATTGTAAGGGTGGGCCCGGTGGGGCTCGAACCCACGACCCGCGGATTAAAAGCCGATGCTCTACCAACTGAGCTACAGGCCCGTACCGAACTAATCTACCGTGGATTTGGAACCACTTGCGCACGCGCGCGACAGCCACGGTTTCGAAGGAGGGCACGACCGTATGGGTGAAGAATTCCACAAGCCGACCAAGTTCTCGGGGAGCAAGTTCGAGTCCTTCAAGGGAGGCGAAGATCCGGCCCACATCAGCCGGGTCGCCCACGAGACAGCGAACGCGCTTCTCGCCCGGGTGCGCAACGACCCGGATCCGGAGGTCCTCGACCGTCTCGTCACGTTCACCGATGAGAACGGCATCGACGCCATCGCGGAGCTCTGGGCCCGGGCCAACCCGAAGAGCCTGCCGGGCGCACTCTGGCGCATCTACCTGATCCGCCTGCTCATCCGGCAGGATCCAGAAGGCACGGCCTTCCTGTTCCAGCGGGGCACTGAAGTGATCGCGACCATCGATCCCGTGGTGGCCGGAGCATCCATGCCCACCGGCCCCGCCGAGATCATCGAACTTGCCGATCGCATCCTCCGTGGTGTGTTCGAAGGCGATTTCGCTGTGGCGCTCGAGCGCGCGGCAGCGTTCTGCAGAGTCACGGCGGCCGGATGCACGAGCGTCGCCGACGATCTGGATGCGACGGAGCCGGTGCGTGCAAGCGAACTCACGACCCGCGCACTCCGGTTCACGAAGACCGCCGAGGAGCTGACCAGCTGCGCGCGGCTCTGGCGCCACGAATCGCTCGAATAGTTCACTCGTCGCGAACACCACAGGCCTTTTCCGACCCGGCGGCTCGGGTAAACTTGTTGTCGGCCGGGCCGCAGTAACCCCGGGCTCCAATATTCGCCGCTCCGAGCGGCCTCGCGCCGAGAGGCGTTCTGCGGCCCGGCCTCTTCTGTTCGCAGGGCGTGTGCACGACGATCGCCCACCTGACCTGCGATGCTGGTGAACGTGCCACCAGGAAGCGAGAGCGACACCGACGACAGCGTCGTCGAGCCCGCGATCGACGACCTCCTGGAGCGCACCGCGAACGGCGACCAGGCCGCTTTCGGCGAACTCTACGATCGACTGGCGCCGCGGGTGCTCGGACTGATCCGGCGGCTCGTCGTCGATCAGGCGCAATCCGAAGAGGTCGCCCAGGAGGTCTTTCTCGAGGTCTGGCAATCCGCCACGCGTTTCGATCCGAATAAGGGTCGGGCGATCGGCTGGATCATGACGATCGCGCACGGTCGTGCGGTGGACCGGATCCGCGCGTCGCAGGCCAGCCGGGAACGTGACGTGCGTATCGGCATCCGGGACCTGCCGCAGGAGTTCGATCAGGTGGCCGAGTCGGCCGAGGTGACGATCGAGCATCGAAGGGTGATGGGAGCGATGGCGCGGTTGTCGGAATCGCAGCGCGAGGCGGTCGGCCTCGCCTACTATGGCGGCCTCACCCAGACGGAGATCGCAGACAGGCTGGGCATCCCTCTCGGCACAGTGAAAACACGGTTGCGCGATGGGATGATTCGTCTGAGAGATGAGCTGGGGGTGACGTCGTGACCGATCGCGAGGACCGGTCGCCCCTGCACAGCGGTTACCGGATGGGCGCCGAGACGCCCGACGAGGCCGCAGAGTTCGCGGAGGTGGCGACGCAGCTCGGCCTCGCCGCAGAGCCTGTGGAGCCGCCGCCCGCGCTGAAGGCGGGCATCATGGCGAAGCTGGCGACGACGCCGCAGCTCGCCCCCGAGGCTGTTGAAGGCGCGCACGCATCGGATGCGGTGCCCGAGGTGGATGCGGACAGTCGGGCCATCGAGCCTCCCGACCCGGCCGAGACTCGTGCGCGTGCTCGTTGGTTCACCCGGCCGATCGCGATCGCCGCAGCGGCCGCGGCGGCTCTGGTGCTCTTCGTCGGCGGTGTGTTCGTCGGCAGTGCGATTTCGGGAAACAACTCATTCGAGGCCCAGCAGGCTGCGTCGCTCGCCGAGATCAATTCGGCCGCCGATGTCCAGCACACGACGAGTCCAGTCGTAGGAGGCGGCACTGCGACGCTCGTCTGGTCGGGGGATCTCGGCAAGTCGGCACTCGTCACAACCGGGCTGCCGCAGTTGCCCGACGACAAGACCTACGAGCTCTGGTACATCCGGGGAAGCGAGGCGACGCCGGCGGGAACGATGGCTCCGAGCGGCAACGGCGCCACCTGGCGAGTACTCGAGGGAACGATGTCCGCGGGCGACAGCGTTGGTGTCACGGTCGAGCCGAAGGGCGGCTCCAAGCAGCCGACCACGAAGCCGATCGTCGCGATCCAAAGCTGATGCGGCACCCGAGGACCGGATACCGCATCACATCGAGCTCGCGCTGACGGGCTAGCCGAAGCGGCCCGAGACGTAATCCTCGGTGGCCTGAACGCTCGGGTTCGAGAAGATCATGTTGGTGTCGTTGTACTCGATGAGCTTGCCGGGCTTGCCTGTGCCCGCGATGTTGAAGAACGCAGTGCGGTCGGAGACGCGTGACGCCTGCTGCATGTTGTGGGTCACGATGACGATCGTGTAGTCGTTCTTCAGCTCCTCGATGAGGTCTTCGATGGCGAGCGTCGAGATGGGGTCGAGCGCGGAGCAGGGCTCGTCCATGAGCAGCACGTCGGGGGACACCGCGATCGCCCGCGCGATGCAGAGACGCTGCTGCTGTCCACCGGAAAGGCCCGAACCGGGCAGGTGAAGACGGTCCTTGACCTCGTTCCACAGGTTGGCACCGCGGAGCGACTCCTCGACGAGGCCGTCGGACTCGCTCTTGCTCATCCGCCGGTTGTTGAGCTTCACGCCGGCGAGGACGTTGTCGCGGATCGACATCGTCGGGAACGGGTTCGGCCGCTGGAAGACCATTCCGACCTGGCGGCGTACGAGCACCGGGTCGACCCCGGGGCCGTAGAGGTTGTTGCCGTCGATCAGGACATCGCCTTCGACACGTGCGCCTGGGATGACCTCATGCATCCGGTTGAGAGTGCGGAGGAAGGTCGACTTGCCGCAACCCGACGGGCCGATGAAGGCGGTCACCGTGCGAGGTTCGATGGTGAGGGAGACGCCTTCGACAGCGAGGAAGCTGCTGTAGTAGACGTTGAGGTCGTTGACTTCGATGCGCTTGGACACTGTGTTCCTATTGGTCGGGCGGTCGCTCAGCGGCCGTACTTGGGGGCGAAAGCTCGTGCGATGATGCGCGCGATGAGGTTGAGCAGCATCACGATGATGATGAGGGCGAGTGCACCGGTCCACGCCCGGTCGATCGATGCCTGGGCGTTGATACCGGCAGCCTGCGTGTACTGCGTGTAGACGAAGACGGGCAGGGTCATCATCCGGTCGCTGAAGGGGTCGTAGTTCATGCTCGTCGTGAAACCGCAGACGATGAGGAGCGGCGCCGTCTCACCGATGACGCGGGCGATGGCCAGCATGATGCCGGTCGTGAGTCCGGCTATCGACGTGGGCAGGACGATCTTGAGAACGGTCAGCCACTTCGGAACGCCGAGCGCGTAGGACGCTTCGCGGAGTTCGTTGGGGACCAGGCGCAGGATCTCCTCGCTCGATCGCACCACGACAGGGATCATGAGCACGGACAGGGCGATCGAGCCCATGAAACCGTTGCGGATGGCCGGGCCGAAGATGAGCGCGAAAAGCGCGTAGGCGAAGAGACCGGCGACGATCGACGGGATGCCAGTCATCACGTCCACGAAGAAGGTGATGCCGCGTGCGAGGGCGCCGCGACCGTACTCGACGAGGTAGATCGACGTGAGCAACCCGATCGGCACTGAGATCAACGCTGCCAGGGCGGTCACGATGAGCGTGCCGACGATCGCGTGGAGTGCACCGCCGCCGTCGCCGATGATATTGCGCATCGACTCGCTGAAGAAGGTGACGTCGAAGCGGGCGAGACCGTTGACAAGGACCGTCCACGCGAGCGACACGAGCGGGAGCAGTGCGATGATGAACGCGGTTGCGACCAGCGATGTGACGAGCCGGTCGGTGGCCTTGCGTGCCCCTTCGACGAGGAGGGAGGTGAGGTAGATCACCACATCGAAAAGCACGGTCCCGAAGAAGATAGCGCCGACGATGTTGAAGTCCTTCGTGACACCGGCCGCCGCGAGGATGGCGAAGATCGCGCCGAAGATCACCCAGCTGCCGACGAGGATCATCCAGGTCGACCCGCGGGGGAGCTTGCCCGCAGTCAGGGAGTTGGCCATGGGCCGGTTGAGCGTCGCAGTGGTCATCAGTTCGCTCCGGAGAAGGCCTTGCGGCGATTGACGATGTAGCGCGCAAGCATGTTGATCAGCAGCGTGACGACGAAGAGCACGAGACCGGATGCGATGAGTGCGTTGGTGGAGATGCCGGTCGACTCCGGGAACTGCAGTGCGATGTTCGCCGCGATGGTGTTCGGGCTCTGCGCCTGGAGCACAGCGAATTTCACGACGATGGCCGGCGAGAGCACCATCGCGATCGCGAGGGTCTCGCCGAGTGCGCGTCCCATGCCGAGCATGATGGCGGAGATGATGCCGGAGCGCGCGAAGGGAAGAACGGCCATGCGGACCATCTCCCAGCGCGTGGCGCCGAGGGCCAGGGCGGCCTCCTCATGGAGGCGCGGGGTCTGCAGGAAGACCTCACGACAGATGGCCGTCATGATCGGGATGACCATGACGGCGAGCACGATGGATGCGGTCAGGATGGTGCGGCCGGTACCGGAGACCGGCGGTGCGAAGAGTGGGAACCAGCCGACATAGGTGCCCAGCCAGACGTAGAAGGGCTGCACAAAGGTCGCGAGAGTGGCGATGCCCCAGAGGCCGTAGACGACGGAGGGGACGGCCGCCAGCAGGTCGATGATGTAGCCGAGCGTCTGTGCCACTCGGCGCGGTGCGTAGTGCGAGATGAAGAGCGCGATCCCGATGGAGAGGGGAGTCGCGATGATGAGAGCGAGAAGGGCGGCCCAGATCGTGCCGAAGACGAGGGGCCAGACGTACACCCAGAAGTTGGATGCGTTGTTCGGCAGGGTTCCGGAGGGTGCGGTGATGGCCGGGATGCTCTGGATGATCAGGAAGATCGCGACCGCGGCGAGCGTGGCCAGGATGATTGATCCGGCGACGACGGTGCTGGTGGAGAAGACGCGATCGCCAAGGCGGACCTTGGCTCTGATGGCACCTGCTGTTCCGGTGGTCATTCCTGGCTTTCTCTCATCGGGTCTGAGGGTGTGGGGCCGTTAAGCCCAGCGGTTCGGCCTGGACACTCGCGCGTCCAGGCCGAACGCCTGAGGTGCTACTTGATGGTAGCGATCGAGGTGTTGACCTTGGTGGCGAGGTCCTTCGCCAGCGGGGCGGAACCGGCCTGCTGTGCTGCTGCCTGCTGTGCCGCGTCGCTCACGACGTAGCTTGCGTAGGCCTTCACGAGGTCGGCCTTGGCCGAGTCGCTGTACTGCTGGCAGGTGAGGAGGTAGCTGACGAGCACCAGCGGCCAGGCACCCTGGTCGGTGTTCTTGCGGTCGATCGCGATGGCGAGGTCGTTGGCGGGACGCCCGGTCGCCAGCGGCGACTTGGCGACGACGTCAGCGGCTCCGGCTGCGCTGATCTTGTTGAACGCGTCGCCCACCTTGAGCTGCGCGATGCTGAGGCCGGCCGAGCCGGACTCGTCGATGTAGGTGATGCTGTTCTTCGCGTTCTTCGTCGCGTCGGCGACACCCGATGTTCCCTTGGCGGCGTCACCGACCGTGTAGGGGAAGGTCTGGCTTACCGGCTTCGTCCACACCGTCGGTGCGTTCTGCGAGAGGTAGTCGGTGAAGTTCTGCGTGGTGCCCGAGTCGTCCGAGCGGTGCACGACGGTGATCGCGGCCGAGGGAAGCGTCGCGCCCGAGTTGAGCGCGGCGATCTTCGGGTCGTTCCAGGTCTTGATCGAGCCGTTGAAGATTCCGGCGATCGTGTCGGCGTCGAGTTTGAGGTCGGTCAGACCGTCGACGTTGTAGGCGATGGCGATCGGGGAGATGTAGACCGGGAGGTCGATTCCCTTGGTGCCGGCGGCGCAGCCCTTGAAGTCCATCGCGAGCTCGGTGTCCTTGAGGTACGCGTCGGAACCGGCGAAGTCGGCCGCGCCGGAGATGAAACTGGTGCGGCCGGCTCCCGAACCCTGCGGGTCGTAGTTGATGGTGACCTTCGGGTTGTCGGTCTGGAAGCCTGCGATCCAGGTGGTCTGCGCAGTGCCCTGGGCGGAGGAGCCGATGCCGTTGAGCGTGCCCGACAGGTTGGAGGGTGCCTTGGAGGTTGTCGACGCCGTGCTGCCGCCTTCATTAGACGCGCACGCAGTGAGGGAGATAGCGGCAGCGGCCAGGATGGCCAGAGGAGCGCCATAACGCTTGAGTTTCACAGTTGTCCCTTCCGGGGATCATTGACAGGACGCGGGTCGGTGCTGACCCGCCAGCGACGCTATTCCCGGTGCCTTACGAGCGTCCCCCGTAGTGGTAAACGGAAGGTTAACGAGCGGTGTGTACTTGGCGGTGGAAGGGAACCCGCCGGCTCGTCTCTCAGACTGCCGGCGAGTAGGTCTCGATCGCGATGATGCCGGAACTGGGGTTCGTCGATGAGAGGTGCACGACGGAGAAACCGCCGGTCTCGAGGTCGGCGGCGCTGCTCAGGTAGGAGCCGGGGAGTGTTCCCGTCGCAAGCGCTATCTCGCGCAGAATCTCGGGCAGCACAGGTCCGTGGCTGCAGAGAACGGCGCTTTTGCGGGATCGCACCCGCTTGCCGACGACGTCCCGGACATCGGCGTCGCCGTTCTCGTAGGCGTCCTGGCTGATGCGTTTCTCGTGCTTGGGGACGATGCCGGTGGATGCGGCGAGCGGCGCGACGGTCGCCACGCACCGCACGGCGGGGCTGGTCACGATCTTGCGCGGCTGCCAGGCCTCGATGGTCGGCGCATCGCTTGCGGCCTGGTGGACACCCCGCTCGGTCAGAGGCCGCGTGCTGTCCGGCCCGTCCCAGGTCTGGGGAGGAGTGGCTTTGCCGTGGCGCAACGCGATGAGCGCGAACGTGGTGCTGACTCCTTCGGCGAGCAGCTTCGCGAACGTGTCGAGGATCTCGACGTCGCGCTCGTAGGTGAGGTAGGTGCGCGCCTTCTTGATGGTCACCCATTCCAGAGCGGCGATCTCGCCGTTGGGCACGAACGTCGATCGCGCGATCGCCGCATCGCTGACTTCGGCCGCCCAGTAGTGGACGATCTTGTCGCGGCCGCTGGAGAGGGGATACGTCGATACGCCGAGCGGTACGCCCAGGGCGACGGCGAGTCCTGTCTCCTCGTGGATCTCACGCACCGCCGTCTGGGGAAGTGTCTCTCCGGGGTCTACCTTGCCCTTGGGGATGGTCACGTCACCGTACTTCGTTCGGTGGACGACGAGGATCATCGTCCTGCCGTCGACGACGCGCCAGCAGACGGCCCCCGCAGCATAGATCGCTGCCGTCACCGCCTCGACCCCACGCGTGGCCGATGGGCGATCTGCTGCATGAGCTTGTTCTGGAGGTCTTCGAGCGGTTCGCCGTGCTCGTCGAGGTGGTGCCGAGTCCACACACCTTCGGAATCGAGGGTCCACGCCGAGGTGCGTTCGTCGAAGGCGCGGTTGAAGAGTGCGTCGAGTTCGGCCAGATGCGATGGGTCGGTGAGCCTGACGAGCGCTTCGACACGGCGGTCGAGGTTGCGGTGCATCATGTCTGCACTGCCGATGTAGACCTGCGGGTCGCCGTCGTTGAGGAACGAGAAGATGCGGGAATGCTCGAGGTACCGGCCCAGAACGGATCGCACGCGGATGTTCGATGACAGACCGGGTTCGCCGGGCCGGAGCCCGCAGATGCCGCGGACCCAGAGGTCGACCGGAACGCCTGCCTCGCTCGCCCGGTAGAGCGCGTCGATGATCGCTTCGTCGACGACGGAGTTCAGCTTGATGCGGATGCCAGACTGCTTGCCGGCGATCGCGTTCTCCGTCTCGACCTGGATCCGCTTCAGGAGCCCCTTGCGCAGGTGGAGCGGTGCGACGAGCAGCCGCTTGAACTTCTTCTCGATCGCGTAGCCGGAGAGCTCGTTGAAGAGACGGGTGAGGTCTTTTCCGACCTGGTCATCGGCCGTCAGCAGCCCGAGGTCTTCATAGATGCGGCTCGTCTTCGGGTTGTAGTTGCCCGTGCCGATGTGGCTGTAGTGCTTCAGCATGCCTTTCTCCTGGCGCACGACTAGCGCCAGCTTGCAGTGCGTCTTCAGCCCGACCAGCCCGTAGACCACGTGCACTCCGGCTTTCTCGAGCTTGCGCGCCCACGAGATGTTGTTCTGTTCGTCGAACCGGGCTTTGATCTCGACGAGGGCGAGCACCTGCTTGCCGGACTCGGCCGCGTCGATGAGCGCTTCGACGATGGGGCTGTCGCCGGACGTGCGGTACAGCGTCTGCTTGATCGCCAGCACGTGCGGGTCGGCCGCCGCTTGCTCGAGGAACGCCTGGACGCTCGTCGCGAACGATTCGTACGGATGGTGGAGAAGGATGTCCTGCCGCGCCACAGACGCGAAGACGTCGGGCTGCGCGTTGGGCTCGCGCGGCATGAGCTGCGGGGCCGTCGTCGGCACGTGGTTCGGATAGTGCAGGTCGGGGCGGTCGATCTTCGCAAGATCGAAGAGGCCGCCAAGGTCGAGCGGGAACGGGAGGCGGTACACCTCCTGCTCGGTGACGTCGAGCTCGCGCACCAGCAGGCCGAGAGTGACCGGGTCCATGTCGTCGGTGACCTCGAGGCGGATGGGCGGGCCGAACCGGCGTCGCAGGAGTTCTTTCTCGAGCGCCTGGATGAGGTTCTCGGTCTCGTCTTCGTCGACCTCGACGTCTTCGTTGCGGGTGACCCGGAAGATGTGGTGGTCGAGGATCTCCATGCCGGGGAAGAGATCGCCGAGGTGATTGGCGATCAGGTCTTCGAGGGGGATGAACCTCAGCTGGTCGACGCTCTCGCGCTGGTCGATGCGCACGAATCGCGGCAGCATCTGCGGCACCTTGAGGCGCGCGAACTGCTCCTTGCCCGTGCGGGAATTGCGAACGCGCACGGACAGGTTGAGTGAGAGCCCCGAGATGTACGGGAACGGGTGCGCGGGGTCGACGGCGAGAGGCGTCAGCACCGGGAAGATCTGCTGGGAGAAGACATCGCGCATCTGCACTTTGTCTGCTGCGTCGAGGGAATCCCAGTTCACGACGGTGATGCCGGACTCCTCGAGCGCAGGAAGCACGAGCTCCGCGTAGCACGCGGCGTGCCTGGCCTGGAGTTCGTGCGCCTTCTCGGAGATGTCGGCGAGCACATCCTGCGGGGCCCGCCCGACGTTGGTCGGCACGGCGAGCCCGGTGAGGATGCGCCGTTTCAGCCCGGCGACGCGCACCATGAAGAACTCGTCGAGGTTGCTTGCGAAGATCGCCAGGAAGTTCGCTCGCTCGAGAACGGGGAGGTCGGGATCTTCGGCGAGTTCGAGAACACGCTGGTTGAACGCGAGCCAACTGAGTTCACGGTCGAGATACCGGTCTTCGGGCAGGCTCGGGTCGGGCTCGTAAACAAAGGGCGCGAAGTCGTCGTCGAAGTCGCTGCCGAGCCCTGTATCGAGGAGGATGTTCTCGCCGTCCATTCCAACATCATTGCACCGGAGCGCAACCCGTGGTGCCGCGCGAGGTTAATGTGTGGAAAACGCTCCGTCTGCGTCGATCCGGCGCCGGTACTGGACGTCTACGGTGTGTTCGGTGAACCCGAGCTGATGGTAAAGACGCACCGCCGACGGGTCGTCGCCCTCGACCGAGACGGTGGCGGTGGTACGTCCACGCTGGGCGAGTCGTTCGAGTCCCGCCAGGAGCAGGGCCTTCCCGGTCCCCTTGCCGGCGTGCACCGGATCCACACCGAGCACGTAGATCTCGCCATCGGCCGCATCCGGTTCGGCCTTGACCCAGTCGTAGCCGACGATGCGTCCGTGAGCGTCCCTGGCGACGAGGAAGTCCCCCGCCTCATACCAGGGCTCGGCCTGCCGGGCCCGCAGATCGTCGACGGTCAGCCTTCCCTGCTCCGGATAAGATTCGAAGATCCGGGCGTTCAGCTCGACCCACTCGGCTTCGTCGCCGTGGCGGAACGGCCCGATCGTCACGCCGTCATGCGGCCGTGTGCCGGATGCGCCCGCACCGTCGGCCACGGATTTCAGCACCCCGGATCGCAGCTGGAGCAGCCGGCGCACGGGCAGGAACCCGTGATGATCGGCCAGAACGCGCGCCGCGGGATGGTCGCCGTGGGACCACGCAGTGAGATTGCCGCGGGCTGTCGCGAGAAGCCCGCGGAGCGCGACGGAGCCGTAGCCTTTGCCACGGAACAGCGGATCGATCACGAGGTCGAGTTCGCCACGGCCCACGATGGCCGCGCCGATCGGCCGGGTGTGCTCGGCCTCCGACCAGACAGTCGCCACGATGGGGGTGCGGCGGCCGGACTGGACGTCGAGACGGGCCTGTTCGTTGAACGGGTCGTAGCCGTCGACATCGATGGCAGCATCCGCAACCCGGAAGAACCCGGTGGACTCGTTGGGGTCGGCCAGGTCAGGGACGGAGAGGCGTAGGGAGTCGCTCATTGTCCTCTTCGTACACGTTGAACCGGTACCCCACGTTCCGCACGGTGCCGATCAGCGATTCGAGGTCGCCGAGTTTGGCGCGCAACCGCCGGACGTGCACGTCGACGGTGCGAGTCCCGCCGAAGTAGTCGTAACCCCAGACTTCGCTGAGCAGCTGCTCCCGTGTGAAGACCCGGGAGGGATGCGTTGCGAAGAAGCGGAGCAGTTCGAATTCCTTGAACGTCAGGTCCAGTTGCCGCCCGTGCGCCTTCGCCGAGTAGCTCGCTTCGTCGATGGTGACGCCGGAGGCCTGGATCTTGGTCTGCGAGTGCTCCTGCGTCTGGCGGCCGATGGCGAGGCGGACGCGCGCATCCACTTCTGCCGGTCCCGCGCTCTCGAGCACGACGTCGTTGACGCCCCAGTCGGCGCTCACCGCGGTGAGACCGCCTTCAGTCAGGACGAGCAGGAGCGGCACGTTGATGCCGGTCGTCGTCAAGATCTTGCACAGGGATTTCGCACTCGCCAGGTCGCGACGCGCGTCGACGAAGATCAGGTCGCAACTGGGAGCGTTCACAAGCGCGGCGGGCTCGGCGGGAATCTGCCGCGTGCGATGGCTGAGGAGCGCAAGCGACGGCAGCACCTCCGCGTCGGGCGCAGAGGTGAGGATCAACAACTGCGCCACCCAGACCTCCTGTACGTGCTGTGCGGCAATCCTAGCGGAGTCGTGTGCGCCCGCTTCGCCCGGTCCGGGGGCAGAATAGGAGCGTGAGCGAGTCCGAGAACCTGCCCCCGGCGCTGCGCTGGACGAGCCTCCTGACGATCTGGGGAGCGGCGGTCGTCTTCGCTGTGGTGATCGGAGTCGTCTCCGACCCGCACGCGTATGCGTCCTGGCTGGCGCTCGCGCTCGCCGGATGCGTGATCGGCGCGCTCATCGCGCAGCTCGCGACCCAGCAGAAGGAGGGGTTCGTCGACAGGCTGGCCGCGAGTGTCGTCGGGGCGTTCGTCATCCTCGGACTCGCCGGCGCCGTGCTCGCGCTGGTGGCGGCGGTCAGGTGAGCCGGAACCGTTAGACTCGAATCATGCTGGTGACCCTCGAACTCCTTTTCGTCGGCCTTCTCGGGCTGGCCACCCTCGCGATAGCCGGCGTCTCCGTCGTGGTCGTCTACAACCTCTTCCGGGGTCAGCGCTAGACGCGACGAGGTCTTCAGCGATGATCGAGATCCCCACCGACCTTCCGGCCGAACTCGTTCCGCTCTCCTGGCTCATCGGAGTCTGGGAGGGTTCCGGTGTTCTCGACTACACCGCCGGAGACGAACACGTGCAGCTGGAGTTCGGGCAGCGCATCAGCTTCAGTCACGACGGCCTGCCGTATCTGAACTACAACTCCTATTCCTGGCTCATCGACGACGATCGCACGCCACTCGTGGCGGAGACCGGATACTGGCGTCTCGGCCGGCTGCTCATCGAGGGCGATCCCGGCCCTGCGATGCTGCCAGGGGTCGGCACCAGGCCGTTCACGACGGCGCAATCCGTCGAAGCACTCCGCAACTCGGCGGGAGGGTTCGATATCGAGGTGGCCATCGTCCATCCTGACGGAGTGAGCGAGATCTATCTGGGCCAGGTGAAGGGTCCGCGCATCGATCTGGCGACGGATGCTGTGATGCGCACCGCGTCCGCCAAGGATTACGCGGCTGCCACCCGGCTCTACGGGCTGGTGGAGAACCATCTCCTCTGGGCATGGGACATCGCAGCTCTCGGGCAAGAGCTCGCCTCGCATGCGTCCGGGCGCCTGGCGAAGGCGGAGTGAGAGCGGTGACGAACGCATCCCCGTTTCTGGAACTTCCCGGCGCAGTCGACTCGACAGGTCGCGATGCCGGGGTCGCCGCACACTATGGCAATCCTGTGGTCGAACAGCGCGAGCTCGAGGCCGGTCGCGCCATCGTCGACCTGTCGAATCGGGCGGTGCTCTCGATCACCGGCCCCGACCGGCTGAGCTGGCTGAACTCGATCACCAGCCAGAGCCTGCTCGGGCTGGCCGCGGGGGAGTCCTCGGAGACCCTGCTCCTCGACGCGACGGGGCGCCTCGAATACGCCGTGCGGCTCATCGAGGACGGTGAGACCCTGTGGCTCCTCGTCGAACACGATGAGGCGGATGGGCTGCTCGCGTGGCTGCAGAGCATGCGTTTCATGCTCCGGGTCGAGCTCGCGGACCACACAGCCGAACTCGCGACGATCGGCTCCCTCGGCACGCCGGCGCTGCCCATCGCTGCGCCGAACGGGATTCCGCTCGTCTGGAACGACCCGTGGCGCGAGGTAGCTCCGGGCGGGCACCAGTATGCGGTCGGCGAGCACCCCGGGTCGGGCTGGACCTGGAGCGAGACGCTGATCCCGCGGGAGGCACTGCGGTCCGTCGTGGCGAGGGTCGGCAACGGCGAGTTCGGCGTCGCCGGGCTCCTCGCCGTCGAGGCACTGAGGATCGCCGCCTGGCGACCGCGATTCGCGACGGAAGTGGACGAGAAGACCATTCCGCACGAACTGGACTGGCTGCGCACCGCCGTCCACCTCACCAAGGGGTGCTATCGCGGCCAGGAGACCGTGGCGAAGGTCCACAACCTCGGGCACCCGCCCCGCCGGCTCGTGATGCTGCACCTCGACGGATCCGAGGGTGTGCTGCCCGCGCGCGGAAGCGTCGTCTCCATCGAGGTCGCCGGGGAACGGCGCGCGGTGGGTCTGGTCACCTCGAGTGCGCTGCACCACGAGCTCGGTCCGATCGCGTTGGCCGTGGTCAAACGGTCGACGGATCCGGATGCGACGCTGCTGGTCGAGGCGGACGAACTGACGTTGGCGGCCGCTCAGGTCATCGTGGTGCCACCCGGCGCCGGGGCCGAAGCGCACGTTCCGCGCCTGCCACGGCTCGGCGCCGTCACGCGCCCGCCGCGCTAACTCCAGGCGAACCCGCGCGGTTCGACCGCCGACCAGTCGACGGTCATCTCGCCCAGCTTCCAGCGTGTGCGGCCCGCGCGGACCGGCCAGCCGGCATCCCGCATGGCTTCGACGGACGCGATCCAGCGCTGCGTGGGGCCGTAGGTGGCAAGCGGTGACGCGTGACGCCACTGCCGGTCGAGTTCGGCCAGCAGGTCGTGGACGTGCTCGCCGGCGATGTTGCGATGGATGAGCACCTTGGGGAGGCGCTCAGCGACGATGGATGGCGCCGCGAGTCCGTCGAGCCGCAGCGAGATGGTCAGGTGAGCCGGCCCGCTCTCGCCGACATCGACCCAGCTGGAGACGCGGCCGATCTCGTCGCAGGTGCCCTCCACGAGCACGCCGCCGGGCTGAAGCCGGCCCACCATCCGGTGCCACGCGCCGACGACCTCCGCCTCGTCGTACTGGCGGAGCACGTTGAAAGCCCGGATGACGGCCGGGCGGCGGTCGCCGGGAACAGGCACTTCGAACCCTCCGAGCGCGAAACCGACCCGGGCATCCGACGAGAAGGGAGTCGCGCCGTCACGCACCTCTGCCAACTGCGCGAGGGCGGTGCGCACCCGACCCGGCTCGATTTCGAGACCCAGCACCTCCACATCCTGTCGCGTGTGCGCGAGCCGCTGCTGCAGCTCGAACGCGGTCACCCCGCTGGCTCCGTAGCCGAGATCGATGACGAGCGGGTCGTGAGTCCGACGCAGGGCGGGAAGGGTCGCTATCCAGCGATCGACGCGTCGAAGGCGGTTCGTGTTGGTCGTGCCGCGGGTGACCGTTCCGATCGGTCCGCGCGTCGCCATGCATCCAGTGTCGCGCATCCGCGGCCGCATCCTGGCGCGTGTCGGCCCGTTGCAGGCCGGTTCGCGCCGATCTTCGGCGCCGGTAGATTAGAAGCATGTCTGCGCCATACACCTTGATCCTCCTTCGCCACGGTCAGAGCGAGTGGAACCAGAAGAACCTCTTCACCGGCTGGGTCGACGTCCGGCTGAGTGAACAGGGCATCGCCGAGGCCAAGCGTGCCGGCGAACTGCTCGCAGAATCGGGACTTCTTCCCGACGTCCTGTTCACCTCGGTGCTGACGCGGGCCATCCAGACCGCGAACTACGCGCTCGAGGTCGCAGACCGGCTCTGGATCGACGTGAAACGATCCTGGCGGCTCAACGAACGCCACTATGGTGCCCTCCAGGGCCTCGACAAGGCCGAGACCCTCGAGAAGTACGGTCCTGAGCAGTTCCAGCTGTGGCGCCGGTCGTTCGACGTGCCTCCGCCGGTGCTCTCCGACGACAGCGAGTGGTCACAGGCGAACGACCCCAGGTACGCGGGACTGGGTGACGACCTGCCGCGCACGGAATGCCTCAAAGACGTCATCGATCGCATGCTGCCCTACTGGGAGTCGGACATCACGGCCGAGGTCGCCACGGGCAAGACCGTCCTCGTCACGGCGCACGGCAACTCGCTGCGTGCACTCGTCAAGCACCTTGACGGGATTTCCGACGAAGACATCGCCGAGTTGAACATCCCGACCGGCATCCCGCTCGTGTACAGGCTCGACGAGAACTTCGCACCGCTCGCTCCGGGCGAATACCTCGACCCCGAGGCGGCGGCGGCCGGTGCTGCCGCGGTTGCCGCGCAAGGGCGCAAGTAACGCGCTGGAGCTTAGCGCGCTGGAGCTTAGGCGATCGGCTATGCCGCTGAGGTCAGTGTTCCGGGATCACCGACTTGCGTCCCACCCGCTGCCGCCCTCGCGAAAGCGGATGCTCGCGCCCGCCGTGCGACATGCAGCCAGACGAAGCCGGTGGCCAGCATCACGAGCACGCAGAGGAGAAACGCGAGCGCACCCGAGGCGACGCGATTCGGAGTGATCAACGCCGTGATGGTGCCCGCCGAATCGTAGAGTCCGTGCGCGGCGGCGACGCCGAGGTAGGCGCCGACGACCCCGATCGTCACCCGGAAACGCCCATTCCGTGAAGCGGCGAAGAGAGCGGATGCAAGAAGTGCGGTGAACAACGGGTGCAGGAACGGTCCCGTGAACTCCCGGATGACGACCGTCACGATCACCTGGAGCAGCGACGTTCCGTGCGGCTGGCCGAGGTCGTTCGCGAGCTGCAGGTAGTCCATGTTCTCGAAGGCACTGAACCCGAAACCGACGGCCCCACCGACGAAGAGGCCGGTCCGCGCGTTCTTCACCGGGAGGCGCCAGGCGAGGGCGATCACTAGCGCGATCTTGAGGAATTCCTCGACCAGTCCGGCGGTCGCGAGTGCGGCCGAACTGGTTCGCACGCTCGCGGACCCGGTCAGGATGCTCACAACGCCGTTGACCGGACCGGCGACGAGTGTTGCCGCGCCGCCGCCGACGACCGCTGCCAGAACGAGGAATGAGGGCCGAAGGCGATCGAACGGCTGGAGCCGGTATGCCATCGTGTAGAGGAAGGCGGCGGCCACCGCGCAGCTTCCGGTGATCATCAGCATCGACGGAAGCGAGCTCAGATGCTCGCCCGAGTCCGAGGCGTGAGAGTTGATCGCGTGCAGGGCGAGGCTGGTTCCGAACATCCACAACCAGATCCCGAGGCATCCGGCGATGATGATGAGTCCGCCCCATCTGCCCAGCCATTTCCGGTCGCCGGGCCTGCCGGGTGCAGCGTGCGCCTGCCCGGCGGCAGCGGAGACGGCGGCAGGGGCGTCCGAAGGGCGCACCACGTAGTCTGTCCAGGCGTGACCGTCCCACCAGCGGAACTGCGGTTGCGGATGAGGATCCTGAAACCACCCGGCGGAGGGCAGCACGCGTGGTCCGTCGGTCATATTCGGATTATCGCGGCGGACGAGTCCGACGTCGATACCCACGTCCTCGGGTCAAGTGGACCCCTAACGCGGATCCGCGGAGCCCGGCGGGGTCAGCTGGCCAATTCGGGGGCCCAGTCGCCGGTGCCCAGGTAGTGCACCTTCTTGGCGATCGACACGGCGTGGTCGGCGAATCGCTCGTGATAGCGGGAGGCGAGAGTCGCATCCACCGTGTCGACGGCCTGACCCTTCCAGGTCTCGCCGAGAACCTTGTCGAAAACGCTCACGTGCAGCTCGTCGATGCGATCGTCCTCATTGCGGATCTCGTCGGCGAGTTCCAGGTCCTGGGTGCGGAGGAGCTCGGCGAGCTTCTCGGCGATGACGACGTCGAGCCGGCCCATCTCTGCGAACGTGCCGCGCAGGCTCTTCGGTACGACCTTGTCAGGGAAGCGGTACCGAGCGAGCTGGGCGATGTGCTCGGACATGTCCCCCATCCGCTCGAGTGACGCGCTGATGCGCAGTGCGCTGACGACGATACGGAGGTCGCGCGCGACCGGCTGCTGGCGAGCGAGGATCTGGATCGAGAGCTCGTCGAGGATCACGGTCAGCTCATCGATCTTCGAATCGTCGGCGATCACCGTCTCGGCGAGCGTCACGTCGGAATCATTGAACGCCTGCGTCGCATTCTTGATGGAGACGACGACGAGCTCAGCGATCTCGACGAGGCGATCCTGAACTTCACGCAACTCCTGCTGGAATACTTCACGCATCGGTCTCCTGGTCCTTCCTGGCGCGAGCGCGCGCAGATGCCGGAGCCCTTTGGCCCCGGACTCATGATGTCCAGAACAGGTTAACGAACGGTGCCGTGAGCCTGAACACTGTCTAAAGTACCGCCGCCCGCACGCCGTTCTCGTGCCTCGCCGCCCGTGCCGTTCAGTACGCTTGCAATTATGGACTCCACCTGGTTGGTGCTGCTGTCTCTGGCACTCGGCCTTGTGGTCGGCGCTGGATTCGTGGCGATCCTTCATGTGGCTGCACGCCGTGGCGCGCGAGCCGCTGAGGTCGCCAGCCCCGCCGTGCCCGATGGGGTCGACCAGGTCATCGACGCGCTCGAATCGGCGGGCGTCGTCCTCGACCCGTCGAACAATGTCATCAAGGCCTCGCCCGGGGCGCTGTCCATCGGACTCGTCTGGAACCAGGCGCTCGTGCATCCGCGCCTCGTCGAACTCGTCGATCGGGTTCGCCGCACCGGTGAGCCGATCACCGAGGAATGCGAGCTCGCGCGTGGGCCGTTCGGTGATGCGAACATCCACCTCAGTGTTCGGGTGGCACGCCTCGGCGCCCGCTACATCCTCCTGCTGGCCGAAGACCGGACGGAGTCGTTCCGGCTCGAGAACGTGCGGCGGGATTTCGTCGCGAACATCAGTCACGAGCTCAAGACGCCGATCGGCGCGGTCGGCCTCCTCGCGGAGGCCCTCGACAGTGCATCCGACGACCCGGAGCAGGTGCGGCGATTCGCCCACCGCCTCTCGGAAGAGTCACAGCGCCTCGCCCGCATCACGCAGGACATCATCGAACTGTCGCGACTGCAGGCGGCGGATGCGCTCACCGGTGCCGAGGTCGTCTCCGTCACCCAGGCCATCAGTTCCGCCGTCGACCAGAACCGGGTCGCCGCCGAGGCGCGCGGGATCGAACTCGCGATGCGAGGAGACAAGAAGGCGGAGGTCTTCGGCGACGAGACCCTGCTGGTCGTCGCCGTGCACAACCTGATCTCCAACGCCATCCAGTATTCGCCGAGTGGCTCGCGCGTCGGGATCGGTGTGCGCACCATCGACGGTGTCGTCGAGATCGCCGTGACCGACCAGGGCGAGGGCATCCCCGAAGAAGACCTCGACCGCGTCTTCGAGCGTTTCTTCCGGGTCGACCAGGCGCGCTCCCGTCACACCGGCGGAACCGGCCTCGGCCTCGCGATCGTGAAGCACGCTGTACAGAACCACGGCGGAGACATCCGCGTCTGGTCGCAACCCGGACGCGGCTCCACCTTCACGATCCGCCTGCCCGAAGCATCCCATGACGCCGCCGCGCGTCCCGCGATAGGAGAAACCACGTGACCCACATCCTTCTTGTAGAGGATGAAGCAGCGTTGAGCGAGCCGCTCGCGTTCCTGCTCAAACGCGAAGGCTACGACATATCGGTAGCAGAGGACGGCCCGACCGCGCTCGCCGAGTTCGATCGGCTCGGAGCCGACCTCATCCTCCTCGACCTGATGCTCCCTGGGATCCCGGGGACCGAGGTGTGCCGGGAGATCCGGGTGCGATCGACCGTGCCCATCATCATGCTCACGGCCAAGGACTCCGAAGTGGACATCGTCGTCGGACTCGAGCTCGGCGCCGACGACTATGTGACGAAGCCGTACTCGACGCGGGAGCTTCTCGCGCGCATCCGCGCTGTGCTCCGGCGCCGTGTGGAAAGCGACGAACTCGATGACGACGGAATCCTGGAAGCCGGCTCCGTGCGGATGGACGTCGACCGGCACACGGTCGCAGTCAGCGGGAGCGAGATCTCCATGCCGCTGAAGGAATTCGAACTGCTCGAACTGCTGCTGCGCAACGCCGGACGCGTGCTCACCCGCGGCCAGCTGATCGACCGGGTGTGGGGGAGCGACTACTTCGGCGACACGAAGACGCTCGACGTGCACATCAAGCGCATCCGGTCACGCATCGAGGAGAACCCCTCCGAGCCGTCCATGCTCGTGACGGTACGTGGGCTCGGCTACCGCTTCAATGCGTGAGGTGCGGACAGCCTAAGGAGTGGAGGTCGGGGTCGGCGTCGGAGTGAGGGCGGGTGCGGGCTTGGGCAAAGGCGTCGGTGTGCTGAGAGCGTCCGCAGCCACGTGCGCGGGCGTCAGGTCGGCGTACTCCGGCAGGCCGCCGTCGAGCACGGGTACCCGCAGCGGGAGTCCGGTCTGGGCGCCGTATTGGAAGTACAGCGGGTAGAGGCTGCCCGGGATCGAGTTGAGGTCGCGGAAGAGGATGATCGTGTCGCCCTTGGAACCGAGCTCTTTCGTCTGCCCTGCACCGACGACGACGGACGTCGATTCCTGTGAGCCGGTCCCCCGCTCGATCTGCACGCGGTGAGCCACCGCGCCACTGTTGACGAGCGTTACGACGAGGTTGCCGGTGGTGCCGTCGCCGGTCACGATGAGAGCGTTGCGCACGGCGATGTCGCCGACGTTTCCGCTCACGCCGTCGCTCGCGTCATAGTGCCTCGTAGTCGACTGAGGCGCCAGGAACCCGCACCCTGCAGTACCCAACGTGACCGCGATCGCCAAGACGATGGATGCCGCGATGCGAGCTCTCACAAGACCCTCCAAGTCGTTCCGCATGGCCTCGATGAGGTCCGTCGATGGGCGGAATGCGCTTCGAGTTTAGCGTATCGGGGGAGGGCCTCCGGGGTGGCCAGGGCGAACCTTACCACTGGGTCTCTGTGGTATCCTAGAGGTTGCTGAAGGGACATCAATCTATGCTTTTCGAGGTTGGCGAAACCGTCGTATACCCGCACCACGGTGCCGCGACAATCACCGAAGTCAAAAAGAGAACCATTAAGGGTGAAGAGAAGCTGTACCTCAAGCTCAATGTGACTCAGGGCGACCTGACCATCGAGGTTCCGGCCGAAAACGTCGACCTCGTCGGCGTCCGGGATGTGATCGGTAAAGAGGGCCTCGACCGCGTGTTCGAGGTGCTTCGCGCTCCGTTCACCGAGGAGCCCACGAACTGGTCCCGCCGCTACAAGGCGAACCTTGAGAAGCTCGCCTCCGGCGACGTGATCAAGGTCTCCGAGGTCGTGCGCGACCTGTGGCGCCGCGACCAGGACCGCGGCCTCTCCGCTGGTGAGAAGCGCATGCTTGCCAAGGCACGTCAGATCCTCATCTCCGAGCTCGCACTCGCAGAGAAGACCGACGACGAGAAGGCGTCGAGCCTGCTCGACGAGGTACTCGCTTCCTAAGTGCCGAGCGTGACCGTTCCGGTCGAATGTGACAGGTAGAACTGCCATGCTCGACCGGAACTGTCACGTTCGCGCTCTGCGCGCTCGCGCTGGGCGTGCACGGGCTGCTCGTGTTCGTGCTCCACGTGTTCGACACGCGCGCGATCGCGTACGCTCGAACGCATGACCGAAACGAGCGAGCCGCGCGTCGCCGTGATCGTCGTCGCCGCGGGTAGCGGCACACGGCTCGGAGCTGCGACGCCGAAGGCGTTCGTTCCCGTCGGCGGTGTCACGCTTCTCGGACGCTCTCTCCATTCCGTCCTGGGTATGAGCGAGCACGCGCAGGTCATCATCGTCGCCCCGTCCGAGTTCGTCGACGATGCCCGAGTGATCGCTGCCGATGTCGCCGGAGCCGCCGCCGCAGCGGTGACGGTCGTCGCAGGCGGCGAGACGCGCCAGCAGTCCGTACTGGCAGGCCTCGACCGGGTGCAGGACTCCGCGCAGGTCGTGCTCGTCCACGACGCCGCCCGCGCGCTGACTCCGAGCGCGCTCTTCGAACGCGTGATCGCCGAAGTCGATGCCCGAGGTCACGGTGTCGTACCCGGACTTCCCGTGAGCGACACGGTCAAACGCGTGGATGCGCGTGACGACATCGTCGAGACCGTCGATCGGTCCGCACTCTCTGCGGTCCAGACGCCGCAGGGTTACCCGAAGGGCGACCTCGTCGAGGCATATGCCCGGGCGCGGGAAGAGGCGACGGACGATGCTGCGCTGGTGAGTGCATCCGGACGCCGGGTCAGCGTCGTGGCCGGTGACCCGATGGCCTTCAAGATCACCACCCCGTGGGATCTGCGTCGGGCCGAGGAACTCGTCTCGCGTCCGGATGACAGCCCGCGGATCGGCGTCGGCACGGACACTCACGGCTTCGACCCGGTTGCAGAGCTGTGGCTCGCCGGCCTGCACTGGCCGGGCGAGGCCGGACTCGCCGGCCACAGCGACGGGGATGCGGTGTCGCACGCGATAACGGATGCGCTGCTCTCCGCGGCCGGGCTGGGCGACATCGGAGGCACCTTCGGAACCGACGATCCCCGGTTCCAGGGCGCCCATGGCGAGGTGTTCGTGCGCGAAGCCCGCCGCCTGGTCGAGAACGCGGGCTTCCGTGTCGGGAACGTCGCGGTTCAGGTGATCGGCAACCGCCCCCGGTTCGCCGCACGTCGTCATGAGGCGGAAGCGTTGCTGAGCGAGTTCGTCGGGGCGCCGGTCTCGATCAGCGCGACCACGACCGACGGCCTGGGGTTCACCGGTCGTGGCGAAGGCGTCGCCGTCATCGCGACGGCACTTCTCCTCCACAATGCGGGAGCTGTCAGCCGTTCTGACACATAAGACGGCAGCGCCGCGGCGACGAAGGCCTGCCCGTAGGCTAGACGCGTGACTGTGCGACTCTACGACACCCGGGCCCAGGCGCTGCGGGACTTCCAACCCATCACGGATGGTGCGGTAGGAATGTACGTCTGCGGACCCACGGTGCAGTCTTCCCCGCACATCGGTCACCTGCGTTCGGCCCTCGTCTACGACATCCTCCGCCGGTGGTTCACCCACCGTGGCTTCGCTGTGACGCTGGTGCGCAACGTCACCGACATCGACGACAAGATCCTCGTCAACTCGGCGGCGGCGCAGGCCGAGGGCAGTTCGGAGCAATGGTGGGCACTCGCCTACCGGTTCGAACTCGAATTCACCGCCGGCTATACGGCACTGGGTGTGATGGCACCCACCTACGAACCGCGGGCCACTGCGAGCATCCCCCAGATGCAGGACATCATCCGCCGCCTCGTCGACACGGGGCATGCCTACGTCGCCGACGACGGATCCGGCGACGTCTATTTCGACGTGAAGAGCTGGCCCGCGTACGGCGAACTCACCCGGCAGAGCATCGACAACATGGAGGCCGCCGCCGACGCAGACCCGCGTGCCAAACGTGACGCACGCGATTTCGCCCTGTGGAAGGGACGAAAAGAGGACGAGCCCGAATCGGCGTCGTGGCCGAGTCCGTGGGGATCCGGTCGGCCGGGTTGGCACATCGAATGCTCTGCAATGTCGGAACGCTACCTCGGCACCAATTTCGACATCCACGGGGGAGGCCTCGACCTTCGGTTTCCGCATCATGAGAACGAACTCGCCCAGTCGACTGCGGCCGGTCACGCCTTCGCCAACTACTGGGTGCACAACGGGCTCGTGAATGTGAACGGCCAGAAGATGAGCAAGTCGCTCGGCAACTCGGTCTACGCAGCAGACCTGCTCGGACAGGCCAGGCCGTTGGTCATCCGCTACTACCTGGGGGCGGCCCACTACAGGTCGACCATCGATTTCCACGACGGATCGCTTGCCGAAGCCGAGGCGGCGCTCGAACGGATCTCCGGATTCTTCGAACGTGTCGATCGTCGGCTGGCCCCGACGCGATTCGCCGGGTCGGGCGCGCCGGTCATCCCGGCCGCGTTCGCCGACGCAATGGACGACGATCTCGCCGTGCCCCAGGCCCTCGCCGTACTGCACGACACCGTGCGTTCAGGAAACGCGGCGCTTGATGCGGAAGACTTGGAGGCGGCGGCCGTCGCCCGCGGGCAGGTACTCGCGATGACGGACGTGCTGGGCATCAACCCGCTCGCACCCGTTTGGAACTCTGCGGAGGACTCGGGCGCTCGTTCCGCGTTGTCCGCACTCGTCGAGCGCCTGCTCGACGACCGGCAGTCGGCGCGAGCGAATCGCGATTTCTCTGCAGCCGACCGCATCCGCGACGAACTCGTCGGCGCCGGAATCACCATCGAAGACACCCCATCGGGTGCGCATTGGAGTGTTGAACAGTGAAGAACAGTGGCGGAAAGCCCCGTGCGGGAGCCGTGCGCAAAGCACGACGTGGTCCCCAAGTGGGCTCGGGCGGCCAGGGGCGTCAAGCCCTCGAAGGCAAAGGACCCACCCCGAAGGCTGAAGACCGCCCGTATCACCCGGCAGGCAAGGCGAAGGCTGCCCGCGATCGCTACTCGGCGGCGGGCGGAAAGGGCAAGCCCGGACAGCAGACTCGCGGTGGGCGCATCGAGACGGCACCCCGAACACAGACTCGACGCCCGAAGGCGGCCGATGAGAGTGAGGTCGTGACCGGGCGAAATTCCGTGCTCGAGGCGCTTCGGGCCAAGATCCCCACATCGACGCTCTACATCGCCTCGCGCATCGAGGTCGACGACCGGGTCAAGGAGATCCTTTCCATCGCGACGGGCCGCGGCATCCCGATCCTCGAAGTCATGCGGCCGGAACTCGACCGCATCGCAGGGCGTGACTCGGTCCATCAGGGCGTCGCCCTCAAGGTGCCGCCGTACGAGTACGCGCACCCCATGGAACTTCTCGACCTGACCATCAGCCGCGGAAAGAAGCCGCTGTTCGTCGCGCTCGACGGCATCACCGATCCTCGCAACCTCGGAGCGATCATCCGCTCGACCGCAGCGTTCGGCGGCCACGCCGTCATCGTGCCGCAGCGACGTTCGGTCGGCATGACGGCGTCAGCGTGGAAGACCTCGGCAGGCGCTGCCGCCCGCACTCCCGTCGCTATGGCGAGCAACCTGACGCAGACCCTCAAAGCGTTGAAGGAGCGAGGCGTGTTCGTCCTCGGTCTCGACGGCGGCGGAGATGTCTCGCTGCCCGGGCTCGAACTCGCCGATCGTCCCGTCGTCATCGTGGTCGGCAGCGAAGGGAAAGGCCTGTCGCGCCTGGTCACAGAGACGTGCGATGCGATCGTCTCGATTCCGATCAGCGACGCGACCGAATCCCTCAACGCCGGAATCGCCGCGAGCGTCACCCTCTACGAGATCTCGAAACTACGCTCGACCAAATAGCAGCGCTCGCTACTTCGAGGAGCGGCGCAGCCAACCACCACCGGCTCAGACCTTCGCGCGCCAGTCGTCTTCGTCGTCGGTGATCGTGCCGATCGCGCCTGTCATCACGGGGATGCTCAACGTCTCGGTGGGGGGGCCGATCACGGTCGCCTCATCGCGACGGTGCCGAAGGACATCTTTGATGTACGAACTCAGCGCCTCCGCCAGCGGCACGTCGCGGCCCTCGTCCTGCGACATGAACCAGCGGTGCTCCAGCAACTGGTGGAACACCTCAGCCGGCTCCAGCTTGCCCTTCAGGTCGGCAGGGATCGCGCGGACGATCGGCTCGAAGACACGCATCAGCCATTCGTGCGCCATCGCCTCCTCGTCGAGTCCGGCCTTGCCCAGGGTCGCGGCGTACGAGTCGAGGTCGTTCAGCAGGCGGCGCGCCTGGTTCTCCTGAGCATCCAGGCCGGTCAGACGAAGAAGCCGGCGCTGGTGGTGCCCGGCGTCGACGACCTTCGGCTGGATGCGCACCGTCGTGCCCTTCTCGTCCGTCTTGATCGCGAGTTCCTCGATGTCGAAGCCGAGCTCGTTCAGACGGTCGACACGCTTGCTGATCCGCCAGCGCTCCGACGAAGCGAACGACTCGCTGCCGGTGAGTTCCTTCCAGAGTGACCGGTAGGCGGCGACGATACCGTTCGACACTTTGATCGGGTCGAGCTCCTCATCCACCCTCCCGCCGGCTTCGAGATCCATCAGTTCACCGGCGATGTTGACCCGGGCGATCTCGAGGTCATTCTCGCGCTGCCCGTTCGAGAGGCCGCCGTCATAGAGCTGGCCGGTCTCCGCATCCACCAGGTACGCGGCGAACGCGCCGGCGTCGCGGCGGAACAGCGTGTTCGAGAGCGAGACATCACCCCAGAAGAAGCCGACGATGTGGAGGCGCACCAGCAGCACCGCCAGCGCATCGACCAGGCGTGTGGCCGTGTCGGGGCGCAGCGTCTGCGAGAAGAGGGCGCGATAGGGAAGCGAGAACTTGAGGTGGCGGGTGACGAGCGCCGACTTCAGTGCGTCGCCCTCGTCATCCGTACGGTTGTTGATCACGGCGACAGGGTCGACACAGGGGATGTCGACGCGCTGCAGCGTGCGAAGCATCTCGTACTCGCGCTTGGCGAGTTCCGACGACGTCTCCTTGATCGCGATGACATACCCGGAGAGGTTCGCGAATCGCACCAGGTGGCGCGAGATGCCTTTCGGCAGGATCGCGATGTGGTCGTTCGACCATTCGTCGAGCGGCAGGTTCCACGGGAGGTCGAGAAGGGCCGGATCGACGGTGGCCGCGGTGATATTGAGTGAACCGCTCATGGAAGAAACCTATCGGACGAGGCTGGAAAGCCCGAAAATGCACAGTGCCGCGACCCCGGAAGGAGCCACGGCACTGTGCGTGAAACGGATGGAACGGATTAGTCGACGACTGCCCCGCCGAGACGCTCGCCCGACTCTGCGTGGAAGGCGTGCACGTGGCCCGGCTTCGGGGCGATGTAGACCGTGTCGCCCGCGTTGGGGTGGATGCGACCGTCGACGCGTCCGACGATGTCGGTGCGCTTGCCGTCGATCTCGGAGTGGCCGTAGAGGTAGCCGTCGGCGCCGAGCTCTTCGACCAGGTCGACTGCAACCTTGAGGCCGGTGCCCTCTGTGGTGGAGACGACGACGTCTTCGGGACGGACACCGATCGTGACCGCCTTGCCTGCGCCGGCAAGCGTCTCGCGCTCGAGCGGGACGACCGCGGTGCCGAACTGCACGCCACCGTCGACCACGTCGGCCGAGAACAGGTTCATGGCCGGGCTACCGATGAAGCCGGCGACGAACACGTTGTTCGGCTGCGCGTACAGGTCGCGCGGGGTGCCGACCTGCTGGAGCACGCCGTCCTTGAGGACCGCGATGCGGTCACCCATGGTCAGAGCCTCCGTCTGGTCGTGCGTGACGTAGACGGTCGTGACACCGAGACGACGCGTCAGCGACGCGATCTGGGTGCGGGTCTGGACGCGGAGCTTGGCGTCGAGGTTCGACAGCGGCTCGTCCATGAGGAACACCTGTGGGCTACGCACGATCGCGCGACCCATCGCGACGCGCTGACGCTGACCACCCGAGAGGGCCTTCGGCTTGCGGCCGAGGTACGGCTCGAGGTCGAGCAGCTTTGCAGCTTCGAGAACGCGAGCGGCGCGCTCATCCTTGTTGACACCGGCGATCTTCAGGGCGAAACCCATGTTCTCGGCGACCGTCATGTGCGGGTAGAGAGCGTAGTTCTGGAACACCATCGCGATGTCGCGATCCTTCGGCGGAACATCCGTCACATTGCGCTCACCGATGAAGATGTTGCCGTCGTTGACCTCTTCGAGGCCCGCGAGCATGCGCAGGGAGGTGGACTTTCCACAGCCGGAGGGACCGACGAGGACGAGGAACTCGCCGTCTGCGACCTGAAGGTCGAGCTCGTCGACGGCGGGGCGGGTGGAACCCGGGTAGAGGCGGGTTGCCTTGTCGAATGTTACTGACGCCATGATGTAATGACTCCTTCACCGGCAGGTACGTGCCGGACGATCCGTAGTGAATGGATATGGTGCTGCCCCATATGGGCGACAGCGACCACGACCCATAGTATGTCATCGGCGGCGGTGCCGTTTACCCGGGTTCTCATGAGGCGCACCGCTCAGGCTCAGGCGCCGTTTGGTCGTTTCCCAGACTGCCGAACTACTATCTCCATTGCGTTTGCATGAACTGTGAACCGCCCCAGACCAACCCCGGAGTGAACATTCATGACCCACGGCGGACCGACCGACAGCCGTCCCTCCAGAAACGACCGGCGTGAGGCGGCCAGGGAGAAGGCTCGCCAGCTCCGCGAAGAGCAGAAGAAGCGCGATCGGCGCAACAGAGTCTTCCTGCAGTCGGGGATCATCGTCGGCGTACTGGCGGTCGCTGCTGTCGTCGTCCTGATCATCGTCAGCGCCATCCGCCCACCCGTTCCGGGACCGGCGAACATGGCGAGCGACGGGGTCGTGGTCGGAACCGGGCTGAAAGTCGTTCCGACGGAATCGCTCGCGGCCGACGCCTCGCCCATCGCATCCACACCAGACCCTTCGGGAAGTGTGGTGAGCATCCGCCTCTATGTCGACTACCTCTGCCCGTTCTGCGGTGAGTTCGAGAAGACCAACGGTGACCAGCTCGAAGAGTGGGCCAAGTCGGGCGCCGCAACCGTCGAAGTGCATCCGATCGCGATCCTCACCAGCCACTCGGCTGGAACCAAATACTCGCTGCGCGCCGCAAACGCCGCGGCCTGCGTGGCCAACTATTCGGGTGACCAGTTCTGGAACTTCCACCGCCTGCTGTTCGCTAACCAGCCGCAGGAGGGCAGTGCCGGGCTCACGGATGCGCAACTCAAGGGCTACGTGAGCTCCGCAGGTGCCAAGAACGTCAGCTCGATCGACAAATGCATCGACGACGGCACCTATACGACGTGGGTTGCGAACGCGACAGACCGAGCCTTGGCTGGGCCCATCCCCAACTCCAACGTCAGCAAGCTGACCGGTACGCCACTCGTGATCGTCAACGGCAAGCAGTACACCGGCTCGCTGACCAGCGCGGACGACTTCAAAGCATTCGTCCTGCAGGCGCAGGGCGACGCGTACTCGACTGCGACGCCCAGCCCGTCACCCTCCAAGTGACGTCGCGGGGTCGCCGATCCCTTTAGTATTGACAGGCGAGACGGCAAGCCCGTCTCAGGCCGGCCTGGCGCAATTGGTAGCGCACCGCTCTTGTAAAGCGGGGGTTGCGGGTTCGAGTCCCGCGGCCGGCTCTGTGTTTGTCTGGCGCGTTGCGCCCAACCGTCAAGCGAGGGCGTCGAGGGCGACGATCATCCGTCGGAGGACGTGGGAGCGCCAGCCGCCGTTCATGATCTCGAACGCACGCGCCTGCTCGGGGTCGTCGAGATCGAAGCCGGTGTGGGTCAGCAGCATCCGGGTTCCCCGACCCTCGGGAACGAGCTCCCAGGTGACCGTACTGTCGAGCGCAGTGCCGACGCCCGACCAGGAGATGCGCAGGAGGCGCGGGGGATCGACTTCGAGAACCTGACACTCCACAAGGCCGGAGAAGTTCGTCTTCGGCGCCGGTTGGGTGCGGAACCGGAAGCGTGTCCCTACGACCGGCGCAAATCCTTCGGTCGGCATGAGCCACGCATCCATCAAGTCCGGTTCGGTGAGCACTCGCCAGACTTTCGCAGGTGGATGCGCCATGAATTCGTCGACCTCGAGATTCCCGAGGTTCGTCACCGGACACCGCCTTCTGCGTCAGCGTCTTCCGCTGCCAAGCGGTGTTCCGGCATCGAATCAAGAAGCCCGCGCATCCGTCGAAGGCGCTCGCGCCAGAAGCGTTCGTGCGGGGTGAGCCAGTCCCGTACAGCGATCAGCGGCTCCGGGGTCGACGAGTAGAACACGTGGCGTCCATCCGCGCGCTCCGCGACGAGTTCGGCATCCCGAAGCACTCGCAGATGCTCGGATACGGATGGCCGGCTCATCTCGAAGCGTGTGGCGATCTCGCCTGCCGTGCACTCGCCGTCGAGGAGCAGCGTCAGGATGTCGCGTCGCGTCGGGTTGGCGAGCGCGCCGAACAACAGGTCGGTGGGGGACTGCTTCGAACGGACGGGCACCAGGAGGCCTAGGCTCCGGCGCCCTGCTGGAGCAGGACGAATCCGTTGCCGTCCGGGTCGGTGAACTGGGCCTGCGTGCCCCAGCCCTGAGCTTCGGGCTCCGACACTTCCACCTGGGCCGCGCGCAGGGTCGCGACCACGCCGGCGATGTCGTCGGTGTGGAGGACTATGCCCTGCTGCCATCCGGGGCCGGCCTGCCCGGGGAAAGGCAGGTGAAGCGTGAAGTCGACCGAGCTGCCCGCTGGGGCGACGGAGAGCCAGCGGGCGCCACCGAATACGTTGTCGGCTCGAACTTCGAAGCCGAGGACGTCGCGGTAGAAGGCGAGGGAGCGCTCCTGGTCGGCGACGGGGATCGTTACGGTCTGGATGACCAGAGAAGGGTTAGCCATGTCGCCATCATATGTAGGAAAAAACCTACCCGTCAAGAAGACCCCCGGAGGCGGGGCGACCGCAGAGCCGAGAAATGCCGGACGTCGCGGCTAGACTCGCCATCGCCGTCGGGGATAACGGTATGGCCCAGACAGGAGCACCAATGCAGCATGTTCTCGAGGAGACGATGCCGTCTCTGCGAGGGATCGCGTTCAGCCCGGCGACGTCGATGGAGATCACGACCGCCTCGGTCTTACGCGACCAGCTGGACGACGCAGACACATTCGTGTTCGTCGAACTGGCCGACCCGAGCCACGATCAACTCGCAGAACTCTCGCAGGCCCTCGGCGACCCGGAGCTGCTCCGGCATCCGGCGCCAGCATCCGGACACGCGGCGATCACCCAGGTCGACTCCCACGTGATGCTCTCCGCCCGCCGGCTCGAGTTGGACATCCCCACCCTGCAGCTTTCGGTGTCCGACCTGCGCGTCTACGTGCTGCCGCGCGCCCTGATCATCGACCACGACGGGTCCTTCGATTCGACCGAGCTCCTCCGCCGGTTCGCCGCGGCCACCAAACACCGCGACGAAGGCGTCGGCTACCTGCTCTGGATCCTGATCGACGAGCTTCTCGCAGAGATGAACACGGCCCTGGAGACGTTGGACAGCGAACTCGACGACGTGGAAGACAGCCTGCTCGCTCCGGGCGCCACGCCGGTGCCGGTTCAGACGCGCACATATCAGCTCCGCAAGTCGACCGCCGGTCTGCGGCGATGCATCCTGCCGCTCCGCGACGGGGTGGATGCGCTGCTGCGCCGCGAAGCAGCGTGCATCAGTCCCAATCTCTATCCGCTCTTCCAGGGGCTGTACGACCGGGCGGTCCACCTCGCGGAGTGGGCGGACAGCATCCGGGATCTGGTCACCGCGCTCTCCGACACCCAGATCTCGATGGAGGGCAACCGGCTCAACGTGATCATGAAGAAGGTGACGAGCTGGGCGGCCATCCTCGCGGTGCCGGCCGCGGTCACCGGGTTCTACGGGCAGAATGTGCCGTTCCCCGGCGCGAACAGCCTGGGCGGATTCTGGTCTTCGGCGATCATCATGGTCGGCGGCGGCATCGCGCTCTACGCGACATTCAAGAAGAAGGACTGGCTCTGACGCGGTGAGGTAACAGCTACCGCACTTGGTTCGTCCCGCCGCACTAGTACAAACAAGTGCGGCGGGACGGAGCAAGTGCGGCGGGACGAAGTACGAGCTATTCGCGCCTGCCGAGCTCGTGTCCGTGGGCTGTCAGAGCGTAGATGATGAGGATGTCGACGCCGATGAGGATGAGCGACCACCACGGCTGGGCGGGCACCAGGAGTAGGTTGCCGATCGCGCTCAGCGATGCCAGGATCACTGCGATGATCCGAGCCCACAGCTGGCCTGCGAACAGTGCGAGCGCGGTGAGCACCAGAAGGATGCCGATGATGAGCGTCCACCAGGCCCAGCCCTGCACGTCGAACATGAAGAGGCTGCCGCTCGTCTTGACGTAGTAGGTGTCAGGGGCGATGAGGCCGACGAATCCCTGAATCACGCTGAAGACGCCACTGATGAGGATGATCGCACCGGCGAACAGACCCCAGCCGAGCCAACCCGTTGTTTTCGTAGTGCTCATGATTGCCCTCCCTGAATGCTTTGTGGTGCATCGTGTTCGGAAGCTATCGCGAGCGATCGGGCGCTCACATCACCCGATCTGGATGATGTCCGTCGAGTCGGTCGTTCAGGGTCAGCGCGGCATCGATCAGGGCGAGGTGGGTGAAAGCCTGCGGGAAGTTGCCCAACTGTTCCCCGGTCAGGGCGATCTCCTCGGAGAACAGTCCGAGGCGGTTGGCATACGTGAGCATCTTCTCGAAGGTGATACGGGCCTCCGCCAGCCTGCCCGCGCGGGCGAGCGCATCCACATACAGGAAGGTGCACAGCGAGAACGTTCCTTCGGAGCCTGCGAGCCCGTCAGGTGAGGCACTCGGGTCGTAGCGGTAGACGAGGCTGTCGGATACGAGCTCTTCCTCCATAGCGCGCAGGGTGTCCAGCCACATCGGATCCTGCGGCGAGATGAACCCGACCTGCGACATCTTGAGGAGTGAGGCGTCCAGTACCGTCTCGCCATACTGCTGCACGAAGGCGCGACGTTCCTCGTTCCATCCCTTCTCCATGATCTGGTTGTAGATCGCGTCGCGCGCCGACCTCCACCGTTTCAGCGGCGCAGGTCGGCCGTGCGTGGCAGCGAGGCGGATGCCGCGGTCGAAGGCGACCCAGCACATGAGGCGGCCGTACGTGAAATCCTTGCGTCCTCCGCGCGTCTCCCAGATGCCCTCTTCGGGCTGGTCCCAGTTGTCGGCGAGCCAGTCGAGCAATTGCGTGAGGGCCTTCCAGCCGGGCTGTCCGATCTCGATTCCGCTGCGGTCGACCTGATAGACGGCGTCGAGCGCCTCGCCGTAGATGTCGAGTTGCAGCTGGCCGGCCGCTCCGTTGCCGATCCGCACCGGATACGAGCCGCGGTAGCCTTCCCAGCCTTCGATGGTCTCCTCGTCGAGCTCGGGGTCGCCGTCGACCCGGTACATGATGTTCAGCGGTCCGGTGGCGCTGCCCGCCTGCTCGGTCACTCGGTCGCGCAGCCAGGCGCCGAACGCTGCAGCCTCGGCGGTGTATCCCAGCCGGACGAGGGTGCGCACAGAGAAGGAGGCGTCGCGCACCCAGGTGAAGCGGTAGTCCCAGTTGCGCTCGCCGCCGATCTGTTCCGGAAGCCCTGCGGTGGGCGCGGCGACGAGTCCGCCGGTCGGTGCGTAGGTGAGCAGTTTCAGGGTGATCGCCGAGCGCTGGACCTCCTCGCGCCAGCGGCCGGTGTAGGTCGACTGCTCGACCCAGTCCTGCCAGAAGTGCACCGTGTCGTCGAAAAGCCGTTTGGCCTCCGCGACGGGGACGACGCCCGGAGCGCCGCTCGGTGCCGTCTCGAGAACGATGCCACGCAACTGGCCCTCCACGAGCCGCACGGATGCGCGGAGGTCGCCATCCGGTGCCGGGTCGATCTCCGCGAGTCTCTCATCGTCCGGATGGCGGACGAGGCTGACGGTCAGAACGGTCGCATCCGTCGTGAAGGTGGCCACCCCGTCGCCGACCGTGACTTGGTGACTGCTGCGTCCGTAATCGAATCGCGGAGAGACCTCGATGTCGAAGTCCATCGATCCTCGCACGCAGCGCACGATCCGCACGAGTCGGTGGCGTTCGCTTGCAGCTTCACCTGTGGCCGGCATGAAGTCGATCAGCTCGCCCACGCCCTCCTCCGTCAGAAAGCGTGTGACAAGGACGGCCGTGTCAGGGAAGTAGAGCTGTTTCACCTCGAACGTCTCCGCTTTCGGGCTGATGCTGAAGCGACCGCCCTTCTCCCGGTCGAGCAGCGAGGCGAAGATGCTCGGAGAGTCGAATCGCGGGCTGCAGAACCAGTCGATCGTTCCGTCACTGGAGACCAGCGCTGCCGTCTGGAGGTCGCCGATGAGGCCGTGGTCGGCGATCTGTGGGTAGTCGTTCATGAGACCCTCTTCCGATGGATCGACGTGGAGGCGATACTTGTGCGTGTCGTGAAAGGGGCGAAATGACTCAGACTCGCAGGCTGTCCTCTGAAGCGCTTCAGCGGGCGCGTCTCGACTACATCACGGAGGAATCGGTCTACGGGACGGTTCTGGTCAGCGGCATGATCGTCGTCGCCGGCTCGTACGGGGCGACCTCGTGGCAGGTCTTCCTGAGCGTCTTCGGGACGGTCGTCGTCTTCTGGGCGGCGCATGTCTACGCCGGGACGATCGCCGGCCACGGCGTCTCCGAAGAGGTGGAAGGCGACTCGTCGCTCCTCACGGCGTTCCGCCGCGCTCTCCGACGCTCCGTCGGATTCCTCACCTCGGCGCTTCCGCCCTCCATCGTCCTGCTTCTCGGCGCAACGCAGGCGATCGACGACGCCGTCGCGATCTGGACGGCGCTGTGGCTGGGCGTCATCATTCTCGGCGTGCTGGGATTCATCGTGTTCTCCCTGCGCGGTGATTCGTGGCTGGTGCGCATCCTCGGTGCGTTGGGCACGGCCGTGTTCGGCGTCGCGATGATCATTCTCAAGGCGCTCATCCACTGATCGCGCCCATCCGCTGACCGCGCGCATCCGCCGGCCCGGCCCCGGGTATCCGGGAGTCAGGCCAGCGCGCGGGCCTTCAGCGTCTCGTACTCGGCCTGGCTGATCGTGCCGTCGTCCAGCAGCTGTTTCGCCTGGGCTATCTGGTCGGCGGCCGGTGTCGTCACCACTTGCTTGATGTAGGCGTCGGTGTCCGATCGGGCGGTAGCGTAATCGCCGGCCCGCCGCGCCTCCATCCCCGAGCCGCGCGCAACGAAGTACACCAGCGCAGTGAGGAACGGCACGAAGACCAGGAAGATGATCCAGATCGCCTTGCCCCAGCCGTTCACAGAGTCGTCGCGGAACAGATCGGCGATGATCCAGAAGAGCACCATCAGGTAGGCCACGAAGACGAACGTCCAGAAGAGATAGCCGATGAAACCCCAGAACATGTGATCCGTCCTTTCAGTCGAATGAGAGCGTCAGCGCATCAGCTGAGGGCGCGGGCCTTCAGGGCGTCGTATTCGGCCTGCGTGATCGCGCCGGAGTCCAGGAGACCCTTCGCCTTCGCGATGTCGTCGGTCGCCGACCCGGAGGCGGCGGGGGAGGATGCTGCGACCGTGCGGATGTACGCGTCATTCTCCGACTGGGCCACCATCATGCGAGCTGCCTGCCGCTCGGCCATTCCCCGACCACGCACGACCAGGTAGATCAGTGCGCCGAGGAAGGGGATGAAGACCAGGAAGATGATCCACAGCGCCTTGGCCCACCCGTTGAGGTTGCGATCGCGGAAGAGGTCCGCGAACATCTGGAACAGGATGATGATGAACGAGATGAAGATGTACGTCCAGAAGAAGAACCAGAGGAAATCCCAGAAGCTCATCGAAGGGCCTTTCGCTTGGGGTGCACCAAACGGGTGCGCCATTGGCATGAATGTAATGCGCATCTGAGCGGTGCTACATCATCCGGATCGGATGATGTAGCTCGATCGCGACGAAAGGCATACTGTGCCTGCCGAGGCCCGTCTCGGTGGATCGGGGAGGGTGTCATGAGCGGACCGCAGTCGGTTGGCCGGGTGTTCCGTCATCCCGCCGAGAGCAGGCAGACACTGGAGTCTGCGGCGCTGGTCGTGGGTGCCGCCGTCTTCGTCGTCGCCGCAGTCATCGCGTTCATCGCGTTCGGCGGCAAGGACGTGCCGATCGCAGGCCACGGGTCGGTCGGGCAGTTCGTGGCGATCACCGGCGGCATCATCGCGTTCGTCGTGTTCATCTTCGCCCGTATGGTCCTGCGTACCCGCCGTTCTCGCCAGGGCGCCGGCCAGAACCCGGAATACGACGCCGCTGGGGTGCGCCTGCGCTGGTTCGATATCGGCGCGCTCGCGCTCGCGCACGGTGTCATCGCCCTGCTCGCCTGGACCGGGCTCGCCGCCCTGATGGCCATCAGCTTCAAGGGCGCTGTCGTCTTCAGCCTCTCGGCGGTCATCCTGGCCGGTGTGGCGGTCGCCCTCACGGCTTACGTCGTCTTCCTCTCGTCTGTGCACCTGAGCGCGATGCTGCTCTCGCTCGTGCTCGCCGCGTTCATCGTGAGCGGTGCGATCACGAGCATGATGAGCGCGACGGATCCGCTCTGGTGGCAGAAGAACCTGAGCACGCTGGGGATGGGCAATGACATCTCGTCGCTCACCTTCAACGTGACGCTCATCATCGCCGGCATCATGGTCACGACGATCGCCCACTACGCGACTGCTCCCCTCCCGGCGACGACGCGCGCCGAGGCTCGCGGTCGCACTCTCGTGCGGGTCGGGCTCATGATCATCGGCATCCTGCTCGCGTGCGTGGGTGCCTTTCCGCTTGACCGGAACGAGGAGATCCACAATTTCTCGGCGAGCGGGATGGCGCTCGTCTACGTGGTGATGGTGATCGCCTTCCCGTGGCTGGTTCCGTCGATCCCTCGCGTGTTCGTCATTCTCGGCTATGTCTATGTGGGCGTGATCGTCGTCCTGGCCGCGTTCTTCATCTCGGGCTACTACAACCTGACGGCGGTCGAGCTCGTCGCCTTCTCCCTGATCTTCAGCTGGCTGATCGTCCTGCTGCGCAACACAGGCGGGCAGGCGTCGCCTCCGGATGCGGTCAGCCGCGTCGTCGAGGCGGCAGACCCGGAAGTGGATGTTCCGCAGCACACGTGATCGGCCGTGTGAACGTCTGGCGCGCGCCGGAGCGCACGCCGGGCGAGTTGGACTAACGGCCAGCGAACGTCGGCGTGCGCTTCTGCTGGAAGGCGGCGAAGCCTTCGCGGTAGTCGTCGGTGTCGCAGAGAGCGGCCTGGGCCGCGTTCTCCGCGGTCATCGAATCCCACAGGCCGACGCGTTCGTCTCGCAGCGCGCGGATGAGCTCCTTGCTCGCGAGGAAAGCCTGCGTCGCGCCGGACGCGGCCTTCGTGGCAGCCCCCAGCACCGCATCCGTCAGCTCGTCCGCCGGGAAGACGCGACTGAACAGCCCGGACTGCACAGCCTCGGTGCCCGACATCAGCCTGCCGGTATAGATGAGGTCGAGGGTCTTGTGGGCACCGAGGCGTTCGAAGAACAGGGCGTGACCACCGGAATCGAGGGTGGCGCCGAGCGCGGCGAACGGCGAGCCGATCTTCGCCGTATCGGCGACGTAGACCACATCCGTCGTGATGAGCAGACCGAGGCCCACGCCGAGGCAGGCGCCGTGGGCGGCCGCGAAGGTCGGGGCGGGAAAGGCGCTCATCCGCTTGAGGAGAGGCGTGACGAGGCCGTCGAGATACCCGGAAACGTCGTCGGTCCGCGGGTCGACCGCCGAGATGTCGCGACCCGCGCAGAACGCGCGACCCTCGCCGCGGAGGACGAGCGCACGGACCTGCGCGGCTTCCGCCCGGTCGTACGCCTCCGACAGTTCGCCGAGCGCCGTGGCGTCGAGCGCGTTCAGCTTCTCGGGCGCGTTCAGGACGATCCGGGCGACGCCGTCGGCGATGGTCAGGTCGATCACAGGGGGGAGTCCTTTCGTCGGGCCTGTCACACGTCGTAGTCGACGGCGACCTTGTCTGTGAGTGGATGCGACTGGCAGGTGAGAACGTAGCCGCGTTCGAGTTCCTCGGGTTCCAGGGCGTAGTTCTCGGTCATCCGGACGTCGCCGGAGACGAGCCGTGCGCGGCAGGTCCCGCAGACACCGCCGGCGCAGGCGAACGGAACGTCCGGTCGCACGCGCAGGGCGGCGTTCAGCACCGACTCGTTCGCGTCGACCGGCGTCGTGACGGTCGCCGTCTGCCCGTCGAGGGTGAATTCGATCTCGAACGACTTCTCGCCCGGATGCACGAGCACCGGACGCCCCACATCGCCCGCGACCTGCACGGGGTCGCCCGTCGTGAACAGCTCGAAACGGATGTGTGCCCGGTCGACGCCGACGCTCTCGAGGGTGTCGCGGCACAACTGAACGAGTTCGAACGGTCCGCACAGGAACCATTCGTCGACCGCGGCCGGGTGGATGATCGTGTCGAGCATCCGACGCAGCCGCTCCTCATCGATGCGGCCGGACAGCAGGGGAGCCGAACGCTGTTCGCGTGACAGCACGTGATGCAGCGCCAGCCGGGACGGGTACCGGTCCTTCAGGTCGGACAGCTCTTCGAGGAACATCACGTCGACGGCGGTGCGGTTCGTGTACACGAGGGTGAAGCGGGAGGTCTCGCTGCGCCCCAGCACGGTGTGCGCGAGAGACATCAGCGGTGTGATGCCGGAGCCGGCCGCGATGCCGACGATGTGCTTGTCGTCGAGGTCGTCGAGGTCGGTGGTGAACGTTCCCTGGGGGCTCATCACGTCGATGCGGTCGCCGACGCGCAGCTCTTCGTTGGCCCAGGTGGAGAACGCGCCGCCCAGGTCGCGCTTGATCGCCACACTGATCGAGCCGGGTGTCGGAGGCCGGCAGATCGAGTAGCTCCGCCGCAGCTCGTGGCCCTCGATCGTCGCACGCAGCGCGACATGCTGTCCAGGTGCGTAGTCGTACGCACCGTGGAGCTGCTCAGGCACCGCGAACGTCACCTCCACGCTCGCGTTGGTGAGCGGGCGGATGTCTGCGACGGTCAGGGTGTGGAACCTCGCGCGCTTCTTCGTGCCCAGGTTCACAGCTGCCACGTCAGAGCACCTTGAAGTAGTCGAACGGCTCCAGGCAGTCGAGGCACTGGTACAGGGCCTTGCACGACGTCGAGCCGAAATGCGAGAGCTCGCGCGTGTTCAGCGACTGGCATTGCGGGCATTTCACGGACATCCGCATCCGCACCGGTCCGCCGGCGACGCTCGACCGGCCGCTCGGGGCTGCGATGCCGAACTCTTCGAGCTTCGCTCTGCCCAGATCGGAGATCCAGTCGGTCGTCCAGGCCGGCGACAGCGTGATGTTGACGACGACGTTCTCGAATCCGGCGGCGTTCAGCGCGGACACCACGTCGTCGCGGATGGCTTCCATCGCGGGGCATCCGCTGTAGGTCGGCGTGATGTCGACGGTGACGTCGTCGTCACCGACCCGCACAGAGCGGAGCACGCCCAGGTCGTCGATGGTGAGCACCGGCACCTCGGGGTCTGCGACCTCGGCCGCGATCGCCCACGCCTGCTGGGCGAGGACGCCGCGATTGCGGATCCTCGGGGTCGCCGGGGTCGCCGTCGGCTCCGCGCGGAGTTCATCGATCGTGATCATCGTCGCCGCCTTCACCAGCTCGCTCCCGGGTGCTGCCGGGCGAGCACCTGCATCTCGGCGAGAAGCGGACCGAGATGCTCGGTGTGCGCCCCGCGTCGGCCGCCGCCGCTCGAGACGAACCCGCGCGGCTCCTCCAGTTCGGCCTCGGCCAGCACGGTCGCGACGGTCGCGTCGAACGCGGACCGCAGCGAGGACGGCCGTGGTGCGACGCCCTCGAGCCGGTCGAGAAGCGGTTCGTCGACGAACAGTTCGTCCACATACGGCCAGACATCGGAGAGCGCGATCGTCATGCGGCGGCGCGATTCGTCGGTCCCGAGCGCCAGGCGGAGCACCCACTGGGCGGAGTGGTCGCGGTGGTAGTCGACCTCTTTGACCGCCTTTGCGGCGATGGCCGCAAGAGTCGGATCGGCGGATGCACGCAGACGGTCGTACAGCTCGAACAAGTAGTGCGACGCGACCAGCTGGCGGGCGATCGTGTGGGCGAAGTCGCCGTTCGGCAGTTCGAAGAGCTGGGCGCTGCGGAACTCGGACTCGTCGCGCCAGAAGGCGAGGTCGTCCTCGGTGCGGCCGGATGCGGTGCCCGCGTGATGGAGCAGCGAGCGCGCGTGGCCGAGCAGGTCGAGCGCGATGTTGGCGAGCGCGACATCCTCTTCGAGTTCGGGTGCTCGCGAGATCCAGTCGCCGAGGTGCTGGGAGAGCACGAGCGAGTCGTCGCCGAGCCAGAGCGCGTATTCGGCGATGTCCTCGGTCGTCGCGGAGCCGGCGTCGATGACCTCGGTCTCCAGGTCCAGACCGTCGACGGTGATGCGCTGGTTCACAGGTGCTTCACCCCTTCGCTCTTCGTGTAGTAGACCGCGTGGCGGTAGTTCTTGCCCGCGGGCGATTCGAAGAACGCGCCCTTCGCATCCGGATCGCTGGCCGTGATGGCGTCGGACGGGACGACCCAGATCGAGACGCCCTCGTTGCGGCGGGTGTACAGGTCGCGTGCGTTGCGCACGGCCATGATCTCGTCGGGTGCGGTCAACGAGCCGACGTGGACGTGGCTGAGTCCGCGGCTGGAGCGCACGAACACCTCCCAGAGCGGCCAGGTCTCGGTGTGACCGGCGGTCTCCGGCGTCGATTCGGCTGCGGATGCGGGCGTAGCGCTCATGAGGCGACCGCCTGCGGTTCGGCCTCGCGCTTGGCGTAGGCGGCCGCGGCCTCGCGCACCCAGCGGCCTTCCTCGTGGGCGTCCCGCCGGCGCTGCAGGCGCTGGGCGTTGCACGGGCCGCGTCCCGCGAGGACCTCGTGGAACTCGGTCCAGTCGATCTCGCCGAGGTCGTACTCGCCGCGCTCCTCGTTCCAGCGCAGGTCCGGATCGGGAAGGGTCACCCCGAGTACCTCGGCCTGGGGCACGAGCATCGCCACGAAGCGCTGCCGGAGCTCGTCATTCGAGAACCGCTTGATCTTCCAGGCCATCGACTGGGCGGAGTTGGGGGAGTCGTCGTCGGGTGGGCCGAACATCATCAGAGAAGGCCAGTACCAGCGGTCGACCGCGTCCTGCGCCATCTTCTTCTGTGCGTCGGTGCCGTGCATGAGCTCGAGCAGGATCTCGAACCCCTGGCGCTGATGGAACGACTCCTCTTTGCAGATGCGGACCATCGCCCGGCCGTACGGGGCGTAGGACGCGCGGCACAGCGGCACCTGGTTGCAGATCGCCGCGCCGTCGACGAGCCAGCCGATCGCGCCCATGTCCGCCCAGGTCGGGGTCGGGTAGTTGAAGATCGACGAGTAGCGCGCCTTGCCGGCGATGAGCTGCTCCGTCATCTCGTCGCGCGTGATCCCGAGCGTCTGGGTGGCCGAGTAGAGGTACAGGCCGTGGCCCGCCTCATCCTGCACCTTGGCCATGAGGATCGCCTTGCGCTTCAGGCTCGGAGCCCTGGTGATCCAGTTGGATTCGGGCTGCATGCCGATGATCTCGGAGTTGGCGTGCTGCGACATCTGGCGGATGAGCGTCTTGCGATAGGCGGCAGGCATCCAGTCCCGCGGCTCGACGCGCGAGTCGGCGTCGATGAGTTCGGTGAAGCGGCGCTCCTCCGGGCTCTTCCCGTCGGGGGTGGCGTCGGCCGCCCTGTCGCTGGAAGCGTCGGGAAGCAGTTCTGCAGGCGTGGTCATCGTCGACTCCTGGATCGCGCTCAACGGATCGCCTCGTGGGCGGATCGCATTACTTACTGATCGTTCGGTTAGTATATAGTCTAGGTCATCGACCGGCAATCAGCCGACAAGCCGTAACTCGACGAGGAGGACGGATGTCCCAACCGACCGTGAGCGCCGCTGAGGCCATGATCGAGAGGGACCGCGCATCCGCGGCTCTCGGCATGCAGGTCGTCCGAAGTTCAGCCCGCGACGCCGTCGTGACCATGCGCATCCGCGAAGACATGCTCAACGGTTTCGACGTGACCCACGGCGGCATCGTCTTCGCGCTCGCCGACACCGCGTTCGCCATCGCCTGCAACGAAGATGAGCAGATCACTCTCGCCGCGGGCGCGGACATCACCTTCCTCAAGCCGACCACGGCAGGACAGACGCTCACGGCCACCGCGTCCGTCCGCGCGAGGAGCGGACGTACTGGACTCTACGACGTGAGCGTCACCGACGAAACCGGAGAGACCGTCGCCGAGTTCCGCGGCCGCAGCCACACCACGAGCAGGCAGCGATGAGCGGCGAGCGGCTCCACGCGCCCTCGCCCGACGAGCTCGACCCCGAGGAACGCCTGTCGCGGGACGAGCTCCAGGCGCTCCAGCTGCAGCGGCTGCAGTGGACAGTGCGCCACGCCTACGCGAACGTCCCCCTCTACACGTGCAAGTTGGACGAAGCGGGCGTGCATCCCGATGACATCCGCACACTCGACGACGTAACGCTGCTGCCCTTCACCACCAAGGAAGACCTGCGGCTGACCTACCCGTTCGGCATGTTCGCCGTGCCGATGGACCAGGTCGCTCGCATCCACGCTTCGTCGGGCACCACCGGGAGGCCGACGGTCGTCGGCTACACCACGACGGATCTCCGCAACTGGGCCGACCTCGTCGCGCGGAGCCTGCGGGCCTCCGGGGTGCGGCCGGGGATGCGGGTGCACAACGCCTACGGGTACGGCCTGTTCACCGGCGGCCTCGGAGCCCACGCCGGGATCGAAGCGCTCGGCGCGACCGTGATCCCCATGTCGGGCGGCCAGACCAGCAAGCAGGTGCAGCTCATCCACGACTTCGAGCCCGACGCCATCATGTGCACTCCCAGCTACCTGCTGACGATCGCGGATGCGATGGCCGAGGCAGGCCTGGACCCGCGCGCGTCGAGCCTGAAGGTGGGCATCCTGGGTGCTGAACCCTGGACGAACGCGATGCGCGCCGAACTCGAGGAGCGGCTCGACATCGATGCCGTCGACATCTACGGCCTGAGCGAAGTGATGGGACCGGGCGTCGGCAACGAGTGCATCGAGACGAAGGACGGCCCCCACCTCTGGGAGGACCACTTCCTTCCCGAGGTGATCGATCCCGAGACGACGCGTGTGCGCGCTGACGGCGAGCTCGGCGAACTCGTGTTCACGACGCTGACTAAAGAAGCGTTCCCGGTCATCCGCTACCGCACCCGCGACCTGACCCGGCTGCTGCCCGGAAGCGCGCGTCCCGGCATGCGGCGGATGGAGAAGATCACCGGTCGCGACGACGACATGATCATCCTCCGCGGGGTCAACCTGTTCCCGACGCAGATCGAGGAGATTGTGCTCGGCATCGACGACCTGTCGCCGCACTTCGTTCTGGAACTCACCCGGCCGAGCCGGATGGATGAGCTCACGGTGCGCATCGAGCCTGCCGAGGGTGCGGATCCGTCCGCTGGCGAACGCGCATGCACGCTGCTCATCGAACGGGTCAAGGACCGCATCGGCTCGACTGTCGCGGTCGCACTGGTCGAACCGGGGACGCTCGAACGCAGCGCGGGCAAACTGAAGCGCGTCTACGACCTCCGTTAGCCGACGCGGGCGCCGGCCCGTCGGACGACTTTTGCCGCATCCGGCACGCCATTCAGGCAAAAACTGACCGATCGCGGGAGGGTTGGGGCATGACAGAGACGGGTGTGCGGCGCGGGCGTCCGGGCTACGACCAGCAGGGGATCCTGGAGGTCGCAGTCGGAGCGTTCAACGAGTTCGGCTACGACGCCACGTCGATGGGTGTTCTCGCCGCGCGCCTCGGGCTGTCGAAGTCGGCGATCTACCACCACGTCGCGTCGAAGGACGAGCTGCTCGAACTGGCCCTCGGGCAGGCGCTCGACGGCCTCGAAGGGGTGCTGCGCGACGAGGCGGCGCTCGCGGGCCACGCGTCGGACCGGCTGGCCCATGTGCTGCGCGGCGCTGTTCGTGTGCTCACCGACAAGCTGCCGTACGTGACGTTGCTGTTGCGTGTGCGCGGCAACACGGAGGTCGAGCGCCGGGCGCTCGCCCGACGGCGTGCCTTCGACCGCGCCGTCGCAGCGCTCGTCGTCGAGGCGCGCGACGAGGGGTCGCTGCGCAGCGACGTCGACCCAGGCGTCGCCACACGCCTGCTCTTCGGCATGATCAACTCGATCGTGGAGTGGTACCGGCCGGGAGGCGCCGAGGGAGCCGACCAGCTGGCGGAGGATGTGCTCACCGTCGCATTCGACGGTCTCCGCGTCTGAGATGTGCTCCGACGCACTGGCCACTCGGGTGGCCCGGCTCAGGCGGCGAGCTCCTTCGCCACGAGCGTGAGTACGTCGTACGTCGCCACCGTCTCGTCGTTCTGGTTACGGATGACCGCATCCCACCGCACTTCTCCGTACTCGTCGGTCTCGCGCGGCGAGATCTGCTTCGCGGTCAGGTCGATGCGGATGCTGTCCCCGGGCGACACCGGAGTGACGAAGCGCAGGTTCTCGAGCCCGTAGTTCGCGAGCACCGGCCCGGGCGCCGGGTCGACGAAGAGTCCGGCTGCCCACGAGACCAGGAGGTAGCCGTGCGCCACACGCCCGGGGAAGAACGGATTCGCGGCAGCGGCCTCTTCGTCCATGTGGGCGTAGAACGTGTCGCCGGTGGTCTGGGCGAACTGCTCGATGTCGTCGAGGGTCACCGTGCGGCTGGCGGAGTGCACGCTGTCCCCGATGCGCAGTTCGGCGAGCGACTTGCGGAACGGATGCGCTCCTTCGGTCGCGACGGCCGCACCCGTGTGCCAGACCCCGGTGATCGCGGTCAGCATGTCGGGCGACCCCTGCACCGCCGTGCGCTGCATGTGATGGAGAACGGCCCGGATGCCGCCCAGTTCCTCACCGCCGCCGGCACGCCCGGGGCCGCCGTGCACGAGGTGCGGGACAGGCGAGCCGTGTCCCGTCGACGTGCGCGCGTCGTCGCGGTCGAGGATCAGCACGCGCCCGTTGAGTGCGGCGATGCCCCCGACGAGTTCCACCGCCACCTGGGGATCGTGTGTCGCGATGCTGGTCACGAGCGAACCGTCGCCGCGTGCCACCGTCGTGATCGCCTCCGCCGTGGAGCCGTAGCCGAGGATGCTCGCCACCGGACCGAACGCTTCGACTGTGTGCGCGGCGCTCGCCGTGTTGTCCGGGAAGCGCAGGAGGATCGGCGCGACGTAGGCGCCCGCGGGGTCTTCGCCGACCGACCCGTCGGCCCGCCGCACGCTGGGCGCATCCGTCGAGCCGATCACGATCTCGCCGCCGCCTTCCCGCAGGCGCGCCACCTGACGCAGCACTTCGTCGCGCTGTTCGAGGGAGGCGAGCGGCCCCATCGTGACGCCTTCGGCACGCGGGTCGCCGATGACCACGCGTTCGTCGATCCGCGCCTGCACGGCCGCGACTACATCGTCGACGGAAGCGTTCGGGACGATCGCGCGGCGGATCGCGGTGCACTTCTGGCCGGACTTGGCCGTGAGCTCGGCGACCAGCTGCTTCACGTACGCATCGAATTCGGGGGTGCCGGCCACCGCATCCTGACCGAGCACCGACGCGTTGATCGAGTCGGTCTCGCTCGTGAAGCGCACTCCGCCGGTCTGCACGGAGTCGTTGGCGCGCAGCCGCTCGGCGGTCGACGCCGACCCGGTGAAGCCGACCAGGTCGCCGAGCTTCAGAGCGTCGAACAGCCCGGGCACGGCGCCCGACACCAGCTGCAGCGATCCGTCGGGCAGCAGCCCGGATTCGACGAGGATGCGCACGAAGGCCTCCGCGAGGTAGCCGGTCGGAGTCGCGGGCTTGATCAGGCTGGGCACGCCGGCCAGGAACGCGGGCGCGAATTTCTCGAGCGCGCCCCAGACGGGAAAGTTGAAGGCGTTGATCTGCACCGCCACCCCGGACAGGCGCGTGTAGATGTGCTGGCCGAGGAAGGAGCCGTCCTTCGAGAGCTGCTCGGCGGGACCGTCGACGTAGACGGTGCCGTTCGGCAGTTCGCGGCGGCCCTTCGAGGAGTAGGTGAACAGCACGCCGACGCCGCCGTCGATGTCGATCCACGAGTCCGATTTCGTGGCTCCCGTCCGGCTCGAGAGCGCGTACAGCTCGTCCTTGCGTTCGCTGAGCACCTGCGCCATCTGCTTGAGCAGCATGGCGCGCTGGTGGAAGGTCAGGCGGCCGAGCGACGCCTGGCCGACGGTCCGTGCGTAGTCGAGTGCAGCGGCCAGATCGAGACCGGCGGTGCTGACCGCGGTGATGACCTCGCCGGTCGATGCGTCGCGCACCAGTGCGGCGTCGGCTTCGGCCGCAGGATCGGCCGGGGACCACCAGGCGCTGTTCACGTAGCTGGGAAGAATACTCGTCATGGCTGTGCTCTCTTCGAAATCGAACGGGTCGGCGGATGGGTACACTGAGCGCCGGAGAAGCGCTGGATGAAAGGATGCGGACCATGGCACACCGGGACTGGACCATCGAACTGGGTGAACTCGACGTCAAGCTCGGGATCGTGATCCTCGAGCAGTCGCCCGAGCGCATGGTGGCGACGATGCCGGTGGAGGGCAACCGCCAGGGTTACGGCCTGCTGCACGGGGGTGCGTCCGCCGCGTTCGCCGAGATGCTCGGCTCGTGGGCTGCCGTCCTCCACGCCGGCGAAGGCCGCACCGCGGTCGGCGTCGACCTCAACGTGACGCATCACCGGGGCGTGCGCTCGGGCACGGTCACCGGTGTGGCCACCGCGATCCGGCTGGGTCGCAAGATCGCGTCGCACGAGGTCGTCGTCACGGATGAGGAGGGCAAGCGGGTCTGCACGGCGCGCATCACGAACCTCATCCTCGACGAGGCCGCCGACTGACACCGGCACCATCAGGCGTCGTTCCAGTCGTAGAACCCTTGGCCGGTCTTGCGGCCGAGCTTCCCTTCGGCGACGAGGTGGCGCAGCAGCTCTGGCGGCTCGAAACGCGGGCCAAGCCGTTCGGCGAGGTATTCGGCGATGCCGAGGCGCACATCCAGGCCCACCAGGTCGGTGAGCCGGAGCGGCCCCATCGGGTGCTTGTAGCCGAGCACCATGGCCGCGTCGATGTCTTCGGCGGAGGCGACGCCCTCTTCGAGCATCCGGATCGCTTCGAGACCCAGGGTCACACCGAGGCGTGATGAGGCGAAGCCCGGTGCGTCGGCGACGGTGACCGGCGTCTTGCCGAGAGCGCGCACCCAGTCCTGCGCCTGGGCGACGAGGCCGGCGTCTGTCGCGGTCCCGGTCACCACCTCGACGAGAGAGGATGCGGGGACCGGGTTGAAGAAGTGCAGCCCGAGGAACCGCTCCGGGCGCTCCAGGACGACCGCGAGGTCGTCGATCGAGAGCGAGGAGGTGTTGCTCGCGAGGACGGCGCCCGACGGTAGCCGGGCTTCGACGGCCGCCAGCGCTTCGTGCTTCATCGCCAGGTCTTCCGGCACGGCCTCGACGGCGAGTGCGACATGCCCGAAGACGTCGAGATCCACGCCCACGTGAAGTCGGGGGGCGAGCGTTTCGAGGGGGAACGTGGTCGTGCCGCGCTCGATGCTGGCCTCGACGGCGCGCAGGATGCGGGCGCGGGCAGCGTCAGCGGACATCCGATCGCGTTCGACGACGGCGGCTTCGGCGCCCGCGAGGAGGAAGGCGTGTGCGATCCCGGCGCCCATGCGGCCGCCGCCGAGCACGCCGACACGGTCGGGAACGGCATTCATCGGCGTCGCCTTTCGAGGAACTCGGTCATCCGGCGGATCTTCTCGGGCGATTCGAAGAGCACGGCCTGCGCGTCCTGGTCGGCTCGCGGATGCTCGTCGTCGCCCGCGTGGAACACGGCCTTCGTGTACTGGGTCGCGAGCGCGTCGTTCACGCCGATCCGATCGGCGAGGGCGTTGGCGGCGGCCTCGAGCTCCTCCGTCGGATGGACCTCGGTCACCAGCCGTGCTGCCAGCGCGTCATCGGCGCCCAGGATCCGCCCTGCGAGCAGGATCTCTTTCGCGAGAGGCTCGCCGACCAGTTCGCGGAGTCGCCACAATGCGCCGGCCGCCGCGATGATGCCGAGCCCGGTCTCGGGGTTCCCGATCTTCAGCATCGGCGTTCCGATCCGGAAGTCCGCCGCGTACGCGAGTTCGGCGCCCCCGCCGAGGGCGTAGCCGTCGATCGCCGCGATCACGGGCATCGGGAGGGCCGCGATGCGCAGGAAGAGGCCGGCGTTGATGCCGCGGTGCGCATCCGCCGCCCGCCGTTCGCGCAGCTCGGCGATGTCCGCGCCCGAGGCGAATACGCCGTTGCTGCCCAGGACTATCAGGATGCGCGGGCTCGCCTCGAGTTCCGCGCAGACCGCGTGGAGCTCGTCGACCATCTCCTGGTTGATGGCGTTCCGGGTCTCGGGCCGGTCGAGCCGCACGATCGTGCGGTCGGACAACCGTTCGACGGCGAGTGTCGTCATCGGACGCGCTCCACGATGAGTGCCGCGCCCTGGCCGACTCCGATGCACATCGTCGCGAGCCCGTACCGGGTGTCTTCGCGTTCCATGCGTCCGAGCAGCGTGACGACGAGCCGCGACCCGCTGGAGCCGAGGGCGTGCCCGAGTGCGATGGCGCCGCCGTCCGCGTTGACGCGCGTCTCGTCGAGGCCGAGGCGCCGGATGCACGCGATGGACTGGCTGGCGAAGGCCTCGTTGAGTTCGATCGAGCCGAGGTCGCTCAGCGAGAGGCCGCTGCGGGCCAGCGCGCGCTCGGTGGCGGGGACCGGCCCGAGCCCCATGATCTCCGGCGCGAGGCCGACACTGGTCCCGACGATCACGCGTGCGCGGGGGACCAGGCCGTAGCGTTTGACGGCGTCGCCGCTGGCCACCACGATCGCCGATGCGCCGTCGTTGAGCGGGCTCGAATTGCCCGCCGTGACGACGGACCCTCCGGCGACGACGGGCCGCAGCGCAGCGAGCGCGTCCAGGCTCGTGTCGCGACGGATGCTCTCATCGACGGTCACGGGGCCTTTCGGCGTCGCGACGGCGACGATCTCGTCGTCGAACCGTCCTGCGTCGACCGCTGCGGCCGCACGCTGGTGGCTGCGCAGCGCGAACGCGTCGGAATCCTCGCGCGAGATGCTGTCGACGCGCGCGACCTCTTCGGCCGTCTCGGGCATCGAGTATGTGGCCTTGTCGCGGGCGAGGAGCCGCGCGTTGGTGAACCGCCAGCCGATCGAGGTGTCGAACTGCGGGCCCGGCTTCGCGAAGGCCCGCTCCGGCTTCGCCTGCACCCAGGGAGCACGGGTCATCGACTCGACTCCTCCGGCGATGATCAGGTCGGCGTCGCCTGCGCGCACGGCCTGCGCGGCGAGTGTGATGGCGGACAGTCCGGATGCGCACAGCCGGTTGACCGTGATGCCGGGTACAGCATCCGGCAACCCGGCGAGGAGCACGGACATCCGCGCGACGTTGCGGTTGTCTTCGCCGGCCTGGATGGCTGCTCCGAGGACGACGTCGTCGACTGTGGACGGGTCTGCCCCGGCGCGCTCGAGTGCTTCGCGGACGACGAGGGCGGCGAGGTCGTCCGGGCGCACCCCGGAGAGGGCGCCGCCGTAGCGTCCGACTGCTGTGCGCACGCCTCCGACGAGGTAGGCCTCTGCCATGCTCTCTCCCGACCGCGTTGTCTTCGGGTCCTTTGCGCGGACCAGGCGCCGGATCGATAATTAGTGACCGATCGTTCGGGAAGTAATTCTTGCAGATCGCTATGCGCCCGGCAACCTGCGGCCCGTCGACCTGTGCGCGGCCGGTCGCTCAGCGGGTGTCGTGGTCCTCGAAGATCAGGGCGGTCTTCGTGTCCCGCACCGACGGGATGGCCGTCAGCTCTTCGAGCACGATGCGCCGCAGGTCTTCGTTGTCGCGTGCGCGCACCAGGAGGATCACGTCGAAGTCTCCGCCGACGAGAGCGATGTGCTCCACCTCAGGGATGTTGCCGAGCTGATCGCGCAGCTCCTGCCACGACGACTGGTCGACCCGCATCGTCACGTAGGCCGACGATCCTCGGCCCGTGAGACGCGGATCGACTTTCGCCGTGAACCCCGTGATCACCCCGTCGTCGAGCAGGCGGGACAGGCGCGAATAGGCGTTCGCGCGCGAGATGTGGGCGGCTTCGGCGACGGCGGTGATGGATGCACGCCCGTCACGGCGCAGCTCCTGCACGATGCGCAGATCGACGTCGTCCGCCGGCTCGCGCATTCCGTCCAGCCGACCGCCGCCATCCGTTCCCATGGTGGACAGTATGACGCAGAATTAGTCCATCCGCCGCCCTTCGTCTCGAAAATGCGCGTGAACTGGCGCCGTGGATCCGAAAGGCTCACTCTGAGAGGAAGAGACGTCTTTCAAAGGAGAACGGATGCTCCCCGACACAGTGCTGCCCGAGAGCCTGCTTCCACGCCGCGATCCGGTGCAGTTGATCGACCCGTCCGGCACGGTCACGCCCGACGACACCTACGCGCTCCCGACGCGTGACCGGCTGATCGACGGCTACCGCCACCTCGTCATCGGGCGGCGGGTCAACGACCAGGCGAGCGCGCTCGTGCGGCAGGGCCGGCTTGCCGTCTACCCCTCCTCGCACGGCCAGGAGGCGTGCGAGGTCGCCGCGTCGCTGGTGCTGAGCGACCAGGACTGGCTCTTCCCGACCTACCGCGACACCGTCGCTGTGCTCAGCCGCGGCGTCGATCCCGTCGAGGCGTTCTCACTGCTGCGCGGCGACTGGCACTCGGGCTACGACCCGCACCGCCACAACGTCGCACCCCAGTCGACCCCGCTCGCCACCCAGCTGCTCCACGCCGTCGGGTTCGCGCACGCCGCGAAGCTGCGCGGCGAGGACACCGTCGTGCTCGCGATCTGCGGCGACGGGGCCACCAGCGAGGGCGACTTCCACGAGGCGCTGAACTTCGCCGCCGTCTTCCACCTGCCGGTCGTGTTCTTCGTGCAGAACAACGGCTACGCCATCTCGGTGCCCCTGAGCAAGCAGCTCGCGGCCCCGTCGATCGCTCACAAGGCGATCGGCTACGGGATGCCCGGCCAGCGCGTCGACGGCAACGATCTCGCAGCGCTCCTCTCGGTGCTGGGGGATGCGGTCTCCGCTGCTCGCTCCGGGGCCGGGCCGCGACTCATCGAAGCCGTCACCTACCGCATCGAATCCCACACCAACGCTGACGACGCCACGCGCTACCGCACGGACGACGAGGTCGCACCGTGGCGTGAGAAGGACCCGCTGGTGCGCATCCGCACCTATCTGCGAGGACTCGGCGAGCTCGGCGACGGAGACGAAGCCGAGATCCACAGCCAGGCGGAGCGGGTGGCCAGTAACCTGCGCGACGGGATGAACGCGGACACCGCGCCCGACCCATCCGATCTCTTCGACTTCGTCTACGCGACGCGGACCCCGCAGCTGCAGGAGCAGGCGGCCATGCTCGCGGCCGAGATCGAGGCCGACGCGGTCGTCGCCGGCGACGCCACCGGGACGGAAGGACTCCGATGACTCTCATGCATGACGCCGACCTGCGTCCGGAGACGACTCCGACACCGACGATGACGATGGCGCAGGCGCTGAACCGTGCGCTCGCAGATTCCCTCGAGGCCGACCCTTCGGTTCTCGTGTTCGGCGAGGACGTCGGGCCGCTCGGCGGCGTCTTCCGCATCACCGACGGGCTCACCGCCCGGTTCGGCGAGCAGCGCTGCTTCGACACCCCGCTCGCGGAGGCCGGCATCGTCGGCAGTGCTGTCGGCCTGGCCATGAACGGGATGCGCCCTGTCGTCGAGATGCAGTTCGACGCGTTCGCGTACCCGGCTTTCGAGCAGATCGTCGACCACGTGGCCAAGATGGGCAACCGCACGCGCGGTGCCGTGCGCCTTCCGATGGTCATCCGCATTCCGTTCGCGGGCGGCATCGGCGGGGTCGAGCACCACTCCGACTCGTCGGAGGCGTACTACGCGCACACTCCCGGACTGACCGTCGTTACGCCGGCAACCCCGCAGGATGCCTACGGACTGCTCCGCGCGGCGATCGCGCATCCGGACCCCGTCATCTTCCTCGAACCGAAGAAGCTCTACTGGACGAGCGGACCGGTCGACACGACCGCGCCCCTGCCCGAACTCGGGCGCGCCCAGGTGATCCGCGAGGGCTCCGACGCCACCATCATCGCGTACGGCCCGTCGGTGCCGGTCGCGCTCGCGGCGGCGGATGCGGCGGCCGAGGAGGGCCGCAGCCTCCAGGTCGTCGACGTGCGCAGCATCGTGCCGTTCGACGACGAGACCGTGATGGCCGCCGTGCGCTCGACGGGACGAGCGGTCGTGGTCGCCGAGGCGCCCGGATTCGCGAGTGTCGCATCCGAGATCGCCGCACGGGTCTCCGAACGCTGCTTCCACTACCTCGAGGCACCCGTGCTCCGGGTGACCGGCTTCGACACCCCCTTCGCGCCGCCGAAACTCGAAGAGTTCTACCTGCCCAGCGTCGATCGCCTGCTCGACGCGGTGGACCGGCTGCAGTGGGACGACGAGGCGGAGGGAGCATGAGCGTCCAGGTGTTCCGGCTTCCGGACCTCGGTGAAGGACTCACCGAGGCGGCCCTCGTGCGCTGGCTCGTGAGCGTCGGCGACGAGGTCGTCGTCGACCAGCCGGTCGCGGAGGTGGAGACGGCGAAATCGGTCGTCGAGGTGCCGTCGCCGTTCGGCGGCGTCATCAGTGCCCTGCACGGCGACGAAGGCGAGGACCTCCGCGTCGGCGCGCCGCTGATCGAGGTGGATGCCGGCGGCGGCAGCCCGTCGCCCGAATCCGGTCAGTCGGGCTCGCAGGTGGCATCCGAACCGGTCGCGCAGCGCTCGGGCAACGTGCTGGTCGGCTACGGGACGACCGAGACGCGGCACACCGGTCGCCGCCGTCGGGCGACCCTGGTGGGCGCGCCGACCCGTGTCGCCGCGCAGCCGGCTCCCGCTCCGGCCCCGGCCGCCGTCGCCGCGCCGACACGCACCAGCCACCACCCGGTGATCTCGCCGGTCGTCCGCCAGCTCGCGAAGACCCGCGGTCTCGACCTCGCATCCCTCGCCGGATCGGGCCCCGGTGGCCTCATCACGCGACGCGACGTCGAGAACGCGACCCCCAGCGCCGCCCCTGCGACGCTCGTCGGGGCGGATAGCGGCGCGGATGCACGCACCGCCCTCGGCATCCGCTCCACGACCCCGCTCGGCATCTTCCGCCGCACCGTCGCCGCGAACATGGCACGCAGCCGCAGCGAGATCCCCGAAGCGACCGTCTGGGTGGATGTGGACGCGACCGACCTGTGGGAGCTGCGCTCGCGGATGCGGCTCGGAGAACGGCATCCCTCGCTCCTCTCCTTCATCGCCCGCTTCACGCTCTCAGCGCTCGCTACCTATCCGGTGCTCGCCGGGCGTCTCACCGCCGACGCCACCGCGATCGAGGAGTTCGACGGAGTGAACCTCGGATTCGCCGTCGACACACCGCGCGGTCTCGTCGTTCCCGTGGTCCGCCACGCCGAGACGCTGACCCTCCGCGAACTGAACGGGGAATTCGACCGGCTCACGGGCGCCGCGCGCGAGGGACGGGCCGCGCCCGCCGAACTCGCCGGTTCGACCTTCACGATCAACAACTACGGCAGCCTCGGTGTCGACGGCAGCGCCGCCATCATCAACCATCCTGAGGTGGCGATCCTCGGTGTCGGACGCTTCATCGAACGTCCGTGGGTCGTCGGCGGAACGATCGTGCCGCGCCGGATCGTCCAGCTCTCCCTCGTCTTCGACCACCGCGTGTGCGATGGCGGGGTGGCTGCGGGGATGCTGCGGGCCGTCGCCGACTCGATCGAGCATCCGTTCGACCTGCTGGCGGATGCCCCTCCCGCCTGAGACGATCACGAAGCGTTCGGAAGGCGGTCGGCCCGCGCGCGGTCATAGGCTGGAGTGGTGCCCGACGAACCGAAGCCTCGCCGCACTCCGGTGCCCGTGTGGCTCGCGATCGTGTTCGCGCTGCTCTGCGGTGCGGGAGTCGCGGTGCAGTCGCGCATCAACGGCGAACTGGGCCAGCGACTCGGCGACGGCTTCGTCGCAGCGACGATCTCGTTCGGTTCTGGCCTTCTGATCCTCCTGGTCGCGCTCACCATCGCGCCCGCCGGGCGTCGCGGGCTCGGCCGTGTCCGGTCCGCCCTGCAGTCACGGACGCTGCCGTGGTGGTACGTGCTCGGCGGGAGCGCGGGTGCCTTCCTCGTGCTCTCGCAGGGACTGACCGCCGCCGTGCTCGGCGTCGCGCTCTTCACCGTCGCGATCGTCGCCGGGCAGACCGTCAGCGGCCTGGCGCTCGACCGCAGCGGGCTCGGCCCGGGCGGTCGCCGACCGCTCACCGCCGCGCGGGTCACCGGTGCGGCTCTCGCGCTCGTCGCCGTCACCTGGTCCGTTTCCGCAGAACTCACCACGAGCGTTCCCCTCTGGATGCTGATCCTGCCGCTGATCGCGGGTCTCGGCATGGGGTGGCAGCAAGCCGTGAACGGGCAGGTCCGTGTCGTCGCCTCCAGCGCACTGAGCGCGACCTTCATCAACTTCGTCGTCGGTACCACCGTGCTGGTCATCGCGACCGCCGTCCACTCCGTCTTCGCCGGCTGGCCGTCGTCACTGCCCACCGAGTGGTGGCTCTACCTCGGCGGGGCGATCGGCTGCGTGTTCATCGCCGGTTCATCGCTCCTCGTCAGGATCACCGGCGTGCTCATCCTCGGTCTCGCGACCGTCGCCGGCCAGCTGCTGACCGCGCTGGCGCTCGACCTCGCGCTGCCCAGCTCCAACCAGCCGATCGCCTGGACGACCGTCGCCGGAACCCTGCTCGCCCTCGTCGCAGTGGCGGTGGCGAGCATCCGCTGGCGTCAGCCGAGCACAGTGAGGTAGCGCTCCGGATCGATCGACGTGCGGTGACCTTCGCGCGAACCGTCAGGCACGCCGCCGACATAGAGCCAGCCGAGGAGGCGCTCGTTCTTCGCCAGGTCGTGCGCTCGGGACACGGCGTTCGACCGCGTGTGGGTGCCCGTCCGCCAGAAGACACCCCAGCCGGCGTCGTCGAGGAGCAGGCTCAGCGTGTGTGCGACCCCGGCGGCGACCGCGTCCTGCTCCCACCCGGGAACCTTCTCGCTCTTCTGGCGCACCGAGACGATCGCCAGCAGGAGAGGAGCGCGGAACGGCTTCTGCTCGAGCTTCTCAGCGTCCGGTCCGTGGGCACCCGCATCCTTCACGAACGCGCGGCCCAGCCGGCCCCGCGCATCCCCCCGCAACTCGATGATGCGCCAGGGGCGCAGCGAACTGTGGTCGGCGACGCGGCCGGCCGCCGCCACGAGCGGAAGCAGCTCGGCGTGCGTCGGGGCTGCGTCGGTGACGCGCGAGTACGACCGCCTGCTCGCGACGGCTTCGACCAGTGACCGCACTTACGCTACTCGGCCGGCGTGAAGTCGAGCGACAGCGAGTTCATGCAGTAGCGGTCGCCCGTAGGCGTGCCGAACCCGTCGTCGAAGACGTGGCCGAGGTGCGAACCGCAGCTGGCGCACCGGACCTCCGTGCGCACCATGCCCAGGGTGCGGTCCTCGATCAGTTCGACCGCTTCCGGACGCACGGACTCGTAGAAGCTCGGCCAGCCGCAGCCGGAATCGAACTTGGTGCCGCTCTTGAACAACTCGGCACCGCAGGCGGCGCAGGTGTAGAGCCCAGCGCGCTCCTCGTCGAGCAGCTCACCCGTCCACGGGCGCTCGGTGGCAGCCTCGCGCAGCACGGCGAATTGCTCGGGGCTCAGCTCAGAGCGCCAGTCGTCGTCGCTCTTCGTGACGTTGTACTCCATGGGCCAGGCGTCCTTCCTGCATCGATCAGGCCTGAGAAAGGCCCGTTTCAACCCTAAACGTCATCACACGACCTGCCCGCCCGCTTGGGCGAACACTCAGACACGCGCAAATAGTATGAAGCGCAAGTCAGGGGTCGGTCGAGAGAGGTGAGCGATGGCGGAAGCATCCAAAGATCGCACCCGCTCTTCCGGGACCACCGATGAGCTGACCGAACGCGACGAGGCGATCCTCGCCTTCGAACGGCAGTGGTGGCGCCACGCCGGGGCGAAGGAGCAGGCTATCCGCCAGGACTTCGGACTGTCGGCGGCGCGGTACTATCAGCTGCTCGGCGCTCTGATCGATTCGCCGGCCGCACTCGCCCACGACCCTATGCTCGTCAAGAGGCTGCAACGCCTCCGCGACGCACGAACGGCCGCGCGCAGCGCGCGAACGCTGACGCCCCACGACTGAGGACCCCCACCGAACCGATGGCAGAGAAATTCCCGAAGGACCGCTTCGACGCGATCCCCGACGACATCCAGCGTGTCGGCGCGCACCGAGCTCCTCACCAGAAAGGTCGCGGCTGGATCGGCTTCGCGTGGGCCGCGGTCGCCACCATTCTGCTGGTCGGCGTGGGTGTGTTCGGGCTCTACCTCATCAATGGCAGCATCGCTTTCAACGGCTCCCCGGCGGGTACCCCGTCGCCGTCGATCACCTCGACCCCGACACCGACCATCGTCCCGACGGTCGACCCGAAGCTGAATGTCACCGTGCTCAACGGCACGACGACCGCCGGCCTGGCGAACCAGGTCGGCGATGCACTCGCCGCCAAGGGATGGAAGGTCCAGTCGCGCGCCAACGCGAGCCAGTCCAACATCACGAGCACCGTGGTCTACTACTCGGACCCGAAGAACGAGGCAGCTGCACTCGGCGCCGCCCAGTCGTTGCCGGGTGCGACGGTCATGCTGACGCAGGATTTCGCCGAGACGGGCGCCGACCTCACCGTGGTCGTCGGCAGCGATTACAAGGCTCCGACGGGATAGCGCTTCTCATCTGGGATTCCGGTCGCCGATGTTTCCGGCGTGTTTAATTCATGCGCAATTCGGGTAATTTCACGACCTATTGGCGAAATCGCCATTCATTGCGGGCCCCGAAAGCATTAGTATCTGGTTTCAACGCGCTGGTGAATGTGCTACGCGTGGACGAAACACAGCAATGGGAGTAATACATGGCGAACGGAACCGTGAAGTGGTTCAACGCTGAAAAGGGCTACGGCTTCATCACCGTCGATGGTGGGGGACAGGACGTTTTCGTTCACTACTCCGCAATCGACATGAGCGGCTACAAGGTTCTCGAAGAGGGCCAGCAGGTCGTATTCGAGGTCGGTACCGGCAACAAGGGCCCCCAGGCCGAGTCGGTGCGTCTGGCGTAGCACAGCACGACTACTGATTCGAACGCCGTCCGGTTCTCCGGGCGGCGTTCGTTCGCGTCCAGCGTGTCTGTTCACTTGCACTCGCGGCATCCGAGTGCCAGAATCGTTCTAGCACTCGACGCATTCGAGTGCTAACAATGAACCCGGGCATTCGCCCGGAAGTTCCGTATCTTTCGCAGACGTCCGGGAGGGACGAAAAACAACCATGGCAAAGATCATTGCTTTCAACGAGGACGCGCGCCGCGGCCTCGAGCGTGGCCTGAACATTCTGGCCGACACCGTGAAGGTGACGCTTGGCCCGCGCGGTCGCAACGTCGTGCTCGAGAAGAAGTGGGGCGCTCCCACGATCACCAACGATGGTGTCTCCATCGCCAAGGAGATCGAACTCGACGACCCGTACGAGAAGATCGGTGCCGAGCTCGTCAAAGAGGTCGCGAAGAAGACCGACGACGTCGCAGGTGACGGCACCACCACGGCCACCGTCCTTGCTCAGGCCCTCGTCAAGGAAGGCCTCCGCAACGTCGCCGCCGGCGCAGACCCCATCACCCTGAAGCGCGGCATCGAGAAGGCTGTCGAGGCTGTCACGGCCGAGCTCATCGCCTCTGCCAAAGAGGTCGAGACCAAGGCAGAGATCGCTGCGACCGCGTCCATCTCCGCTGGTGACACCACGATCGGCGAGATCATCGCCGAGGCGATCGACAAGGTCGGCAAAGAAGGCGTCGTCACCGTCGAGGAGTCGAACACTTTCGGCACCGAGCTCGAACTGACCGAGGGCATGCGCTTCGACAAGGGCTTCCTGTCGCAGTACTTCGTGACCGACCCTGACCGTCAGGAGGCCGTGTTCGAAGACCCGTACATCCTGATCGCGAACCAGAAGATCTCGAACATCAAGGACCTTCTGCCTGTCGTCGACAAGGTCATCCAGGCCGGCAAGCAGCTCCTCATCATCGCTGAGGACGTCGACGGCGAGGCTCTGGCCACGCTCGTCGTGAACAAGATCCGCGGCATCTTCAAGTCTGTCGCCGTCAAGGCTCCGGGCTTCGGCGACCGCCGCAAGGCCATGCTGCAGGACATCGCGATCCTGACCGGCGGCCAGGTCATCTCCGAAGAGGTCGGCCTCAAGCTTGAGAACGTCACGCTCGACCTGCTCGGTACGGCCCGCAAGGTCGTCATCACCAAGGACGAGACCACGATCGTCGAAGGCGGCGGAGACCCGGAGCAGATCGCGGGCCGTGTCGCCCAGATCCGCAACGAGATCGAGAACACCGACAGCGACTACGACCGTGAGAAGCTCCAGGAGCGTCTCGCGAAGCTCGCCGGCGGCGTCGCCGTCATCAAGGCGGGTGCCGCGACCGAGGTCGAGCTGAAGGAGCGCAAGCACCGCATCGAAGACGCCGTGCGCAACGCGAAGGCAGCCGTTGAAGAGGGCATCGTCGCCGGTGGTGGCGTCGCACTCATCCAGGCCGGCAAGAACGCGTTCGCGAAGCTCGAGCTGACCGGCGACGAGGCGACCGGTGCGAACATCGTGCGCGTCGCCATCGAGGCTCCGCTGAAGCAGATCGCGATCAACGCAGGCCTCGAGCCCGGCGTCGTCGTCGAGAAGGTCCGCAACCTGCCCGTCGGACACGGCCTCAACGCCGCGACCGGTGAGTACGTCGACATGCTGGCCGCCGGCATCAACGACCCGGTGAAGGTCACCCGCTCCGCGCTGCAGAACGCAGCGTCCATCGCGGGCCTGTTCCTCACCACCGAGGCCGTCGTCGCCGACAAGCCGGAGAAGAACCAGGCTCCGGTCGGCGACCCGACCGGTGGCATGGACTTCTAAGTCCAGCGCAACTCGTGAAGAGGGCGTCTCCTTCGGGAGGCGCCCTCTTTGGTGCGCCCGCCCTTCGTCGAGCACAGGAAAAGTCGCGTCAAGTCGCAACGATAGGGTGATCTTTCCTGTGCTCGACAGGTTTGGGGGCTGAGCGTTTTGGGGGATCATATGCGCACGGGGGCATACACGGGGGTCGCGGGGGTCGTCGTCGCGACTGTCCTGGCGATCGTGCTGAGGGGATGCGCCGCCAGGGCTTCAGAGGAGCCGACCCGAGCGCCGACCTCGGCTGCGACTCCAACGCCGACGAAGGACCTGGCTTTGGCGCTGGACTGCGCCACGCTGGCATCGAACGACGCCGTCTCCTCGCTTCTCGGTGTTGACGCAGGTGCGATCGACGCTGGCATACGCGCAGTCACCGATATCAACCGGACCTTCTCCCAGCTCGAAGCGGCGGGCGGAGGCTCGTGCCTGTGGGGGAGCCCCGAGGCCGCCGATATCGAGAAGCACGGTGCGACGCTGACGATCGAGGTGCTGCCGAACGCTGACGGGGCCTGGACGAAGCTCGCCGAATGGTACCCGTCGACGTCCACTCCCGGCGCGAACTACGGCACCTACCCATCTCGTGGTGGCGACCGCGCCCAGAACTATTGCCACACGGGAAACGACTGGCTGTCCGTGTCGAGCCCGACGGTGAACACCAACGCTGCGGCCGGCACTGTCGCCTTCAGCACATGGGTGCTCGCTCACCACTGATGTGACGACGCTCGAGCACAGGAAAAAGCACCTCAAATCGATCGATTGAGGTGCTTTTTCCTGTGCTCGGCCGCCGCGCCGCGCCTAGGCGCGGGCGCGGGCGCGGGCGCAGCTAGGCGGCGGGCGCGATCGACTGCGGGGCGCTCGGGGAGCCGGCCAGGGGGAGCGCTACGCGGAAGGTTGCGCCGCCGCCCTCGGTCTCGATGACCTCGACGGTACCGTTGTGGGCCGCGACAATCGACGAGACGATCGCGAGCCCGAGGCCGCTTCCGCCGGTCTCCCGGGCGCGGGACGTGTCGGCGCGCCAGAAACGCTGGAAGATCTTCTCGCGGATCTGCGGGGGGATGCCCTCGCCGTGGTCGATCACCTCGAGGATCGCGCGGTCGGTCTGGTGGTTGACCTGCACGAGGATCTCGATCGGGCTGTCGTTCTGCGTGAACCGCATCGCGTTCCCCATGAGGTTGGTGACGACCTGGCGGATCTTGTTCTCCTCGGCCATGACGATCGCCGGATCGCTCGGCGGTTGCGTCGGCACCGAGACGACGGGCTCGGCGATGACCACTGTTCCGCCCGTGCGCCGCGGACGCCGGCTCCGCAGGCGGGCGAGGGTCGCGCCGGCGAAGGCGATCGGTCCGGTGGCCGTGTTCGTGTTCGACTGCGCCCGCGCCAGCGCCCCGGGGGTGATCGCCTCGAACGGTTCGGTCGGAATGTCGTAGGTGGGGAGGATGGGCTCAGGCGTGAGTACCGTGACGACGCGTCCGGGCGAGGACGCCATCGCGTCCAGCGCCGCATCGCGGGCGATCGGAACGAGGTCGACGGGCTTCAGGTCGAGCGGCTTCGTCTCATCGAGACGGGCCAGTTCGAGGAGGTCTTCGACCAGCCCGCCCATCCGGATCGCCTCCTTCTCAATACGATCCATGGCCTGCGCGACCTCTTCGGGACTCTGCAGCGCGCCCATCCGGTAGAGCTCGGCGTAGCCGCGCACGGACACGAGGGGCGTGCGCAGTTCGTGGCTGGCGTCTCCGACGAAGCGGCGCATCTGCTCGATGGTGCGTGCGCGATCGTTGAACGCCCTGTCGATACGGTTCAGCATCGTGTTGAGGGAACGGTTGAGGCGCCCGACCTCGGTGTTGGGGGTCGCGCCGCCGAGGCGCTGGCTGAAGTCGCCGTCGGCGATCGCGGCGGCCGTCTGCTCCACCTCTCGCAAGGGGGCGAAGGTCGTCGTCACGAGCATCCGCGTGAGCCCCGCGCCGACGATCACGACGATCACGCCGAAGCCGAGGAAGATGGCCAGGTAGCTGGCCATGATGGTGTCGATCTGGTGTGTGGATGCGGCGACGATCGCGGTGCCGTAGGCGCCGGCCGGCGACGTGAAGGTCACGAGCGACGCGCTGGCGCGATACAGCGTGTGCTTGTCGCGGCTGTTGAGGTAGAACCCGGCCTGGCTCATGTCCCGGCCCTGGGTGAGGTCGACCTTTGACGGGACGACCGGACGCTCCGCGGTCGGTTCGTTCTTCCAGTTGTAGTCGATCAGGTTGCCGTCGGCGTTGTACAGTGCGACGAAGTAGTCGGATGCGCTGCCGTCGGATGCGATCTTGTCACTGTTGCTGGTGCGCGATGCCAGGTACGAGTTGAGGTTGTTCGGCTGTGATGCCGCGTTCAGCTGCGCGTCGAGCTGCGCCAGCAGCACGGGCTTGAGCATCGCCATCGTGCCGATGCCCGAGACGAGCAGGCCGAGCGTCAGCATCAGGACGGTCACGCCCGTGATCTTGGTACGGAGCGAGATCGCGTTCCATCGATCCAGGAGTGATTCGTGCATGAGGCCGCCAGTTTATGCAGCGAAGCTGGGCCAACAGTGAGTGGGCTTAGACTTTCGCCGCCTTGAGCATGTAGCCGAAGCCTCGCTTGGTCTGGATGAGCGGTTCGCTCGAGTGGGCGTCGACCTTGCGGCGCAGGTAGGAGATGTAGGACTCGACGATGCCTGCGTCGCCGTTGAAGTCGTACTCCCAGACGTGGTCGAGGATCTGCGCCTTGCTCAGCACCCGGTTCGGGTTGAGCATCAGGTAGCGCAGCAGCTTGAACTCGGTGGGGCTGAGCTCGATCGCGGTGTCGCCGACGAACACCTCGTGGGTGTCCTGGTCCATCGTGAGTTCGCCGGCGCGGATGACCGCGTCTTCGTCTGCCTGCATGGTGCGGCGGAGGATCGCCTTGATCCGGGCGACGATCTCGTCGAGGCTGAACGGCTTCGTGACGTAGTCGTCGCCGCCGACGGTCAGGCCGGTGATCTTGTCCTCGGTGTCGTCTTTCGCCGTGAGGAACAGGATGGGGGCCGTGTATCCGGCGCCGCGCAACCGTTTGGTGACGCCGAAACCGTTCATGTCGGGGAGCATGACGTCGAGGATGATGAGGTCGGGCTCCTCTTCGAGGACCGCGGAGATGGCCTGCGCACCGTTGCCGACAGCTCGCACGGCGAAGCCGGCGAAGCGGAGGCTGGTGGTGAGGAGATCGCGGATGTTGGGCTCGTCGTCGACGATGAGAATACGTGGTCCGGCGTTCATGGGAACTAGTATCTGCGCGTTGACTGAGACTTGGCTGTGAGGCCGCGGTGTGCGGTCGGTGGTGGGCGTGTGACAGTCCTTGACGAACCCTCCGGCGGAGCTTAGCTTCGGCACAGGCAGCGATGGAAGGAACCACTATGACGGAGCGCACGATCGTCATCGTCGGAGGTGGTCTCGCAGCCGCGACGGCGGCGACGACTCTTCGCGAGCACGGGTACGACGGGCGCATCGTGCTGGTGGGTGCGGAATCGCACCGTCCGTACATCCGCCCGCCCCTCTCGAAGGAGTATCTGAACGGGGGAGACCGCGACGACGTGTTCGTGCATCCTGCGCAGTGGTACGCGGACAACGCCGTCGATCTGGTGCTCGAGACGGTGGTCAGCGCGCTGGATCCCGGTGCCCGCGAGGTCGTCCTCGAGGATGGGGGCCGCCTGGGCTATGCGAACCTCCTGCTCGCGACCGGGGCGAGCCCGCGCAGGTTCACCGGGCCGGGTTCCGACCTCGACGGTGTGCACGTGCTCCGCACGCTGGACGACAGCGACGCGTTGCGCGACGAGCTGTCGGCGGGAGGCAGGCGCGTCGTGATCGCAGGGTCCAGCTGGATCGGGCTCGAGGTCGCCGCCTCCGCTCGCCAGTACGGCAACGAGGTCACGGTCGTCGGCCACGGCGACATCCCGCTGCAGGGCGCGCTCGGCGCCGAGCTCGGATCGGTCTTCGAGCAGCTCCATCGCGAGCACGGCGTCGCGTTCCGGATGCGGAGCTCGGTGGCGGAGCTCCACGGCTCAGACGGGCGGGTGGCGGAGGTGACGACGGATGCGGGTGACCGGCTGGCAGCGGATGTGGTGGTCACCGGAATCGGCGCGACGCCGAATACCGCTCTCGCGGAGCGGGCCGGACTGGAGCTCGGGAACGGCATCACGACCAGTGCAGCGATGCTGACCAGCGCAGCGGGGATCTTCGCGGCGGGCGATGTCGCCGACCCGTACCTTCCCGCGATCGGTCAGCACCTGCGCAACGAGCACTGGGCGAACGCGATCGCCGGCGGCACGGTCGCCGCCCGGGCGATGCTGGGCGAAGACGCACAGTACGACGACATCCCGTACTTCTACACCGACCAATACGATCTGGGGATGGAGTATTCGGGCTACGCACCGCTCGCACGCGGTGCAGAAATCGTCTACCGCGGTGATCGGGCATCACGTGAGTTCATCTCGTTCTGGGTGCGCGACGGCCGCGTGGTCGCCGGCATGAACGTGAACGTGTGGGATGTCAACGACCAGGTGCAGCGGCTGATCCGGTCGGGTGCGCAGATCGACCGTGCCCGGCTGGCGGATGAGGACGTCCCCCTTGACGCGCTCTGACGGCCTGCCCACCGCATCCACCGGCACCCGCCCGCCGTATCTGCCGCCCCTGCGGATCCCCGTCCGCCGGATCGGCGCGCGCACGTTCGACTTCTCCCGGCAGGTGGCGGTGATGGCGGTAGTGAACCGCACTCCCGACTCGTTCTACGACAGGGGCCGCACCTTCCAGCTCGACGCTGCCGTCTCGGCGTCGTTCGCCGCCGTCGCCGAGGGGGCGGACTGGGTCGACATCGGTGGTGCGCCGTTCGCGCCGGGCGCACCGATCCCGGTCGACGAGGAGGCGGAGCGCGTCGTCCCCGTCATCGCCGAACTGCGGGCGGGATCGGATGTGGTCATCTCGGTCGACACCTTCCATGCGCAGGTCGCCCGTGACGCCATCCGCGCCGGAGCCACGGTCGTCAACGACACGACCGGACTCAGCGACGCGGCGCTGCTCGCGATCGTCGCCGACAGCGAGGCGACGCTCGTCATCACGCACAGCCTCGCAGCTCCCCGCACGCAGTACCCGCGGCCCCATTACGAGGACGTCGCGGTAGATGTCGCGCGTTTCCTGTCCGAGCGGGTGGATCGCGCGATGGCCGCCGGCGTGCCGGAGGAGCGGATCATCGTCGACCCCGGCCACGACCTCAACAAGAACACGCTGCAATCGCTGGAGCTGACGCGGCGCCTGTCCGAGATCGCGGATCTCGGATTTCCCACCCTGGCGGCCGTTTCGAACAAGGACTTCATCGGCGAGACCCTTCAGGCCGACCGTGCGGCGAGACTCGAGGGCTCGATCGCCGCGGCGGTCGTGTCGATCATGAACGGTGCGCGCATCATCCGGATGCATAACGTCGCCGCGTCCGTCGCTGCGGCGAGGATGACCGAGGCGATCCTGGGTCTGTGGACACCACAAGGCCTCCGTCACAACATGGGCGAAGCCAATGAGTGAGGCCTCGATCACGCGGGCGTTCCCGCTGCCTGCGATCGAGGAGCTCAGCGACGAGGACATCACGCGCCTCTACAGCGCGGACGTCGGTCCGCTGCCGTGGGTGCGGGTCAACTTCGTCTCCAGCATCGACGGGGCGGCGACGCACCAGGGGCTCTCCGCGGGACTGTCCGGTGCCGCGGACCACCGCGTCTTCGACCTGCTGCGCCGTCTCTGCGACGTTGTCGTTGTCGGGGCCGGCACCGTTCGCGCAGAAGGGTACGGCGCGATGCGGGTCGACAAGGCGGGAGAACGGGCGCGCGTCGCGGCCGGGCTGGCACCGCATCCGGTCTTCGCCCTCGTCTCGGCCAGCCTCGACCTCGACCCGTCGAGCCCGATCTTCGCGGACGCGCCGGTGCGGCCCATCATCGTGACCACGGAGCTCTCACGCAGCAGCACGCGCGCCGCGCTCGAGGCGGTCGCCGACGTCGTGATCTGCGGACGCGTACGCGTACAGGCGGAAGCTTTGGTGCGGGCGCTGGCCGAACGCGGGCTGGGGCGCATCCACTGCGAAGGCGGCCCGCACCTGTTCGGCGACCTGATCGCGGGGTCGGCGCTCGACGAGCTCTGCCTCACCGTGAGTCCGCGGCTCGAGGCCGGGGAGGCATCCCGCATCGCAGCCGGCGAATCGCCGATCGTGCCGGTCGGCATGAGGCTGGCCCACGTGCTCGTGTCGGGTGACTCGCTCCTGCTCCGCTACGTGCGCGCCTGAGCCCCGAGGGCGCAGGGCCCGAGAGGGGCGCCTCAGGGCCGGTCAACCCGCCCGAGGGCCGGTCAGGCCGCCAGCGAGTGCGCGTCGAGGATCGTGTAGCTGTACCCCTGCTCCGCCAGGAACCTCTGGCGGTTCTGCGCGAAGTCCTGATCGACCGTGTCGCGGGCCACGAGGGTGTAGAAGTTCGCGGACAGCCCCGATTCCTTCGGACGGAGCAGCCGGCCGAGCCGCTGCGCTTCCTCCTGCCGGGAGCCGAACGATCCCGAGACCTGGATGGCCACGGTCGCCTCGGGGAGGTCGACCGAGAAGTTGGCCACCTTGCTGACGACGAGAACGGGCGTGATGCCCTCCCGGAACTCCTGGTACAGGCGTTCGCGTTCATCGATCGGGGTCGCGCCGGTCAGTTTCGGCGCACCCAGCGCATCCGCCAGCTCGTCGATCTGGTCGAGGTACTGGCCGATGACGAGGATGCGCTCGCCGGCGTGCCTGGTCACGAGCCGGCGCACGACGTCGAGCTTGGCCGGGGCGGTCGCGGCGAGACGGTAACGCTCATCATCGGCTGCTGCCGCGTAGGAGAGCCGATCCGACTGGGGGAGGTCGATGCGCACCTCGAAGCACGCCGCGGGCGAGATGAAGCCCTGCGCCTCGATCTCCTTCCACGGCGCGTCGAACCGCTTGGGGCCGATGAGGCTGAAGACGTCGCCCTCGCGGCCGTCTTCGCGCACCAGGGTCGCGGTCAGGCCGAGGCGCCGGCGTGCCTGGAGTTCGGCGGTCAGCTTGAAGACGGGCGCCGGGAGCAGGTGGACCTCGTCGTAGACGACCAGGCCCCAGTCGAGCGCGTCGAGCAGGGCCAGGTGGGCGTATTCGCCTTTCCGCTTGGCGGTGAGGATCTGATAGGTCGCGATCGTGACGGGCCTGATCTCTTTCACCTGGCCGGAGTACTCGCCGATCTCCTCCTTCGTCAGCGTGGTGCGGCGCAGGAGCTCGGAGCGCCACTGACGTGCCGAGACCGTGTTGGTGACGAGGATGAGCGTGGTGGTCTTCGAGGTCGCCATCGCGCCCGCCCCGACCAGTGTCTTGCCCGCACCACAGGGCAGCACGACGACGCCGGAGCCGCCGTCGAAGAAGCTCTCGACCGCCTTGTTCTGGTAGTCGCGGAGGTGCCAGCCTTCTTCGACGAGGTCGATCGGATGGGGGGTTCCCGGGGTGTAGCCCGCGAGGTCCTCGGCCGGCCAGCCGAGCTTCACGAGCTCCTGCTTCAGCTGCCCCCGTGCCCACGCGGCGACAGCGAACGTCGTGTCATCGAGGCGTTCGAGCAGGAGAGGGCTGACCCTCTTCGCTCCGGCGATCTCGGTCAGCACGGCGAGATCCGTCGATCGCAGCACCAGGGTTCCGTCGTCGGCGCGGTCGATGATGAGCCGACCGTACCGGGCGACCGTCTCGCCCATGTCCACGGCGACCGTCTGCGGGATCGGGAACTTCGAATACTTCTCGAGGGTGGCGAGCATGTCGGCGGCGGTGTGGCCCGCCGCGCGCGCGTTCCACAGGCCGAGCCGGGTGATCCGGTAGGTGTGGATGTGCTCGGGGGCGCGCTCGAGTTCCGCGAAGATGGCGAGGTCGTGCCGCGCGTCTTCTGCAGCGGGATGCGCCACCTCGAGGAGAACGGTGCGGTCGCTCTGGACGATCAGTGGGCCGTCGGACATAACGAGCAAGTCTACGCCCGGCGGACGACCGCTTTACGGGATCGGCCGGAAAGCAGCTGGGTGGAGAACCAACGTGAGGCCGCTCATCGACATCAGCAGCCGATGAAGTGCTTGTCCGAGGCCCATCCGGTGTTCGCCCATGCGTGGGGTGCGGCGGGGGAGAACGACGGGTAGACACCCTTGAGCTGCTCCAGGAGCCATTTCGTGAAACTCGCGGCTCCCTGAGGGCAGGTGTGAATGCCGTCGTCGCTGCGGAACCTTTTCCCGTCCACATCCTTGTTGAAAGTCTTCCCCCAGACCTCGTGAGCGTCGAAGAGGTGCGCGTGCCCGTTCGAGCCGTCCACGACCTGGCGGGCAACGTCTGCGGTTCGCGTCAGGTCCTCCATGTGGGGCGCGTAGAAGTCGTCCGGGTGGATCGGGGGCATGGTGACGAAGACCAGGTCTGCGTGCGCGGCGGAGGTCGCTCTCAACAGGCGCTGGTACGCCGCCTCGAGCTCGGCCTGGGTGCCCCAGTCGTAGGTCGTGATCTGGTAGATGACGGTGCTGGGCTTCATATGGGCGAGCCGGTCGTTAAGCATCGTCCAGGTGCTCGCCGACAGCTCGCCGACGACCGTTCCGCCGCCGGCCGCAGCGCTCGAACTGAATTCGACCCGGCTGGCATCGAATGCGAAGGAGAGGGGTAACGCCAAGCCTTCGGCAATCGAGTCTCCGAAGAACAGCACCCGGGAGAGACCGTCCCCGGCGGCGGGGAGCTCCGTCTGTAATTCCGCCGATATCGACGGCTTCGAGTCGGGCGGGCTGGAGCACGCGGTTGTGGTCAGGAGCAGAAGGGTTGTGAGTCCGGCGAGAATCCGGTGTCGTGTGGTCATGGGAATCAGCCTCCCCCGGGGATGTCCCGGCCCGATCGCCCGCATGTCCCGGTCGTGTAGCAACCGGCTGTGATGACGCCGGGTACGCCGCCCCCGGTTGGTGACCGAGTGCGCCGAGTGGTGATACTTGTGTCGTGCCATCACTTCTCCTCGTAGAGGACGACCCTCTGCTCCAGCGGGGCATGCAACTCGCTCTCGAACGGCACGGTCACGATGTCAGGGTCGCCGACGACGGAGAGGGTGGCCTGCGTCTGTTCCGGGAAGACATGCCCGACCTCGTCGTCCTCGATGTGATGTTGCCCGGACTCAGCGGGTTCGAGGTGTGTCGGAGAATCCGCGCGATCGGCGATGTCCCGGTGATCATGGTGACCGCGCGGGGCGACGACTTCGACGTGCTGCAGGGGCTCGCGGCAGGCGCGGACGACTACGTCGTCAAGCCCGTGCAGCCGACCGTGCTGGACGCCCGGATCCGGGCTGTCCTGCGGCGGAGCGACCCGGTGGACGACGGGGTGCGCGCGGTCGGCGAGCTGCAGATCGACACCGCCTCACTCACGGTGACCCTGCGCGGCGAGGTACTTTCGCTGAGCCCGACCGAGCTCCGACTACTACTGACACTGTCCGCGGCACCTGGGCGCGTACTCAGCCGGCAGCAGCTTCTGGAGGAGGTATGGAATCACGACTACCTCGGCGACTCACGCCTCGTCGACAACTGTGTGCAGCGGCTCCGTGCCAAGATCGAGGACGATCCGTCCGCGCCCCGGTTCATCCAGACGGTTCGCGGGTTCGGCTACCGATTCGGAACCGCTTGAGCGGGCGTGTGTGGCTGCGCGGGCTGCGGCCGAGGCTCGTCGTCGCCTTCGTGATCGTCACCGTGGCGGGGGCAGGCCTTGCCTCGTGGGCCAGCGTCGCAGCGGGGAGCGCGGCTCTGGTGGCCTCCAGCGAGCAGCGGCTCGGAGCCGAGTTCGCGGATCGCATCGGTGCCGTCACCCCGCAGCTGAGGTTCCCGCCGGATCAGGCCGCGTTGGACGCACTCCACTCGGCCGTTGGTGACGACAGCCTGGTCGTCTTCGGCGGCCTGGAGTCCGGAGCGGGTGTCACCTCGCGGCTGCTCACACCTGAGCTGCGTCGCGCGGTCGCCGATGGGGATCGCGTCTCGATGCAGCGAGTGGTCACGGACGGCCGGCCATGGCTGCTGTTGGGGACGCCGGTCGCATTGACGTCGCCGGACGGCGCTCGGCGCGCCTCCGGCATCGTTGTGTACGAGGCGCGTGATCTGAGCGATGTGCAGTCGCAGATCGACGGGCTGGTCCGCTCTGCGGGGTTCACCTCCGCGCTGTCGCTCCCGCTCGCAATCGTGCTCGCCCTGCTCGTCGCGCGCAGCGTGCTGCGTCCAGTGCGGGAGCTGCGCGACACCGCCCGCCGTCTCGCCGCCGGCGACCTCGACGCGCGATCGCCCTCCGGTGGAGCGGACGAGGTGGCGGAGCTGACCGCGACGATCAACGAGATGGCCGGCGCGGTGCAGAAGTCGGTCGCGACGACGAACAGGATGGAGGCGGAGGCGAAGCGGTTCGCCGCCGACGTTTCGCACGAGCTTCGCACGCCGCTGAGCACTCTGACCGCGGTGACGGAGGTGCTTGCCGACGCAGCGGACCGCATGGAGCCAGAAGCCCAGGAGTCGGCGCAGCTCGCGATCACAGAGACGCAGCGGCTCGTGACCCTGATGGAGGACCTGATGGAGGTGTCGCGGTTCGACGCGGGGACTGCGCGGGTGCGCGTGGACAATGTGGACCTGGGCGATGCCGTGCGCGCGAGCATTCGCGCCCGCGGGTGGGCGGACCGGGTGGAGGTGGTCGTCGAGGACATCCCGGCGATGCGACTGGATCGGCGCCGACTCGACGTGATCGTCGCGAACCTCGTCGGGAACGCTCTGCGTCACGGTGCCCCGCCCGTGCTGGTCCGCGTCCACGCAGACGACCGGGCCGCGCTCGTTGAGGTGGTCGATCACGGCGACGGTCTGACGGAACACGTGGCCGCTCACGTGTTCGACCGGTTCTACAAGCACGACACCGCGCGAGCGCGCACCCCGGGAAGCGGCCTCGGTCTGGCGCTGGCCAGGGAGAACGCGCGTCTGCACGGCGGGGATGTCATCGTCGGCGCGGCCGAAGAAGCCGGCGCTCGATTCGTGCTCATGCTCCCGCTTCCGCCTCGCGAGGGGCCGGCATCGTGAGACATGTCGCGGCGTCAGCCCTCCTGCTCCTCCTCGCGCTCTCGGGCTGCGCCATCCGGCCCTCGGCCGTAACGGGCGGGGAGGATGCGCCGACGGGGGTCGCTCCGGGTGTCACTCTCTACTTCATCGACGGCCAGGGGACGCTGCAGCCACAGGAGAGGGAGACGGAGAGGCTCGGGACGATAGCCGAGACCGTCTCGCTCCTCCTGACGGGTCCGGGCGAATCCGGACTGCACACGCAGATCGCCCAGACGGACAATACCCAGGTCCAGCTGCTCTCCGAGCAGGGGAGCATCGGACTCAGGCTGCCCCTCGCGGAGCGCGATGTCACGCCGACCGGGATCGATCAAATCGTCTGCACAGCGCTCGCCAGTTACATCCAGGCCGGGGGATCGCGGACCGCGACGGTGCGGCTGGAGTTCACTATCGCGCAGGCGGGTGCGAACGCCCCGAGAAGGTGTCCGGTGCTGCCCTGATCGTCATCGATCAGAGGACGTCGACGTCGATCATCGTCGCCGGCGGCTCGGGAAGCAGCGCCCATCCGAAGACGAGGACTGCGGCGGTGAGGACGCACAGCACCGTTCCGGTCCTCCCGCGAGCCCACCCGGCGTGGAAACGGACCGGGTTCTCGACGAATCGGTGGGAGAGAGCTGCCAGAACGGTCGCTATGCCGACGACCGTCGCCGTCATGAGCCAGCCGGTCAGGCCCGTATTCAGCGTTGTCAGCAGCACGATGACCGGCCAGTGCCACAGGTAGAGGCCATAGGAAATCCGTCCCACCCAGCGCAGCGGCCGCCAGCCGAGAAGCGACGCGACGGGACCTCCCGAGCCGTTCGCGATGAGGCCGATCAGCCCGGCCGACAGCGCCGAGTGGAGGAACAGGCCGCCCGTGAACAGCCAGGTCGACCGGGTGCCGTCGGCCATCACCCAGATCGCCGCGAGCACCAGGATCAGCGCCACGCTGATCCCATCCCGCCAGAGGCCGGTCACCCGGCGCAGCACTGAGCGCACCGGACCGGTGGCCGCGGCGGCGCCGAGGAGGATCGAGAACGCTCGCGTGTCGCTCCCCATGTACGCGCGGGTCGGATCGGCCGGGTCGACGAACGCGATCATCAGGGCGAGCGAGACGCCGGCCCCGACGAGCGCGATCGCGGCCACCCTGCCCTGGACTCGGACTCCCCTCCACGCGACGAGCAGCACGATCAGCGGCCAGACGAGGTAGAACTGCTCCTCGACCGAAACGCTCCAGAGGTGCTCGAAGACCCTGTCAGCGCCGAAACGGTTCCAATACCCGGCCGCCTCCGCAATCATCCGCCAATTCGTGAGGTTCGCCGCGACCCATGGCCCGTCCGAACGCGTCGAGCGGACAAGATCCGCGTCTCCGATCATCCACACCGCCGCCGCGACGACGCACAACATTGCCGCCAGGGCGGGAAGGAGGCGCCGGGTCCGGCGGGCCCAGAAACCCAGTAGTGAGATCCGGCCGTTTATGGCCGTCTCCCGCAGGAGGAGGTCGGTGATGAGATAGCCGGAGAGGGCGAAGAAGAGGTCTACCCCGAGGAAGCCTCCCGCGAACGAGCCGGTGTGGAAGAGGAGCACGCCGATGATCGCGATCCCGCGGATCCCGTCCAGCGCGGGAACGTACGAGCGTCGTGCGGTCGGGGGCGCCGTCGAACCGGGTGCGGGAAGCGTCAGGGATGGTCTCATGCGAACCACGATCCCGGACTGGCGTCTCAGTGGGTTCCGAATCGTGTCGCAGGGGTGTCGCAGTGGGCCGATCATCCCGCAATTGCGCGGCTAACGCATCGGCCCGCCGCACGTTTAGGCGCCCGGCAGCTAAGGGCCTTCGCGGAGACCCTGGATGCTCGACAACGGCAGCGTGCGCTCGATGTCGGCATCGCGGTCGCGTCCGCGCAGGCGACCGCCCCCGATGCCGGTCGGCTCGAGCACATAGTCGACGACGCGTCCGTCGGGCATAGCGACGCTGACCGTGATGGTCGCCTTGCCGCGGATGGCGCTGGTGATCTGACGCGCCATCCACTGTTCGCTGGTATCGGACTCTTCAGCCAGCTCCGCGGCACGCAACCTTTCGACGAGGGCCCCGGCGGGGTTCGCCTCCTCCGATCCGGTCGGGCGCGCGACCCGGTGACGGTGCAGGCCGACGATCGTTCCATCGGCCTCCTCTGCGGCAACGGGGTAGCGGGCGTCGCTGAGCGCCCAGAACACGACGTCGCGCGGGAATCTGCTGACGAGCCGCGTCGCGCCCGTCCGGGTGAGCGCGATCGGTCTGAGAGCCTGATCGATTTCGATCGTCTTGAGCAGTTCGCGATCCTCTGAGTGGATGAGGGTGTGGGCGGATTCCTCCGCCTCACCTGTCGGGCCGCCGGACCCGCGAATGGCGTCGAGGTCGCCGATGCGCACGCGACCGTAGCGTTCCGCCGCGTCGGTGATCAGGTAGTCGAGCGGTTGCGGGACCCCGGTGAGGGAGATCTCGGCGAGGAACGACCGGATCGAGTCCGCCGTCTCTCCGGCTGCTATCGCGCGACCGAGGCTGCCGGCCGAGACCCGATACGTGGATGCCAGCGCCCGGCTCTCGACATCGGCGATGGTGCGCAGCCTCGCGTCGATCGCCGGCGCCAGCGGGCCGGGCGAGACGATCGACAGGTCGTGCTGGAGGTAGACGCGGTCGACTTCGGGAGGGAACAGCGAACCGATGGCCGCAGCCGCATCATCCGGTCGCGCCTCGAGGAGCAGGGTTCCCGCTGTGCTCGGGATCTGGCGGGCGGTGATGCCGAGCCATTCCGCGTCGCGAGTGTATGCGGCAACCCGAAGCTGCAGGGCTGCGCCGCCGGCCGGATACGCCCATTCGACGAATTCGCGCAGATTGTCGCCCCAGGCCGCGTGCGCGCGTTCGGCGAGAACGCCCCGCAGGTCGGCGGGCAGTGCGTCGCGCCACGCCATCGCCAGCGCCTCCCAGCGGTCGGCGGTCGGCTCGTGCTGCCACTCCGCGCCTTCATCGGTGGGCAGCCAGATCGTGTTCTCGAGAGCGATCAGGCCGGCGCGTGCTGCCACAGAGACGACGGCCGGGACATCCGTGACGTCGATCGCGAGGGCCGCGCTGATGCGTTTGGTGGCCGGCAGCGCCAGTCCGCCCTTCTGCAGTTCGCGTGCCCCTTCCCGGGTCAGCTCGGCGATGAGCTCGGTGACCGTTGCGACAGCGGCGAACGCGCGTTCGGACGAGAGCCGATCGGTGAATCGCTGCTCGGTGTCCGGCACGGGCGCGAGCGCGGACGGTGGCGGGGCCTGGATCAGTGCGGTGGGGCCCGGCAGCCCGATGGTCGGCCAGGACGCCAGCTGCGCGCTCACGGCGTCGTACGGCGCGAACGAGTCGCCCTCGCAGTAGACGAGGAGCGCGGACGCCAGGGCGTCGAGTCGGCCGCGGACCGCATCCGTCGACTGCACGGGAACCGCGCCGCTCGTGGCGAGGGCAGCCGCGACCGCCTTCGGCGTGAGGGGCGCGGATGCGGTGAGCGCCGCGAGGACCGCCAGCGTCGGTCGGTCGAAGACCGTCAGCGCGCGCTGCACCGACTCGCGATCGAGGAGCGCGTCGGCGAGGTCGAAGAAGTCGGCCACCCCGTAGCGCGGAGTACCTCTCTGCTGGATGATCGCAGCGAGCGAATCATCATCGACCGCGCGCAGGCGGGCGGCGAGCGACAACGCACTCGTCATCGGAGGCTCCGGCGCCCGCGCACGTCAGCTGTTCCGGCCTCAGCGCTGCGAATTACGATTCGCGCGGCTCCTCTGCCTGAAACTCTCGATGAGCACCACGATGAGCAGCACGAAGGCGATCGGCAGGCCGATCAGCGGGATGAAGAAGATCGTCGGCCAGATCCCGCTCCCCGAACCCTGTGCCGCGAATGCGCCCATGGCCGTGCCCGCGATGATCGCCACAATGGCGAGCACAGACAGGATGAAGAGGCCGGCGATGATGAACGCAAGGGTGCGTTGGAGGCGGCTCGGGGCCGGCGGGGTCTGTTGGGTCACGAAATCAAGGATAATTGAGGTTGGTCACAAGATTCCCCATGTGAAAGAGGTTCCCATGCCTACCGGCAAGGTCAAGTTCTACGACGACGAGAAGGGCTTCGGCTTCATCAGCTCCGATGACGGCCAGGAGGTCTTCCTGCACGCCTCGGCTTTGCCCGCCGGCACCGTGGTCAAATCGGGCACACGGCTCGAGTTCGGCATCGCCGACGGCAAGCGCGGCGCGCAGGCGTTGTCGGTGCGCGTTCTGGATGCGCCGCCCAGCCTCGTGAAGATGAGCCGCAAGTCGGCCGACGACATGGCGATCATCGTCGAAGACCTGGTGAAGCTCCTCGACGGCATCGGCTCCAACCTCAAGCGGGGCAAGTACCCCGACAAGGCGCACGGTGCGAAGATCGCGGCCGTGCTCCGCCGTGTTGCGGATGACCTGGATGCCTGACGACGACGAACTGAGCTCACCCGACAGTGGATCGGCCGTTGCCGATCGCGAACTGATCGCTGCCGACGCAGCCCTGCTCGAATCCGTCGATCTCGCGCGGAACGCACTCCTCGATGTGACGCCTGCGGAGACCGTCGGTCCCGTCGTCGGCCACATCGTCGAGGGCGAACACGTGCTCACCCTGCTCTTCGAGTCCGCTCTGCCCGGCTACCCCGGGTGGCGCTGGTCGGTCACCATCTCCCGCGTCGACAGTGAGGCGGAGCCGCTCGTTCTCGAGACGGAGCTCATGCCCGGTGAAGCCTCGCTGCTCGCACCCGACTGGGTTCCGTGGTCGGAGCGCCTTGCCGATTACCAGGCCTCGCAGGAGGCACTCGCCGCCGAGGCCGCGTCGGACGACGACGAGGACGAGGGCGACGAGTCCGACGACGAGGAGTCGGACGACGAGGACGACGAGGAGTCGGACGACGACGACGAGGACGACGACGAGGATGAGGATGAGGACGACGGAGACGTCGTGCCTGTCCTGCACAGCGGCGACATCGACGGTGTCGATATCGACTTCGACGATCCCGATCTGGACGACGACGCCGACCTCGACCCCGCGCTCGACCTCGAGGCCGAGGAGTCAGCGGCGCTTGATGCTGACGTAGACGAGTCCGACGACGCCGAGGCCGATTCCGATGATGACGGTCCAGAACCACCACTGGTCGCCGGCGGCGGCGAGCGGGACGGCGAAGACCAGCACTAGAACGAGCGCGACGAGCCAGAGCACGAGGCCCGTTGCGATGGCCTTCCGGTCATCGGTCGCAACGGGCACCGGGTCGGGCCGGCGCTCGCTGTCACGCAGCCAGAGTCTCATCGTCCGCTCGCTCGCTGGGGCGCATCCGCTTCAGCCCAGGCGTTCCACGACGTACTCGATCGACGAGATCAATGCGCGGACGTCGTCGGGCTCGATCGCGGCGAACGTCGCGACGCGCAGCTGATTGCGGCCGAGCTTGCGGTACGGCTCGGTGTCGACGATCCCGTTGGCGCGGAGGATCTTCGCGACGGCGGCAGCGTCGACGGAGTCGTCGAAGTCGATCGTCGCGATCACCTGTGAACGGTGGGCGGGGTTCGTGACGAACGGCGTTGCGTAGTCAACGCGCTCGGCCCACTCGTAGAGCGCGCCCGACGACTCGGCCGTGCGCGCCGACGACCAGGCGAGACCGCCGTTGGCGTTCATCCACTCGACCTGGTTCTCCAGCAGCAGGAGGGTGGCGATCGCAGGCGTGTTGAGGGTCTGGTTGAGGCGCGAGTTGTCGATCGCGTTCTTGATGCTGAGGAACTCCGGAATGTAGCGGTCGCCGGCGGCGATGCGCTCGACGCGTTCGATCGCAGGGGGGAGAACAGGGCGAACCACAGGCCGCCGTCGGAGGCGAAGTTCTTCTGGGGCGCGAAGTAGTAGACGTCGGCCTCGGACGCGTCGAAGTCGACGCCACCGGCAGCACTGGTCGCGTCGATGACTGTGAGCGCGCCAGCGTCACCGTGCACGCGACGGATGGGCGCCATCACTCCGGTCGACGTCTCGTTGTGAGGCCAGGCATAGACGTCGACACCCGCGACGGGCTCCACCTCGGAGCGCGAGCCGGCCGGCGCCTCGATCACGTGTGGGGCTTCCAGCCACGGTGCCTTCGCCGCCGCGGCGAACTTGCTGCTGAACTCGCCGAAGACGAGGTTCTCGCTGCGCGTCTCGATCAACGAGAACGCCGCAGCATCCCAGAACGCGGTCGAGCCGCCGTTGCCGACCACGACCTCGTAGCCGTCGGGGATGCGGAAGAGGTCGGCGAGGCCGCTGCGCGTGCGACCTACGAGATCTTTCACCGGAGCCTGCCGATGCGACGTGCCCAGGAGGGACGCGCCGGCGCCTGCGAGGTACTCGAGCTGCTCCCTGCGGACCTTGGACGGCCCGGCACCGAATCGACCGTCGGCGGGCAGCAGTTCAGAGGGAATAGTCACATCCGGCATAAACCGAGTCTATTGGCACTTGTGGATAGGAGGAGCGAGGGTGTCATGCCCAGCCAGTAGGCTCTATAACGTTGTTGACGCCCGAATTCTGGGCGCTGAGGTGGAGGTGGCGATGACCGATCTGATTGATACGACGGAGATCTACCTCCGCACCATCCTCGAACTCGAAGAAGACAACATCGTGCCACTTCGTGCGCGCATCTCGGAGCGGCTCGGCCACTCCGGTCCCACTGTTTCGCAGACCGTCGGGCGCATGGAGCGCGACGGTCTCGTGGTCGTCTCGGGCGACCGCCACCTGGAGCTCACCGGCGACGGCAGGCGCAAGGCCGTTCACGTCATGCGCAAGCACCGACTTGCAGAGCGCCTGCTCAGCGACGTGATCGAACTCGAGTGGGAGTACGTGCACGAAGAGGCGTGCCGCTGGGAGCATGTGATGAGCGAGCAGGTCGAGCGCAAGCTGCTCACGATGCTCGGCCACCCGACCGAGTCCCCCTACGGCAACCCCATTCCCGGTCTCGACGAGCTCGGCGATGCGCCGGATCCGCGGTCGACCCAGGGACTTCTGAACCTCGTCGACCTGGTCGGTGGACAGAATTCGGGGGTGACTGCCAGCATCCGTCGCCTCGGAGAGCCGGCGCAGGTCGACCCAGAGCTTCTCCTCCAGCTCAAGCAGGCCGGCGTCTTTCCTGGCTCGACCGGTACTTTCTCCGCCGCCGGCTCCTACGTTCTCGTGCAGATCGACGGGTTCGAAACAGGCCTCGAACTGCCGAACGAACTGGCAGCGCACATCTTCGCTGACGCCGCATAACTGTTACCAGTTTGTTAAAAACCCCTTTGGGGGATGTGACAAACCGAGCGGTGTCCCGTAGTGTCGAACGAGTTCACAGGCCAGAAGCCGGCCGCTGGACCCGGAAAAGGACGCTCCACCCCCCATCCCGTCTCCTTTACCGCGAAGCCGAAGCTATAAGCATCAAGGACGGGGCAGCTACCTAGTGCTGTCGGAGCGCAGGAGGTTTATACCTTGGCCCCATTAGGTACACCCGATTCTGAAGAGAATCGCCCCGAACCCGATCCGACGACCCCGCACAGCGCAACCCCGTCGAACGACTTCGCAACCCGCAGATCGCTGCGCGCGGCGGAGTCGGCATCGAAGGATCGTTCCGTGAAGTCGGCCACACCGGCAGTGCCGCCGGCCAGGCCTTCCAACGTCGCCCCGCGATCGTCCGCCCGCGCATCCGTCGTCGTCCCGGTTGCAGCAGCGAAGAAGCCTTCCCGCAAACGTGTCAAAGGCAGCGTCATCAACATCGCCGTCATGACCCTTGCGGCCGGCCTGGTCGCGACCATGGCCATTCCCGCCTACGCCTTCAACCCGCAGTCTGCCGAAAGCGCGCAGTTCAAGACCTCCGCCATCGACGGTATGAAGAAGGCACAGCCCCAGAGCGTGCAGGTGTCGCAGACCGTCGCCCAGGCCGCCGTCACCCGCGACGCGGCCAGCGCGACGACAGAAGCAGCGCTGGCGAACCAGAGGGCGGAAGCCGAGCGCCAGAAGGTCGCTGTGCAGTTCGCCGCATACAGCCGGGCCTACAGTGGCCCGTCGGTCAGTGATTTCCTCGCCAACCCGCCGTATCCGAACTTCAGCCTCGGGCAGGTCTTCAACGTCGCCAAGCAGTACATCGGCACGCCGTACGTCTTCGGCGGTGCCACACCCGCCGGGTTCGACTGCTCCGGTTACGTGATGTTCGTCTACGCGCAGTTCGGCATCTCGCTCCCGCACTCCGTCTCCGGGGAGGCTGCACGAGGCAAGACCATCTCGATCGCCGATGCTGTTCCCGGCGACCTGATCGTCATGCCCGGCCACATCGGCTTCTACGCAGGCAACGGCAACATCATGGACGCCCCGGATTCAGGTCGTGAGATCTCGATCCGCCCGATCTGGACCTCGGACTACTACGTCGTCCGGCTCGGAATCTGACCTCGTCACATCCACTCCGCTGACCCCAACGGTCCAGCAACACTGTGTGAACAGTGGGTTTCACAGCACGGAATCGGCGCGCCTCGAATATGTGGCGCGCCGATTCTGCGTTAGCCTGATGCCCTGACACCGTGAGAGATCCCGGGAGTGCCACATGGTTAGGTCGTGCAGCGTCCACACCGCGGACGCGCGCGGCCTTTTCTACCTCCGGCACAGCAGTCAAACCTGCCGCCACCATTCCGTGGCTTCGATGGGCGCTGTCCGTGTGACAGTGCCCTTTTTGTTTGTCTGCACCCGTTTTCCGACCGCTGTCGTTCCGCCGAACGTCTGGAAGCCATCCAGCCGGTTCAGAAAGGGTTGATATGCGCACACTGGTCCTCAATGCCGGCTATGAGCCGCTCGCCGTCGTGTCCTTCAAGCGGGCTCTCGTGCTCGTGATGAATCAGAAAGCCACGGTCGTCGAGATCGACGAAGACCACCCGGTATGGGGAACCTCCGGCAGCTATGATCGGCCGGCGGTGATCCTGTTGACGCGTTATGTGCGCATCCCGCGCGGTCGCTCCGTGCCGGTGAGCCGTCGTGGCGTGCTCCGACGGGACAGCCACCGCTGTGCTTACTGCGGCAAGACGGCGACCACCATCGACCACGTCATGCCGCGGTCGCGCGGGGGAGCCGACAGCTGGGAGAACCTGGTCGCGTGCTGCCTGCGCTGCAACAACCTCAAGAGCGACCGCACGCCGTCGGAGATGGGCTGGTCGCTCCGCTCCGACCCGCGGATGCCGCACGACGTCTCGTGGGTCGTGCGCGGTGTCGAGAGCACGCAGCCGAAATGGGAGGGGTATCTCGCGCCCGCTGCGTGAGACCCACAGCGCGATGACAGCGTCATGACCGCTCCGCGGCACGTCGTGTTCGGGGCCGGAGCCGTGGGGCTCGCGACGCTCGACGCCCTGCGGCGGCGAGGCGAGCAGGTGCGGATGGTCAACCGCTCGGGCCGGGCTGATGTCCCGCCGGATGTCGAGGTCGTCGGCGGTGACGCGAGCGATCCGGAGTTCACGGTTTCCGTCACGCACGGCGCGAGCGTCATCTACCAGGTGCTGAACCCGCCGTATGCGGAGTGGACGGCCAAGTTCCCGCCTCTGCAGGCAGCCGTTCTCGCTGCCGCCGAAGCCGGCGGGGCGCGCCTGGTCAGCATGGAGAATGTGTACATGTACGGGCGTCCGGCCGGTCGTCCACTGACTGAGGATCGCGCCTACGATGCGCACACGAAGAAGGGCCGGCTGCGTGGCGCGATGGCGCGCGAGCTGCTGGAGGCGCACCGCGCCGGGCGCGTCGAGGTCGCGATCGGGCGCGCATCCGACTATTTCGGTCCCCGCGGGGGAGCGCAGTCGAACCTGGGCGACCGGGTCATCCGGCCAGCGCTTGCCGGAAAGACGGCGAGCGTGCTCGGTGACCCCGACCAGCCGCACACCTACAGCTACATCCCCGACATCGGTGAGGGACTCGCGGTGCTGGGTGAGCATCCGGATGCGCCCGGTGCCGTCTGGCATCTCCCCAACGATCCGGACACGCGCACCACCCGCCAGCTCGTCGACATCGTCTACCGTCTCGCAGGCAAGGACAAGACGCGGCTGCGGGCGCTGCCGCCCGCGTTGCTGCGCGGGATCGGAGTGTTCAGCGGAACCGTGCGCGAACTCGTCGAGATGGAGTACCTCTTCGAGGAACCGTTCGTCGTCGACAGCAGCGCCATCGCCGAGCGGCTCGGTGCGCGGGCGACCCCGGTGGAGCAAGCGTTGGCGGAGACGCTCGAGAGCTACCGGATGCAGTGAGTCGCGTTCAGCCGGATGCGCGCTGGGTGAGCGTCAGGTCGTCGAGCCAGGCTTGAACGTCGGCCTGCGTGCGCGGCGAGTTCCTGTACGCATCGATGTGGGCGACCACGTCTGGGCTCCAGGCGTTGAAGCGGCGGATGATCGCTGCGCGGGAATTCGGATCGGACGCCGGGGCGTCGAGGGAACCGTTCTTGCTCCGGTCGGCCTTCGCGGCGAGGAACAGCTCCCCGCCTTTCGTGCATTCCTGCCGTAGCCAGGCCTTCAGCCACGGCTCATCGTCGGAGATGGCGTCGATGTTCGCGCGAAAATCTGCGAACCGGCGAGCGATGCGGTCTCCGCCGATCAGGTCGGACTCCGTCAAAAGCAGTCCATCCACGGTGTTACGGGTCGCTCTCAACGCATCGTCGCTCATCAGGCAAGCGTAACCCCGGGCGGAGCCTGCGGTGACGCCGTCTTAGCGGCCGCTCCGGTAAACTCGGCTGGTCAGCCTCTGTAGCTCAATGGAAGAGCAGTTCCGTCCTAAGGAAAGGGTTGGGGGTTCGAGTCCCTCCAGGGGCACTTTTGGATGAAAATAAAAGTGCTGATCAGCTGCTAGTTTCAGACGATTTTTCCTCTTCATTTTGAATCCGTGCCCACATTTTGCCCACATCCTTGGCCATGACACGGTCATTCAAGCGCTCGGCTACATCGCCCAGGTCATCGTCGAAGAGATCCGCGTAGGTGTCCAAGGTCATCGCCGCGGACTTGTGCCCGAGCATGCGTTGGAGAGCCTTGACGTTCGCTCCCGCGCTGACCGCGAGGCTTGCGGCAGTGTGTTTCAGGTCGTGCGGGGTCAATCGCTCGATTCCAGCGTCGCGGAGGGCCGTCAGCCACCAGGACTGTCGACTCTCACTGGTGTCGGGTCGCATGAGGTAGCCGTTCAACGGGCCGGCAAAGACAAGCGCGTTGAGCGGCTTGTCCGCGCACAGCTGGGCGAGCGAAGAGTCCAAGAACTCGGGAAAGGGCACGGTTCGGGCTTCCCAGCTCTTTGGTGGTCCGACGTGAATGTAGCCCTCGACCTCCGTCGCTGATTCTCGGACGCGAATCCGGTGGCGATCAAGGTCGATGTCGGCGCAGTGAAGTGCGACGGCTTCGCCCCACCGGATCCCTGTGTAGGCGAGGGTGAGGATCAGTGTGCTGCGCATCGGATCGTGGACGGATTCGGCGAACCGGAAGACCTCTTCGTCTGTCAGATACCGGCGCTGCTTCTTGGTCACCTTCCGAGGCAGATTCGAGAGCCCACGTGCAGGATTCCGCGCGAGGCGGCCGTCTCGGACGGCCACGTCGAGAATGCCAGCGAGAATCCCGACTGCCCGGATTACCACGCTCGAAGATCGCGGCTTATTCAAGTGCTCGCCTCGAGCACGGACGGTTGGCGCTTTACCTTGACCGAGCTCACGGACCCACTGCTCGACCGTAGAGGGTCGGATCCTTCCGATGGACGTTCCTGCCCAGCGTGGGGCGACGTAGACTCGCCAGGCTGTTGAGAGGGGGGAGAAGCTAGATGGCTTGAGCGCTTGCTCCTTATTCGCAAGCCACTCGGCGCCGAGCTCTCCGACCGTGATCCGCGCCTCGACCGGGTCCAAGTATGACCCGTGCGCTTTCGAGAGCTCCACCGTGGCGAGGAAGAGCTCTGCCTCGCGCTTGGTGCGAAAGCCCCGCTTGTCAGTTTGGGAGTGATCAGGCTTTCGATAGCGGACACGGTAGCGCCTGCCACTCGCGGTTTCGTATGCGGCTACCGAGCCCATGCTCTCCTCCCCCGAGTGCGAATGTGAGGCTTCTACTTGATCCTAGGGAGATCCCCTGACAGATGTCATTCCATCGTCGATGTCCGGAGGTGTTGCTCAAGCGTCATCCAGAAAGCATGGCCACCGTTCGATCGTCTCTTCAGCCCTCCCGCCCGAATACCTTTGACACCTGGTCGAAAGTGAACTGAATGCGCAGCTTGGTGGCCATGTCCTGGGTAGCGAACATCCCCGGTTTCCAGAAGCCTTGTTCCCGTGGAACGGCGTGCTCCCACTCGACCGGCGCAGCCCACTCGGCTCTATCGTCGGCATCGTCGGCATCGTCGGCATCGTCGGCATCGTCGGCATCGTCGGCATCGTCGGCATCGTCGGTATTGTCGCCGTCGTGTCGATAGGCGAGCGCGCTCGAGTACCTAGACTGTCTACATCATGTCCAGCCCGATTTTTGTGCTGCCCTACTTCTGACCCGACCGAGGAGAGATGTGTACGAAGTCGGAACCACAGTCCCTGTCGGCAGGATCACCTTCACGATCGAGCGCTACAAACCGCGCGAAGATCTCCTCGATCGGAAGTCCTGCGTCCACGAGGAGAGCGGCTGCCTTCTCTGGACCGGCGCGCTCGACCGCGACGGGTATGGCCTGGCCTCATTAGAAGGACGCACGTTCCGGGCGCACCGTCTCAGCTACGAGACGCGCGTTGGCCCGATCCCTGAAGGCATGCAGCTGGATCACACGTGCGAGCGGCGCGATTGCATCCGGCCGGAGCATCTCGAGCCGGTGACCAACTTCGAGAACACCGTGCGCCGCTTCCTACGGCAAGGCGCGACGCGCGAAAGGGCAGAGGAGCTCGCTACTCAGGAACTCGATCGGATGGCCGAGTCTCGCAAGGCCGACCGCTATGCCAGGGAGCAGGCGGCCGCTGCCGGGATCCGCAAGGGGATGCTCGTGCGAGACGGACGCAAACAACCCGTCTGGAAGGTGCTCGAATTCTTTACGCCGACCGTCGGTGCTGACGTAATGCTTGTGGTGAAGCCGGCGGACGGCGAGACGCCGCGTCGTTTGGTGGAGTTGAAACGCGCAAGGATCGTCGAGATGGTCGCTGAATAGTGCGCCGCATCGCGACGATGAACATCAGGCGCGGCGGTGGCGCTGCCGAGCGGCTCGCGCGCGTCGTCGCGACGCTTGAGAAGTTCGACGCCGACGTCCTAGTCGTGACGGAGTTCCGCGTCGGCGCGAACGGCAAATTCCTCGTCGACGCTCTCATTAGTTCGGGCTACGAGGTCACGCACCCAGACGTCACGCCCTCCGCCAATGCCGTGCTCATCGCGAGCAGGTCTCCGATCCTTAGTGCGCGGCCGATGGGCGAGAGCATGGCCGACCGGCGGCATCTCTGGGCGGCCGACCTCGGCTGGACGACCCTGGGCGGCGTGTACATGCCGAACCTGAAGGCGAAGCTGCCGTACTGGGACGCGCTCATCACCGAAGCCGCCGCCGGCGTCTCACGACAGCTGCTGATCGGCGACTTCAACACCGGCGACAACCTCCTAGACCGCGACCCAAAGGGAGTCAGGTACGAGGGCGCCGACAGGATCCCGTTACTTCTACGGGCCGGCTTCACCGATGCTTGGCGGACGCGACACCCGGCGATCCGGGAGTACTCCTGGTTCTCGAACTCAGGGAACGGCTTCCGACTCGACCAGACGTATCTCCAGTCGCGGCTGGAGACGATGGTGGTCAGCTGCGAGTACGACCACACTCCGCGGCTAGACGGGGTAACTGACCACTCCGCGATGATCCTCGGCCTCGCCGTCTGAGTGTGGAGAGAGACGGCTTATGCGTCGACCCTTTGCGCGGGCGCACGGGTTTTTGCACTGCCGGTCGAGTTGTGAACAGCTGAAAGGAGGACTCGACTTTGGGTCGTGCCAAGGAGAAGATGCAGGACGAGCAGGACCAGGGATGGTCCTTCTCCGACGAGGCGGTTTGCGCCAACTGCATCGCTGACACGTCGCTGTCGCAGGCGGTGGTGGATTCGGCCGAAGACACAGAGGTTTGTGACTTTTGTGGCGGCGCGCCCGCAGCCAGTTTCGATGTCTTGATGGAGGCCTTCGTACGTGGACTTCGCCACGAGCATGAGGAAGCAATCGACGAGGTCTACTACGACTCTGCAGAAGGTGGGTATCAGTTTCTCGGCGATCACTGGGACTCCTGGGATCTCGTTGATGAATACGGAGGTGCGTTCGCCAACGACGACGTGATTGAAGCAGTCAAGTCACATCTCAACGACACCACCTGGGTTGAAAAGGACTTCGCATGGCGGCGACGGGATGAGGTTTTGCGGGACGCATGGGCTCAGTTCTGCTCCGCGGTCAAGTTCAAAACTCGCTTTGTGATTTGGCTGTCTGATCGATCGTCCGATGAAGAGTTGCTCCGAGCCGGCGAGGTTCCCGCCGCGAGAATCCTCGACGAAATCGGTGAGTTGATCGACGTTCTTGGAATTACGCGTTCAGTTGAACCAGACGAACTGTGGTGGCGTGCTCAAGCACATCGGGAGCGGCGAGTCGCCAGCACGGCCGCTCGGTTGGGCACAAGTCCGATCGAGCGCGCCACGGTGTCAAATCGAATGAATCCTGCAGGGATTCCGATGTTCTACGGGGCGGCAGATCAGGACACCGCTCTCGCCGAAGTGATCGCCCACGCCGTGGAGAAGAAGCAGCGAGTGACGATCGGCGCGTTCACGATGAGATCCGATGTGAAGGTTGTTGACTTCACTCGACTGCGCGACGTCCCCTCCATTTTCCATCCGACACTTGGTGCATACCATCGTCAGATTCATTTCCTCCACCAATTCGTCGACGAACTCAGCAAACCGATCTCGGCGGCCGACGAACACGTTGAGTACATCCCGACCCAGATTCTCACCGAGTACTTGCTGAAGGTTTACGGTGCGCGGGGTGCAAAGGCGGAGGCGACTGGAATGCTCTACCGGTCCTCTCAGACTGGTCGGGCCGCCGCGGTGTTCAACATTGACAATGCGCACTGTGTAGATTCCGTGCCCTTGGCCGACGGTCCGTGGGCGGTTATCGAGCAAGGGACGGTCACGAGACTCTCTAGACGTGCCGTGAGGAGGCGCCGGACGCGATCCTTATGATCCCGGTCGAGTCGGCGGGCTTCTTCCTCCGCGCTGCTCATCATGCTCGGCACTTGTCCCGAGGTCGTCTGGGTCTGTGAGAACCCGGCGGTGGTCGCGTAAGCGCCGGACCGCTACGGGTCGTCCCCTCTAGCGCTCGCCGACTCGGATTGTGCTCCGCGCTCGTGAGAACGAGCTCGTCAGTGTGAATTGCTCGTATGGCGCTCGTCACGGCTCTGAATTGAGAAGGTTCGTCCGCGCGCCCTGTGGGCGCAACGCGATCCGTCCGCAACGATACAAGTGTGAGCGAACCGAACTGGACTGACGTCGTGACTGCCATCTCGTCGGCCGCCGTCCCAGTCCTAGTAGTCGTACTAGGCATCTATCTTGGTCGTGGGCAGTCTCGTAACGAGGAGCTTGTTCGTGTGCGGCTCGAATACTACAAGCAGTTAGCTCCCGACCTGAATCGACTCATGAGCTACCTGACCTTCATTGGTACGTGGCGAGATGACTCGCCCGGCGACATCATAAGGCTGAAGCGGACGCTAGACTCGACCTTCTTTCCGGCTGCGCCGCTATTCAGTTCAGACGTCGAAGGCGCATACAAGGAATTTATTGAAACAGCCTTTGTCTCGTTCGGCGCGTGGGGCAAGGATGCGCGCATCAACAGCAGCGCGTATCGGCGTCGTCAGTCGTGGAAAAGCACTCCTGCCTGGTCCGACGAATGGGACACGATGTTCGCACTACGAGATGAGGAGGACATCTCGCGGGAATCTCTTCTAGAATTCCAGTCGCTGTACGACACCCTTCTATCAGCGCTGGTCGCGGACATCAACATCGCGCGAGCACGTCCCCAATACACAACCAACCGTGTCGCCATAAATGCGAGCGCCGGCCGATTAGTAGACATCCCAGGCAAGGACTGAGTTATCGCGGTCTTTCGCTCCGATTCGCCGTCCGCGGGCCGTCGGCGATCACCCGCCTGTGGGTCGAGGTGATCAGCTTGAATGCGGCTCGCACGGGAGGGAAGCTCATCATTAGCGAGGACGCGGCCGACGCTGCGTTTGCGGAACTATTCAATGCCTGACGCTGTCTTCGGATGAAGGTCGAGGCGCTGTGCATGAAGCCTAGAGGGCTGTTGGGGGAGGTGGGAGGGCTGCACCTGGCGGAGTCAAGCATCTGGTCAACGGGCGGCTAACCCAGTGTCCCTATCTCGCTGCGATCAGGGAGTGCGAGGCGGGATCAAGCACTCCACCTGATGGACGGAGCCGTGGGCAGATACTTCTCGCAAGCGGTGGCGCGGTTCGATATGTGCCTGACGGGTTGCGGATGAGAGATGACTACATCGACGATGTGTGCATACTTGTTGCCACGATTTCGTCTACCTGTCGCGAGATCTCTTCCGGAGTTTGATCGAGAGCGATCGAGTGGCAATAGATCTCGATGCCCGCCTGAGCGATCGTGTATCGAGGCGGAACGGAGTTGCCAGCAGCGTAGATGAGGTGGCCTGTCGTCAGCTCGTGTCTGATGCAGTACGCGAGCATCTGGTAGATGTCCGCGTTTGGATAGCCCGCAGGTTTTTCGGCTTTGTACTTTGCATCGAACACCGCTTGCACGCGCCCTTCCCGACGCCAAACGAGGTCGGGGCGGATGTGCACGTGACCATCTTCATCGAGCGCGGAATCGAACTGTGGCACAACTTCGCCCCCAAAAGGATTGGCTGCGCGGGTCACTTCAGTTTCGACGAACTGTTCGAACACTCGCGGGAGGTCCAGCAAGAATCCACTCGCAGCCGTGCTTGCAACTCGATGGTCGAGTGAACCGTTGGTGAGGATTAGCTCGGCCAGGGCTACAAGCGGGCGGTAACGGTAATTGCGGCGATCGAAGTGAACGGATGGCAATGGCTCGCCTCGAGTGAGCAGAGTGACGTCGCCGAGGTGCAGATCGATGCGAAGGATGCGGGCGCGGACAGAGTCGGGCAGCCCGACGAATGTCACGAGTCGCCTGGCGGCCGATCGCACGAGCTGGTTCTCGGCGATGTCCGAGGTGTACTCGTCGTACTGAAGTTCGGCGGGCAACGGCAGTCCCTGTCGGACCCGAATTTGCTCGGAGACAAGCCATCGTCCGCGAATGGCGGGCTCCGCTGCGCGAACCGTGCGGTATCCGCGAACAACGCCTGTGCGAAACACGCGCTCGGCCCACGTTGCGAAACCTTCTGCGATTGCTGGGTACAGATTGGCGATGGTATCGAGATGCACGCTCTGCTCAAACCAGTTACCCCATTCGCGACCGCGCGCCAGCAGGTAGAAGAGACGCTCGAGCGGAACCTTCGGCTCGATGCTGACTTGGGCATCGCCGAACCTCACGACACCAACCTTCGATACCCCACTGACGCGCCATTCGCCGCTGGGAGTCGGGCTAACAGATGCGATCCCAAGGCGCGCAATCTCCGACGCCGTCTCCATTGACATCCGCAGAAAAGTCTCGCCGGCTGCTTCGCGCAGCGGGATCGATCGCAGCTCAGTCGTCAGAGCCGTTCACCGCCTGAGCTCGTCGTAGTGCGTCGAGACCGAACTCTGATTCCAGATCGCGATTCTCGCCGTAGTACGCCTCCTCGAGCAGCGGCATCAGTTCATAGCGCCAGATCTCGCGGAGACGTCTTTCTGACAAATCGCCGTCTTCGGGCATCAGATAGCTCGGCCCGATGCGCGCCGAGCTATCGACTATTCGCGTGTTCACGGTCTCCAACATCCGCGCAGGCTCGTCGTCGATCCCTTTGTCTGCGAGCCAACTACGGAGCACCATTGAGACGGGCTCTCTGTCGGGGTGCAATTCTACGAACGCGAACCGACGACGCATCGCAGCGTCGAGCAGCGCGATCGAGCGATCGGTCGTGTTCATTGTGCCAATGATGAACACGTTGCTGGGCAGCTGGAAGCGCTCGTCTCCATACAACAGCGTGATGTTGTCATTGCGGTATTCGAGGAGAAAGTAGAGTTCGCCGAACACCTTCGCGATGTTGCCGCGATTGATCTCATCGATGACCAGAACATAGTTCGTCTCGGGGTTGTTGCGCGCATCTCGTGCGATTGTGAGGAATGGGCCGTCCTTGAGCCGATATACGAGTTGGCCGCCTTCGACGACCGGTCGGTACCCTTCGACAAAGTCTTCGTACGAGTAGCTTGGGTGGAACTGCACAATGTCCGGATCCGATCCAAGCGTGACGTGCTGAGCTAACGCCTTAGCGATGAAGGTCTTTCCAGTGCCGGGAGGACCATACAGGATCATCTGCCGCCGACGCTCAAGCAATTCGAGTACGTCTTGTAGCCAGTCTTCGTCGATATACGTTGTTGCTTTCAAAGCCGCGGTCGCGTGCGGAAAGGGCGTTCGCGTGCCGGCTGACGAAGTTCCGGGCTGGACAGGCTCCGGGACCGAGACCGGGACCGGAGCGAGCGGCTGCCACTTCTCTCTAAGGGGGGACAAGTAGTAGTTGACGGGGCCGTTGTTCTTGACCTGAAGCGCGATTGTAATGCTGAGTAGGTCCTTATCGAGGTCGCCGGTTGAGCCGGTAATTTCGCCGATGAACTCGTCACGGATACGACGCTTGTGGTCCTCAGAGACGATGCTGACGAACGCTTGGGGATGCACCAAAAACATCAGCGACCATCGCTGCGATGGAAACGTCTCGCCTGGAACCTCGCGTACGAACTCGCGAAACCCCCATGGATCTTCCAAAAGCTCTTCACGCCGATCGCTGCCAGTTCGCGTCCAGGCCGCAGCAAAGTTGACAATGATTTTCATTGCCCCACCGAGGTTGCTCAACATTCTGGTACCAGGGTTGAACGCTCCATGCAGAAAGGCCGCACTGAACTCGGCTGAGATCTGGACAGGGTGCTCCATCACGCTGAGGACGGACTCAACGCGCTCGGCTTTTTTTCGCGCGCCGATTGAATCGGTTGTAACGGGTAATAGTTGGAACATCACGAGCTCCGCCATAAGAAGCTTGGCGTCGTCACTTGCGCGTTCAAGTTGCACGGCCAGCTGCTGCGTGAATGTAGCCCCTGGCGTCGCTTCTGTCCCGATGGAGATCTTCTCCAATTCGGTGATCACTGACTCCGTCCAAATCCTCCGCCCGGGTGAAAACACGGACGCACCAGCAACCAGTGCCCGGTCCACGAAGACTCCCGCAGCGCGGATCACTTCCTCTTCACCAACGTCATGAGGAACGATTCGAGTTGCAAGTGCTCGTGACCGATCCTTCGCACGGGTCTGATCCCACGCGGTGTACAAGAGTCGCGACTGCCTGACCAACTCGCTGGAGTCGGTTAGCTCTGAGTAGGCCTCGCGGCCGAGGTCCGTGATGCTCCATCCCTCGGCGCCACCTTTTGTCAGCCACCCAGCCTTGACGAATTCGGCGGTTCTCCAATTCCAGTCGACCTCGCTGCGGAGGCCGCCGCTCGCGACCAGGTCCTGCTCATCGTCGCCGAGCGGCGTCGTCGACGTGACCTCCCTCCAAACTTGCGCTCTCGGAAGACGGCCACCGTTGTCGATGAGAACGCCAAGAGCGTTTCGCGCACGAGTGGCGTTTTTGTCCTGATCAGTCACGCGCGTCTCCTTTGTAGGCGTACAGCCACTGCTGACTCCTGTAGTCAATCAAGCGCTGTGGGAAATCGCCATCGAAACGCGTGAGAAACAGGGCGCGTCGGGAGCTCTAACTCGAGCTAGTCGACCCAGGTTCCCGCTGTCGAACGAATGGCGCGAACGTTGTGTGCATCCTGCAACCTCGGCAAGAGCAACAGTTTCGTCGGCTAATCACTGATGCCCCCTTAACTCGACTCGAATTGAACGCGCTGGACGCGCAAGACTGCTGCCGGTCCGGCGGCGGTGAAGGACGAACGGGCTTCCGGAATCGTTTCGACTGTCGAGCGGTTCTCGAGCTTCCCTAAAGACGGCGGGGGTGGCCTACTACGGTCGTCGCCGCGAATTGCTGGGCCGCAGAAGACGGACAGTACTGATGACCGCGCGCCCAATTACGGCGATGCCAGCGAGTACCAGGAGCGGTTTCAAGGACATGTAGACGGCTGGAAACAGGCACGCCGTCGGTGACCCGCAGGGCTGGTCTGCAACGCCTCGAATGATCAGCAGCCCCGTAATTATGATCGCCGTTGCGAACCACAACCGGATGATGTCGGGAAGAGCCGGATGGCCATTGGTCGTCCGGCCTGCTGCCGGCCGGCGCGTTGGACGTCTCGTCGGACGGTGAGTGCTAGCCGACGGAGCCACCGGTGGGTAACCCGCGTGTGGAGCGCCCACGCGGCCGACGAGCCGCTCGAATCGCTGCATGATGCGAAATGTGTCTGCGGCTCGCGGGTCGACGTGCCAGGTCTCGGGTTCCTCGGCGGCGAGCTTGAGTAAGTAGATCTTTGTGGAGCCGAGCGAGGCCGGCTGGGCTTTCAGCCATGAGACCAGCTTGTGGGCTCCCACGACTGACACCGCGCGATTCTGCGGAGATCGTGCGTCCTTGATCGACCCGGCGTTCAGCACTGCGATGACGGGGGTTACAGGCACAGGGAAGCCGACCTTCTTGGTGAGTCGGCCGCTCACATCGAGCGCGTCGCTTCGCGCCACCTTCAGATGCGGCGTGTTCGCATTGTTCACTCGGAGCACGTGGTCGCCGACCCATACGGAAGCTCCCCGATGGTGCTTGGTGTTGATCGAGAAGACACCCCCTGGCCCGATCACCAGATGATCGACGTCTTTCGTGTCTGCCCCGATGGGAACGGAGTGTCTCACGAACCATTCCGGCCCAAGACCGGTGAGTATCTCGCCGACTTCGATTTCTCCGAGGGCGCCCTGGTACCAGGGCCATGCGTCCGGGTGCAGCTTGACGCGCTTGTCCGTTCTCAAAGACGGGTCAACGTCTTCGGCGTCAGCCTGAATCTGCAAACATTTCAATGCAACGGCATACCCGGCTGGGCGTGAAGAGAGCGCGTTGATTCCCGCGAAGTCGACTCGCCCGACACTGTCCTGCGTCGAGTCGTCGCTGTCGTCTCCCACGATCCCCGACGCTATCGGACGAACTGGGCGAAGGGCTTGCCCCAGAGGAGGGGATGGGTTGGATACCTTTTGGGCGTCCGAACGGCCGCTAAACCCCAGAACTGGGGGACCTGAAGGTTCCCTCAGGTTCGATAGCGTTGGCTCGGCACCGCAACGAGAGGCAATCTGTTTGAGTACCCCACCCGGATGGTTTCCCAATCCATCGAACCCCGAAGAAGAGGTCTACTGGGACGGCGACAACTGGACTGGCGACATTCGGCCGATCTTCGGTGCGACCACCCGTACAGAAGTCAGCGATGGAACGGATCTTCCTTCGGATGAATTGGTTTCGGTCGGGGCCGAAACACCCATGGTCAAACCGAAACGAAGCCGTCGGCGGTTTTGGATTGCCTTGGCGATTGTGGTCGCCGTGGTTCTCGTCGGGGGAGTCACCACGACAGTACTGGTGAGCAACGTCCAGGCGCAGCAGGTGGCGGACCAGAAGGCAGCGCAGAAGCGATTGGATGCAGCGCGAGCGAAGAACGCTGCCGAAGCGAAGCAAGCCGCTGACGACGCGAAGAAGGCTGCAGATGATGCGGAGCGAGCACAACGTCAGGCCACCGTTTCTGAGGTCGAGGCGTCCGTCAAGAAGTTGGCCCAAGATGACATCGCGAAGAATCTGCTGACAGGACCGGTTATCGCAGTCACGTGCAATCCGGTTTCGGGCTCTACGGACGATCTCACCGACACGACCACAACATTCGACTGCTTTGTCGCAAACAAAGACAACGGAGACGGCACACAATCGGGCTACTTCTTCAACGCGACCGTGAATTGGACCACAGGCGAATACACATACGGGCTCGGAAAGTCCGGGAGCTAGCGTCCGCCGAAATCGCCCTCTCCCTGGATGATTTCGTCAACCGCGAACTAAGAAGCGTCCCCACCCTTTCGCAGCGCTTTCCTGCCCACATTTTAGGAGTCCGGTGGATAACGAGATTCAGCTGATCAGCGACGGCGATGGCCTGGCGGTCATCGGCGATCCGACAGCGGTCGAACGCTTTCTCCACTCGGAGGGATTGCCGTCGAAAGACCTTGGACTGCATCGGCTCCGGCCCGCCCTCGGCGTCGCGGCCGGAGTCGCAAAGGCAGGTTCGGGCATCGCTGCCACCTCTGGTCGCTGGGTGCAGCTGTCGGATAACTCCGTGAAAGCCATCAACCAGTACGGGCTGATGAAGGGCTCGAACGGGCTCAGCCTGGGGGTGGTGCAGGCGCACGGTGGCAAGATCAAGGGGATCGTCGAGTTCGCGAAAGGACCAGGATCGCAACTGACGAGCCCGGCGGTTCTGGCTGGCGCTGCGGGGATCATGGCGCAGTTGGCCATGCAACAGGCGATGGAGGAGATCACTGATTATCTCGCCACGATAGACGAGAAGGTCGACGATCTCCTGCGAGCCCAGAAAGACGCGGTGTTCGCAGACATGATCGGTGTGGACCTGATCATCGAGGAGGCCATGGTCGTTCGGGAACATGTTGGCCGCGTCTCCGAGGTCACGTGGTCGAAGGTGCAGGCCACATCTGGGACGGTCGCACGAACACAGGCCTACACGTTGCGTCAACTCGACGCGCTCGCGGACAAGCTCGAAAAGAAGACCAACGCCGGCGATCTTGCCAAAACATCGAAGGAAGCCGAGTCCACGGTTCACGAGTGGCTCGCCATTCTGGCTCGTTGTTTCCAACTGCAGGACGCGATCGCGGTGCTCGAACTCGACCGGGTGCTGAACGCGGCCCCGGAGGACCTGGATCAGCATCGCCTCGGACTTCAGGCAGCGCGGCAGAACCGGTTGGACCTCATCGCGCGGAGCACACAGCGCCTAATGATTCGCCTAGACGCGGCCGCCAGCAGGGCGAATACCAAGGTGCTGCTTCACCCAATCGCCTCCCGGGCCGTGGTGGATTCGAGCAACCTCGTCGCGACCGGAATCGTCGACTTCAACGGCAGGCTCGGCATCGACCGCAGTCGACAGTCATTGGAGGCGAGACGGTGGATGGATGCGGCCGAGGAAGTGAGGAAGAAGGTACTCGCTACGGGATCTGAGGGCGTCCATGCCGCCAAGCTCATCGGTGACGAAACGGTCGACAGGGCCAGATCAGTGGCGGGCAAGCTCTCCAGCGGGATCGCCGAGCGAGCGCTCCGACGGCGCGGAGACCACGAAGGCTAGATCGGCCCCATTGTTCATTGTCGAATTGGGCCGCTTCACGACACCGCAGCCCGCGCATCGGCGGTGGCCAGATACAGACGGATGGCGCGGCCAGTGGCCTTAAAGCGGAACGCGATTGAACGTCAGCCGAACTCAATCCTTCCGTTCACTGTGTCGTATCGCGCGACCAGGCTTGAGTTCGCATCGTCCGTGAGCGTAACGGCATAGTTACGGCGGTCGACGGAGACGGTGTAGCTGAGTGTGGTGTTCGCCGGAAGGATTGTGAGGATCCGCTCCGGCGTGGCGGAGAAGGGGTCGAAGACACCGCCGGCGCTCGTTACCGCCAACGCTGGTGATTGAAGCCCGTCGGGCCCACGCGTCATCTTTAGAACGAATTGCAGGGTGCCGAGTGTCTGAGCCATTGTCATTTGGGTCGCCGGGAGGCGGGCAGGCGATTGGACTTGAGCTTGAGCGGGAACTTGAACGGGAACGGGAGCGGGTGCCGCTGTTCCTGAAATGGAGGTTGCAGGCGCGGTCGGGGACACCCCTGACACAGATGCTTGGTGCGCCGGCGCGATGGCCGCGGCTGGGGCAGTCGGAGCTGTCGTCACGATACCGGACAGAGCGGCGGCGGTCATGATGCTTAAAGACCGGCAGAAATCGCCGCCGCGGGGAGGACGATGGAGCTCGCTCTTCCGCGGCGACGGCGGCTCCACGCAATGATCCCGAACACGAGTCCAATAACGCCGCTGATCAAGCCAAGACTCGTTGGAACGCGATCGGGCCACTGGGATGATGCGTACAGCGCGAAGAGGGCACCGCAGCCGATAACGAAGGCAAGCAGACTCAGTAACCCCGAGCTTCGACGGGGCCGCGCTGACTGCGCAGTACTGAACCCGGCGATGGGGGGCCGGCGCGGGGGAGAGGACCTGCCAGCGACTGGGATCTCATCCCAGTGGCGTCCGCCGGATAGCCAGTCTCGCGGACCTAGCTGGTTGGTCAAATGTCCCCGCCTTGTTCTGCAGCCGTGAGATGAACCGCAATCGTGTCGAGCCGATACCAACGGGTTGCGGGTCCAGCGGTCTCGACCATATCGCCTGGGCGTCGGGCGCCGCGGTCCCCACTTGGGGGTGCATGTTTCCTGCAGAGAACGGGGAGAACGAGCGGACAAAGGAGAATCCAGGTATGTCAGGTCGATGTCTCGGCCAGCGTCCAAGCGGCGCGGCAGGTGAAGACCTGATCGCTCGCAGAACGCAGGAAGCACCCCGTCGAGTTGGGCTTAGGAGGTGAGCGCGGGGTGAAAGTAACTGAAAACGCCCGAGTCGATCGGCTGCTCGAACCGCAGCTCCATACGGACGACCGGCAACGGCTCGCCCTGCTGCATAGTCGTTTGTTCGGCTTGGTGCGCGGTAGCGCGTCCAAGGTAGTAGTGACCGGCGCCTTCTGCGTCGTCCTTCTTGACGAAGACGTGCACCTCGACTGAGCCGTCCACTATCGCCCGGACCTCGTCGCTCGCAAGTGTGCGTCTGCTGCGGGTGTACCACAGAAGGGTGCTCGGATCGAGCAGAGTGTCGTTGTAGGCGGTACTGGCAGACACCTCCTCAGTCTTGTGAAGCGTCACGAAGACTGGGCAGGTTGCTGTCTCCTGGTCGACTCGGTAGCCGTAAATGGTTGAGTACATGTTGCTGGACCAGCACAGCAAACGGCTTGCGTCTTTACGCGAGTATTGGCGCCCGCGGGTGAATGGTTCGCGGATCGCGAATCGATCGAGAACGAGTCGTTGCGTCGTCTCGAGTAGGTCATCGACGTTTGCTCGAAAGGCAGCCGAGTGGTCGTAGGCCGAGCTGAATTCATCAACGAGCACGACGAGGTCACCAGATCGGGCGGCTGGTGCAGCACCGCGGTAGCGGGCTTGCTCGTTTTGGGTGTTCCAGTCCAGAGTGAGTGCGTCGATGGTGGAGCGCACCGAGAAAGCATCCGACTGCAGTCCTGCATCCGCGAGTGTTCGACCAATTTCGTCGATGCTGAGTCTGCGGTGCTGTAACAGTGCGCGCAACAGAACTGATTCATGCAGTCGTTTGACGGTGAGTATCTCGCCGGAGAGCATCGCGAGATAGGCGGACTGAAGGTCGGTGAACCCGTGCTCGATCTTGAACAGCTTCCGAAGCAGCTCGGGATAGGAACCGACCTTGTTCGCGAGGATCACTGGGTCGACCGATTCGAAGCGAAGGAAATCCTGGAGCTTTGGCATCTGGCCGAGCCGGTTTCGGATCGTCTCAATCGCTGCCTTGAGGTTTGGCAAGCTGTCTAGCTGAGCGGTGTGAAGCGAGCGCAGCACACGCTCCTGTGCGATCCGATCGAACTGGACGCTGGAAAGGCCGGCGATTGCGCCCCGCTCCTCAGCGGCGATAAGCGAACGTCGGATCGACTCGCGGTTTAGCGAATCGTCGCCAAACAGTGCGATCGGAATGAGGTAGTTGTTTGCATAGTTGCCGATGAAATCAATGACAACCAGGTATTCCTTGCCCGGCGCCTTCCGGAGGCCACGGCCGAGCTGTTGCACGAACACGATTGCGGACTGAGTCTGGCGCAGCATGACGACCTGGTTGACCGAGGGAATATCGACCCCCTCGTTGAATATGTCGACCGTGAGGATGTAGTCGAGTTTCCCTGATTCGAGGCGACGGACCTGTAGCTCGCGTTCCTCGATTCCGTCTTCGCCGGAGAGTGCGATTGTTCGAAGACGTCGCCCTCGAAGTTCGCACCGGTTCAGTTCCGCAGAGAGCTGCTTAGCCTCTTCTGTGCGACTACAGAAAATCAGTCCCCGTGGAGGGACGCCAGCCTGGCCGTACCGATGCAGGGTACGGAGGAGGTGACGAATCCGCTCTTCGGCGACGAGGCGGAAAAGGGGAGTGGCATCCGTAGTAGTTGTGCCGTCCTCGAAGGTAAAGTCGGCGACGCCGTAGTAGTGGAAGGGGGACAGCATGTCTTGTTCGAGGGCAGCACCGAGTCGGATCTCGTAAGGCACGTTGAAGTCGAAGAGTTCGTAAACGCTTGTTCCGTCGGTGCGCTCCGGGGTGGCGGTCAAGCCGAGTAGGAACGCCGGGTTGAAGTGGTCGATCACCCGTTGGTATGTGGTGGCAGTCGCGCGATGCACCTCGTCGATCAGGATGTAATCGAAGGTCTCCGGATCAAGACTTGCGATCACGTCTGGGCGAGACAGCGTCTGCACGGTCGAAAAGACATAGTGACGATCGACCTGATGTGTTTGGCCGACAAGTTTTCCGAAGTGGCTGTGGGGTGCACCAAGTACTCGTTGGAACTCGTCGATCGCGCGGTCGAGGATCTGTCCACGGTGGGCCACGAAGAGCACTCGTTCTGGCCGGGCTGCCCGTACGTCGAGCGCGGCGAGGATCGTCTTCCCCGTACCAGTCGCCGAAATGACTAGTCCTCGCCGCTCGCCCGACTTTCGAAGCTCGGCAATCGAATCGAGCGCTGCGGACTGCATCGCGTTCGGGATGATTGCTTGCTCTAGCTCTTCAGCGGAGCGAAGGTGCGTAGTCGGCCTCGCTGGCGGAGCCCAGCCAAGTGCATAGTCGACGATCCAGTTCGCTGTCAGGGTGGAGGAGTGCTGCAACTCGCCGTCGAGCAGGTTCGTGAATTGTTCGGCGAGATCACTTTCCGTCGCGGCCGATACGCGGATGTTCCACTCATGATTCGAGATAAGCGCGCCAGCGGTGAGGTTGGAGCTGCCCAGGATCGCGGTTATTCCGTCGGTCCGGCGGAACACGTAACCCTTCGGGTGGAATGCGCCGGCGTCGTGAAGCCGAACGTTGATGCCGAGCTCACGGAGGGCCAGGAGCTCGAGAAAGGCCGCGGGAGAGTTGAACCCGAGGTAGTCAGAGGTGATGATCTCACCGACCCCGACAAAGTCGATGAGAGCCTGCTTCAGGAGGGCAAGCCCACCCGCTGAGACGAAGGCCACAGAGAATGTAAACGAGGAAGCGGTCTTCAGTTCGGCACGAAGAGACTGAAGGACCGTGCCTTGGTCGTTATTGAGTACGAGTTGCGGGTGAAGTCGCCTCGGGGCGTGGAGCGCTTGGTCGAGGTAGCCGAAGCCGACGTCACGACCGATCGCGCCGTACTCGTCGAACGTTCGGTGGCTCACGCTGCGGACGACTGATTTGCGATCGTGCGGACGGCAGGGATGTCGGCGGGTGCCCACTCGAGCGTCGCGAGTTCGGCCGGCGGAAGCCACTTCACGGACTCATGCTCTACGAGCGTCACGTCGCCCGAGAGCAGGTCGCAATAGAACGTTGTCAAAGCGACCTCGCCAAAGGCATACTCGTGCACGGTAGTCTCGATCTGCTCGCCGGTCCTTACCTCGGCGTCGAGTTCCTCGCGAATTTCGCGCTCTAATGCCTCGCGCGGAGTCTCGCCGTCCTCGATCTTTCCCCCCGGGAACTCCCAGAGCCCTGGAAGGTCCGACTTGAAACTTCGCTGCGCACAGAGGATCAGCCCGTCGCGGACAATCACGGCTCCAACAACGTTGATCCGCTTCACGACGCCGCCTTCCACAATTGGATTTAGTAGCAGCATATTGCCGGCCGACGTAGGCCCGCGTGACAGCCCGGCCGTGTCCCTCTGATGCGGCGGAGCGAACGCCAATTCTCGTTACACTGGCTCCATTACGTGGGCCTTGTCGACGTGAACGCTTGGCGTACGTCGATGAAGGGTGCGTTGATAGCGTCGGCTGCGCGTCTGGTCAGTTTCCCGATGGGCGTGGTGAGGTCGGCTGCGATTGCCCATCCGTCGTCGCCGAGTTTGGTGACGGTCTCGACGCATTCGATTTTCTCTTCGGTAGTGGGCCGGTCGGGTCCGGTCACTGCGACGATGCCGCGTTTACCTACTTCTCCGTAGCTGCTCCCGTCGATGATGCGTGTTTGCATTGTCCGGCTCCTCTGTCTGTCGTTCGGTTTGGTTGTCTTTTCGACAGGGGACCGATAGGGGAGCGGATGGCGCGGTAGTGCCGTGTCGTGGATTACCGGAGGGGAGCGGAGCGGAGTGAGGATATGCCGCGAAAGCGCGGCACGGTTAGCGTCGGGAGTGACCTATGGTCGGCAGTCGGAAAGACACCCGTTCGCCTTAGGCGACGACTGTTCAGACAGGAGCGGAATTAGACCCTGCCGATGCCGTGCGCCCGAGGAGTCGATACATTTGGTGGCTGGGTGAGTGCTCGCCGCCCGCGTTCGCGCCATGCGAGGCTACTGATTGTTTGATGTTCCGTTCGGTCGCGAGCAGTGGGGATTCTTATGACTGACAAGTCCGTGCCCAGTAGTGCCGTCCTACCCGACTCGCCCGACGCTCGGTTGCTCGTCGAGTTGACCAGCCACGCATCTGATCTGTCCGAGGCGTCACACACATTGCATTTGGCTTTGGAAGCCGGAGCGGGCAGCGACTTGTGGGCTCCACTCACAATGCACGCGGTGACCGCCTATATCCGCCCTTTTATCCACTCCAACGTGCGCTCTCGACTGGATCAAATGCCGCAGTTTCCCGGTATCCCAATTCCGTTGCTGCCGGTGCACGAGACTATTCGCCGATATCGCAACACCACCGTCGCGCATTCTCAGTCTGACTTGACCATGTCGGTCGCGGTCGCTTTGCTAGATGAGGTCGGTCGGCTGACTGGGGTGCAGGGATGGACCCTGACGCATCCGATGCCTCAGGCCCTGGCTATGCGGTTTGCGGAACTCCGACGCCGTAGAGGTCCTTGTGGCTGACGCGAGCGAGCCTTCGGCCGCGAGGCTTCGCGAGCACCACGCCGACACCCCACCTGAAGTGATTGCGGCGTGGGCCATCCCAGAGGTCTCGGCAGACTACGATTCGGAGTTCACCGCCGCGCGACGCCGCACTCTAACGCCACGCCTAAGCACGTTTTGGCACGTGGAGCCGGTGGCTGAAGGGGGCGGAGCCCCGGTGGTCTGATGGGAACTGTTAATGTGCCAGCCGAGGAGCCAGGGCCAAGACCATACGGGGTGTCGGGCGAGGAAGCCGTCGAGTGGTGCCGGAAGTGGATGGTGTACCTCGGCGCTTCCGAGACTGTCGCGGCTTCAGGTCAGGCGCGACGGCTGTGCGACCTTTACAGCGGTCACTACCTCGGTTGGGTCTTTGATCAACACGGGAACCTTGATGTGGCGGCTGTGGAACGAGCGTCGAGGCTTTCAGCCGCGGACGGCCGTCGTGCCTTGATCTTCCTCCGTGGTGGCGTGCGACCTATCGCCAGAGAACGGGCAGATGCGCTGGGAGTGGCGCTCTTTTGGTACGACGCTCAGGAAGGATCCTTGGGCGGCGGCAATACGGTCGGAAGAGTAATCTGTGCGAGGGGGCTGATTCCCCAATAAGGCCTCGGATTGAAACTTCAGTGCATCCCTGCTGATGCGGTGCGCACAGCCGTTGAAAGGCTCAGCGGATTGACCTCTGTTCGGGCTGCGCGGGTCAGTTCGGCTCGAGCTGCCAGGCGTGACTTCTCGAGCGTCTCTTCGATTACTTGTCTTTGCATTGTCTCGACCAATTGTGATGTCGCATCCTCTTCTGTCGGGGCGATCACGATGGCGGCATTGTGTTGCTTTCCTCGGGTCAGGCCGACGTAGAGCCCAGCGGCATCGACGCCAGGTCCCACGAGGGACTGGTCTGTAGTCTCACCCTGAACGCCGTATACGGTCGAGGCGTATGCCAAGTGAACGTATGAAGCCGCATATTCGTGGGAGACCTTGCGAAGGTCGGATGAGTCGAAGACCGACTCGAGAATCACATGGCCGGGAGTGATCGTCTTGACGATCCAGCTCTGACGGTTCTGTACATCGAAAGCACTGTCATTACGGCGAGTTTGGACAACGTCACCCTTGAATATGGTCTGGGCCGATTGGCCCAAGGTTGATTCCTCTACAGCGACGTCGCCTGAATTAATGCGCTGGGCTTGGATCGCTTCGCTGACGATTTGAGCCTCCGCATGCGTTGCAGTGACAAGAGCGATTCTCTGCCCCTTCCGAGACGCATCGAACCAGGACTTCACCATCGCCTCGCGGGCCTGGACATCGTTGTTCGCGAGAACAACATGTCCGGTTCGCTCCAGATCTTCGGCGACAGTCCTTGCATGTTCCCTACTGCCGGCGTCGCGGAGCCGAGCTGTTAGATCGGCCCAAGCAGGATCGTCGTAACGGTGAATTGTCGTGAGCTCGACTCGATCGGCCGCGTTGCGCCAGAAGAGAGCCATCGCCCCGGAGTGTCCGACGGGGAGGGCTTGGCGTTCATCGCCGACTACGGCGACACCTGCGTCCGTCCGCTCAAGCACGTCGAGAAGAGCGGTTGCGGCTTCGAGGTCGAGCATGCCGGCTTCATCGACGACGATTCGATCTCCTGCGCGGATCTTGGTCCTCGGCCCCTCATAGATAGTTCCCGCGCTTGGGTCATACTCTCCAGCCCGGAGCTGCGTCCACTTCGTAGCTCCGGCGTCGTTGGTGGTCCACCGCCATCCGTAGTCGTGGAGAAGCTGGTGGAGCGACGATGAGGCACTTTGCGTCTCGAGGCCGGCGACGGCTGAGGCCTTCTTGGTTGGCGCCACGATGATCATGTCGTGTCCGTGACGTCGCAGGGCGGCGCCGGCTACTTTGAGCATGGTCGTCTTCCCCGTTCCTGCGGCACCGCGGATGGCGACGCTTCGGGCTGTTCCCGCGATTGCAGCGGCGCCGTCGATCTGTCCGGCGTCCAGGGTGCGTTCGGTTTCGAGTGCGTTGCAGACTTTCTTGATCTGATCCGAGACCAGGGCTTCGCCCGGCGTGGATATTGATTCGATTCGGCGAGCGAGGGTTGCCTTTAACGCGGCTGTTGAGGTCGCCATTAGCCCTTTGATGTGCAGGGGGACGTTCGGCGCCGAAAGGAGTGTGACCGCGTGAGTCCGGATCGCGTCCGACGTGACGTCATCGATTAGTGAGTCCAGCTCGTCTCTGTCCACGATTATGCGAGACGCGGCGATGGCCCGGATCGCGCCGGCCCGTACGTCCATCGCGCTGAACCGCCCACCGGTACCGGTCGAGCGGGCGTCGGCATCCACGATCGCTTTGGCCGCCAACAGCTCGAGGTCCAGCTCCGCAATGGACTCGCTAGAGACTGATAGAGAACTGCGCGCTTGGCTGAGTCGCGGGTCAGCGTTTGTCAGCTCGTCGCGGACAACTTCGGCCCAATCGTCCTCGTTGAGTTGGCCGGGCTTGTCCGGCCGGCCGGCCGCCCATGCCCACCGGTCAATCTGGTTCAGAACATCCCGGGACGGCTCCTGGCCAGGATGCTGGTCCTTCCACCAGCGTGTCCGGACGGCTTTGTTCGCCTCGATCTGCCCGGACCGCTTCGACACAGGCCGGACCAGGTGCAGCAGCTGCGCAATCTCGCCGTCCGCGTCGAGTGTGAAGCCCTTCGCGGCGAGGGCGGAAATCCACGAAGGGTCGGTGCGAGAGGCGAGGTCGCCTTCAGCGTTGATTACGTTCTGGAACCGCAACGCCACGCGAGTGTCCACATTCGACCACTTCCCGTCGATGCCTTGGACTTTGACGTTCAGCCAGAGATGCCGGTGCTTGTGCGGATCCAGCGAACGTGACCGCTCATGCCGCAACTCCACCACTTCCACACGCGCGAGGCCTTCGCGGATGGCGCCACCGTGGCCCCGGCGGGCGTTGAGATCGGTTCGCCAGAGCTTGATAATCCGGTCTCGCAACCGGTCCTGCAGGTCCTCGTACGCGGCAGCCAAGTCGGGGTCGAGCATGGCAGCGATCGAGTAGGACTTCGGCGCGTTAATCGTCGTGTCCAAGATCAGATCCGCGGCCGGAGAATCGATACTCGTGCCCCGCCGTTCATCGGTAAGCGGGTCGACCCCATCCACCCAGTCCCTGAGCTGGCGACGCGTGAGAAGGTCATCGCGGATGGCACCATTCTCTACGATGTATCGGGTCATTACCGCGTCCGCGTAGTCCGCCGCGGCCAGAGCACCGTCAGCTGTCTTAGCGGTCAGGGTCGAGTCGCATACCCCACCGAAGGCATAGTGAACCGCTTGCTTCACCCCTTGGGACCTTTGCCCGCGCTTCCAGCGGGCCACACCACCTCGCATACCTGTACATTCCGTTTTCCGTACAGCATTCGCGCGCAAATGACGCGCACATCCCGGCAGGGTGCCTGCGTGCATCCACTTTTTCTCTTTTGTCCCTTTTCCTTGGTCTTCGCTTCGTCCTTCATTTCACTCACGCTCTCCATTCCGTTCGCCTTGGTTCCGTCGGTCCTTTTCTTTCTTCCTTTCTTCCTTCCTTCACTCGTTTCTCGGCGCAACTCGCTCGCCGCCAGTTCTTTGTGAGACCCGTTCGTGGCTGGTGCCGGCGGACGCCGAAAATCGGCAACTCCCAAGGAGAGGCAACAGCGAGCCACTCAGGCGACGTGCAACGGGTGAGCAGTGCCTCACGAGACGCGACAAGTTCCGGCGGGCGCATTCCCTAGCAAGGTGGCCGCTGCTGGATACTCTGAGAAAGAAACACTGGGATTTCACGACATTCGCGCGAAACAACGCGCAGGAGGAAGAGCACCGATGGAACGGCCCGCGAAACCCAAGCTGCAAAAGACACTCGAGCAGCGCCTCTGGGACGCTGCTGATGCCCTCCGGGGAAACCAAGAGCCGAGTGAGTACAAGCATGTGGTACTGGGTTTGGTGTTTCTTAAGTACATTTCGGATCGTTTTGAAGAGCGTCGAGCGGCTATTGAAGCATCGCTGAGCGACCCAGGGTCCGAGGACTATATCCCGAATCCAGATCGTCGCGGCCGATACCTCGAAAGCAGGGACGAATACGCAAGCCACAACGTCTTCTGGGTGCCCGAGCAGGCGCGTTGGGGAACGATACAGTCCCAGGCGAAGCTCCCGAGCATCGGGCAGGATATTGACACTGCTATGGACCTAATCGAGAAGGAGAACCCAAGCGTCCGCGGCGTCCTCCCGCGTAACTACGGCCGAGAGGGTCTAGACAAGGGTCGCCTTGGGCAGCTCGTCGACCTAATTGGCTCGATCGGCTTCACCGAAAGCGACGATCACGGCTCCGACGATGTGCTCGGGCGCGTATATGAGTACTTCCTCGGGCAGTTCGCCGGCAAGGAAACTGGCAAGGACGCCGGTGCGTTCTACACACCGCGCTCCGTCGTCAAGACGCTCGTAGAGATGCTCGAGCCGTACAAGGGCCGCGTCTACGACCCAGCTTGCGGCTCGGGCGGCATGTTCGTTCAGTCCGCCGAATTTGTGAAGGCACACGGCGGCCAGCGCAACGACATCTCAGTATTTGGCCAGGAGTACACGGACACCACATGGAAGCTTGCCAAGATGAACCTCGCGTTACGTGGAATCGAATCTGACCTCGGCAAATCATCGGGTGATTCATTCACCAATGATCTGCATCCCGACCTTCGCGCCGACTTTATTCTTGCCAACCCGCCGTTTAACGTCAGCAACTGGTGGGATGCCAAGCTCGCCGACGATCCACGCTGGAAGTACGGCACGCCCCCTGAAGGTAACGCCAACTTCGCTTGGGTGCAGCATTTCATTTATCACCTGAGTGCGAGGGGGACTGCGGGCTTTGTGCTTGCGAACGGTTCGCTGAGTTCAAGGAGCGGGGGAGAAGGCATCATTCGTCGCAAGCTCGTGGAGGCAGAGCTGGTGGACTGCATCGTCGCGATGCCCGACAAGCTCTTCTTTAACACCGGCATCCCAGTATCACTGTGGTTTGTATCGAAGGAACGCCACGGCAATGGCCATCGTGAGCGCCGGGGCGAGGTGCTGTTCATCGATGCCCGGAATCTTGGCACGATGGAGAGCCGTCGGCTGCGGGTTCTGGCCGACGAAGACATCCAGAAGATTGCTGGCACGTATCACGCTTGGCGTAATCACGATGGCGGGTACGTCGACGTGCCGGGCTTCGCGAAATCAGCCAAGCTTGAGGAGATCCGTGAGCACGAGTTTGTGCTCACACCTGGTCGGTATGTTGGCGCCGAGGCGGCTGAAGTGGATGTGGAGCCTCTCGATCAAAAGATCGAACGCCTTACCGAGGAACTCTTTGCCGAATTTGAGCGCGGGCGGCGGCTCGAAGATGAGATCAAAGCGCGCCTAGGGGCTTTGAGGTGAGAACGCATTTGCGCCTCGGAGATGCGCTTGCGGCGCTTATCGATCACCGCGGTATGACTCCCAAGAAGTTGGGTGGAGACTGGTCGGCGGCGGGACATCGAGTCGTGTCTGCGCTCAACGTTAAAGGCAATCGAGTGGACGACAACGACCATCACTACGTGGACGATCGACTCTACACAAAATGGATGAAGGAGCCTCTGCGGGCTGGAGATGTCCTCCTTACGTCCGAAGCGCCAACAGGAGAAGTGGCATACATCGCTGAGGACGTCGATTGGGCGGTTGGCCAGCGGCTTTTTGCCCTCAGAGGAAGACCGGAGATCCTTGACGGCCGGTATCTCTCGTACTTGCTACGCGGAGGCCATGTGCGACATCAACTAATGTCGCGTACCACTGGGACGACTGTGTCAGGTATACGTCAGTCCGAACTGGTGAAGATTGAGCTGGACTTGCCGTCAGTCGATGAGCAGCGCGCCATTGCTGCGATGCTCGGTGCCCTCGACGAAAAGGTCGAGTCGAATCGTCGACTGGTCGAGCTCGTGCCAGCTCTCCTTGCGGCGTGTGTGGCGGAGGCACTCGCAGATGAAAGCACACGGAATCCGGTCGCGAGCCTTGCGGCATTTGTCAACGGCGGCGCGTACACAAAGGGCGCCACCGGTACTGGACGGATGGTTATCCGCATCGCGGAACTCAACTCCGGCCCTGGTGGCTCGACGGTCTACAACGACATTGAGGTGCCAGAGACGAAGACGGCGCGAGCCGGCGACATCCTTATGTCTTGGTCAGGGTCGTTGGGGGTCTACCGATGGGCCCTAGACGAGGCGATTATCAATCAGCACATATTCAAAGTGATCCCCTCGGGTTATCCGGCATGGTTTGTGTTCGATCGGCTCAAAGCAGTGATGCCTTTGTTCCAGGCTGTCGCGAAGGATAAGGCGACGACAATGGGGCATATTCAACGCGGCCACCTCGAATCCACAGCCGTTGCGGTGCCAAGCGCTGACGCGCTCCGCGTGCTCGACGCAAAGTTGTCCCCGGTGTGGGACTGGCTCTTGCACGCCGAGCGCGAAATCGTACGCCTGACCGCTCTCCGCGATGGGTTGATGCCTGAGTTGCTGTCTGGTGGTCTCCGGACTGGTGAGTCGTTGGCAGATTTGGAGTTCGCGCCGTGACGGGTCTCAACACAGAATGGGCGCTTGGCGAGTTCGACAAGTTCATCGAGCAGACTGTATTGACCAACAACAGTTTCGTTGGCGACGGCATCGTCTCTATCTCGAATAAATCGAGTACTGCGGCATCTGATGCAGATGTGGCAAAGCAAGCGCAAGTGGTAGAGCAAATTCTGGATCGTGTCCTCCCCCGCTGGCGCACCGAAGTCGAGCTGTCGAAGGAGAACCGTTGGACCCGCCACCGAGAGGCTGCGATTCGGGCACGCGAAGCGCTCGTGCGTCAACAAGAGATCACGTCGAACCTTGGCGACGACGCTCCTGAAATCTCGGCTGCCGATCTTCATCCGTGGGTCTGGGGCGGCGCCCGCTCGCTCTGGCAGTCTGGACACTTCCGCTCGGCGGTTGAGGACGCAGCCAAGAAGGTGAACGCCGAGACTCAGAACAAGCTAGGGCGTCGCGACCTAAGCGAGACGAGGCTGTTCCAGGAGGCCTTCACGGAAAAACCGGCGGAAGCAGGCAGGCCGCGTCTACGCCGCATGGAGCCGGACAGCAGTGACACTTACAGTTCGGTACAGCGCGGCGCGATGGCCTTTGCTGAGGGCATTTACGCCGGCATCCGTAACCCGTTCAATCACGAGGACCCGGCAGACATCGATAAGCACGTCGCGCTGGAGTATCTCGCTGCGTTGAGCGTTCTCGCGCGCTGGGTTGACGGGTCAATCGTGGAGACGGCCTCTTGAGCGGAAACATGAACGAGAACCTGGTCGAGCTCGCCGCGCTGGACTACTTCCGTCAGCTGGGTTATCACACGGGTTATGGCCCGCTGTTGGCGCCCGGCGAACCCGGCGAGGAACGGACGTCGTTCGAGCAGGTATACCTCTACGGTCGTCTTCGCGATGCCGTTCGTCGAATCAACCCGGGAGTAGACCGAACGCTCTTAGATGAGGCGGTCAAACGCCTAGAGCGTGCCGAGTCACAGAGCCCGGTCGACGAGAACGCGCGCGTCCACAAGCTCCTCACCGAAGGCGTGCCTGTCGAGTACCGCGACGAGGGCGGCGAGGTACGCACGACGCGCATCTGGCTTATCGATTTCGACGAGCCAAACAACAACGACTGGTTAGCCGTTAACCAATACACGATCGTTGAGAATGGCAAAAAACGCCGACCCGATGTCCTGCTCTTCCTGAACGGCCTGCCGCTCGGACTTCTGGAGTTGAAGAACCCAGCCAGCGAGAACGCCACGCTAAAGAGCGCCTGGAACCAGATCCAGACGTACCGATCCGACATCCCGTCGGTGTTCACAGCGAACGCAGTTAGCCTCATCTCGGACGGCACCTCGGCTGCGATGAGTTCCTTCACCGGCGGCTTCGAGCACTACGCGCCGTGGAAGACCATTGAGGGCCGCGAAGTTGTCACCAACCTTCCTGCACTGGAGACGGCGATCAAAGGCGTCTTCGACCAGGCGCGCTTCCTCGACATCATCCGCAACTTTGTGGTGTTCAGCGAAGAAACCACGACCGACAAGGCCAGCGGGCAGCCGACGAAAGTCCTTGTCAAGCGCGTGGCAAAGTACCACCAATACTGGGCTGTCAACGCCGCCGTTGAGTCGACGGTAGTGGCATCGAGCCCGGGTGGCGATCGCCGTGGTGGAGTCGTCTGGCACACCCAAGGATCGGGCAAGAGCTTCGAGATGGTGTTCTACGCCGCGAAGATTATGCGGGATCCGCGTATGAGTAATCCGACTCTGGTTTTCATCACTGACCGAAACGATCTCGACGACCAGCTTTTCGGCGAGGTCTTTGCACCTGCCCGCATCCTTCCCGAACGGCCAGTTCAGGCCGATACCCGAGTAGAGCTCCGAGAGCTGCTCCGTAGGGCATCGGGTGGCATTGTGTTCACGACGCTGCAGAAGTTCGCACCAGGCGAAGACGGCGATCGCGCTCCGGTTCTCGCCGACCGTCGCAATGTGGTTGTGGTCGCCGACGAGGCCCATCGCTCGCAGTATGGCTTCGGTGAGAAGCTCGACTCGAAGGGGCAATTGCGCGCTGGCTTGGCCAAGCACCTTCGCGATGCACTTCCCGGAGCGACCTACCTCGGCTTCACCGGCACACCGATCGAATCGAACGATAAGTCCACGCGGGCTGTGTTTGGTGACTACATCGACGTCTACGACCTCACCCGCGCGGTCGAGGACGGCGCGACGGTGAAGATCTACTACGAGTCCCGTCTCGCAAAAGTCGAACTCAGCACCAGCGACTATGAGGCCCTCGATGAAATGGCGGATGAGATCACCGAGCAGGTGGAGGAGTCCGAGGCCCTTAAAGCGAAGTCCCGCTGGTCGCGGCTTGAGGCAATCGTGGGTGCCGAGGACCGACTCGACATGGTGGCACGCGACATCGTGGAGCATTGGGAGAGGCGCCGCGAGGCTCTATTCGGCAAGGGCATGATCGTCGTGATGAGCCGTCGCATCGCCGTTTGTCTCTACGAGAAGATCGTTGCTCTTCGGCCGGACTGGCACTCTGACGACTTGGCAATGGGCAAGATCAAGGTCGTGATGACCGGCTCCGCGGCCGATCCCGCAAGTTTCCAGCCGCATCTCCACTCAAAAGATGTTCGTAAGGAGCTCAAGGTGCGGGCGAAGAACCCGGATGATCCGCTCGAACTCGTGATCGTTCGCGACATGTGGCTTACAGGCTTCGATGCGCCATCGATGCACACGATGTACGTGGACAAGACCATGCAGGGCGCCGGACTAATGCAAGCGATCGCCCGGGTCAACCGTACGTTTCGAGACAAGCCAGGTGGGCTGGTCGTCGATTACATCGGGGTCTTTTCAAAGCTTCAGGAAGCACTGCAAGAATACTCACCGTCCGACCGCGACCAGGCCGGGGTGCCGATCGAAGAGCTGGTCGACGCGATGCTCGATAAGCACGATGTTGTCCGTGGCATCATCCACGGCTGTGAGTACAACTCGTCGCCGGATCTTCCGCCCGCTGAACGGCTTGCGCAGCACGCCAAGGTGCTTGACTTCGTGATGGCTGATCCCGATCGGATACCGCGATTCAATGACCAGGCACTTGCGCTGGCCAAGGTCTTCGCCCTGTGCGGTGCACGAGACGAGGCAGCCGCAATTCGAAACGACGTACGAATGTTCATTGATGTTCGCTCTGCAATTCTCAAGATCCTCAACCCGGATGCTGGACGCGGGGGAGTTGGAGCGGTCGAGATCGACACAGCCATCGGCCAACTCGTCAACGAAGCCGTTGCCGCGGACCAGGTGATGGACATTTACGCGCTTGCCGGCGTTGAGACTCCTGAGCTATCGATTCTCTCGGACGACTTCCTTGACTCGCTCGCCGGTAAGGATAAGCCGAACCTTCAGATGGGCCTACTACGTCGCCTGATCAACGATCAGATCCGCTCGCTTCAGCGTATTAATCTCGTGCTGGGGCGCAAGTTCTCCGAGCAGCTCGAAGAGGCGATCAACCGATACACAAACCGATCGCTCACGACCGCCGAGATCATCGCCGAACTCGTCAAGCTAGCAAAGCAAATGCGCGACAGCACTAAGCGACACGAAGCTCTCGGCCTACGAGAGGATGAGGTCGCCTTCTACGATGCAGTCGCCCAGAACGACGCAGCTGTCATGGAGCTCGGGGACGATGTGCTGAAGGAGATTGCGCGCAATCTCGTTGTCGCAGTTCGACAGAGCGCGACGATCGACTGGAACCTCAAGGAAAGCGTTCAGGCGACCATGCGCTCGAAGATCCGAAAGCTCCTCGACCGCTACGACTATCCGCCCGATCAGGAGGAAAAGGCGATCGAGCTGGTGCTTGAGCAGGCGAAATTGTTCGCCAGCGCAGACACTAAATGAAAGTCAGCAGCTGACTATTGCCAATCCGCGGCGTGCAGTCGGGCCAGGTTACCTTCGAAAAGCACAGACCCTCACACAGTCGAAATCGCTTGTTGGAAGACATCCCCGGCTGATCTATTCACTACCGCTTGAACCTCCACCGCTATCTCTTCAAGAGTTCCGTCGGCCGAAATGACTTGGATGTTGTCGCGGGTTCCGAGCAGCTCGATAGCGCGCTCATAGTTGTTGTGTGCTGCACTCAGGCGCTCGAAAACTTCGAACTTGTCGGTTTGCTGCGCTCGCGATTGGAGGCGGCGCAGTGCGACGGCTGGCGCGACATCAAGATAGATCGTCAGGTCAGGAAGCAGGAGGTCAGTACTCAGCTCGTTGGCACGGACAACCCAATTCATGTCGATGTCACTCGAATGGTAAGCAACTGACGAGAGGTAATAGCGGTCGCTAATGACGTCGATGCCTCGGCCGAGCAGCTCAAGGATGCCATCACGTTCATTCGTGAGGTGGTCGATCCGATCGGCAACGAATAGCGCGGCGATAACTCGATCATCGAGGGGTGTGCGACCACTAAATGCCTGGCGAATAAGCGAACCGATTGGTCCTGTTGTGGGCTCGGCAGTAATGTGCACCTTCCTGCCCGCCGCACTTACCATCTCGGCGAGCCGATTTACTTGCGTGGATTTTCCGGACGCATCGATTCCCTCGAAGACAATGAAGCGTCCCCGCGTCGTGATACTCATGCAGTGGACGCGCTCACAGACGAAAGGAGTGGTTCCACCGTTGCCGCTATTGTTTGATCGTGCCGCGCAAGCTGGACTAGATCGCTGTAGGTCATGCCGGCGGAAGCGGCCGCAGGTTGAAGCTCCTTCCACCGAAGCTCTTGACCGATGTGGTCCCCCTCTGCGTCCGCAAGCTTGGCTACCTCGGTGGCAAGCAAGGCTCCGAGGACTACTTCGCTCGTCCTTGCAGGCGGCACCACCTCCGCGAGAGTGTAGAGGCGTCTGAGCGCCGCGACTTCACGCTCTTCCAGGAGGGCAGCGAGGTCTTGCGCAGTACTTACCAGCGAATGTGTCGATGGCTTTTCGTTTTCGTCAACGGATTTTGGGAATCGGTTTTCGTTGACTTTCATCTTCTCTAGGATCGCCATCTCAAGGTCAATTCCTGATTGGTATGCAAGTTTGAAGAGATAGATGGCGACGTCTGCTAGCTCGGACGGTAGCTCCCTGATCAGTGATTCGAACTCGAAGTCACCGCGGTCGAACTTCTTGACGAGGTTCGCCACTTCGCCCACCTCGCCAGCTAGCGACAAGACGTTGTGAAGCAATGGCCGTACGTCGTTTTCGGTGATTGGACTCGCCCAAGAGAAGGTTGTATTGCGCTCGGTGTCGAACCGTTGCTGCATTGCGATGAGGGCCTTCAGGCTTGCTCCATCGGCTTGTTCATTGCTCATGTCTTATCATTTCTGCGCATCGGAGAAGGCGTTCGGTTAGCTGGCGTTGAAGGCTGTCGATTCGGTTCTCATGCGTACCGACCTCGCGCATTGTTCGCAAAGCGGTTAGGAGACCCAAAGCCCGCTCTAACTCATCGAGCAACTCATTCTGCCACCCCGCCGACTGAGCCTCGTTCCAGAGAATTGTCAGGCCTGAGTCCTCGATAATACTCGCCGGAGCTGACTTTTCCTGGAGCAAGTCTGCGAGCTCCGAGTAGTTGCGATCAACAACCCACCTGTGAATTTGTGTCGGCGTGGCCATGTCGAGCTTCGACCGTTGGTGGGCGCGAAATCCGTGGTTCGCGTGCGCCCGGAACGAATGCATAGTGACCTCGGCGCGCTCAATGGACGGGAACCTGTCCGCCAGCCGTTCGGCGACTAGTGCCATCTCTGTCACATTCAGGGGGAGGAAAGCCGTGACCTCTAGCGCCCTGTAATACGAGGTGACGTACAGGGTGTCGCGTGCGGGACCGCTGAAGCCGAATTGCACAAGCATGAAGCTCGGCAGTGGGCCATCGCCGCTGGCGAAAATTGGAGCAGAATTGACCAGACTCACACACGCCCGATTCGAGCTGGGTTTCCGTCTAAGTTCTCCTTCGATAGAGTCCAGCCAGTCTCCGTGTGCGTACATATATTCGCCATGATTGAGGTGAAGGCTCTGCGGACGCCGAGATTCCTGCCATCGCTCGGCCTCTTCTCGAAAGGTAGATAGAAGCCCACTCGACGTAGCAGGAAGCTCCATACGGAAGCTGAGTGTGAGGTTCATCACAACCTCGGTCGAGCAAATGCGAACTGCCTCGGCCACAGCTTCTTCGGGGGTGTCCTTGTCAATATGCATCATGCGGAGTCGCTCCCAAATCGGTCCAAATTGCGATAGTAGCGATAGAGCCGAGGTCGTGACGCCCTTCCCTCGGAGAACTCGTGGACGACGAACTGGTTATTCATGTTTGGGTCGGGTTCGTATCCAAGGGAGCCGGCGCCATATAGAAGTGTGGGGTATCCGCCGAAGTAGAGTCCTTGATCACTATGGACGTGTCCGTGGAGTACCGCAGACACTTCGAACTTGCTGACGAGGGCAAGCAGATCATAAGCGTCGGCCATGCCTCCGCCGGCGTAAGCGCTCGAGATCGGGCTGTGATGCAAGATAACAACTTGGTGCGTAGATCGGGTGCGTCCTAAAGCCGTCTCTAGGGCTGCAAGCGGCGCAGCTCCGACAGTGTGGTCGCCGCGGTACGCGCTATTCACGAGAACCATCGAGTAAGCGCCCATGGTCACTACTCGAACCGGGTTCCGCGAATCCCATTGCTGATTCGGATCGTTCGTGACCCGGAACGCAAACCTGTTAAAGTCGACGAAGCCGGTTGGATCTACGGCACCGATGTCGTGATTACCCGGGCATACGACGACGGCAGAAACGTTCATAAGCGCAATTGCGCTCTGGACAGCGGTCGCTGCCTCGGCATACCCAAGCTGCCTTCCCTTTGTTGTGATGTCCCCGGACAGCGCCAATTGCACAGCCACACCGCCGTAATCCCGGCGTACTGCCTCCGAAGCGAGCGCAACCGCCCTGCTCGGCGGAAGCGTTTGTGATCCATCGGGAGCAAAATGAAGGTCGCTCCACTGAACCAACGTCAGGTCGCTCATTAGGCCCGTTCTTGCGCCTTCAGATGCCACGCACGAGAGACAGCTCGCAGCGCGCGGTCCTCCACCGTCTCGGCCAATTCGAGCCCCTCGGCCGCTTGGCCAAGTCTTCGAAGTCGTTCACCAGCCAACACTTTGATCCAGTCTGCGTAAGCGGAGGGTACGTCGGGCTCGGCGCGAGCCAATACGGCTTCGGGCGAGTCGCTCTCGGCGAGCGAATTCGCCGCGTTCTCCAGAGTGGCAAATACCCGCTCACTTTCCCGTTCGTCTAAGCGGAGGTCAGCGCTGCTTAGCGGGAGCTCGCCGCTTGTGCTCGCGGAGAACTGGGAAGAATCCACGTCGTAAATGTGGAGGCTGTCGCTAATGTGAACATAGCTTCCGACCTCCAAGCCGAGCCACCCCGCTAGTACCTCCTGGATGGTTGTCCATTGCACTAGGTTGTACGGTAGGCCGCGCACCAAATCATTGCTCCGCATCACCTGGAGCCACTCGAGCCGTCCGTCGACTACCTTCAGCAAGGAAGAAACGTTGCACGGAATGTCCGGTGAGCGACTGTCTCCCGATCCTGTCGGGAAGTCTGAACTCGCGTCCCAGATCTGCAGGACTACCTGACGTTGGTCTGGCCTGGAGCGGAGCACCTCGGCTGCGCTCGACAACTGATCAAAACCAAATCTGGACCGGAGCCGTTCACCGTAGGCACCATAGAACTCGGCGCCCTCACCGGCGTAAAACGGAAGCTTGCCATTCCAGGCTGTCAAGAAAGCTGAGTCGTTGCGGCCGCGCAATATCCAGATGACTTCTGCAAGGGCAAATGCTGGATTGATCGGAGGAACTCTGGTCGTCACCCAACGCTGCCGTGGATCTTCAAGTGACAATACGGAATGTAGTGCTTCACGGTAGTTTCCTCGGACATGCGTCCGATGATTGCCTCGAGTGGTGATCTCCGACCAAGCCGCGTCCCAGATCTCGGCGGCCGTCTTCGCATCGACTGTAAACACGCTGCCTCAACAGTCCTTCGATGCCGCCAGCAAGCGTACGGCTGGAATGTAGGCGCCAGGTGCAGGCGCGTTTCGGGTCGGCAGACCAATCATGGGTCAATGTTATGGGGTGGACCGTCTAGGCGTACTGCGCTCGAGCGATTCGGGCCCTCGCCTAGAAATGCGTTCGTCGTATGCACTATTAAGGCAACCTCAACGGCTCTAGGACTTCTTTCGCTCTCGTGCGGAGTGTCGGAACCGGCTTCGGAAGCGCTGCAGCGTTGCGTGGCCGTAGGCTTCGTCCATGTTCGATGTAGAGGAACTGCGCGACGTGGGGGTCCCGGATGTGGCCGAGGAGGCGTGCATTCGCTGGAGGGCGGCTGGTGAGGAGACCGAGGTTGTCACCTGGGAAAGTCTTGTAAAACAATTTGGCCTGGCGGATTGTGGGGCAAGCAACATTTGCGAAGCCATAATCGTGCGCCGTACCAACTCGGTTGAATGCATTATCCAAGATCGGCCGGATTGGCGCGGAGTGTGCGTTGGGGTTAATGCGCTCACCGACCGGGGCTGGGATGTGACCGTCTTGGCGCCTCTGGCGGCGCTGGGCACAGCGCACGAAGGGTTACGCGGGACTGCAGCACGCATTCAAGGCTGGTGGACGCGCGAGGCAGCCATGCGCTTCTCGCCTGTCGAAATGGCCTAATGCCACCGCCGCTCAACTCTCAGAACGTAATCGCGTTCATCTGGGATTTTGATAAGACGCTCACACCCGGATACATGCAACAACCGTTGTTTGACGAATATGGTGTCGACGCCAGAGCCTTTTGGGATGAAGTCAACTCGCTGGTGGGCCATTATGCGTCGAGGGGGCTCCTCGTCTCGAAAGACACGGCATATCTGGGTCACATGCTGAGCTACATTGACGGGGGACCGTTCGAGGGGCTAACTAACGCCAAGTTGCGCGAGCTAGGCGCGTTAGTCCCACTCGCGCCGGGGATGCCCCAACTCATGGATCGTATGCGCGCGATCGTTTCCGAAAATGATCGGTTCATGCACAACGACATCAAAGTCGAGCACTACATCGTTTCCACCGGACTCCGACAGATGATCGAGGGAAACCCAATTCGCAAGCATGTCGACGGCATCTGGGCCTGCGAGTTGCTTTCCGACCCGCCGCGAAATGGCTATCTTGAAGAACTAAGCTCCATGGAAATGACTGACAAGTTGACTCAAGTCGGTTACGTGTTGGACAACACGACTAAGACTCGAGCGATTTTCGAAATTAATAAGGGCGTCAATGTCGAGCCGGGTCTTGACGTCAATGCGCGCATGGATCCCGACGAACGGCGAGTGCCGATTCAGCACATGATCTATATCGCGGACGGCCCTAGCGACGTTCCGGTCTTTTCGCTGGTAGGGCGTCAAGGGGGCGCCACCCTGGGCGTCTGGACCGATCCAACAAATTACGAGAATGTGAAGCGATTAGAGGACGACGGGCGTGTCAACAGCATCGCGCGAGCGGACTATAGCGAAGGCCTTGATGCCGATATGTGGCTCTCCGCCTCACTTCGAGATATCGCTACGCGCATCTGTGACGCGCGAGACCGACGTCTCAGCAATATCGCGGCGCCAGGTGGACACGTAGTTTGATCGGCCTGCCGACCAGCCCGTATTCACGACTGGTCAGCTAGATGTCTGGTTGCATGGCCTGGCGCCCAGTAGTTGGGGATGGGCTCCTAACAAGGTGGCAGGTTCCTTGTAACCCCGGGCGCTCCTGCCGAGGCCGCTTCGCCCTCTCTTGACACATCAACTGTCAGAGATGTCCTGAGACAGTTTTGTCAGGGATGTCTTGAGACATCACAATGCACACTCACTTCGCGGAGGGTATCCGTGCCCACATTTTGCCCACACTTGTGGAAGATCCAACGAGATCGTAACGGGCTCAACGAGTTCAAAAAGCCCGGAATTCCGCGGATTTTATCGGGCCTGAACAGGCATTAAACCCTTGTGCTAGTTTTCGAGTCCCTCCAGGGGCACTTTTGGGTCAAAACAAAAGTGATGATCAGTTCTGCCTCGCGTTTGGTGCGAAACCCACGTTTGTCGGTTTTGCGAATGATCGGGCTTTCGGTAGCGGACCCGGTATCGCCTACCACCCGCAGGTCTCATATGCGGTTACTGAGCCCATTCGCACCCCCACGGTGTATCGCGATGCCGGAGTTGATCCTAAACAAAGCCACTGTCGGACGATCCACTGCGACCTGTACGTGCTAGCCAAGTTGGTCCTTGCGGCACGATTGTCGAATCCGTCGTCTTATGCATTGGGGACGTTGTGCGCAGTGTCGACCGCTCGTCCATCCAGTGCAGGTCGATTCCGATTGTCACGAGTCCGATCGGTGATGGGTGCGGAGTGCTTGAGCGGATCCTGGTCGTCGGTTAGTGCCGGTGAGCCCGTGGTCAACGTGGGTGTTCTCGGCGTCGACAGCGTGCAAGGCGCATCTTGTTGGGCGGTGAGGTCTTGGCTGTTGGTGGAGACGCGGGCGTAACCCATAAGCATGCGCCGACTGTTGCGTTTGAGGGGCCTTCACCGGGCTTTTTCACGGGCGGGTCTCCGATCGTGCCGACCGCTCCGCTGAGCGACCCTCTTGCGTACATGCTTGGCCGCTAGTCGCCGAGGATATTGGGCTGGTCGATAATCCATCGCCAGGTGCCGTCCGGCTGCCGGTGAGCTACCTCGGTGGTAGCTCCCCCCGGAATCCGCGTCGAGGTCAGTGCGTAATCACCGCTGAGTAGCGCCTGCCGTTGTGGTCCCGGCGTGAACGTCGGCCGATTGGCGAGCAACTGTTCGTAGAAGTGCCGGATCGCGGCGGCCCCAACTGCCGGCCGGCCGCCCGGCAATGCGAGCACTGCTTCTGATTCATACAGTTCAGTCAGTCCGTCCACATCGCCCGCGTTGGCACGGGCGACGAACAGTCGACTCAGATCTTCAGGCTTGGCTGCCCGCTCCCGCTCCACGCTTATCAGTATCCTGCCCGTCGCCGATAAAACCGTGTGCGATGAGGGACCGGCGTGCGGCGCTGGTCACGGCCGCATCGGTGTTAGTTCGCGGTCAGCAGTGAGCCTCCGTCGACCGCGAGGGTGGTGCCAGTTACGTAGCCGTTGTGCATCAGATAGAGGTGTGCCATAGCAATTTGTTCCGGTTCGCCGACGGCTCCGACAAGTGTGCGCTGCGAGAGGCGAGCGAAGATGGCGTCTCTCTGCGGGGCGGCGACGCGGTCCCACATCGGGGTCCGGACTGCGCCGGCCCGGACGGCGTTGACGCGGATCGGGGCAAGCTCTACAGCCAAGCCTCGTACGAGCGCTTCCGTTGCACCGGCACCTGCGGCCGCGAGCGCGGCGCCAGGCATCGGACGTTGCCCTACCGTGCCGGTGGTGAGCGAGATGGAGCCGGTCGAGCGCAGTCGCCCTATCGCATGCTTGATAACCGTGACGGCACCCCAGAATCGGACGTCGAGGATGGAGCGCGCATCCCGGAGGTCGAGCTCGGCCAGCGGCTTGGGTGTGAAGTCATCGCCGGCGGTGAAGACCAGGTGATCTATCTCGTCGAACTGCTCGAGGACGGCCGCGATCTGGGCCTCGTCTCGAACATCCACCACGGCACCCGCGCATCCGTGGGGCAGCTCGCGTAACGCTGCGTCGATGCGCTGCCGGCTGCTTGATGCGATGGTCACGTTCGCACCTTGGCGTGCTGCTGCCCGCGCCGTCGCCAACCCCATGCCGGAGCTTCCTCCGACGATGATGACCTGCTGTCCGTCCATGCTCATGTCTGTCTCCGATGCGAGTGTCATGTCTCATTGCGTCATCAAGACGCTAGCACAGTTATGTCTCATTGAGACATGCTGCTAGGTTGGGCTCATGACCAGGTGGGAGCCAAACGCCGAGGAACGCTTGCGCGCGGCCGCCATCGAGTTGTTCCTCGAGCGCGGCTACGAGAACGTCACCGTCGCGCAGATCGCGGAGCGTGCAGGCCTGACTCGGCGCACATTCTCTCGCTACTTCGCCGACAAACGTGACGTACTCTTCGCGGGCTCGGACCAACTGCCAGGCGCACTCGCAGACGCAATGCGGCGGGTGGACTCCACTCTCGCCCCGTTCCAGGCCATGCTTCAGGCCCTGGCTGACGTCAGCGAGATGCTCGCTGAGCGCGTCGCCGAGTACGCATCGCAGCGCCGTGAGGTCATCGCCGCGAGCCCTGAACTACAGGAGCGCGGGCACGCGAAATTCGCCGCCGTCGCCGCCGGCCTCGCCGCGGGACTGCGTGAACGTGGCGCCGATCCATCGGCAGCCGAGCTATTCGCGGACGTCGGTGTCGCGATTTTCCGCAGAGGCTTCGATCGGTGGGCGGCTGCCCCTCGTGAAGCCACACTGGCCTCACGCATTCACGAAGCGGCGAATCAACTCAGGGACGCAGCAGAAAACATCAGCACAACCTGACGACAAGAGATCGACCCATCCCGGTTCACGGTACGTAGCCGATCAGCGATCCCGTTACGCGCAATTGTCTGGTGGCCCTTGGAGCATTCGTACTTCTGGCCGTGTCGGGCGTCGCCGGGTTGTACGTCTCGCCGGCCGTCGCCCAGCTGGGGCGAGGCACCTTCGACTACATCGACATACTCTTCGTGATCATGTGGGCGTGGATGTTCCAGCTCCTGAGCACTAACGACGGGATCCACTACCAGCTCCAGCTGCGCAAGCGGCGGGTGCCGCGAAGCCGAGCGTCGGACGTGTGGGGCTTTGCCGGGTTCTTGGTCGTAGCGATCCTGTGGGGTGTGCTTGGCGTCCACAACGTCTTCGCGGGTCGTGCCGTGGACCCTGCTTATGTAAGCCGCTTGCCCTCCAGCGTTTCGGCCGAATCGCTGCAGCAAGGCGTCGTCGAGGTTACGGCCACCTATTTCGTCCTGGTGGGGCTCGTGTTCCTCGTCGTCGTGATTGCGCGCCTGTTCAACCCGATCGACTTCGACGAATACGACCGATACATCCGCAAGGTCCTCCACCTGCTGCCGTCTAGCAACACGGCCTAAGACCATCGCTTTCCGTGAGCAAATAGCCATCGCAAACCGTGACTCGCGTGGCATGCTCCGGTCCTAGTCGCAGTGTGCCTGACATCATGCGGATGAAGAGCGATGGCCTACGGGTTTTTTGCTCGAGCCAATGGGCCGTGATTTCCGTGCATGAAGAAGAATGGATGAACGTTTATGGGGGCGACCTCTGCTGAAGTGGTGTTGGCGCGGTTCGTGGCGGCGGTCGATTCGGAACGGCTGGGCGTTTACGGTGTACACATCCGAGTGGGCAAGGAGACGGCGTCGCACCGTTGGCGTAGCGATGATCGCGAAAACTTGTACTCGGTGTCCAAGGGCGTGTGCGCGTTAGCCACTGGCATCGCCATCGATGAGGGCCTGCTCGACCTGGATCGGAGGATCATCGACGTTTTCGGGGACTTCCCTCTCGGGCCGGGAGTTGGTGATGTCACCCTGAGACATCTGCTCACAATGACCAGCGGAATTGACTTCCTGTGGTTCGGCCACGAGCCGATTCCCTGGCCCGACTTAGCGGCGGAAATGCTTCGCCGCCCCTCTGCCGGTCGTCGCTTCCAGTACTCCGACGTGAGCACGTATGTGGCGATGCGGATACTGGCCGAGCAGGTGGGTGATGTTCGCGACTGGCTGATGCCACGCCTGTTCGAGCCATTGGAGATTGAAAACCCGCAGTGGCATCGTTGCCCGCTCGGCTTCATCCTTGGCGGCACCGGTCTTGAACTTCGCACCAACGAACTGGCGCGCATCAGCGATGTACTCATCGATCGCGGGAGCTGGAAGGGCGACGTTCTCGTGTCACCGGGCTGGGTAGATGCAATGCACACATCCTGGGTTGAAACGGGGCGCCCGTCACCTATGGACCGATACGGATTAGCGACCTGGGCGGGACCGGACGACGCCTGGCGACTCGAGGGGCGATACGGCCAGTTCGTCGTTGTGCACGGCGACGCCGTTGTTACGATCACGGCGCACGAAGAGTCGCTTGAGGACCGACTCTCCGAACTAGCGGTTCAGCTCACTGCCTGACCCGGGGGACCTCTCAACGGGCCGATCGCCTGACATCGAGCCCGAGGATGGCTCCGCTTTGGCGAGTCCGTGCCTACTTACCGCCGGCTCGCTGAGGGATCGCTATTCGCGCACGATGATCGACCGCTCTGCGGGCAGTCAGTTCGAGCGATGCGGACGAGCGGGCGGCACGCACGCCAGATACGTTGCCGCGCATGGGCTTGCTTGTCGCACAGCGAGGGCCGATCACGGCCAGAATGCGGTCGTGGCTTCCCGCGCGGCTTGATCGGTTGCGATCCGATCCTGGATCTCGCGTTGCCGCTGTATCGCCGGGTCGACCTGCTCAGGACCGTATTCCTGCTCCGGGTCGCGGAGGGTCAAAAAACGCAGCACCCGACGGAACCGGCTCCCCTTGCGGATGCCTTCGGTCATAGTGAGCCCCCCTGTATTAATGCTCAGAGTACATCGGGGGGCAAACCCGGTGAAAGACTGCACGAGTGCGCTGTACGAATAGGTGACCTCTGAGTTGGCTTCCCAGGGGCGACCGATGTCGCCGATGGCCGATCCGCTTGCGCATGCGACCCACTTGGGTAAGCGTGCGCGCTTCTGACAACCGATGAGTGGGCGCGGTTGTTTGAGTTTGCTGCTTTGGAAGGCCGAAGCCCGACTCGAGTCCCCGCTGTCCGAGGTATTCGAGGTGGCCTTCAGATCGCAACCCTGACACAACAGAGCGGTGAGTGATCCGCTTGTGCGCATCGGGTGGGGGGTGGATGGGATGATCGTGTCGTGGATGCTCCGATCAGCGAACTTGCGCGGGATATAGACGCGGCGTGCCGGCTTTCCGGTGAATTCACGCTCAGGAGCGGCCTGATCTCCTCGGAGTACTTCGACAAGTACCGGTTTGAGACCAAGCCGGGGCTGCTGCGTCGCGTCGCCGAGGCGATGGTCCCACTGCTGCCGACGGACACCGAAGCGCTGGGCGGCCTCGAGCTCGGCGGGGTGCCGATCGCCACGATGGTCAGTTCGCTGACTGGATTACCGACACTGTTCGTCAGGAAAGAAGCCAAGCCGTACGGCACGCGGAAGCTTGCAGAGGGTGACGATGTGGCCGGTATTCAGGTCACCCTGATCGAAGACGTCATCACGACCGGGGGTGCCGTGCGCAACGCCGCGGTCGCGCTCCGGAGCCTCGGTGCGCGGGTGCACACCGTGGTCTGTGCGATCGATCGATCTGACCCTGGCCACAACATCCTCGACACGATCGAGTTGACGACCGTGTCCGTCCTGACCAAGAGCATGCTCGACGCCGCTCACGAATGATCCGGCCCGCAGACCGATCGCCTTGCGCGCAATCTTTCGCTACGGTGGGCATGTGATTACCGGATCGGCTGTACGCCATGCACAGGTTGGTAAACCGGTAGTTCTCTGAGGCTCGGGCGGTCGCCACGACCGTTCCGGCCGATCTCCTCCTCGCTCGAGCACACGCCTCAACGCTCGCGGGCTCCGCCGCGTTCGGCGAGCCATTCACATGCCCCGGCTTCCAATGGCATCAACAAACGCTAAGCAGAGCAAAAAACAGGAGAAGAATCATTTCAGCAACGTTCAACCACACCATCATCGCCTCGAAGGATCGCAACGAGTCCGCCCAGTTCTATCGGGAACTCATCGAAGCATCGGAAGCCCCATCCTGGGGGCCGTTCAGCAACATTCTCCTCGACGGCGGCGTGATGCTGCAGTTCGCGGAACCGCCCGTAGAAATCCAGATGCAGCACTATGCATTCCTGGTCGACGAGGAACTCTTCGACCGCGCGTACTCACGCCTGGTCGACTGGGACGTCACCCACTGGGCGGACCCGCAGATGACCCGTTCGGGAGAGACGAACACCGAGCACGGCGGACGAGGGGTCTATTTCAAGGACCCCGCCGGCCACGCCATTGAACTCATCACCCAGCCCTACCTCTAGGCAGGTTCGGACAGGACAACGGAACGCCCACTGGCCCAGTGCCGGTGGGCGTTCCCTGGGTTCTTGCGGGCAAGCGATGCCTTATCACCCGCCGAGTATCGTCAAGGGACCCGTCACCGGCGCAGGGGGAGGCTGCGCTCGGGTGGAGCCCGACCTACCCGAGCTGGCGCGACGGGTTTGGGAACGGCCTCAGGGACCGGGGTGCCGCTCTCCGTCAGAAAGGCGACAGCTGCCGCGTTGTGGGCGTCGCGCGCACCTCGAGGCGGTTCCTGTCGCGGAGCCAGACCTCAGACAGAAGCGTCAGCTTCTTTGTGGTTTGCGTCTCTGACGAGCCGACGTCGATCGATGGTGCATTGATGGCAACGGCGGCCAGTCCCCTGACGGTCGATGGGTCTGGCGTCGGCTAGCCCTTCACGGCTCCCACGGTCATCCCCGCAATCACCTGTTTCTGGAAGATCGCATAAATCACGAGCTGGGGGATGAGGACAAGAGTCGCCGCAGCCATCATCCCGCCGTAGTCGATGCTGTACTGGCCCTGGAACTGCGACACCGCGAGTGAAACGGTCACCATGTCGGGATTGTTGATGAGGATGGACGCGAATGGGAACTCGTTGAAGACGTAGACGACGTTGAAGATCAGCACGGTTGCGATGACGGGACGCATGACGGGCAGCACGACGCTCCAGATGAGCCGAGAGAGCCCGGCGCCGTCGATGATTGCGGCCTCCTCGATCTCGCTCGGCAGGTCACGCAGGAAGCCGGTCAACAGCAACGTGTTGAAGGGGATCGAGACACCCACATAGGGGATGATGAGTGCCGCATAGGAGCCGAAGACGCCGATCGCGAGGTCGAGCCGATAGACCGGGAACAGCAGGATGTAGACCGGAACGGCGAGGCCGGCGAGCAGGTAGAACCGTAGCGCTGACTGCACCCGCCTGCGCCGGAAGATCATTCGGGTCAGTGCGAACGAGACCATGAATGAGATGGCGGTGCCGATCGTCACCGAGACGACGGCAAGAAGGATGGTGTTGCCGTACATCTGGGCGAGCGGGAGCGAGGTGAGTGCGTGGACGTAGTTCGTCAGGCTGAGCGAGCTCAGATCGAGCGGGTTCGAGAGGATCTTCGAGCTCGACTGGAATGAGAGCAGCACGATCCAGACGATGGGCAGCAGCACGAGAAAAGTGATGAGGTACGCGGCGACGGCCGCGATGATTCCACCCTTGCGTCGGCGTCGCTCCCGTGCGGCGGTCGGCACCGGTGTCGGCGTGGGGGTGGTGGCGGTGGGCGCGGTCTGCACTGCGGAGCTCATTCGGATTTCCTGCCTCTCAGGACCAACAGGTAGGCGAGCGACACGACCGCCCCGAGAACCGTGATGATCACGGCCAACGCCATCCCGGATCCGTATTGCTGGTTGGTGAAGGTGATGAAGTACATGTAGCTGACGAGAGTCTCCGAGCGGTGCACGGGACCTCCATTCGTGAGCACGTATACGAGTTCGAAGATCTTGAAGACGTTGGTGATGAGGAGCACGGAGGCGATCGCGAAGCTTTCTTTCATGAGAGGCACCGTCACGTAGAGAAGTTGCTTCCAGCCGCTCGCGCCGTCGAGTGAGCTCGCCTCGATGACGTCGCCGGGAAGCTGTTGCAGCCCTGCGTAGAAGATGGTCATGGCGAAGCCGACGCTGCTCCAGATGAAGACGAGGGCGACGGAATACGGGGTCAAGACGTTGCCGCCGATCCACTCCGGCTGGGGAAGGCCGAGCCAGCCGAGAAAGTGGTTCAGCATGCCGATCTTCGGGTCGAGAATGAAGACCCAGATGAGTCCGATCAGGATCGGCGCAATGATCGCCGGTGCGAACACCAGGGCGCGAAGTGCACCACCGCCCGGAAAACGACGGCGCAGCAGCAGCGCGAGGCCGAACGAGCTTGGCACCAGTACGACGATGCTGACGACGAGGATGATCAGGGTGTTCCTCAGTGACGACCAGAAGAACGGGTCGTTCCACAGATCTATGTAGTTCTTGAGGCCGACGAACACGGGGTCGCCGAACCCAGCGAAGTCGGTGAGACTGTAGCCGGCCGAATAGATCACCGGGTAGACGATCAGTCCGGTGAAGACGATGATCGCCGGTGCGACCATGAGTGCGATTCGCCAGCGCGAGCTGAGCCAGACCACGTGATCCTCCGTTTGTTGCTGTGTTCAAGAAATGATCCGCCGGGCGGTGCTGCCCGCCCGGCGGATCATGGTCGAAGCGACCTACTTGCCCGCTTCGATGGCTTTCTGCACCAGATCGACCGCCTGCTTTGAAGTCAGCTGTCCCTCGATCACGCCGTAGATGCTGTCATACATGGCGCTTGCAACTGCGGTGGACACGACGAGGTCGGGCTGCGTCTTCGGGCTGGTGAGCCCCGCGGCGGTGGACGCCTCGAGGGCGCCCTTCAGGACGCTCTGCTTCGTCGCGTCGAGCTTGGGCGTGTAGTTCGTCACGGGCGGCTGTCCGTTGTCGACGAGCAGCTGCTGCGCTGCGTCGCTGTAGTAGAAAGCGATGAACTTCTTGACGGCCGCGCTCTTCTTGTCATTCTTCTGCACGTCAGCGCTGACCGCGAACGGGGCCGAGGCGACGTTCATGACGATGTCCTGCTTGCCAACGCCGTCGGAGAAGGTCGGCCCGTTCCAGAAGCCGGCGTCGGGTGCCACCGATGAATCCTGGATGGCGCTGGAAGCCCAGATGCCCGCATCCAGCATCGCCGCTTTGCCGCTGGTGAACTCGTTGACCGCCTGCTGGTAGGTCTGCGTCGTCACGTTGGACGGGAAGGCTCCCGCTTTGCGGAGCTTGGCGATGCTGTCATAGAAGTTGATGAAGTCCGGGTTGTCGTAGCTGGATGTGCCCGCGAGGATCGAAGCCTCCTTGCTCTCCCAGCCGTAGCGATCCAGGTCGACGAGGAAGGACCAGACCGAGAACGACGACTGGTTGGCGCCGTCGGAGAGGGTCGTGATGCCCTTGCTGTGCAGGGTCTTGGCGACGTTGACGAAGTCGTCGAACGTCTTCGGAACGGTCAGCCCGTTGTCGCTGAGGATCTTCTTGTTGTACCAGATGCCCGTCAGGAGGCCCTGGTACGGGACGCCGTAGGTGACCTTGCCGGTGGAGAAGTTGTCCAGAGTGCTCGAGGCGATCTTGTCGGTGAGGCCGAGACTCTTCAGCACCGGCGCGAGATCCATGAGGTCGCCCGCCTTGTTCATCTGCTCCGCAGTGGACTTGTAGACCCAGAAGATGTCGGGGAGCGTGTGGCTCTGGGCTGCGACCGAGATGGCCTGGAGGTGCTGGGCCACGGGCTGACCGGTGACGGTGACCGAGATGTTCGGGTACTTCTTCTCGAAAGCCTGGACGATGGCCCAGGTCGCGGGGTCAGCAGTCTTCACGTTCGGGTTCTGCATCGACAGGCTGATCTTCGTCGGACCACTGGACGATCCGGCCGAGCATCCTGCGATGCTCAATGCGACTGCAGTCGCGACAGCAACTACAGCTGCGAGTCTCTTCGGATGGTGCGTGCTGTGCATTTCATCTCCATTGATGGGGGCGGTCTACAGAGCCGCCGGAGCCGGGTTTCATCGAAACGTTTGCGCGTCTCATTTCGTAAGCTAGACGTGCATGCGTCGGGTTGTCAAGCCGGTCGATGAATCCGGCGGCTGTGATTGCGGGTGCTAGATGGTCTCATCCGGATGCGCACCGAATCGATAGCCACGCGTGCTCTCGCGATATTCGATGGACTGCTCGAGGTGGACAATCCTGGGCATCGATGTTGAGCCGGCCAGGCGATCCTTCAGAAGATCGACCGCTGCGATGCCCACCTCGAGCGCAGGCTGCCGCACCGTCGTGATGCTCGGCTCGAACAGATCCGAATGGCTGAATCCGTCGAAAGTGGCGAACGCGACATCGCGGGGGATGCGCTTGTTCGCGGCCTTCAACTGTTCGAGCGTGGCGACGGCGAGGACTGTGCTGCACGCGATGAAGGCGGTCGGGCCGCGCGGATCATCGATTGCCTTGGCGATTTCGGCAGCGAGCGGGTTCTCCGGGCCGTTCGAGGCGATGACGATCTGGTCGGAAGGATCCAGTCCGGCCTCGATGACCCCGATCGTGAACCCGTCCGCGCGCTCTCGAAGAGTCGAGACACGACGGTCTCCCGCGACCAGGACCATTCGGCGATGACCGGCATCGACGAGGTGCGAGACCAGAGAACGCATGGGTTGTCGGTTCTCTGTGCCGACTTGGTCGAAGGGTGAGCTTGGCGACATGCGGTCGAGAAGGACCACAGCCGCGCTCTCATTCTTCAGCTCGTCGATGATGCTTTCTGACGAGTTGGCGGACCGGGCGAGAATAAGCCCGTCGACCCGTCTTTCGAGGAGCACCTTCACCGCCTTGGCCTCGCGCTCGGCGCTCTCGGCCGAGTTCGACAGGAGAAGTGTGAGGCCGAGCTTCGCGGCCGCTTGCTCCACCCCGTGGACCATTTCGGCGAATGCGGGCTCGCCCGCGTCGGGGATCACGAGACCGATGCTGTCGGTTCGCGATCGCCGCATGGCGCGGGCCAGCGCATCCTGACGATACGAGGTCTTCTCGATCGCATCCATCACCCGCCGCCGGGTAGCCGGCTCGACATGCCTGGTTTCGTTCAGCACGTGCGAAACGGTGGATGTCGATACGCCGGCAAGTGCCGCTACTTCGACGATCGTTGCCATGTCTACCTCTGTTCGTCGTCCTGATGGCGGACGTTTGGAATGTACTGCGTCGAGTCGATCGCAGTATCGAGTTGCCAGCATCTACTATGCCAGCTAGCATCAGTTGCGCAAACGTTTCGACGCATTAGACACTCCTTTCACACTCAAGGAAGAGCCCCGATGAACAACCCCTACCTGCCGAGCGGCCTGCTCGGCAACCTGACCGTGAGTCGCGATACCCGAACCGCACGGGCGTCGAGTTTCGACCAGACGGGCCGCAACCGGGACAACTGGATCGTGATGCCGGGCGAGGAGCGCGTGCTTGCCGACATCGAGGGTCCGGGCTTTATCACGCACATCTGGATGACGCAGTCGTCGCGCATCCAGCCCGGCCCTGGCCAGATCGACCCGGCGGTCGTCGGCGTGCCGATGCTGGAGATCCACAACGCGCTCGGCGTGAGCTGGGAAGTCCATGATCCGGACTACTACCGCAAGATCGTGCTCAAGATGTACTGGGACGACC